>NZ_JANINI010000015.1:0-86404 GCF_024580145.1 Methyloversatilis sp. XJ19-49
GCAATTGCCGATCTCGACCACGTTGCCGAGTCGAACATCAACCGACAGATTCAGGCGCTCGTGCCCACACTCGGCATGCCCAAGACCGAAGCAATGGCGCAACGCATCGCCGTCATCAATCCGGCTTGCGTCGTGACGCCCTTCGAAGATTTCGTGACGCCGGAGAATGTCGCCGAGGTGCTTGGCACGCACTACAACATCGTGATCGACTGCACCGATCAGGTTTCGGCCAAGGTCGCCATGGCGGTGCATTGCCACGCAAAGGGCATGCGGTTGCTGATGGCGGGGGCAGCAGGCGGCCGCATCGATCCGACGCGCATACGTTGTGCCGATCTTGCGGCAGCACAGGGTGACGCGCTGTTGGCACGCGTACGTCAGCTGCTGCGCAAGAGTGGGCAAATGCCCCTTCCCGAGAAGGCGCCATTCGGCATCGACGTGGTGTTCTCATCGGAGACGTTGCGTCGCCCGAACGCAGACAACTGCGATGCCCGGAGCACGCCACAAGGACTGAGCTGTGCCGGGTACGGCTCCTCCGTTTGCGTAACCGGCGCATTCGGTTTCGCACTTGCCGCGGCGGCGATCGATCATTTGCTCCGTCTCCGATCTGCAGGATGAACGCGACTCGATGTGCAGCAATGCAAGACTTCCGCCCGGAAGCCCTGTACACTCCGCGTGTGCCTAACCAATAGGCACCTTCCGTCGTCACACTGACGACAGGAGGCACCCGCCTCCCCACTGGAAGTCACTCATTTGTCTGCCTGTATTGGTGTCACTCAGCTTGAGCGACGGGCCGTCGCTGGAGATCTGTTTGAACACTGAAGTCGATTTCGCCGGGCTCGGCCTGGCTGAACCGCTGTTGCGCGCCATTTCGGAAGAGGGCTACACGCAACCCACCCCCATTCAACAAAAGGCCATTCCGCTCGTCATGGCCGGACGCGACCTGCTGGCTGCTGCGCAGACGGGTACCGGCAAGACCGCAGGATTCACGCTGCCCATCCTGCACACGCTGATCAACCGCCCGGCCAAGATTCCGCCGGGCCGCCCGCGCGTTCTGGTGCTTACACCGACGCGCGAACTGGCGGCACAGGTCGAGGAATCGGTACGCACCTACGGCGTGCACGCCGGCATGCGTTCGATGGTCATCTTTGGTGGTGTCGGCATGAACCCGCAGCTGCAGGGACTCAAGCAGCGCGTCGACATTCTGGTCGCCACGCCCGGCCGTCTGCTTGATCACCTCGGCGAAAAGACGCTGGATCTGTCGGGCGTTGAAATCTTCGTGCTCGACGAAGCGGACCGCATGCTGGACATGGGTTTCATCCGCGATATTCGCAAGGTGATCGCGGCATTGCCGAAGACCCGCCAGACACTGCTTTTCTCGGCCACGTTCTCGCCGGAAATACGCGAACTGGCGCATGGCCTGCTGAACAACGCCGCCGAGGTCGAGGTCGCACCCCGAAACACGACCGCCGAGCGTGTCGATCAGAGCGTCTACATGGTGGAACAGAAGCAGAAGCGCCATTTGCTTGCGCATTTGATCAATACGGGCGAATGGACACAGGTGCTGGTGTTCACGCGTACCAAGCATGGTGCCAACCGGTTGGCCGAACAGCTCGACAAGCAGGGCATCAGTGCGTTGGCGATCCACGGCAACAAAAGTCAGAACGCGCGTACCCGTGCGCTGGCCGATTTCAAGAGCAATTCGCTGCGCGTGCTCGTCGCGACGGACATCGCTGCGCGCGGACTGGACATTGACCAGTTGCCACACGTTGTCAATTTCGAACTGCCCAGCGTGCCGGAAGATTATGTGCACCGCATTGGCCGCACCGGCCGTGCCGGCGCCAGCGGCTCCGCCGTGTCTTTGGTGGATCGTGAAGAGGTCAAACTGCTGAGTGCGATCGAGAAGGTCACCCGCCAGGCCATCCCGAAGGCGACCGCAGAAGGCTTCGTGCCTGGCATCGTGGTCGAGGAACCGGATCGCGGCCCTCGTCCGCCGGGCCGCGGTGCGCGCAACAATGACGCGCCGCGTCGCAAGCCGGCCGCAGGCACGGCGCCGCGCGCCGGTGGTGATCGTCCTGCGCGTGCTGCGCAGCCCAAGGCTGCCGGCGGAGCACCGGCGCCACGTGGAGCCGGTCGCGGTCCGGGCGGTGGCGCACCGCGCAACGGCAATGCTGCAGGTCGTGCGTCGGGAGCTGGCAACGGCGGTGGCGGTAACCGCGCACCCGCGCGTGCGCACGATGACGACGATGACAATCGCGGCAACCGCATCCAGCCGGCTGCCGCCGCGCCGCGCGAAGTGAATGGCAATGTGATGCCGCGTGCGGGCGATGCCCGTCGTGGCGACGCTCGCCGTCCGCAGGCGCCGGCACTCTTTTCGCCGCGCAATCGTTCGGGTTCGCGCTGAAACTCGCATTAGTGCGATGTTGATGGTGCGGCTGCGAACCGACGTTGACCGGGCGCAACGTGATGCGTGAAAACGCGCTGCGCGTCCTGAAGGACGTGTTCGGTCATCCCGGTTTCCGCGGTGCCCAGGGTGACATCGTCGAACATGTCGCCGGCGGTGGGGACGCGCTGGTGCTGATGCCCACCGGCGGCGGCAAATCGCTTTGCTATCAGGTACCGGCGTTGCTGAGACCCGGCACTGCGGTTGTGGTGTCGCCGCTGATCGCATTGATGCAGGATCAGGTGGCGGCGCTGACGCTGCTCGGTGTGCGCGCCGCCTTCCTCAACTCCACGCTCGACCTCGATCAGGTACGCGACGTCGAGCGACGTCTGCTCGACGGCAAGCTCGACCTGCTGTATGTCGCGCCCGAGCGATTGAACACGCCGCGCTGCCTCGACCTGCTGAGCCACATCCGACCGGCCCTTTTCGCCATTGACGAAGCCCATTGCGTCGCGCAGTGGGGGCATGATTTCCGTCCAGAATATCTGCAACTGTCGGTGCTGCACGAACGCTTCCCGGACGTGCCGCGCATTGCGCTGACCGCGACTGCCGATCCGGCGACCCGCGCGGAAATCATCGAACGGCTCGCGCTGCAGGATTCGCGCGTGTTCGTGTCCAGCTTCGATCGCCCGAACATCCGTTACACCATCGTGGACAAGGATGATGCGCGCAAGCAACTGCTGCGATTCATCCGCACCGAGCATGCTGACGATGCCGGCATCGTGTACTGCCTATCGCGCAAGAAAGTGGACGAAACCGCCGAATGGCTGGTTGCGCAGGGTGTGAAGGCGCTGCCCTACCATGCCGGCATGGACACCCAGGCACGTGCCGTCAATCAGGCGCGCTTCCAGCGCGAGGAGGGCATCGTTGTCGTGGCCACGATCGCTTTCGGCATGGGCATCGACAAGCCGGACGTGCGCTTTGTCGCCCATCTCGACCTGCCGCGTTCGATCGAAGGTTACTACCAGGAAACCGGTCGGGCCGGTCGCGACGGCACGGCGGCGGACGCCTGGATGGCCTATGGTCTCGCCGACGTGGTGCAGCAGCGTCGCTTCATCGACCAGTCGGAAGGCAACGAAGCCTTCCGGCGCATTTCCAGCGGCAAGCTCGACGCGCTGCTCGGCCTGTGCGAAACCGCGCACTGCCGGCGCGTGCATCTGCTCGCCTATTTCGGCGAGCAGGGCGCTCCGTGCGGCAACTGCGACAACTGCCTGAATCCGCCGGAAACCTGGGACGCCACGGTGGCGTCGCAAAAAGCGCTGTCTGCCATCTATCGCACGGGCAACCGCTTCGGCGCCACCCATCTGATCGACGTACTGCGCGGCAAGGACACCGAGCGCATCCGCCAATGGGGACACGACAAGCTTTCGGTACATGGGATCGGCAAGGCGGAAGACGAGAATCTATGGCGCAGCGTGTTCCGTCAGCTTGTGGCGCTCGGATTTGCGCGCGTCGATCAGGAATCCTTCGGCGCCCTGGTGCTCACCGACGCTGCACGCCCGGTTCTGCGCGGCGAACAGAGGGTGACGATGCGGCGCATCGTCGAGCGCATCAAGGAATCCGGCGCACGGCGCAGTCGTGCGGCCGCTCCGATCTCGACGGAAGGCGTCGATGCAGACCTGCTTGCTGCACTGAAAGCCTGGCGTCTCGACGAGGCGCGTACCCAGTCCGTCCCCGCCTACGTCATCCTGCACGACAGCACGTTGATCGAACTGGCGCGCAACCGGCCCGCGGACTGCGACGAGCTGGCCGACATCGCCGGCTTCGGCAGCCGCAAGATCGAGCGTTACGGCGACACGCTGGTCAGGCTGATCGCCAGCTTCGGCGGCTGATTTGTTGCACTGCAATAGTGCAGCAGCGCGGCGATGGCCGATCGTGGTGCCAGGTACCTTCTGGTTGCCCGTTCAACGCCTAATGAAAACAGTCGGTTAAGAATTCCGTCGGCTGGCACCGATGTTGCGTACACCCCTCCTGACATCACTTTTGAAGAAGGAGGGCAGCATGCGTTGCAACATCCGATCTCTTCTACCGTGCATCACCCTGTGCGCCGCTCTGGGTACAGCGATGCCTGCGCATGCAGATGCGCTTGACGTACCGGCTTCATGTGTCACCTCCTCGCGGACAGTCGAGAGCCGTGCAGACTGCCGCGAAGCATCCGTGACGAACGCCCGTCAGAACTACCCGCTCGCCGGATTGCTGGACGAGCAATCGGAATCAGGGCTCGGCCTGGCCTTTGCCGCCTTCATGATCGGCGCTCTCGCGCTGAGGGTCGGGCTGCGCTGACGGCCAGGCGGGGTGAAGGGTACGGTGCCTCAACGGGCCTGTATGCCTTCTTCAGGGAGCTTCGACGCGGATGAAGCCTTCACGGTTCGGCATTCGCACAGCGGCCAGCCGCGCGGCGTCCATGACCGCGTCGGCAGCGATCAAGCCGTTGGCGTGCAGTAACCAGGCGCTCAGCGCATACACCTCGTCGGCATTCAGGGTACCGGGTGCCGTCATCGGCTTGGCGCGACGAATGAAATCGAACAGCGTGGTGGCAAACGGCCAGTAGCTGCCGATGGTCTTGTCGGCCGCGGGATGGTCGAGCGGACGGCTGGCGCCGGTCAGCTCCTCGGCTGTACCGCCGCGTCCATCCCTGCCATGGCAGGCGGCGCAGTGACGGAGGAACAACGGTGCCCCTTCCTTTACCGAGCCTTGTCCGGGCGGCAGACCGCGACCGTCCGGAAATACATTGAGCGTCTGCGCCGCCAGTCCATCGGCGGCGACTGGAACGCCCAGCTTCGGCGCCTCGACGCGCTGGGCCAGCGGCGCGGCGCAGCCGTTGAGCAGCGTGGTCGCCACAGCAGCGCTAATAAGTATGCGAAACCAGTCCATCGTCCTCGACCGCCCAGGCCACGATCGCATGGTAGTGGAAATAACCGGCCCGGCCGCGTTCCGCGATCAGTGCCGCGCGTTCCGGCTGCATGTTGCCGGCCTCGTCGGTAGCCCGGCTTTTCAGTACCGCCGGTTTGCCGTCCCAGCGCCACGGCAGGCGAAAGCGCGTGAAGCAACGCGGCAGTGCAGGTGATTGCAGGACGGCATCGGTCCATTGCCTGCCATTGTCGACCGACACTTCGACCCGCGTGATGCGTCCGTGACCACTCCAGGCGAGACCGCTGATCTGATACACATCCGGCTGGCGCAGTGTCTGGCCGTGCGACGGCGAGGTAATCAACGACTTGCAGTCCATCGTGAAGGTAAACTGGCGAGCCTTGCCCGAAGGTAGCAACTCGGTGTACTTCGACGTTTCGTTGCGCGACATCACCGGTTGGTCGGCGACTTCAAGCCGCTGCAGCCACTTCACATGCAGCACGCCTTCCCAGCCGGGCACGATGAGCCGCATCGGATAACCGTTTTCCGGGCGCAGCCGTTCGCCGTTCTGGTAAAGCCCGATCAGACAGTCTTCGCGCATCTTGCCGAGCGGTATGCTCATGTTCATCGCCCCGGCATCCGCCCCTTCGGCGATCACCCACGAGGCCTCCTGATCCACGCCCGCCTCGTCGAGCAGGAAGGACAGCGGCACTCCAGTCCATTCGGCGCATGACACCAGACCATGCACCGATCCGGCCGGGCGCTGTATCGGTTCGGCGTGCCAGCCGGCGTTGCTGTTGCCGCCGCATTCGATGAACAGCATCTGCGAACGCATCGGGTAGCGCAGCAGCGACTTCACATCGAAACTCAGCGCCTGGCGTACCCGGCCATGCACCACAAGGCGGTGCTGCGCCGGATCGATCTGCGGAACGCCGTTGTGGTGGCGCTCGAAGTGAAGGCCGTTCGGCGTGATCGTGCCGTCGAGGTCTTCCAGCGGCGTGAACGAGACGCCGTTTCCGGCGACCGCACGGTTGGCGCCGATGCGCCGCGCGGTGTAGCGCTCGTGCGACGAAGGTTGTCCGTACGCAGAAAAGGGCTGGCCCGGCACATGCAGCCACGGCAGGTCGCCGCCGGACTGTGCCGCCGTTGCGCCGGCCGCTGCAGTGGCACCTGCAAGCGCAGCGCCCTGCTTCAGGAACCGACGCCGGTCGAGCCGCTCTTCGCCTGCGCCAACGGGCGGCTGATCAGCATTGCCGTTCGGGTTTCGTGCCATGTCATCCGCTATAGAAACAGGGTCAGCACACCAGTGTAGCCGTACAGCTGATCATGCGAAATCTCGCCGCCTGCGAAGAATCCGGCCACCGGCAGACCTGGAAACACGGCTTCCAGCATGTCCGGTTCGGCATTGTCGTTGCCGAACATGTGCTCGCCGCGTGCCGCGCACGACACATACAGCGCCGCTTTCGGCGGCGCGTCGAGCGAGTCGTGCAGCTCGTGCAGCATGCGCATCATGTCGGCGCGTGCGCAGTCACCATCGCGCCGGTAGAAGCGGATGCGCTGCCCGACCTCGACGGCATCGTTGATGGCGAACACGCCGCTCGCCGGGTCGAGCGCGATCACATTGCGTACCCGGAACTCGGCGTCGTCACGCCCCGGAATGCCCAGTCCGGGAAGGATGTAGCGCACAGCACGGCGCAGATCCTGGCCGAGCGAAGTACCAGCCGCTTCGAGGAAGGCATCGAGCGCCGGCCGACCATCGATCTCGGTCACCACATTCTGGTCGCAGGCGGTGACGATACGTGCCTGACCGACGGCGCAACAGCCCTGCGTCAGCCGGGTCGTGATGCTCACCTGCTCATTGAAGGCCACGCCGCTGATGCCGCCGTAAAGTGCGCCGTTGGCGATCATCGGCGCCCGGCCGCGCGAGAGTGCCAGACCGCCGGTAATGAAACCGCTCGACACCTTGGTCGCCATGTCGGTGATCAGGTCGCTCATGTCCGGCGTCGACGGGTCGGCGTGCACGACGGCGAAGTAAGGCTGCTCGCGCCCCGCATCGATGCCCAGCATGTTGGGCAGGCGATCGCGCCCGGAAAAGACCTGGAAGCTGCCCTCGGGCAGGCGGGCGACCAGCAGCGCCAGACCGGGGTGGTTCTGCGCAGCGCTGCTGCGGCCGATCACGCCGAGCGAGCAGGTGCCGACCCAATTGGGGATGCCGGTCAGCAGCGTCAGCCGGTCAACCATGGCCTGTACGTCGTTGCCGTAATGGTCGGTGAAATAAACGAATCCGAGATTGGCGCCGCCGGGCATATCCAGCGTGCCAAGAGCCCGGTCCATCGCAACCGGCCAGTCTTCATGAAAGGCGGTGCTCGCTGCAAAGGTGTTCACGGACTAGTTCCTGCGGCGGTTATCCATCACTGGGTGGGACGGGATCAACTTCCGGTGCAGCGCCAGACGGGGTGGCCGCTGCGCTGTTCTGCATCACCGACCATGGCCACATGGCCGCATTGCCGAAGGCCTGCATCGGGTTTGCGGCAGCGGTGGGCGCCGGTGCGGTGCCGCCGGCGTGCGCTGCCATTGCCTGCATCGTGGCCAGTGTGGCGCGCTGGACTTCCAGCCCCTGGATACTGGTCTGCAGCATGCCCATGTTCATGCGCAGCCAGCCTTCGACTGCCTTGAGATCGGCAATCCGCTTGTCGAGTTCGCCGACGTCGAGCGTAGGCGTCACGAAACCGGGTACCGGAAAGGGCATCTGCCCCCATACCGAGCGGAGAAATTCCATTGGATCGTACTGGGAAGGATCGCCAGCCATGTCGTCACCTCTGTCGCGGAATGTCGGCAGAGCATAGCAGCGGCGCGCGAGGTGAGCGCGCTTCCCGTCCCCGGACCGTTTCAGCGGCCACGCAGAGCCGGCGCGAAAAGAAAACGCGGCCTTCGCAGACCGCGTCAAGGGGACACAACGTGCACAACAACTTCATTCTGTTAAACGGGATGTAGGGCAGCAATCGTCCTTTCGGTCTAGACCTGTGCGTGCCTCAGGCTTTCACTGCTTCCTTCAGCTTGAACTGGATCAGCGTGCGCAGCTTGGCCGGCATGACCGGCTTGAGCAGCAGGTGGTGGCCGAGATCGCGCGCTTCTTCCAGCCGCTCCGGCGTCGCGCTGCCAGTCACAAGAATGGCCGGGATTTCGGTGCCGAAATGCCGGCGAACCGCGGTCACCACTTCCGGCCCGATTTCTCCGTCGCGCAACTGATAGTCGGCGATGATCAGGTCGGGTGGCGCGTCGCGTGCAGTGACCTGCGCCATAGCCTCGGCCGCGGTCCCGGCAATCAGCGCTTCCGCCCCCCAACTGCCGAGTAGCGCGCTCATGCCGTCGACGATGCTTGCCTCGTCGTCGATCACCAGAATGCAGCGGCCGCCCAGATCGGCCTGGCTGCGTTCGACGCGGGCCGCTGCGACACGTACGACCGGCGCGCGGCCCATCGGAACGTCAACGCGGAAAACTGTTCCGCGACCCAGCCGTGATGACAGGCTGACCGGATGGTCGAGCAATGCTGCCAGCCGCTGCACGATGGACAAGCCGAGCCCGAGTCCCTTGCGTCGGTCGCGCTCCGCGTTCGCGAGCTGCACGAACTCTTCGAAGATGCGCGCCTGATCGTCCGGCGCAATGCCCATGCCGGTATCCCAGACCTCGAATCGAAGTTTGCCCTTGCGCAGCCGGGTGCTGACCAGCACGCCACCGGTTCGCGTGTAGCGCATCGCGTTGGAAATCAGGTTGCGCAGGATGCGTTCGAGCAGCACCGGATCACTGCGTACCCATGCGCTGCGCGATGGCATGCGGAACGACAGGCCGCGGTCGAACGCTTCCGGCTCGAAGTCCATGCGCAGTCGGTCGAACAGTGCCGTGACCGAAACGTCGGTGATTTCGGGCTTTACCTTGCCGGAGTCGATCTTCGAAATGTCGAGCAATTCGTTGAAAAGACCTTCCAGCGCTTCGACCGAACTGCTGATGCTTGTCACCAGATTGGCGACGTCGGGTTCACGTGCCTTGGCCGACAGCGCGGCAGCGAAAAGGCCCATGGCATGCAGCGGCTGGCGCAGGTCATGGCTGGCTGCAGCGAAGAACTGGCTTTTCGCGCGGCTGGCCTGATCGGCGCGATCGCGTGCCTGCGACAGTTCGACATTCTGTGCCTCCAGTCGTTTGCTCAGCACCTCATTGGCGTAGCGACTGCGCAGCGCGCGTTCGATCAGTGCGTTGAAATTCCGGCCCACCTTCCACAACGCGATCATCAGCACGGTCACGATGAACGCGATCAGCAGGTCATAACGACCGCCTTCCCAGATGTAGCGCGCGATCACCGGCAACAGCGTCGTAAACAGGAAGGCGTAGTAGCTCGGAAGATGCATCGACGTGATGGCCACCGCCACGCCGCACACCGACACCAGCAGCGACATCAGCACGATCTGTTGCTGCGGCGCATCCGGACTGAAGAACAGCCACAGTGTGGAACTCCACAGCACACCCGAAACCACAGCGCCGACCAGCCAGTAGTTGCCCCAGCGCGGGGCGTCGTCGGCATTCGGGGCAGCGCGGTTGTACATGCGCAGCAGCACCAGACGCGAAATCTGGTTGGCGACCGACGCGGCAAACCAGAGCGCGACCGTCATCAGCGGGAAGGCGGTGTACATGGTGATGGCCACCAGCACCGTGCCAAGCACCTGACCGCCGAAGGCGGTACGAAGGTTCGCATACAGCATGTCAATCTGGGTCGCGCGCACCTGCTTGTCAAGCAAAGCCTGTTCAAGCGCGTCGAGCCGTGCCGCTGCATCCCCGCGTTCGCGGGTGAGCGATTCGATCGTCGTCTTTTCGGGCACCGCAATGCCCGTCTGCACCGTCATTGCGAGCCGCCCGACGGACCGAGCTTGAGGCCGATGCGGCTTGCCGCGACGACGGCCTGGGTGCGGTTGGTGGCGCCGAGCGCCTTCAGGATCGCCGTGATGTGCACCTTTACCGTACCTTCGGCCAGATTCAGCTCGCGGCAGATTTCCTTGTTCGGCATGCCCTGAACCATCAGCGTCAGCACCTCGGACTGGCGTTCGGTCAAGCCGATGTCCGATGCGGTCTGCGGCTTGCGCGGTGCGTCATCGCGCCGCGGTGCGCCAAGGCCATATTCGCCCGCGATCGCCTGGCGTGGCACGTAGACGCCGCCGGACAACACGAGGCGCAGCGCGCCCAGCAGCACTTCATTGCTGCTGGACTTCGGAATGAAGCCCATGGCGCCTTCGTCGAGTGACGAAATGACGGTGTCCGTGTCGTCGAAGCCCGACAGCACAACGATGGGCAATGCCGGCTGCGCCGAGCGGAAGGTACGCAACGCACTCATTCCGCTGCAGCCCGGCAGCGTCAGATCGAGCAGCGCAAGGTCGAGATCCGGATGCTGTTCGGCCAGCGCCAGTCCGCTCTCCAGGTCCGACGCGTCATAGAGCCGGATGTCTGCGGCGAGGCCGGGCAACACGTGGCGCAGTGCCTCGCGGATCAACGGATGGTCATCAACGATCAGTATCTTCATTGTGCTTGCGCAGGGATGTCGGCTGCCAGCTTACCTTTTCAAAGACACTCATGATGGCGGAAACGACACGATACCGCTCTGAAAGATATAACTTAAGACGTAGTCTCTATGGATGAATCGGGCTGGGTTTCTGCGCGATTAGAATCAACGTGCAGCACATTCGGCATGCTTGGTGGGCCCGCATCATGTGAGCCAGAGCAGTCACGCTGCGATCAGCCGAGCAAAGGAGCTTCCGTTGGGTTGCATATTGGTCATAGACGACCACGCGCTGGTGCGCGAGGGGCTGGCGCAGACACTTTCCCGGCTGGGAGGCACCCTCAGTGTCATCGAGGCGACCGACGCGGCGCATGCGCTCACTCTGATCGACGAACGCGATGACATCGATCTGGTGATCACCGACCTGATCATGCCGGGCATGAACGGGTTTTCCCTGCTCGCGACGTTGCGCGAGCGTGACCCTTCGCTACCGGTTCTGGTGGTGTCGGCACTCAGTGACAAGCCGACAGTTAACCGGGCCATGCGTCACGGGGCCTCAGGTTTCGTGTCAAAGGGCGATTCGGGCGCGCAACTGGTTGAGGCCGTGCGCGAAGTGCTCGATGGCAATCTCTACACGCCGCCCGCGCGGTCGAAAGTTGTCGATCCGCCAGCGACCCATGGCCTGACACGTGCGCAGCAGCGCGTGCTGCTGCTGCTGGCCGAGGGGTGCAGCAATCGTGAAATCGCCGAATCGCTCGGATTGGCCGAAGGTACGGTGAAGGTTCACGTGAGCCGCATCCTGAGTGCCTACAAGGTGGCTTCGCGCGCCCAGTTGCTGATCGCACTGGCGCGAGAGCAGGCTCGCCGGCGCTCGCACTGACCGGCAGCCCGATTCGCGCGGTCGGTCAGTGAGCGCCGATCGCGGCGTCCACCTCGTGCCGGGACTGCGTCCGTGCATGTTCGTCCATCGTGTCTTCGGCGTCGATGTCCACTTCCTCATGCTCGATGCGCAGGATGTCGAGCACCGGTGCGGCAACCCTGCGGCAGGCATTTGCCAGCGGCGACGGCAGCGTTTCCGGGATGCGTTTCTGCAGCAGTTGCTTCGACGACGAAATTGCGAACACCGGCTCCAGAATGCGGTTGCGGTAGGCGCCCAACTGGGCTTCGACCGTACGGTCGGCCGCTTCGCGCGCCCAGCTGTTGGTCGGCCACTGCATCGGCAACGCCAGCGCGCGCGGGAAGGCTTCCAGATCCTGCTGCACGGTGCGCATGTCCTCGTGCGAATCACGGAACGGCAACAGAACGAGGTGTGCGAGGCTGTACAGGTGGCGATCCATGTCGCTGCGGTTGGCACCGCCGTCGATGACGCCGATCCACTTGTTCAGCCCGCGGATCTTCTCCACCACCTTGGCGAGCGCATCGCGCGAACGTGCGTCCGCTGTCAGGTAGCGCCGGCCTTCCGGATCCAGCGGCTCGCGGCCGATGTCGGTCAGCACACATACCGAACGCTGGTTCAGCAGCCCCAGCCCCTGACAGAGCATGTGCGACAGCGTGGTCTTGCCGGTGCCGCCCTTGTTGCCGATGACACAGATGATTTCAGCCATGGTGATGTTCCCCGTCGTACCGAGTGCAATTCGATGAGTGATTGTTACGCGACGAGCCCGTCGGCATCGCCCGGAACTGCGGCCGTAACGGGCGCCAATTCCGCGTTCGCGCCACTTGCTGCAGGTTCGTTCTTGCTGCGTCGGCAGGCGAAACTGTAGACATACAGCTCACGCGCTCCGGGCTCGCCCTCGACGATGCGGTCCGTGCTCAGCCCCGGTATTTCGAAGCTGTTGGCGATGAGCAGCGCACCAGGGCGCATTTCCAGCGCTGCCTTGCGCCCCAGCTTCGGCATCGGAACCGGTGACAGGAAGGCATACACCACGTCGAAGTGACCGAGGTGGGCGGACCACAGATCATCGCGGCGGATGGTCACGTTCGGCAGATGGCGGTTGCGCAGGCGGGCGATCAGCCAGGGCAGCGGTGCGTTTTCGATGCCGGTGAAGCGGCAGTCCGGTCGCGACATGGCCAGCCGGCGCAACAGGCTGCCGGTGCCGCAACCGAGATCGACCAGATGGACCGGTCTGTCCTGCGGCAGCGTCAGGAGCAGCGCGCGTGCGGTCGCCTGATTGGTCAGGAACAGCGGCACGCGCGTGCGGAACGTCGACCAGAAAATGGCCGACAGTGCGAGGAACGCGAACAGATACCAGGCGGGTGCAATGTCGAGCGCACGCGCAGCGACCACCAGCGGCGAAAAAAGCAGATGGATGATGACCCACCAGCGCGGAGCGCCCATGGCAAGCGCCAGCGCAGCTGCAATGCCGCCCTGCATGATCACTACAGCGGTCAGCCCGGCGGGAGGCGTGACCGTGTAAAGCAGGGCAAACACGGCAACGGCCCACGCGATGAACTGCACGGTGAGGGCACGGAACAGGTGCATGGGGATGGCCCACGGAACGCAATACCACAATGTTAATCCGTGTGACGCCCGTCACAGGCGCCGATAAGCGCAGACAAAATGCCGTATTCCCGCAATTAAGGCGGGCGCGCTCCTTGCCTGCAGGTCAGCGCGTCGCAGGGCAGGGCGCAGTGACGCCGCCTGAATTGCCGTCAGGCCGGGCGGTGCAACGCGGTCCACGAATCAAATGAGAACAGCGCCTAGCCAGTGCGGGTCGCGTGTTCCAGCTCTGCCAGCCACACCAGCGCATGCGCGCGGCCGTCGCCGCACATGTCGGCCGATGGCTGCAGGCCGCCGCAGCAGGCAGGGCGCTCGGGCAAGCCGAAAATGCGGCAGCGCTCGTGCTCGTCGAGTTGCACGCAGCGCACACCGGCCGGCTTGCCATGAGGCATGCCCGGAATCGGGCTGGAAATGGAAGGTGCGATGCAGCAGGCGCCGCAGCCGTCGCGGCACTTCATGGCAGGCGTAGCGACGTGCGGCGGCATGCATCATGCTGGGCAAGCAGCTTGCGTACCGGCGCCGGCAGCGCCGCCTCGGTGGCGCTGTCCAGCGGCTGCCAGTGCAGCGCGGTTTCCGCTGCCAGCACAGGCGCTGCGCTGGCAGCGATGCATATATGCAGCGGCACCAGATGCAATTCGAAATGCGTGAAGCCATGGACGACCGGCGCCATCGCCTCGGCGGCGTGGTCCGGCAGACCGTGGGTCGCCAGCCAGCGTCCTGCTTCGGCCAGCGCATCGGGCCGGGTTTGCGCAGTCAGTTCCGGCAGGCTCAGCAGCCCGCCCCAGATGCCCTGGCCCGGGCGGCGTTCCAGCAGTACGCGGCCCGCGCATTCGATTAGCAGCGCAAAGCGCAGACGCTGCGGCCTGACCTTTGCCGGCCGCGGCGCCGGCAGTTCGCGCTGGCGACCGGCGCGCTCAGCCACGCAGCGCGCGCGCAGCGGGCAGTCGGCGCAGCGCGGACGGGCGCGCGTGCATACCGTGGCACCCAGATCCATCAAGGCCTGGGTGTAGGCGGCGCCGTCGCGCTTCGGCATCAACTCATGCGCAAGCGCCCACATCTGCTGCTCGACCGCACGCGCGCCCGGAAAGCCCTCGATGCCGAATACACGGGCGAACACGCGCTTCACGTTGCCGTCGAGTATCGGTTCGTGCGCGCCAAAGCAGAACGTGGCAATGGCAGCGGCGGTCGAGCGGCCGATGCCAGGCAGGCTGGCGATGTCGCCCGCGGTCGCCGGGAAGCGTCCGTCGAAGCGTTGCATGACCTCGCGCGCCGCCCGGTGCAGATTGCGTGCGCGGGCGTAGTAGCCCAGGCCGCTCCATGACTCCATCACGCTGCCTTCGTCGGCCGCCGCGAGTGCAGCCAGCGTCGGAAAGCGCGCCATGAAGCGGGCGTAGTAGCCGATTACCGTCTGCACCTGGGTCTGCTGCAGCATGATTTCCGACACCCACACTCCGTAGGCGTCGCCGTGCTGCCAGGGCAGGTCATGGCGGCCGTTCAGACGCTGCCAGCGCACCAGCGTCGGGGCGAAATCATCGTTCTGTACGAGGGGGGATTCGTCGGTTTGCGGCGCCATGTCGTGTCGTGAGGCGTGGTTCGGCAGCGGATTGTAGGCGCCGGGCGCTGGCCGGCTGCGCAAAAGCGGCGATAATCTGCGCTCACAAACGTTCGCTCGCCTGATGACCTACCCGCCCGCCCGACCCGCGCGCACCGCCGCGCAGGCAGTGCCATGTCCGATCTGCCCTCCGGACGCGACCACGCGGTTCCGCGCGCCGCGATGAACAACCCTGCCCGCGACAGCCGTGCCTTTCGCGATGCGTTGGGGCTGTTCGCCACCGGCATCACCATCGTGACCACCCGCGCGCCCAACGGAGACCCGGTCGGCCTGACCGTGAATTCCTTCAATTCGGTGTCGCTCGATCCGCCGCTGGTGCTGTGGAGCCTGATGTGCGGTTCGCCGAGCGAAGAGGCTTTCCGCACCTGCTCCCACTACGCCATCCATGTGCTGGGGGCTCACCAGCAGTCGCTGTCGAGCCGTTTCGCCGGCAGTCGCGAACAGCGTTTCGCCGGGCTTGCCACCGGTCAGGGACTGGGCGACGCGCCGCTGCTCGAAGGCTGCCTTGCGCGCTTCGAATGTCGCAACGACATCCAGTACGCCGGTGGCGATCACCTGATCTTCGTCGGCCGGGTGGAACGCTTCGAGCGCAGCGCCGGCGATCCGCTGCTGTATTTCGGGGGCGGATATCGCGGCATCGGCAAGCCCGAAGCCAAGCCCTGATCACCAGGCGTAGCCCAGGCCGAGCAGCAGCGTCGAATCGACGGCCTTGCGACCGGGGGCCGGCGTGCGTTCCCAGTCGGCATTGAGCTGTGCCGACGCCGTCATGCCGGCGGCGATCGGCAGGCGCACTCCCGTTTTCGAGCGGATGGTCAGCTGCTCGGTATCGGCGATGCTCCAGAATCCGTCCTGGTCGTGGAACAGTTCGGCGCGTCGGTCCAGCAGCCAGTGCGACGCGCGTACGCCCCAGCCCAGCGCCGGATAGTCGTCGTCCCGGCTGACGATGCGGTCCACATTGACGTAATCGAGACCCGTACGCAGCGACAGCCGCGTCTGTTCGTCCTCGAAGATCTGCCAGCCGTAACCGGCACCGACCGTCGTGCGCAGCTGGATGTCCTTGATCTTGTCCTGCTCGAACGAGGTGCGTGCGTAGATGAACTGACGCTCATTGACGAAGTGGTCGTAGTTGCCGTTGAGCAGCCATTGCTGCGCCGTCTTCACTCCGCGGTCCTTGCGCCGGTCCACCTTCATGCCGAGCCCCCAGGCATAGCCTTTGGCGCGCGCGTCCAGGGCACCATCACCATAGATGCGGTCGTTCTCGGCGTTGCCACGCACCAGTGCGGCCGACATATTGACCCGGCCGCTGTAGCTCACGCCATTGCCGGACTGTTCCGGCGTCGGATTGATGAAGGCGATGTCCTCCCGCTTCACATTGCCTTCGGTACTCGGATTCGACAGCGCCACCTTGTCGGCTTCGCTGGCGGCCAGCTGCGCGCTGTTGAGCAGATCCCCGCCTGCAGTCATCACGGTGACCGGTTCTGAAGTGCGCAGGCTTTTCACGAGGTCCCAGCGCAAGCGCAGATCGCCCGCGTATTCGGTGCGCACGACCAGCTCGTTGCCGGCCTTGGACACGATGCGCCCGGTGATGCGATCACCGTTGGTCAGTTCGATCTCGTCGGCATGACCGGGCGCACTCAGCATGAATGCAGGAAAAAAAAGGGCAAGCAATGGCGGCAGGCGTCGCAGGCGCATGGAAATCTCCCGGATTGTGTGACGTGCGGACCGACGGTTCGTCGGCCTGGAGAGCGGGTCCTGGACCCGATGTGCAGACCGGACGCTGAGGACACCCGGGACTGCCGTGAAACGGAGGAAAAAACGGCCTCCAGTCTAGAGGTACTGACCGTCGCTGGCTGTAGGACAAGAGGAAGTGCGGGGTCACGGCGACCGCGGGGAGCGGCTTTACCGAAGGCGGGAGGCGGGTGCGGGTCGTGGAACGAATTGCCTGGAGCGGGTGATGGGAATCGAACCCACGTATGCAGCTTGGGAAGCTGCCGTTCTGCCATTGAACTACACCCGCAACGCGGCGGATTGTACGCCTGAACCGGCAGCGACCAAAACGGCTGCGTATCCCGTCGCCGGGGTGCGCAGCCGGGGGCGCTACTTCACTTCTATCGTCGCGCGCATGCCGCCGTCGGCGAGCTTTTTCGTCGATATCACGTCGTCGAACACGCCGGTGCGTACCGGCAGGAACCACCACTCGGTCGTGTGCCCGGCGGAAATCTCGAGGCGGCGGATCGGACCGTAGATTTCGGCTACCACCTTGCCGGCGGCATCCAGTGCCACGACCTTGCGCGTGTAAACCATGTCGGCCAGGCCCGCCGAACCGAAGTAGTAGGGCTGGCTGCCCGTGTTCTCCAGCCGCAGCTTGTACAGCTTGCCGGCCTCCAGCGTCAGCGAGTCGGGCGTGAAGCGATGCTGGCCGTCGACGGTGCCCAGCTTGAGCGTGACGGTGACCGGTTCCTGTTTGGTCAGGTCGGCGGCCTGTGCGTGCAGCGAAGCGGCAAGGGCTGCCGTCAAGGCAATGCGAATGAAGCGATGGATGCTGTTCACCACAAGTCTCCCGAGTGTCTGTACAGGCGCATGCGACCGCGCCGTACGGGGTTTGTTGCGTAAAAGCCGCACTTCACGCCGATCGGGAATCTCTCCCTACGACCACGCGGCGTGTCTCTCTATATTGCGCCCGGCGTCAAATTCATTAGAGCACGAATAGTTAATTGTCCAACCGAGGAGCTCCCATGCACAAGCCCACGCTGCTCGCCGCAGCCATCGCCGGCTGTTTCATCCTTCCGTCGGCGGCCTTCGCGCAGTCGACTGCACCGAAAACCGTCGAGGTCGATACGATCAACGTTCGTGGCAGCATCCTGCCCTACAAACTCGAACACATCCCGGGTTCCACCTCGGTGCTCGACACCGAACAGCTGGAAGCCCAGCGTCCGTTCTCGATCAAGGAAGCGCTGCGCACCGTGCCAGGCGTGCATGTGGTCGATGAAGACTCCTTCGGTCTGGGCCTGAACATCGGCATCCGCGGCCTCGACCCGCGCCGGACTTCACGTACGCTGTTGCTCGAAGACGGGATGCCGCTGTTCCTCGCGCCCTATGGTGATCCGTCGGCGCACTATTCCACGCCGATCGACCGGGTGGAGCGCATCGAGGTGGTGAAAGGCTCGGGCCAGGTGCAGTACGGCCCGCAGACCATCGGCGGCATGATCAATTTCGTCACCAGGCCGATTCCGAAGCAGGGCGTGGCCGGCAGCGTCAGCGCGACCTGGGGCAACAACGACTACCAGGGCCTGCAGGCCAATGTGGGTGTCGGGGGTGAGCGCGGCGGCGTCATGCTCGACGTCACCGAAAAGAAGGGCGACGGCGTGCGCAAGAATCACGACTTCGACGTGTTCGAAGTCGCCATCAAGGGCCAGCTCAACCTGACGAAGAACCAGACGCTGATCGGCAAGATCGGCTACTACAAGGAAGACTCGCACATCACCGAAACCGGTCTCGGCTCGGTCGAATACGCGGAAGACAAGTTCCAGGCGCCGACCGGCAAGCAGGACCGCTTCCAGCACGAGCGCAACAGCTTCCAGCTGCAGCACATCTATCAGATCAACGACGCCGCCAAGCTGAGCACTCAAGCCTATTACGTCGACTCGGACCGTGCCTCGTTCCGCCAGATCAATGATCCGGGCGGCTTGAATGGCCGTTCGGAGATGGACCGTTGCTCCGGCGTCGTCGCGACCGAAGCGAATTCGCGCCTGTGCGGGGGCCGCTGGCGTCCGCGCAGCTACGAGTACTGGGGTGTCGAGCCGCGGCTCGATTTCAAGCACAACACCTTCGGCCTTGCCAGCGATGCCGTGGTCGGCTTCCGCTACCACGAAGAAGACATCAACCGCGCCCAGTTCCGTGGCGCGGACCCACGCTTCCAGAGCCAGAGCTTCGCCGAATCATTCGTCGGCGTGAATGGCGGGACCGGCCATCGCGAACAGATCGACATCCGGGTCGAAGCCAAGTCCTATTACTTCCAGAACACCTTCTACGCAGGTGATTTTGCGATAACGCCGGGCGTGCGTTACGAAGACATCCGGATCAGGACGGACGTGCGTCGCGCCGAGGGTCAGCCGCAGGACAATCCGGAATCCAACCTGACCAACAACCAATCCAAAGTCATCCCGGGTTTCGGTGTGGCCTGGAACGGCATCGACAACACCACGGTTTTCGCTGGCGTGCACAAGGGCTTCGCACCGCCGCGCCCGGACCGCGACATCGAAGCGCCCGGCGGCGCCAACACCGCCGTGGTCAGCCGGACTCGGCCGGAAGAAAGCACCAACTGGGAACTGGGCGTGCGCTCGAAGTACTTCAAGGGCGTCGGTCTGGAGTCGACGCTGTTCCATACCGATTTCGATGAAATCGTCATCCAGGACAACGGCCGCTTCTTCAACGGCGGCGAGTCGCAGCAGACCGGTCTCGAAATGGCGGGCCGCATCGATTTCGGCCAGATCTACAACACGACGCACAACGTCTACGTAACCGCATCCTGGACCAATCTGTTCACGGCCAAGTTCAAGAAGGACGTCGCGTCGGAGAACATTTCCAGCGGCAACCGACTGCCCTATGCGCCGAAGCATCTGCTGTCGGTGGCGGTCGGCTATCAGAATCCGCTCGGCTTTGATGCCCGCCTCGGTGCCGACCGTGTCAGCGAGCAGTTCGCGGACGGCGAAAACACGACGGTGGAAGTGGACAGCGGTCAGGAAGGCACCATCCCGTCCTACACCGTGTTCAACGCGACGATGAATTTCCGCCCGCAAGGCTCGAAAACCAGTTATTTCCTGAGCGCCTACAACCTGACCGACCGCGAATATCTGGTCAGCCGTGTCGACGGCAAGTTCGCCGGCCGCGAACGTCAGGTGATCGCCGGCATCCGTTACGCCTTCTGAGCGCGTCATTCACGGTGCGAGGGCCACTCCCCTGAGTGGCCTTTTTTTGTTTGACGGGTGCGGCGGACGAGGTCAGCCATTCGCTGTAGACTTCGCGTGTGACTTCCCACATGTCCTCCATCACCCTGAATGGCGAAACGCGGGCGCTGGCGCCGGATACCACGATCGGCGCGCTGCTTGCGGCACTCGAACTGGCCGGCAAGCGGGTCGCGGTCGAGCGCAATGGCTGCATCGTGCCGCGTGCGCTGCATGCCGATACGCGCCTGGTCGATGGCGACCGGGTCGAAATCGTCGTCGCGGTGGGTGGAGGCTGATCCGGACATAGACAGATGAGCAGCGATACATGGCAGGTCGGCCGCCGCACGTTTTCGTCGCGGCTGCTGGTGGGCACGGGCAAATACCGTGATTTCGACGAAACACGCGACGCGATCGAAGCGTCGGGCGCCGAGATCATCACGGTGGCGATCCGCCGTACCAATATCGGACAGGAACCCGGCCAGCCCAGCCTGCTCGACGTGCTGCCGCCGGATCGCTACACGCTGCTGCCCAACACCGCCGGCTGTTACACCGCCGACGACGCGGTACGCACCCTGCGTCTGGCGCGCGAACTGCTCGACGGCCACAATCTGGTGAAGCTCGAAGTGCTGGGCGACGCCGACACGCTGTTCCCCGATATGCCGCAGACGCTGGCCGCCGCCGAAACGCTGGTGAAGGACGGCTTTGACGTCATGGTGTATTGCTCGGACGATCCGATACAGGCCAAGCGGCTGGAAGAGATCGGCTGCGTGGCGGTGATGCCGCTGGCCAGCCTGATCGGCTCCGGCATGGGCATCCTGAATCCGTGGAACCTGCGGCTGATCATCGACAATGCGCGCGTACCGGTCATTGTCGACGCCGGCGTCGGTACGGCTTCCGATGCTGCCATCGCGATGGAACTGGGTTGTGACGGTGTGCTGATGAATACCGCGATCGCCAAGGCACAGCAGCCGGTGCTGATGGCCAGCGCGATGAGGAAAGCGGTCGAAGCGGGTCGCGAAGCTTTCCTCGCCGGCCGCATGCCGCGCAAGTTGTACAGCGCTGCGCCCAGCTCGCCCACCTCGGGCCTGATCACACCGGGCCGCTGAGTCGCCCTTGCCTGTTGCTTTCGTCTGACACCGCGGCCCGAGCGGGCCGCCCGCCTGATTGCCTTTCATGACCGATACCCCGGACAGCTCAGAACACCGTCACATCCGCAGCTATGTACTGCGTCAGGGCCGCATGTCGTCGGCGCAGACGCGATCCATCGAAGAAGGCATGCCGCGCTGGGGCATCCCGTATGCCGCGCAGGCGATCGACTGCGCGGCCGTGTTCGGGCGGAATGCGCCGGTGGTGCTGGAAATCGGTTTCGGCATGGGCTTCACTACCGCCGAAATCGCAGCTGCGCGACCGGACACCGACTTCATCGGCATCGAAGTGCACGGCCCGGGCGTGGGGTCGATGTTCAAGCTGATCGCCGAACAGGGGCTGAGCAATGTGCGGGTGATCCAGCACGATGCTGTCGAGGTGCTGCGCGACATGATTCCCGCCGCCTCGCTGGCCGGCATCCACGTGTATTTCCCCGACCCGTGGCCGAAGAAGCGCCACCTGAAGCGACGGCTGATCCAACCGCTGCTGGTGTCCCAGCTGGCGTCGAAACTGGCGCCCGGCGGCTATCTGCACTGTGCGACCGACATCGAGGATTACGGCCAGCAGATGCTGGACGTGCTGTCCGCCGAACCCTTGCTCGAGAACACCGCCGATGGATTCGCACCGCGTCCGGATTACCGTCCGCTGACCAAGTTCGAAGCGCGCGGCCTGCGTCTCGGGCACGGCGTGTGGGACGTCATCTTCCGGCGCGTCGCCTGAGCTCGGGCCTGTGTTGGGCATCGCTGCGCTCACCCCAACCTACACGCCGGGCTGGATTCGCAACCTCGCCTCACTCGTAGGTTGGGGTGAGCGCAGCGATGCCCAACACCGGCCCGAGCTCAGGCGACGCGCCGGAAGATGACGTCCCACACGCCGTGCCCGAGACGCAGGCCGCGCGCTTCGAACTTGGTCAGCGGACGGTAATCCGGACGCGGTGCGAATCCATCGGCGGTGTTCTCGAGCANAGCGCAGCGATGCCCAACGCTCCACACCCGAGCCAACCGTCGCGCCGTCGGCTCGACGATTCAGTCCAGAAAGCGCTGCAGCAGTTCGTTCAGGAAGCGCCTTCCGCGCAGCGTGGGGGTCACGCGGCCGGCCTCCAGTTCGAGCAGCCCGTCTTCGCGCGCCGCGAGAAGCCGCGGCATGAGCACGTCGAGCGGCAGGGCGGTGTGGCGCTCGAACAGGTCGAGCGCGAAGCCGTCGTTCAGGCGAGCGGCATTCATCATGAATTCGAACGGCAGCTCGGCCGCGCCGACTTCGCGTGATTCCTGCACGAATTCGCCGCGCGCAGCAGCTTCAAGGTAGGCGTTCGGATGCTTGTGCCGCATGTCGCGCCGCACCCGGTCGTGAAAGCTCAGCTTGCCGTGCGCACCGGCACCGATGCCCAGATAGTCGCCGAACTGCCAGTAGTTCAGGTTGTGCAGGCACTGTCTGCCTGGTTGCGCGAAGGCCGATGTTTCGTAGTGCACGAATCCGGCGCCCGCAAGTCGCGCCTCGATGGCCTCCTGCATGTCGGCCGAGACGTCGTCATCCGGCAGCTCGGGCGGATGCGCCGCGAACGGGGTATTGGGTTCCAGCGTCAGGTGGTAGCAGGACAGATGCGTCACCCCGGTGGCCAGCGCGGTATCGACGTCACGCAGCGCTTCGCGCATCGTCTGCTGCGGCAGGGCATACATCAGGTCAATGTTCACCCGCTCGAAGGTGCGCTGCGCCAGTTCGATCGCGCGCTGTGCCTCCGTGGCGTCGTGGATGCGGCCGAGTGCGGCGAGGTGACGGTCATTGAAGCTCTGCACGCCGATCGACAGCCGGTTCACGCCCGCATCGCGAAAGCCGGCGAAGCGTTCGGCTTCCACCGTGCCCGGGTTGGCTTCGAGCGTGATTTCCGCACCCGGCGACAGATTCACGCGGGCGCGTACCGCCGTCAGCAGGCGGTCCAGCCCGGCGGGCGACATCAGGCTGGGTGTGCCGCCGCCGAAGAAGATGCTTTGAATGCGCCGGCCCCAGATGTCGGGCAGCGACGCTTCGAGGTCTGCGACCAGCGCCGTGAGGTAGGCGTCTTCCGGTATGCCGTCGCGCACGGTGTGCGAGTTGAAATCGCAATACGGGCACTTGCGCACACACCACGGAAAGTGGATGTACAGCGCGAGCGGTGGCGGTACGGTGAATTCAAGTGCGGCCGGCTGATCGGCCGGCGCGTGCCCCGAGCTGAGCGAGCGCGCCGGGACCAGCGGAATGACCCGGCTCATCCGCCGTTGAGCGCCTGCAGCCGCGTCAGCAGGTGACGCATGGCCGAGGCGCGATGCGACAGCGTGTTCTTCAGTTCGGGCGCCAGCTCGGCGGCGGTCTGTTCGAGCGACGGCACCCAGAAGTGCGGGTCGTAGCCGAAGCCGGCATCGCCCCGCGGCGACTCGATGATTTCGCCGTGCCACTCGCCGTCGGCGATCAGCGGCCGCGGGTCGTCGGCGTCGCATACCAGCACGATGACCGAATAGAAATGTGCCCGGCGATCCTCGATGCCATGCAGTTCGGCCACCACCTTCGCGTTGTTGGCGATATCGGACTTCGGCTCGCCGGCATAGCGCGCCGACAGCACGCCGGGCCGCCCGCCGAGCGCACGCACGCACAGGCCCGAGTCATCGGCCAGCGCGGGCAGACCGGTTTCGCGCGAGGCATGACGGGCCTTGGCCAGCGCGTTCTCGACGAAGGTGATGTGAGGCTCGTCCGCTTCGGCGACACCGAGCGAGGCCTGCGTGACCACTTCGATGCCGAGCGGCGCCAGCATCGCCGACAGTTCGCGCAACTTGCCGGCGTTGTTGCTGGCCAGCACGAGTTTTTCGATTTTCATGACAGTCCGAGCGCACGCCGTTGCGCGGCGATCAGCCCTTCGATGCCGGCTTGCGCGAGATCCATCAGCGTGCCCAGCTCGGCGCGCGAGAACGTCTTGCCTTCCGCCGTGCCCTGCACTTCGCACAGGCCGCCGCTGGCGGTCATGACGACATTCATGTCGGTGTCGCAGGCGGAATCTTCCGGATAGTCCAGATCGAGTACCGGCGTGCCTTCATGAATGCCGACCGACACCGCCGCCACCAGTTCGCGCAGCGGGTTGCGTTCGATCAGGCCCTGGCTCACCAGACCACTCAGCGCATCGTGCAGTGCCACGCAGGCACCGGTGATGGACGCGCAGCGCGTGCCGCCATCGGCCTGCAGCACGTCGCAGTCGAGCGTGATCTGGCGCTCGCCCAGCGCGACCAGATCGGTGACCGAGCGCAGGCTGCGGCCGATCAGTCGCTGGATTTCCTGCGTGCGTCCGCTCTGCTTGCCCTTGGCGGCTTCACGCGCGCTGCGCGTGTGCGTCGAGCGCGGCAGCATGCCGTACTCGGCGGTCACCCAGCCCTGGCCCTTGCCGCGCAGGAAGGGCGGCAGGCTTTCCTCGACGCTGGCGGTGCACAGCACGCGCGTGTCACCGACTTCGATCAGGACCGAACCCTCCGCATGCTGCGTGAAATTGCGGGTGATGCGCAGCGTGCGCGCTTCGTCGGGCCGGCGGCCACTGGGTCGGGTCACTGTCACTGTCCTTTGGAGGAGTACTTGTTGATGGCGGAATTGATTTCGGAAATGGCCGCTTCGATGGCCGATTCGTCCCAGTCCTCGCGGATCGGCACGCGGTCACCGAAGCCTTCGAGCACCGTGGTGTGGCGGTCCAGCGGTAATGTTTTGGTCGTGACCGAGCCGCGAGGTTCCTCTGCATAGCTGTCGTGCCAGTTCAGCGCGACCATGGTCAGGTTGTCGCAGGTTTCGCCACCGGCGGCCTCGGCGCTGTCCATCACGCGCGGCACGGCCTGCATTACGTCGATTTCGGTGAACAACCTGAGCAGCTGGTCATTGCCCAGCGGCCCCCACACACCGTCGCTGCACAGGAACACCGTATCGCCGGCGAGCAGCGGCGTCTTGCGCGAATACTCGATCTGTGGCGCGATCGGGCCACCCAAGCAACTGTAGATGCGGTTGCGGTGCGGATGGGTCATTGCGCCGTCCTCGTCCAGCAGGCCGCGATCGATCATGCGCTGCACGCGCGAGTGGTCGCGCGTCTGCGTCATCACATGGCCGGCACGCAGCACGTACAGCCGTGAGTCGCCGGCGTGCGCCCAGTAGGCGACCGAATCCTGGATGACGCAGGCGACGCACGTGGTGCGCGGGCCGTCCTCGATGTCGCGCTCGTCGGCGTAGTCGAGAATGGCGCAGTGCGCATTGGTCAGGCCGCGCGACAGGAACAGGAAGGGATCGGCCAGGCGCGGCTTGGCTTCGCGCTGGAAGGATTCGACCATGTACTGCACGGCGATCTGCGCCGCGACCTCACCCTGCAGGTGGCCGCCCATGCCGTCGGCGATCACCATCAACAGCGCATCGCGCGAATACGAATAGGCCATGCGATCCTGATTGGACTTGCGCTTGCCGACCCGGCTTTCCTGAAAGATCGTGAATCTCATTTGCCCACCAGCGCGCTCAGCCGGGCGCGTACGCGGTCCAGCCAGTTGTCTTCGGTGCTGTCGACCGGCGCCACGGGCTCGACCTGATCGCGCTCCCAGGTCGCCAGCGCCTTCTGCAGCGCAAACACGCTTTGCGGCCGCTTCAGATGGTTCAGATCCATGCACCAGTCTATGGTTTCGAGCAGTTGCGGCGAGTACTGACCGATCCAGCGCTGCGACGCGAGGATCACGCTGTCGCTGTCCAGCCGCTGGTCGGCGGCCTGCGGCGGCCCCCCCGACAGGCAGGCGTACATGCTGGCACCCACGCTGTAGATGTCGCTCCACGGACCGAGCAGATCGCGGTTGCGATAGTGCTCGGGCGCTGCGAAGCCGGGCGTGTACATCGGTTTGAGCATCGGCGTGTCGGCCATCAGCGTGGTGCGCGCCGCGCCGAAGTCGAGCAGCACCGGCGAGCCGTTGTTGCGCAGATAGATGTTCGACGGCTTCAGATCGAGGTGCAGCAACTTGTGCGCATGCACTTCGCGCAGGCCGTTCAGCAGCCGCGTGAACACATAGCGGATGAAGCTTTCTCGAATTTCGCCGCGTCGGCGCGTGATGTACTCCTGCAGCGTGCGGCCGCGCTCGTAGCGCATCACCATGTATACGGTTTCGTTGGCGCGAAAGAAATTGAGCACGCGCACCACGTTCGGATGATTCAGACCGGCCAGCGCCCGGCCTTCCTCGAAAAAGCACTTCATGCCGTAGCGGAATGCGGGCAGGAACTCTTCCGGAATGTTCGGCGTGATCTGGCCGTCTTCGCGCAGCGCCAGCGCGTTCGGCAGGTATTCCTTGATGGCAACCGGGGTCTCGTCGCGGTCGTGCGCCAGATAGACGATCGAAAATCCGCCCAGGCTCAATTGGCTATGGATGCGGTACTGATCGAGTTCAAAGCCCGGCGGCAGGGCGCAATTGACTTGTGGGGGCATTCTGCGGGCCGCTATGATCCTGGTTTTGGCGCGATTCTGGGCGTTTGGTAACACGCTGTAAAGCTGCCCGACAGCCACTCAGGCGATCGTGCAGACCATCGGTTACCACGCGGATCATGCCTGACAATCATTGAGGGAACATCGCGTGGGAAGCATTCACAGCATGACGGGTTTTGCGACAGCTGCAGTGGCTGTCGGCCAGACAACGCTGAACCTTGAGCTGCGGACGGTGAATTCTCGTTTCCTCGACCTGCACTTCCGCCTGCCCGACGAGTTGCGCGTCGCCGAGCCGCTGCTGCGCGAGCAGATCACCGGTGCGCTGTCGCGCGGCAAGGTGGATTGCCGTGGCGGCCTGCAGGCAGGCGGCGACAGCGCGCGCGAACTGGCGCTGAGCGCGCCGCTGCTGGCCCGGCTGGTGGCGCTCGATGCCAGCGTGCGCGACGCCCTGCCTGACGCTGCGCCGCTGTCGGTGGCCGAAGTGCTGCGCTGGCCCGGCATGCTCGGTGACGAAGCGGTGTCTGCCGAGGCACTGCTCGAGGCGGCCGGTCGCGCCGTGCGGCAGGCGCTGGGCGAACTCACCGCATCGCGCCAGCGAGAGGGTGTGCGCCTCGCCGCGATGCTGATGGAACGCGTCACGCGCATGCGCGAACTGGTCGCCCAGGTCACGCCGCGCGTACCGGAAGTGGTGCAGGAATATCAGGCGAAGCTCACCCTGCGGCTGCAGGAAGCCATCGGCAGCGCAGACGACGAGCGCATCCGCACCGAAGTCGGCCTGTTCGCGGTGCGCATCGACGTGGCCGAGGAACTGAACCGCCTGAGCGCGCACCTCGAGGAAGTGGAGCGCATCCTCTCGAAGGGTGGCTCCGCCGGCAAGCGGCTCGACTTCCTGATGCAGGAACTGAACCGCGAAGCCAATACGCTGGCGTCCAAATCGGTCGCGCAGGACGTCGGCAACGTCGCGATGGAACTCAAGCTGCTGATCGAACAGATGCGCGAGCAGGTGCAGAACATCGAATAACCGGTCGAAGTCCCGGGCCGTCCGGCGATGGCACCAGGTCGGCAAACCACGCTCGCGACGAATGTCCACCCCTGGCTTCAGCCCGGCCCGACAGCTGGCCCTGACAACAGGCGGGTAAAGTCAACTGGCCGAAGGTCCCGGATCAGTTGACCGTCCCTGCTGCCGATGCCTTGCACTGTCTGGCCGGACCCGTTGTGCGGGAACACCGTGCGGTTTTGTCGGAATTCTTGACACTTCGCCAGGCGGTTCTCGCGGCCTCGGTCCTTGACAGTTGTTTGCGCTCGCTCTTTTTCCGGATTCGAGCCTGGCTCGAAAAGTGCTGATCGTGTTGTGGCACTCGAACCCTGACCAGAGGACGCAACGAATGAATGCTCTAAGAACCCGGGCGGCCGCAGCAACATTCGCACTCGCAGCGGCCCTGCTGGCCTTGTCGGGCGCGGCGCAGGCCGCGCTTGTTGACCGCGGCGGTGGCCTGGTCTTTGACTCGACGCGCAACCTCACCTGGCTGGCGGACATGAACTACGCCGGCACCAGCAGGCACACCGGCCCCGGGGTGAATGCCTCCAATGGCCAGATGACCTGGGACGCGGCCAACGCTTGGGCGGACAATCTGGTCTTCGGCGGCTACAGCGACTGGCGGCTGCCCACACTCAACCCGCAGGACACGAATTGCAGCGTCAACTATGTTCCTTTTGACGGCGCTCCGCGGCAGTACGGTGGTGCCAACTGCACCGGCGGTGAATTGAGCGGCCTGTTCGTCACTGAATTGGGCTTCAACAGGGACGGAACCGCACGGATCACGAGTGACGACTCGGACGAGCAGAAAGCCAATCTGGCCCTCTTCAAAAACCTGCTGAACAAGGGCTACTGGTCCAGTACGGTGTATTTGCCTGGCCTGTTCCTTGACGCCGCTTGGTTTTTCGACACCAGAATCGGCAGTCAGGACTGGGACGCCCGGAGTGTTCCGCTCAATGCCGTGGCGGTGCGCGCCGGCGATGTACCGGAGCCGCGGACGCTGACTCTGATGCTGCTTGCCTTGGGCGCGACGGTGGTGGTGCGGATGTGCCGGCCCGCCTGACGCTGCGGCACCAGGTGGCACCGAATGTCTCCGCTGTGGGTCAAGACAGCAACGCAATGGTATGCCGCGCGATCATCCACTCTTCGTTGGTTGGAATGACGCAGACGGCCACGCGGCTGTCGGGTGTGCTGATGCAGGGGGCGGCGCCGGTGGTGGCGGAGTTGGCGGTTGGGTCGAATTCGAGGCCGGTCCAGCCGAGCGGCTGGCAGATCCGCTCGCGTACAGCAGCCGCGTGCTCGCCGATGCCGCCGGTGAACACCAGGGCGTCGATGCCTTCGAGGGCGGCAGCCAGCGAGCCGATCTCCCGTACTGCCCGATAGCAGAACAGCTCGACCGCCTGCGCCGCCTCCGCGGTATCCGATTCGAGCAACGTGCGCATGTCCGAAGACAGCCCCGACACGCCGAGCAGGCCGGATTCGCTGTACAGCAGGCGGGTCAGCGCCTTCGCGTCCATGCCGTGTTGTTCCATCAGGTAGAGCAGCACGCCGGGGTCGAGGCTGCCGGTGCGGGTGCCCATCATCAGTCCGTCGACCGCCGTGAATCCCATGCTGGTGGCCTGGCTTCTGCGCGCGACCATGCCGCACATCGATGCACCGTTGCCGAGGTGCGCGACGATCACCCGCCCGTCGGCCTGCGCGGTGGGCAGATGCTGCGGCAGCACCTCGGCGATGAATTCGTACGACAGGCCGTGGAAGCCATAGCGCAGCACGCCTTCGTCGGTGATCCGGCGCGGCAGTGCGAACATCTGGGCAAGGTCCGGCTGCGTGCGGTGGAACGCCGTATCGAAGCAGGCGACCTGCGGCACACCCGGCAAGGCACCGGCCATCGCATCGATGCCGGCCAGGTTGTGCGGCTGGTGCAGGGGTGCCAGGGGAACCAGATCGCGCAAGGCGGCGATCACCTGCGGATCGAGCAGGACAGGTGCCGAGAATTGCCGCCCGCCGTGCACCACGCGATGACCGACCGCCGTGATGCGCAATCCGGCATCGCAGTCATGAAACCAGTGCGCCAGACGGCGCAGCGCCTCGCGGTGCTGCAGTTCCGCCGACCCCTCGATGGGCAGCTCGACATCTTCCAGCGGGTTGCCCGCCGCATCCTCAGCCGTCAGGCGGAGCGGCCGTCCGGCCGCTCCGATGCCATCGATGCGGCCGGTCATGCGGGCTTGCTGCGGCACGTCGCGCGGGTTCGCCGGCAGCGCGAACAGCGCGAACTTCACCGAACTGGAGCCGGCATTGAGCGTCAGCACGGCATCGCTCACGCATCGCCCCTCGTCACTGGGTTGCGCTTTGCATGTGCCATGACGACGGCGATGGCGGTCGAGGTCGTCCGCGTCTCGGCAGAGTCGGCTCGGCTGGTCAGTACGAACGGTACGCGGGCGCCCAGCACGATGCCTGCAGCGAGCGCCTCGGCAAGGTACTCCATCTGTTTGGCGAGCATGTTGCCCGACTCGATATCGGGCACCACCAGGATGTCGGCCTGTCCCGCCACCACCGACCGGATGCCCTTGGTGAGCGCCGCCGCCGCCGAAATCGCATTGTCGAAGGCCAGCGGGCCGTCGAGCAGTCCGCCCCTGATCTGACCACGATCCGCCATCTTGCACAGTGCGGCGGCATCGAGGGTCGACGGCATCGCCGGGTTGACCGTTTCCACCGCGGCAAGCAAGGCGACCTTGGGCTCCGGGATGTGCAGGATGTGCGCAAGGTCGATCGCGTTCTGCACGATGTCGGCCTTTTCCAGCAGCGTGGGTGCCACATTGATCGCTGCATCGGTGATCAGCATCAGTCGCGGATAGGTCGGCACGTCCATCACGAACACATGGCTCATGCGGCGTGCCGTCCGCAGGCCGGTGTCCTTGCGGATCACCTCGCTGACCAGTTCATCGGTGTGCAGGCTGCCCTTCATCAGGGCTTCGCACTCGCCGTTACGGCACAGTGCCACTGCGCGCTCGGCCGAAGCATGGCTGTGCAGGGTGTCGACGATCCGGCAATCGCCGAGATCCATGCCGAACTCCTCGGCGATCCGGCGGATCTTCGGCTCGGGGCCGACCAGCGTCGGAACGATCAGGCCACGGTCACGCGCCAGCAGGGCGCCGCGCAGCGATTCCGCGTCGCAGGGATGCGCCACCGCCATCGAAATCGGCGTCAGGCCGTGCGTGATCTGCATCAGGCGTTCGAAACGCGTCTTCCTCGTGTCGGACAGCCGGAATTCCGGCAACTCCGTCTTGACCAGCCGGACCTTGTCGCTCGGCGCAAGTACTTCCGCCGTGCCGTGAATCACCTTCTCGCCATGCTGGTTGATGCAGATGCAGTCGAGGATCATGTGCCGGTTGTGATCGAACTTGCGATCGCAGCGCACGGTCACGGTGACGGTGTCACCGACCCGAACCGGGCGGCTGAAGTGCAGGGTCTGGTCGACGTAGATCGTGCCGGGACCGGGGAACTGGGTGCCCAGCAGGGTGGAGATCAGGGCGCCGCCCCACATGCCATGGGCGATGACTTCGGTGAAGATGGACGAACGCGCGTACTCGGCATCGACGTGGGCCGGGTTGATGTCGCCGGACATGATGGCGAACATATGGATGTCTTCGTGGCGCAGCGTGCGCAGCAGGGTGGCCGTGTCGCCCACGGCGATTTCGTCGTACGTGCGGTTTTCTATCCAGAGCGAATCGGGATCGGTGACGTGGTTCATGAGCTGTCCGCGTTCGGGGTGTATCGGTAATGTCGGGAAAGTACGTGGCACGGCTGATTGGCCGGGGCCGGGTTCTGCATCCGCATCAAGCCATGATGTTGTGACCGCCGTCCACGTAGAAAGTCGAGCCGGTCAGGCGGCGCGCGTAATCGGTGGCGAGATAGGTCAGGGCGACGCCCACATCGTCGATGTCGACCAGCTCGCCGATCGGCGACTTCTGGACTGCTTCGTACAGCAGTTCATCGAATTCCTTGAGTCCGGACGCCGCCCGGGTGCGCAGCGGCCCCGGCGAGATGGCATGCACGCGGATGCCCTTCGCGCCAAGTTCGAACGCCAGATAGCGCACGGATGCCTCGAGCGCCGCCTTGCACGGGCCCATCACGTTGTAGTTGGGCACCACCTTGTTGGCACCCATGTAGCTCATCGCGAACAGCGAGCCGCCGTCGGTCATCAGCGGCGCCGCCAGGCGGGCCATGCGGATGAAGGAATGACACGACACGTCCATGGCCTTGGCGAATGCATCGGCCGGGCAATCGATCAGACCGCCTGCCAGCGCCTCCCTGGGCGCAAACGCGATCGAGTGCAGCGCAATGTCCAGGCGACGCCAGGTGGCGTGGATCGCCGCAAACACGTCTTCCATCTGACCCGCCACCGACACGTCGAGCGGCAGCAGCAGTTCGGCGCCGAGTTCCTGCGCCAGCGGTTCGACAAAGGGTTTCGCCTTGTCGTTGAGATAGGTGATCGCCAGTTCAGCACCTGCCGCGTGCAGCGCGCGCGCGCAGCCCCATGCGATCGAATTCTCATTGGCGACGCCGATGATCAGCGCCCGTTTGCCGCTGAGCACGCCCTTGTTGCCGTTGGTCATCTTCAGCCCTCGATACGTGATGAGAATTCTGTGGCCGATGTCGGGTCGGTTTTGACCCGACGGCCCGATCTGCGTGTCGATGCTCGCACGCGTATCTTGCGCGCTGATGGCAGCGTAGCGACGACTTCGCGAATCCTGCCGATCATCTGCTCCTGATCCTGCGTCAGCCCCATGGCCTGCACACGCGGGTCATGGGTCAGCGCGTCGAGCAACTCCAGCATTCGCGCACGGTCCTCGTCTTGCTGCAGAAGCATCGGCAGACTGGCCATCGCCTTGTCCGGTTCGAAGCAGACGATGATTTCCTGTTCGCCGCGCAAACGCCGCAGTTCGTCCGGTGTGCCGGAAGGCATCAGGTGGGCAAAGTCTCTGGCCAGATCGGAGCGCAGCTCCAGTCGTGAAAGCGGCATCGGCGCGCCGTGTCGGTGCAGCAGGAAGCCGACGCGCGCAGCCGCTTCGGCGTAACCGCCGTCATTCAGTCTGCCCAGCGCAGCCTTGACCATGGGCAGATTCCTCGGCTCGATGGCGGCGTCCGGCGCGCTGCCGCCTGTGTTGTTCGCAGTCAGCGCGAAGAGATTTCCGTAGGTTTGGAAGAAAAGCCATTCGTTCAACGCATTGCCGATGTCACGCTGGAAATCCAGCGAACCCGAAATGATGTCCGAGGCGGCGGCTTCGATGACCCGCCACGGGTGATCGCCACCCAGCGGCGTGCGTTGTGCCCTGACGGCCTGCGCCGCCGGGGCCAGCCAGCCGAGCCAGGGGTTGATGTCGGAGATCGCCCAGCGCTGGAATCGCAGGGGATGGAAATCGCGCGCCAGTTTCGCCGTCATTTCATTGGCCGTCGCCTGCACCAGCGGCCGGGCAAACAGTTCGTAGGCGCGTTGGTTGAAAGCGGAAATTGCGGCCACCGTCTCGAAGGGCTTCTCGTCCTGCCGGGCGTAGCGGTTGAGCCGACGACTCACGTCTTCGAGTCGCTGCTCGACGAATTCCACCTCGTATCGTTCTTCGCCACCGTCGGACCGGACGGTCAGGATGTTCATCCCGTACAACCCGGGCGGCAGCGACTCGATGGATTTCATCACCGAAACGATCTGGGTGTGCTCCTTGCGCGCCACCGCACCCGACACGAAGATGCCCAGGTGACCGACATCCGCGTGCAGCAGACCGACGATCACCTGACCGCGCGCCTTGATCTCTTCGGTCGAGCCGTAGATGTCGGCCACCCAGTTGAAGGCCTGTCCGGGCGGTGTGATGTTGTCGCCCATCGATGCGAAAAGCACGATGGGCGAACTGATGTCCCGCAGATCCATCTGGCTGCCCGAGCGGGTCTTGACGCCGCCGTCCCAAAGCGAATTGCCGACGAAAAGATTCTGCGTGATCCACTCGATCTCTTCGCGGTTCATCAGATAGAAGCCGCCCCACCAGCGTTCGAACTCCAGAAAGCGGGCGGGCTCGGTATCGATGTTGGCGAACAGGTGGTGATACTTCTTCCAGTACGTATTGGCTGGATTCAGATTTTCGAAATTCTGGACCAGCCAGGCGCCGTCGAAAATCCCGTCCGAAAGGTCGGATATCATCGACGACAGCCACGTTCCGCCCAGCAGCCCGCCGCCATAGCGCATCGGATTGTCGTTGTCGCCGTCTTCCCATGCACCGCCCCAGTAGGACATCGGTGCGCCGTTGATGACCACCGGACCGATTTCTTCCGGGTGTGTTGCCGCCACCATCATCGCCGCCCAGCCACCCTGGCAATTGCCGACGATCACGGGTTTGCCGCTTGCCGGATGAAGTTCGCGCACCTTCCTGACGAAGGCGGCTTCGGCCTCGGTGACATCGAGCAGGGTCTGGCCCGGCTCCGGCTGCTGGAAGAAAGTGACGAAATAGACCGGATGACCCGCACGCAGCGCGACACCCACCTGCGAATCGTCCTTGAAGCCGCCGATGCCGGGACCATGACCGGCGCGCGGATCGATGATCACGTAGGGGCGACGTTCCGGATGTACCGTCACCCCCGCCGGAGGCACGATGCGGAGCAGTGCGTAATTCACCGGCCGGCCGAACGTCCGCGCGTCGAGTACCGTTTCGTACTCGAAGCCCAATACCGGAGGCAGGCCGGCTTTCTGATGCGCGACGAACTGGTTGCCGCGCTGGTGCAGGGTGTCCCAGAACAGCACCGAGCGCTGCATCACGTCGGTCACATACGCCATCCAGCCTTCGGCCAGAGAGGTCCAGTCCGGCGCCTCACGGGGGGGCGCGTCATGCATGCATTGCCGGAAACGCCCGCCTGCACTGTCGATACGCCTGGCCAGCAAGGCAGAAATCTTCCGGCTGGTCTCGCGGATCTGTTCGGCTCGCTGCACAAATTCAGTCATCTGCGTATCCCTTCGGAAAGGCGATGCGGATGCAGGCCGGCGCCGTTTCCGCGCTCCGGTTCAAGGTGCGGTCGACGGCGGAAGCCGGGTTTGACGACTGAGCGCCGGGTGCGTCGCCGGTTACGCAGCAGCCGTTGCCGTGCGCTGCGGTCGCATCGTCACCCGCAGTGCATTTCCACCATCACTTATACAAAAGGTGGGCCAGTTTCACAGCGCCTGCGGCCCATTTTGGGCGGCGCGGGCAGAAGCCGGGCGAGCTTGTTGATAGATTTCCGCGAGCAATCGGACGCAGGCGGCAGCCTGGTTTGGCGGCGCTGTCTGAAACCGAGGCAATCGTGGCAATCCGCGTGCCGACCGATCGCCGATCATCACGAACGTGTCTGCGAATGGAAGGCCGAAATGAAGGGGAACGCAGCAGTCCTGTCGCTTCGCGTGAAATCTCCCGATGCCTGCATCGACCGGGCGTCGGCCCTGGCCGAACCGGGCATCACGGCCGAGGTGTCCGACCGGCTGGTCGAACTCGCGAGAACGGCAAGTCGATCACAGGCGTTCGTCATCGAACTGGTCGTCGATGCGTTGCCATCGCCGGTCTGCGATAGTGATCTCCGCGCCGTTGTCGATGCCGCTGCGTCCGCCATGAAGCGTCACTTCCGAAACATGGCGGATGGGCACACCCGGCGCATTGCCAACAATTTCCAGTACGCCCGGTTCAGCAGCCTGATGGGGCTTCTGTGTGTCGTCATAATGCTCGGGTGTGCTCAGGCCATTCCGGACGGCGCGGGCAGCGTGCTGTCGAGCATTCGCGAAAGCCTGACCATCTTCGCCTGGGTTGCCATGTGGAAACCGGCCGAGCTGTGGCTCTATGCACACTGGCCGGAACGCTACTGGCGGCGACTTGCAGGGCGGCTTGCCGACGCGCGGGTGGTCGTGCGTTGCGAAGGCGCATCGCTTGCGCCGGATGCGTCTTCACCCGGGGCAGCGGTACTGTCCGGAAAGGCGGGCTGAAGCAGCGGGCCACGCAAGACGGCATGTCCATGTCAGGTGAAACGCACGCGACGCGTGTCGGCCGATTCGGATTAGTCTTGCGGGCGTCTCGTGCCGACGCCGGATCCTCGACGACGCGCCGTGATGACGTCCTTCGGCGCCGCCGTGCGGGCGAGCGAGATATCCTGACCTCAAGTCGCCCCATCGTGCACAGGAGTCACGACGTGAACCGCACCCCATCACCACTGATCCCGGCGGATTTCGACCAGCGTTACGAGCGCGGTTTCGGACTGCTCGCATTCGTCTGCAACAGGTTCGTGCTCAATCACATGCGCCGGATCGGCATCGAGCTGGACATCGACCTGGAGTCGGCCATGATCTGGGGGATTCTGGCGCACATGAACAACCTTCCGTATCTGCCGATGAATGCCGATCCGATGAAGGTGCTCAACGAGATCGGCATGAAATCCAACGGGGATCTGGTGCCGCTGCGGCTGGCCGAACTGACCATGATCACCGGGCTGCCGAAAGAGACGGTCAGGCGCAAGCTCGAACGCTTGCGTACCGCGGGAAAGGTCGATCGGACGCCGGACGGGAAATGGATTTTCATGCGTTCGGCCATCGGCGAAGCGGAACGCGAGTTCACCCGACAGACCGTCCTGCTGCTGCTGCAGACGGCGGAAAGTCTGCAGCGGATACTGGAACGGGTCGAGGTCGGGTCCAACGGCAAGTGAGCCGACCGCCGGCCTTGCCGGGCATCACTCGGCGAGCGGAATCTGCTGCAGCAGACCGGCTCTGACCTGCGCATCGAGCAGCACTTCGATCTGGTACAGACGCATCTGCTGCTGCGGCGCGAGGAATTCACCGAGGCTGCGGATGAACTGCTGACGGTTACCGACCCGCAGCGTTTCATCCGCCATGCCGTCGTTCAGCAACCGGGTTGCCGTGGCGTCGTCAAGCCTGTCCGCATTGAGTGCATCGGCATAATCGACGAGCGCTGCGAGCTGTTTGTCCCGCAGCGCAACCCGGTTCCTCAGGTATGTGTTGTAGGCAGGCCAGAACTTGCGTGCAACCGGCAGTGGCAGGGCCAGCTCCCGGCTGATGTGGTCGATGCGGTTCCGGTCGACCTCGGTGAACGAACGCCGGACGTCATCCAGCGTGGGCTCCGCCCGAGTGTCATCGGCAGAGGCGAGAGGCGCGCAGCACATCAGCGCGCAGGCCATCAACAGTGCTTTGGTGCAGCTCATGCGCCACTCCTCAATCATCACGATAACGCTGCCATTCACTTTGCCGCAGCAGCGAACGGCATTCGTCCCGGTCCAGCCGCTTGCCCAGGAAGCGGCCACGTTCGTAGGCCTTGTCCCGCGCATCCAGCGCTCTTTCCTTCTCGCGCCTCGACATGCCGTCGACTTCGCGCGCGATCCGCATGCGAACCCGCTGGTAGCGCGACCCCTTCTCGTCATGCTTCTCTTCGCAGTACTTCATGGCGCCCGAAAAGGCACCCAGTCGGCGCGGCGAATAGCCATCTTCCGTCGCAATGACGGTGCCGGACAGGCAGATCAGTACGCCCGATAGCAGCGGCAGGACTATCGAACGCATTCGCTTTGGCAGGGAGGTGTTCATGTGAAGACTCCGGAATGAGCCGCTGCAGGCCCGACTGCGGCAGCGCGTGAAGCCGCTGCCAGAACGCCTTCAGCATACTCATGCAGACAGTCGGCGGCGCGGCGACCGGCCCATTTCGGGCGGCTCACGTTGCGCGCTCACCGGGTGGCACGTGGCCCCGGTGCAGTCGGCCCATTTTGGGCCGACTTCTATTGTGCGGCGATGCCGATTCGCTAGGATCGGGTGATCGGGTGGTTGCCCCACACACGTCACGGCTGTGTACCGGAGGTTTTCATGAAGATCATATTGACCGGCCTCCACGAGGACGCCGACATGGAGAAGCTGCGCGAGCGCATGTCGCATTTCGGTCCGGTGATCGATATTCAGGCCGTCCGCGACGGTGATCCCGACAAGCCCTGGTTCATCGTCAACATGGACGTCGATGTTGCGGAAGCGACCAAGGTCGCACGGCGCATCGACGGCATCTACTACAACGACCGCTTCCTGCACGCGCGCGTCATGTTTCATGGCTGATCGCCGTTGCCCGGAAGCTGTTGCGGCGCGCGTCGAAGTCAGCCTGTTGCCGGGCGTATTGTCATTTGCGGTGCTGTTGCTGACCGGTTGCGCAAAGCCTGAAACGTCGCCGGTCGCGGCGGACATCGTGCGTCCGGCGCTCATTCGCGAGGTGGGTACGGCAGACAACGGCGCGAAGCTGCGCTTTCCCGGCCGGGTGCGCGCGGAGCGACGTGCCGAGCTGTCGTTCAGCGTGCCCGGCTTCGTGACCGAATTCGCATTGAACGAGGGTAGCCGGGTCAAGGCGGGGCAGATCGTCGCGCGTCTGGACGACGGGGTGTTCAAGGCCCAGCTGAATGCCGCGCAGTCCGAGTTCGAGCGCGCGAAGACCGATCTCGAACGCTACCAGCGGCTGTGGGAATCCGAGCTCGCCGTCGCCCGCTCGGAAGTGGACGACCGGCGCGCCCGGCTCGAAGTGGCGCGTACCCAGCTCGCCACCGCGCAGCAGAATCTGGACGACGCGGTGATCAGGGCACCGTTCGACGGTGTGGTCACGCGCAGGCGGCTGGAAACGTTCGCCAATGTGCAGGCCAATCAGCCGATCGCCGATCTGCAGGACCTGCGCGCGCTGGAGATCGTGATCAATGTGCCGGAACGCATCGTGCGCAACGAATACGCCCAGGATGTCGGTCAGGCAGTGTTCGAGGGGCAGGGCGCACTTTCGGTGCCGCTCCGCCTGAAGTCCTATGCGGCCGAGGCGGACCCCCAGACGCAGACCTACGAAATCGTGCTCGCCCTCGGTTCGCCGCCGGCCGGACTGAAACTGCTGCCGGGCATGTCGGCGACCGTGGTGCCCTTTGCCGGTAACGTGAAGTCGGCCGACGTACCGCTGGTCGTGCCGCTCACGGCCATCGCCACCGACGCGACGGCCGACCGGTTCGTCTGGATCGTCGGCGCCGGCGGACAGGTCGCGCGTCGTGCCGTGCGGACCGCAGACATTCGCGGCAGCGATATCGTGATCACGTCCGGTCTCGAACCCGGCGAGCGCATCGTGGTCGCCGGCGTGAGCGCGCTGCGCGAGGACATGAAGGTGCGCCCGCTCGATGAACGCTGAGTCGGGCGCGCGATGAATCCCGCCGAGTACACGCTGCGCAATGCGGTCATCGCATGGGTCGTGACGGTCCTGGTGCTGATCGGTGGCTACCTGTCCTATGAGCGCCTTGGCCGCTTCGAGGATCCGGAGTTCGTGATCCGTCAGGCCGTCGTCGTCACCGCTTATCCGGGCGCCTCGCCGGCGCAGGTGGCCGAAGAGGTCACTGATCTGATCGAGGGCGCCGTGCAGCAGATGCAGGAGGTGGAGGAGGTCATTTCGGTGTCCCGTGCCGGCGAATCGCTGGTCAAGGTCGAAGCGAAGCTGGCCTTTTCGCATTCGCAGGCCGAACTCGACCAGGTGTGGGACAAGCTGCGCAGCAAGATTTCCTCGGTGTCCCGTTCCCTGCCGCCGGGCGCAGCCCAACCGGTGGTGAATGGCGACTTCGGTGACGTTTTCGCGCTCTTCTATGCCGTGACCGGGGACGGCTACACGCCTCGCCAGCTTTATGACTACGCCGACTTCCTGCGTCGCGAACTGGTGCTGGTGCCGGGCGTTGCGAAAGTCGCGCTGCTGGGCGAACGCCCGGAGGCGATCTTCGTCGAGATATCCCGCGCTCGCGCCGCACAGCTCGGCGTGCCGCTTGAAAAAGTGCACGCGACGCTGCGGGCGCAGAACGTGATCAATCCGGCGGGCAACGTGCTCGCCGGCGATCTGCGGCTGCAGATCAATCCCGATGCGACGGTCGAGTCGGTGGACGCGCTGAAGAATCTGGTGGTCGCCGGTGATTCGTCGAGCGGCCTCGTGCGCCTGCTGGACATCGCCGACATACGGCGCGAGTACCTCACGCCCCCCGCGGCGCTCGTGCGCCATGAAGGTCAGCCAGCCATCGGGCTGGGTGTATCCAACGTCCTGGGCGGCAACGTGGTCGAGATGGGTGACGCGGTGAAACGTCGGCTGGCCGGGCTGGAAAATCAGCGTCCGGTCGGCATGGAGCTCAGCGCGATATCGATCCAGTCGGACTCGGTGCGCGCCGCGGTGGATGGCTTCGTTGCGAATCTGGTTGCTGCCGTGGCCATCGTCGTTGTCGTACTGCTGTTCTTCATGGGTGTGCGCAGCGGTCTGATCATCGGCGCGATACTGGTTCTGACCGTGGCTGGCACGCTGATCGCCATGCTGCTGGACGGGATCGCGATGCAGCGGATTTCGCTCGGTGCGCTGATCATCGCGCTCGGCATGCTGGTCGACAACGCCATCGTGGTCACCGACGGCATCCTGGTGCGCATGCAGCGGGGCGAAGCTGCGCGTCCGGCCGCGACGGCCGTCGTGAAGGCGACCGTCTGGCCGCTGCTCGGCGGCACCGTGGTCGGCATCCTCGCCTTCAGCGCCATCGGCCTGTCGCCGACCGACATGGGCGAATACGCCGGTTCGCTGTTCTGGGTGATCCTGTACTCGATGATGCTGTCGTGGTTGTTCGCCATCACGCTGACTCCGCTGTTCTGCGTCGCCCTGCTCAAGGTGACCGATCAGCCCGTCCCGGTTCGTGACGGTCGCGTCATGACGGCCTATCGGCGGCTGCTGCGCACGGCGCTCGCGTACCGGCGCACCAGCGGTGCGCTGCTTGTCGCACTGCTGGCGGCTGGTGTCGTCGCCTTCGGGTTCGTGCCGCCGGGCTTCATGCCGGACTCCGCCCGGCCGCAGTTCGTCGTTGACCTCTACCTGCCCCAGGGCACCGATATCGACGCCACGGCACGCGTGGTCGCCGAGGTCGAGCGGAAGGTGAAGGCAAGGCCGGGGGTGAGTCGGGTGACCAGTTTCATCGGGCGGGGCGGGCTGCGCTTCATGCTCACCTACAGCCCGGAAGACCCCAATCCGGCTTACGGCCAGGTGCTGGTCGACGTCGAACGCTTCGAGGACATCGCAGGACTGATCGCGGCGCTTCAGCCGGAACTGGGGCAGGCGTTCCCCCACGTCGACGTCAAGGTGTGGAAGTTCATGCTGGGCCGCGGCGGCGGCAAGAAGATCGAAGCCGCCTTCCGCGGCCCGGATCCGCAAGTGCTGCGTGGTCTGGCCGACGAGGCGAAGGCCGTCATGGCGAAAGACCCGGAAGCGCTGGCGATCCAGGACGACTGGCGTCAGCAGGTGCCGGTGGTGGCGCCGCGCTTTTCGGTCGAAGCCGCGCAACGCGCTGGCGTGCTGCCGTCCGACATCGCCGGCGCGCTGGAACACAACTATGTCGGTCAGCAGATCGGTGTGTACCGCGAGCGCGAAAAACTCATTCCGATCGTCGCCCGCGCCCCGGCTGCGGAGCGCGAAGGCGTGGAGGATCTGCGCAGCGTGCAGGTGTTCAGCCCGACGGCGGGGCGCTTCGTACCGGTCGAACAGTTCATCGAAGGCACGGAGACGCGCTGGGAAAACGCCATCATCCGGCGCGAGAACCGTTTCCCGATGATCAAGGCGCAGTGCGATCCGCCGGCGGGGCAGTTGTCGGCGCCGCTGTTCGAGCGCCTGCGGCCGCAGATCGAGGCGATTGCTCTGCCGCCTGGCTATGCGCTCGAGTGGCACGGCGAGCACAAGGCTTCGACCGAAGCGAACGAGGGCCTTGCCACGGCGGCGCCCTATGGTTTCGTCGCCATGGTGCTGGCCGTCATCGTCATGTTCAATGCGTTCCGCCAGACGGCGGTCATCTGGCTCACCGTGCCGCTGGCTGTGCTTGGCGTGGCGGTCGGGCTGCTGCTGTTCCAGGCGCCGTTCGAATTCATGGCCATCCTCGGTTTCCTGAGTCTCACCGGGATGCTGATCAAGAACGCCATCGTGCTCGTGGATCAGATCGATACCGAAATCCGGGACGGCAAGCCGCGCCATCAGGCCGTGCTCGATGCGTCCGCAAGCCGCGCCAGACCGGTCTTCCTCGGTGCGGCGACCACCGTGCTGGGCGTGGCGCCACTGCTGGTCGACCCCTTCTTCCGCAGCATGGCCGTGACCATCATGTTCGGCCTGATCTTCGCGACGCTGCTGACCCTCGTGGTGGTACCGCTGCTGTACGCCGCGTTCTTCGGCATACACGCCGACGAAGGCGGGCACGAAGCATGAGGGCGGGCGCCGCACGGGTTCTCGGGCTCGTCGCGTGGACGCTGGTGCTGGCGGCCTGCCAACCGGCGTCCCATGTGCGGCCCGAGCCGGTGGTTCCCGCGCACTGGCCGCAGCACCCGGGCATTGCGCAACCTTCATCAGGCGGCGCCGTCAGCCTCGCCGCCCAGCCGTGGGCGCAGGTGTTCCCGGTGCCGGAATTGAGCGCGCTGGTCGATGAAGCGCTCGCGGGCAGCAGCGACCTGCGCATTGCGGTCGAACGCATCGATCTGGCGCGGGCCCAGTTCGGCTTGCAGCGTTCGGCGCAGTTTCCGTCGATCGGCATCGGTGCGTCAGCGGTGCGCGAGCGGATGCCCGGCGTGCATCCGCGCAACAATCGGATCGGTGAGTACGGGGCCTTGTCACTGACGATGCCGGCGTGGGAAATCGACCTGTGGGGCAAGCTTGCCGACCGCAGCGAAGCTGCGCGGCGCCAGCTGCTGGCCACTGACGCGGCGTCGCAGGTCGTGCGCATCAGCCTGGTGGCACAGGTATCGGCGCTCTACCTTGACCTGCTGGATCTCGATAATCAGCTCGAAATCAGTCGGCGCACGCTGGACACGCGGCGCCACGCGCTGCGCCTGACCCGCGCACGTTTCGACGAGGGCATTTCGTCCATCATCGACGTGCGTCAGGCCGAGTCCCTGCTTGCGGTGTCCGAGGAGGCGATTGCCGATCAGCACAGACGCCGCGCCCAGTCGGAGAATGCACTTTCCGTGCTGATCGGACGCAATCCGGGGCCGGTCGCGCGCAGCGTGCGGCTCGAGCACCTGATGTTGCCCGTCGATGTCACGGCGGGCCTGCCGTCCGAACTGCTCGTGCGCCGCCCCGACATCCTGGCGGCCGAAGAAAGCCTGCGCAGCGCCAGCGCCAGCGTTGACGCCGCGCGCAAGGCGTTCCTGCCCAGCCTGTCATTGACCACGATGCTCGGCTTTGCCAGTCCCGAGCTCGGGCAGTTGTTCGACAGCGGCCGCTTTGCGTGGTCGATTCAGCCCGCCGTCGGCTTGCCGCTGTTCACGGCGGGCGGGCTGCAGGCCGGTGTAGACCAGGCTGAGGCCCAGCAACGCATTCTGGTCGAGCAATACAAGGCCACCGTGCGCCAGGCCTTCCGCGAAGTCAGCGACGCGCTGGTCGCCTTCGAACAGCGGAAACTGCAGCAGGAGGCGACGCAGCGCGTCGTGCTGGCTGACCGCGAACGACTGCGGGTGGCCAATGTGCGCTATCTGTCGGGTATCACCAGCTACTTCGAGGTGCTCGACGCCGAACGTCAGTCGTTCGACAGCGAACTGGCGCTGTCGCAGGCGCTGCGGGCGACCCATCAGGCTGTCGTGCAGCTTTACCTTGCGCTGGGCGGCGGCTGGTCCCGGCCGGCCGGCTGAAAAAGTCCCCACTCCGCACGGCCTGCGACGGCCATCCACGCTTCATTCCGCATCGGCGGGCCATGCCTATCCTGCCTGATCGCTGTTCCGGGGCCCTTTCAGGACGTCAGGCCTGCGGTCGCAAGTAGAATCCGTAACATTCCATTGACGCTTCTTGTCTCATCAGCACGCCCACGGCACCATCCCGAAGACCCCGTACACCAAACATCACTGAATATGGCAACACGCGGCCTGCTTTTCATCGTCAGTGCGCCTTCGGGCGCCGGCAAGACCACCCTGGTGCGCGGTCTGCTTGAACGCGACCCCCGGATACAGCTGTCGATCTCGCACACGACGCGCGCTGCGCGCGCGGGTGAGGTCGACGGCGTGGCCTATCATTTCGTGTCCGCGGCTGTTTTCGACGCCATGCGCACGGCGGGCGACTTTCTCGAGTGGGCCCAGGTTCACGGCAATTGCTATGGAACGTCGCGCCGCTGGCTCGACGAACAGCTGTCGGCAGGCCGTGACGTACTGCTGGAAATCGACTGGCAGGGCGCGCAGCAGGTGCGCACGCTGTTTCCCGACGCGGTCGGCATCTTCATCCTGCCGCCGTCGCTGGACGCGCTGTCCGCGCGGCTGAACGGACGCGGGCAGGACGCCGCCGACGTCATCGAGCGGCGACTGGCCGCGGCGCGCGACGAGATACGTCATCTTCACGAATTCGATTTCGTTATAATCAATGACATACTGAGTCAAGCTCAAGCTGAGTTGGCGACTGTCGTGCAGGCCGCGCGCCTGCTGACGACCAGCCAGATGGCGCGGCATCCTGAAACATTCAAATCACTGGGCATCGACTGAACATGGCACGCATCACTGTTGAAGACTGTCTCAAGCGCATCCCCAACCGATTCCAGCTGACGCTGGCGGCGACCGTACGTGCGCGTCAGCTCGCTGCCGGCAGCACGCCGCAGGTCGAAGCCGAGAACGACAAACCCACCGTGGTGGCGCTGCGCGAGATCGCCGCCGGCAAGTACGGCGTCGAAATCCTGAACCGGGGTCAGGTCTGATGCGACCGGGCCTCAGGCACTGAACTGAACCATGCGGCCGGTGGACGACATACTCATGCCCACCCCGGTCAAGCAGCCTTCGCCTGAAGCACCCGTTGTCGCGCTCGGTCTGGCTGACAACGATCCCCATGCGGGCAATCCCGCCGGTCCCCACGGCGGCGACTTCGATCGCCTGATCGTGTCGGTTTCCGCCTATCTGCGGGACGAGGACGTGCAGCGCGTGCGCGATGCCTACGCGCTGTCCGCAAGCGCTCACGCAGGCCAGTTCCGGATGAGCGGCGAGCCTTACGTGTCGCATCCGGTCGCAGTGGCGGAAATCCTCGCCGGCTGGCAACTCGACAGCCAGGCGCTGTGTGCGGCGCTGCTGCACGACGTGATGGAAGATACCGACATCACGAAGGAAGAGATCGCCGAACGTTTCGGCAAGGTGGTCGCCGAACTGGTCGATGGCGTGTCGAAACTCGACAAGATCGAGTTCCAGTCGAAGGAAGACGCGCAGGCGGAAAACTTCCGCAAGATGTTGATGGCGATGGCGCGCGACGTGCGCGTCATCCTGATCAAGCTGGCGGACCGTACGCACAACATGCGCACGCTCGGCAGCGTGCGGCAGGACAAGCAGCGGCGCATCGCGCGCGAAACGCTCGAAATTCACGCCCCGATCGCCAACCGCCTCGGCCTGCATGCGGTGTATCGCGAACTGCAGGATCTGGCCTTCCGGGCCATGTACCCGCTGCGCTACCGGGTGCTGGACCGAGCGATGAAGGCGGCGCGCGGCAACCGACGCGAAGTGGTCGGCAAGATCACCGATGCGATCCGTACCCGCCTGCCCGAGCGCGGGCTGGAAGCCGACGTGTTCGGTCGCGAGAAGAGCCTTTATTCGATCTTCCGCAAGATGCGCGACAAACATCTGACGTTTTCGCAGGTGCTCGACATCTACGGCTTTCGCGTGGTTGTGCCGGACGTGGCTGCCTGTTATCTGACGCTGGGCGCGCTGCACGCGCTGTACAAGCCGGTGCCGGGCAAGTTCAAGGACTACATCGCGATCCCGAAGGCCAACGGCTACCAGTCGCTGCACACGACGCTGATCGGCCCGTTCGGCACGCCGGTCGAAGTTCAGATCCGCACCTCCGAAATGCACCAGATCGCGCAGAACGGCGTCGCGTCGCACTGGCTGTACAAGGACAGCGAACAGTCGCTGGATGACCTGCAGGCCAATACGCACCGCTGGCTGCAGTCACTGCTCGAACTGCAGAGTTCGGCACCGGATTCGGCCGAATTCCTCGAGCACGTCAAGATCGACCTGTTTCCGGGCGAGGTCTACGTGTTCACACCCAAGGGCAAGATCATGTCGCTGCCGCGCGGTGCGACGGCGGTCGACTTCGCCTACGCGGTGCATACCGATGTCGGCCACTGCTGCGTGGCCTGTCGCATCAATCACGAGCTGATGCCGCTGCGGAGCGAACTGAACAGTGGCGATCAGGTGGACATCATCACGGCGACACACCCCAATCCGAATCCGGCCTGGCTGGGGTATGTGAAGACCGGCAAGGCACGTGCGCAGATCCGCCACTTCCTGAAGAACATGCAGGTCGAGGAATCGGCCCAGCTCGGCGAGCGGCTGCTGACCCAGGCGCTGCGCCAGTTCGGCGTCACGCCGGACGAAATCAGCGATGTGTCGTGGTCACACTGGCTTGAAACGGCGGACATCCGCAACCGCAAGGACGCACTCGCCGACATCGGCCAGGGCAAGAGCTCGGCCACCTTCGTCGCCCGCAGCCTGCTCGAGTTGCAGACGGCGCGCGAGGCCGGCAGTGGGATCGAGGTGCCCGAGAGCGCGTTGCTGATCCGCGGTTCGGAAGGCATGGCGGTGCAGATTGCGCGCTGCTGTCAGCCGATACCGGGCGACCCCATCGTCGGCCAGATGCGCAAGGGATCCGGCCTGATGATCCATGCGCACGACTGCCCGACGCTTCGGCGCAACCGCAAGGAAGGCGACCAGTGGGTCGATGTGGAGTGGGAGCGCGACACCAGTCGGGTGTTCGAAGTCGGCATCCGCGTCGTGTCGGCGAATCGTCCGGGCGTGCTGGCCAAGGTGGCGTTCGAGATCGCGGAATGCGGCGCTAACATCCAGAATGTCGGAATGGAAGAAGACGGCAGCCTTTACACGCAGATTCATTTCACGCTGCAGGTGAGCGATCGCGTGCATCTGGCGCGCATCATGAAGGGTTTGCGACGCGTACCGGAAGTGGTGCGCATCAACAGGGTGCGTGCCGGCAGTGAAAAGGCTGACGAAGGCCGCAGGGGTGCGCAGCAGTAGTCATCGAATTTTCTGTATGGAGTCTGAAGTGGCTGATTACGAATCGGATCACACGCGTTTCATGCGTGAATACCTGGAAAAGAATCCGGAGCAGGTTGAAGAGCAGCGCAAGGGGCGCGCGCTGTGGTGGGACAAGCCGCAGGACCTCGAAAGCCAGCGCCGCTTCAACGAAGCCGGGGTGCCGCAGAAGGCCTACCCGTATCAGGCCGACCTGACGCCGGGCGATTCACACTGAATCCGGCGCCGGATCAGTCGCAGCACAAGGTCGCGTTCGTACGATGAGCCTGCTCGATACGCCACTGGCCGTCGTCGATCTGGAAACGACAGGCGGCGATCCGGCGCTTGATCGCATCACCGAGGTCGGCATCGTGCTGGTGGACGGGGACCGTCGCGTCGAATGGTCCAGCCTGGTCAATCCGGGCATCCCGATTCCAGGCAACATCCAGAATTTCACCGGCATCACCGACGACATGGTGCGCCGCGCCCCGAGCTTTGCCGACATCGCGCAGCAGGTGTCAGCGCTGCTGCGTGACCGTCTGTTCGTGGCCCACAACGCACGCTTCGACCACGGCTTCCTGCGCAACGAGTTCGCCCGTCTGTCGCTGTCCTTCGCGCCGCGCGTGCTGTGTTCGGTCAAGCTGTCGCGCGCGCTGTACCCCGGGCATCCGCGTCATGGGCTGGATGCCGTGATGGAGCGACTCGGGCTGCACTGCGATGCGCGTCACCGCGCACTGGGCGATGCCCGGGTGGTGTGTGACGTGCTCGACATCGTGAAGCGCGACTTTCCGGTCGTGCAGATCGATACGGCAATCCGCAAGGCCGGGCTCGCCGCCTCGCCGGTGCCCGGCGTCGCACCAGGCGCCGTGGGAGACCCGCCGGAGGCGCCGGGTGTGTATCTGTTTTATGGCGCACCTGCAGCGCCTGGCGATGCTGCAGACCTGTTGCCGGCAGCCGCTGAAACCCCGCTTTTTGTCGGGCGCAGCCGCAATCTGCGTGCGCGTGTGCTGTCCCACTTCAGCGGTCCGCAGAAGGCGGGTCAGGCGGCACGGCTTGCGCGCGAGACGCAGCGCGTCGAATGGACCGAGACAGCCGGCGAGCTGGGCGCATTGCTGCTCGAAGCGAAGCTCGTGAAACAGTTGCAGCCACCTTACAACAAGCCGCCGCGCGCGGCCGGTCCGGCTGTTGCGCTGCACGTGCGCGGGGGGCCGGGCAACGCGGTCGCCGCCGGAGAGGCGGCGCTGGTCGTGGTCGATCTTGACCGCGTCGCGCCGCAGCAGCTGAGCGGTCTGTATGGTCCGTTCCGCTCGCGCCGCGACTGCATGGCGGCGTTGCGCGAAATGGCGACAGCGTGGCAGCTGTGCCCGAAGCGCATCGGCCTGCAGGGGCACGAAAGACGCACTGCCGCCTGTGTGAACGTGCAGATCAAGCGCTGCCGCGGCGTCTGCTGCGGGCGCGAGGATGTGCGGCAGCACGATCTGCGGATGATGAGTGCACTGGACGGGCTGCGGGTGCCGGACTGGCCCTGGCCGGGCCGGGTGGTGGTACGCGAACGACGGCCCAGCGCACTGCGTGGCGATCGCCACTGGCTGTCCCACTGGTGCTACCTGGGCAGCGCAGCTGAAGAAGCGAATGCCTTGCCCGCAGGTGTCGTCGCGCGTTTCGACTACGACCACTACCGAATCCTGCGACGCCACCTTGATACGCTGCCGGTCGAGGCAGTCGAGCCGGCATAAGGTGAAGCTGCGCTCAGTGCCGTCCGGCGAGCAACCGGCGCAGTGAGTCGAGCGGCATCGGCCGCGCAAACAGGAAGCCCTGTCCTTCGGCGCAGCCGAGACTGCCTAGCAGTTCGGCCTGGGCATCCAGCTCTATTCCTTCGGCAATGGTGATCATGCGCAGCGATCTGCCCAGCGTGAGCATGGCATCGATCATGGCGCGTGCATCGTCGCTTTCGGTGAGGTCGATGATGAAGGAACGGTCTATCTTTATGCGGTCGATCGGCAAGCCGCGCAGCACGCTGAGCGACGAATAGCCGGTGCCGAAATCGTCGATGCTGATGGATACGCCAAGCCGCTTCAGAGCATCGAGTATGCCGGCACTGCGTTCAATGACCTGCAGCGTGGATTCGGTGATTTCCAGCTCCAGCGATGCGGCGGGGAAGCCGGTTTCGACCAGGACTTTGAGTACCTGGCCGACGAAGTCGTCGCGCAGGAACTGGCGTACCGACACATTCACCGCCAGCCGCATCTGCTGGCCCTCGCTGTCCGCGAGTCCGACGATGTCGTGGCAGGCGCGGCGCAGCACCCACAGCCCCATCGCCTCGATGATGCCGCTTTCCTCCGCCACCGGCACGAAGCGTGACGGCGACACCATGCCCCATTCCGGATGCGGCCAGCGCACCAGCGCTTCGACTCCGACGATGTGACGGTCGCTCAGACGCAGCTGCGGCTGGTAGTGCACCTGCAGCGCATCGGCATCGATTGCGCGTCGCAAGCCCTGCTCCATCTGCATGCGCTCGTGCGTGCGCTCCGACATGTCTTCGGAAAAGAACTGGAAGCGATTGCGACCCTGTGACTTGGCCGAATACATCGCGATGTCGGCTGCGCGCATCAGTACGTTGCGGTCACTCCCGTGGTCAGGAAATATCGCGATGCCTATGCTGGCCGAAATGCGGATCTGCTCCTCTCCGAGGTCGAACGGAGCACTCAGCGCGTTGAGCAGTTTGAGCGCGAGGCGGGATGCCTCGTCCGGCAGGGCGCTTCCGGCCAGCACGACGAACTCGTCCCCGCCGAGACGGGCCAGCGTATCGCTGCGGCGCAATGCAGTGCGCAGGCGCTGTGCCACGGTGCGCAGAAGCTGATCACCGACGGCATGGCCCAGCGTGTCATTCACCACCTTGAAGCTGTCCAGATCGAGAAACAGCAGAATGCAGCGCTGCTGCAGCCGACGTGCCTGTTCGATCGCCTGTTCGAAACGGTCGTCGAACAGCAGCCGGTTGGGCAGATTGGTCAGCGCGTCGTGATGTGCCAGATGGTTCAGCTTGGCTTCGATCTGGTGGATGGCCGTGAAGTCCGATAACGCCGTGACGAAGTGGGTGACTTCGCCGCTCTCACTGCGTACCGCACTGATGCTCTCCCACGCTGGAAAGCTGTCGCCGGAGGCGCGGCGGCACTGCACCTCGCCTTGCCAGTAGCCGCTGCCGGCGGAGGCAACCAGTGCGCCGTAGAAGGCGTCGTCATGGCCGGTGCCCAGTACCCGCTCGAGGTTGAGCGCGATCGCGTCACATTCCGCGTGGCCGGTAATGCGGGTGAAGGCCGAATTCACCGCAGCGATGCGCCGCTGCAGGTCGCAGATGGCGATGGCCTCCGCGGAGTTGTGGAACACCACGCTGGACTGGCGCAGCGCTGCTTCGTCGAGACGTCGCTGGGTCACATCCTGCAGGATGCCGACGATGCGCCGTTCGCTGTGCGACTCGCCGTACGCGCGGGCATGCGCCTCGAGGCTGCGAGATTCCCCATTGCCGGCGGTGCGGAACCCGATGCGCACGGCGTCGCCGCGTTCCAGTGCCGAGTTCAGCGTTTCAGTAATGCGCGTCCGGTCGTCCGGATCGACCCGCGACAGAAAGATGTCCCAGTTTTCGTCCAGCGGCACAGGCCGGTCGCCGAACAGGCCGCGCAGGTGGCCATCGCCGTGCAGTCGCATCGAGTCGCCCTGCCACTCCAGCACGCCAAGCGAGGCGGCGTCCAGCGCAAGCTTGAACAGCTGTTCGCTGCGTTCGACGTTCGCCTCGACTTCACGACGCACCAGCGCCATCTGTATCGTTGCGTGCAGCTCACGCGCCTCGCATGGCTTGACCAGATAGCCGAAAGGCCGGCAGTCCATCGCCCGCTTTAGCGTGTCGTCCTCGGCGTAGGCAGTCAGGAACACCACCGGTACCTTGAGTCGAGCCTGCATCTGCAATGCGGCATCGATGCCGTCGAGCGCACCGTCAAGATGGATGTCCATCAGCACCAGATCGGGGGCTACGTCGACGACCCGGTCGACGGCCTGTTCGCCGCTGGCGAGCACGGCGCCGACCCGGTATCCGAATGACTGCAGCTGGTTTTTCAGATCGAAGGCGATGACCCGTTCGTCCTCGACCAGCATCAGATTGATCGGGAGCGGAGCGTTCATGGCGTGCCTCGATTGGGCAGGGCTGCCGGGAAGGTGATGCGGTAATGGGCACCGCTCCCGGGCAGTATCTGCAGTTCGCCGTGCAACTGGTCTATCAGCAGGGGGACCAGCTGAAGCCCAAGCGACTTGACCGCGTCGAAATCGAAATCCGCCGGCAGGCCGATTCCGTCGTCGCGCACGGCGAGTGTCAGCCGCTGGTCGTTGCCGGACAAAGTGATGGTGATGTCGCCGCGGCGTTGCTCCGGAAAGGCGTGCTTGAAGGCATTGGTGACCAGTTCGTTGACCATCAGCCCGCAGGGGATCGCGCGTTCCAGATCCAGGTACACCGGCTGTGCCGGTCGTTCGAGCTGCAGTTCGACACCATTCGAGCCGCTGCGATAGGTACCGCGCAACAGCTGGGCCAGGCGGTCGAGGTAGTCGCCGAGATCCATGCGCGAGAAATCCTTGCGCTCGTACAGCAGCTGGTGGGTCAGCGCCATTGCGCGAACGCGGTTCTGGCTTTCGTTCAGGATGTCGCGCACGCGCGGATCGTCTGCATTGTTGGCCTGCAGGTTCAGCAGGCTGGTGATGACCTGGAGATTGTTCTTGACCCGGTGATGAACCTCGTTGAGCAGCACCGTCTTCTCGAGCAGGGCTTGTTCCAGCACCTGCTGCGCGCGGCGTCGTTCGGTGATGTCGACGATCGAGGCCAGCACCATGACACCGTTGCCGGTGTCCATCGGATTGAGGCCGATCTCGACCGGGAATTCGCTGCCGTCGGCGCGGCAGGCGAACAGGTCACGGCCACCACCCATCGGTCGTGGGCTGGGTGACGAAAGGAAACTGTGGCGGAAGTCGGCGTGATGCGCACGCGTGGCGAAGGGCACCAGCATGTCAACAGAGCGACCGATCAGTTCAGCGCGCGGATAGCCGAACAGCCTTTCCGTCTGTTCATTGACCAGTACCATCATGCCGTGGTCATCGACCAGTACCATGGCGCTCGGGGCGTACTCGACGACGCGCCGGAATGCGTCGTCACTCATTTGCGGCATTGCCGCATTCTCGCGCCCGGGTGTGGTGTCGGCCCGAATGTCCATCGGCAGTCCTCCCTGCCTGACCAACGGCCAGGCTTCATTCATTCTGGATGCCGGTGGAGCTCAAAACAAGGTTGGCGTGAAAGCGTTCAGGCCGCAAAAAAAAGCCCCTGCACGCTGCAGGGGCTCTCGCTTGATGGACGCGTCGCGTTCAGGCGTCCGGGTCGTACATGCAGTGCTTGATCTTGTGGCGGTTGGCGATCAGCTCTTCCATCGTCGGCTTGCCGGTCATCGCACGCTGGATGGCCAGCTTCATCGCTTCGTAGTTGGTGCGGTACAGGTCCTTCATATCGAGGTTGGGGTCCTTGACCGCGTTCGGATCCAGCCACACCAGATCGATGATGACAAGTTCATCCACCAGCTCCTTCGGAATGACGCCTTCTGCGACGCTGTCGACGACTGCATCGGCGGTGGCCGACTGCACCACGCCGCCCAGCAGCTCCACAGTGCGCGAATTCTTGATCGTCACCTTGGGCACCATCATCGTCGCCGGCTTGGCCATCTGGTTGCAGTCGCGCACGGCCAGCATGCGGGTGTGGCCGGCCGTCTGACCCATCATCTGGGCGAAGGCCTGGCCGACCGGGCCGTCGATCGAACCGATGACGATTTCCGGCATGGCGTCAGTGAACTGACCTTCCTTGGCGAAGACGGTGGCTTCACCGATCTTCATCACGATACGTTCGGACATTTCGTTTCCTTTTCAACAGATCAAAAATCCGGTCTCCGCAAAACCCGGTCGGGCTGCAGCTCATTCGCCGCGAATTCTAGCGCGCAGGCGGTCGATTTCGCGGCGCTGTGTCTTGGTCGGCCGGCCGTGCAGGCCGACCGAAGGTTCCGGCTGCAACCGGCGCTGCTCGCGTGCTGCCTCGCGCGCCGCCACGCTTTCGGGCGTCTCTTCGTACAGCGTGCGTGCGACCTCGGCCGGGCCGCGCTTGCCCGACAGTGCCTGCACGATCACCGTGTAGCGCACCTCGCCGGTCTGGATGTCCAGACGGTCGCCGATGCGCACTTCCCGTGACGGTTTGGCGCGCGCCTCATTGAGCTGGATGCGGCCGGCGTCGATCGCGTCGGCCGCCAGCGTGCGTGTCTTGAAGAAACGGGCCGCCCACAGCCACTTGTCCAGCCGCAGCCGCTCGCGCGTGTCATCGTTCGGCCCGCTCATCGCATCACGGCAGCAGGCGCTCGCCCGCGTACAGGTCTTCGATGCGCTCGCGGGCGCGGATCAGGTGACAGGTGTCGCCATCCACCATGACTTCGGCCGCGCGGGCGCGCGTGTTGTAGTTCGAACTCATGGTCATGCCGTAGGCGCCGGCGGAAAAGATCGCCACCAGGTCTTCCGGCTCGACCGCCAGTTGGCGTGCGCGGCCGAGGAAGTCGCCGCTTTCGCACACCGGGCCGACCACGTCGTAGGTGTCGGGCGTGCCGTGCGGGCGCACTTCGGCGATGCGGTGGAATGCGTCGTACAGCGCCGGGCGGGCGAGGTCATTCATCGCCGCGTCGATGATGGCGAAGTTGCGGTCCTCTCCGCGCTTGAGGTACTCGACTTTCGACAGCAGCACACCGGCGTTGCCGACAAGCGAACGACCGGGTTCGAGCAGCAGCCTTTCCTTGCGACCGGCCAGCACGGACAGCAGGGGCGCGAGATAGTCGCGGGTAGCGGGTACCGCCTCGTCGTCATAGCGGATGCCGAGACCGCCGCCCAGATCGAGATGGCGCAGTTCGATGCCGTCACGGTTCAGTGCTTCGGCCAGTGCGACCACCTTGGCGGCTGCTTCGGCGACCGGCGCCGGATCGAGCAACTGCGAGCCGATGTGACAGGCGATGCCGCGGATGTCCAGCTGCGGCAGCTTCGCCGCGGCCAGATAGAGCGCGTGTGCGTCGGTGATCGGCACGCCGAACTTGTTGCACTTCAGGCCGGTGGAAATGTAAGGGTGCGTTTTCGGATCGACATCCGGATTCACGCGCAGCGCAATCGGGGCGCGCTTGCCGAGACGGCCGGCGACTTCGGCGAGGCGGTGCAGCTCGGGTTCGGATTCGACGTTGAAACAGTAGATGCCGTGTTCGAGCGCCGCGCGCATTTCATCGCGCGTCTTGCCGACACCGGAAAAGACGACCTTCGCCGGATCGCCGCCTGCCGCGATGACGCGTGCCAGTTCGCCGCCGGATACGATGTCGAAGCCGGTGCCAAGGCGCGCGAACAGATTCAGGATGGCGAGGTTCGAATTCGACTTTACCGCGTAGCACAGCATGGCGTCGCGCCCGGTCAGCGCCTTGGCGTAGGCTGCATGGGCGTCGGTCAGCGCTGCGCGGGAATAGACGAAGGTCGGGGTGCCGAACTCAGCGGCAATGCGTTCGAGCGAAATACCTTCGGCAAACAGGCTGCCATCGCGGGTTTCGAAGTGCTTCATTGCGCAGGCACCTTGCTATCATTCTTTGATGGCGCTACCGAAGCGGGCGCCGGTGTATCAGGGACTGCGGCCGCAGGTGGCCGCATCGTGTCCTTGGGCGGCAGAGTCAGGGGTCCCTTGGTGCCGCAACCTGCGAGTATCAGGGTCAGTGCGGCAATGCGCACGAGCGTGCTGGAAAACATGTCAGGTAGCCGGTAATGGATGAGAACGAATTTAACAAATTGGCCGATGCGACGCTGGCCGGGATCGAGCAGGCCGTGGAACGCAGCGGCGCCGACATCGACTATGAACTGCAGGCCGGCGGCGTTCTTGAGCTCGAATTCGCCAACGGCTCGAAAATGGTGATCAACAGGCATGGCGTCGCCCAGGAAATCTGGGTGGCGGCGCGCTCGGGCGGCTTTCATTTCCGGCCGCAAGACGGTCGCTGGATCGGTACGCGCGACGGCGCCGAGTTGATGCAGGCACTGGAAACCCTGCTCAGCCAGCAGGCCGGCGAACCGGTGCGCCTGATGCCCTGAAGTCGACTGCGCCGCCGAGCCCTGCAGACCCGGGAACGATGTGACCCGAGGGCGATGGTCCGGACGGCGACACAGGCACAGGTGGTGCCTCAGGCAGGATTTCTCCTTCCGACGCCGGGCCCTCGGGCTCGTCCGGAATCGATTCCGGCGCGGGCGGCATGTGTTCCTCGTACATCAGATCGGTGCGCGGATTGCCCTGCGCGTCCTCGCCGGCATTGATGCTGATGAGGCCGTCGGGCAACGGCAGGCGCTCCTCCGGAATGTCTTTCAGTGCGTGGCGCATGTAGTCCACCCACATCGGCAGCGCGGCAGAACCACCGGTCTCGCCACGGCCGAGCGAACGCGGTGTGTCGAAGCCTATCCATGCAACCGTGACATGCGACGGCTGATAACCGCAGAACCACGCATCGAGGTATTCGTTCGTTGTGCCCGTCTTGCCGGCAAGATCGCTGCGCTTGAGCTGCAATGCGCGCGTTGCGGTGCCACGGCGCACCACGTCCTGCATCAGGCTGTCCATCAGGTAAGCATTGCGCGCGTCGATCACGCGCTGTGATTCGTCATGCGGCGAGGTCGGCGTGAAACGCGCGAGCACTTTGCCGCTTCCGTCCTGTATCTCGCGCACCACGTACGGCTCGACCCGGAAGCCGCCGTTGGCGAATACCGCGTAGCCGGACGCCATCTGCCACGGCGTCACCGACCCGGCACCGAGTGCCATCGTCAGATACGGCGGGTGACGCGCCGCATCGAACCCGAAGCGCGTGATGTAGTCCTGCGCATAGCGCGGCCCGATCGAACGCAGCACGCGGATCGACACCATGTTCTTCGACTTGGCCAGCGCGGTTCTCAGCGAAATCGGTCCGTCGTACTTGCCATCATAGTTCTTGGGCTGCCAGCTCTGGCTGCCCGTTTCTCCCGCCGAGACGACGAGCGGCGTGTCTTCCTCGACCGTCGAAGGCGAGTAGCCCTTTTCGAGTGCGGCCGAATAGATGAAGGGCTTGAAGCTCGACCCCGGCTGACGCCAGCCCTGGGTCACGTGGTTGAACTTGCTGCGATTGAAGTCGAAGCCACCGACCAGCGCACGCACGGCACCATCGGCGCTGTCGATCGACAGCAGCGCCGCCTCGACCTCCGGCATCTGGGCGATCACCCAGCCCAGCTTGACATCCGGCATCACGCGCACCAGGGCACCGCGACGCAGCCGTCTTGCCGGCGGGGCCTTGTCGTCGAGCATCGAGCGGGCGAAGCGGATGGCGTCGGCGCCGAGCATGAGCACCTCGCCGCCGCGTTTGTAGACCTTGATCGCTGTCGGGCTGGCTTCAAGAACGACGCCCGCGTGCAGGCCGGCGGCGTCCGGCACGTCCTGCAGCAGGTCATCCAGCATTTCATCGTCATCGGCGACGACGTCCTTCAGGTCGATGAAGGCCTCGGCGCCCCGATAGCCGTGCCGGCGGTCGTAATCGAGCACGCCCTTGCGCACCGCCTCGATTGCCGCTGCCTGATCGGAGCGGCGTATCGTCGTGACGACACGCAGTCCGAGTCCGTAGGCATTCTCGCCAAATTTTTCGACCGCAATCTGGCGCGCCATCTCGGCCACGAAGTCCGCGCGCTGTTCAGACTGGGCACCGTCGCGGCGCACCGGCAGTTGCTGTTCGACCGCGGCCGTCCGCGTTGCGTCGTCGATGTAGCCGAGGTCCTTCATGCGGCGCAACACGTAGGCCTGACGCAGCGCGGCGCGCTTTGGATTGACGACCGGGTTGTATTTTGAAGGCGCCTTCGGCAGTCCGGCCAGCATCGCCGATTCCGCCACGCTAAGGTCTGCGAGGTTTTTGCCGAAATAGGCTCTGGACGCGGCAGCGAAGCCGTAGGCGCGTTGCCCCAGATAGATCTGGTTGATGTAGAGCTCGAGTATCTGGTCTTTAGTCAGGCTGTTCTCGATTTTGAATGCGAGCAGGGCTTCATAGACTTTGCGGCGCAGGGTGCGCTCGCTGGACAGGAAGAAGTTGCGCGCCACCTGCATGGTGATGGTGCTCGCGCCCTGACTCCGTCCGGAGGTGGTCATGTTGGACAGGGCGGCACGTGCGATGCCCACGTAGTCGATGCCGTAGTGCTGATAGAAGCGCTCGTCTTCGGCGGCGATGATGGCCTGCTTCAGCGAATCGGGAACCTGGGCGATCGGAACGACCGATCGACGCTCTTCACCGAACTCGCCGATCAGATGCCCGTCGGCGCTGTAGACGCGCAGCGGGATCTTGGGCCGGTAGTCGGTGAGGATGTCGAGTGACGGCAGTTGCGGGTAGGCAAGCAGCACGACGATCAACGCAAGCGCGGCGCCGATGAGCAGCAAGCCCGCGAGAGCAGCCAGCGGGTAGGTGAACCAGCGAAGGACGGGGGGCAAGAGGACGGATTTCCGGGCGGGCAACAAGCGTGAATTATAGCCGGCGGACCCGCAGAAGCTCCGCCTCGCGCCTACCCAAAATTTGTTTACTTGTCGATACCTTGCTGCTAGCATCTTAATGTAAATTGTGAGTATTGGGTCTAATTCACTGTCTTAAAAGGAAAAAGCTTGGCCTTCGACCTGTCGATTTTTAACCCGGGAGCGCGCCCTTTGCTGGGGTTGGACGTGTCGTCCTCGGCGGTCAAGCTGGTCGAGCTGTCGCGGACAGCGAAAGGCGAGCACCGCATCGAGCGCTATGCCACGGAAAACCTGCCGCGCGATTCGGTGGTGGATGGCAACATCGCCAAGCTCGATGACGTGGCAGACGCGGTCCGGCGAGCATGGAAGCGCATGGGCACCTCGACGCGAAATGTCGCGTTGGCGCTGCCTGCTGCGGCCGTCATCACCAAGAAGATCATCGTTCCGGCCAACCAGCGCGAACAGGAACTCGAAGTGCTGGTCGAGTCCGAGGCCAATCAATACATTCCTTTCCAGCTCGACGAGGTGAATCTCGACTTTCAGGTGGTCGGCCCGGCGCCGGGCAGCCCGGATGAAGTCGAGGTGCTGATCGCCGCATCGCGCAAGGAAAAGGTGGAAGACCGCGTAGCCATTGCAGAAGCAGCCGGTCTGCGCGCGGTGGTCGTCGATGTCGAGTCCTACGCCGCACAGGCCGCGTTCGAACTGGTCGAGAAGCAGTTGCCCGACGGCGGCAAGGACACCAACATCGTGCTGGTCGACGTCGGTGCCAATGTGATGAATGTGATCATCCTGCGCAACGACCAGCCGGTGTATTCCCGCGAGCAGGCTTTCGGTGGCTACCAGCTGACGCAGGACATCATGCGCAACTACGGCATGAGTCCGGAAGAAGCCGAGGCGGCAAAGCGCACCAACACGCTGCCGGAAAACTTCGAAAACGATCTGTTGCGCCCCTTCATGGACAATCTGGCGCTCGAAGTGTCGCGCGCGCTGCAGTTCTTCTTCACCTCGACGCAGTACAACAGCGTCGACCACATCGTGCTCGCAGGCGGCTGCGCCGTCATTCCGGGGCTCGATGAAGTGGTTGCCAACCGCACGCAGGTGGAAACACGCATCGCCAATCCGTTTGTTGATATGCAGCTGTCTTCTGCGGTCACCGCAAAGCGCCTGAGTCAGGATGCGCCGTCGCTGCTTGTCGCCTGCGGCCTCGCATTGAGGAGGTTCGACGCATGATACGGATCAACCTGCTTCCGCATCGCGAGGAGAAGCGCAAGGCAAGACGCCAGCAGTTCGTAGCGTTTTCCGGCGCGACACTGCTGTTCGGTGCGCTCATCGTCGGACTGGTGAATGGCGTGATCAATGGTTACGTGTCGGCGCAGGATGAAAAGAACGCCTTTCTGAAGACCGAAATCGCAGTGCTCGACAAGTCGATCGATGAAATCAAGCGTCTGCGCGAGCAGACCGACGCGCTGATCCAGCGCAAGCAGGTCATCGAGTCCTTGCAGGGCAACCGGTCCGAAGCGGTCGGCCTGTTCAACGAACTCGCCAAGAATGTGCCGGAAGGTGTTTACATCCGGAAGGTGTCGCAGCAAGGCGGGAAGATCAATCTGATCGGTTACGCGCAGTCGAACGCCCGCGTGTCAAGCCTGATGCGCAACCTCGAATCGTCGCCGCTGCTCGAGCGGCCGACGCTGGTGGAAATCAAGGGGGCGAACGTCGACAAGCGCCGCATGAACGAATTCAACCTCGATCTGCACATCACGCGGGCAGCGGACGAAACCGTCGCCAAAGGCAGGAAGACATGAAGGACATCCAGCTTCCGAAGATCGATCTGTCGCGCATCGGGGATGATTTCAAGAACCTTGATCCGAAGGATGTGGGCAACTGGGCGATCGTGCCGAAACTGGCAGTCCTGCTCGGCCTGTTGATCGCAGCAGTCGCTGCCGGCTGGTGGTTCCTGTGGGAGCCGCTGATGGTGGAACTGGAGCAGAAGCGCGCCGAAGAGCAGGCGCTCAAGGAGCAGTGGCTGCAAAAGAAAGGCGAAGCAGTCAATCTCGAACAGTATCAGCAGCAACTGAACGATATCGACCGGTCTTTCGGGGCCCTGTTGAAGCAGCTGCCGAACAAGGCGGAAATGGAATCGCTGCTGGTGGACATCAGTCAGGCCGGCCTGAGTCGCGGCCTGCAGTTCGAGATCTGGCGTCCGGGCAGCGAAGCGGTCAAGGATTTCTACGCCGAACTGCCGATCACGCTGCGGGTGACCGGCGGATATCACGATCTCGGCAGTTTCGCGGGTGACGTTGCCAAGCTGTCACGGATCGTCACGATCGGCTCGATCGGCATCGAATCGGGCAAGGATGGATTGCTGAAGATGGATGCGGTGGCGACCACTTACCGCTATCTGGACGAGGAAGAGCTGGCCCGCGTGAAACGCGAAAAGGCAGAGCGCGAAAAGGGGAACAAGAAGTGAAGCGCGCATTGACCCTCGCCATGCTGTGCAGTGGTCTGGTGGCCTGCGGTTCGGAGGACCATCAGGACCTGCGCGCATGGATGGAACAGAGCACCCAGGGGCTGAAGGGACAGGTCAAACCACTGCCCGAAATCAAGCCTTCGATCATTGTGGCCTACGAAACCGAGTCGCTGATCGATCCGTTCAGCCAGGCCAAGATCGAACCCGAGCGCAAGAAGGGCGGGGGCGGGGGCGGTGTGGGCCCGGATCTCGATCGCCGCAAGGAGCCGCTCGAGCAATACCCGCTTGATTCGCTTGCCATGGTCGGCGTGCTGCAGCAGGGCAAGGTCGCGTATGCGCTGATCAAGGCCGACGCGACATTGCACCGGGTCAGGTCAGGGAATTACATGGGTCAGAATTTCGGTGTCATCACGGCCATTGCGGATGACGGCATCACCCTCAAGGAAATCGTTCAGGACGCGGACGGCGAATGGGTCGAACGTACCAGTACGCTCCAGTTGCTGGAGCAGGAGACAAACAAATGAATTTCGTCCGCAAGATCGCATGCCTGATCGTGGCCCTTGGCGCAAGCCTGATACCCGTTGCTTCGCTTGCCCAGAGCCAGCCCAACAGCATCGAATCCATTCTGGTGTCGCAGCAAGGCGGTGAGGTGCTGATCAAGGTCACCACCAAAACCGAACTGACTGCGGTACCGGCCAACTTCAGCGTCGCATCGCCCGCGCGCGTCGCGTTCGATTTTCCCGCGACAGGCAATGCCGTGGGGCGCAATTCGCAGACCGTGAACGAGGCCCATCTGCGCAGCTACAACATCGTCGAAGTCGGTGATCGCACGCGTCTGGTGCTGAATCTGAACAAGCTGTCGCCGTTCAATACCCGCATTTCCGGGCGTGATCTCTACATCAGTCTCGCGATGCCGGCCAGTTCCGAGGCGGTTGCCCAGTCCGACAACGTGTCGCGCTTTGCCGAGCCGGGCGTGTCGCAGGACGCGCAGACGCTGCGCAACGTCGGGTTCCGTCGCGGCAAGGATGGCGAAGGCCGTGTGGTGGTCGAGCTGTCCGACCCGAATACCGGCATCGACATCCGTCAGCAGGGCGCCAAACTGGTCGTCGAGTTCCTGCGCGCTTCGGTGGCCGACGAATTCCTGAAGCGCTACGACGTGACCGATTTCGGCACGCCGATCACCCAGATGGAAGTCGTGCGCTCGGGCGCCAACACGCGCCTCACCGTGACGCCGACCGGCCTGTGGGAGCACAACGCCTACCAGAGCGAGAATCAGTTCATCCTCGAAGTGAAGCGGCTGGTCGAAGATCCGAACAAGCTGGTTCAGGGCAGCAAGCCCGGCTACCAGGGCGAAAAGCTGTCGCTGAACTTCCAGAACATCGACGTCCGTTCGGTGCTTCAGGTGATTGCCGACTTCACCGACAACAACATCATCACGTCTGACACGGTGGGCGGTTCACTCACCCTGCGTCTGAAGGATGTGCCGTGGGATCAGGCGCTCGACATCATTCTCGACGCCAAGGGCCTCGACAAGCGCAAGACCGGAAACGTGATCTGGATCGCGCCTCGCGACGAACTGTCGGCCAAGGAAAAACTTGCTCTGGAAAGCCAGCAGCAGGTCAGCGAACTCGAGCCGCTGCGCACCGAAACCTTCCAGTTGAACTATCACAAGGCCGATGTGCTGCACAAGGCGATCACCGACGACAAGGACAAGCGTTTCCTGTCCAAGCGGGGTTCGATCGTTATGGACGTGCGCACCAACAAGCTGATCGTGACCGATATTCCCAGCCGCCTTGAGGACATCCGCCGCATCCTGAGCGAACTCGACATCGCCACCCGCCAGGTGCTGATCGAAGCGCGCATCGTCGAAGCGAACGAAGACTTCGCCAAGAACCTGGGTGCGCGTCTGGGTCTGAACCAGGCACAGTCGGGATCGGTGCAACTTGGACGTGCCGGTTTGAACATCGGAGGTTCTTCACTGGCGACCGGCTTCCAGACCGGTCAGGTCCAGACGCAGCCCAACTTCACGACGGATTCGCTGGGCGTCAATCTGCGTGCGTCGAACATCAGCGGCCGCTCGCCGGGCCAGCTGTCGTTCGTGCTGTTCAACTCGGCGGCCACCCGCTTCCTGAACCTCGAACTGTCCGCGCTTGAACAGGACGGCAAGGGCAAGGTGATTTCGAGTCCGCGTGTCATGACCTCCGACCAGAACGAAGCACTGATCGAGCAGGGCGTCGAAATTCCGTACCAGCAGGCCACCAGCTCCGGCGCGACCAGCATTTCCTTCCGCAAGGCCAATCTGATGTTGAAAGTGAAGCCGCAGATCACGCCGGATGGCCGCGTACAGATGGCGCTCGACATCAACAAGGACACGCCCAACACCCAGCTGGCAACCGGCGCCGGTGTGGCCATCGACACCAAGCACGTCAAGACCGATGTGCTGGTCGAGAACGGCGGCACGGTGGTGATTGGCGGCATCTATACCCAGGAAGAACGCCGCACCCAGTCGCGCGTGCCGTTCCTCGGCGACCTGCCGTATGTCGGTTTCCTGTTCCGCAACACGGAAACCCGCGACAACCGCGCCGAGCTGCTCATCTTCGTGACACCGCGCATCGTCAGCGACAACCTCACGCTGCGCTGATCCTGAATCCACCTGAGGGGCGGCCCCGAACGTGAGGCCGTCGGCCGGGGCGGGCGGGCACTGCTAGAATCCGGCCCGTGGAACACAGCGACAACATCATTCTCGTCGGCCTGATGGGCGCCGGCAAAACCACGGTCGGACGGCAGCTTGCGCGACGCCTGCGCAAGCGCTTTGTCGACTGCGATCACGAGATCGAAGCGCGCACCGGCGTCAGCATCCCGACGATCTTCGAAATCGAGGGCGAGGCGGGTTTCCGCCGGCGCGAAAGCGCAGTGATCGAATCACTCGCCCAGGACTCCGGTCTGGTGCTCGCCACCGGTGGCGGCGCAGTGCTCGACCCGATGAACCGCAAACACCTGAAGGCCGGCGGCTGGGTCGTCTATCTCGATGTCCCCCCCGACGTGCTCTGGCACCGCACCCGCGGCGACCGCAACCGTCCGTTGCTGCAGGTCGATGACCCGCGCGCGCGGGTGCGCGAACTGCACGGCATCCGCGATCCGCTGTACCGTGAAGTGGCGGATTTCATCGCCGAAAGCGGGCACGGCAGCCCGCTCACCATCGTCCGTCAACTTGAACGGGAATACCTGAGCCGATGCGCAGCCTGAACGTCGCCCTTGATGAACGCGCCTACGACATCCACATCGGTCGCGGCCTGATCGATCGCGGCGACCTGCTGGCGTCGGTGCTCAAACGCAAGCGCGCGGTCGTCATCAGCAATGAGGTGGTCGCACCGCTGTACGCCGCGCGTGTGCTCGCCGCGCTCGATTCGGTCGATGTCGCCCACCAGTTGGTGGTGCTTCCCGACGGCGAGGCGCACAAGGACTGGCCGACGTTGAACCTCATTTTCGACGCGCTGCTCGGCGCCCGGGTCGAACGTTCGACGACGCTGATCGCGCTGGGTGGCGGCGTCATCGGCGACATGGTCGGCTTCGCTGCGGCAACCTATCAGCGCGGCGTGCCCTTCATCCAGGTGCCGACCACGCTGCTGTCGCAGGTGGATTCCAGCGTCGGCGGCAAGACCGCCATCAATCACCCGCTCGGCAAGAACATGATCGGCGCCTTCCATCAGCCAAAGCTGGTGCTGGCCGACATCGATACGCTCGACACGCTGCCGGAGCGTGAATTGAAGGCCGGCCTGGCCGAAGTGATCAAGTACGGCCTGATCCGCGACCGCGAATTCTTCGACTGGCTCGAGATCAACATGCCGCGCCTGCTGGCGCGCGACACCGACGCGCTGGCGTTTGCCATCGAACGCTCCTGCCGCAACAAGGCCGAGGTGGTGATCGAAGACGAAACCGAAACCGGTGTGCGGGCGCTGCTCAATCTCGGCCATACCTTCGGCCACGCGATCGAAACCGGTCTTGGCTACGGCGAATGGCTGCACGGCGAAGCCGTTGCCGCCGGCACGCTGATGGCGGCCGAGCTTTCGCGCCGGCTGGGCTGGCTGGGTGACGCCGACATCGCGCGCATCCGCGGCATTCACGAAGCAGCCGGCCTGGCGCTGCGTGGCCCGCGCCTGGGTGTCGACCGTTATCTCGAACTGATGTCGCACGACAAGAAGGTCGAAGCCGGCAAGCTGAGACTGGTGCTGCTGCGTGCCATCGGCGACGCCGTGGTGTGGGGCGACGCGACGCGGCCTGACGTCGCATCGGCGATCGAACAGTGTTGCGCCGATGTCTGAGCTGGCTCCGTACGCCGCACGTGAAGACAATTCGCTGGGCCGTGTGCACCCCGAAGAGGCGCCGTCGGAGCGCAGCCAGTTCCAGCGCGACCGCGACCGCATCATCCACAGCACCGCGTTCCGCCGCCTCGAATACAAGACGCAGGTGTTCGTCAATCACGAGGGTGATCTCTTTCGCACGCGGCTGACCCACAGCATCGAAGTGGCGCAGATCGCCCGCTCGATCGCGCGCGCGCTGCGGGTAAATGAGGATCTGGTCGAGGCGATTTCGCTGTCGCACGACCTCGGACATACGCCATTCGGCCACGCCGGCCAGGACGCACTGAACGAGTGCATGCGCGAACACGGCGGCTTCGAGCACAACCTGCAGAGCCTGCGCACGGTTGATCTGCTGGAAGAGCGCTACGGCGCCTTCGACGGGCTGAACCTCACGTTCGAAACGCGCGAAGGCATCCTGAAACACTGCTCGCCGGCTCGCGCAAAAGACCTCGGCGATCTGGGTCGGCGCTTCATCGAGCGCACCCAGCCGACCATCGAGGCGCAGATCTGCAATCTGGCCGACGAAATCGCCTACAACAATCACGATGTCGACGATGGTCTGCGCTCCGGCCTGATCACGCTCGACCAGCTGGAAGAGGTGCCGGTGTTCGCGCGCTACCGGCGCGAAGTGCTCGATCGGTACCCGCAGATCACCGGCCGGCGCCTGATCCACGAAACGATCCGGCGCATGATCAATGCGCAAGTCGTTGATCTGGTCGCCGAAACCCGTTCCCGCATCGCGGCGGCTGCGCCGGAGTCGATCGAAGACGTGCGCGGCGGGCCGGAACTCGTTGCCTACAGTGACGCCATGCGGGCGGAACAGCGCACCCTGAAGCAGTTCCTGCGCGACGAGCTGTACCGCCATTATCAGGTGCTGCGGATGACGGCCAAGGCGCGGCGCATCGTGGCCGAACTGTTCGGCGCCTTCCACGGCGATCCGAAGTTGCTGCCGCCGCAGTACCAGTCCATGGCGAAGGACGACCGCGCACGCGCCATCGCCGATTACATCGCCGGCATGACCGACCGTTACGCCATGCGCGAACACCGCCGGCTGTTTGCCGTGGGCGACATCTGAAGCGACCGCCGCATGCCGCGCCTCACGCCAGATTCCGTCACGTTTTGATGCACCGCGGAACGAGTATTGTCTGCAGCCGTGCATGTCCGTATACTCCGTCGTCCACCCCAAAAGTGCCCGGAGCGGCTTCAGCGTTGAAGCGGCCAGGCCACCCGAGCCGGTGCCCACATCGTCCCGCCGTCAGGCGATGATCGTGGAAGCCGGCTTTTTCACGGGCTTGGAGGTGCGAATTCCCGCAGTGCGACAGGCCGCAGGGCCGGTTCCGTGCGCGGTTGGCAAACGAGTTCCGAGGACGAATGCAATGGGTCTTCCCCATACTCAAGGTCTGTACGACCCCGAAAACGAGCACGATGCATGTGGTGTGGGTTTCGTTGCGAACATCAAGAATCGCACGTCGCACGACATCATCGAAAAGGGTCTGCTGATCCTGAAGAATCTCGACCATCGGGGTGCCACCGGTTACGACCCGATGCTCGGTGACGGTGCCGGCATCCTGATCCAGCTGCCCGACGCGCTGCTGCGCGACGAAGCCGGCAAACTCGGCATCACGCTGCCCGCCGCCGGCGATTACGCCTGCGGAACCGTTTTCCTGCCGCAATCCGCCAATGGCGCCGCCGCCTGTGAATCGGTCGTCGCGCGCATCATCCACGAAGAAGGCCTGACCTTCCTCGGCTGGCGCGATCTGCCGCGCGACAGCAGCGTGCTGGCCGAAGCGGCCCGCGCCATGGAGCCGCAGATGCGCCAGGTGCTGATCGGCCGCCCGGACACCGTGGCCGACCAGACCGCCTTCGAACGCAAGCTGTTCGTCGTGCGCAAGCGCGTCGAACATGCGGTGCGCGCGCTCAAGCTGTCCGACGTCGGTCAGTTCTACATTCCGTCGCTGTCGTCGCGCACGATCGTTTACAAAGGCATGCTGCTGGCCAACCAGGTAGGCGAGTACTTCCTCGACCTGCAGGACAGTCGTGCGACGTCCGCGCTGGCCCTCGTACACCAGCGCTTCTCGACCAACACCTTCCCGACCTGGGATCTGGCACACCCCTTCCGCATGATTGCCCACAACGGTGAAATCAACACCGTGCGCGGCAACATCAACTGGATGAAGGCGCGCCAGAAGTCGATGAAGTCGGCTGCACTGGGCCAGGATCTCGACAAGCTGTGGCCGCTGATCGACGAAGGCGGTTCCGATTCGGCGTCGTTCGACAACGCGCTCGAATTGCTCGTGATGGGCGGCTATTCGCTGGCCCACGCCATGATGATGCTGATCCCGGAAGCCTGGGCCGGCAATCCGCTGATGGACGAAGAACGCCGCGCGTTCTACGAATTCCATGCCGCGATCATGGAGCCGTGGGACGGTCCGGCCGCCGTGGCCTTCACCGACGGCCGCCAGATCGGTGCCACGCTCGACCGCAACGGCCTGCGCCCGGCGCGTTTCCTGGTCACCGACGACGACATGGTCGTCATGGCGTCCGAAATGGGCGTGCTGCCGATTCCGGACGAACGCATCATCCAGAAATGGCGCCTGCAGCCGGGCAAGATGTTCATGATCGACCTCGAAAAGGGCGCGATCATCGAAGACGGCGCGCTCAAGCACGAACTGTCTACCGAATACCCGTACGACAAGTGGATCACCGATTCGCGCTTCTTCCTGACCGAACTGGAAGAGGTTGAGTACGCGAACAGCCGCACTGAAACCCTGCTCGACACGCAGCAGGCCTTCGGCTACACCCAGGAAGACATCAAGTTCATCCTCGCGCCGATGGCGTCGGCCGGCGAAGAAGCCGTCGGTTCGATGGGCAACGACTCGACGCTGCCGGTGCTGTCCGACCGCAACAAGCCGCTGTACAGCTACTTCAAGCAGCTGTTCGCGCAGGTGACCAATCCGCCGATCGACCCGATCCGCGAAGAAATCGTCATGTCACTCGCGTCCTTCATCGGCCCGCGTCCGAACCTGATGGGCGTGGCCGACAACGAAGACGGCCTGACACCGCGCCTCGAACTGACCCAGCCGGTGCTGACCAACCAGGATCTGATGCGCCTGCGCGACATCGAACGCCTGACCGGCGGCAAGTACCGCTCGCTGGTGCTCGACATGACCTATCCGGCCGCCGAGGGCGCAGCCGGTTGCGAAGCCACCCTACAGCGCCTGCAGAACGCAGCCGAAAAGTCGGTCGCCGACGGTTTCAACATCGTGCTGCTGTCCGACCGCGCCGTGTCGCGCGAGCGTGTCGCCGTCCCCGCGCTGCTCGCCACGTCCGCCGTGCATCACCATCTGGTGCGCAAGGGCCTGCGCACGTTGACCGGTCTGGTCATCGACACCGGTTCGGCGCGCGAAACCCACCACTTCGCGCTGCTCGCCGGTTACGGCGCCGAGGCGATCTGTCCGTGGCTGGCCTTCGACACCATCGCCGAAATTTCCAATGAGCTGCCGTCCGGGCTGTCGACCAAGGAAGCGTCGAAGCGCTTCATCAAGGCGGTCGGCAAGGGCCTGAACAAGGTCATGTCCAAGATGGGCATTTCGACCTATCAGTCCTACAGCGGCGCGCAGATTTTCGAAGCCATCGGCCTCAACTCGGCCTTCGTGAAGCGCTACTTCACCGGCACCGCCACCCAGGTCGAAGGCATCGGCCTGGCGGAAGTCGCCGAAGAAGCCCTACGCACGCACACCCAGGCCTTCGGCAACGACCCGGTGCTGGCCAATGCGCTGGATGCCGGCGGCGAGTACGCCTTCCGCATCCGCGGCGAAGAGCACATGTGGACGCCGGACGCGATCGCCAAGCTGCAGCACTCGACGCGTGCCAACAAATACGACACGTACAAGGAATACGCGAAGATCATCAACGACCAGACGAAGCGTCACATGACGCTGCGCGGCCTGTTCGACATCAAGCCGGCCGGCCCGCCGGTGCCGCTGTCCGAAGTCGAACCGGCGGCGGAAATCGTCCGTCGTTTCGCCACCGGCGCCATGTCGCTCGGCTCGATCTCCACCGAAGCGCACACCACGCTGGCCATTGCGATGAACCGCATCGGCGGCAAGTCGAACACAGGTGAGGGCGGCGAAGATCCGATCCGCTTCAAGCCGGTGACCGAAGACACCACGCTCGACAAGCTGATCGGTTCGTCGCGTGTCGAAGTCGCGCTGCCGCTGAAGAAGGGCGATTCGCTTCGCTCGAAGATCAAGCAGGTCGCGTCCGGCCGTTTCGGCGTCACCGCCGAATATCTGGCCAGCGCCGACCAGCTGCAGATCAAGATGGCACAGGGTGCCAAGCCGGGCGAGGGCGGGCAGCTGCCCGGCCACAAGGTGTCGGAATACATCGGCTTCCTGCGTCACTCGGTGCCGGGTGTCGGCCTGATTTCGCCGCCGCCGCACCATGACATCTATTCGATCGAAGATCTGGCACAACTGATCCACGACCTGAAGAACTCGAATCCGCAGGCTTCGGTGTCGGTCAAGCTGGTGTCGGAAATCGGTGTCGGCACCGTGGCCGCAGGCGTCTCCAAGGCCAAGGCCGACCACGTCGTGATCGCCGGTCACGACGGCGGCACAGGTGCCAGCCCGATTTCGTCGATCAAGCACTGCGGCACGCCGTGGGAACTCGGCCTGGCCGAAACCCAGCAGACGCTGGTGCTGAACCGCCTGCGTGGCCGCATCCGCGTGCAGGCTGACGGCCAGATGAAGACCGGTCGCGATGTGCTGATCGGTGCGCTGCTGGGCGCCGATGAATTCGGTTTCGCCACCGCGCCGCTGGTCGTCGAAGGCTGCATCATGATGCGCAAGTGCCATCTGAACACCTGCCCGGTCGGCGTCGCGACCCAGGATCCGGTGCTGCGCAAGAAATTCACCGGCCAGCCCGAACACGTCGTCAATTTCTTCTTCTTCGTCGCCGAAGAAGTGCGCGAATTGATGGCGTCGATGGGTATCCGCAAGTTCGAAGACCTGATCGGCCGCGCCGACCTGCTCGACACGCGTGCCGGCATCGAACACTGGAAGGCGCGCGGGCTCGACTTTTCGCGCATCTTCTTCATGCCGCCGGTACCGGCCGAGGTATCGCGCTGCCATTCGGAAACGCAGGACCACGGTATCGACCGCGCGCTCGACCATGCGCTGATCGCCAAGGCGAAGGACGCCATCGAAACCGGCAAGCCGGTGGTCATCGAATCACCGATCACCAACGTGAACCGCACCGCCGGCACCATGCTGTCGCACGCCGTGGCCAGCAAGTACGGCCACGCCGGCCTGCCCGACGGCACCATCACGGTGAAGCTCGCCGGCACTGCCGGCCAGAGCTTCGGCGCCTTCGTCGCACGCGGCATCACGCTGGAACTGACCGGCCAGGGCAACGACTACGTCGCCAAGGGCCTGTCCGGCGGCCGCATCATCATCAAGCCGAGCGATGCGTTCCGCGGCAAGGCCGAACAGAACATCATCGTCGGCAATACCGTGCTGTACGGTGCGATCGAAGGCGAGTGCTACTTCCGCGGCGTGGCCGGCGAACGCTTCGCGGTGCGTAATTCTGGCGCCATCGCGGTGGTCGAAGGCACCGGTGACCACGGCTGCGAATACATGACCGGCGGCACCGTGGTCGTGCTCGGCCAGACCGGGCGCAACTTCGCCGCCGGCATGTCGGGCGGCGTGGCCTACGTGCTCGACGAGGACGGCAGCTTCGCCAAACGCTGCAACATGTCCATGGTCGAAATCGACGCCCTCAGCGGTGATCTGGCGGACGACGCCGACATCGACGTGATCGGTCGCGCGGTGGTGAACCATGTCGACATGTGCGACGAAGAGATCATCCGTCGCCTGGTCACCCGTCACCTGCACTTCACCGGCTCGGCGCGCGCGCGCGACGTGCTCGACAACTGGGCGCAGTGGCGCGCGAAGTTCGTCAAGGTGATGCCGATCGAATACCGTCGCGCGCTGCGCGAAATGGCTGCCAAGGCGGAAGCGCCCAGCGCAGCCCTGGCCAAGTAACAGGAACACGAGTCATGGGAAAGTCCACCGGTTTTCTTGAATTCCAGCGCCTGTCCGAGGCGTCGCTGCCGGTCGCCGAGCGCGTCCACAACTACCGCGAATTCGTGCTGCACCTCAGTGACGAAGAAGCCAGGGTGCAGGGTGCGCGCTGCATGGACTGCGGCATTCCGTTCTGCAACAACGGCTGTCCGGTCAACAACATCATTCCCGACTTCAATGACCTGGTGTATCGCCAGGACTGGAAGCAGGCGATCGATGTGCTGCATTCGACCAACAACTTTCCGGAATTCACCGGCCGCATCTGTCCGGCGCCGTGCGAAGCCGCCTGCACGCTGACCATCAACAGCGACGCGGTGGGCATCAAGTCGATCGAGCACGCCATCATCGACAAGGCCTGGGAAATGGGCTGGGTCGTACCGCAGCCGCCGGCCGCCAAGACCGGCAAGAAGGTGGCTGTAGTCGGCTCCGGCCCGGCGGGTCTGTCGGTGGCGCAGCAACTGGCCCGCGTCGGTCACGACGTGACCGTGTTCGAGAAGAACAACCGCGTCGGCGGCCTGCTGCGTTACGGCATCCCCGACTTCAAGATGGAAAAGTCGCACATCGATCGTCGCGTCGCGCAGATGGAAGCCGAAGGGGTCACCTTCCGCACCGGCGTGCGCATCGGTGATCTGCCGGAAGGCTCTCCGGTGCACAGCGACGCCGCAACGGTCATCAGCCCGGCGCAGTTGAACGCCGAGTTCGACGCCGTCGTGCTGGCGGGCGGTGCCGAACAGCCGCGCGACCTGCCGGTGCCGGGTCGCGACCTCGACGGCGTGCATTTCGCGATGGACTTCCTGCCGCTGCAGAATCGCGTCGTCGCCGGCGACACCGTGCCGAACCAGATCATGGCCACCGGCAAGCACGTCGTCGTGATCGGTGGCGGCGACACCGGTTCGGACTGCGTCGGCACGTCGAACCGCCACGGCGCAGCCAGCGTCAGCCAGTTCGAACTGCTGCCGCAGCCGCCGGAAGCCGAGAACAAGCCGCTGGTGTGGCCGTACTGGCCGGTCAAGCTGCGCACATCCTCGAGCCACGAAGAAGGCTGCGAGCGTGACTGGGCGGTCGCGACCAAGGAATTCATCGGCGAGAACGGCAAGGTCAAGAAGCTCAAGGCCGTCCGCGTCGAATGGAAAGACGGTCGCATGCAGGAGGTGCCGGGCTCGGAAACCCTGATGGACGCCGACCTCGTGCTGCTCGCGATGGGCTTCGTCAGCCCGGCTGCCAGCATCCTCGACAGCTTCGGCGTCGACAAGGACGCCCGCGGCAATGCAAAGGCCACGACCGACGGTGACGGCTGCTACGCGACCAGCGTGCCCAAGGTGTTCGCCGCCGGCGACATGCGTCGCGGCCAGTCGCTCGTCGTGTGGGCGATCCGTGAAGGTCGTCAGTGCGCCCGCGAAGTGGATCAATTCCTGATGGGTTCATCGACCTTGCCACGCTGATCGTCCGCCCTTCCCGGATTGCCCTGCGGGCGAAAGGGAAACATCGGCCGACCGGTCTCTGTTTAGATGGGCGGTAGTGGAGCAGCCCCTGTGGGAGCGGCGGCCTCGCCGCGATCGGCGCGTTGATCAGCGATCATCGCGGTATCGATCGCGGCGAGGCCGCCGCTCCCACAGCAAGCTCCCACAGCAAGCTCCCACAGCAAGCTCCCACAGCAAGCTCCCACAGCAAGCTCCCACAGCAAGCTCCCACAGCAAGCTCCCACAGCAAGCTCCCACAGCAAGCTCCCACAGCAAGCTCCCACAGCAAGCTCCCACAGCAAGCTCCCACAGCAAGCTCCCACAGCAAGCTCCCACAGCAAGCTCCCACAGCAAGCTCCCACAGCAAGCTCCCACAGCAAGNAGCTCCTACAAGACGCCGGTCTCCCGCCTCAACCTGGGCAGACGCCTGAGAAATGGCCGGATCAAGCTTTCGCTACGGCAACTTCCGCATCAACATCGGCCGCTCGGCCGGTTGTGCGGGGGGGCGGATCGGCGGGTACAGCGGCTGGGTCGGGAAATGGCGTCGCACGATGCGCGGCGGCACGCCATAAAGGCTGTCTTCGAGCACGGCCGGGTCGTCGCAATCCACCCGGCGTTGGGCTTCACAGCGCTTTCTCGCCGCGAGGCGGGCGCTTTCTTCCTGTTCGCGGGTTTCGGCGGCCTGGTTGGCGGATTGCTGACGCAGCGCCTGTTCGACCTCATCGCGTACCGCGTTGCGATCCAGATTCGCGGGTGCGCCCGGCGCAGCCGGTGCGTCGGCCGTCGCGCCCGGTGGTCGCGTCACCTTGAGCGGATCTACCGTCGGGACCGGTGTCGAACGCACGCCGGCTGGCGGCGTGTGACCGTAGTTGATCACCCCGTTTTCGTCCTTCCAGCGATGCACCGTGTCGGCGGTCGCAATCGTGCTGAAAGAAATCAGCGCGGCGATGTAAAGCGATCCGTATCTCATGTCGTAAGTACTCGAAGCCATAGCCTTCATTGGTCCGCATGCGCGGGTGCAGGTTGCATGATCGGTGCACTTTCCAGGCTGTGCGAGAACTGCTGCGCAGCAGGCCAATGTCCCCCAATGCTAGAGTTGATGCGGTTTTCCGCTACAGGGTGTCCGATGCAGATTGTTATCCTCGCCGCCGGTCAGGGCAAGCGCATGCGTTCCGCGCTGCCCAAGGTGTTGCAACCGCTTTCCGACCGCCCGCTGCTCGGGCATGTACTGCGAACCGCGGCTTCGTTGCAGCCCTCGCGCACCTGTGTGGTGTATGGCCATGGCGGTGACGCCGTACGTGCCGCCTTCCCCGATCTGCAGGTCGACTGGGCGCTGCAGGCCGAACAACTGGGTACCGGCCATGCCGTGATGCAGGCGCTGCCGGTGCTGTCGCGCGAAGAACCGGTACTCATCCTCTATGGCGACGTGCCGCTGCTGCGCGCCGACACGCTGGTCAAGCTGGCCGAAGCGGCCGGCGACGGCAAGCTGGGCATCCTCACCGTCACGCTCGACGACCCCACCGGCTACGGCCGCATCGTGCGCGATGCCGCCGGGCGCATCGTGCGCATCGTCGAACAGAAGGACGCGACCGAGGGCGAACGCAAGATCCACGAAGTGAACACCGGCATCATGGTGGTGCCCGGCGCAAGGCTGGCCGGATGGCTCACCCATCTGTCGAACGACAACGCGCAGCGCGAGTACTACCTGACCGACGTGGTCGCCGCAGCCGTGCGCGACGGCGTACCCGTGGTGAGCACACAGCCGGCGCGGGTTTCGGAAACGCTCGGCGTGAACGACAAGGCGCAACTGGCCGACCTCGAACGCACCCATCAACGCGAAAACGCCGAACGCCTGCTGAACGAGGGCGTTACGCTGCGCGACCCGGCGCGCATCGACGTGCGCGGTGAGCTCGTGTGCGGTCGCGACGTCGAGATCGACATCGGTTGCATCTTCGAAGGCCGCGTCGAGCTGGGCGACGGCGTCGTCGTCGGCGCCCACTCGGTGCTGCGCAACGTCACCATCGCCGCCGGCACGCGCATCGCGCCGTTCTGCCACTTCGACGACGCCACCGTCGGCGCCGGCTGCCAGCTCGGCCCGTACGCCCGCCTGCGCCCCGGCGCCAGGCTGGCCGAAGACGTGCACATCGGCAATTTCGTCGAGGTGAAAAACAGCGACATCGCCGCCCACAGCAAGGCCAACCACCTGGCCTACGTCGGCGACGCCACCGTCGGCAGCCGCGTGAACATCGGTGCCGGCACCATCTGCTGCAATTACGATGGCGCGAACAAATTCCGCACCGTGATCGAAGACGATGTGTTCATCGGCTCCGACACCCAGCTCGTGGCGCCGGTCACCGTCGGCCGCGGTGCCACGCTGGGCGCAGGGACCACGCTGACCCAGGACGCACCGCCGGGCCAGCTCACGATTGCCCGCGCCCGCCAGATCACGATCACCGGCTGGACCCGGCCGGTGAAGAAGAAGTAACGCTTTTCCCTACCCGAATCTTGCGCAGTTCTGCTTAAAGGATCGTCCCCATGTGCGGCATCGTCGCGGCCATCTCCGGCCAGAATATCGTTCCCGTCCTGCTCGAAGGACTGCGCAAGCTCGAATACCGCGGCTATGATTCGGCCGGCCTGGCCGTGCTCAATGGCGCCCAGGGCACCGCGCTGCGCCGCCTGCGCTCGGTCGGCCGCGTGGCCGAACTGGCCGCCCAGGCCGACGAACAGAAGCTCGAAGCGTCGATCGGCATCGCGCACACCCGCTGGGCCACGCACGGCGTGCCGTCGGAGCGCAATGCCCACCCGCACATCAGCGACGGTCTCGCCGTGGTGCACAACGGCATCATCGAGAATTTCGAGCCGCTACGCGCCCGCCTGACCGGTCTGGGCTACACCTTCACGTCGGAAACCGACACCGAAGTGATCGCCCACCTGGTGCGTCACCACCTTGAAACCACGCCCGACCTGATCGACGCGGTGCGCGCCACCTGCAACGAACTGATCGGCGCCTACGCCATCGCCATCGTCACCGAAGGTGAAGATTCGCGCATCGTCGTGTCGCGCCACGGCTCGCCGCTGGTGCTCGGCCTGTCGGACAACGGCAACTACGCCGCGTCCGACACCTCGGCGCTGCTGCAGGTCACGCGCAACATGGTCTATCTGGAAGACGGCGACATGGCCGAACTCACGCGCACCTCGATGCGCGTGTTCCGTCTCGACGGCACGCCGGTCGAGCGCGCGGTGCAGGTGAGCCAGCTGTCGGCCGACGCGGTCGAACTGGGCAACTACCGCCACTACATGCAGAAAGAGATTTTCGAACAGCCGGCCGCGCTGTCGAACACGCTGGAAATGCTCGCCCAGGCGCGCTCGATCACGCCCAACCTGTTCGGCGCCGAAGCGGACAACGTGTTCCGCTCGGTGCGCCGCGTGCTCGTGCTCGCCTGCGGTACCAGCTACCATGCCGGTCTGGTCGCCCGCTACTGGCTCGAAGACGTCGCCGGCATCGAATGCAGCGTCGAAATCGCCAGCGAATACCGCTACCGCAAGCCGGTCGCCGACCCCGCCACGCTGGTCGTCACCATTTCGCAGTCCGGCGAAACCGCCGACACGCTGGCGGCGCTGAAGTACGCCAAGTCGCTCGGCATGATGCACACGCTGTCGATCTGCAACGTGCCCGAATCGGCCATCGTGCGCGAATCGTCGCTCCGCTTCATCACCCGCGCCGGCCCGGAAATCGGCGTCGCCTCGACCAAGGCCTACACCACCCAGCTCGCCGCACTGGCGCTGCTCACGCTCGCCGTCGCCAAGACGCGCGGCACGCTCAGCAACGCGCAGGAAGAGAAGTACCTGAAGGCGCTGCGCCACCTGCCCAGCGCGGTCACCCGCGTGCTCGAGCTCGAGCCGCAGATCCAGGCCTGGGCCGAACGCTTCGCGATGAAGCAGCACGCGCTGTTCCTCGGTCGCGGTCAGCACTACCCGATCGCGCTCGAAGGCGCGCTCAAGCTGAAGGAAGTTTCCTATATCCACGCCGAAGCCTATCCGGCCGGCGAACTCAAGCACGGCCCGCTGGCGCTGGTCGACCGCGACATGCCGGTCATCGCCATCGCGCCGAACGACGCGCTGATCGAGAAACTCAAAAGCAATATCCAGGAAGTGCGCGCACGCGGCGGCGAGCTGTACGTCATCGCCGACGCCGGCACCGAAATGGTCGAAGGCGAAGGCCTGCACATCCTGAACATGCCGGAGAACTACGGCCTGCTGTCACCCGTGCTGCACGTCATCCCGCTGCAGTTGCTGGCCTATCACGCAGCGCTGGTGAAGGGCACGGATGTGGACAAGCCGCGCAATCTGGCGAAGAGCGTGACGGTGGAGTGAAGCCGAAGGGGCGGCGGCTCGCCTGAGCCGATTCCCCGAACCGCAATCGCAGCCGGGTCTTTTGTGGGAGCGAGCTTGCTCGCGATTGCACGCACTACCGAAGCCCGCGAACTTGGGAAGCTCCATCACGACCCGAAGCCATTTCCACGAGACGCGCGATCCGATCAGGACTGCGTCGCGCCGGGCTTCGCGTGTCCGCCAGAGCACGCGCCGCGAATTATCTGAAATTATCTTGATTTGGATAATTGCCTAATTTTTAGGCAATTACGCCAAGGCAGCACTCAGTGCATATCACGTCCATCGTTCGTTCGGGCGCGTGAGAGTATGCTAATCATTTGATTCGTATAGCTTGTCCAGTCCCCGGCTGCAATCCTTCTCCTGTTGTCGACGAGGAGGTCATTCTCTACGCCGCTCGGTATACAGCGCTTGCGCGCCAGGGCCGGGTGCCCGACCTTGTGGGAGCGAGCTTGCTCGCGATTGCTGCCTGAAATGAAGCGGCGGGCGATCCCTGCCGTGTGGACAACTCCGCTGAAGCCCGCCGTTCCGCGCGTCCTTCAGGCCAAGCCGATGTCCTTGTGCTAGTTTTGACCACACGAGCCCGCCTCGCGTACCCGATCCGCTTCCGGTGTGCACGCCGCGGCTTCATTTCATTCGCACCTGACTCCGCAGGGGAATGCCATGGCACACCGGTTCGTCGCGTTGCGCAAGGACGGCAAGAAGACATATCTCCATGACGAGGCCGGCCGCAAGGTGCGCGAAGTCATCTGGGGCGACTACCTGACGGTGAAGCGCGCGCTGGACGATGGCCGGCTCGAGATCGACTGGGCGGCGCGCTCGCCCGACAAGCGCCGCACGCTGTACATCGCGGCCGAAGACACCGTCGAGCGGCGCCCGCTCGAAATCGTGTTCGTCGACGTGGGGCAGGGCGACGGCGCGGTGCTCATTTCGCCCGAAACCGGCAAGGACGAACGCATCATCATCATCGACGCCGGCAAGGAGGGCAATATGCGCGCCTTCCTGAACGCACGCTTCAAGAGCTACCGCGGCTTCAACTTCCATGCGGCGGTCGTGACGCATCCCGACAACGACCACTATCTCGGCTTCCAGGCGCTGTTCAGCGACCACAAGATCGGCTTCAGGACGGTCTATCACAACGGCCTGGTCGAACGCGCCGTCACCGGCACCTGGGCCAAGCTCGGCGGCGAACCGGTGCCCGATCCGGCAAGCGGCGTGTCGTACGTGACCGCGCTGGCGGTCGACAAGGCCGACCTGACGCGCCTGTTCGGCGCGCTGCCGGCCAACACCCGCTACGAGTTTCCGAAGCTGATGCGGGCGGCGCTGCAGAACCCGAAAATCAAAACCCTGCGCATGCTGTCGACCGAACACGCAAAACTGGAAGGCGGTGTGGCGTGGATGCCCGACTTCGCGCCGTCGAACCGGCGCGGCTACACCATCCGCGTGCTCGGTCCGGTGGTCGAAAAAGGGCCCGGCGGCAAGCCCGCCCTGCGCCGCCTGAAGAGCTACGGCGAAACCAAGAACGGTCATTCGGTGCTGCTCAGGCTGCAGTACGGACAGTTTTCCGTGCTGTTCGGCGGCGATCTGAACGAGCCGGCCGAGAAGTTCCTGCTGCAGCACTACACCGGCCGCGCAACCTTCCCGAAGCCCGGCACGCCCGACCACGACGCCATGGTGGCCGAGGCTCAGAAGACCTTCCGCTCCGAGGTGATGAAGTCCTGTCACCACGGCTCCGAAAAAGTGACCGACGCGTTTCTCGCCGCCGTCAATCCGGCCGCCTTCATCATTTCGTCGGGCGATCAGGAAGGGCACGTCCACCCCCGCCCCGATCTGCTGGGCCGCCTCGGCCGTTACGGCCGCGGCGACGCGCCCGTCATCCTGTCCACCGAACTGCAGCGCTCGTCGCGCCCGCTCGAAGACGGCGCGCAAGTGCAGAAACTGCTCGACCGCATCGACGCCCTGGCCACCGCGCTGTCACCCGAAGCGCTCGACGCCATCAAGCTCGACGTGAAGGAACTGGCGCGCAGCAATGTGGAGGTGTACGGTGCGATCTACCTGAAGACCGACGGCGAGCGGCTGATGACGGCCTTCCGCATCGAGACTGGATCGGAGCTGGAAAAGTGGTTTTCGTTTCGGTACGCGTTCAATGCGAAGGGGGAGTTGGTGCGGACGGATTGAACGCGCGTACCGTTTCCGGTCGCGGGACGCGCCACCTACGCTTGATCGTTCAAACAGCGGCCGCACGCGTCAGGTCAAGCGATGTGCAAGCGCGCGCCTCGACCTCACCGCCGCGATGAATGACCCTCCTCGCAGTACCCGACGTGGTGAGATAGGCTGCATAGAATTCTGTCACCTACCCATCCTCCCGGGAGCGAGTCATGGGGTTTTCTGCCAGTGATGTAGTGCCCTTCACCCAGGCACGCGCCAATCTTTCCGAACTCGCCGATCAGGCCAAGGCCGGTGCCGAAAAGATCATCACCAAGAACGGTGAAAGCTACGTGGCCCTGATCGACGCCGACCGGCTGGACTATTACCACCGGCTGGAACGCGAACGCATCCATCTGCTGCTGATCGACGATGCACGGCGCGGTCTGGCCGATATCGTCGCCGGGCGTACCCAGGCGGCCGATGCCGCGATCGCCGGGCTGCAGCAGCGTCGAGCGAAGGGTGCCGTGGCAGACGCCGGCGAAGCCGTTCCGCCCTCCGGTAAAGCCCGAAAGCCACGTGGCTGAGACTTTCCATCGGGTTGAGCTGACTGACAGCTTCCTGGCGCGCCGCTAAGCCATCGAAGCCTTTCTGATCGAGGCCGATGCAGGCGCGACCTTCGACGATCTGCTCGATCAGTTGCACTGCACGGTCATCACGAATGTGGCCCGCTTTCGCCGCATCGGTCGGCGCTACCTCAACCACCCGCCCCAATCCGTCGAGGCACTCACCCTGCTTGCCGCCATGCCGACAGGGGCCGCTGATTCCCTTCGCGAGTATCTGCACGGGGACTACCTTCTGCTCTACACCGTGGCCGACGACCTGGCGACGGTCTACCTGCTGACCATCCGCCACCATCGGTAGCTGTCGTTCGATTTCGAGGGACTGTAGCCGGTAGGGAACTGAGCGAATAGTGCTGTTGCTGTCCGGCTGCGGCATTGATAGTGCAGAAGCTCGTCCTCATGCGCCACTTACCAGATGGGGCAATTCCATACGCGCACAACAGAGATGATCGTGTGGAGGAAACACCAAGCGCGAACTTCAAAGCTTGCTCAGTTCTGCCTCCAGTCTCGTGGCTTCAGGTACGCCGAGTGCAACCAAAGTCGCGACGGTCGTGTCGATGGCTGACCGGAGCGGCATGCTGCTGCTGAGACTAGAAGGGCTGCTTACCCGGATAGTCTCCACCAACAAGCACCATCTGCGGCCCACACCGTGGTCGATCCATAGCTGTCGGAAGTCAGGATAGGCCTCGAGCAATGCGCTTCCGGCCCCGACGAGTACTTCTAATTGCTCGGCTCGCGGCGCAACCTCCAGCAGATTGAGCAGTACCAGGGCGACGAAGGGTGACGGCCCTAGACTAACCAGTTTGCGCAGAACAGGCAGAAACGGACCGACTCGCTCCACGCCCTTCTCAAGCAGGTAGCACTTCGATCCCTGCCCGTACATGTGGTCGTTAAAGAACAAGATGGCGATTGCCGGGCCAATGTGCATTTCGATGGACAAGTCCCTGCTTCGGCTGAGACGTTCCCATCCACGCGTGGTCAGCATGTGGTCGGCGAGTGCGATCCGAATGTCTACCGCCACCTGCGTCGGAATGTTGTCGCCTTCGAAGTACACCGCGTCGATGCCGCGCAAGAAATCGACGAGCACGTCGTAGAAATTCCGGTCTGGAAGCGCAACGATGTGCCGCACGGCCAGTTCAGTGGTCTCAGGCGTTGACAGGCCGACAACGCAGCGTGCAACCGCCGCAAAGAACGTATCGTTCCACTCAGATGGCTGACGGTCCGTTTCGTCTCCATCGTCGAGGTTCACTCCATTCGCGAGGGCCGTCCAAGGCATGTAGGCTTTCACGATCTCGCTGAGCCATGGGTGCGTGTCATCGTGGGAAAGAGCGCGCACCTGGCGCAACCAGAGAGCTGCAGCCTGATGATTTACATGCTCTGTTGTCGAAGGCGCCGGCGCTTCTGGTGGTTCTGGTGTAGCAATTCGGGATCCAGGTAAACGTAGGCGCCTTCTCGGTCGAGCTTGCTCGACAGGAAATGTCGGCCACATTGGCTCTGGACCTTCGCCGCCAAGCCATGCCATCTCAGCGGCAACGGCAGCCCGTGCCCGTTCATGACAACGCGCTTTGCGAGCGTCGACTTCCTCCTGTGACGCATCCCAAGCTCGGTTCTCCACCACACACCCGCTGAATGCACATCGGAGCACAGCTCTCGGTAGGCGACTATCGACGTCCGCTAGGACTTCGGCGGAAGTCCCGAAGCCGTGCGCGACAGCGTGCTTTCCTGTCGCCGCTACCTCAAGAAGCGACCGCACATCTTTCGGCGTTGACCGATGTCGCAAGGCGTGGATCAACCCGACATAGGCGATTGCGGTCGGATTGAAGCGCAGACCCCCTCGCATCCGACGCGCAGGATCGTCGTCGAGAGCTGCAAGCGTCTTCTCCAGTTGAGATCGCGCCCATGCTCCGTGCTCGGCGCGCAAGGCGTTATCACCGTCCCGCATGACGATCATCGCGGCCGTCACAACCGCTTCCTCTTGCATACGCCGCTCTCCGCTGTCGTCGTCGGATTCGACTTCTGCCGTAGCTGTCGCAGAACGCCGCGCCCAAGCCACCGCTACCGACCGACCGTCTGGTAGCAACCGGGCGGGATCGTCGACCGCAAGGGTCAGCGCAGACTGCGTGGCGAAGTCTGACTCTCGCTCAGTCGCGGCGTCTCGCAAAGCTTGTAGATGATTCTGCTCCGCCGTTGGCGATAGATACTTGCGCGCAGTCGCGGATGATCCGTCCTTGAGCGTCACTTCCACTTCTGGCCAATTTGCGGCATCCGAGAGGTTCAGTGCGTACCGAACCATGAATTCCGGGTTGCCTAGATGCGCGCTCGCGGAAGGTTCGCCCAGGCGTGCTGCCGCGGTTGCCAACAGCGTCCTAAGTGCCGCAAGTTGATCCGGGGATGCCAGGAACGTGAAGTTGCCAATCAGTTCGTCAAGCGTTGTCCGTCGGGATGGCCGGCGCTTCAGGTCAGCGGCGGTCACGCTTCCGCGCGGTTCGCTACGCAAGGCGCCAAGCCCGAAGAAGTCCGGCATTTCGACACGCTCATGCACCTGACGCGTGTGATCGATACACAGCAGTTCGGGACAGCCGAGAAATGCCGCCGCCACGTCAAGCGATTTGGGCCAGTGCGAGATTATGAGATCAACTGCCACCAGCAAGTACGCAGCGCACGAGCCCTGCGGCCCGAGCACGTCTGTCAGCACACCTTCGAATGATTCGCCCGCCTCAACGCGGCAGTGCGCCCATGCTTCAAGCGCCATCAGCGCGGACGTGACGGCGTAGAAGTTGCTGCTGCGAGACCAGAAGTAGGTCTGCGTCCACGGGAAAGTGCGCGCACTTCCCGGCAATGCCAAGGCGACCCCATCTTTTCCGGGGTCAGCGCCTCCGCTTCCGTGGGCGACTGCATGCGTGACTAAGCGATGAACCAATGCCAAGCCATCTTTGGGCGAATTGGTCAGCAATTCAAAAAATGGGCCTTGGGTCGGCGATGCCTGAAGGAACTCGTTATCGAGATAGGTAAAAGCCTCTTCACATTCCCAGGAGAAGTGTCGCTCGTGCGGCCGGGGCTTAGCGATAAGCGCCCGCGCGGTCAATTCAGCGAGCTCCGCTGGCGCCGCTTGGGCCAAAGTGCCTCGCATCTTCAGGATGCTGCGCACGATCTCTTCGTTGTACGCGCTCTGCCCCACTGCCTTCAGATACTCGGCAGCAAGTTCCGGCGTTGTCCGTGCGAACATGACGAACGCGTCACGAAGGTCTGACTTCAGGGAATGAACCTCGTCGCGATCAAGGTGCGCCCAGAGCACTGGGCCTTCGCGTGGCGCGGGCTTTACATCCCTAGGCTCCATAAGCCTCAGCCAACGATAGATCTGCCGTGTTGTAAAGGGCGTGATATCGGTGGCGCCAAGCGTGCCAATCGAGAATGTAGTGTATAGCTGAACGATTTCTGGAATGGCATCGCTCGGAACGCTATCCCCAGTACCCAAGAGCCAGATAATCAGCCACATCCATGCCGGGCCGCGCGGGACGTTGATCGATTCGGGTATGAGCGCGGGGTCGACTCCCGCAGCCGCAAAGACCTCTGCGGCCGGAAGCACGTCGACAGCCATGATCGTTCGGATGAGTTCGCGCAGCAGTGCGGCGCCATTGGCGAGAAGCTCGGGCGATGCGCGTTGGAGGAGTGCTTCCGCAGCTTCGGATCGAGCTAGGGCGAGCAACGCGGCGCGGCGCCAAGAACGATGAACTCCCGCTTGGCTCAGGCGATCAACGAGCGCGTGCCACCTCACGCCATCAGTCGCCCGCTCGATTGCCATACGCGCTGCCAGCTCAACGCCACGTGCAAACATCGCCGTTGCTGGCCGATCTAGTTGCAGCCTGTCGACGAGTTCGGGATCAGCGTGCAGGGCGCTTGCAATCGCCCACTCGCACAGTACGTCATGACGAAACGCGACCCGGTCAATGCCCAAGTCCCGCAGAGTGCCGCTGGACACTAGCGCATCGATCGGCGCCGCAGCTTGGCCTGTAACGTCGAGGAAGTCAGCGCCAGCCAAGGTCTGCACTGCTGCGCCTTTTAGCAGCCGAGTCCGATCACGCCACCCGGCGTCGCGGGCGCCGTCCGCGGTGGTCCACCACTGCTCGGCCATATCGACTTCAGTGCGCGGTACGGGATCAGATGCTGGCTGACTCGCCAGCCGTGCGAGGCGAAACAGGTTTCTGGCGACCTGGCGTGCGGGATGGCCGTCCGTTAGAAGGGGCGCAAGCGAAGGATCAATCGCTTTCAGCTGTTCGACCTCTGCCTTGCTCAGCTCATCTATCGTGATCGGTTCAGTTTGACCCAAGCGCGCCAGAGCATCGCTTGGGAGCCACTTGGGCTCATCAATCCCAAATTCACGCCGCGCTGTTGCCACAACGTTCAGGCCCGGAATGAGCGACGCTTCCCCGACGACATCGACAACCGTGAGCCTCTCTTCGGCGCTGAAGGAATCGAGGTTATCGACAAAGATCGTCGCGCCACCGTCATTTGCCAGTTCGACAAGTAACTCGCGAAGCGTCCCGTCGAAGCCGAGCTGTGCACGCCATGCGGCCCACCCGCGTGGGACGCATCGTCTTGGGCTTAGAACGATGACCTGACTCTCGGCTCGCATGGCCTCTGCTATCTGCCGGAGGATGCCCGATTTGCCGACGCCAGCGTCTCCTCGGATTTCGACATAGCGTCCTCGGTCTAGTGCTGCATACGTTGCGGCAACACGCTCCTGCCTTGAAAGGACGGCGATGCCCACACGGTTCTGAATGTCAGCAAGAGCCAAGCGTGATGACTCGGCTAACGCGGCGCGGGCCGTCGCATGACGACGCTCGCCCACGAACCGATATCCGAGTTGCGCAAGCGTCTGCAATGCCGTTTCGCGAGTTCTATCGCCGCCGCTCTTTGCCGCATCGATAGCTAGTTCAATGAGACTGACCCAAAGGGCCCCGGCGCGCGATCCATCGTCGGCGTGGAGCACGCGCACCGCGCGCTCAAGCGCTAGGTCGTGCGATGCGGAACCTGCTGCCGTGAAGTCGAAGGTCAGAATCTGGAGCCGACGCAGCAATTGCCAGACTGTCTCGTTGTCATCTGGCGAGCCTTCGTCTCGCAGATGGCTTTTGAAGGTCTTGACGAAGGCGCGCATGTCGTCGTTCGCCACGCCCACCAGATCAATTTGGGCGGCGAATGCAGCAGGGTCGCCAATCTGCCGCGCGAGCGTAAGCACATCCTGATATGCCCCGTCGATCTTGCGGGAGCCCTTCGTCGTCGCAATCGCCAACTCGTAACGCTGTGTCGCGAAGTCAGGCCGTTGCGACGCTTTGACGATTTGGCCCACGACTTTGCGAAAGACGGGGTCGGCGGTGGCGAAGGTGATGGTTCGCTTGACCTGAACCTCAAGAACCACCGGCTTACCGGACACGTTGTCATGGGAGTGAATGATTACGTCATCGAGCGGACGCCCAGCATTGGCTTGTTGTAGAGCCACCCGATCTATCGTGGCGCCGGGAAGACCTCGTGGCGGCGCCCCGCTGAGCATGGCTAGCAAGTATGACGCACCGACTTGGGCCTCGAAATGGGTGCCTGCTGGCCCACTGGCCAATGTGCTTGTCCCAGCATTGGTGTCCGATGCTGGCATTTCCCATTCGCTCACACTTCTCCCTTTCGATGCTGTCGATCTTCGCGCTCGATTAGTCGCTTAATCTGAATCGTCAAGTGCATTGCCGACACTCCATTGCTAAAGATATCGTCATTTGACCCTTATCGGGAGGCGTCCGCGGCGGCGCTTCTGTTCAAGGAGAATCTCAATTAAGTCGAACAAGCTTGCGTTAGTGCATCTGGCCACAATTCGGAGATTGCTTTCCGCGGCGCCTGATCAATGATGGAATGCTTTCATGACCGCATCGACTCCCGCTCAACCTCACGCGAATATCACCCTCCCCACCGCCGCCCGCGACCTCTACCGCGCCCTCTGGCTCCACGCCCGCGGCGCCCGCGCGCAGCTACTCGGCGCTGCCGCGCTCCTCTCCGGCGCGCAACTGATGCGGCTCACCATGCCCTGGCTCGCCGCGCAGGCGATCAATGCGCTGCAGCAGGGCGACATGGCGACGGCGGGGCGGTGGATTGCCTATCTGATCGGCATCTATCTGATGTCGTGGTTGCTGCACGGCCCGGGTCGGGTGCTGGAGCGCAATGTGGGCGTGCGGGTGCGCGTGCGGCTGGCGGATCAGCTTTATGCGCGCATCGCCGCAGCACCGCTGGCGTGGCGCGACGGTCGGCATTCGGGTGAGCTGCAGCACCGCGTGATGCAGGCGAGCCGGGCGCTGTCCGACTTCGCGCAGAACCAGTTCGGCTATCTGCAGAACGCCTTCAACTTCGTGGGCCCGCTGGTGGCGCTGGCGCTCTTGTCGAGCACGAGCGGGGCGATCGCGATCACCGGGTACGTGATCATCTCTTTCATCATCCTGCGCTTCGACCGCACCCTGATGCAGCTCGCCCGCGCCGAGAACGACGCCGAGCGCCGCTATGCCGCGGCGCTGCTCGACTTCGTCGGCAATGCCGGCACGGTGATCGGCCTGCGGCTGCAGGCGGCGTCGCGCACGCTGCTCGGCCGGCGCATGGACGCGGTGATGGCGCCGCTGCGCCGCGCGGTCATGGTGAATGAGGGCAAATGGTTCACGGTGGATCTGCTCGGCATGGGGCTGACCTGGATCCTGGTGGTGGTCTATGTCGTGCAGACGCGCCAGCCGGGGCAGGTGGTGCTGCTGGGCACTGTGTTCATGATCTATCAGTACGCGCAGCAGGCGGCCGGCGTGGTCGGCTCGATGGCGTCGAACTTCCAGAGCTTCGCGCGCATGCACACCGACTACGGCAGCGCCGAGCCGATCTGGGCGGCGCCGGCCGACCCCGACGTGACCGTGCCCGCCGTGCTGCCCGATGCACCCTGGCAGACGCTGGCACTGCGCGGTGCCACCTGGCGCTATGGCGACGACGCGCGCGGTGGCTTGCATGGCGTAGATCTGGAATTGCGACGCGGCGCGCGCGTCGCTCTGATCGGCCCGAGCGGCGGCGGCAAGAGCACCTTGCTGCGCACGCTGGCCGGCCTCTACCCGCCACAGCACGGCGAATTGCTGCGCGATGGCGTCGCGGTGCCTTGGGCCGAACTGCGCACGCTGGCCACGTTGATCCCGCAGGAAGCCGAGGTGTTCGAAGCCAGTGTGGAAGAGAACCTCACCTTCGGCCAGCCGGCCGAGGCCGCAGCGCTCACGTCGGCCATGCACACCGGCGTGTTCGACGAAGTGCTGGAGCGCCTGCCTGACGGGTTGCGCAGCGGCCTGAGCGAGCGCGGCGGCAATCTGTCGGGTGGTCAGCGGCAGCGGCTTGCGCTGTCCCGCGGCGCGCTGGCGGCGCAGGGCAGTTCGCTGTTGCTGCTGGACGAACCCACCAGCGCGCTCGACCCGCTGGCCGAGGGCCGTGTGTTCGACCGCATCGTCGCCGCGTTCCCGTCGGCCTGCATCGTCGCGTCAGTGCATCGCCCCAGCCTGCTCGCGCGCTTCGACACCGTCGTCGTGGTGGAAGCCGGGCGCGTGGTCGATGCGGGGCCGCGAGACGAGGTGCTTGCGCGGCGGGTGCATTGAGGCGCTGCGTCGTGGCGTGGCTTGTGTCGGATGGCCGCGATATGAGGTCGATGTGCGCGATGATTGGGTGGGGGGGGTGGGC
>NZ_JANINI010000015.1:86619-94828 GCF_024580145.1 Methyloversatilis sp. XJ19-49
GTTGGGCATCGCTGCGCTCACCCCAACCCACGGATACGGCGCCAATGTAGGTTGGGGTGAGCGCAGCGATGCCCAACAACGGGCGCTGCCAGAGGGCGCTACGCTCCTTTGAGCCAGTCGAACGTGCTGGCCATTTCGGCCGGGCTGACGTCGTCGATCTGGGCCTCGGAGAAGACGTCTTCTCCGGCTCGCCAGGCGGCCTCGGATTCGGGTTGCGACAGCGCCAGCATCAGCGCGTGGTTCAGTTCGTAGGCGCCCCACGCGTAGCCGGCGTCGCGCAGTGCGGCCTGCAGCGCGTTCTGAACCAGGCTGCGCACCATGCGGTGCGCGACGGAATACGGGATGTCGTCGACCTGACCGCAGGCGGCGAGCGAACAGGCGTGATTGTCGTGCGAGGCGTGGCCGCGGCAGGCCAGCGGTCGGGCCGGATAGATGGCGCAGATGCCGTCGTCGTCGACGAAAGGGCAGGGGCTTTGCAGCGTCACCCGTTGCGCTTCGCTTTCGAAGCGGGTGCGCGCGTCGGCTTCGGCGATGCGCTGCACGACGCGCCGGCACACCGCCGGATCGGCGGTCATCAGATGGCGCGCGACATGCAGCACCTCGGGTGCGGTGGCGGTGACGCGCAGCGTGCAGCAGGTGGCGCAGCCCCGGTCGCAGGCGACTGGCGCGCCAACGTCGAGCCGCGCCTGCAGCGCCTGTTCGAAGCCGTCGAAGGCCTCGTCGAGCAGACGCGCCAGAAGCGCGTCATCGTCAATACGCGCGTCGAGTATCTGTGCGAAGGCCGCATGCCGAGCGCGGAAGAAGCGCAGGTTGTCGTCGTCGTGTGCCATGCCGTGCCGCTCCGTCCGCAAGATCCCAGCGTCGCACTCTAGGGATGACGACTGCGGCAGCGGTTGACGCATCGCAAACGATGTCGATGCGGCAGCACCCGACGCTCAGCCGAGCAGGGTTTTCGCGACCAGCCCCACCACCGCGCATCCGGCGATCACGTGCATCACGTTGCGCTTGTAGCGGAACAGCGCCACCGCGGCGCCGGCGGCGATCAGCGCCGACATCGCATCGAAGCGGCCATCGAAGCCGTCTGGCCACAGCACGTGGTAACCGAAGAACAGCGCCAGATTGACGATGACGCCGACCACGGCGGCGGTGATGGCGGTCAGCGGGGCGGTGAATTTCAGGTCGTCATGCGTCGATTCGACCAGCGGGCCGCCGGCCAGGATGAACAGGAAGGACGGCAGGAAGGTGAACCAGGTGACCAGCGTCGCGGCGACTGCGCCGGCCAGGAACAGGCCGTCCTGCCCGAACAGCGCGCGCATTTCGTGGCTGAGATAGCCGCCGATGAAGGCGACGAAGGCGACCACCATGATCAGCGGGCCTGGCGTCGTTTCGCCGAGCGCCAGGCCGTCGATCATCTGGGTCGGCGTCAGCCAGCCGTAGTGGCCGACCGCGCCCTGATAGACATAGGGCAGCACCGCGTAGGCGCCGCCGAAGGTCAGGAGTGCGGCCTTGGTGAAGAACCACGCCATCTGCGTCAGCGTGTGGCCCCAGCCGAACACCATCGTCAGCAGCGCCATCGGAATCACCCACAGCAGCGCACCGATGACCGCCACGCGTGCCAGTCGCGACCAGCGGAAGCGCGCGTGCTCCGGCGTCAGCGTGTCGTCGTCGATCAGTGCCGGGCCGAACGATTTGACCACCTTCCCGTGGCCGCCGCCGGCGCTGAAGGTATCCGGTGTCAGACGCCCGCCGACATAACCGATCAGCGCCGCCGCGGCGACGATGGCCGGGAAGGGCACGTTGAGCGCGAAAATGGCGACGAAGGAGGCGCCGGCGATTGCCCACATCCAGTTGTTCTTAAGCGCACGCGCGCCGATGCGATGCGCCGCCTGCAGCACGATGGCGGTCACCGCCGGCTTGATGCCGTAGAACAGCCCGGCCACAAGCGGCACATCGCCGAACGCGATATACACCCACGACAGCGCGATCAGGATGAACAGCGACGGCAGCACAAAGAGCACGCCAGCAATGATGCCGCCCCAGGTCCGGTGCATCAGCCAGCCGATATAGGTCGCCAGCTGCTGCGCCTCGGGGCCTGGCAGCAGCATGCAGTAATTGAGCGCATGCAGGAACCGGCGCTCGGAAATCCAGCGCCGGTTCTCGACCAGTTCCTGATGCATGATGGAAATCTGCCCGGCCGGTCCGCCGAAGCTGATGAAGCCGAGCTTGAGCCAGAACAGGAAGGCGTCGCCGAACGGTACGCTCGGGGCGGGGCGGGAGGCGTCGGCGGTGTCGGGCAGCGGCATGTTGAGCTTGGTCAGTTGCAGTGGCGTGGGGCGGCAGCCTCGGATGCAGAGTGTGGACGGAAATCGCCCGGGTTTTCGTGGGAACGGCGAGTGGTGAGATTTTTGTGGGAGCGGCGGCCTGTGGGAGCGGCGGCCTCGCCGCGATCAGTGCCGCGATGGTCACTGATCAGAGTGCGTATCGCGGCGAGGCCGCCGCTCCCACAGGGACACTCCCACTCGGCGCCGCTCCAACGGCCTTGCGCCACAAGCGCCGTGCCCCGAGCGTACCGCAGCTTCATGACGGTGCGCCTCGGCGATGCTGCAGCATCCGCGCAACACCCGCCCCCTGACGGGCGNGCGTACCGCAGCTTCATGACGGTGCGCCTCGGCGATGCTGCAGCATCCGCGCAACACCCGCCCCCTGACGGGCGCCGTGCAAAGCGCTATCCTGCCGCCAGTTTTTGCTGCAAGGCGATAGATCATGTCCCAGCCATCCCTGTCCGTTCCGGTCGACGCCGCCCCGAACGACCCCGCGCCCGACACCACGATGCTGCGTGCCGTGCAGGCGAGCGCGCTGCAGACGTCACCGTTCGAGCATATATATATGCAGAACGTGTTCTCGCCCGGTTTCTACGAGCAGCTGCTCAAGCTGATTCCGGCGCGCGAGCGCTTCCACGATCTGCGCCACAAGGACGCGATGCGCGCCGACGGCAGCAGCGCCCGGCGGCGCATGTACCTGTATCCGGAACACCTGTGGCGGCTGCCGGCAGAACAGCGCGCGCTGTGGGGTTCGATCTCGCGCGTGCTGCGCTCGCGCGAGATGCAGGATGCATTCAAGCTCAAGTTCAGACAGTCGCTCGAAACCCGCTTCGGCCGCAGCATCGACCAGATCGATCTGTACCCCATCCCGATCCTGGTGTGCGACCTGCCGGGCTATCAGATCGGCATCCACGCCGATGTGATGGCCAAAGCCATCACCGTGCAGTTCTATCTGCCGAAGGACGCCTCGCAGCGCCACATCGGCACGGTGTTCCACTATGGCCGCACCGGCACCGAGGCGGAAAGGACGATCGCGATGGATTTCATGCCGGCCAGCGGCTATGCCTTCGCCGTGATGGAGCGCGAAAGCTGGCACAGCGCGCGCCGCACCACCGAAGCCGACGGCGAGCGCTGGACCCTCATGCTGACCTACTACGTGCAGGACACGCCCAAGGCCTGGTTCAAGCGTCGCTGGGACCGCTTCCGCACCTTCTTCGGCCTCGGGCCGAAAGGCTGACCAAAGGGCGCGCCCGCGCCTGCCCTCCTGAGACACCTGTAGCCTCTGCGCGCTGAGACGTTCGTCTCATTCTTCTGCGTGCCTGCCTGCTGCAGGAATAACCCCGTGTGGTTTGGGGAAATTTACCCGCCTTGTTCACAAAGGACTTTTCCCCGTGCGGCGCCTTCGTGCCCGACCTGCACCGCTTTGGCATGGATGATGCATTTCTCCTCACGCGCGTTGTCGCCGGATGCCGCTGTGCGCATCCGAAAAAAACGGAGGAGAACCCATGAACAAGCAAACCGGTCGCCTTGCCGGACCTGTCCTGACCTGCCTGGTCGCGATGTTCGGCCTGAATGCCGCCGTGCAGGCCGAAGATCCGGAACCGCCGCTCGGCGTGAACGTGCTCGAAGCCACCTTCAAGTGGCGTCCCAACTACGTCAGCGACGACATGCTCATCCACGCCGACAAGGACGCCAACAACTGGCTGCACTACGGCAAGGACTATCAGGGCTGGCGCTTTTCGCAGCTCGGTCAGGTGACGCGCGACAACGTGAAGAAGCTGGTGCCGAAGTGGAATCTGTCATTCGGCGTCAATGACGCGCAGGTCAGCCAGACCACGGTCGTGAATGGCCGCATCTACGTGACGGCGAGCCAGAACAAGGTGTTCTCGCTCGATGGCTCGACCGGCCGCATGATCTGGAAGTACGAACGCTCGCTGCCCGGCGACCTCGGCCCGCGCCTGTGCTGCGAAGCAGTGAATCGTGGTGTCGCTGTGTACAAGGACATGGTGTACATGGCCACGCTCGATACGCATATCGTCGCGCTGAACAACACCACCGGCCGTGTCGTGTGGGAAAAGAAGATGGGCGACTACACCACCGGCGAAATCTACACGTCGATGCCGCTGGTGGCCGACGGCAAGATCGTGGTCGGCAATTCGGGTGGCGATGTCGGCGGCAACGTCGGCAAGATCACCGCACTCGATCCGGATACCGGCGAAATCATCTGGCAGACGCTGACCCGGCCGAACAGCCCGAATGACCCGCACGCCGCCACCTGGGCCAACGACTCATGGCGCACCGGCGGTGCATCGGCCTGGCTGACCGGCAACTACGAAGCCAAGACCAACACGATCTACTGGGGGGTCGGCAATCCGACGCCCGACTTCGATCCGTCGGTGCGCAAGGGTGACAACCTGTACAGCAACTCGACGCTGGCGATGGACGCGAAGACCGGCAAGATCAAGTTCCACTTCCAGTACACACCGAACGACGCCTGGGACTATGACGGCAACAACGAAACCATCCTGGTCGACGACGAAAAGGGTCGCAAGGTGTGGCTGCACGGTGACCGCAACGGCCACCTCTACTCGATCGATCGCACCAGCGGCAAGTGCAACTGGGTGGTGCCGATCGCGCGCGTGAACTGGGTGACCGGCTTCAAGGACAACTGCCGCCCCATCGTCAATCCGGACAAGGTGCCCGGCTACGACAAGATCGCCACCGACATCGCGCCGATTCTCGACGGCGGCAAGGAATGGCACCCGGCGGCCTACAGCCCGCAGACCAAGCTGCTCTATGTGCCCTACATCGACAGCTCGATGGACATCCAGGCCAAGAAGATGGAATGGAAGCGCGGCGAGTGGTTCCTGTCGTCCAAGGTGCTGAAGGCCAACCCCTATACCGGTGGCATCAAGGCGTTCAACGCCACCACCGGCGAACAGGTGTGGTCGCGTCCGCAGAGCACGCCGGCCACCAGCGGCCTGCTGGCGACTGCTGGCGGTGTCGTATTCTCGGGTGACGCCGAAGGCTTCTTCTCGGCCATGCGCGACGACTCGGGTGAAACGCTGTGGCGCTTCAACGTCGGTACCGGCATCCACGGCAACCCGACCACCTTCACGGTCGACGGCAAGCAGTACGTCGCCATCGTGTATGGCCCGGGTGGCGGCAGCCTGTGGCCGCTGGTCTACGGCGAGCTGTTCAAGCAGCAGAACCGCGGCGGCGGAATGATGGTGTTCGGTCTTGCGGACTGAACGCATGACGCGCAGCGCGGCACGTTCATTGCGATGCCTGTTCGGGTTGCTGGCGTGTGCCGCGTTGCCGGTGTCGGCCGGCGGAGCTCCCGCCGCGCTCGGCGTGTGCGTGGTCGAACAGAACCCGCCGTTTTCTTCGCGCACCCTCCAGCCGGTGGGTGTCGATGTGGACGTCGCGCAGGCCGTCGCGGCGCGCCTCGGCCGCGCGGTGCATTGGCAGTGGATCACGCTGCAGGAACGCGGCGGCCTGGGACGCGCACTCAAGGAATCGGTGCAGGCCGGCAGTTGCGAGCTGTTCGCCGGCATGCCGGTGACCGAAGGCAGCGATGACGACCTGTCGTCACGCGGACTGGTGGCGTCGCAGCCCTATGTGTCGGTCGGCTATGTGCTGCTGACGCCGGCGGCCAGCCCGATCGGATCGATGGCCGGGGTGGGCGCGCAGAAGATCGGCGCGGTCACCGCCACGCCGGCCGATCTGTACCTGCTGGCCGGCGGCTTCAACCGCTCGCCGTTCGCCGGCAGCGCAGCGTTGCTGGATGCGCTGGCGAAGGGCCAGGTTGGCGCCGGCCTGCTGTGGGCCGGACGGGTGGCGGGTGATGCACTGCCCGCGGGTGTGGTCGTGCGCGAGACGCTGCAGGCGCCGGCGCTGCAGACCCGCTTCGTCATGGTCAGCCGGCGCAGCGACACGGCGTTGACCGGTGCAGTCGACGCGGCAATCGGCGCGCTGCAGGCCGATGGCTCGCTCGACTTGATCGCGACGCGCAACGGGCTGCCACCGGCCAACAGGCACGGCGGCAGATGAAAGACATTGACCAGCCCCGCGGGCGTCGCCCGTCCGCGGGCTGCAATACAAAGGGGTGGCAGATGGTTCGATACACAGCACAGTGTGTGCTGCTGCTGGCGCTGGCTGGCAGCGTGCAGGCGTTCGGCCCGGGCCAGGCGCCGGCCAACAATCCGATGGCGGGCGATCGCAGTGCGGCCGGCAAGGGCGAAGAACTGTTCGGCCGCAATTGCCAGCAGTGCCACAACTCGCGCGGCAAGGGCGGCAAGGGGCCTCAGTTGGTCAAGGGCGCCTGGGGCCCGGGTGGCGCAAACAGCGATGGCCAGATGTTCGAGCTGATCGCCCACGGCCGCGCCGGTACCCAGATGGGCGGCTTCGCCAACTCGCTGAAGGAAGAGGAAATCTGGCAGATCATCGCCTTCCTGCGCGAGGAAGCGCTGCGCGTCCAGGCGGCCGACAAGCTGGCCAAGGATGAAGACGAAATTCCGTATTACTGAACAGCTCCAGCACGACTCACCCGAAAGAACCTGATGAACAACAAACGATTCAAGGCTGCATCACGCGGCCTGCTTGCCGCCTTCGCCTGCGCAGGCGCGCTGATGACTGCTCCTGCGCTGGCACAGTCGGCACGCCCGACGCTCGACCTCGCCACTGCGCGTCTGATGGCCGACGCGTGCGAACGCCATGCGAAGGAAAAGGGCTGGCGCATGATCATCGCGATCAACGACGAAGCCGGTAATCCGAAGCATTTCAGCCGGATGGATGGCAGCATCCTGATCAGCATCCGCGTCGCGCAGCTGAAGGCCGACACGTCGGCCGGCGCGCCGTTTTCGACGCGCCAGTTCCGCGACCTGTCGAAGACGGTGATCGGCGCCGAACTGATTCCGCACACCTCCACCATAATAGGCGGTCTGCCGATCGTGACTTCGAAGGGCGCGCACATCGGCAGCATCGGTGTCAGCGGCGGCTCGGAAGAGGAAGATGAAGTGTGCGCGCAGAAGGCGCTCGACGCCGTGAAGCATCTGATGTGAGGGGTAGGGCCGGCGGCTCTCTGGCCTTCTTCTTGCTAAGGTGATTGATGCTCGTGGGCGCAGGCCCGCGGCACGACACATACCAATAATTCAAAAGGAGCCAGCATGAAATCCCTGCCGATATCCGTCGCGCTTGCCACCGTGGTCCTGTCCGGCTGTGCCGGTCTCGGGACGAAAAGTGCCGGCCGTGATGAGGCGCCGGACACGCACAAGCAGTATTGGGCGAAGTACGACCATTCACTGAAGCCGGTGACACCGGCGGTCACGCTGAGCGAAAAGCTCGGATTGCCCGAGCCCGCGCGTCCGGCGGCGGGTGCTGGCGCTGGCGCTGTTGCGGCGGCGGCGGCAGTTCCGGCTGCTGCCCCGGCACCTGTCGTCCGCAGTTGCGCGGAAGCCGCGCCGGACGCCACCCTCAAACTCATCGCACGGCTGGAAGCGACGCAGGGCAAGTCGCAAGGCGGATCGGCGGAGCTCGACGCGTCGGTCGTCAGGCTGGCCGAGCGCACGCAGATGCTGTCCTTCCTGCGCGAATCGCTCTACCGGACCTGCGAGCGCGCCGCAACCGGCCAGATCAGCAAGGACGAAGCGGCTGCCGCCTACGACAAGGTGATGAACTCGGTGCACGCCATCATCGAAACCGACCGCGACCGCGCCCGCGAATCAGCAGCGAAGGCCGTCAAGGGCCTGTCACCGGAACAGATCAAGGCACTGCAGTAGGCGCCCCCGGAACCACTGCCCGTCCTCGAGCGCAGGGACTGTGGGAGCGGCGGCCTCGCCGCGATCGGCGCGTTGATCAGCGATCATCGCGGTATCGATCGCGGCGAG
>NZ_JANINI010000016.1 GCF_024580145.1 Methyloversatilis sp. XJ19-49
GAATTCAAGGGCAAGCAGTACATCGGTATCCTGTCGGGTATCGGCGGCTGGGCCGGCATCGGCCTCGCAGCCGGTCTCGAAAAGCCGACCGATGGTCTGGGCGCCGTGGGTGGTTACGCCGAACTCTCGAGCTACACCGAGCTGGGCGGCACGATGACTGTCTTCGCACTGCCGTAATCGTGCGTTGAGCGGAAAGCGCAGCTGCGCTTTCCGCAAGGTCCCCGGACTGGCACCGTGCGGAAACGCCGGTGCCAGTCTTTTTTTGTCCGCAGAATGCTCTCGATGGGTATCGTGAGCACCCGGCAAACTAGGGGAGAATGATGAGAAAGCACTTCAGGCAGGCAGTCATCCTGATGCTGATGACTTCGGCTCACATGGCGACGGCACAGACGACGCCCTATCAGGTGCAGGGCGGGAACAAGGTGGATGACGCCACGCTGGCCGGCTGGCGTGCGTGGCGCAACGCGGCATGCGAACGCTGCCACGGTCCGAATCAGGAAGGCATGGTGGGGCCTTCGCTGATCGTCAGCCTCAGGACGCTCGGACGCGACGACTTCAAGGCGGTCGTCACCAAGGGTCGCGTGGACCGCGGCATGCCCAACTTCGATGGTTCAAGGCAGGTCATGGACAATCTCGACGGTCTGTACGCTTACCTGAAAGGTCGTTCCGATGGAGCGATCCGGCCCGGTCGCATCGAAAAGATGGACTGAGCGAAAACAAAACCACGCGCGTACTGTCTCAACAATTCGCGCGTGAGACGCACGGAACAAATAATTCAAGCAGAGCCCGGGCTTCATTGCCCAGCAAGGGTTCATTCATCCGGAGGAGACCTGAAACAATGAAACATTCCCTGATCGCTGCTGCCTTCCTGCTGGGCACCGGACTTGCCGCACCGGCGCTGCAGGCGCAGGAAACCGGCGACGACAAGGTGCTGCGCGTCTGCGCAGACCCGAACAACCTGCCGCTGTCGAACGACAAGGGCGAAGGTTTCGAGAACAAGATCGCCGAGTTGCTGGCCAAGGACATGGGCTACGCGCTCGAGTACACCTACTTCCCGCACCGCATGGGCTTCATCCGGATGACCTTGAAGGCCAAGCACGAAAAGCTGCCCGGCCGCTACAAGTGCGACCTCATCATCGGTGTGCCGGTCGGCTTCGACATGGGCGCGACGATCAAGCCCTATTTCCGCTCGACCTACGCCATGGTGTACAAGAAGGGCACGGGTCTGGATGACGTGAAGGTGCCGGACGACCTGCTCAAGCTGTCGCCGGAGAAGCTCAAGTCGCTGAAGTTCGGCGTGTTTTCCCAGACGCCGCCGGTCGACTGGTTGCTGCGCAACAAGCTGTTCGATCAGGCTATTTCCTATCAGCGCCAGTCCGGCGACCCCGGTGCCTATCCGGGTGAGATCGTCGAAAAGGATCTGGTCGCCGGCAAGGTGGATGTCGCCATGGCCTGGGGCCCGATCGCCGGCTATTTCAGCCGCAACGCCAAAACCGACGACCTGGTGACCATCGGTTTCCCGCCGGAAAACACGATCAAGTTCGATTACGCGATCACGATGGCCGTGCGCTATGGAGAGAAGGACTGGAAGAACAAGATCGAAGAAACCGTTCAGCGCAATCTGCCCGGAATCCAGGCCATCCTGACCTCGTATGGCGTTCCGCTGATCGATGAGGCGCAGGCCAGCCAGACGGCTGCAGATCGCTGATCGTCGCGACCGTCATGCCGGCCCCCCTCCAGCCTGCCACTGCCTGCCTGCTGACGCTTGTGCTGTGGCCGTTTCCAGCCGCAGCGCTGGATCAGCAGGACATTGCAGCGCTTATCAAGCTGCGACCGAGCGTTCTGAAGGTCGAAGCGTCGGACGACAAGGGCAACGTATCGGTCGGCACCGGCGTGGCGGTCGGTCCGGGCGTCATCGCAACGGCCTGCCACGTGACTGCGCGCGCCACGACCATACGCGTGGTCAGCAACGGCGAACGCATGCAGGTGAGTTCGCAGCGTGCACAGGTCGGGCGCGACCTTTGCCTGCTCGACGTACCCGGCGCGTCGCAGGTGCCGGTGGTCGAGTTGCGCAGCTCGCCGCTCAAACCGGGTGAGGAACTGGTCGCGCTGGGTTACATCCTCGGTGCGGCGCCACGGGTGAGCAACGGCATGGTGCTGCAGTTGCATCCGCACGACGGCGCAAACGTCATTCAGAGCACCACGCCCTTCACGTCGGGGGCCAGTGGCGGCGGACTGTTCGATCGCGAGCACCGGCTGGTCGGCGTGATGACCTTCAAGTTCCGCAGCGGCACCGACAACCAGTTCTCGATGCCGGTCGAATGGATACGCGAGGGCTTGGCACTGCCCGGCGGCGTAGATGTTGCCCCCCTGAGTGGCCTGGCCTTCTGGAATGAAAGCGATAGTGCCCTGCCCGCCTTCCTGCAGACGCTGCGCCTGCAGACCGAAGCACGCTGGGGCGAACTGGAGTCGCGCGCACGCGGCTGGATCGCTGGCAATTCGGGTGACGCGTCCGCATGGCATGCACTCGGTCGCGCACAGATCAAACAAGGGCACCCGGTAGAGGGCATTGCCGCACTGGAGCGCGCCAATGCGCTCGACGCCGACAACCCGGTGTTTCTGACGGATCTCGCCACTGCCCAACTCGGCCAGCGCGACGAAGCGGGCTATGCCCGGACGCGGGCGCGGCTGGCCGGGCTGTCACCGGGCGCGCTGAGCCTGCTCGACCAGCGACTGCAAAGCTGCGCCGTCAATGCCGAGGCCGCATGCTGAATACAACCCAGCCGGACACGAAGAGGTCCGCACTTTCATCACGAGGAGTCATCATGATCAAGCACATCAAGCTGTCTGCACTGTTGCTGGCGCTGGCCATTGCAGCCGGCAACACCCACGCCGAACCGAGCGACGAAATCACCGAAGCCGAAAAGCAGCTGTTCCTGAACGACCAGCTTTCGTCGCTGAAGGCACCGACCACGCTGAGCTACACCTTCAAGCGCAGCGGCAGTCTGGAAAAGCCGTTCGAGGACAAGGTGGAGGTGCGCATCAGCGAAGAGGCCGGCGCGCGCAAGGTCAATACGGCCTGTCTCAGCGGCACCAACAAGAAGGAAATGCCGGAGGTCGATGGAGGATTGAGCAATCCGGCGCTGATGTGCTTCCTCGAACGTGACATCGCCGAAATGGAGCGCCTGACCGGCGGCAAGGCAGCCTACTTCCGCAAGCGCATCCGGCTCGCGCTGTCGGAAGGCCCGACCGCCAAACCGGTCAAGGTGAGCTTCGGCGGCAAGAGCGTCGACGCCCGGGAATACCGCATCACGCCGTACAGCAACGATCCGAACAAGCAGAAGTTTCCGAAGTATGTCGGCAAGACCTACATCTTCGTATTGTCCGACGCCGTACCGGGCGGCATCTACCGCGTCGACAGCCAGATTCCCGATCTGAGCAAGCCGGACGGCAAGGCGGTGCTGATCGAGGACGACATGATGCTGGCCGGCAGCGGCGTCAAGGGCTGATCCCCACCCCGCTCCGCTGACCGGGCCACCGGTTCAGCGGGCCGCCTCGATCTGTCGCATGAAGTCTTCGGCCGGCAACGGCCGGGAGAACAGATAGCCCTGCATCAGGCCGCATTTGCGCTGCGCCAGGAACTGCCGCTGCGCCTCGGTTTCGACGCCCTCGGCGACAACACGCAGACCGAGTGCGTGCGCCATGGCGAGGATCGCATCGACGATGGACGCATCGCTCTCGTCGTCCGGCAGGTCACGCACAAAGCTGCGGTCGATCTTCAGCAGATCGATCGGAAACTGCTTCAGCGTCGACAGCGACGAGTAGCCGGTGCCGAAATCGTCGATCGACAGCGTCAGGCCGAGCGCCTTGAGCGCTGCCAGCTTGGCCAGTGCGGCCTGCGGCTCGTGCATCACCGCACTTTCGGTCAATTCCACATGCAGGAAGTGGCTCGACAGCCGGTTCGATTCCAGCGCCTCGACAATCTGCGGCAGCAGCGAGTCGGAACGGAAATTGATTGCAGACAGGTTGACCGCGACCGGCACCACTGGCCGGCCCTGATCGCGCCACTGCGCAATCTGCCTGCAGGCTTCCCGCACCACCCATTCACCCAGCGGCACGATGAGACCCGTTTCTTCGGCCACTGGGATGAACTCGACCGGTGACACCGCGCCACGTTGTGGGTGATTCCAGCGCAGCAGCGCTTCGGCCGACACGATGCGCCCGGTCACGGCGTCGACCTGCGGCTGGTAATGCAATGCGAATTGCCCCCCCTCGAGTGCGTGCGCCATGTCCTGCTCCAGCGAAAGACGTTCGATCGCCCGCTGCTGCATGGTTTCGGTGAAGAATTCGAAGGTATTGCGGCCGCGCTGCTTGGCGGCATACATCGCCATGTCCGCGTGGCGAAGCAGGGTTTCGGCGTCGTCGCCGTTTTCCGGGAACAGTGCAATGCCGAGCGACGCCGTCACCACCAGCTCGACGTGGTCCATCTGGATCGGCTGCCCCAGTTCCTGGCAGATGCGGGCCGCCACGCGGGCGGCATCTTCGGTGTGCGCCAGATCGGTCAGCAGCACGGTGAATTCGTCGCCGCCCAGCCGCGCGACGACCTCATCCGGCTGCAGCCCTTCACGCCCGACGAAGTCGGCCGAACGCACCGATCCGAGCAGGCGGCTCGCCACCTCGCGCAGGAGCTGGTCCCCCAGCGTGTGGCCGAAACTGTCGTTGATGCGCTTGAGACGGTCGAGATCGAGGTAGAGCAAGGCACAGCGCTTGCCCAGCCGGCGCGAGCGGGCCAGCGTGTGGTCGAGCATTTCGCGGAACATCTGGCGATTGGCGAGACCGGTCAGGCTGTCGTGATAGGCGAGAAAACGGATGCGCTGCTCGGCCAACTCGCGCTCGGTCACGTCCTGGGTCACGCCTTCGATGCGCACCACACGGCCGAACTCGTCGCGTACCGGCAACGCCTGTTCGAACAGTGTCACCAATGAGCCGTCGGCGCGCTGCACGCGAAAACTCATCTGGTAGGGCACGCCCTCGCGGGCACGCTCCATCGAGGCATGCAGATGCTGTCGATCCGGGCTGAGCACGCGCGACAACAGACCGAACGGAACATGCTGGGCCGCCGCGCGCGTATCGCCCCACAGGTCGAGACAGATTGCACTGCGCTCGCAGCGGTCTTCCGCGACATGCCAGATCCAGCCGCCCAACCTTGCCACGCGCTGCGCCACCGCGAGCCGGCGTTCCGACACTTCAAGTTCCATCACGGTGCTGGCCGCCCGCAGGGCGTAGCGCACGCGATAGACGAGCAGCGTCCAGTTGAGCGGTTTGGTGACGAAATCGGTCGCGCCGAGCGAGTAGGCACTGTCGATCGATACCGTGTCGTCCATGCCGGTCAGCATGATGACCGGCAGGCGCCGGCCGTGCGCCCGCTCGCGGATGCGCCGGCACACCTCGAATCCATCCATGCCGCTCATGTTGACGTCGAGCAGCACCAGCGAAAACCCGTGGCTGTCGAACAGCTCGAGTGCCTGCTCGCCACTGGCTGCTTCCATCACTTCGAAGCCGGCGCTGATCAGCGCTTCGGTCGCCATCAGGCGCACCATCACGTCGTCGTCGACGAGAAGAATCATGTGCGAAATCCCGGTTCTCCGCTGGCGGGGTTCATCAACGGGGCGGGCGCATCTTCAAGCGCGCCGAAGGCAGCCAGCGTCTGCTGCACGGCCTGTTCGAGGTGCAACCGCAATTGCCCGTCGAAAGTGATGCGGCCGCTGCGCGCGGCGTTTTCGACGTCGCTCGCGATACGGCTGATATACAAGGCACCGAGCGCGCCGCTCGAACTTTTCAGCCGGTGCGCCGCCAGACGCAGAGCATGGGCGTCCCCCGCAGCGGCGGCGTCGCGCAGCGCATCGATGATCGCGGCCACTTCATTGCGCCAGGTCGCCAGCACTCGCGTGCGCAGACCGGCGCGGTTCTCGCGCATGCCGGGCACGCTGAACAGGATGCGCAGGTCGAGCATGGCAGCGGCGTCGGGCGAGGCCGCGTGATCGTCCTGCTGGGGGGGTATCCGCACATTCATCTGACAAGCTTTCGAAAGCACGCAACCTGCAACGCAGCTTGATTATGCGCGGCGTGACCTGCAAGTGCAGGGCGGAGACTTCACGTTTCACCTTCAGTTTTCGGCGGCCCGGGATGCAACTTGAGCCTGTGTCGCCGGGCGGCGGGCTAGAATCGATCTCGACCCGCCATTCAACTGGCTGACTGCAACGCTTCCGGATACCCATGAACACGAACCCGCTGCTCGATTTTTCCGCTCTGCCCCGTTTCGACCTCATCCATCCGGAGCATGTCGCGCCGGCCATCACCGACCTGCTGACCCGCTATCAGGCGCTGATCGACGAATTGATCGCGCGACCCGAAGCACCGACCTGGGACGGTTTCGCGGCGCCGATCACCGACATGGGCGAGCAGGTGAACCGCGCGTGGGGCGTTGTCGGCCACCTGCACGGCGTGAATGACGTGCCGGCCTGGCGCGAGGCGTACAACGCGTCGCTGCCCGACATCACCCGCTTCTACAGCTCGCTCGGCCAGAATCTCGCGCTGTTCGCCAAGTACCGCGCGCTGCACGATTCGCCCGAATACGCCACGCTGTCGCCGGCGCGCCGCCGCATTCTCGACAACGAAGTGCGTGACTTCCGCCTGTCGGGTGCCGAATTGCCCGAAGAACTCAAGCCGCGCTTCAAGGAAATCCAGGAAGAGCTGGCGTCGCTGTCGGCGAAGTTCTCGGAAAATCTGCTCGACGCCACCAATGCCTTCGCCGAATACGTGACCGACGATGCGCTGCTGGCCGGTCTGCCAGACGACAGCATCGAAGCGGCGCGAGAGGCGGCGCAGCGCGACGACCGCGACGGCTGGAAATTCACGCTGCACATGCCGTCCTACCTGCCGGTGATGCAGTACGCCGACAACCGCGACCTGCGCGCGCGCATGTACCGCGCCAACGCAACCCGTGCATCCGAGTTCGGCGATGCTGCGCGCGACAACACGGCACTGATCGACCGCATCCTGTCGCTGCGCGCCGAAGAGTCGAAAATGCTCGGCTTCAACAGCTTCGCCGAACTGTCGATGGTGCCCAAGATGGCCGACACGCCGGCCCAGGTGACAGCCTTCCTGCGCGACCTCGGTGCCCGCGCCAAGCCGCACGGGCAGCGCGATCTCGACGAGCTGCGCGCATTCGCCCGCAACGAATTCGGCCTCGACGAACTGCAACCCTGGGACATGACCTGGGTGTCGGAAAAGCTGCGCGGCCACCGCTACAACTTCTCGGAACACGAGGTGAAGCAGTACTTCCCCGAGCACAAGGTGCTCGCAGGCCTGTTCCGCGTCATTGAAGGGCTGTACGGCGTCACCATCAAGCCCGATACAGCGCCGGTCTGGCACCCGGACGTGCGCTTCTTCCGCATCGAGCGCGCTGCTGCCACCGGCAGCGAGTTGGTGGGCCAGTTCTACCTCGACCTGTACGCGCGCGACACCAAGCGCGGCGGCGCCTGGATGGACGAAGCCATCACGCGGCGGCGCGTCGCCTCGGGCGTGCAGACGCCGGTCGCCTATCTGAACTGCAACTTCCCGTCACCCGTGGGCGGCAAACCCGCCACCTTCACGCACGATGATGTGATCACGCTGTTCCACGAATCGGGTCATGGCCTGCACCACTTGCTGACACGGGTCGACGATCTCGCGGTGTCCGGCATCCACGGCGTCGAATGGGACGCGGTCGAACTGCCGAGCCAGTTCATGGAGAACTTCTGCTGGGAGTGGGACGTGCTCTCCGGCATGACCGCGCACGTCGACACCGGCGAGCCCCTGCCGCGTGCGCTGTTCGACAAGATGATCGCCGCGAAGAATTTCCAGAGCGGCCTTCAGACGCTGCGCCAGGTCGAGTTTTCGCTGTTCGATCTGCGCCTGCACCATGAATTCGTGCCCGGCGGCGAACAGACCATGCTGCAGCTGCTCGACGAAGTGCGCGACGAGATCGCCGTCGTGCGCCCGCCGGCCTGGAACCGCTTTCCGCACAGCTTCAGCCACATCTTTGCCGGCGGTTACGCCGCGGGTTACTACAGCTACAAGTGGGCCGAGGTGCTGTCCGCCGACGCCTTCGAAGCCTTCGAAGAAGCGCGCGAGCACACCGGCAGCGTGCTCGACACCGAGACGGGTCGCCGCTTCTGGGACGAAATCCTCGCCGTGGGCGGCTCGCGCCCCGCGCTCGAATCGTTCAAGGCCTTCCGCGGCCGCGAACCGCGCCCCGACGCGCTGCTGCGCCACAGCGGCATGGTGGCGGCCTGATTGTCGCCGCGACCGCCGATCCAACAGGGAGCTTATCGATGACGAATCTGCGCCTGCTGCTTTGTGTGTCGATCGCCGGCACATTGCTCGCCAGCCCGGTCTGGGCACAGACCTACAAATGGAAGGACGCCCAGGGCAACACCCACTACACCGGCACCCCGCCGCCGCCCGACGCCCGCTCGGTCACCGAAAAGAAGCTGCAGCCCAGCGTGGTCGAACAGGGCGCGAGCTATGCCGAGCGTGAAGCCATGCGCACGGCGCCTGTGACCCTGTGGCTGGGCAACGAGTGCGATGCGCTGTGCGAATCGGCGCTCGCCTTCCTGAAGAACCGCGGCATCGCCTACACCGAACAGCGCATCATCACCGACGAGCAGAAGGACGCTTTCGTGAAGCGCTTCAAGCTGCAGGAAGCGCGCGTGCCGGCCATCAACGCCGGCAAGGACCACCTGATCGGCTTCAGCGCCAGCGCCTGGACGACGCTGCTGAACCGCGCTGGCTACCCGGCCAAGGGCACGGCCAGAGTCGCACCGAGTACTCCGGCGGCCGCGCCTGGCCCCGCCGCCGCGAAGGGCGAACCGGCCGATGATGGCAACTGGCAACCCGCCGGACAGTGAGGTGCCGCATTCGCGCTGAGTTCGCCGCACCTGAAGGTCCGGGACCGCTCGACTGTGACCGACCCTCGAGCGGGGAAATGATCCGGCAAGGCATTTCACGGCGCCGGATCCGGTCACGACACCGGACCCGGTCGTGATCGCCGGTTACAGGCTTTCATCCCTGGTTGCTTCGGTACGGGCTTGTTGCAGGCCCGTAGGCAACCGGATCCCCTGATCGACCAGATTCAGACTGATGCCGAGCAGCGCCTCGGCAACAAAGCCACCGGGCGACGACGGCGTGAAGGTGCTGCTTGACGCCGCAGATGTTCCGCCGCCACCGGCCGCGGGGAAGTTGGTCTCGGTAATCGGCAGCAACCGGATCATCGAGCTGTCAAAACGCGTGCGTTCCCTGATGACGGCCGTGCCCAGGGCATTGCCGCTGGCCGCGAGACTGACCTTACCGGCAGGTGCCGAAAGCGTGGCCGTCAGCGCAGCAATGCGGGTGCCCTCGATCTGGGTGATGTCGCCATCTGTGGCGGTGACTTCGAGCGCTCCCGCGGTGGCCAGATTGCCGAGGCTCGTCGAGCCGCTGTCCTGGGTGATGACGACATTGCCAGCGAATTCGACGCTGCCGGCAGCACTTGTTTGCTGATAGTGATGGGTGACCGTGAAGTCGCCATTTCCGGTCATCGAGCCACCGCTCTGACTGAAGTCGGCAAGCGCGACCGACCCGCTGCTGACGAGGGTGCCGCCGGACTGTTCGAGACTGGCCAGTTGCAGGCCGTTGGCGATGCTCAGGCTGCCGTCGACCAGCTGCAGCCTGCCACCACTGCCGAGACTGTCTATCTGCGCACTGCCATGTTCGAAGCGGGCCCTCACGTCAGCGGGGATGAGGACATGGGCGACGTTGGCCAGGTCGGGAACCGCACCGCCGGCCCAATTGGAAGCGTCGAACCAGTTGCCGCTGACGCCACCGACCCAGGTGACGGACGCGAGACGGGTGATGTTGCCTTCGAGACCTGCCGGGCCGCTGACGCTGTAGTTGCTGGCCAGGCCACCGTTCGTGCCGTCCGCCAGGGCAATGCCGGTGACGGTCACAGCTTTGCCTGTGCCGACGTTCCTGTCGACGAAAGCACCTGTCTGTCCGGCGAAGGCGAGGGTTTCGGCTCCGACCAGGCCGCTCAACGCGCCGCCGCTCACGCTAGCGACAGTGTTGCCGTCATAAACCTTGCTGGCGGCGGTCATGCCGCTGAGCGTCAGGGGCTTCACGGCGATTGACGCGGCTGCCGTCAGGCCGCTCGCAAGGCTGTAGTTGGTGGCCAGGCCGCCGTTCGTGCCGTCCGCCAGAGAGGTGCTGCTGAAAGTCACCAGATTGGCGCTTGATACATCCTTGCTGTTGAAGCTGGCCACGCCTGTGGCCGTGACGGTTTCCGAGCCGACCAGTCCGCCCGTGATGGCAAGGGTGGCTGCTGCAGTCAGGTCGCCGTCATAGATCTTGTCAGTCACGCTGACGTTGGCCGTCAGGATCGCTGGCGTGATGCTGACCGCACTGCCGGCGGTGGTCAGATCGTTGTAGTTGCCGGCCACTCCGCCGTTGTCGCTGGAGCCCAGCGTCAAGCCGGTGAGACTGGCCAGGGTGCTGCCCGCTTGAACGTCCTTGCTGACCAGGTTGCCGGTGTCGCCGACGCCGCTCAAGCCGAAGGTTTCGCCAGCCATGCCGGTCGCGATCAGCGCACTGCCGGCCATGACCGTGCTGCCGTCGTAGGCGCGCGTGCCGCTCACGGTCAGATCGGCCTTGTTCACAGTCATCGTGCCTTCGCCATAGCTGATGAGGTAACCCTGCTGACTGGAGTAGAGCCCGCCCGCTGTCAGGGCGGAACTGCCGACGTTGACGCCACTGCTGTAGCTCACGCTGCCCAGCAGCTTGTCCATGTCCGGCGCGGCGGAATACGTCACGCCGTTGCCGCCGGTGGTCGCCAGTCCGTCATAGGTCTTGGTGGCGTCGATGGCGCTCACGGTGATCGCCGTCATGAACGATCGCAGCAACGGGGCGGTATGCGTGTCGTACTGCACCCAGATGCTGCTCATGTCCCAGGCGGGATTGACGTTGCCATTGGCCGTTGTGGCACTGGTGAAGTTGGCCAGGAGCTTCATCTGCGCCGTCGAGAGGCCGGTCATGCCGGTGAAGAATCTGCTCGCGCCGTTGGTACCCACGGCAAAGACATCGGTGTTCCAGAAGCTCTTCGTCACGATGCCGTCATTCCACCCCACCAGGCCACCGGTGTCGTTGCCCGCGACGGCGCCTGTCGCGTAGCTGTTGCTGACCCGTGCGTTGAGCCGGTTCATGCCGACCAGGCCGCCGACCCGGCGACCACCGGTCACCGCCCCTGTCGCGTAGCTGTTGCCGACCGTCTGGTAGTTCTCGTTCCATCCGACCAGCCCGCCGACGGCGTCTGTCCCGCTCACGGCGCCGGTCGCATAACTTCTATTGACTGCGTTGTCGTTACGTCCGACCAGGCCCCCTGTCTCGGTGGTGCCAATCACCCTGCCCGTGGCATAACTGTCGGTGATCGGGCCGCGGTTTCTGCCCACAAGGCCGCCGGTTCTCAAGCTGCCGGTCACGGTTCCGGACGCGTAGCTGTTCTGGATGCTGCCGTTGCTGGTGCCCACCAGTCCGCCGCTGCCTTCGCCGCCGATGACCGTGACGGCCGCATAGCTGTTCCTGATGGCGGTGTTGTAGCTGCCGACCCCGTTGTTTCCAATCAGACCACCGACGTGCAGCGACGCCCCCGTGACGGCACCTGTCGCATAGCTGTTTCTGACGATCGCTGCGCTTTCGATGATGCCCGCCAATGCGCCGATCGAAGTACCGCCCTGAACGTTCGCGTTGGCGAGACCGACGTTCTGTATCGTTCCCCCGACGACGTAGCCGAACAATCCGACCTTGGCGCGATCGGTCGGCAGATTGATGGTCAGGTCGGCAATGGTATGGCCCAGCCCGTCGAAGGTGCCGCTGAATCCGGTGGCAAGGTTGGCGGATACCAGGGGCGTGAATCCGGCGCCGGCATTCCATGTCGATGTGTCGGCTGCAGCAATGTCGCTTCCCAGCACGTAGTTGCCGGCCAGATTCCCCACGATGCCTTGCAGGCTGCCGTCGTTGCTGCTGGCATCGGAACCGAGGCTGGTGATGACCGTGAAGGTTTTCGTCACCCCATTGCTGCCCAGCTTCGTACTGAAGTTGTTCCCGGCTGCCAGGTTCACCGGCGCCCGGACATTGACGGTGCTCGTATTGCCGGCCGCCACCGCACCCTGCCCGTACTCCAGTGCCAGACGGGCCGAGCCCGAGCCATTCATCGCCGTGTTGATGTTGATGTCGTTCTGCGCATTCAGCGTGAGCGTGTTGGCGCTCCACGTGATGGTGTCGTTCACGTTCACATCGCCCGCGGTGCCCGCGCCGCCCGAAATGCTCTGGATGATGATGTCGGTGCCGGCCAGATTGGCCGACAGCACCGCGCCGGTGATGTCACCACCCGTTGCGGCGATGGTGTAATCGGTCGGATCGATCAGCCAGCTGCCGGTCTGGCCGCGCGCAGCCGTGGTGGTGACGCGCGTGTCGGCGGCCACCGTGACGCGCGCCGCAGAGGTGTCGACGAAACCGCCCTTGCCGCCATCCGGCGCGCTCGCGTCGAGCGTGCCCCCGACATTGACCGTGCCGGTCTGCATGTCACCCAGCAGGCGGATGGTGCCATCGCGGCTGTCGATGGTCTGCGCACGGATGACCCCGGTATTGTTGACCACTGTCTGCAGCAAGTCGCCCGCGGCCTGCGCGCTCAGCAGTACCTGCCCGCCGTCAGCCTGGATCAGGCCGCCGTTTTCCACCAGTGCACGGACTGCACCCTGATCGACGGAAACCTTGATCAGATTGTCACCGGCCACGTCGAGCGTGACCGATTTTCCCGCGGCCAGCGTTACCGTGCCCAACCGCGCGACGATCACACCCTGGTTGGATACGGTCGCACCCAGCAGCGCGACATGACCACCGTCGGCGTTGATGCTGCCTTCATTGCGTACCGTACCGCCGTTGCCGGTGAACCGGTACTTGCCGGCCATGAAGTCGACGTCGTTGATGTCGAGTGTCGAGGCGACCAGTCCGCCGACATTGACCGACGCGCCCTGACCGAAAACAATCCCGCTGGGATTGACCAGGAACACCTTGCCGTTGGCGTTCAGGCTGCCGAGGATGCTGGACGGGTCTGCACCCAGCACCCGGTTCAGGGCCACCGAACTGCTGTCGGGTTGCACGAAATCAACGCGCTGACCCGATCCGATATTGAAGCTCTGCCAGTTCAGCGCAACGTTCGGGCTGTTCTGGTGGATGGTCATGCTGCCGGCCTCGCGGATGATGGTGGCACTGCCGGCGACCACTGTTCCGTCGACCGGCAGTGCATGCACATTCGCCGCGAACGCCATCAGGAGCGACAACGTCAGCGCTTTCAGGGCACAGCCCGCTTCCACCGCTACGCCAGCCACGCACGAGGTGCCTTGACCACTGCTGCGGGTGAGCTCGGAAGCCGCAACGAAGGTGCGGGTGTGTGCGTTCCAGATCGAACGATAGCTGCGGTTCATGATGAGTCTTGCCCTTTTCTGATGGGGAGTTTCGCGGGCACTTGATGCGCATCGATATGCGTTCATGGGTGCATCACAGTGCGCCGGCACACTTGCGCGTGCGGCCATCAGAAATATCTGACGGCCTGCAGCCAGAAGCGGCTGCCGGCATCGGGGGCCGACGTCGCCGCCGCACTGCCCAGCTTGCGCGCCAGGCTTGCCTTGACCACGAAATTGCTGCTGGCGATCCAGTTGAAACCGATGCCGAAGCCGGACAAGGTGCGGCGGTTCGGTCCCGCGGCCCAGACATTCTTGTTCTGCATCACGCTGCCGGTATCGACGAAGCCGATCACCTGCATCTGCCCGGGCACCGCGGCGGAGAACTTCGGCAGCTGCGCCCGCGCTTCCAGATTGAGGATGCAGCCTTGGTCGCCGTACGCTTCGCCCGTCGGATAGGCGCGCACGCCGGCTGAGCCGCCCAACCCCAGCTTTTCCGAGTTATCGAGGTTCTTCGATGCGACCTGGCCGTTGAAAGCGGCGTACAGCGACAGCGTATCGGTCACGCCTTGCAGGCGCATGGCATGCACGGACAGCTTGTGATAGTGGCCATTGCTGCGCGCTGTGGCGGCGTCGGCAACCACTACGCCTGGGTCCTGCAGATCGAGGCGTCCGGCACTCCAGGTTGCCCCGAAGGCGGTTTGGCCGCCACCGCCGATGCTGTCTCGCACATCGCCGCTGAGGCTCAGCATCGCAACCTGCGCCTTCTTGTCGGCCACCGTATCAGTGGCGTCAACCCGGTCGCGGAAAGTCTTGGCGTCGAGGTTGATGAGCGCCGTCAGGTTGTGCCGACGCGAACGGATCAGCGGATAGCTGCCGTACACGCTGGCGATGCTGACCGTGCCGCTGGCTTCAAGGCTGTCGAATTCCTTGCCGAGGCGGTACTGCATGTACGAATAGGCCAGGCCTGCCCTGGCGCTCCCGATCTGCGCCTGATAGGCGATGCGTCCATAGTGCAAGCCGGCGTCCGAGGTCAGCGCCCGCACACTGATGAGGTCGCCGTGACCAGTGGGGTTGTTGATGTACAGCGCGCCGCCCAGACGGTTCTCGCCGGAGTAGCGGCTGCCATGGTTGTCGGCATCGATGCTCCCGGCAACGTGCGGCCCCGGCGTGAGTTCGACGATCAGATCGGAGGCGCCCACCGAGGCGCCCGGCACGAGCGTCGAGGTCACATTGACGCCCGGCAGATCGGACAACAGCAGGATGCTGCGCTCCAGCGGCGCGATGGCGACCGTATCGCCGCCTCGCACCCCGTCGAGCAACCCATTGGCCAGGCCATCGGACACACCGCTGCTGTTCTGAAGACTGATGTCGCCGAAGCGCCCTTCGAGCACTGCGATGGTGAGCGCGCCGTCCTTGACGTCCTGGGCCGGCAGGTAGGCCTGCGCCACAAAGTAGCCGTTCTCGCGGTAGTGGCGGGTGATCTTCGCGGCCATGGCACGCAGCTCACCCAGCGTCTGTTCGCGCGGGGCGTCAAAGCCGGTGAGCGCGATCAGCACTGCGTCGGAATAGACCTGCGCGCCACTGATGTTGAGTGTCGTCACCAGGATCTTCTGCTGATCGACGACCTCGGTGTCCGGGCGTGCATCCTGCTCGATGCGGATGACGGGCGCGGGCTGGGTCGCGCGGGGTGCCTGCTGGCGTTCGATTTCCTGCTGAATCAAGCCGCCGCTGGGAGGCGTTTGCGCCAGTGCGGCCCCGCAAATGACCAAGCCGAAAGGCAGCACTGAGGTACAGAAATTCACTTTCACGTGCTTGCCCTGGGTAGCGTTGCCATTCGGTAATGCGTGATGCTCTTGAACGGCGGCTGACTTGTAGATCGAGCGCTCGCGGAAGTGCTGGGTGACGTATCGGCGTTTCGAACCGCTTCTTGAGCTTCAGATGGCGGTGACCTCAACCGCTCCTCGGCATGGGGCCTGGGTTTCAGCGCCTTGTCATGTCGATTTCGGGACACGAACAGCGCTGCGTTCACGCAGCCGAACTCGGCCGTCATCGCGGGCCGGATCGGCGGGCAGCACGCGCGACGTCGATGACCTTTCAGGCGCAGGGCTACTGCGGCAGCGACAGCCGGGTCGCCCTTGCGTGACGCGCGGGCAAGCCATCGATGCCGGCCAGAGCCTGAGCGTTCGACGTGTGCACCGGGCAGCACTTGACCGGCGGCTTGCCAATCGCTCGATGCGGCCCACACCACGCCGTGCGCGGGCCCTGCGTTCAGGCTGCGCGCCGGCCAGACGCAAGGTCGCGCTGTTCGATGCACAGACCCGTGACCGCGCACGGCACTTCATCGGCGGCCGGCAGCACAATCACATTGATCGTTGATACAGTACGGGCCACCACGTCAGCGGGTGTCCTGGCGGGGAAAGAGTCTGGTCCTGAAAACTCTCTTCGAAATCAACACCGTGATGCGACCATGCGACTCGCCTGCTGGAACGTCAATTCCCTGAAAGTCCGCCTTCCCCACCTCACCGACTGGCTCGCCGCCGAGCAGCCCGACGTGGTGTGTCTGCAGGAAACCAAGACCGAAGACGCCACCTACCCGCGCGCCGAGCTGGAGGCGGTCGGCTACCACAGCGCGATCAGCGGCCAGAAGACCTACAACGGTGTGGCCATCCTCACGAAGCAGCCGGCCGAAGACGTGCAGGCGGGCATCCCCGGCTTCGACGACGAACAGCGGCGCGTCATCGCGGCCACCGTCGGCGGCGTGCGCGTCGTGTGCGCCTACTTCCCGAACGGCCAGGCCGTGGGTTCCGAGAAGTTCGAATACAAGATGCGCTGGCTCGACGCACTCACCGCGTGGCTGCGCGACGAACTGACCCGCCACCCGCAACTCGCCCTGCTCGGCGACTACAACATCGCACCCGAGCCGCGCGACGCCCACCCGGACTGGAAGGACGAAATACACGTGTCGCCGCAGGAGCGCGCCGCCTTCGCAGGCCTGCAGGCGCTCGGCCTCAGCGACGCCTTCCGCCTGTTCGATCAGCCGGAAAAGAGCTGGTCCTGGTGGGACTACCGCGCCGGCGCCTTCCGCCGCAACTTCGGCCTGCGCATCGACCACATCCTGCTGTCGGCGCCGCTGGCCGCCCGCTGCACCGCCTGCGTCGTCGACAAGGGCCCGCGCAAGCTGGAGCGCCCGTCCGACCACGCGCCGGTCATCGCCACGTTGTCGTGAGCACGCCCGCTTCCAGCACCTCCGGGTCCGGCACCACCGTCGGCGCACTGACCGCGCTCTACCCGCTGCTGTCCGGCCTGTCGGCCACAGCACGCCAGCGCATCGAAACCGAAGGCCGGCTGCTCGACGTGCCGGCCGGCACCCGCCTGTTCGACGAGCACCAGCCGTGCACCGGCTTTCCGTTCGTGCTGTCGGGTCAGGTCAAGGTGGCCAAGGCCTCGGCCAGCGGGCGCGAACTGCCGCTGTACCGCGTGCATGCCGGTGAAACCTGCGTCATTTCCAGCGCCTGCCTGCTCGGCCACAACGATTACAACGCCTACGGCGTCGCCGAAACCCCGCTCAAGCTGCTGGTGCTGCCGGCCGCCCTGTTCGAACAGCTGCTGGCCGAACCCGACTTCCGCCGCTTCGTATTCGGCCTGTTTTCCGAACGCGTCGCCGACCTGATGCAACTGGTCGAAGCCATCGCCTTCCACCGCCTCGACCAGCGCCTCGCCAGCCTGCTGCTCGGCCACGGCAAGACGCTGCACACCACCCACCAGCAACTGGCCGACGAACTCGGCAGCGTGCGCGAAATCGTCACCCGCCTGCTGAAGAGTTTTGCTGATCAGGGTCTGGTGTCGCTGGGAAGGAATCAGATCGACATCCTTGACGCTGCAGGGCTGCGGGGGATTGCGGCGGAGAAGAAGTGAACACAGGGCGCAGCGCATCCACGGACTACGAAGTTTTCATGCGGAGCTCTAATGCGTCAACGCCATCTCGTGCGCGCCAGATGCTCACCACGTGATTCACTTGAGTCCATACAGGGGCTCCAAAAGAATTCTTATCGCATAAGATTTTGCTTGCTGCTCCGTTTCTGCATCGAACACTTCGTAGTCACTGTTCGCGAGCAACGCTTTCCAGGACACACTCGGGTCGCTTAACGCATAGTCCAGCTCTTCTCGAAGCGCTTCCAGTTTTCCGCTCGACTGCGCGGAGCGTCGGTAAACGTTGATCGCGGCATCTTCAGAGAGGCCGCTGTCTACGTTGAAAATAGTCTTGAGCATGTGCACGACACCGTCAATTTCGATCAAAACTGGCCGTCCCGGCTATCCGGCTGCTAGTCGTTCACTTACCGACTTTAGCCAGTCCCGATATGTCAGCCCGTCAGCACCTACCTCGTAGTACGAGCCGAGTTTCAAGACCGCTGCGCGCAGATCCGCTTCGTTCTTGACTTCTTCCAGCAGTTGTCCGATCTCTTCTATGACAACAAGTACCTCGTCTCTTGGCCATTCGCTCAAATACCTTTCAACGACAGCTATCGCCGATTCGTCATCGTAAAGCCAGTCTTGGTGAAAGTAGCCCGCTAGAAAATTCTTTAAATTTTCATATTCATTAATCATCAATTGGATATCCCGTGTGGACACGGTAGCCGATAGGCATAGATGAATCGCGTCGGAGGATTAGTCTCATCTGGCTCGTCTCTTTGGCTTGCGCCATACCGCGGTTAAGAGTGATACCTACCGCATTAGGCATCGTGTGTTCGATAACTAATTGGGACGTCGTGCCAGACAGCCATGCGTTGACTTCAGCTTGCCTCGCATCCAAAGCTCCGGAGACGCCCCGCTCTGCCGCAGCTCGATCAAAAAAGGATGACGAACCGGAGATGTTTGGTTCTTTAGCCAAGCGCTTCATCAGTGCTTCTTCCGACTTCCCTACATGTTTGAGTAGCAGGTGGCCGCCGGCATCTTCATGCGCTTGCAGTCCGCCACCGGGGACAATCCGGCTGAATGTAGCTTCACCAGTTGCCGCGTCGATTGCATTATCTACGCTCCCATCTGCCCACCGCAGCAGCTTCTGCCCCCCAACCTCGATCACCCGCGCGACGAACTGCCCTGCCTTCGTCATCAGCGCCGCGCCGACGACCAGATCCTCCGGCCCGGGCAACAGCAGCGATGCACCGGCTGACGACAGCACGACGACGTTTTCGATGTTCCGGGCGGTGATGGCGCCGACGTACTGGCTGCTGCCCTGCGGGGCGAAGGCGTAGGCCTCGGGGTCGGGTGCAAAGTCCTGGCGCACGATTTCGTCCGACAGCGGGCGCGCCATCAGGCGGTCGAACAGCGTCAGGTTGTGGGCAATCGCGTCTGCGTCCTGCTGCGCGCCGAGCCACGGGTTCTCGGGGTCGATGCCACCCGGACGCTGCGCCCCCATGCCAAGTGGCATGGCCTCGGTCATCAGGCGGTAGTAATCGGTACATGAGCCGGTCGTGTCGCAGGCTTCACGCGCGTCCATCAGCGCGCGCTTGTTCGCCTGCGACTTCTGACTGAACTCGGCGTCGACCGCGTTCAGGCACGCCGCGTCTCCGCCACATGCGTTCTTCGCATCGGCGTAGCGATCCTGTTCCTGATGCTTCAGGTAGTTGAACAGGGTGACGTTCTGCGCCGTCCATGCAGCCGTCACCGGATCACCGCCGGCCAGTCCGGATGCCGTGCCGCCGACCAGCATCGAAAACGCGGTCAGCGCAATCTCCCGGTCAGGACCGCTCAGATCGAGGGCATCGTCGAGCGGCGCTTCCACAAGGGTGGCGGTGATCGCGCCGAGGGCGCCGGAGTAGGGATCGTCGCCGCGGGCGGCGGCGGTCAGTGCGCCGAGCACACCATGCGCCAGCGTGTGGCCGAGACTGCCTTGCGGGCCGAAGTTGCCATCACCGATGCGGTTGGCACCCAGCGAGGACGCTTCGTTGATGACGGCATTGAACAGCGCGTTTTCGAAGCCGGCGCCGGTCAGTTCGCCGACTGCGCCGGTGGTCAGCGCACGGACGGACCACCGGCCGACGGCTGACTCGATGCGGATGTCCGCCCAGGCGCCGGCACCGGCTGTGACGGCGCCCGCCAGCCCGCTGGTCAGGGCCGCGTCGACATCGATGCGGCCGGTCGCAACGAACTGACCGATCGCGCTCGACAGCGTCTGCGTAATGGCCGCGGTCCCGGCAACGTTGGCAAGACCGGGCGCCGCAGAGGCGGTGGCCGCCGACCACGCCGGACCGAAGTTGGTGGCCAGGCTGCCGATGAGATTCGACATCTGCGGGCCGATCAGCATGCTGGCGGTGAAGCTGGCCACGACGCCCACCAGATCGCCGAAGCTGCCACTTTTCCGGAAGCGGTAGCGCAGGTTGTCGCGCGCTTCTTCGTAGCGGTAGGCGTCACCCAGTTCCGCAGCAATCTGCGCCTTGAAGGCGCGACTCAGCGCGTCCGTGTGCGCCGCGTCTCCGCCCAGCACGCGGAATTCGCCGGACACCGAGCGCACCGATGAAACCTGCAGATTCCACACGGCAGCCTGCATGAAGCCGCCCGGCTGCACGGTATCGCCCTCGATGGTCAGCGTACCGCCACTGACCTTGCGTTTCTCGTAGAAGTAGGCGGACCGCTTGCGGTTGAGCAATGTGTCGGCCGTGAGGGTCAGCGCACCATCGGACAGGACGAAGCCGGTGTTGTCGACGCGCTCGCCCGTGAGCTCGATCGCGACGCTGGCATCGAGCGCGCCGCCGGGCACGACGGTCAGTTGCGCCTGCCAGTCGGAAGGCAGATACACGATGGGGTGCAGTTGGCCGCCGCGAGCGGTGTACCAGAGCACGGGTGCCCCCAGCAGCGATTGCTGAGCCGCCGTCAGCTCGGTACCCATCGCAATGCCGTTTTCAATGGCAAACGCGGCGCCGTTGGCCGCCAGGATGGCGTGCTCCTGCTGTTGTGGCGACTGCCCGGTGAGCGCGTCCCATGACAGGCCGGGCAGTATCCAGCCGCGGCGGGTGGTCGCGAGGAAGGCGTTGCGCAAGGCCGCCGCCTCTTCTGCCGGCGTGAGTGCAAAGGGCAGCGTACTCGCCAGCCCGGGCGGAAGCAGGCGCATCAGCGCAGCACCGCTGTAGCGCTCCGCGATCAGGGTCGGCAGCAGTGAGCCGCCGTGAACACCGAAGCCGGCGACGTCGATCTGCGCAGGTGGGATGGTCGGCTCGGCAGTGCGATGGTAGAAGTCGGCGACGACGTCGAAGCCGTTGCGGATGTCTGCGGCCCGGACAACGATGCTCGCGGCGTGGATGTTGCCGGTATTGACGAAGGACGAGAGCGGGAGTGGCGTGTCGGTCAGACTGAGCACACCGGTCGACAGCATCCGGGCAAGCGCATCGGTAAGCGTGCCCGACGCACCTGGCGACATCGCAGGCGCCGGGCCATCGGGAGCCGGCGGAGTGGGGGTCGTTGAAGGCGGGTTGACCGGACCGCCATCCGACTCGAAGCGGCTGCCCGCCTGGATAATCCCGGGCAGCACGCCCAGTTCGAGCGCGCCGCTATCGGTACGCCGCCAGTCGATATCGGCGACGCAGTCGCTGGTGCACGGCGTGCCGACGGACTGCGCGTCGACATCGATCAGGTAATAGGTCGCCGACCAGACGGCGCCATAGCGGTGATCTTCATTCACGACATCCGGCGCGTCGATGCGGATGTCGCGGCCGGCGAGGATGGACGCACCGCGATTGTGAAAGAAGGTCGTCGCAGCGACCAGGTCCCGCCCGACCAGCATCAGCGCGCGTGACGACGGCACTTCGGTGGTTGTCGTGCACACGCCGTCGTACTCCGTGCGACAGCCTGGATAGTAGGGATAGTCGAAGGACGCCTGCCGGCTGCCGACTGCGGTTTCATTGCTGACGCCACGTGCGCCGATGAGCAGATCGCGGCCCGCATCGATGACCGACGGGTTGACGAAGTGGGCGTTCAACGCGATCACGAGGTCGTTTCCAGCGGTCAGCCGGTCGCGATTCACGTAGGGCCGCTGCGCCGCGCCGTCCGCCGGGGTGCCGGCGTCGGACAGCCAGGGACGATCGATCAGGTGCAGGTCGCGCGATGCGGTGAAATGCTGGCGGCGCGCACCGCCCAGCCATTGCGCGCCGTCGGCGGGGGTGTATATGAACAGGTCGCGTCCTGCAGTCACATCGCCGGCGACGTCGCTGTCTTCGGGCGCGAGGACGTCGGGGTCGCCGCGCCGTGCCTGCGACAGGAAGACATCGCGTCCGGCCGACAGATGCCCGCTGTTGTCGGTCAGATTCAGATAGAGGTCGCTGCCGGCATGGACAACGCCCGAATTCGCCAGCGTGACTTCACCGACATGCGTGGCGCGTTCGGCATGGCTGCCCGGCAGACCTTCATCACCTGTTCGCACCTGCACGCCTCCGGACGCCGCATCGATCGATGCGCCCGCATGGATGACGCCGGTATTGAGCCCCGAGCCCGGCCCTGCAAAGGTCAGTGACACGCCTGCGTCGATAAGGCCGTCATTGTTGAAGGCGCTCCATCGGTCGGAGTTGTCGCCGACGAATCCCAGGCCGATGTCGCGGTCCGCGGCTATGCGCCCGGAGTGCGCGAGCGTGATGCCGGTCGCGAGCAGCGTGACGTCGTGCCCGGCCACGAGCGCGCCCTGCAGCATCGATTCGAATGCACCGATGTTGTACAGCGCGATGTCGCGCCCGGCGGTGACGTCGCCGCTCAGCTCGACGTGCCCGCGCGTGGCGATCACCACATCATCCAGTGCAATCAGCGGCGCGGTGCTGCGCACACCCAGTTCGCCACCGACCGCGACGAGCTGGATGCTCTCGGCGCTGACGCTCTGGCCGATGTCGATCGAGAACGTCTCGAAATCCTCCGGAAGCTGTGCATCAGCATTGCCGAGGGCCAGCGTTCCGGCATCCACCCGGATGCGCCCGGCAATCACGTTGAACGTCGAGCCGGTCGCGATCGGGCCGGTGCTGCGCAGGGCGTGGGCGATCAGATCGAGCCGGGTCGCCAGAGCTGAAAGTCCGCTGGCGCCGATGTCGATCCGCCCGCCGGACACGTCGAAGTGCAAGGCGTCGTTCAGTCGCTCGATGCGGCCGGTGCTGAGCTGGACGTGAGGCGTGTTGATGAAGCCGCATCCATCACATGTGATGCCATTCGGGTTGGCGATGACCAGCCGTGCCGCCTGCCCTGCGATCTCCATGCTGCCCAGCAGCAGGCTGGGCTGGCTGCCGCTGACTTCGTTCAGGATGACGCGTGCCGCCGATCCGTTCAGCGCAGCGTTCGCCGGGAGACCTCCAGCCAGTGAGCTGCTCGCCGGGCGGGTCGAATTGTTGAACACGAGGCCGTGTCGCGACACATTGAAGGTCGTCCAGCGATTGTGCGAAATGCCTGCTGCGTCCGGCGCGGTGACGCCGACCACCGGTACACCGCCCACCCGGCTCACGACAGCCTGCTGACTCGCCGGAGCTGCCAGGTCGACGACAGCATCGGCACGGACGGGCGATGCATGGGCGAGCATCACCGTGAGCACGACGGCCGCAACGCGCCCCCTCAGCGGCCTGGCTGACGGCTGCAGCAGCGCTCTGAGCGCGGCGCGCATCCGAATCCGCCCTCAGTCGCTGACCGTGATGCGGGCGTGCCGCAACAGGTCGACGATCAGTACGCGCAACTGCGCCTCGCGCGCCTGAGCGGCCAGCAGACTGCGCAAGGTTTCGCGCATGTCTGCGTAGTCCGGCGTCAGCGTCGGGCGCACCGCATCGAGCCGGACGATGGCCCATCCATCCTCCGCCCTCAGCGGTGGGCTGACCTGCCCGGGCTGCATGCCGGCCAATGCCTGCGCAATGCCGGCGGGCACGCCGTTCGTGCGGCCATCCATCACCGGTTCGGGAAAGCTGTGCCAGCCCAGTTCGCCACCGTTCGCCGCCGATGCAAAGTGCGAATGCGTGCGCGCCTCGCGCGCAAAATCGGCGCCCGCGGCGATACGGTCCGCCAACGCACGCAGCGCGGCGGCGTCAGCCATCCCGATCAGGCTGAAGCGGAACTCGCGCTGCCCGAGGCGGGACACGATGTCGTCGTAACGCGCCCGAACCGTCTGTTCCGTGACCTCGACCACCGGCACACGGCGATTCACATAGGCCTCGATCAGCGCGTCGCGCGAGGCGTCATCGCACACTGCGGTCGCACCACACGCCCCGCTGGCGCGCACCTTCTGCCACAGCAATTCGCGTGCGATGAGGCGATGGCGGACGGCATTCGCAGTTGTCGCATCGACCGCGGTGCGGGTCGACTGCAAGCGGGCGACGTCGCCATCCAATGCCGCGCGCGGGATTTCCACACCATTGACCTGCGCAACCGCTCCGTCGGCCGAGGCGGTCTGCGTGACCGGGCAGACCAGCAATGCCGCCAGGCAGAGCCGCAGCAGGGCCTTCATATCTCGAACGACACCGACAGATGCGCACGCCATCCGTGAGACGGCAGATCGACTTCGCGCGCGATGGGCACGCTGACGACGCCTTCCCACAGCACACCTCTGCCTGCGCCGCGGGCACCGAGACCCGCACTGGCCAGCGTCTTGCGTCGCCCCTCGGACAGACGCGCGGCGCCATGATCGACATGCAGGAAGAGCACGACCGGATGGCCCGCAGGCCTGAATGCATGCGGCAGCCGAAGTTCGGAGCGCAGCACGTGACCGGTATCGCCCGACACCGACACCTCGCGGAAACCCCTGACATTGGCAAAGCCACCGAGATGAATCTGTTCGCCGCCGATCAGGCTTTCGCCGGCGCGCTGCGCCGTCAGTTGGGCCGCGTACTCGACCTCATCCGACGCACTGCGGACGACGGCGCCCGCGGCGATCGCCCACTTGAGGAACTGGCGGTGCGTGTCGCCGCGCGACAGATCAGGGCGGTCACGCGTTGCACCGAACAGTGACAGCCCGGCCGATAGCGATGGCTCGATGAACAGTTGCCAGCGCTCGCCGCGCCGGATGTGCATCCAGGCGGCACGGCCGACCGTGCTGTGGTCGGTCTGCAGCGTAACCGACTCGATGTCGCGCGCCAGCCGCGACCGGATCAGCGACAGATCGACGACGCTGCGCCCGCCGGCTGACGACGACAGGACACGACTCCAGCCCAGTACCGCGCTCGCCGACCGGCTGGTGACCTCCAGCCCCGCGATGTCGAACGACGCGCGGGACCCGGAAACGGTCACCGACCACAGGTTGTAGCCATCGGGGATGGACAGCGACGCCAGCAGTGCATCACTGCCGGTGCTGTGCAGCAGTGCGAACTGCAGGTCGTCCAGCCAGCCCAGTGCATTGGCGACACGCGCCGTGACCCGCAGACGCTGATCGCCGGTACCCGATGCACCCTGATTGTCGAACCCCACGGTCATCGACCATGCGCGATCTTCATTGAGCACGACATCGAGCAGGCTCGTGCCGGCCGTGTTGCCCGGCAATACGCGGACCTGGGCCTGATACATGCGCAGCCGGTTGATCTGCTGCACACCTTGTTCGAGCGCCGGCAGAGACAACGCCTCGCCGACGGCGAACGGGAAGGCCCGCGCCAGAGCGGCGGCATCGATGCCCGGTGCACGCAGCGATTCGATGCGCCCGGGCACTAGCTCGATGACCAGTTCGCCTGCCTGCGCGTCTAGCGACAGCAGCCGCGCACGACTGGTGATCCAGCCTGCCTCGACCAGTTGCGCATCGAGTTGGCGCAGCAGCAGTTCGAGTCGCAGGCGGCCGAGCGGCAGATCCAGAAACGGTGCCAGGACGGTTTTGACCGATGCGTCCGGAAGCAGTCCGGCTGTGTCGACGCGGGCACTGCCGAAGCGCGTGGTCGCGCCGGATTCATGTATGTCCGCCGGATGGCTGTTCAGCGCAGGCTGCGACTGCGCCGGCCCCAGCGTGGGCGCCCGCTGCCAGCGTGCATCGCGCTCCGATGCGCGTCTTTCGTCGATCAACCGGTCAGACGGTTCCGGCGACGCGGCAAGCCCGAACGGCAGGCTGACCAACCACACGACAGCACAGAGACGACAGAAGGAGTGCATCGGCAACGCCCCATAGAATCCTAATGTCATATTACATAAGAATCACATGGAGTCAAAACCATCCTGTTCAACGGTCGGCGGCCGCGAGGTCGGTGGCCGCGCCGCCCCCGCGGCCATGTAACTGCAGTCACAGACCGCGTCCAGTCTGCGGCGCAAGATGAAGTCACCTTTTCAACCCACAGGGAGCTTCATCATGAAATCCAACGTCGGCGGCATCGACAAGATCGCACGCATCGTCATCGGTCTGGCGCTGATCGCGCTGGCCGCAACCGGCACCGTCGGGGTGTGGGGCTATATCGGCATCGTGCCGGTGCTCACGGGTCTGTTCAATTTCTGCCCGCTCTACCCGCTGCTCGGCATCAACACCTGCGGCGTGAAGAAGTCGGCCTGAAGGGATCAGGCGCGGGCGGGTGCGCCTGCGCCGTCAGCGGCGGCGTGATCGGTGACGTGATTCGCGATGCGCACGTAGTCGGCGACACCGAGGGTTTCGCCGCGCCGTGAGGCGTCGATGCCCAGGGCGTCCCAGTCGTCCTGGGTCAGCCACTCGCGCAGCGTGTTGCGCAGCGTCTTGCGGCGCTGGCCGAAGGCGGCCTTGACGATGTCGGACATCAGCTGCGGATCGCGTGCGGTCAGCTGTTCGACCGGGCGCGGCCGCAGGTGCACGATGGCCGACATCACCTTGGGCATGGGCCGGAACGCGCCGGGCGGTACGTCGAACACGTGCGCGCACTCGAAGCGGTACTGCAGCATGACCGACAGGCGGCCGAACGCTTCGGTGTCGGGTGCGGCAACGATGCGGTCCACCACTTCCTTCTGCAGCATGAAGGTGAGGTCGGTCACGCAGGTGGCGTGATCGGCGAGGTGGAACAGCAGCGGGCTCGAAATGTTGTACGGCAGGTTGCCGACGACGCGCAGCGCCGACCCGAGTTCGACGCTCAGGGCGCCGAAGTCGAACTTGAGCGCGTCCTGCTCATGGATCACCAGCCGGTCGGCCAGATCGCCTTCGCGCAGCCGTGCCGCCAGATCGCGGTCGATTTCAATCACGTGCAGGCGGTCGAGCCGTGCGGCCAGCGGGCGCGTCATCGCGCCCAGACCGGGGCCGATCTCGACCATGGCCTGGGCCGGCTTCGGGTCGATGGCGGCGACGATGTTGCGGATGATGTTGCCGTCGACCAGGAAATTCTGACCGAAGCGTTTGCGGGCGCGGTGTTCTTCCATGATCAGCGGCCCGCCCTGGCGGCAGCACCGGCCGCCGCCATCGCAATGGCGGCATCGACCGCCTCGATCAGGCTGCCGGCATCGGCACGGCCGGTACCGGCGAGGTCGAGCGCGGTGCCGTGATCGACCGACGTGCGCACGATGGGCAGGCCGAGCGTGATGTTGATGCCGCGGCCGAAGGTGGCGTACTTGAGCACCGGCAGGCCCTGGTCGTGATACATCGCGAGCACGGCGTCGGCGCCCGCCAGCAGGCGCGGCACGAACAGCGTGTCGGCCGGCAGCGGGCCGTCGAGCTGCAGGCCTTCCGCACGCAGGGCGTTCAGCACCGGCGTGATGATTTCGATCTCTTCCCGACCCAGATGACCGCCCTCGCCCGCGTGCGGGTTCAGCCCCGCCACCAGGATGCGCGGCTGCGCGATGCCGAACTGCCGGCGCAGCGCGTCGTGCAGGATGCGCAGCGTGGTGGTGAGCGATTCCCGGGTGATCGCGGCGGGCACATCGGCCAGCGCCAGGTGGGTGGTGGCCAGCGCCACGCGCAGCCAGGGCGCAGCGTCGCTTTCCGCGGTGCGCCCGGCCAGCATCATCACGACGCGCGGCGTCGCGGTGGTGTCGGCCAGGTATTCGGTGTGGCCGGAAAACGGCATGCCGGCATCGTTGATGATGCCCTTGTGCACCGGTGCCGTGACCATGGCGCCGAATTCGCCGCGCAGGCAGCCATCGCGGGCGCGGTCGAGCAGTTCGAGCACATAGGGTGCGTTGGCGGTGTCGAGCTGCCCCGCGACGGCTGGCGCTCGCAATGGAATGTGCAGCACTTCGATCGCGCCGGCCGGTGCTTCGCCGGACGCCGCGTAGGGCCGCATCGCGGCAGCGCCCTGCGGCGCACGCGCGGCGAGCAGCGTCGCGTCACCGAGTACCACGATGCGGGCGCTGGCTGCGCGCGCGTGCAATGCCGCGCACAGTTCCGGCCCGATGCCCGCCGGCTCGCCGCTGGTGAGGGCGATGCAGGGGCGCGTCGGCGTCACCGTTCCTCGGCCAGCCGGATTTCGACGTAGGCGTTGTCGCGCAGCTGGCGCACCCAGTCCTGATAGACCTCTTCGGCCTTGCGATCGCGCAGCGTCATGCGGGCGGACGCACGCTGGCGCTCGAGCGACACTTCATCGACGCGCCGTTCGACCACCTGGATCAGGTGCCAGCCGAACGGCGACTGCACCGGTTCGCTGACTTCGCCCACCTTGAGGTTGTCCATCACGCGCTGGAATTCAGGCACCGTGTCACCCGGATACAGCCAGCCCAGATCGCCGCCCTTGGACGACGACAGATCCTGCGAATTGGTGCGCGCCAGCTCGGCGAAATCGCCGCCGTTGTCCAGCCGCTCCTTCAACCCGGTCAACCGGCGGCGCGCCTCGGCGTCGTTGAGCACCTCGGATGTCTTGATGAGGATGTGGCGCGCGTGGGTCTGCGTGACGCGCGACTCGTCTCCGCTGCCGCTGCCGCCGCGCTTTTCGACCAGCTTCAAAATATGGAAACCGGCCGGGCTGCGCATCACGTCGCTGACCTCACCCGGCTTGAGCTTGGGCACGGCATCGGCGAACAGCGCCGGCAGGCGATCGAGCGACCGCCAACCGAGGCTGCCGCCATTGACCGCGTCCTGCGCGTCGGAATACGACGCGGCAATGCGCGAAAAATCCTCACCCTTGCGGATCTGTTCGAGCGCCGCATCGGCACGCGCCTTGAGCCGGATCAGCTGCTCGGGGCTCGCGCCTTCCGGCACCCGCAGCAGGATGTGCGATACGTTGTACTCCTCGTTCTGATCCGGCTTGCGTTCCGGATTGGCGATGAAGTTCGCTATTTCACCTTCGGTCACGACGACACGGCTTTCGACTTCGCGGTCGCGCAGGCGGCTCATGATGATCTGCTTGCGGATGTCTTCGCGGAAGCGCGACCACGCCATGCCGTCCTGCTCGATGGCCGCACGCAATTGCGGTACGTCCATGCGGTTGCTTTCGGCGATGCGCGAAAGACTGGCATCGAGCAGCCGGTCGTCAACGCGCAACTGTGTCTCGGCCGCGTGCTGCAGCTGCACCTTTTCGAGAATCATGCGTTCCAGCTGCTGGCGCTCGAACTCCTCGGCCGGCGGCGGCGTGACATTGCGGCTGCGCATCTGGGCAAAGGTTTCGGAAATGCGCGCCCGCAGTTCGTGCAACGTGATCACTTCGTCGTTCACCACGGCGACGATGCGATCCAGTTCGACGATGTCCGGACGCTCGGCGGGCTGCGCCTGCGCGGTGCCCGCGAGGGCGACACCGAGCGACAACAGCAGGAGGGTGAGGATTCTATTCAGCATGTTCGGAGGTCCATCAGTAATCCCCGCCGAAGATCGGATCGGCGGTGCTCTGGTTGATCTGGCCATAGCCCGGAATGCTGCGCTTGAGCGCATCCAGCGGGTTCGAGCCGATCTGTGAAAAATCATTGAGTTCGAGCTGGAAGAAAAGTGCGGTACGGGTGCGCAACTCGGTCGTCGTCTGCCCTGGCAGCCGGGCACCGAGAGCAATACGCTGGAACACGATGCGACCGACCCAGCAACCGCCGTTGTATTCCAGGCCGCCCAGACCTTCGACCAGCCGGCGATCGGCGATCGAGTAGTTGTGTCGCGCCACCGCATACCAGCGGTTGGTCAGCGGCCACTGCACCGAAAAGTCGACGTCGCGCACGTCATTGATCGCCGGGTTGTTGGAGCGGCGGAACCGGTACGCGGCGTTGAACACATGCGCCGGACGCGGGTTGTAGCGGGCCGACACGCTGTAGCGCTCGGTCTGCGAAAGGTCGGTGTTGTACTGCACCGCGGCGTCCAGATAGGTGTCTTTCAGCAATTCGCCCGACACCGCGGCCAGCGTGCTCGCAATGCGTTCGGTGCGCGGCGTGCCGCCCGGCAGGGTCACCAGCTGATCGCTCAGGTAGAAGCGCTGCCCCAGCGCGACGCGGGCGCGCTCACGTCCGTTTTCCGGATCGATGAAGCGCGAGGTGGTCGCCGCAGTGACCTGGTTGCTGTCGGCGATCCGGTCCTGTCCGACGAACACGTTCTCGGAGAAGATCTGCGCGAAGTTGAAGTCGGCCACTGCGGTGTCGAACACCGGGAAGTCGGACTGATTCTTGTACGAAGACAGTACGTAATACAGACGCGGCTCCAGCGTCTGCACGTAACCCTGCCCGAACAGGTCGGAATCGCGCTCGAACACCGTACCAGCGTCGAGACTGAAGATCGGGATGGCGCGCGTCAGCGAAGTGTCAAGCCCGGCATTGTTGCTCCCGCGCGTGACATCGTAGTTGCTGTAATGCACGCCGATCTTTGGCTTGACCGACAGGTAGGAGGTCTGCATCGGCAGCGACAACTGCGGATAGAGGACGATGCGGCGTCCTTCGTCACGCGTCGTGTCACTGATGCGGAAGTCGGTGTAGCTGCTCCTCACCTGGAACACGGAACCGAAAGGCAGATCCGCGCGGAAGGCGTTCAGCGTAACTGCAGGCATCTGCGAATAGAGCGGCGCCAGATTGGCCAGCGACTGGTACTCGGTCACCCGCGCAGTGGCGCTCCACCAGTCTCCGGAGTAGGTCAGGGAGGCGTCTTGCGGCAGGTAGCTGATCGAAGTGATCGCAAGTCGCGTACCGAGGTCGGTGTAGTAGTTGCGGTCCGACACCTCGTTGTAGTTGAGGCGAGCACTCAGCCGGTTGGTGATCCGGTGCGTGTGCTGCAGGCTCAGTGCATGGCGATCGCGATCCAGGATGCGGTCACTGAACAGGTAGTCGAGCCGCGCGATGCCGCTGTAGTCGTGATTAAGGTAGCGGAACTCGTTGCTCATCATCAGGCCGCGCGTACCGAGCACGCGCGGTGCAATCGTCGCGTCCATATTGGGCGCGATGTTCCAGTAGTACGGCAGCAGGAAATCGAAACCGGTCCGGTTGGTCGTTCCGAAGGTCGGCGACAGGAAACCGGACTTGCGACGGTTGTTGAGCGAGAAATCGAGCCAGGGCGAGTACAGCACCGGCACATCCTTGAAGTAGATCGTGCCGTTGCGGCCTTCGCCATCATCGGATTCGAAATTCAGGTCCAGCGTTTCCGCCTTGGCATACCAGTCGGGATTGTCCGGCGCGCAGGTCGAGTAGGTGGCATTCGTCATGCGCACCCGGTTCTCGCCCAGAAACTCCATCCGGTCGGCCTGGCCGGTACCGGTGGTCGTTCTGAGGTTTTCGCCGGTCTGCAGATTACGGCGCAGCGAGTACTGCGGCTTTTCGAACACCCCTTCGCTGCGGTCGAGCCGGTAGCGCAGCGACGGCCCCTCGATCCGGTCTTCGCCGCGCACCAGCCGCACGTTGCCGTCGGCCTGCAGCTCTTCGGTCGGTGGTTCGTAATTGATGCGGTCGGCGGTCAGCGTGGTGCCGGGGCGGCGCAACTCGGCATTGCCTTCGGCGCGCATGACTTCGTCGGTGGTGCCGCTGACCGATTCCGCCGACAGCAGCGTGACGCGCGAATCCGGATTGCGCGCCACGAATTCCGACAGCGTCATCGTGCCGTACATCATCTGCGACGCATCGTCTTCGGGCACCAGGCTCGGCAGTGAGGCAGCGCCCGGCATGCCCGCCTCGGCAACCGCCGCTGCAGCGGGTACCGCGCCTGCGGCGGCAATGCCCTCGGCCGGCGCAGGTTTGACGCGGCGCGCGACGGGTGGCGCGCCCATCAGCGCGCGATCGACCTTCAGCGGCGGCATGTTGCGCGCCGTGCTCACATTGCCGCGCACCGGAATGTCGTCCGGCGACTGCACGCCAGGCGACTTCACGCCAGGCGCGGCGCGGCGTGCGATCGAAGACGGTTGCCGCAACAGTGCACGGTCAACCTTGAGCGCCGGCAGATTGCGCAGGCCCGGCGCGGTGGCGCCGTCAGCCGGTGCAGCGGGCACGGCAGTCACGGCGCGTTCGGTTTCCCTGGCGGCAGGAGTCGGTGCTTTGGCGGCCGCAGGGACGACGGGGCCACCCGGACTTGCGGCCGCCGGGGCCGCCTCTGCGGGCGCAGTCGGCGCCGCAACAACCGCGCCCGGCGCCGGCACCGGCACGGTTTCCACCGTGGCGGGTTGAGCGGGCGCAGTCGGCGTGGCGGCGGTCGTGCTGCCCGGTTTCGGCGGCGTCGTGCCTTTCACGGTCGCCGCCGGACGACGCGACTGCGGCACCAGCGAAGGATCGACCTTCAACTGCGGCAGCGCGTCGGCCGCCTGCGCGGCGCAGGACATCCAGACCAGATAGAAAGTGACGGAACGCCTGAGCACGAATGAGGAAACTGGAAGCGGGCAGATCGCGGTTGGATGACAGCGGCAGCGTCACGGCGTGCATCTGCCGGACTGTCTGCAGCCGCGTTATAGAATCGCGCATCTTATCAAACGCCACCCGCTTCCCGGTCCGCATCGGCAACAATTTGCCGCCACCCGCCCGTCCGGACGCCGACCGCTCGTCCTCAGTTCGCTCACGACACCCGCCCCATGACACAAGACCTTCGCCTTGACGCCCTGACCGGATGGCTGCAGCAGCAGTTTCCCGGTCGTCCGCTCGACATCCGCCCGGCTTCGACCGACGCCAGCTTCCGCCGTTATTTCCGCGTGACGCTGGACGACGGCACCAGCCATGTCGCGATGGACGCCCCACCGCCGCAGGAAGACTGCCGCCCCTTTCTCGCGGTGCAAACGCTGTTCGAGTCGGCCGGCGCCCATGTGCCGGCGGTGCGCGCGCAGGATGTCGAGCGCGGCTTCCTGCTGCTGTCCGACCTCGGCAACACCACCTATCTCGACGTGCTCGATGCCGACAACGCGGCTGCGCTGTACCACGACGCGACGAGCGCCCTGATCGACATCCAGAAAGCCAGCCGGCCGGATGTACTGCCGGCCTACGACCACGACCGGTTGCTGGCCGAGATGGAGCTGTTCCCAGTCTGGTACGTCGGCCGGCACCTGAAGGCCGAGCTCGACGAAAAGGAAGCGAACGCACTCTACGAAGTGTTCGACCGCGTGCTCGCGGTCAATCTGGCCGAGCCGCAGGTGTTTGTGCACCGCGACTATCACAGCCGCAACCTGATGGTCACCCGGCCCAACCCGGGCGTGATCGATTTCCAGGACGCAGTCTTCGGACCGATCAGCTACGACCTGGTCAGCCTTTTCAAGGATGCCTACATCGACTGGGAGGAGGATCAGGTGCTCGACTGGCTGATCCGCTACTGGCAGGGCGCGCGCAGCGCCGGCCTGCCGGTGCGAGCCGATTTCGCCGACTTCCACCGCGATTACGAATTCATGGGCGTGCAGCGCCACCTGAAAGTGCTGGGCATCTTTGCCCGCCTGTATCACCGTGACGGCAAGGACGGCTACCTGAAGGACCTGCCACGGGTCATGAAGTACCTGCTGCAGACCAGTCAGCGCTATCGCGATCTGGCGCCGCTCGCCCGTCTGCTGCAGCGGCTTGAAGGCATCACGCCGCAAACGGGCTACACCTTCTGAGGCGCCTGCGATGAAGGCCATGATCCTGGCCGCCGGACGCGGCGAACGCATGCGGCCGCTGACCGACCACCTGCCCAAGCCACTGCTGGAAGTCGGCGGCAAACCGCTGATCGTGTGGCACATCGAACGGCTGGTGGCGGCCGGCGTGACGGATCTGGTGATCAACCATGCCCACCTCGGCGACAGGCTGGTCGAGGCGCTGGGCGACGGCGCGGCCCTCGGCGCATCGATCCGCTGGTCGGCCGAGCCGCCGGGCGCGCTGGAAACCGCCGGCGGCATAGCGCATGCGCGGCCGTTGCTCGGGGTACAGCCGTTCATCGTGATCAACGGCGACATCTGGTGCGACGTCGATGTCCTGGCCCTGCAACGCGCAGCCGGCACGCTGCAGGCGGACGGCACGCTGGCCCATCTGCTGCTGGTGCCGAATCCGCCGCATCACCCGGACGGGGACTTCACGCTGGTCGACGAACTCGTGGGCGAGACGGGCGGACCGAAGCTGACGTTTTCCGGCGTCGCCGCCTACCACCCGTCACTGTTTGGAGCGCTCGACCCGGATGCGCCGGCGAAACTGGCGCCGCTGCTGCGTGCGGCGATGCGCGAGCGACGTGTGACCGGCGCGCGGCACGCCGGGCACTGGTTCGATGTCGGCACACCGCAGCGGCTGGCCGAGGTCGACGCGCGGGCGCGCGCGGTCAGCGCTCGCTGAGCAGGGGAATCGTCAGTTCCACGCGCATGCCGTGGCCGCCTTCGCCATCGCGCAGCGCAATCTGGCCGCCGAGACGTTCGACCACTTCGCGCACGATGGCCAGCCCGAGGCCGCTGCCGCTGCCGGCCGAACCGGGTATGCGGTAGTAGGGCTCGAACACCCGTTCGCGCAGCTCGGCCGGAATGCCCGGACCGGCGTCGCTGACCGACAGAACGGCTGCGCCGCTCCGGGTGCCCAGCGCAACTTGAATCGTGCTGCCCGACGGGGCATAGCGCTGGGCATTGTCGATCAGGTTGCCGACCATGCTCGACAGGCCGTTGGCGTCCGCCAGCAGCATGCACGGTGCGTCGCACAGATCGAGTTCCAGCGGATGTCCGCTGGCGTCGCAGCCCGGCCGGCGCTGCGCCACCGCATCGCGGGTCACGTCGCGCAGCGACACCGGAACGCAGTCGGCCTGACGGCCGGCGCGGCTGTGCGCCAGCATCTGTTCGGCCAGATGCACCGATCGCGACACACCGGCCAGCAGGTGATCGAGCGAGGCGTCGCGCTGAGCAGCGTCTTCCGCGCGGCGCGCGTTCTGGGCATGAATCTTCAGCGCAGCAAGTGGTGTCCGCAATTCGTGTGCGGCAGAATCGATGAAGCGACGTTCACGTTCCAGCGTGCTGCGCACGCGCCCGAACAGGCCGTTCAGCGCGCTCAGCACCGGTTCGATCTCGCTCGGCACCCGGGTCAGCGACAGCGGCTCGTCGTCCTGCGGCCGACGGGCGGAAATGCGCTCGGCCAGCTCGGACAGCGGCGCCAGACCATAGCCGATCAACAGACCGGTCAGCAGCAGCACGATCAGCAGGCCGATCAGCAGCGGCGCACCGGTGGCCCAGCCCAGCTTGGCCGACAGCTCTTCCCGCGCGTCGGCACGCTCGCCAACCTGTATCCACACGTCGCCGGAGTGCAGCACGAATACGCGCCACACGCCGTCCTCCAGCGTGTGGTCGCTGAAGCCCTTGCGCAGCGGTGCGAACGGAGCGGCCGGTGCGGACGACGACCGCGCAAGCAGCGTGGCAGCGCCCTCATCCGCCTCTTCGCTCCAGATCTGGTACGCAATATGCGTTTCATACTCATGACCGAGCGAGGACTCGACATCGTGATGCCCGAACAGCCAGTCCTGCAGGCGCCAAGAGAACGGCATCTTCGCACCGGCATCGAGCGCCCGATCGTGCGCCCGGGCCCCGGCGCGGATCGGCGCCGGCAGATCCATGACCAGCGGCGTATTGAGCGTGGCGTGCTCGATCTGGCGCGCCATCAGGCTGTCGAGCACGCGGGCCGACGTGGCCAGGCGGGCATCGAACAGTTCGTCCGCCTCGTCGCGGCCGGCCACGACGGCCAGCCACACGGTGCTGCCCAGCACGCCGAGCAGGATGATTGCGCTGCCGGCCAGCAGCAGCAGGCGTATCGACACGCGTCCCGGCTGCGCCACGTCAGCGGTCGGACCAGGCAGCCGCCGGCAGCGGATCGATCACATAGCCGACGCCGCGCACCGTGCGGATCAGGCCGGGGTGCAGCTTGCGCCGCAGATTGTGGATGTGTACATCGAGGGCATTGCTTTCCAGCTCACTGTCCCAGCCGTAGATGTTGTCCACCAGCTGCTGCCGGCTCAGCACGTGGCCGATGTTTTCCAGCAGCTTGCGCAGCACCATGTATTCGCGCCGCTGCAGTTCGACGTTGCGGCCGTCCACGCTGACCGTCATCGCCGAGGTGTCGACCTCGATGCTGCCGTGACGGATCACGTTGACAACCGCTCCGCGGGTACGCCGCTCCAGCACGCGGATGCGCGCCATCAGTTCGTCCAGATCGAACGGTTTGGTCAGATAGTCATCGGCGCCGGCGTCCAGGCCGCCGATCCGCTGCAGTGTGGTGTCGCGCGCGCTCAGCACCAGCACCGGCGTGGTCACGCCGGCCTCGCGCGCACGGCGCAGCACCTCCATGCCATCCATCCGGGGCAGGCCGAGATCGAGCACGGCAAGGTCGACGCCCGAGCCGCGCAGCGCCTCGAGCGCCTGCGCACCATCGCGTACCCACTCGACGGTGTAGCGCGTGCGCTCCAGCGCGTCGCAGATGCCGCTGCCGAGCAGCTCGTCGTCTTCAACCAGCAGAACCCTCATCGGTCGGATCGCGCCATATCGGAAATGCGTCATTGTCGCTCCAAAACGCGTTGCGGCCGGTCGTGCGGTATCAGGGGGCTACTTGAGCTTCTCTTTCACCTTGACCATCAGGACCTCGATCTCCTTGCGGCGCCCTTCGTCAGCCAGCGGGCGGTTCGGGCGTGCCGGCGCCTTGAGTGCCGTTTCCAGCGATGCCCGCGCCTTTTCGTATTCGCCGGCCCGGTAGAGGCAATCGCCCATGAAATAATGCGGATCGATGCCATTCGGGTTGAGCGCGAGCGCCTTGTCCAGCAGTTCGCGCGCCTTGTCCTTGTCGCCGAAGCCGATCGGCCAGCCGGGTACCTGGCAGTACAGCGACGACAGTGTCACGTAAGCCGAGCCATTCAGCGCCTCCGGATTGCGCGCCAGCGACTGCTCCAGCACGGTGCGCGCTTCCTTGGCCAGCGACAGTGCGCCGAGCCCGCCCTTTGCACCGGCCTGGCTGGCCAGTGCAATCGCGTACCAGATGTCGGCTTCGGAGCGGTCCGGGTGTTCCGCGCGCACGGCGGCAGCATCCTTGGTCAGCGCCTCGTAGGCCTTTTCCTGCTTGTCGGCCGGCTGTTTGTACTTGATCTGTTCCCACTCCGACTGCAGTCGGGTGATCGACTCGTCAAGACCCGCCCAGGCCGGCGTGATCAGGAACAGGGCGGTGACCGACAGAAAGGTCTTGATCGACATCTTCATGTGTTTACTCCTCTTGCTTGCTGACTGTTTGTGCGTAACGACGAATGACCGGCAGCTGTTTTGCGAGGCTGGAATCGACCAGCGACGGCAGCATACGGTTGATCCGGACGAAAAGGCGTTCCGGCCAGCCGAGATGAGCTTCCGGCCGCCGGTTGTCGAGCAGCGCCAGCAGCGCCTGCGCGACCGTCTCAGGTGTATCGCTGGCGACGCCGAGCTCGCGGTTCAGCGCGACCTGCGCCGGGCTGTTCAATGTGGTCTGCGTGGCACGCGGAGCGAGGTACTGCAGTTCGATGCGGCTGCCGGCCAGTTCGCGTCGCAGCGCTTCGCTGAAGCCGCGCAGCGCGAACTTGCTCGCGCAGTAGGCGACGCTGCCCGGGTGCCCGATGTCGCCCAGGATGGAGCCGATGTTCACCACGCGCGCCTTCTTCTGCCGGTGCAGCAGCGGCAGCAGCGCGTGTACCAGCAGCATCGGCGCCAGCGCGTTGGTGTGCAGGATGCGTTCGATCTGTTCCGCTGACTGGTCCTCGAACCATGCAAGCTGGCCGACCCCGGCGTTGTTGATCAGCAGGTCTGCGCCGCCCGGCAGTGCTTCGGCGGCGGCCAGTACGGCGCCCCGGCCCGATGCAGCGGTCAGATCGGCGCGGACGATGCGCGCGTCCAGCGCCGGAAATGCGAACGTCAGCTCGGCCTGCAACGCCGCCAGTTTCACCACGTCGCGGCCGACCAGCAGCACTGCCGCGCAGCGCGGGGCAAGCGCCTTGGCGATCGCTGCGCCGATGCCGCCGGTCGCGCCGGTCAGCACCACGCGAAGATCTGCCTTCATGCCGCAACCGCTTCGTGCTGCGGCGTCAGCGAGCGGAACAGGTCGCCATACAGCCGATACATCACACGTGCCACATGGATGACCGCCAGCCGGTCATCCTCGTCGTCCAGGCCGTCCATCAGGGTGGCGAAGAAGCGCACGTGCTCCTGATCCAGCGAGCCGTGCGAGTTGAGGTAGCTGAAGGCGGCCGGCGGCAGATGCAGGCTGCGCGCGATGCGCTCGGCCGCAGTGGTCGCAATCGACACGCTGGTGCCTTCGAGCACATGAACCATGCCGAAGAATCCGACCGGATTCTTGCGCGCAATCCAGTCGTGTGCGTAGGCCACCATCAGTTCGGCCTCGACCCCGGGCTCGGCGTTGCGGGCAGCTTCGCGCTGGCCGCCGCAGGCCGCGATGTCGTCGAGTATCCATTCCTCGTGGCCGATCTCCTCGTCGATGTACTCGGCAATGGCGTGCCGCAGCGCTTCGTGCCGCGCCGGCAGGCGCGCGCCGCAGGCCATCAGCAGCGGCACCGTGTGCCGGACGTGATGAAAGGCCTGACCGAGGAAGGCACGATACTGCGGCAACGTCACGCGACCGGACACAGCGTCCTGCAGGATGGGAGCGCTCAGAAGGTGGGCGCGTTCGGCAGCGGTTTCGCGCTGCAGGCGTTCATGAAACGACATCGGGAAAGGTCTCCGCAGTGAAGGGAAAGTGTGCTTCGGGAGGGGCTTCGTACATCGCACCGAGTCGATCGCCGTAGGCTCGGAAGATCGGTTCACGGCGCACGCGGCCGTTGTCGGTTGCCTGCCGGTTTAGCGCAGAGAAAGGCGCGTCGGCACGCAGCCAGTGAATGATCCGGGCGTAATCGGGCAGGCGGTCGTTGGCCGCGCGCACCACGGCGGCGAGCCCTTCGTCGGTCACCTCGCCGCGCGCAACGATGACGGCGCACAGCCCGGGCCGACCTTCGCCGAACACGACCGCCTGCGCCACCGCAGGTGCGGCCAGCAGTTCTGCTTCCGGCCATTCGGGCGCCACGTTGCGACCGAAGCCGGTAATGATCTGATGCTTGATGCGGCCGGTGACGTGCAGACAGCCGCGCGCATCTACGCAGCCGATGTCGCCGGTGTGCAACGGTCCGTCGGCCGGTGCGGCGGCGCCCAGATAGCCGGCCAGTCGGCTGCCGTGCAGAAGGATTTCTCCATCCGCCGCGATTTCTGCACGCAAGTGGGGCAGCACCCGGCCAACCGCGCCGGGCGCATCGTCCGGACGGTTAAGCGCCACGACCGAACCCGCTTCGGACAGGCCATATCCTTCGCACGCCGGAAAACCGAGCGCCCGCGCACGCGTGATCAGATCGGGCGACACCCGGGCGCCACCGACCGCGACCAGCTTCAGGCTGCGCGGTACCGCTGCGCCAGCCTCGGCGGCGGCCACCAGCGCGGTCAGCATCTGCGGCAGCAGGATGACGCTGTCCGGCTGCCAGAGATGCAGCGCAGCCAGTGCCGCCCGCACGTCGAAACTGCTCGAACCATGCAATCCGACGTCCGCCAGCGGCAGCACGACGCATTCGCCATCGAGCGCGAGGGCCACATCGGCGCCCGCCACATTTTCAAGCAGCACGGCCAGCGGCAGCATGCACAGGTGGCGCCGGATGCCCAGTTCGCGTGCAACCTGCACCAGCGAACCGGTGACCGCCGACAGTTGCGCCGCCGTCAGGCAGACCCCTTTGGGCTGGCCGGTCGTACCCGACGTGAAGGTGATCTTGGTGGTCATCGGCGGGACGACGACCACCGGTTCAGTGCGCCGTGTCCACATCGACAGACCATGCGACGACTTTGTGTCGGCGCTCCACCCGAGACGCGCTGCGCGTGACGGGTCATCCGTCAGCAGCACCGGCGCACCGGCGGCATCAAGCGCGTGCCGGCACTGCGCATCGGTGAAGAACGTTGGCAGCGGGAGGGCGATCCGGCCGGCCCCGCGGATCGCCCGATCGGCCACCAGCCAGTCGATGCCGTTGTCGGCCAGCAGCGCAACGACCCGTCCCGGGCACACAGCAAGCTGTTCGGTCAGCGCATCGACTTGGCCGGCGAAGGTCGCGCCATCGACGACGCCGTGCGCATCGATCAGGACAGCCGCAAAGCTCACGCGGCGTCCTCGACCACGGTGTGCAGGCCGCTGGCAATGCGCCCGACCATGACGGTCGGGCTGTTGCGGTAGTAGTTGCCCCAGTTGCCGACACCGTCGCGCAGCCGCGCCGGGTCGGCCACCGCCACCGGAAAGATCGGAATACCGAGGCGCACGAATGAATTGGCCAGCGCGCGCGTGGCCGTGAACACCACGTAATCCAGGCCCTGCGCGTAGAAGTGCTGCGTGGCGAGTGCAATCAGCAGGCGCCCCAGTCCGGCGGACGTCGACGCCATATTGCCCACTTCGGCCACCGCAGCGCGGGCGACCCGCTCGCCCAGCACGCCGCCCAGCGCGCTTTCGAGCGGTACATCGAGATACTGTTCGATGAACACCGGACGTGCGCCCGGCAGGCTGTAGCCCAGACCGGCCGCCCATTGGCCATCGCTGTTGCGCACACCCAGCAGCGTGTCGGCAAAGTGCGTGATCACCGCGCCGTAGCCGCGGAAAAAACAGCCGGCGATGAAGCGTTCGAGCGCGGCGCGTTCCGGGTGCAGGCGGCCGACGACTTCGAGCGCCGGGTCGGACAGCGCGGGCGCCATGCCGCGACCCAGCACGCACGCACGCACACCAGCGGAATGCACAGCGGACTTTCCTGCAAGGGTACTCAGTGTTGCGGCCTGGTTCATCGCATGCCTCCATTGGGATGGAGGGCATGTTTGCCGGCTAACATTAATGGAGACTTAAGCAAATCCGGCGCGACATGAAACAGGACATTTCGGGACCGGATGCCGTACGAGGAAGCGGAACGCATTCCGGGGTCCCAGGTCTGTTGGCATTAAACTCCTTACCTGATCGAATGCCGGAACCCGTCATGCACCCCTATTCCGAACGCCGCGCCCGCCTGATCGAACGCATGGGCAGCGGCGTCGCCGTGATCGCCACGGCCCCCGAACACCTGCGCAACCGCGACACCCACTACGGCTACCGCCACGACAGCTACTTCTATTACCTGACCGGATTCAGCGAGCCGGAGGCGGTTCTGGTGCTGATCGCCGGCGATGCACCCCGCTCCATCCTGTTCTGCCGCGAAAAGAACGAAGAACGCGAAATCTGGGACGGCTGGCGTCACGGACCCGACGCGGCACGCGAGCAGTTCGGCTTCGACGAGGCGCACTGCTACGCCGAACTCGACGCGAAGCTGGCCGAGCTGATCGCCAACCAGCCGCGCCTGCACTACGTCATCGGCGAAGACGCCGCGTGGGACAACCGCATGATGGCGGCGCTCAATGCAGTGCGCGCGCAGAGCCGCGCCGGCAAGTTCGCCCCTTCGGAACTGCTGGACATCCGCCAGCCGCTGGACGACATGCGGCTGATCAAGGACGCGCATGAACTGGACATCATGCGGCGCGCGGCCGAAATTTCCGCCCGCGCACACCGGCGCGCCATGCAGGCCACGCGGCCGGGCGCCTTCGAGTACGAAATCGAGGCCGAATTGCTGTACGAATTCCGTCGCTCCGGCTCGGAAGCCCCCGCCTATGGCTCGATCGTGGCGGGTGGCGCCAACGCCTGCGTGCTGCATTACGTGTCGAACAACGCCCCCCTGCGCGACGGCGATCTGCTGCTGATCGACGCCGGCTGCGAGCTCGGCGGCTATGCGTCAGACGTCACCCGCGCCTGGCCGGTGAATGGGTGCTACAGCGCGGCCCAGCGCGACCTGTACCAGCTCGTGCTGGCCGCCCAGGACGCCGCGTTTGCCGCGGTGCGGCCGGGCGCACGATTCATCGACTATCACGACGCTGCCGTGCGCGTGCTTGCCCAGGGCTTCGTCGACCTGAACATGCTCGCAGGCAGCGCCGATAGCGTGATCGAACAGGGCACCTACAAACGTTTCTACATGCACCGCACGGGCCACTGGCTGGGCATGGACGTGCATGACGCCGGCGAGTACCGACCCCGACCGGGCAGCGCCGGCGCCGGCGAGCAGGACTGGCGCGCACTCGAAGCCGGCATGGTGCTCACCGTGGAGCCCGGCTGCTACGTGCGCCCGGCCGACGGCGTACCGGAAGCGTTCTGGAACATCGGCATCCGCATCGAAGATGACGTAGTCGTGACTGCCGACGGCTGCGACATCTATACCTCGGCCACGCCGAAGACGATCGTCGAGGTCGAAGCCGTCATGCGCGAGGCGCGTGGATGACTGACGCAGCGACAGCATCCGTGCGCGATGCGGTCATCGTCGGCGCCGGCCCGATCGGGCTGGCCGCCGGCTGCGCGCTGCGCGCAGCCGGGCTGGATGTGACGGTGCTGGACGCCGGGCCCGGCGGACGCGCGCTCGATGACACACGTGTGATCGCGCTGTCGGCCGGCTCGCGCGACATCCTGCGGGGCCTGCAAGCCTGGCCGGATGCCGACACGACGCCGATCCGGCGCATCCATATATCGCAGCGCGGGCACCTGGGCCGCACCGAACTGCGCGCCGAAGACTTCCGTCTCGAGGCGCTCGGCCATGTGGCGCGTGCGGGCACGCTGGTGCGCGCGCTGCGCGAACGCGCCGGGCAGATCGGCCTGACCGTGCAGCACGGCAGCGCGGTGCTCGGTGCGCACGAAGGCGACGAAACGGTGCATGTACGCACGGCGGGGGGCGACCTGATGGCGCACGCACTGCTCTGGTGCGAAGGGCGCATCACTGACGACGAGGCGCTGTCGCAACAGCGCGACTACGACCAGCACGCCGTGATTGCGCTGGTCACGCCGACCCGGCCGCACGACCACGTGGCCTATGAACGCTTCACGCCGCAGGGCCCGGTGGCGCTCTTGCCCTGCGGGCGTGATTACGCCCTTGTGTACACCTGCGCCAGTGGCGACGCACAGACGCTGATCACCGAATCCGACGCCGCCTTCGCCGCGCGCGTGAGCGATGCGCTGGGCGGACGCGTCGAGGTTACGGCCGTCGGCCCACGCAGCGCGTGGCCATTGACCCTGCGCATGCGCCGCGACATCGTCAGCGGACGTCAGGTCTGGCTGGGCAATGCGGCGCAGACACTGCACCCGGTGGCCGGCCAGGGCCTCAACCTCGGCCTGCGCGATGTCGCCCAGTTGTCCGCCTGCCTGCTGCCTGCGCTGGCGAGGCATTCCGACGATCCGGCCGTGGCGCTGCAGGCGTACGCCCGGCTGCGCCGCGCCGACCGGATAGCCACCGGCCGGTTCACCGACGGACTGGTGCGCATCTTCGGCTTCGGGAGTACGCATCCCGGGCTGGGCGCACTCGCCGGCCATGCGCGGGGCGCCGCGCTGGCGCTGCTGGATGCCTGTCCGCCGGCCCGTCAGTTCATCGGCCGGCGCATGATGTTCGGCGCGCGCGGCTGGTAGCCACGGCCGACAGAAATTTCGACCGCATTTGCGTGACGGACACGCTTCGCCCCGGCCGCGCATCGGGTTAGAATCGCGCCCCTGTTCGTCTGCAATGCCCCCGCACCCCATGCACTTCGTTGGCTTCAACCTGCGAAACAACCTGTTCGTCGCGCCCATGGCCGGCGTGACCGACCGCCCTTTCCGCCAGCTGTGCAAGAAGCTGGGCGCAGGGCTGGCCGTGTCCGAAATGGTCACGTCGAATTCGCTGCTGTACGGCAGTGCGAAGACGCAGCGCCGCGCGAACCACGACGGCGAAGTGGCGCCGATTTCGGTGCAGATCGCCGGCGCCGACCCGAAGATGATGGGTGACGCCGCGCGCCACAACGTCGATCGCGGTGCCCAGATCATCGACATCAACATGGGCTGTCCGGCCAAGAAGATCTGCAACGTGATGGCCGGCTCGGCGCTCATGCAGGACGAGCCGCTGGTCGAGCGCATTCTCGAAGCCGTCGTGCGGGCAGTGCCGGACACCCCGGTCACGCTGAAGATGCGCACCGGCTGGAACCGCGACAACAGGAACGCCCCGATGCTGGCGCGCGTGGCCGAACAGTGCGGCATCCGCGCGCTGGCCATCCATGGCCGCACGCGTGCCGACCAATACACCGGCCAGGCCGAGTACGACACCATCCGCGCGGTCAAGGCTGCGGTGAACATTCCGGTGATCGCCAATGGCGACATCACGACGCCGCAGAAGGCGCGCGACGTGCTCTCCATCAGCGGCGCGGACGGCGTGATGGTCGGCCGCGCCGCGCAGGGCCGGCCATGGATCTTCCGCGAGATCGAACACTTCCTGGCCACCGGCGAGCTGCTGGCGCCGCCCGAAGTGTCGGAAATCCATCGCGTGTGCCGCGAGCACATCGAAGACCTCTACGGTTTCTATGGCATCGAGTCGGGCGTGCGCATCGCCCGCAAGCACATCTCCTGGTACACCAAGGGGCTCATCGGGTCAGCCGCCTTCCGCCACGCGATGAACCAGCTCGAAGGCACCGACCGGCAACTGGCGGCAATCGACGAATTCTTCGGCCGCATGGCGGCCGACAACCATCGTCTGGCCTACGAGCCGGGTGCACTGGACGAACACGCGCAGGAACTGGCCGCCTGATCGCTCAACAGGGCGACGGAGCAGGCTGGACCATCAGGGAGATGCCGCCATGAGCGGACGGAGTGATATTGCCGAGTGCATCCGCCATTCGCTGGAACGCTACTTCCAGGATCTGGATGGCGAGGCCGCGAGCGGAATCTATGACATGGTGCTCAGACAGATGGAGCGACCCATGCTCGAAGTGGTGATGCGCGAAGCCGAAGGCAACCAGACGCGCGCCGCCGACATGCTGGGCATGAACCGCAACACCCTGCGGCGCAAGCTGAACGATCACGGCATGATCTAGCCCATCCATTCCTCTCCGCCCCATCCCGCACCGCCCTCAACCCCCTCCCGGAAAAGCGCATGAAGATACAGCGTGCATTGATCAGCGTGTCCGACAAGACTGGCATCGTTGAATTCGCCACCGCCCTGAACGGGCTCGGCGTCGAGTTGCTGTCCACCGGCGGCACGGCCGCGCTGCTGGCGAAAGCCGGTCTGAAGGTGACCGAGGTGGCCGCGCACACCGGCTTTCCGGAAATGCTCGACGGTCGCGTCAAGACGCTGCATCCGCGCATCCACGGCGGCCTGCTGGCGCGACGCGAGGTCGACGCACACATGCAGGCGCTTGCCGAACATGACATTCCGGTCATCGACCTGCTGGTGGTGAATCTCTACCCGTTCGAGGCGACGGTCGCCAAGCCCGGCTGCACACTCGAAGACGCGATCGAGAACATCGACATCGGCGGTCCGGCCATGGTGCGTTCGGCAGCCAAGAACTGGCGCGGTGTCGGCGTACTGACCGATGCCGGACAGTACCCCTGCGTGCTCGAAGAGCTGCGCACCTCAAGCACGCTGTCCGAGGCCACGCTGTTCGCCCTGTCGGTAGCGGCGTTCAATCGCATTTCGAATTACGACGCAGCGATCAGCGACTACCTGTCTTCACTGAACGCCGACGGCACACGCGCCGAGTTTCCGGCGCAGTCCAATGGCCGCTTCGTCAAGGTGCAGGACCTGCGCTACGGCGAAAATCCGCACCAGCGCGCGGCTTTCTACCGCGACCTGTACCCGGCGCCCGGCTCGCTGGTCAGTGCGAAGCAGCTGCAGGGCAAGGAGTTGTCGTACAACAACATCGCCGACAGCGATGCGGCATGGGAATGCGTCAAGAGCTTTGAAACCGGCGCCTGCGTCATCGTCAAGCATGCCAACCCCTGTGGTGTGGCACTCGGCGCCAGCACGCTGGAGGCCTACCGCAAGGCACTCGCCACCGATCCGACTTCGGCTTTCGGCGGCATCATCGCGTTCAACCGTCCGGTCGATGCGGCGACAGCCGAAGCGGTCAGCGGCCAGTTCGTCGAAGTGCTGATGGCACCCGCATTCGATCCGGCCGCGCTGGCGGTGCTGGCGGCCAAGGCCAATGTGCGCGTGCTGGAGATTCCGCTCGATGGAGTCGATCCGAAGGGCGCCAGCGCCTGGGCGCGCGGTCGCAATTCGCATGACACGAAGCGCGTCGGTTCCGGTCTGCTGATCCAGACCGCAGACGAACCGGAGTCGCTCGAAGGCCGGCTGAAGGTGGTCACGCAGCGCGCGCCGACCAGCGCGGAAATGGCTGATCTCACCTTTGCATGGCGGGTGGCGATGTACGTGAAGTCCAATGCCATCGTGTATTGCCGCGACGGAGCGACAGTCGGTGTCGGCGCGGGACAGATGAGCCGCGTTGATTCGACACGCATCGCCCGCATCAAGGCAGAAAACGCAGGCTTGACGATCGCCGGTTCGGTGGTGGCGTCGGACGCCTTCTTCCCGTTCCGCGACGGCGTGGACGTACTGGCCGAAGCCGGCGCGAGGGCCATCATCCAGCCCGGCGGCAGCATGCGCGACGAAGAGGTGATCACCGCGGCGAACGAACACGGCCTGGCCATGGTATTCACCGGCACGCGACATTTCAGGCACTGATTTTCCGGAGGGCAGCCGGATCGGGCCACAAGCCCGCAAGGCTGACAGCCGGCATGAACGGTTTTTCAAGGATTCATCATGAAGCTGCTGGTCATCGGTTCAGGCGGACGCGAACACGCGATAGCCTGGAAGCTGTCGCAAAGTCCGCGTGTTCAGAAGGTCTATGTCGCGCCCGGCAACGCCGGCACGGCGCTCGAACCCGGTCTGGAAAATCTGCCGATCACCGATTTCACCGAACTGATCAACTTCGTCGAAGGTGAAAACATCGCCTTCACCGTGGTCGGCCCGGAAGCGGCGCTGGCCGCCGGCGTGGTCGATTGTTTCCGGGTGCGCGGCCTGAAGATATTCGGTCCGACCCGCAAGGCCGCCCAGCTTGAGAGCTCGAAGGACTTCGCCAAGCAGTTCATGGTCCGCGCCAGCATTCCCACGGCCCGCTACGAAACCTTCACCGATGCAACTGCCGCGCACGCCTATGTCGATGCAATGGGCGCACCCATCGTCATCAAGGCCGACGGACTTGCCGCAGGCAAGGGCGTGGTGGTGGCCATGACGCTGACCGAGGCGCACGGCGCCATCGGCATGATGCTTGCCGACAACGAAAGTGGCCGGTCGCGCGTCGTCATCGAGGAGTTCCTGCAGGGCGAAGAAGCGAGCTTCATCGCCATGTGCGATGGCGTGACCGCGCTGCCGCTGGCCACCAGCCAGGACCACAAGCGTCTGCTCGACGGCGATGCCGGCCCGAACACCGGCGGCATGGGCGCCTATTCGCCGGCGCCGGTGGTCACGCCGGAAATCCACGCTCGCGTGATGCGCGAGGTGATCCAGCCGGTGCTGACCGGCATGGCGCTGGATGGACTGCCTTTCACCGGCTTCCTGTATGCCGGCCTGATGATTTCACCGGATGGAGACGTCAAGGTGCTTGAATTCAACTGTCGCATGGGCGACCCGGAAACCCAGCCCATCATGATGCGGCTGAAGACTGATCTGGTCGATCTGATGGAAGCGGCGCTGGAAAATCGCCTGTCCGAAGCGCACACCGACTGGGACCGCCGCGTCGCCCTTGGCGTGGTCATGGCCTCGGCCGGCTACCCGGATGCTCCGCGCAAGGGTGACGCCATCGGCGGCTTGCCGCCCGACACGGCGGAAAGCCATGTCTTTCACGCGGGTACGGCGGCGCAGGACGGTCAGGTCGTCACCGCCGGCGGGCGTGTGCTGTGCGTGACCACGCTGGGTGACACGGTGAAGCAGGCGCAGCGTGCCGCCTACCTGCTGTGCGACAAGGTGCAGTTCGCCGGCATGCAGTTCCGCCGCGACATCGGCTACCGGGCGGCACGGCGATGAGCGCGCGCGCAGAGATGGTACGCAGCTGGCTGCTCGGTCTGCAGGACCGCATCATCGACGGCCTGCAGGCGGCGGACGGCAAGCCCTTCATCACCGACGGCTGGGTGCGAGGCCCGGAAGAGCGCCTGCAGGGTGACGGGCGTACGCGGCTGGTCGAAGAGGGCAATGTATTCGAGCGCGGCGGCTGCAATTTTTCGCATGTGCGCGGGCCCAATCTGCCGCCGTCGGCCTCGGCCAACCGGCCGGAACTGGCTGGCGCCTCGTTCGAGGCGATGGGTGTGTCGCTGGTGCTGCACCCGCGCAACCCCTACATCCCGACAGTGCACCTGAACGTGCGCTTCTTCACTGCGCAGCCGCCGTCCGGCGATGCGGTGTCGTGGTTCGGCGGCGGCATGGACCTCACGCCCTACTACGGTTTCGAGGAAGACGCCACGCACTTCCACCGCACCTGCCGCGACGCGCTGGCCCCGTTCGGCGCCGACACCCATGCGCGCTACAAGCAGTGGTGCGACGAGTACTTCCTTCTGAAGCACCGCAAGGAGGCGCGCGGCATCGGCGGCGTGTTCTTCGATGACCTCGGTGCCGATGGCGAAGTCAGCTTCGACCACGGCTGGGGTGTGACGCAGGCGGTCGGCGACGCCTTCCTGGCTGCCTATCTGCCCATCGTCGAGCGCCGCAGCGATGTGCCGTACGGCGAACGCGAACGCGACTTCCAGGCCTACCGGCGCGGCCGTTATGTCGAATTCAACCTCGTATTCGACCGCGGCACGCTGTTCGGCCTGCAGTCGGGCGGGCGCACCGAATCCATCCTGATGTCAATGCCGCCGATCGTGAAGTGGCGCTACGACTGGCACCCGGAACCGGGCTCGCCGGAAGCAAAGCTCTACACCGACTTCCTGCCCCCCAGGGAATGGGTGTAGCGGGGGTTTCGCGAAGCACTGCTTCGCGCCCGCGGAACCGGGCCGCTGTGCAAAGCGGCCCGTGGATGTAGCGGGGGGTGAGGCAGGGGTTTCGCAGCGCATGCGCTGCGCCTGCCGAACAGGCTGGCTGTGCAAAGCCAGCCTCCGTTTTACAAGCAAATTCGGCAAGCACTGCTTCGCGCCCGCGGAACCGGGCCACTGTGCAAAGCGGCCCGTGGATGTAGCGAGGGTTTCGCGACGCGCCGCTTCCTGCCCGGTGTTGGGCATCGCTGCGCTCACCCCAACCTACTTGCCGCAATTCGTAGGTTGGGGTGAGCGCAGCGATGCCCAACACCCGCCGCAATGAAAACCGCAGCCCATGCCGGCGGATGCGCGGCGCGATCGCTGTGGAAGCGGGCCATGCGCCCGTTCGCGGCCTTCACCGCTTCCCGCAGATCTGCCTCACCGCTCTTCCCCTCCTCGGTCCTTCGCGTTCAACACGCAAAAAAACGGGCACCTCGCAAGGCGCCCGAACCGGGACCACAGGAAGAACTATTCAGGGTCTGTCGACCATGCACCGTGAGCCACGACGCATGGTCGACAGACCCTGCACCCATCCGCCCCGCCCGGCACTTGTGGCGCCGGGCAGTCAGTCAGGCACTGCTACTCAGAACCGATAACCGACACCGACGCCGATCAGGATGGGATCGATGTCCAGCTTGGTTACCTTGGTACCGGCACCCTTGACGAAGATGTCGGTATCGATGGTCACGTACTTCACGTCGAGATTCAGGAACCACTTCGGCGCGATCTGGTAATCCACGCCGATCTGTGCAGCGAAGCCGAAGCTGCTGCGGTCGATGCGCAGCGGCACGCTGCCGCCGAGTACCGTGCCTGCATCCAGATCGACGCTGGAAAAACGCGTGTAGTTCGCACCCAGGCCGACGTAGGGACGGATGGTTCCGGTCGGGTTGAAGTGATACTGCAGCGTCAGCGTCGGCGGCAGGTGCTTGACCGAACCGATGCCGGTGCCGCCGAGTTCGACGTCGTGCTTCTGCGGATATGTCAGAATCAGTTCGGCCGCGATGTTCGGCGTGAAGAAGTAAGTGATGTCGACTTCCGGAAAGGTCTTGTTTTCCGCTTCGACGTCGATCGGCAGGCCGAGACCGCCGGAATTGCCGTTGTCGACGTTCATGTGCAGCGCACGCACGCGCACCATCCAGTCGCCCTCTTCAGCCGCCTGTGCGACACCCGCCACTGCTGCCAGTGCTGCCACGCCCATCCACTTGATTGCCTTCATTTTCTGCTCCGGGGAATTGAAACTGCATGTGTTGAATGCAGTATCCGCGAAGCAAGAAACCCCACATTGATCAGGGTCAATGGATGATGAAGTCCTCGCTGCGCAGCCGCGCGATGCGTTCGGCCGTATTCGGATGGCTGGACAACCAGCCCATCGGCCCGGAACGGCTCGCCTGGCCCTCGCCATGCGCGGCGGCCAGCTTCTCGAGCATGCCGGCCAGCAGTTCGGGGGACTGTCCCCGGGCACGCAGCAGCTTCATGGCAAAGTCGTCGGCCTCGCGTTCCATGTCGCGCGAATAGCCCGCCTGTACCAGCGCCGTAGGAGCGGTGGCCAGCAGACTGCTGATGTCACCCAGATACCAGGCCATGAACAGTGCGGTCGCCGAGCCCTGCAACAGCATGCGCACGCCGTGGCGCTGATGCACATGCCCCAGTTCGTGCGTCAGCACAGCCAGCACGGGCGCGTCAGCCCCGGCCAGCGCAACCAGTTCGTCGGTGACGATGAGCGTTCCGTCGGGCAGCGCAAAGGCATTCGCGCCCAATTGACCCCCACTGCGGAACAGCAGCGTGTGCGCAATGGGCTGACCTTCTATCGACGCCACCGACGACAGCGCCTCGCGCAACGCCTGCTGGCGCGCCGATGGCAAGGTCGTCGGACGGGTCAGCGACTGGTCCAGCCATTCGAGCGTGCGTTCCGACAGCGCGGTCATCGCACTGTCGGGCACCAGCGGCGCGCTGACACGGGCGGCCCAGGGCAGTCCGTACTGCATGATGAGCCAGACCGACAGCAGCAACGCCGACAGCATGATCACCACCATCCGCGGCTGGAACGCCCAGCGCACGACGGCCGCATCACGATGGCCGGTGGCATCGAGCAGTCGCGCCAATGCGGCATGGTCGCGCACTTCAAGGTGGGCGCCGTCGGCAAAGCTGATCAGGCGCGCGGCATCGCCCATCGGCTCGGACACGCGCAGTGCAGGCAGCGGCTCGCTGCGCGACACCTGGTCGCCCTGGACATGCAGCACGCCATCGGTCACGCCCAGCGTGACAATGTGCGCCCGCGCGCTGCGACCGTCGAAGTACAGCCCGGCGACGCCGGCAGCCGGATCAGAGGGCGATGTCGACATCGAACAGGTCCGCAGCTTCCTCGCCGGTAGCCGCGGCATCCTGCGTCTGGCCGGCAATGAAATCATCGAGCGGACCGGCGCACCGCATCGTGACGCTCTGCAGCCGGTAGCGCGCCAGCCGGATGGCCGCGAACGGCATGAACAGGCCCAGCGTAAACACCACGCCGATCAGGTTGGTCAGCATGATCACGTACAGCCGGCGCGCACTGACCGTCGACTCGAAGCGGTGACCGTCGAGCTGCATGTGGTTCCAGACCAGGTTCTGCAGACGTGCCGACAGATAGGGCTGGACGAACAGCAGCAGCAGGATGAACAGCAGCGGCGCCAGCGCGAACACCGCCGGATTGCCGTCCGCCAGCGATCCGAGCAGCACACCGATGGCCGCCATGCCAAGGAGTACCACCGCGATCGCCGCGCCATAGATGCGGTAGTAGGCGCCCACCGGCGCATCGATGGCGAAACGTGCGCTGCCGAAGCGCGCGTGATTGAACTGGTAGGCCTTCATGCGCTGGTGCCACATCGGTCCCAGCAGATACAGCGTCAGCACGCTGAAGATGGGCCACTTCAGGAACACCGAATAGGCGCCACCGCTATCACCGTCGAAACCGAAGCGAAGGCCGCGCCAGCTCGAGTAATGCGCCCGGAAGCGCAGCGAGCGCATCAGCAGCGCCGGCATGACGGCCGCCAGCGCAACGGCCACCGCGATGCCGGCGATGATGGAAAACTGGAACGACACGTTGTAGGCCAGCAGCAGCATGAAGCCGATGACGCGGCCCTTGAGGATGGCGCGCGGATCGCCGTGATAATCGAAGGCCGCGTCGCCGAGCGTCGTGTGGCGGTAGAAATACTGCAGCCGCCTGACCTTGGCCCAGGCCGAATAGATGCCGAGCGTGAGCAGCGTCAGCACCAGATTGACGATCCAGATGCCGAAGTACTCGCCACCGCGTCCGGAAAACGTGATCGGCTCGCGCTGCAGCGCCGGCGAGCCGGCTGCGAAGGGGTTGCCGCCGGCCGCTTCGGCCGGGCCGTGTTCAAACGGGTTGTTCATGATGGATGGGCAAAAAGCGGAATGACCCAATCATGCCAGATGGCATGACGATTCAACCCATCAGCGCAGCCGATCGGAAATGACTGCGCGCATCCTCGCCTCGGTCGAGGTGTTCGTGCAGCAGCGCCAGTTCGACATGCACGCCACGCGTCGGCTGCACGGCCAGGGCCGCTTCGAGATAGCTCTGTGCCTTGCCCCACAGCTGCTGCGTGCGGCACAGCCGGCCCAGTGCGAGCAGCAGGCCGGCATCCCCCGGATGCACGCGCAACCAGGCTTCGGCGCGACCGATGCGGGCCTGCACATCGCTGCCGTCCGTTTCGGCGTACAGAACGACCAGTGCGGAATCCCATTCGCGGTCGAGCTGCGCCTCGATCAGCTTGCGCGCCTGCGTTTGCTGGCCATCGGCGATCAGTGCTTCGCACATGGCGCGTACCACCTGTGCATCTTCCCGCTCAAGCGCGGGCAAGTCGCGCCAGTAGGCGTCAAGATCAGCCGGGTCGGCCTCACGCAGCGCACCCATGTGCGCCTGTCGGCGCACCGGTGCGGCCTGCTCCGGCGTCAGCGCACGATGCTTCTGGAGCAGGCGTACCACGCGCAGCAGGCCGACCCAGTCGCCCAGCCCGCGGCGCGCGCGCATCGCCAGCCGCAGTGCCGCAACATGGCGCTGACCGCCGGACTGCAGCGCGTCAATGCGGGTGAGGGCATCGGCGAAATCGCGACGGTCGGTCAGGATGCCTGCTTCGGTCATCAGGCGGGCGGTGCGCAGATCGTCATGCTGCGCCGCCTGGGCCAGCCAGTCGTCGACCTGGTCGGACTCGCGCATTTCATGCGCCGCGCGCGCGCCGATCAATGCCGCCAGTCCGGGTGACTCGCCGCCTTCGACCGCCACCCGGGCACTGCGCTGCGCCTGACCGTAACGGCCTTCGAAGTACAGCCGTGCCGAATCGCGCAGCGCGGTGACCGCGCGCTGACGGCGCTGACGCAGGCGGTATCGGCGCGCGCGCGCCGGCATGCGCAGCAGGCCGTCGACGAAATGGAACAGGCTGTACAGCGCGGCCACGCCCAGCAACAGCACGACGATGAAGAAATTGAGCGACAGCTCGATGCGCCAGTGCGACCACTGCAGCAGCACGAAGCCGTCGTTCTCGCGCGCCGCGATCACCAGGCCGACCGCCAGCACGCACAGGCCGAGCAGCCAGAGCAGTAGGCGCACCATCAGTTCGCCCCCTCGCGCACGACCGGCACGCGCTGGCGACTGGCTTTCAGCTGCGCCAGCGCACTCATCGATTCGTTGAGGTCGGGAAGCGCTTCGCCGGGATCCACCATGCCGAGCTGGCGCAAAGTGGTCAATGCGTTCTCGGTGGCGCGCGCGCGGGTGTCGAAGTAGCGCTCCACCCACTCGCGCGCCAGCCGGATGTCTTCCCGCCAGATCGCACCATTGCGCTGCAGCAGCGCGATACGCGCATTGACCAGGCGAAGTTTCAGGTTCTCGCGCAGGAAAAAGCTGTGCGACGGCGCCAGCAGCACCGGATCCGGGCGATCCAGCCGCTCGATCCGCACCAGCTGACGGAATTCGCCCCAGATGTCCTGCAGCAGGCGCTCGACGAAGGACGTGTCGGCAACCGGCGTGGCAGGTGTAGCCGGCGGTTCCGACGGCGAACGCTCGAAAGCCAGCGGCAGCGTGTCGATGGCGGCCAGCAAAGTGTCGATGCGCAGCGCCTGCCCTGCCAGATCGGCCATCGGTGCGCGCCGCAGGCGTTCCATGTCATTGGCCATGGCGCGCCGCAGCGGCAGATAGCGGCCGGTGTCGCTGCGCGCCAGCTGTGCTTCGGCGCCGGACAGTGCCCTGAGCGCCAGCTTGGCGTCTCCGGCCAGCTGCAGCTGCTGCTGGCCGAGCACCAGCGCATGTTCGACCTCGGCCAGTGCGCGCTCGTCGTAAGTGCGCACCAGATCGTCCGCCAGAAACTCGTAGGCGTCGATGCGCGCGCGGAGCTCGGACAGCTGCGCTTCCTGGCTGCCCAGTCGCTCGCCATGGCTGGCCATGCCTTCGGCACCCTGTTCGTTCGCGCGGCTCGCTTCAACCGCCTGCGCGCCGACGGCCGCCACCCGCTTGTTCAGTTCGGCTTCGAGCACGCGCATGCGCTGCACCATGAAGAAGCTGAGCAGGCCGAAAACGATCAGCACGAACACGACCACCGGCAGCAGCCAGCCCGGCAGGCGGGTTTCGCGCGCGGCCCGCGAATCGGGCGCGGCCCCGGACGGGACATCGGTCCGTTCGGGGTTCACTGCGGACGGCATCGGTGTTGCGGAATTCGGGGACGGGTCTGTCATGTCGATTCGGTGGAGGCGTACTGCGAAAAATAGTCGGTCAGACCGATCATCAGGCCGGCGTCGCTGGCGGCCGTCTCGATCACCCGCGTGAAACCCTGTTCCGCTGCCTGTTCGGCGATGCGCGCATGCGGCACAAACAGCGGCAAGCCACTCAGCCGCTCGAAACAATCCGGTGTCGCGAGCGCGCGCAGATTGCGCACCGATTCGGACGAGGTAAGGGTCAACGCATGCAGCCGGCCGGCCATCACCGCCTCGTGCAGCATGGCGGCGCCTTCGGTCGGCGCACGTCGACGGTAACAGGTGACGTGGTCGACCGATGCGCCGCGCTCGCGCAGCGTGTCGCCGAGCAGTTCGCGACCGCCGTCGCCGCGGAAGATGAGTATCCGGCGACCGGCGAGCGCGGCGGCAGACAGTTCCGGCAATGCCAGCAGCGCCTCGGAGTCGAAGCGGCCTTGCGGCACGATGACTCGCGTTATGCCGCGCGCGCGCAGTGCCTGCGCCGACTGCTCGCCGACGGTGGCAGCGGGCAGCGCCGCCGGCCACGGGTGCAGCGGCAGCATCACGTCGAGCGCATGCGCCACCGCGTTCGCGCTGACGAAGATGGCCAGCGCGAGCGTGTCGAGCCGGCCGGCGGCGTCGGCGACCGCCTGCACATCGTCCAGTGGCTCGATGTCGATCAGCGGCAGCAGCAGCGGCTCACCGCCGGCTGCGCGGATCGCCTCGCCCAGCGCAGCCGCCTGGGCGCGCGGGCGGGTGACCAGCACACGGCGTCCGGCCAGCGCGCTGCCTGCCCCGGTCATCGAGTGTCCAGGGCTTCGAGGATGTCCTGCGCACCGTCGGCACGCAGCAGCGCCACGCATTCGGCAGCCAGTTCGTCCGGCTGGGCGATGTTGCCGCGCACTTCGGCGGCGGCGATGCGCGTGCCATCCGGCAGGGCGACCCGGGCGCGCAGCCACAACGCACCGCCATCGACCACGCAATAGGCGGCCAGCGGCACTTCGCAGGAACCGGCCAGTGCCCGCGAGACCGATCGTTCGGCGCGCACACAGGCCTGCGACGGCCCGCATACCAGCGGTGCCAGCCAGGCCGCCACCTCCGGTCGCGACGACAGCGCCTCGATGCCGAGCGCGCCCTGCCCGGCTGCCGGTAGCGACAGCTCGACCGGAATGATTGCACGGATGCGTCCACCGAGGCCGAGTCGCTTCAGCCCGGCGGCCGCCAGGATGATCGCGTCGTACTGGCCTTCGTCGAGCTTGCGCAGCCGGGTATCGAGATTGCCGCGCAGGCTGGTCACGGCGAGATATGGAAAGTGGGCACGCAGCTGCGCTTCGCGGCGCAGGCTGGAGGTACCGACCACGGCGCCCGGCGGCAACTCGTCGAGATTGGCATAGCGCGACGAAACGAAGGCGTCCTGAGGCGTTTCGCGCTCCAGCGTGGCCACCAGCGCGAACTCGTCGGCCAGTGTCATCGGCACATCCTTCATCGAATGCACCGCCAGATCGGCGCGGCCCTCGAGCAACGCGGCTTCGAGCTCCTTGACGAACAGTCCCTTGCCGCCAACCTTGGCCAGCGGACGGTCGAGAATCTGGTCGCCGCGGGTGGTCATGCCCAGTATGTCGACCTGGGTGCCGGGGTAGAGGGCGGACAATCTGTCACGCACGTGTTCCGCCTGCCACATCGCGAGCCGCGATTCGCGTGACGCAATCACGATGCGCGCGGGCTTCGGGTAAGCTTGGGTTTCATGCTGCAGGACGGGGTTCGACAGATCCGAAACCACGTTCTCCAGGCCGGCCGGGTAGTCCATGAGGGATAAGGGGGCGTGAGGTGAACACACCGCGCACCAGCGTGATCAGGAGCCCCACCGGCTCCTGCAGGCAGCGCGCGAAACGGCCTCGGATTCTAGCAGCCCTGAATGGAACGCACTGCCCTGCCAACGCTGGCCGGCGGCGTCGTTCCCGACCTGACCGATCTTCTGGAAGGATTGCACGTGAATCAACAGGCCCAGACGCCCGTTGCGACGCACGAACGCGCCGCACACGACAAGGACCAGCCGCTGTTCGACGACATCCGCCTGCTCGGCCGCATGCTGGGCGACGTGGTGCGCGAACAGGAAGGCAGCCGCATGTTCGAAATCATCGAGAACGTACGTCAGCTGTGCGTGCGCTTCCGCCGGGATGACGACCTCGAAGCGCGCGCAGAACTGGCGAAGCTGCTGAACGGATTGAGCGACGACGACACCATCATCGTGGTGCGCGCCTTCAGCTACTTCCTGCATCTGGCCAATATCGCAGAGGATCAGCATCACATCCGGCGCGCCCGGGCGCACGCCATCGCCGGCGACGCACCGCGGCCCGGCACGCTGGCCAATGCTTTGGGCAAGGCGCTCGACGCCAAGGTTCCGGCGGAAGAAATTCTCGGTTTCTTCCGCGACGCGCTGGTGGTGCCGGTGCTGACCGCGCATCCGACCGAGGTGCAGCGCAAGAGCATCCTGAGCCAGGAAATGAAGATCGCCCGCCTGATCGACGAGCGCGACCGCACCCGCCTGACCCCCGAGGAACTGGCCGACCACGACGAAGCGGTGCGGCGCACCATCACTTCGCTGTGGCAGACGCGCATGCTGCGGCGTACGCGCCTGTCGGTCGCCGACGAGGTGATCAACGGTCTGTCCTTCTACGACTACACCTTCCTGCGCGAACTGCCGCGCGTCTACAACGCGGTCGAGGACCAGCTCGAAGCGGCCTTTCCGGAGCACAAGCGCGTCATCGGCAGCTTCCTGCGCATGGGCTCGTGGATCGGCGGCGACCGCGACGGCAATCCGTTCGTCACCGCCGACGTGCTGCGCTCGACGCTGCGCGTGCAGTCGGCCCGCGCGCTCGACTATTTCCTGACCCAGGTACACATCCTCGATACCGACCTGTGTTCGACGATGATGCTGAACAATGTCAGCGACGAATTGCGTGTGCTGGCCGCCACCGCACCGGACAAGTCGCCGCACCGAGAGGACGAACTGTACCGGCGCGCGCTGGCCGGCATCTATGCCCGGCTGGCCGCCACCGCGCGCACGCTCGACCAGCATGAGGCGCTCTGGAAGGCAGTCGGCGACGCAGACCCCTATCGCAACGCCGCCGAATTCGTGCGCGACCTCGACGTGATCCACGATTCGCTGATCGGCCACAAGTCGCGCCTGATCGCGCGCGGCCGGCTGCGCCGCCTGCGCCATGCGGCACGAGTGTTCGGCTTTCATCTGGCCGCGCTCGACCTGCGGCAGAACTCGGATGTGCATGAACGCGTGATCGCCGAACTGCTCGCCAACGCGCACGTGTGCAACAACTACCTCGAGCTGCGCGAAGAGCAGCGCATCGAAATCCTGATCAACGAGTTGGGCACGCCGCGGCCGCTGACCTCGAGCTTCATGCAGTTTTCGGAAGAAACCGAAGGTGAGCTGGCGATCGCCCGCACGGCGGCGCAGATGCACGCGCTGTACGGCCCCGAAGCACTGCCCAACTACATCATTTCCAAGGCCGACGGCGTGTCGGACATGCTGGAAGTGGCGCTGATCCTGAAGGAAGTCGGGCTGCTGAACGTGCATGAGCGGCGCGCCGCGATGAACATCATTCCGCTGTTCGAAACCATCGGCGACCTTCGCAATGCGCCGCGCGTCATGGACCGCATCTTCACCATTCCGATCTGGCGCGTGCTGCTCGATGCCCGCTCGACGACGCAGGAAGTGATGCTGGGCTATTCCGATTCGAACAAGGACGGCGGCTTCCTGACTTCGGGCTGGGAGCTGTACAAGGCGGAAACACGGCTGGTGCAGGTGTTCAAGCGGCACGGCGTGCGGCTGCGTCTGTTCCACGGCCGCGGCGGTTCGGTCGGTCGCGGCGGCGGCCCGAGCTTCCAGGCCATCCTCGCGCAGCCGGCCGGCGCAGTGCAGGGCCAGATCCGTGTCACCGAACAGGGCGAGGTGATCGCGTCGAAGTATTCGAATCCGGATGTCGGCCGTCGCAACCTGGAAGTGCTGGCCGCCGCCACCTTCGAGGCGACCCTGCTGGGCAAGCGCGAAGGCGATGCGCCGCCGGAGTTCACCGACGCGATGGAAGAGCTGTCCGGCTATGCCTTCAAGGCCTACCGCAATCTGGTCTATGAAACCGAAGGCTTCGAGAAGTACTTCTGGGAGTCGACGGTCATTTCGGAAATCGCCGAGCTGAACATCGGCTCGCGCCCGGCCTCGCGTAAGAAGGGCCAGAAGATCGAGGACCTGCGCGCGATTCCATGGGTGTTTTCGTGGTCACAGTGCCGCCTCATGCTGCCCGGCTGGTACGGCTTCGGCACCGCAGTGAACGAATATCGCGCCAAGCACGCCGACGGGCTGGCGCGGCTGCAGGCCATCGTGCACGAGTGGCCCTTCTTCGCGACGCTGATTTCCAATATCGACATGGTGCTGTCGAAGACCGACATCGCGATCGCCAGCCGCTACGCCGAGTTGGTCGAGGACGAAGCGCTGCGCACGGCGATCTTTTCGCGCATCCGCGCGGAATGGCAGGCCACGCTTGAGGCGGTGAGCCAGATCACCGGCGCGCCGGAACTGCTGTCCACCAATCCGCTGCTCGCCCGCTCGATCCGCAACCGCTTCCCCTACATGGAGCCGCTGAACCACCTGCAGGTGGAACTGCTGCGCCGGTTCCGCAGCGGCAACCGCCACGAACGCACGCGCCGGTCGATCCACCTGACCATCAATGGCGTGGCTGCGGCGCTGCGCAACAGCGGCTGATTCGGCAAGGCGTGCGTGTGACGGGCCCCGCCCGTCACACGCTCCGTCTGCACAGCCAAAACCGCCATCCAGCAAGGAATTCTTCGGTCGAAGCGGCACTTGCGGGAGCTGTGACTGTGGGAGCGGGGGTTTCGGCGAGCACTGCTCGCCGCCTGCAGGGCCGGCAGTGGATCGCCACTCCCACAAAAATCTCGCTTCTCGCCGCGCGAACGGGGCCCGCTCCCACGGTCACATGCCCCGGAACAGACGCCTGCGGATGCAGAGTCGGCTACCCGCGCCCGGCCTCCGCGAATTCCGCCTTGACCTGCGCCCACTGCCGGCGGCTGACCGGGAGGCGCTCTTCCAGACCTTTCAGCACGACTGCCCAGTGGCCGTCGGTGCCGTCGCGCACCTGCTCGAAACCGACCACGGCATCGCGCGCGACCAGACAGCTGCGGTGGATGCGCACGAATCGGCTGACGAATTCCTGCTCCAACGCAGCCAGCGGTTCCTCCAGCAGGTATTCGCGTTCGGCGGTGCGCGCGGTGACGTACTTGAGTTCGGCGCGCAGATACAGCACGTCGCGCACCGGCACCAGCAGGATGCGGCCGCGCTCGCTGCACGACAGGTGCAGGCGTCCGCCGGGCAACAGACTCTGCACGACGTCGGCCGGCACCGCCCGGCCGGGCACGCGGCGCAGCGCATCGAGCAGACGGGCCGCACGCACCGGCTTGAGCAGGTAATCGACCGCATTCAGTTCGAAGGCGCGCACCGCGTACTGGTCGTAGGCGGTGCAGAACACCAGCGTCGGTGGCGCCGGCAGCCGGCCGAGGTGCGCGGCCAGTTCAATGCCATCCATGCCTGGCATGCGGATGTCGACCAGCGCCAGATCGGCCGCATCGTGCGGTGGCAGCGCCTGCAGCGCGTCAAGCGCCTCATGCCCGTTGGCGGCTTCGCCGACCACGCGATTGGGCAGTTCGGGTGCGATGTCGGACAACAGTGCGCGCAGACGCAGGCGGGCCGGCGCCTCGTCGTCGGCGATGAAGACGCGCAGTTCGGCCGGCCGATCGATCATGTGGCCGCCCGATAAGGAAAGCGGATGCGCACCCGGTACAGGCCATCCTGCTCGCCGGCATCCAGTTGCGCTTCCAGGTCGAAGAACAGCATCAGCCGCTCACGGATATTGTCCAGCGCCATGCGGTTGCCGCCGCCATGCGCGGACATCCGGCCGTCGCGCGGCGGCGCCGGATTATCGATCTCGACCACCACTTCGTTGCCGCTGCGCGTCACGCTGACCCTGACTTCACCATTGCCGGCCATCGGCTCGACGCCGTGATAGACCGCGTTTTCGAGCAGCGGCTGCAGCATCAGCGGTGGCACGCGGGCGTCCGGCGGGCAGCCATCGGTCTGCCACAGCACGCCGAGCCGGTCGCCCAGACGCAGCTTTTCCAGCGCCATGTACTGGCGGCACAGCGCCAGTTCCTCGCCCAGCGTGACCAGTTCGCGGTTTTCGCGCATCAGCACGCGGAACAGGTCGGACAGCTCTTCGAGCGCCCGTTCGGCCCGACGCGGGTCCTCGCGCATGATGCCCAGCACCGCATTCAGGCTGTTGAACAGGAAGTGCGGCCGGATGCGCGCCGACAGCGCCATCAGACGCGCCTGCGCGATGGCCGGGCCGAGCGCGCGCTCCTGCACGGTGAAATAGACCATCGCCGCAGCCGACGCGAGCAGCGCCCACAAGGCCTCGCGCACTGGCCATGCCTTCATGTCCTCGATCGCCCAGCCGGTCATGGCTTCGGCGAGAAAGGTACAGACGAGCGCGCACAGCGCCACCAGCGCCCAGCCTGCGCGCACCGGCAGGCGAGCGAACAGTGGCGCCGCAAGATAGAGCAGCAGCAGCGTCATCAGCAGCGCCGGTTCAACCCGCGCTGCCATTTCCATCGCGTCGAGCAGCAGCGCGTCCCAGCTGCGGTTGCGCGCCAGCAGCGCCAACGCAGCCAGTGCGTTGACCAGCAACACGGTGCGCAGCACCACGCCCAGGTTGCGCCAGTCAGGCGCGCGCGACGGCCTCAAGCGGCGCTCCGCGACGGGCAGACTGCCCGGTGGCCTATACTTGCAGTCCATTTTCCGACGCTTCTCATCGCGCGTTTCTTCTACCTGTTGCCATCATGAGCCATCCTTCGCAGCCCGAGCCGACCAAGGCCTGGTCGGGCCGTTTTTCAGAGCCGGTGTCCGAACTGGTGAAACGTTACACCGCTTCGGTATTTTTTGACCGCCGCATGTGGCGGCAGGACATCCGCGGCTCGCTGGCCCACGCCGCCATGCTGGCGCGTCAGGGCATCATCGCGCAGACCGATCTGGACGACATCCGGCGCGGCATGACGCAGATCGAGGCGGAAATCGAGAACGGGCAGTTCGACTGGAATCTCGATGACGAGGATGTACACCTCAATATAGAGAAGCGCCTGACCGCACTGGTCGGCGACGCAGGCAAACGCCTGCACACAGGCCGCAGCCGCAATGACCAGGTGGCGACCGACATCCGGCTGTGGTTGCGCGACGAGATCGACGTCATCCTCGCCCGCCTGACCGACTTCCAGTCCGCCCTGCTCGATCTGGCCGGACAGCACACCGACACCGCGATGCCCGGCTTCACCCACCTGCAGGTGGCGCAGCCGGTCACCTTCGGCCACCACCTGCTGGCCTATTTCGAAATGGCGCAGCGCGACCGCGAACGCCTGATCGACTGCCGCCGCCGCACCAACCGCCTGCCGCTCGGTTCGGCCGCGCTGGCCGGCACCAGCTTTCCGATCGACCGTCACTTCGTCGCCGAGCAGCTGGGGTTCGAGGCGGTGACCGAAAACTCGCTCGACGCGGTCAGCGATCGCGACTTCGCCATCGAGTTCTGCGCGGCCGCGGCACTGGTGATGATCCACCTGTCGCGCATGTCGGAAGAACTGATCCTGTGGATGAGCCCGCGCGTCGGTTTCATCGATCTGGCCGACCGCTTCTGCACCGGCTCGTCGATCATGCCGCAGAAGAAGAACCCGGACGTACCCGAACTGGTGCGTGGCAAGACCGGCCGCGTCAACGGCCATCTGGTCGGGCTGCTCACGCTGATGAAGGGCCAGCCGCTGGCCTACAACAAGGACAATCAGGAAGACAAGGAACCGCTGTTCGACACCGCCGACACGCTGCGCGACACGCTCACCATCTTCGCCGACATGATGACCGGCATCCGGGTCAAGCCCGATGCGATGCGCGCCGCACTGCGTCAGGGTTTCGCCACCGCAACCGACCTGGCCGACTGGCTGGTCAAGCGCGGCCTGCCGTTCCGCGATGCGCACGAGGCGGTGGCCCGTGCGGTGCGTCTGGCCGAACAGAAAGGGTGCGACGTGTCCGACCTGTCGCTCGACGAGCTGAAATCGTTCTCGCCGCTGGTCGACGCATCCGTGTACGCGGTGCTGACGGTCGAAGGATCGCTGTCGGCGCGCAATCACATCGGCGGCACGGCGCCGGAGCAGGTCCGCGGCGCCCCCCCCCGGCGCCGCGCCCCCGGGGGGGGGCGGCGGGNGTCGACGCATCCGTGTACGCGGTGCTGACGGTCGAAGGATCGCTGTCGGCGCGCAATCACATCGGCGGCACGGCGCCGGAGCAGGTCCGCGCCGCCATCGCGCGCGCGCGCGCGCGATTGGCGGCGGGCTGAATCATGGCCGGCCACTGGACCGTATCGACCAGTTGCCGGGCAGTCTGCTGACATGGACCTGCTCGGCAAATACCGCATCCAGCGTCTGCTCGGCGAAGGCGCGACCTCGAAGGTATTCCTCGCGCACGACCCGTTCGGCAACCGCGACGTGGCGATCAAGATCGTCGCGCGCGGCGCAGCCGAAGGCGAAGGGGGCAAGTCCGAGCGTTTCCAGAAGAAGTTCTTCATCGCCGAAGCCTCACTGGCGGGCAAGCTCACCCACCCGCACATCGTGCAGATCTATGACGCGGTGGCTGACGCCGATCCGGCTTATCTGGTCATGGAATATGTGCGTGGGGGCACGCTGGAGCCGCACACCCGGCCGGACCGGCTGCTGCCGATCGGCGACGTGCTGGAAATGATCTTCAAATGCACGCGCGCACTCGACTTTGCGTGGCGGCTCGGTGTCATCCACCGCGATCTGAAGCCAGCCAACATCATGCGCGTGGAAGAGCCGCGCAACGATGGTCACCACCAGCCGGGCACAAATGTGAAGGTGTCGGACTTCGGCGCCGCGATGTCGATCTCGGCCAGCGAAACCCAGGTGTCGGGCGTCGGCTCGCCGGCCTACATGAGTCCGCAGCAGATCAAGGAACACCCGCTGAACCACCAGACCGACATCTTTTCGCTCGGCGTGGTGATGTACCAGTTGCTGACCGGCCAGCTGCCGTTTCAGGGCAGCAACAACTACAGCATGATGTACCAGATCACGCACGCCGAGCCGGTGCCGCCATCGGCGCTGCGGCCCGAGCTGCCGCCGGCGCTGGACGTCATCGTGATGCGCGCATTGCAGAAGTCGCTCGACGACCGCTACCCGACCTGGGACGCCTTTTCCTTCGATCTGGCGGAGGCCTTTCGCGGCGAATCTCTGCGCGAACAGGACAACCGGATCGCCGACAGCGAAAAATTCAACTCGCTGCGCCGGCTCGCCTTCTTCCGCGACTTCACCGACGTCGAACTGTGGGAAGTGGTACGGCTGGGTGAATGGCACCGCGTGGCGGGCGGTCAGATACTTCTGCGCGAGGGTGATGCGGCCGACGGCTTCTTCATTCTCGCCGAGGGCGAGGTGAAGGTGACCAAGGCGCGCAAGCTGCTCAACGTGCTGTCGGCCGGCGAGTGCGTCGGCGAGATGGCCTGGCTCACGCCGGAGCACGGCACGCGCGGTGCCGATGTATCGACATTGTGTGAGTCGGTGGTGATCCATCTGGCGAATGCAGCACTGGAGCGCGCATCGGAACCCTGCCGGCACCGCTTCGATCGTGCCTTCCTGCGCATCCTGGTCGAGCGGCTGGCGCTGGCCAACCAGCGGCTCACCAACGTCTGAAAGATGGACAGCGTGCGCCCGAAGGACTACCCGCCCGGCAGCACGCTCGGCCGCTACCAGTTGCGACGCATCATCGGTCGCGGCAGTACCAGCACCGTCTGGCTGGCCTGGGATCCGACTTCGCAGCGCGAGGTCGCGATCAAGTGCATCGATCCCGATGTGCTGAATGACCGCACGCGCGGCAAGATGCACCGCAACCTGCTGATCAACGAGGCATCGCTGGCCGACAAGCTGCAGCATCCGCACATCGTGCCGATCCACGACGCGGTGGTCGGCGACGACGAAGCATGGATCGTCATGGAATATGTCGCTGGCGGCACGCTGGACGCACATACCCAGCGGCCTTTACTGCTGCCGGTCGAGCGCATCGTCGAACTGATGTTCAAGTGCACGCGCGCGCTCGACTACGCGTGCCAGCTCGGCATCACGCACCGCGACATCAAGCCGGCCAACATCCTGCTGACGCGCGACGGCGACATCAAGCTGACCGATTTCGGCGCGGCGATGTTCACTGCCAATCAGCGCACCCAGGTCGAAGGGGTCGGCTCGCCGGCCTACATGAGCCCGCAGCAGGTGCGCGAAATGCCGCTGAACCACCAGACCGACATTTATTCGCTGGGCGTCGTGCTGTACCAGCTGCTGGCCGGCGAACTGCCGTTCCAGGCCAGCAACAACTACAGCCTCGTGTACCAGATCATCCACGTCGAGCCGCCGCCGCCGTCGGTGCACCGGCCCGGCCTGCCGCCGGCGCTCGACGCCGTGGTCGCGCGCGCCATGCACAAGGACATCGCACTGCGCTACGCGAACTGGACCGAGTTCACGCATGACCTCGCCCAGGCCTTCCGCAACCGCCGGCTCAGGCCGCGCGATGAGGATTCGGATGCCGCCGAGCACTTCCGGCTGTTGCGCACCCTGTCCTTCTTCACCGACTTCAGCGATGTCGAGCTATGGGAGGTCGCGCGTTTTGCGCGGCTCGAACGGGTGGCCGCCGGCACATTGCTGATGAAGGACGGCGAACAGGGCGACCACCTGTATGTGATTGCCGAGGGCGACGTATCGGTATCGAAGTTCGGCCGCACGCTGACCATACTGACCGCCGGCGAGTGCTGCGGAGAAATGTCGATCGTCGCGCGCGACCAGAAGCTGCGTGCCAATGATGTGCATAGCAATACCGACAGCCTGCTGTTCGTGATAGACGGCGAACGCATCCGCCGCGCGTCCGAAACCTGCCGCATGCGTTTCTACGAGGTGTTCCTGCAGGTACTGGCGAGCCGGCTGTCGTCGGCCAATGCACGCCTCGCCGACAGCTGGGGCCAGGGCGCGTGACGCTGGAGGTGCTGGCACGGTATATCGCCGCGACGCTGGGCAGCCGGTTCGATGCAGTCATCGAACTGCCGGCCGGGCGCACCCGTCGTGCGCTGCGGATCGAGACCGGCCATGGGCCGCTCTTCGTCAAGCTGCTGCCGGCTGACCGGGCCGCCGTATTCGTGGCAGAAGCCGACGGCCTGACATTGCTGTCGCAGACCGGCACCTTCCGGACTCCGGCCATCCGTTCGCAAGGCAGCAACGAAACATATGCCTGGCTCGCACTCGAATGGCTGGACCTGCAGCCGGTGCGCAATGCCGAGGACGGCCGGCGCTTCGGCGAAGCACTGGCCGCGCTGCACGCGGTGCATGGACCGCATTACGGCCTGAACCGCGACAACTGGCTGGGTGACAGCCCGCAGGAAAACGGCAGTTCCGAATCGTGGCCGCTGTTCTTCGCCAGAAGACGCCTGCTGCCGCAGCTTGCGACAGCCGTCGAAGGCGGACTGCGCGGGTCATTCGTCAGCAACATCCAGGGCATCGTCGAGCGGATCGGCGCGCTGTTCCTCGACTATCGCCCGGCGGCATCACTGCTGCACGGCGACCTCTGGCACGGCAATGCCGGCGTCGATGGCGACGGCCGCCCGACGGTGTTCGACCCGGCGGTGCATTACGGTGACCGCGAGGCGGATTTCGCGCTGGCCGAAATGTTCGGTGGCTTTCCGACCGCGATGTACGCAGCCTACCTGCAGCGTTCGCCGCTCCATCCGAATGCTCCGTCGAGGCGCGGACTGTATCGGCTCTACCACCTGCTCAACCACTACAACCTTCATGGCACGTCGTATCTGCGAGAGACCGAGCGCACCGCAGCAAGATTGCTGTCGGAACTGACCTGAAAACATACACCCGCGTATGTTGAGTGCGCAGCAGATACGCGGACCTTGATCTGAACGACTGTTCACATCACATTGATTCCGTTAGCGAAGTCGCTTCAAAGATTTTGTGTGCAGTGCAACAAAAACAGCTTGACTTCGTTTTGCTCACCCCTATAATCGTGCTCATGGTGCGGTGCAATACAGACGTTTCCTGTTCTGTGTGATCCGCACGCATTTTGGTGGCCCGTCAGCGTTTAACGATCTGCTCGCTTCGTGGTCGCTCTTTCAATCAAATGTATGGAGACTTACACCATGGCTTTCACGACTGAACATTTCGCCGCTGCAAACAAGAACACCATCGAAGCCCTGCTGACGCTGGCCAACACCGCCTTCGCAAGCACCGAGCGCCTCGCCGCCCTGAACCTGAACACCGCCCGTTCGATGCTCGAAGACAGCGTCGCCAACGTGAAGACCATGATGGGTGCCAAGGACGTTCAGGACATCGTTTCGCTGCAGAGTGGTCTGGTGCAGCCGTCGATCGAAAAGGCCGTTGCCTACTCGCGCAGCGTCTATGAAATCTTCTCGCAGACTCAGGAAGAGCTGACCAAGGTCGTCGAAGCTCAGGTCGGTGAAGTGAACAAGGCTGTCAGCACCACGCTCGACCAGGCCGCCAAGCAAGCTCCGGCCGGTTCGGACGTCGCCGTCGCCGCCGTCAAGTCGGCCATCGCCGCCGCCAACAGCGCCTACGACAGCATGAGCAAGGCTGCCAAGCAAGCTGTGGAAATGGCTGAAGCCAATGTGAATGCCGCAACGTCGGCCACCGTGCGCGCCGTGGGTTCGGCCAGCACCGCCGCGAAGAAGAAGGCCGCTGCCTGATTCTTCAAGCTGAATGAAAAAGCCCCGCCGAGTGCGGGGCTTTTTTTCGTCTGTCGATCGGCGTGGGAGCAGCGGCCTCGCCGCGATCCTCACGCTGCAAGATGACCATCGCTGCACTGATCGCGGCGAGGCCGCCGCTCCCACAAAAAAACTTCGCCGTACGCCGCCCGAAGCACTGGCTCGCCCTGTAGCCCCGGCCGCGTACCTCCGCCCCCGCCGTCAGCGGTCGGCTGCGNAAAAAAACTTCGCCGTACGCCGCCCGAAGCACTGGCTCGCCCTGTAGCCCCGGCCGCGTACCTCCGCCCCCGCCGTCAGCGGTCGGCTGCGTCCTGAACGGTCAGACCGCGCAGCATCAGTTCGTGGCGCATGGCCGCCATCGCTGCGGCGACCTTCGCGGGTTCGCCCTTGGCACCCAGTTCGATGTGCGGATAGGCGCGTTCAGCATTGCCGAAGCTGGGCAAGCTGAACACCGCCACGCCATGCTCGCGCTCGATCGCTTCCATCATGTCGAGCAGCCTGCTTTCGTGCGCGTTCGGCACATACACCGAAGATTCGCGCCAGGCGCTCGTGTGGTGCAGATCGCGGTAAGGATTGTCGAGCAGCCATTCGATCATCGGCCAGGCCATTTCCGGGAAGCCCGGCACGAAGTGGTGATGACCGCAGCTGAAACCCGGAATGCGGTTGAACGGATTCGGAATGATGGCGCAGCCGGCCGGGAATTCGCCCAGCCGCAGGCGGTTTTCCGTCGTTTCGGCGCCGAAGCGCGCGCGGATTTCCGCCTCGGCTTCCGGATGCAGCACACAGCCAACACCCAGCGCCGCGGCCGCGGCCTGGCGCGTGTGGTCGTCCGGCGTGACGCCGATGCCGCCGCAGGAGAACACGATGTCGTCGGTGGCCAGCGAGCGTCGGAAGGCGTCGATCAGCCGTTCGCGCTCATCGCCCAGATAGCTCACCCAGGCCAGCTGCAGGCCGCGTTCGCCGAGCAGCGCACGGACCTTGGCGAAGTGACCGTCCTGACGACGCCCGGACAGGATTTCGTCGCCGATGATGTAAAGGCCGATGGCCATGGTGCATTCCTCTTGTTGTTTGACCGCGGCAGAAAACTCAGAGCCCCAGCTCGGACCACATCGCGTCGACCCGGCGTTTCACGTCAGCGTCCATCGCGATCGTTCGTCCCCATTCGCGCGTGGTTTCGCCCGGCCACTTGTTGGTCGCATCCAGCCCCATCTTGGAGCCGAGACCGGCAACCGGACTCGCGAAATCAAGGTAGTCGATCGGCGTGTTGTCGACGATGACCGTGTCGCGCCGCGCGTCCATGCGCGTGGTCATCGCCCAGATCACTTCCTGCCAGCTGCGGATGTCCACGTCCTCGTCCACCACGATGATGGTCTTGGTGTACATGAACTGGCGCAGGAAACTCCACACGCCGAACATGACGCGCTTGGCGTGACCGGGGTACTGCTTGCGCATGGACACCACGGCCAGACGGTACGAGCACCCTTCCGGCGGCAGATAGAAATCGGTGATTTCCGGAAACTGCTTCTGCAGCAGCGGCACGAAAACCTCGTTCAGCGCCACGCCCAGCATGGCCGGTTCATCCGGCGGCTTGCCGGTGTAGGTCGAGTGGTAGATGGGATTCCTGCGCATCGTGATGCGCGTGATCGTGAACACCGGAAACTCCGCCACCTCGTTGTAGTAGCCGGTGTGGTCGCCGAACGGCCCTTCCGGCGCGTGTTCGTAACCGGACGGGTGATTCGCGTCCGGGCGCAACTCGCCCTCGAGTACGATTTCGGCGCTTGCCGGCACATCGAGATCGTTGCCGATGCATTTCACCAGTTCGGTCCGGCTGCCGCGCAGCAGGCCGGCGAACTGGTATTCGGACAGCGTATCGGGGACCGGCGTCACCGCACCCAGTATCGTTGCCGGATCGCAGCCAAGCACCACCGACAGCGGAAACGGCGTGCCCGGGAATTTGCGCGCATGGTCGCGGAAATCGAGCGCACCGCCGCGGTGGGCCAGCCAACGCATGATCACCTTGTCGGGCGCGATCACCTGCTGGCGATAGATGCCGAGGTTCTGCCGCTTCTTGTCCGGCCCGCGCGTCACGACCAGACCCCAGGTGATCAGCGGCCCGGCGTCATCCGGCCAGCAGGTCTGCACCGGCAGGCGGCCGAGGTCCACATCCTTGCCCTCCCACACGACTTCCTGACAGGCGGCCGACGACACCTTCTTCGGCGCCATGGAAAACACCTGCCGGATCATCGGCAGCTTGTCCCATGCGTCACGCAGGCCCTTGGGCGGTTCGGGTTCCTTCAGCATCGACAGCGTGCGGCCGATGTCGCGCAACGCCTCGGCCCACTGCTCGCCGCTGACGCCCATGCCGAGCGCCACCCGGCCCGGCGTGCCGAACAGGTTGCCCAGTACGGGCATGTCGAAGCCAGTCGCGTTCTCGAACAGGATGGCCGGGCCCTGCGCGCGCAGCACGCGGTCGCAGATTTCGGTCATTTCCAGATTGGGCGACACCGGGCGCGCGACGCGCTTCAGTTCGCCCATCTTTTCGAGCTGCGCGATGAAGTCGCGCAAATCCGTGTATTTCATGTCGTGTTGCGGCTCCAGTGCTTCGCGCCCTGCTGCATCCCGCACAGGGCGCGACCGATGGTAAGCGATAAGTGACGGCGCCGTACCCCGGGTGCGGCGACAGACACCGACGCGCCACCGATGTTCCGGTACAGCTGTCGCAACCGTCGTGTGCGGCCCGCTGTCAGAATGCGCGACCACCCTGCTCCCACACCCGACATGCTCGCCTGGTACGCCGATCACTTCGTCCTGCCGCTGCCCGACACCCATCGCTTCCCGATGGACAAGTACCGCCGGCTGCGCGAACGCGTGGCCGCCGAACTTCCGGACATCGTGCTGTGCGAACCGCCGGCCGCGACCGACGCCGAACTGGTGCGTGCGCACGACGCAGCCTATGTGGCGCGCGTCAGCCGCGGTGACCTGACGACGCAGGAAGTGCGCATGATCGGTTTTCCGTGGTCGCCGCAGATGATCGAACGTTCGCGCCGCTCCGCCGGCGCCACCATCGCCGCCTGCAGGAGCGCGCTGCGCGACGGTGTGTCGGTCAATCTGGCGGGCGGTACGCACCATGCCAAGCACGCCAGCGGTGCCGGCTACTGCGTGTTCAACGATGCCGCGGTCGCCGCCCGGCTGCTGCAGGCGGAGCACGGCATCGAACGCGTGGCCATCGTCGACCTCGACGTGCATCAGGGCGACGGCACGGCGGAGATTCTCGGCCAGGCTGAGGATGTGTTCACGCTGTCGCTGCACGGTGACCGCAACTTCCCGTTCCGCAAGGAATGCAGCCACCTCGACGTTTCACTGCCCGACGGCACCGGCGACGAGGCCTATCTTGCCGCCCTCGACGACGCACTGGCCACGCTCGAACATCGTTTTGCGCCGCAGTTCGTCATCTACCTGGCCGGCGCCGACCCGTTCGAGGGCGACCGGCTCGGCCGGCTCAAGCTCAGCAAGCCCGGGCTGGCCGCGCGCGACATCCGGGTGTTCGACTGGTGCCGCACCCGCGATCTGCCGCTGGCCATAGCGATGGCCGGCGGCTACGCGGAAAACATCGACGACATCGTGGACATCCATTTCGCGACCGTCACCGCGGCCCTGCGCATCTGGCCGTGACGCAGGCCTGACGCGCCGGATCAGGCGGCTGCGCCCCGGGATGCGGACGGGCGGACGTTACGAGCCCGGCTTCAGCACCACCTTGGTCCAGCCTTCGTCACGCGCGCCGAAGTGCCTGTATGCCCGGGGCGCATCGCTCAGCGGCAGTTCGTGCGAAACGATGAAGGAAGGCGTGGCCTTTCCGGCTGCGATCAGCGCGCAGAGCTTGCGGTTGTAGGCCTTCACGTTCGCCTGCCCGGTCGCCATCCGCTGGCCCTTCATCCAGAACTTGCCGAAATCGAAGGCGATCTGCCCCTTCCTGGCCAGTTCGTCGGCGGCGCCCGGATCGGCAGGGATGAATACGCCCACCACACCGATCGAACCCGTGGCCGCGACCGCGCTCACCAGACTGTTCATCGTGAGATTCGGCACCTCGAGATTGTGGTGATCGCAGCACTGATAGCCGACGCATTCGCAGCCGCGATCCGCACCCTGGCCATCGGTCAGGTCCAGTATCTGATCCACCGCGGTGCCGTCGGAGTTGTCGATCGCGATGGCACCGAGCTGTTCGGCCAATGCCAGACGGTCCTTCAGCACATCCACCACCATGATCTTGCTGGCACCCTTCAGCTTTGCAGAGCAGGCGGCCATAAGACCGACCGGCCCGGCGCCGAAGATGACGACGCTGTCACCGGCTTCGACGCCGGCCAGTTCGGTTGCGTGATAGCCGGTCGGGAAGATGTCGGACAGCATGACGTAATCGTTTTCCTTGCCCTCGAGATCCGGCGGAAGCACGAGGCAATTCACATCGCCGAACGGCACCCTGAGGTAATCCGCCTGACCACCGCTGTACGGCCCCATGCCGGCGAATCCGTAGGCGCCGCCCGCCGTTCCCGGATTCACCGTGAGGCAGAAGCCGGTCAGGCCGCGCTCGCAGTTCTTGCAGAAACCGCAGGCGATGTTGAAGGGCAGGCACACGCGGTCGCCCACCTTGACCTGCGTGACGGCCTTGCCGACTTCGATCACTTCGCCCATGTTTTCGTGGCCGAGGATCCGGCCGGGTTCCATGTCGGTCCTGCCCTCGTACATGTGCAGGTCGGAGCCGCAGATATTCGTCGTGGTGACGCGAACGAGCACGTCGGTCGGCTGCTCGATCCTGGCGTCCGGAACATCGACGACGCTGACTTCATTCGGACCGTTGTAGACGAGTGCTTTCACTGTAAATCCTCCTGATCGTGTGGTCTGCAACCTGCCGCGGAATGTGCAGGGTCGGCTTTTCGTCGACGCAGCTTCAAGCGTTCCACCCGTGCGGTCCGTTCGACAGCACACGCAGGTCGGATCAGCTCACGCCGCGTTGCGCGCCATCACTGCGGGCGATGCGGCGGGATCCATCCACAGTTCGCCGCGGTATTGCGCGAAGCAGCGGGCGCCGAAGCGCAGACGCAGCAGCGCCCCTTCCGCGATGGGTCGAGCCAGTGAGGGGTCAGCGGCGACCAGCGGGCGGATCACCTCGCGGTTCCAGCACAGCGAGTGCTGCACGTCGAGCCCGGCGTGCAACTGGAAATAGCGACGGGCCTGTGTCGGCACACCCAGTCGCTTGAGGCCGTCATTGACCAGACCGACACGGCCGGGGGCGGTCATTTCGACCGCGCCCAGTGCGCCGATCGACTGCCAGGCGTAGCGCCGGTTGCTCGCCAGCGCGAGCATCAGATTGGCCAGCGCTAGTGCGGCCCACACCGTGTTCGCGGTTTCGGGCTTCAGATTCAGCTCGCGCGCCGTCTCTTCCAGCATCGTTCCGTGCATGCCATCTTCGTTGCCCCGGCCCATCTCGTCCCAGTAATTACGCGCCAGTTCCAGCTTCGCCTGCCGCGGCAAACCGAGTTGAGTCAGCGCAACCAGATCGTCGAAGCCGGCCTCGCCGGCAATCTCCTGGGTGATGAACCAGCGCATCTGCGACAGGCTGGCAGAGTCGGCGAGCCAGCGGAATAACGGGTCGTCCTGCCCCGGGCCGGTCTCGGCGAGAGCTTCGAACCAGTTCATGAAAGCGTCGGCACCGCTCGGCAGGGCATCGAGCTGCTCGGTCAGTGCCGCCCGCTCTGCTTCGACAAATGCGCCTTCGAGTTCGCGCAGCACCGATTGCTCGCGCAAACCGGCACGCCACCGGGCGTCGGCCATGCCGGGCTGAAGTCGCTGACGGTTCAATCGGGCCAGCCGCCGATGAAGATCCTCGTTCATATCCGGAGCGGCGCCGCAGCGGGCGCATGCACGACCAGTCCGATCGCGGCGATCCGCTCGACGCCCGCATAGGCAGGCTGGTCAAGTTCGTCGCCGAAGACGTCAGGATCGAGTTCGTTGTATTCGAAGCGCGCACCGGCACGCAGCAGCACCGGCTCGACCGCACTGCGGAACGAGTCGACGCCATCGACGATCGCACTGCCGGTGTACAGGACCAGCCGCCCGCCCGGCCTCAGACGTGGCAAGGATTCAACTACGACGCGCATGGAAATGTCATCTCCGTAGGTGCCGCCACCATCGCGATAAAGGCGGTGTGCAGGGTCGATCAGGTAGGGCGGATTGCACAGGATCAGGTCGGCACTGCCCTGCGCGTTGCTCAGCAGATCACTGCGCCGGCAGACGGCGCGAATGCCGAACACGGCTGCGTTGATGCGTGCGCAGTGCAGGGCCGCATCGCTCAGGTCGAGCAGCGTCAACTGCGCCAATGCGCCCAGCCGACGCGCAGCGAACAGACCGCCGGCGCCGGTGCCGCACCCCACGTCGATGATCTGCCAGATCGGTGTCCGGGACTGCGACAGCGTGCGTTCGATGAGCCGCGCAAATCGGTAGGTATCCGGACCGAAGAACACCGCGTCAGCAGCGGTCGTCGGATAGGCCGAATGCACCAGCAACAGGTCATCCAGCGAGGAAAAGCGGATATGGCTGCGCAAGAGGCCGCCGGAAACCGTTTCGAGCGCACCGGCACGGGCGAGCAGGTCAAGCGCTTCGAAGGGCAGAAGCTCCTGCGCGAACGGCTGACTCCAGCCGAACACGTCACGCAGGTTTCTGGCCTGCAGGGCGCGGTGTGCCAATACCCGACCATGGGTATCCGGCGTCACGGTGGTGTGATGGTAGCCCTCACCCAGCAGCCAGCGACCCAGTTCGCGGGTTGCGCGGGCGTCGAGTTCTGTGGCGTGCCATGCAGCAGATTCCTGAGGCAGGACGGGTGCGTCGAGCGGGACCTGCATCAACGACGCATGGGCTCCGGTCTGGCGAGTCATCTGTTCCATATTGCGAAGCGGTTCAGTCCTGCCCGAAGAAGGGCGCGCAGACGGTGCGCACCCCGATGGGGCGCCGCTTCCAGGCGCGATGTGTAGCGTGGATTTCTGTTTTGTCATGACTCATTGTTGTGTTGCAGGGCAGACGGGATCGCATTCGCTGTCGTCGATCACTCGATTCGATGGACGCCAGAAAATCGGTGTGTCCCACGCGGATTCGTGCAGGAACAATGTCGCCCGGAGCGCTGGAAGTCTGTGCGTGATCACACACAGACGCAGGACAGACCCGGTGCGGCGAAGTCATCGCGCGTCGCCAGCGTTCGACAACGCACCGACTGCAGACCGGCGTTCGAGCACCGTTGCGCGGTGAGCATCCGCCGACAGACCGGCCTGAAGTACGGCGCGCCGACGCATCGCCTACTGACCTGTGGCCATGGCTTCATTGACCTGATTGAAGCCGCACAGCACCCGCATCCGGGCGCAACCCGCCCCAACCATGAATGGAGCATTTCCCGATGGCACGCTGGGCTGACTCGAACATTCCGGGCCTCGAACCGCATGCGCACGCCATGACGCCGAAGCAGGCCGCGCTGATCGCAATATTCTCCGGTCTGCACGATATCGAACCCGGCGGTGACGACTTCGATATCCGGATGATCATGTGGGCCGACTACGTCAGGCACAAGGTGGACATGGCGCAGTTGGGGATTGTCCGTGCCCGCGGTGTGGTGCGTCTGATCGCCCACACCGCATGACGCGTGCAACCTGCGCCGGTCTCCATCACTCCGGACGCCTTGAGCCGGTGCGCTGATGTCGAGCCTGCCGTCGGCCGTGCTGCTTGATCTGCTGCAGTGGCCGGCCATGGTCGCAACCATCGCGGCAGCCTGGCTGGTGGCGTCGAACCAGGCCAGCCGACGCAACTCCGGCTTCTGGCTGTTCATGCTCAGCAACGTCTTGTGGATCGTCTGGGGCGTGCACGCGGCCGCACCGGCGCTCGTCGCGCTGCAGCTTGGCCTGGCAGCGATGAACATTCGGGGTGCGATCAAGACCTGATCCGGGGTCAGCGTACCCAACATGCTGCCGCATCAGGTGGGCAGGACTTTCAGTAAGCAGCCGGCGCGAATGAGGCCTGTCGGGCGCACCGCGTCAAAGGCCGGGTGGCGCATCCGGGCGATCGACGCGGGCGAAGCGCCCCGACAGCACCGAAGGAATGTCCGAGCGGCCCAGGCCGATGTCGCGCAGTTCGAGGTCGTTCATGGCGCGCAGTTCGGCACGAGCGCGACGTCGCCGGCCGGCTTCCTTCAGATGGCGCGCCCAGTCACTGAGCCAGCCGTGCGCGGACATGGCGCAACTCCTGGGTCTCGCCGGAATACCCCCAGCTGTCGGCTGCGATGTCAGTCACGATGATGTAGCTCGCCGGATGCAACGGACCGAGCAGCTCGTCGAGCGACTGCCAGACAGCATATATATAGGCGGATTTTTCTGTCCTGGTGTTCGTGCCGGCGGTCACCCGCACGTCCAGGTGGAAGGCCGTCAGTGACCCGCCGACGCCTTCCGCACCGACCGACCAGTGCTCGACGTGCGACAAGGCCAGTGCCGTCAGTTCGCGCTTCTTGCCCAGGACTTCTGCCGTGAGATCGGTCACCGCGCGGGTCACCGCAAGGCGTGTGTCGGCGTCGAGCGGGCAGGACAGCTGCAGCGTAATCATCGGCATGTGACCGTTCTCCTGAGGCATGTGTCGTATTTCCCGACCACATCATCCCTGCTCGTCGCCTATCGATACAGATACACAAAGATCAGTTTGAACCGGTACAGTTTTGCATCAGCCGAAACTGTACCCATGCTGTACCCCGGTAACTGTACCGATCAGTACGGCATGGCGGGCAGTACAGTGGGGCAGGTTTTTCGGGAGCCGCGCATGAATCGCTACGAAGCACTCGCCGACCGGCTGCGCGCCGACATCCGTGCCGGCGTCTACCCGCCCGGGCAGCGCCTGCCGTCGGTGCGGCGCATCGCGCAGCAGCAGCAGCTGAGTATCGCGACCTGCATCTCGGCGTATCGCAGGCTGGAGGCACAGGGCTGGCTGGAAGCACGGCCGCAGTCCGGTTTTTTTGCGCGCACGCCCGAGGCGCTGCCGCCACGCGCGCACCAGACCTGCGACGACGAAGCGCCGGGCGAGGTGACGATGTCGGAGCGCGTCGCGCAGCTCATGCGCGCCTCGCACCGTGATGACCTGCTCGTGTTCAGCACCGCCATTCCGCATGCCGACTTTCTGCCCGTGAAGGACGTACGCACGAGTCTCACGCGCGCCCTGCGTCATGAGGATGCGGGCAGCGCGCGCTACGGCGAATTCGTCGGCGAAGAGGCCTTGCGCGTGCAGATCGCGCGGCGCGCGGTGGAATCGGGCTGTCAGATCCACCCGGACGACATCGTCATCACCACCGGCTGCCAGGAAGCGCTGACGCTCGCGCTGCGTGCGACCACACAGCCGGGCGACATCGTGGCCATCGAATCGCCGGCCTTCTTCGGCACGCTGCAGCTGATCGAATCGCTTGGCCTGAAGGCGCTCGAAATCCCGACCGACCCCCAGACCGGCATCAGCCCGGATGCGCTTGAACTGGCGCTTGAACGCTGGCCGGTCAAGGCCTGCCTGGCGTGCACCAGCTTCAGCAATCCGAGTGGCGCATCGATGCCGGATGCGCACAAGCGGCGCCTCGTACAGATGCTGTCGGCGCGTGGCATCGCGCTGATCGAGGACGACATCTATGGCGAACTGGCACACGACGGCGAACGACCGCGCGTCGCAAAGGCGTGGGATCGCAGCGGCCACGTGCTGCTGTGTTCATCGTTCTCGAAAACCATCGCGCCCGGTCTGCGCATCGGCTGGATCGTCGCCGGTCGCTGGCGGCGCGAGGTCGAACAGCTGAAGTACGGCAGCACGATGGCCACCGCCCTGCTGCCGCAGCGCGCGCTGGCCGACTACCTCGCGACCGGCCGCTGGGAGCGCCACCTCGCCCGCGTGCGAAGCCAGTACGCCGAGCAGATGGCGCGCATGCAGACCGCCATCGCGCGCCACTTCCCAGCTGGCACCCGCTGCACGCGACCGGCCGGTGGCTTCATCCTATGGCTGGAATTGCCGGAACACGTCGATGCGCTGCAGCTGCAGTCGCAGGCGCTGGCGGCCGGCATCAGCATTTCACCCGGGCCGATGTTCTCGCCGCAGAGCAAGTACCGCAACTGCGTGCGCCTGATGTGCGCCGTGCGTTGGGACGCACGCGTCGATGCGGCGCTGGCGACGCTTGGCCGTCTCGCAAGGGGCTGATTCCCTTGCGGCGCGCAATGCGCCATTCGGACCACCTTTATGATAATGGGTTACCACAAGGCTTCATTCTGAGGTCACGATTCATTCACGGGTCTCACGCATCGTAGCGAGTGATCGCCGGACGCCGACTGGCCCCGCGTCGCCGCAGCACGTCTGCATCTGCAGCGCGTATCACGATCACCGATTGAGATCCTGCATGAACGACAACTCATTCAAGACGCCGGTCAATACGACCCGCCGAAACATGCTGAAAGGTTCGGCCTCGCTGGCCGCTGCGCCCTTCGTCACCACCTTCGGCATGATGGCTGCACGCAACGCCGAAGCCCAGGCCTGTACCCGTCTGACCACAATGGTTGCGAGCCCGTACGGCATCGTGGCACCGGTGGGCGACTTGACGACCGGCCTGCCGCTGCTGATGCTGCCGGCGGGCTTCAGCTACAAATCAATGGGCTGGCGCGACGACATCATGACCGACGGCAGGCTGAGCCCGAACGCCCATGACGGCATGGCCGTCGTGCGCAGCCGCCGCGTCGGCCGCAGCACCGAACTGACCCTGATACGCAACCACGAATTGGGTACTTCGTCGGCACCGCGTCTGGTCAATGCACCGACCTACGACAAGGATGGCACCGGCAACAAGCCGGCCGGCGGCGCCACCACCCTCATCGTGCGCGATGGCAATCTGGTCGAAATCCGCCCCAGCCTCGGCGGCACCATGACCAACTGTGCCGGCGGCGTGACCCCGTGGGAAACCTGGCTCACCTGCGAAGAGAACACCACCGACCGCACCAGCGTCGGCGGCAAGAAGCACGGCTATGTGTTCGAAGTGTGCGCGGATCCGGACGACACGACCGCCCAGCCGATCGTCGACATGGGCCGCTTCCGCCATGAGGCGGTCGCTGTCGATCCGACCACCAGTCACGCCTACGAAACCGAGGACGCGAGCCCGGTCTCCGCACTCTACCGCTTCGTACCCGACAACGATGCAGGCGGCGAAAACACCTATGCCGACGGCGGCAAACTGTACGCCGCCCGCATCAAGCAGATCGTCCGCTCGAGCTACGCCACGGTCGAGGAAGTGAACCAGACCGGCTTCACTTCGCCCTGCGTCGGCGACGAGTACGTACTGGAATGGGTCGAGATTGCCGACCCGGATGCGGCACCGACCTCGGTCAGCGTGCTGGGCCAGAACCGCAACGTCAGCGGCCCGTTCGCCCAGGCCTGGGCAGCAGGCTGCGCCCGAATGCTGCGCGGCGAAGGCATCTGGTATCACGCCGGCAAGGTCTACATCGTCGATACCTCGGCCGGTGGCGAAGGTTGCGTATGGGAACTGACGCTGGCCACGCAGCACGTCAAGGCCATCTACGTGAGCTCGAACCAGCGGGCCGGCAACAATCTGGACAACATCACTGTCAGCCCGCGCGGCGGTCTGCTGTGCTGCGAGGATGGCGGCACCAGCTCGGATGAACTGGGCAATGGCCTGCGCCTGTTCGGACTGGGCAACGACGGTCAGCCGTACATGTTCGCAAAGAGCAATGTGAGCTTCACGGCCGCGCAGTACGCCGCGGCCGGCAAGACCCTGCTCGGCGGGACGGGCAACCAGCTGGGTTCGGAATTCGCGGGCGCCTGCTTCGATCCGACCGGCCGCATCCTGTTCGTCAACAACTACACCCCGGGTATCACGTTCGCCATCACCGGTCCGTGGGCCAAGGGCAATCTGTAACTCATCTTCGTCGCCAGCCATCGCAGGCGGCGCATCGCAGCCTGCATACCGAAAGGACTCACCACCATGAAGAAACTGCTCGCCTCGTACGCCCTGCTTGCCCTCGCTGCCATCCCGGCACAGGCCGCCACCTTCCAGAACGCCGTAACCACCGGCGGAACCGTCGTCACCGACTTCAGCGGCGCCGGCCTCATTTCATTCGACATCGACTTCGCCAACCTGGCGCCGGTCACGCTGAACTATGAAGTCGACGCCGACGACAACGGCTCTCCGATCACCTTCAGCAGCGTCATCCGCAACTTCACCGGCACCGGTATCGACACCCTAGTGTTCACGCTGAGCATGTCGAACTTCGCCAGCGTCGGCAGCGTCACCACCTTCAACGCCAACGCCATCGTCAGCCTGAATGGCGAAGGCAATGTCGCGTCGATCAGCTTCCCGGGCTCGGAATACCTCGACGTCTTCGTCGGCAACCCGACCGGCGAGCCGGGCCGCATCGACTGGACGATCAATTCCAACGCGCTGCGTTCGGGCGATCTGCTGAGCATCACCGCCGCGGTTCCGGAACCCGAAACCTACGCGATGCTGCTTGCCGGTCTCGGCTTGATCGGCTTCGCTGCCCGCCGTCGCGGCTGAGCACGTCAGTAGATTGAAGGGGCTGCCGGCACACTGCCGGCAGCCCCTTTTTCATCTGGCGAGCAATCCGACCTCGCGCAAAAAGTTGTCCACCCGCGCGGTGTAGGCACCGGGCAGTCCGAGTTCTTCATTGATGGCACCGTGCGACTTTGCCAGCGGCAGTTCTTCGATGCGACCACCGGTTTCGCGCACGCGCTGCGCGAAAGCCTTCACCTGATCACAGGCCTGCTTGCGCTGGCTCGAACAGACCGCCAGCCAGGGCGCACCGGGTGCAGAAAGCTGACGCACCGGCGAGGCTGCGGCCCAAAACGTCGGGTCCTTGCCGAAGGCTTCGTCGAACAGGCTGTGATGGCGCTCGCCCATCAGGCGTTCGACATCGAGCGCGCCGCTGTCCAGCAGCACGCTGCCAAGCCACGGCCTGCTGACACGCGCATCGCGCGGAGCCGCCGCGACCAGCGCCACCAGATGGGCGCCGGCCGAATGACCCATCAGCACGACGCGCGACGCGTCACCGCCCCACTCGTGCGCGCGCGCTTGCACGGCTGCCAGCGCAGCGACCACGTCATCGCGCTGCGTCAGCACATCGGCATCGGGCAGCATGCGGTAGTTGATCGACACGACAATCACGCCTGTCGGCAACCAGTGCGCCAGCTTGTTGTCGATCACGCGGCCGTGCGCCTTGTCGCCGCGGCGCCAGCCCCCGCCGTGCACAAGAAACAGGATCGGCGCCTCATGGGCATCGGCAGGGCTGTACATATCCATGCGCTGGTCGGCGTGATCGCCGTAGGCCACATTGCGTTGCACCTTCGTTCCGGCCGGCAACATCGCCGGCGTTCCGGACGTCGCACGCCGCTGTTCCACACGCTCGGCCAGCCGCTCGCGCAGCGCACCAGCTTCGCTGTCGAATGCGATGAACAAGGCACCGAGCGCCAGAATCAATGCTCCGATCAGCTTCATGCCGCACTCCCGTGCCGGATGTCGATGCCGGGTAAACGCCGGCCGGCAGCCGGACTTACGCCAGGCATCAGCGCAGCGCGTAATCGGCCACGATGCCGGCGAACACGACCGCACCCAGCCAGTTGTTGTGCAGGAAGGCGCGGAAGCAGCGTGCGCGGTCGCGCTCGCGGATCAGCGTGTAGTGGTAGGTGGCGATGCCGGCTGCGACCAGCAGGCCGACGTAAAACGGCAGACCGAGGTTTTCCAGTTGTCCGTAGAGGGCCAGCAGTGACAACGTGATGCCATAACAGATCATCACGGCAGCGACGTCGAAGCGGCCGAAGGTAATGGCCGAGGTGCGGATACCGATCTTCAGATCGTCATCGCGGTCGACCATGGCGTACTCGGTGTCGTAGGCGATGGCCCAGAACACATTGGCGGCAAGCAGCAGCCAGGCTTCGTTCGGCACGGTGTACAGCTGCGCCGCATAGGCCATCGGGATGCCGAAACCGAACGCCACTCCCAGCCAGGCTTGCGGAATGGCGAAGAAACGCTTGGTGAAGGGATAGCTCGCGGCGAGGAACAGCGCAGCGAACGACAGCAGGATGACCAGCCGGTGCAGCGGCAGGATGAGGATGAAGGCAAACAGCGCAAGCCCGGCCGCCAGAAGCAGCGCCTCGCGGGTACCGACCTCGCCGGTCACCAGGGGCCGCTTGCGCGTGCGCTCGACATGGCCGTCGAAATTGCGGTCGGCAAAGTCGTTGATGACGCAGCCGGCGCTGCGCATCAGCACGGTGCCCAGCATGAAAATCCAGACGATGAAGGGCGACGGGTTGCCGCCGCCGCTGACCCACAGCGCCCACAATGTTGGCCAGGCGAGCAGCAGGATGCCGATCGGCTTGTCGAGCCGCATCAGGCGTTCCCAGGCATTGAGCCGTGCCAGCAGATTCATGGCGCAAGCTCCGCGATCGCCGGGAGGAACACCTCGGTCACCAGCAGCGGCCGGCCCGCCCGCAGGAACAACGAGCGGCGCGCCCACAGTGGTGCATCCGTCACGATGCCGGCGGCGCGTACCCGCCGGTACAGCGGGTGACGGTCGTCGAGCCGGCGCACCGACAGCGGCGAACGCGCAATGCGCGCGTCGGCGAACAGCAGTTCTCCGAGGGGCCGCACGCCGACACCGGCGAACATGTGCCAGGCCCCGGTCACGTCATGCAGGCGCACCACGCTGTGCGCGAACACCACCGGGACGCCGTCGGCGTACAGCAGCACGTCACGCACGCGCACCCGGCGCGCCGGTGCCACGCCGAGCAGCGGCGCTTCGTCGCGTTCGCCCCGCGCGGCGCACTGGCGCAGCGGCCGCACCGAAAAGGCGCGGCAGCGCGCGCGGATGCGCGACGTGAGCGAGTGCGGATCGGTGAGCCAGCCGCGCAGGGCGGACGGCATGAACAACGCCGGCGCGTGCCATGCAGCGCCAGCTGGATGAAGGGACATGGAACGGACGCAGAACTTGACCTGCGCGCATGATAGCCGCGCGCAGGTCAGACTGCGCATCAGGCCGCCTTGAGCGGCCCGTGGTCGTCGCAATGCGTGCCGTGCGGATGATGCAGGTGGCCATCGACCAGATAGTCGACATGATCGCCGTGCGGCACGGCGTCGTGCCCGCAGCCCGGTCCATGTACGTGGTCGGCCGCGTGGGCGGCGCACTGATGCTGCGGTGTGCAGGCCGCCGGATTGGTCGCACTGACCGCCACGACGTGTTCGTCGACGTGGTCGCCATGCACATGGTGCAGGTGACCGTCGTGCAGGTAATCGACGTGGCCGTCGTGGCTGACCGCACGATGACCGCAGTTCGGGCCATGCTGGTGATCGTGGTGCGCGTGTTCGGTGCAACTCGTCATTCCCGTTCTCCTCTGGCAGACGTCACAGTCCTGAGTCTATCCCGGACGCGCATTCGTTCCAGCGATGCGGATCACGGATGCGAGAGCCGCGATTCGATATCAGGGATCCGTGCTGTCGCGCTCGGGCGCCTTCATCGGCGCGCGATCGTCGTCCATCATCATCCGATGAGCCGGCCCTTCGAGATCGTCGAACTGCCCGCTGCGTGCCGACCAGACGAAAACGATGCCGATGCCGAGCGCGATCAGCACCGACAGCGGCACCAGCAGCCACAGGATGTCCATCAGCCGGCGCCCTTCATCCGTTGCCCCGGCGCTGCAGACGCAATGCGTTGAGCACCACGGCGAGCGAACTGAGCGACATGCCGACGCCGGCCATCCAGGGCGTGATCCAGCCGAACATCGCCGGCGGAATGGCCAGCATGTTGTAGGCAAAGGCCCAGCGCAGGTTCTGCCGCACCACCGACAACGTGGCCTGCGCGGTATCGAAGCCGCGGGTCAGCGCCGCGAAACCGGCCGACAGCAGCACCATGTCGCCCTGCGCGCGTGCCAGTTCGGTGCCGCTGCCCATGGCGACCGACACCTGGGCCTGCGCCAGCACCGGCGCATCATTCACGCCGTCGCCCAGCATGGCGACCACGGCGCCGTTGGCCTGCAGTGCCTCGATGAAGGCGCGCTTCGCTTCCGGACTCATGCGCGCGTGCGCGTCGGCGATGCCCAGTTCGCTTGCCAGGGCTGCCACCGGCGCTGGTGCATCCCCCGACAGCAGCGTGACCGCGATGGCGCGTTCGCGCAGTCGGGCCAGCAATTCGGGCGCGCCGCTGCGTACCGTGTCGATCAGGTCGAAGCGGGCGATCAGGCCCTCGTCGTCGCCCAGCCAGACGGGTGTCGCCGTGCCCTCCGGCACGTCGGGCAGCGCGCAGCCCGCCGCCGCGCAGACAAAATCGGCGCGACCCAGACGCAGCGTGCGGCCCTGATGCAGGGCCTGCACGCCCTGCCCGGTCACGGCTTCGAGCCCACTCACCGCCGGCAGCGGTGCATCGCCCGCGGCCTGCCTGAGCGCGCGCGCGATCGGGTGGGTGGAATGCTGTTCCAGCGCAGCGGCCAGCGCGTGCGCATCGGCTGCGCCTATCTCTCCGAACGGCACGACTGCCTGCACATGCATGTCTCCGGTGGTCAGCGTACCGGTCTTGTCGAACACCACATGCGTGACGCGCGCCAGCGTTTCGATGGCGTGCGCACGGGTGACCAGCAGGCCGCTCTTCGACAACACGCCGGTCGCCACGGTGAGTGCAGCCGGTGTGGCCAGCGACAGCGCGCACGGGCAGCTCACGACCAGTACCGACACGAACACCCACAGCGCCCGCGCCGGCTCGATCCACAGCCAGGCCGCCGCCGTGATGCAGGCCAGCACGATCAGCGCCGACACGAAATGCAGCGCGATGCGGTCGGCGAACTGCACCACGTCGGGCCGGCTCGCCGAGGCGCGACCGATGAGCCGGCGGATGGCCGCCAGGCGCGTCGCCTCCCCCACCTGTTCGACCTCGAGCACCACAGGCGAAGCGATGTTCAGGCTGCCGCCGACCACGCGATCACCGACGCCGCGCGCCTGCGGTTTCGATTCGCCCGTCAGCAGGCTCTCGTCAACCTCGCTGCGCCCGTCGACCAGCCGGCCGTCAGCCGGAATGACTTCGCCGGCCGCGACGACAACGTGATCGCCGACGACCAGTCGAACCACCGGTACCGCCTCGGTCGCCGTGGCGGGCCAGGCGGTGAAGCGCTGCGCCAGTGCCGGCATGACCTGCGCCAGATTCTCGACGCCGCGCACCGCATGCTGGCGCGCCACCAGTTCCAGATAGCGGCCCGCCAGCAGCAGGAAGACGAACATCGTGACCGAGTCGAAATACACCTCACCCGAGCGCGTGACCGTCGCCCACAGACTGGCAGCGAACGCGCAGCCGACACCGAGCGCGACCGGCAGGTCCATGCCGACGCGGCGCGCCATCAGGTCGCGCCAGGCGCGCGAAAAGAAAGGCGCGGCCGAGTAGAACACCACCGGCGCGGTCAGCACGAGGCTGGCCCAGCGCATCAGTGCGGCGATGCTGTCAGACAGTTCCAGCTCGCCGGCGACGTAGGCGGGCCACGCATACATCATGACCTGCATCATGCCCAGACCTGCGACTGCGAGCCGCCACAGCGCGTCGCGCCGCTCGTTGCGCGCAACCGACTCGGCGTGCGCCCGGTCATTAGGCCAGGCCTGGTAGCCGATGTCGGCGACCGCCTGCAGGATGGCGGACAGACCCGTGATCGCCGGATCCCACACGACGCGGGCGCGGCGCGTGGCGTAATTGATGTCCAGCGTCAGCACGCCCGGCAGCCGCCCGACGTGCTGCTCGTTGAGCCACACGCAGGCGGCACAGCGGATGCCTTCGATGATCAGGAGCGCTTCGCGTGCGTCGGCACACTGCGCGTGCGCCACGCTGCGCACGAAATCCGCCTGCACTTCCGGCAGGTCATAGACCGACAGGTCACGCCCGCCGCCCGCCTCGGGCGCGACTTCGGGCAGCGCATCGCGATGGCGGTAGAACTGTTCCAGCCCGCCGCTGCTGATCGCTTCCGCGACGGCGGCGCAGCCGGCACAGCACATCGGGCGCTCCTGACCATCGATGCGCACGCGGTAGCGCGGTGCGCCATCGACCGGCAGCCCGCAGTGATAGCAGGGCAGCGCTGCAGGTTCGGCAGACAGCAACTGGGCGACGGATTCGGGGGCGTTCATGCGCACCATTCTAGAAGACCGGCTCCGGACGGGGCATGACGTGCATCAAGCAGCTTTCCGGCCTGCTCTGCAGGCGGCCGTGCAGGGCCGGCAGTGGATCGCCGCCCCCACAGTACGTCACTTCTGAGCCGGTCATCGTGCTTGCTCCGTGGTGTGTCAGCGAACAGACCGCGCGGAAAGAGGCCCTTACCGTGCAGGGCATCAATGTGCGGGCGAGCACCGACCTGTCTGCGATTCCGGCGAAGATTCAACACATGGACACGAAATGACTCAATTCACTGCAGCAAATCCAGAAGCACAGATCGATCGCCGGGTATTTGCCGGCGGCGACGTCGGCGCTTCGCGTCCCGTCGCAAGCGCCGTGGCCTGGGGCGCAATCGTCGCCGGCGCGGCGGCGGCGGCTTCGCTGTCGCTGATCCTGCTCATCCTCGGCACTGGGCTGGGCTTGTCTTCAGTTTCGCCATGGTCGCAGCAGGGCATCAGTGCCACCAGCTTCGGAGTATCGACCATCGTGTGGCTGACCCTGACCCAACTGGTCGCTGCGGCGATCGGCGGCTACCTTGCCGGGCGGCTCCGGACGCGCTGGGCCGACGTTCATTCCGACGAAGTGTACTTCCGCGACACCGCGCACGGCTTCCTTGCCTGGGCCGTCGCAACGCTGGTGACCGCCACCTTGCTGACCTCGGCAGTAGGTTCCGTCGTCGGCAGTGGCCTTCAGGCCGGCAGCACGGTTGCAGCGGGTGTCGCCACCACCGTGGCTGCGTCGGCCGGGGCGGCCGCAGGAATGGCTCCGGACGACGCCGGAGGGTCGATACGCTATTTCGTCGATTCCATGTTGCGCCGTGACGCCACCCCGAACAGCGCGGCAACGGAAGTCGATGGCATGACAGAACCGCTGCCCGAGCCGGCCCGCCTGAGCGCGGAAGAGGCGTCCGAAGTCGGTCGCATCTTCATGAACGCGTCCAGAACCGACGCGCTGCCGCAGGAAGACGTCCGTTATGTCGGCCAGATCGTGGCGCAACGCACCGGCCTGTCGCAGCAGGACGCCGAGAAGCGGGTGACCGACATGTACGCCCGCGCGCAGGCCACGGTGCGTGAGGCGGAAGCAACTGCCAGAGCCGCCGCCGACACGACGCGCAAAGCGACGGCCTACGGCGCGCTGTGGCTTTTCGTTTCCCTGCTGCTCGGCGCGTTCGCGGCCAGCCTGGCCGCAACCTTTGGTGGCCGTCTGCGCGACGACTGACCCCTGCATTCAACACACGACTTAGCGAGGCTGCCATGCGTTCGATCCTTCTGCTGCTGCTCGGCATTCCCATCCCGATCATCATCCTGATCGCGATCTTCATGTGACGTTTTCACCGCTGTGCGAACCCTGAAAGGCTCCCCATGACCACCATCACGAAAACCAGTTCGGGCAAGAAATCGAGTGCGCCGCCGAAGGACGCGATCGCCCTGCTCAAGGCCGATCACGAGGAAGTGAGCGGCATGTTTGCCGAATACGAGAAGAAGCGAACGCCTGCCACCAAGATGGCGCTGGTGAAGGAGATCTGCACCGCGCTCAGCGTGCATGCGCAGATCGAGGAAGAAATCTTCTACCCCGACGTCAAGGCAGCCTTGAAGGACAAGCTGCTGGTGCCCGAAGCGACGGTCGAACATGCCGGCGTCAAGGATCTGATCGCCCAGCTGGACGGTGTCACACCGGATGGCGAAATGTATGACGCGAAGGTGAAGGTGTTGTCCGAATACGTGAAGCATCACGTCAAGGAAGAGCAGACCGAAATGTTCCCAAAGGTCAAGTCGTCGTCTCTTGACCTGGTCGAACTGGGCACCCGGATGGCCAGCCGCAAGGCGGACCTGCTGGCCGCCATGCACTGAAGCATTGGCTGCTGCGGCGCGGCTTCACGTGCGCCCCGGCAGGCGCAGTGGTTACAGCATGACCATGCGCGACTTGGACAGCGGCGGATTCTTTGCGAGGTAGCGCTTGATGCCGCGCAGGATGGCCTCGGCCAGCTTGTCCTGGTAGACGTCGTCGGTCAGCCTCTTTTCTTCTTCCGGGTTGGAAATGAAGGCGGTTTCGACGAGGATGGACGGCACATCCGGCGCCTTCAACACAGCGAAGCCGGCCTGTTCGACATGCGGCTTGTGCAGCGTGTTGACGCCGCCCAGTTCGCCCAGCACGGCACGACCGAGCTTCATCGAATCGTTCATCGTCGCGGTCTGCGACAGATCAAGCAGGGTCCGCGCGAGATACTTGTCCTTCACGTCGAGATTGACGCCGCCGATCAGATCGGCCGAATTCTCGCGTTGCGCCAGCCAGCGCGCCGCCGAACTGGTCGCGCCGCGGTCGGACAGCACGAACACCGAACTGCCGCGAGCATCCGGCCGCACGAAGGCATCGGCGTGAATGGACACGAACAGGTCGGCACGCACGCGGCGGGCCTTTGAGACCCGCGTACCCAGCGGAACGAAATAGTCGCCGTCGCGCGTCAATACGGCGCGCATCGTGGGATCGGCATCGATCTTGGCGCGCAACCGCTGCGCCACTTCGAGCGTGACGTTCTTTTCGTAGCTGCCGCGCCGTCCGATCGCACCCGGATCTTCGCCACCGTGGCCGGGGTCGAGCACGATGGTGACCAGGCGGCTCACATCACCCGCGTCTTCGGCCGGTGACGTCTTCGGATCGGCCTTGATGTCCGCTTTCGCCGTCTGTGACGGCGGGTCCTTCACGGGCGTCGACTGCGAAGGCGCATCCGGCTGGTCAGGCGTAGCCTCGCCCTCGTACACGATGTCACCGCGACGCGCGAGCTGCATCAGCGGGTCGACCAGATGCTGTGGATAGACGTCCATCACCAGCCGGTGGCCGTACTGCCCGACCGGCGCCAGGGTGAACACCTGCGGCTGAACTTCGGTCTTCAGTTCGATCACCAGCCGGATCACGCCCGGTTTGTTGCGGCCAGCGCGGATCACCTTGAGGTAGGGGTCGGCGTCGGAAATCTTGCCCGGCAGCGTGCCCAGCACATTGTTCAGTTCTAGCCCTTCGAGATCAATGACAAGGCGTTCCGGGTCCTTGACGAGAAAGTGCGAGAACTTCAGCTCGGCGCGGGATTCCAGCGTGATGCGGGTGTACTCGAGGGCCGGCCAGACCCGCACCGCCACCAGCGAAGACAGTGCGGCCTGTCCGGCGGGGCTGACCGACAGCAGCAGTGCAGCGCCGGAAAAGCCGAGGAAATTGCGTCGACTGAGACCGTCCGCTAGATTCGGTCGTGTCGAACGAGGTGCTCTAGACATGCGCGTCCCGCTTCGCTGCAGGCGGACAGATGCGCACGACGCGCATCGCCGGCGACGGCGAGCGCGATGCGCAGATCGGGGGGCGGCAGATGGCCGCCGGCCTTGTCCGGCCACTCGACCAGACAGACACCGCCGACCGGGCCGGTTTGCCCGAAATACTCGTCCAGACCTGCTTCAATGAATTCATCAGGGTCCGCGAAGCGATAAAAATCAAAGTGATACAGAGGGAAGTTTAAGCTAGAAATAGCATAAGATTCAAGCAATGTGAAGGTCGGGCTTTTCACCTTGCCGGTATGGCCCAGCGCGCGCAGCACGCCACGCACCAGAGTGGTCTTGCCGGTGCCCAGGTCACCTTCGAGAAAGAGCGTCAGTCCGGGACGCAGGGTCTCGGCGAGACAGGCGCCTAGCGCCTCAGTCGCTTCGGTATCGGCAAGATCGATGCTGAAAAAGTCGGTCATGGACGGGTTGATGCACGCAAAATCGGAGTTTCGCCATTATCAGCCGCCGGCCGCCTTGCCCGGAATCCATCGCCACTGAAGCACGATGCGGCGCCAGCACCGTTTCAAACTCGATCCATGCCCGCTCGTTCGACTTCACCACCGTCCCTGCCCTGTTCGCCCGATGAACTGGCTGCGCGCATCCGCGAATGGGGTCAGGCGCTGGGCTTCGCTTCGGTCGGCTTCGCCGGCGTCGATCTGGGCGACGCGGAAACCCGGTTGATGGAATGGCTTGCCGCCGGTCGCCACGGCGACATGCACTATATGGAACGGCACGGAACGACACGCGCACGGCCGGCCGAGCTGGTGCCGGGCACGCTTTCGGTCATCAGCGTGCGCCTGCCGTACTGGCCCGACCCGCAGCAGGCCGCCGACGCACAGGCCGTACTCGAAGACCCCGACGCCGCCTATGTGTCGCGCTACGCGCTCGGCCGCGACTACCACAAGGTTCTGCGCGCCCGACTGCAGGCACTGGCAGATCGCATCGAAGCGCTGGTAGGTCCGTTCGGCTACCGCGCGTTCACCGATTCGGCACCGGTCATGGAAGTGGAGATCGCGCGCCGCGCCGCACTGGGCTGGCGCGGCAAGCACACGTTGCTGATCCATCGAGACGCCGGCTCGCAGTTCTTCCTCGGCGAGCTGTATACCAATCTGCCGCTGCCGGCGGACGCCCCGCAGCCTGACCACTGCGGCACCTGCACACGTTGCATCGACGTATGCCCGACCGGCGCAATCGTCGCGCCTTATCAGTTGGACGCACGACTGTGTGTGTCCTATCTGACAATCGAACTCGACGGCCCGATTCCCGAGCCGCTGCGACCGGCGATCGGCAACCGCATCTATGGCTGCGACGACTGTCAGCTCGTCTGCCCCTGGAACCGCCACGCCCAGCTTGCCGTGGAACCCGATTTCGCGGTGCGCAACGGACTCGACCGGGCGTCACTGACCGAACTGTTCGCCTGGAGCGAAGACGAATTCGACACGAAGCTTGCCGGCAGCGCGATACGTCGCATCGGCCATGTGCGCTGGCTGCGCAACATCGCCGTCGCGCTCGGCAACGCGTCAGGCACTGCATCGAACATCGCCGCCCTCGCTGCGCGCGCCGACCACCCCTCGGCCATGGTGCGAGAGCACGTCACCTGGGCGCTCGCCCGACAACATTCTCCGGATTCCCAGCATGACTGAGCCCCTGAAAACCGAACGATTCGATGAGCTCGAGGCGCGCATCGCGATGATGGACGACCTGCTCGATACGCTGAACCGCACCGTGTTCGACCAGCAGCGCCAGATCGAATCGCTGCAGCAGCAGCTGCGCCATCTTTACCAGCAGATGCAGTCGTCGCAACAGCCCGACGCTGACCGCAGCGCCGACAGCCCCGACCCGAGACAGGACATTCCGCCGCACTGGTGACAGCGGAGCGACGGGAGCAAGCCCTTGCCGGACCGCTGCGCGGTACAGGAAAACTCCGTTGGAAGGGGCGTAGTGCGGGAGTTGCAAGTGGGAGCGGGTGCTGTCGGAGCGTCCTGTGGGAGCGGCGGCCTCGCCGCGATCGTGCCGCGACCATCGCCGAGCAAAGTGCGTATCGCGGCGAGGGCGGAGCGGTAATACCGTTCAGTTAAGGTCTTTTTTCAGAACGCGGACGGTGTAGCGCTTTGGCCGGGCTTTGACAACACGGGGGCATTGACGCCCCCGTCGTTTTTCGACGA
>NZ_JANINI010000017.1 GCF_024580145.1 Methyloversatilis sp. XJ19-49
ATCGCGATGGAAGAAGGTCTGCGCTTTGCGATTCGCGAAGGCGGTCGTACGGTGGGCGCGGGCGTGGTTGCCAAGATCATCGCTTAAGCAGGTTGATGTGCCCCGGCCTGCGTGAGCCGGCCGGGGTCGCTCTTTCGCTCTTTAGGAAACAAAATGGCAAGCCAGAAAATCCGTATCCGTCTCAAAGCTTTCGACTACCGTTTGATCGATCAGTCGGCTCTTGAAATCGTGGATACCGCAAAGCGTACCGGTGCCGTTGTCCGTGGCCCGGTGCCGTTGCCCACGCGCATTGAGCGTTTCAACATCCTGCGCTCGCCGCACGTCAACAAGACGTCGCGTGACCAGTTCGAAATTCGCACCCATGTCCGTCTGATGGACATCATCGATCCGACCGACAAGACTGTTGACGCATTGATGAAGCTCGATTTGCCGGCTGGCGTTGATGTGGAAATCAAGCTTCAGTAAAAAGTAGTGCAGTCTTTTTCCGGCGTTCTTTTTGCCGGGCAAGGGTCACCGGAGGTTCCGGTGGCAGTTGAAACGAATCTCGGTCAATCGCAACCGGGATGAGGAGAATAAACATGACTTTAGGCCTTGTGGGTCGCAAGGTCGGCATGACGCGCATTTTCACCGATGACGGACAGACCGTTCCGGTGACAGTGGTCGATGTGTCGAACAATCGCGTCACCCAGATCAAGACAGCAGAAACCGACGGCTACTCGTCGGTGCAGGTTGCTTTCGGCAAGCGTCGCGCTACTCGCGTGAACAAGGCCGCAGCAGGCCACTTCGCCAAGGCAGGTGTCGAAGCAGGACAGGTGCTGCGCGAGTTCCGCGTCGACGCAGCCCAACTCGAACAGTTCAAGGCGGGTGACACCATCAGCCCGGCAGCTGTGTTTGCTGTTGGTCAAAAGGTGGACGTGACGGGTACGACGATCGGCAAAGGCTATGCAGGTGCCATCAAGCGTCACCACTTTTCATCAAACCGCGCGTCGCACGGCAATTCGGTCTCGCACAACTCTGCTGGCTCGATCGGCATGGCGCAAGATCCGGGTCGCGTGTTCCCAGGCAAGCGCATGGCCGGCCATCTGGGTGACGTCAAGCGCACCCAACAGGGCCTCGAAGTCGTGCGTATCGACGAAGCCCGTCAGTTGCTGCTCATCAAGGGCGCAGTTCCGGGTTCCAAGGGTGGTGACGTAATCGTCCTGCCCGCGGTCAAGGGCTGAGGAGAGCGCGATGGCTGAATTGAAAGTACTGAATGATGCAGGTCAGCAGTCGTCGACGGTGCAGGCACCCGACGCGCTGTTTGCCCGCGAATACAACGAAGCACTGGTACATCAGGTGGTGGTGGCGTATCAAGCCAACGCACGCCAGGGCACGCGTGCCCAGAAAGACCGTACTCTGGTTAAGCACACGACCCGCAAGCCGTGGCGCCAGAAGGGAACTGGCCGTGCGCGCGCCGGTATGTCCTCAAGCCCGCTTTGGCGTGGGGGCGGTCGCATTTTCCCGAATTCGCCTGACGAGAATTTCTCGCAGAAGGTGAATCGCAAGATGTATCGCGCAGGTATCGCCGCGATCCTCTCCCAGTTGGCACGCGAAGATCGCGTAGCCGTGGTCGAGAGCTTCAGCATCGACGCGCCCAAGACCAAGCTGCTTTCGAGCAAGCTCAAGGACATGGGGCTTGATTCGGTTCTGGTGATCACGGACGAGCTGGATGAGAACCTGTTCCTGTCGTCGCGCAACCTGCACAACGTGCTCGTGCTCGAGGCGCATGAAGCGGACCCGGTTTCGCTCATCCGTTTCGGCAAGGTGCTGATCACGCGCAACGCGATGAGCAAATTCGAGGAGATGTGGGCATGAGCAACTTTTCGCAGGAAAGGCTGATGCAGGTACTGCTCGCGCCGCAGATTTCCGAGAAGGCAACCTTCATCGCCGACCGCAACAATCAGGTGGTGTTCAAGGTTGCATCCGATGCGACCAAGCCGGAAATCAAGGCGGCGGTTGAATTGCTGTTCAGCAAGGGCGACAACAAGATCGAGGTGTTGTCGGTCCAGGTTCTGAACGTCAAGGGCAAGGTAAAGCGTTTCGGCCGCAGTTTCGGCCGGCGCAGTGACTGGAAGAAGGCATTCGTGTGCATAAAGCGCGGCCAGGACATCCAGTTTGCTGAAGGAGGAGTTGTCTGATGGCACTCGTCAAAGTCAAACCGACGTCGGCCGGCCGCCGTGCCGTCGTCAAGGTCGTCAATTCGAGCCTGTACAAGGGCCGCCCACTGGATTCGCTGACCGAAAGTCAGAGCAAGACGGCTGGTCGCAACAATCACGGACACATCACTACCCGTCACAAAGGTGGTGGTCATCGTCAGCAGTATCGTGTGATTGATTTCCGTCGCAACAAGGACGGCATCCCGGCGAAGGTTGAGCGTATCGAATACGATCCGAATCGTTCGGCGCACATCGCGCTGCTGTGTTATGCAGATGGTGAGCGTCGTTACATCATTGCGCCTAAGGGTCTTGTCGTGGGGCAGCAGTTGCTCAGCGGTTCCGAAGCACCGATCAAGTCGGGCAACACATTGCCGCTGCGCAATATCCCTGTTGGCTCTACTGTGCATTGCATCGAAATGATGCCGGGCAAGGGCGCGCAGATTGCGCGTGCTGCAGGCACCTCGGTCCAGTTGCTCGCGCGTGAAGGCAGTTATGCCCAGTTGCGGTTGCGCTCCGGTGAAATCCGTCGCGTGCATGTGGAATGTCGCGCTACGGTTGGTGAAGTCGGCAACGAAGAGAACAACCTTCGCAAACTCGGCAAGGCCGGCGCAACCCGTTGGCGCGGTGTCCGCCCGACTGTCCGCGGTACAGCAATGAATCCGATCGACCACCCGCACGGTGGTGGTGAAGGCCGTACCGGCGAAGGCCGTGTGCCGGTCAGTCCGTGGGGGCAGCCGACCAAGGGCTACCGTACCCGCAGCAACAAGCGCACGAGCAACATGATCGTGCAGCGCCGTTACAAGCGATAAGAGGTAGGCAATGGCACGTTCAATCAAGAAGGGCCCGTTCGTCGATGCCCACCTGCTGGCCAAGGTGGATACGGCACGCTCCTCCAACGACAAGCGCCCGATCAAGACCTGGTCGCGTCGTTCGACGGTGCTGCCCGATTTCATCGGTCTGACCATCGCGGTACACAACGGTCGTCAGCACATTCCGGTCTATGTTTCGGAAAACATGGTCGGTCACAAGCTCGGCGAGTTCGCGCTGACCCGGACGTTCAAGGGTCACACCGCCGGCAAGAAAGCCAAGAAGTAAGGAGCGATGACTATGGAAACCCGTGCAAATCTTCGCGGCGTGCGCCTGTCGGCGCAGAAAGGTCGGCTGGTTGCCGATCTCGTCCGCGGCAAACCGGTTGGTCAGGCTCTTAACATTCTGGCGTTCAGCCCGAAAAAGGGCGCCAAGATCATCAAGAAGGTCGTTGAGTCCGCAATCGCCAACGCTGAGCATAACGATGGCGCTGACATCGACAGCCTTAAAGTGAAGACCATCTACGTGGAAAAGGGCGCGGTGCTGAAGCGTTTCACCGCTCGTGCAAAGGGTCGCGGCAATCAGATCGTGAAGCAGACCTGCCACGTGTTCGTCACGGTTGGAGACTGAAGGTTATGGGACAGAAGATTCATCCGACCGGCTTCCGTTTGGCGGTCACGCACAACTGGACGTCACGCTGGTTCGCTTCGAGCAAAGACTTCAGCCGCATGCTGAATCAGGACCTCGAAGTTCGCGCGTTCCTCAAGAAGAAGCTCGCGCACGCTTCGGTGGGCCGCGTCATCATTGAGCGTCCGGCAAAGAACGCCCGCATCACCGTCTTTTCGGCTCGCCCTGGGGTCGTGATTGGGAAGAAAGGTGAAGAGATCGAACTGATCAAGGCACAGCTCGCCAAGATGATGGGGGTGCCGGTACATGTGAACATCGAGGAGATCCGCAAGCCGGAAATTGATGCTCAACTGATCGCGGACTCAATCGCCCAGCAGCTCGAAAAGCGGATCATGTTCCGTCGCGCAATGAAGCGTGCGATGCAGAATGCGATGCGTCTCGGAGCCCAAGGCATCAAGATTATGTCGTCGGGTCGCCTGAACGGCATCGAGATCGCTCGTCGAGAGTGGTACCGCGAAGGTCGCGTGCCTCTGCACACCCTGCGCGCTGACATCGATTACGGTACGTCGGAAGCCAAGACGACCTACGGTGTCATCGGTATCAAGGTCTGGGTCTTCAAGGGCGAGATGCTCGCCCGTGGCGAAGCCCCGGCGGTTACCGAGGAGAACGACAATGCACGCCGTCCGCGTCGTGATGGTCGCCGTCCGGAAGGCGATAACCGCCCGCCGGCAGGCCGTCGCCCGGCACGCGATGCCAAGCCCGAAGGTGCTGCCGCGCCGGCAGATGCCGACGTGAAGGGCACTTCGAAACGAGTCAGAAAGTCAGGAGCTAATAATGCTGCAGCCGGCGAGAAGGAAGTATCGTAAGGAGCAAAAGGGCCGCAACAAGGGCCTCGCCACCCGCGGCACGAAGGTTTCGTTCGGCGAGTATGGTCTCAAGGCAACTGCGCGCGGCCGTCTGACGGCTCGCCAGATCGAGGCGGCACGTCGCGCGATGACCCGCCACATCAAGCGGGGTGGTCGCATCTGGATCCGGATTTTCCCGGACAAGCCGATCTCGCAGAAGCCCGCCGAGGTTCGCATGGGTAACGGCAAGGGCAACCCGGAGTATTGGGTGGCCGAAATCCAGCCGGGCAAAGTGCTTTACGAGATGGATGGCGTCGACGAAGCCTTGGCGCGCGAGGCGTTCCGCCTCGCTGCGGCCAAGCTTCCGCTTGAAACCACCTTTGTCATACGACAACTGGGGTAAGTGATGAAAGCAAAGGATCTGCGGGTCAAAGACACCGCCGAATTGAATACGGAGCTGATCGAGCTTCTGAAGGCGCAGTTTTCCATGCGCATGCAGAAGGCCACCCAGCAGTTGACCAATACCAACCAGCTGAAGAACGTTCGCCGCGATATCGCTCGCGTGCGTACGCTGCTGCAGGAAAAGGCGAACGCGAAATGAGCGAGACCAATCAAAAGGTCAATCGCACGCTGGTCGGGCGTGTGGTCAGTGACAAAATGGAAAAGACCGTGACGGTCCTGGTCGAGCGCCGCGTCAAGCATCCGCTCTATGGCAAGGTCATCATGCGTTCGAAGAAGTATCACGCGCATGTCGAAGGCCTCGAGGCGCACGAGGGCGATCTGGTTCAGATCGTCGAGTGTCGTCCGATCAGCCGGACCAAGGCGTGGAAGGTGACACAGGTTATGGAAGTGGCACGAATCATCTGATTGGGCACGGGAGGGGCTTGCTCGCCTCCTCCCGGCATGCTATTGTTGCGTGCTGTGCTTTATCGAGCCTTGAATCTGTTGGGCTCGTCCTAAACCCTGACGGGTCCAAGACTGACCGCTCTTTGAGCGGGATAAGTTGGAGAAATTAAATGATCCAGATGCAATCCATCCTGAACGTGGCCGACAACACGGGCGCGCGGTCGGTGATGTGTATCAAGGTGCTTGGGGGTTCCAAGCGCCGCTATGCGGGCATTGGCGACGTGATCAAGGTCACGATCAAGGACGCAGCCCCCCGTGGTCGCGTAAAAAAGGGCGAAGTCTACAACGCTGTCGTCGTGCGCACCGCCAAGGGTGTCCGTCGCCCGGACGGTTCGCTTGTCAAGTTCGACAACAATGCTGCTGTGTTGTTGAACAACAAGCTTGAGCCGATCGGCACGCGCATTTTTGGGCCCGTCACGCGCGAGTTGCGTGGCGAGCGGTTCATGAAGATCGTGTCGCTGGCGCCAGAAGTCCTCTGAGGCCCGCGGGAGAATATTGATGGAAAAGATTCGCAAGGGCGACGAAGTTGTTGTGCTGGCCGGCAAGGATCGCGGACGTCGCGGAACCGTATTGCGCCGCGTTGATGAGCGTGCGGTGCTGGTCGAAGGCATCAACCGCGTCAAGAAGCATCAGCGTCCGAACCCGATGAAAGGCCAGCAGGGTGGCATCGTCGAGAAGGAAATGCCGATCGACATTTCCAACGTGGCGCTGTTCAACCCAGCCACCAGCAAGGGTGATCGGGTTGGTATCAAAACTCTTGAAGATGGTACGAAAGTGCGCTTCTTCAAGTCGAACGGCGAGTTGGTGAAGGCCTGAAGGCCTCTCCTCCGGCAGTCTGGGATAAGGAATGACGATGGCGCGCTTGCAGCAGTATTACAAAGAAGCCGTGGTGAGTGAGTTGACGACCCGCTTCGGCTACAAATCGGTGATGGAAGTGCCGCGCATCACCAAGATCACGCTCAATATGGGCGTCGGTGAGGCGATTGGTGACAAGAAGGTGCTTGAGCACGCTGTGGGCGATATGGTGAAGATAGCCGGACAAAAGCCGGTCATCACCAAAGCCCGCAAGGCGATCGCTGGTTTCAAGATTCGCCAGGGCTACCCGATCGGTTGCATGGTGACGCTGCGCGGTCCGCGCATGTTCGAGTTTCTTGACCGACTGATAACTGTGGCAATGCCGCGTGTTCGCGACTTCCGTGGTGTGTCCGGCAAGGGTTTTGATGGCCGCGGCAACTACAACGTGGGCGTCAAGGAACAGATCATTTTTCCCGAAATCGAGTACGACAAGATCGACGTGCTCCGCGGGATGAATATCAGCATTACGACCACCGCCAAGACCGACGAAGAAGCCAAGGCTCTTCTCGCTGCATTCAAATTCCCGTTCAAGAATTGAGGTTGCCATGGCCAAGTTGTCATTGATTAACCGCGAGAAAAAGCGTGAAAAGCTGGTCGCCAAGTTTGCCGCCAAGCGCGCTGCTCTCGAAGCAACCATTGCCGACATGTCGGCGAGCGATTCGGATCATGCATCCGCGCGCCTCAAGCTGCAGGCGCTGCCGCGCAACGCGAATCCGACCCGTCTGCGCAACCGTTGCGAACAGACCGGTCGTCCGCGCGGGGTGTTTCGCAAGTTTGGTCTGTGTCGCATGAAGTTGCGTGAAGCGGCCTTCCGGGGTGAAGTGCCCGGGATGGTCAAGGCTAGTTGGTAACAGGGGTACAAGATGAGCATGAGTGATCCGATTGCGGACATGCTGACCCGCATCCGCAATGCACAAATGGCGCAGAAAGGCTCTGTTGTCATGCCTTCCTCGAAGATCAAGGTTGCGATCGCCGGGGTGCTGCAGTCCGAAGGCTACATTGAAGGTTTTTCCGTCCGTGCAAACGGTCAGAAGGCCGATCTTGAGTTGGTGCTCAAATATTACTCGGGGCGTCCGGTCATCGAACGCATCGAAAGAATAAGCCGCCCCGGTCTCCGCGTGTATCGCGGCTCCGATGATCTTCCGCGTGTCATGAATGGTCTTGGTGTGGCCATCGTTTCGACGCCGCGCGGTGTCATGACCGATCGCAAGGCACGCGCCGAGAAGGTCGGTGGCGAAGTGCTCTGCATCGTGGCTTGAGGAAACTGACATGTCACGTATAGCGAAAAACCCGGTTGTCGTTCCTAAAGGTGTCACTGTTGCGCTGAATAACGGTGAGCTTTTGGTTAAGGGCCCGCTTGGGGAAATCAGTCGAGTCATCAATCCGGCGGTCGCGGTGTCCGTCGATGCTGCCGAAGTCCGCTTCGCTCAGATTGAAGGCAGGGAAAACACAAAGGCACTGTCCGGCACCATGCGCGCACTCGTTGCAAACATGGTTCAGGGCGTGACGCAGGGCTTCGAGCGCAAGCTCATGCTGGTCGGTGTCGGCTACAAGGCACAGGCTCAAGGCGACAAACTCAATTTGTCGCTTGGCTTCTCGCACCCCGTTGTGCATGAGATGCCTGCCGGTATCAAGGTAGAGACGCCTGTCCAGACGGAAATACGCATCAAGGGTATCGACAAGCAGCTGGTGGGTCAGGTTGCTGCCGAAATCAGGGCTTACCGCCAACCGGAGCCTTACAAGGGCAAGGGTGTCCGTTATTCGGATGAGGTGGTGGTAATCAAAGAGACGAAGAAGAAGTAGGGGTGACGAACATGGACAAGAATCAATCCCGTTTGCGTCGTTCCCGCCAGACTCGCGCACGGATCGCGCAACTGAAGGCAGTTCGACTGTCGGTTCATCGCAGCAACAGCCACATTTACGCCCAAGTTTATTCGGGCTGCGGTACTCGCGTCATTGCAGCTGCATCGACTGTGGAAGAGTCGGTGCGCAAAGAGTTGAGCAGTGGCGGAAACGTACAGGCAGCAACGCTGGTGGGAAAGCTCATCGCCGAGCGCGCACGCGCCCAAGGTGTCGAGCAGGTTGCCTTCGACCGTGGTGGATTCAAGTATCACGGCCGTATCAAGGCGCTCGCTGAGGCCGCCCGCGAAGGCGGTCTTAAGTTCTAACTGTTCAGGCAACTAAAGCGATGGCTAAACCACAACGCAAGCAACACCAGGCCCAGGAAGAACGCGATGATGGCCTGCGTGAAAAAATGGTATCGATCAACCGTGTCACGAAGGTGGTGAAGGGGGGTCGTATTCTCGGTTTCGCAGCTCTGACCGTCGTGGGCGACGGGGATGGCGGCATTGGCATGGGCAAAGGCAAGGCGCGTGAAGTGCCTGTTGCCGTCCAGAAGGCGATGGAAGAGGCGCGACGCAAGATGTCGCGCGTCAGTCTTCGCAATGGAAGTTTCCATCATCAGATCATTGGGCACCACGGTGCTTCTACGGTACTGATTCAACCTGCTGCGCCCGGCACGGGCATCATCGCAGGCGGTCCGATGCGCGCCGTGTTTGAAGTCATGGGCGTTACGGACGTGGTGGCGAAGTCGCTTGGTTCGTCCAATCCTTACAATCTTGTGCGTGCGACGCTGAATGGTCTTTCGCGCATGAGCACTCCGTCCGACATTGCTGCCAAGCGCGGCAAGACCGTTGCGGAAATTCTCGGCTGAGGTCGCACATGGCTGAAAAAACTCTGAAGGTTACGCTGATCAAGAGCCTGATCGGTCGCAAGCAGGATCACCGCGCAACGGTCCGCGGATTGGGCCTGCGTCGTATCAACCATACCGTCGTCCTTGAAGATACGCCTGCGGTTCGCGGCATGATCAACAAGGTGGTCTATCTGCTGAAGCTCGAGGCGTAAATGGAACTGAACGATATCAAGCCCGCTGAGGGCTCCAAGCACGCCCGTCGCCGTGTTGGTCGCGGCATCGGCAGCGGTTTGGGCAAGACGTGTGGACGTGGTCACAAGGGCCAGAAGTCGCGCTCTGGCGGTTGGAAAAGCGTTGGTTTTGAAGGCGGTCAAATGCCTCTCCAGCGCCGTCTCCCGAAGCGTGGGTTCAAGTCGCTTACGCGGGCACGTAATGCTGAGGTGAACTTGTCTTCGCTGTCGCGCCTGCCGGTCGAAGAGATCGATCTGCTCGTACTGAAGCAATTCAATCTCGTGCCGCGTGATGCGCTGGCTGCAAAGGTTGTTCTGTCTGGCGAGATCACTCGGAAGGTTGCGCTGCGCGGAATTGGTGCGACGAAGGGCGCGCGGGCTGCTATTGAAGCGGCTGGCGGCCAGGTCGGGGAGTAAGTTTTGGTCACTGCCGCCCAGCAGCCTGGTCGTAGCGCAAAATTCGGAGACCTATGGCGTCGCCTGTGGTTTCTTGCAGGCGCGCTTATCGTCTACCGACTGGGCGCGCATATACCTGTTCCCGGCATTGACCCTGCGCGTCTTGCAGAGTTGTTTCAGGGGCAGCAGGGCGGCATTCTTGGAGTGTTCAACCTGTTTTCCGGGGGCGCTCTTTCGCGATTCACGATTTTCGCGCTGGGGATCATGCCGTACATTTCGGCGTCGATCATCATGCAATTGCTCACGGTTGCTGTTCCGACACTTGAAGCGCTCAAGAAGGAAGGCGAAGCGGGACGCAGGAAAATCACGCAATACACGCGTTACGGAACGCTGGTGCTCGCGTTGTTTCAGGCAATCGGGATTTCGATTGCGCTTGAGTCACAGCCGGGGTTGGTGCTCGACCCGGGCTTGATGTTCCGATTCGTGACGATCTCGACACTAGTAACCGGCACGATGTTTCTGATGTGGTTGGGCGAACAGATTACCGAACGCGGTGTTGGTAACGGGATCTCGATAATCATTTTTGCAGGAATCGCAGCTGGTCTGCCAGGTGCTATAGGCGGCTTGCTTGAATTGGTGAACACCGGGGCGATGCATGAACTGACGGCCTTGTTCATCGTGGCGCTCGTCATTGCGGTGACTGCTGTGGTGGTCTTTGTCGAACGTGGTCAGCGCAAGATTCTGGTCAACTACGCGAAGCGCCAGGTGGGGAACAAGGTATACGGCGGGCAGAGTTCGCATTTGCCTTTGAAGCTCAATATGGCGGGCGTCATACCGCCGATTTTTGCATCGTCGATCATTTTGTTCCCGGCGACGTTGGCTGGTTGGTTCGCCACGACTGAAAGCACGCGTTGGCTCAAGGACCTCGCGGCGACGCTTTCTCCCGGTCAGCCGGTGTATGTACTGTTGTACGCGGCTGCCATTGTGTTTTTCTGCTTCTTTTACACGGCGCTGGTTTTCAACGCCAAAGAGACTGCAGACAACTTGAAGAAGAGCGGCGCCTTTGTGCCCGGTATCCGTCCTGGTGAGCAGACTGCGCGCTACATCGACAAGATTCTTACGCGCCTTACGCTGGTGGGCGCGGTTTACATAACGCTAGTGTGTCTGCTTCCGGAGTTTCTGATCCTTAAATGGAACGTGCCGTTTTATTTCGGCGGCACGTCGTTGCTGATCATCGTCGTGGTTACGATGGATTTCATGTCGCAGGTTCAGGCCTACGTCATGTCGCATCAGTACGAAAGTTTGTTGAAGAAAGCAAATTTCCGCGGGACTGGATTCCCGACGCGCTAGGTATTTATGTCCAAGGAAGATGTCATTGAAATGCAGGGAGAAGTTGTTGAAACCCTGCCTAATGCGACGTTTCGCGTGAAGCTCGAAAATGGACACGTGGTTCTCGGGCATATTTCCGGAAAGATGAGGATGCATTACATCCGGATTCTTCCCGGAGACAAGGTAACGGTGCAGCTCACGCCTTATGACCTCACAAAAGGTCGCATCGTGTTTCGCGCCAAGTAAGTCGGCGTTTGGTTCAGCTGGAGAAATAGGATGAAAGTCCAAGCTTCTGTAAAGCGCGTTTGCCGCAAGTGCAAAGTGATTCGTCGCCACGGGGTTGTGCGTGTCATTTGCGCGGATCCACGTCACAAGCAGCGTCAAGGTTGACGCCAGCTAGTGGTTTTTGATAAAATTTAAGGTTTCGCTTTTCGGGGTGACTGCATGGCCCGTATCGCCGGCGTAAACATTCCTAACCACCAGCACACCGAGATCGCGCTCACCGCGATCTTCGGCGTCGGTCGGTCCCGCTCACAAAAGATCTGTGACGCTGCCGGGGTAACCCGCACCGCCAAGATCAAAGACCTCTCGGAGGCCGAAATGGATCGGCTGCGGGAAGAGGTCGGCAAGTTCACGATTGAAGGTGACCTTCGTCGCGAAGTGACGATGAACATCAAGCGCCTGATGGATCTCGGGTGCTACCGCGGTGTTCGTCATCGTCGCGGCCTGCCGCTTCGTGGTCAGCGTACCCGCACGAATGCACGTACCCGCAAGGGGCCGCGCAAGTCGATCTCCGGCGGCAAGAAGTAAGCGCCCGCTAACAGGACACGATCATGGTCAAGAGTGCTGCAAAAGTAAGGAAGAAAGTCAAGAAGAACGTCGCGGAAGGGATCGCGCACATTCACGCTTCTTTCAATAACACGATCATCACGATCACCGACCGCCAGGGCAATGCGCTGTCATGGGCAACTTCTGGCGGCGCTGGCTTCAAGGGCTCGCGCAAAAGTACACCTTTTGCAGCGCAGGTTGCTGCCGAAGCTGCTGGCAAGGTGGCCGTTGAGTGTGGCGTGAAGAATCTGGAAGTGCGCATCAAGGGGCCTGGCCCCGGCCGCGAGTCGGCTGTGCGTGCGCTCAATGCGCTCGGTATCAAGATTTCGTCGATTACCGATATCACGCCGATCCCGCACAACGGCTGCCGCCCGCCCAAGCGCCGGCGTATCTGAGAGGAAGTAGAGAATGGCTCGTAATCTCGACCCGAAATGTCGTCAGTGCCGTCGTGAAGGCGAAAAGCTCTTCCTGAAGGGCGAAAAGTGCTTCACCGACAAGTGCGCGATCGAACGTCGGTCCTATGCGCCCGGGCAGCACGGACAGAAATCTGGGCAGCGCCTGTCCGGTTTCGGTCAGCAGCTACGTGAAAAGCAGAAGATTCGCCGCATCTACGGCGTTCTCGAGCGCCAGTTCCGCCGCGTGTATGCAGAGGCCGTGCGTCGCAAGGGTCAGACTGGCGAAAATATGCTGCAGCTGCTGGAAAGCCGCTTGGACACCGTCGCCTATCGCATGGGTTTCGGCGCATCGCGTGCCGAATCGCGCCAGGTGGTGCGTCACAACGGTGTTCTGGTGAACGGCAAGCGCGTGAATATCCCGTCGTACGAAGTGCGTCCGGGCGACGTGGTCGAGTTGACCGAACGCGCCAAGGCCCACCTGCGTTCGAAGGGTGCGCTTGAAGCCCAGGCGTCGCGTGGCTTCCCGGACTGGATCGATGTCGATTCGAAGGCGGCTCGCGGCGTGTTCAAGGCTCTGCCGGCCCGCACCGACCTCCCGTCGACGATCAACGAAAGTTTGGTTGTCGAACTGTATTCCCGCTGATCGCGTGTGCGATCAGCTCGCTGACGTCACTGAGGACTGCAGATGCAAAGCAATGCTCTCTTGAAACCGCGCATCATTGACGTACAAAATCTTTCACCGGCTCACGCACGTGTTGTGATGGAGCCGTTCGAGCGCGGATTCGGGCACACGCTGGGCAACGCGCTCCGCCGCATTCTCCTGTCGTCCATGCCCGGCTTCGCGCCGACTGAAGTGCAGATTGAAGGTGTGCTGCACGAGTACTCGACGCTCGATGGCGTTCGCGAGGATGTCGTCGACATCCTGCTGAACCTTAAGGGCGTCGTGCTCAAGCTGCACAATCGATCCGAAGCGTATCTTCGCCTGTCGAAAACGGGTGAGGGTGTCGTGACGGCGGGCGATATCGAAGTCACGCATGACGTCGAGATCGTCAATCCGGAACATGTCATCGCCCACGTTGCACCGGGTGGCAAGCTTGAGCTCCAGTTCAAGATTGAACAGGGCCGCGGCTATGTTCCTGGCACGCTGCGTCAGCACACGTCGGAAAGCAAGGCGATTGGCCATATCCTGCTGGACGCGAGCTTCAGCCCGGTTCGCCGAGTGAGCTACTCGGTAGAATCGGCGCGTGTCGAACAGCGTACGGACCTTGATCGTTTGGTGATGGACGTCGAAACCAACGGTGCGGTGGAGCCTGAAGAAGCGGTTCGCTATGCGGCACGTGTGCTGGTGGATCAGCTGTCGATCTTCGCTGAACTTGAAGGTACTGCGCCAGCTGTTGAAGCCCGTCGTCCGGCGCAGATCGATCCGATCCTGCTCCGCCCGGTTGATGATCTCGAATTGACGGTTCGCTCTGCCAACTGTCTGAAGGCCGAGAACATCTATTACATCGGCGATCTGATTCAGCGTACCGAGAATGAGTTGCTGAAGACCCCGAATCTGGGTCGCAAGTCGCTCAATGAAATCAAGGAAGTGCTCGCTTCGCGCGGCCTGACGCTTGGCATGAAGCTCGAGAACTGGCCGCCGGCGGGTCTCGATCGGGGTTAAGCCCCAGCCGGGTTTGCCCGGTCACAATATGAACCGGCCACTTGCCTGACCCGCGGTGGCCGCATAATTTTACGGAGTCATCATGCGTCATCGTAACGGTCTCAGAAAACTCAATCGCACCAGCTCGCATCGTGAAGCGATGTTTCGCAATATGGCAGTGTCGCTGCTTCGTCATGAAGCAATCAAGACCACTGTGCCGAAAGCCAAGGAACTGCGTCGCGTCGTTGAGCCGCTGATCAATCTCGGCAAGACACCCAATCTGTCGAACCGTCGTCTCGCTTTCTCGCGCCTGCGTGATCGCGAAGTCGTGTGCAAGATTTTCGACGTTTTCGGCCCGCGTTATGCAACCCGCAACGGTGGCTATCTCAGCATTCTGAAGATGGGGTTCCGCCAGGGCGACAACGCACCGATGGCGTTCGTTCAGTTGATGGATCGTCCGGACGTCAGCGACGAGGCGGTTGAAGTCGCCGAGTAAGTTGCATTTGTCGAAATAAAAAAAGCCTCGCTGTGCGAGGCTTTTTTATTTCTGTTCCGTTCCGTTTTTATACGATTCAAGCGGAAGCTGCGTTCGGTGCATTCCGCGAAAGCGGTGCAAATTGATCTATCCGTTGTGCCAGTACTTCCCTGAACACTTCGCCCAGCATGACCAGTACTGCGCCCTCGGGGGCGCCGTTCGTCCCAAGCAGTTCCGACACCGGTCGCTCCGCAAGGCTGGATAAGGTGGTCAAGCATTCGCGTGACGACGGAAGACTGGCGTTTTCGATGAGTGCCACGGGCGTGTCTGAAGCTCGCCCGCAAGACAGCAGTTCGTGCGCGATGGCCATTGAGTCGTGCGACGCCATGTAGAGCGCCAATGTCGGCACGTCGGCATTCGCCCGCACAGCCTGCGAGGGACTTTCGCCTGCGCCAGCGCGCGGCGTGAGCAACGCGACGGAGCGTGACAGGCCGCGCCGCGTCAAGGAAACCCGCAACTGGGCGCAGGCGGCACTCGCTGCCGTGATGCCGGGCACCACTTCGTAGTCGATGCCAGCTTCCGCGAGGGCATCCATCTCTTCATGGGCGCGGCCGAAAAGCATCGGATCGCCACCCTTCAGGCGAACAACAACGGAATGCGTGCGGGCGGCGTGTATCAGTTGCTGGTTGATGAATCGCTGTGCGGTCGAATGCCGACCGCAGCGTTTTCCAACTGAAATACGTTTTGCCCGGCTTGCGAGGGCCAGCACATCCTCACCGATGAGCGCGTCGTGCAGCACGACATCGGCCTCGGCAAGCAGCCTTGCGGCGCGCAGCGTCAGCAGATCGGCCGCACCGGGGCCCGCACCGACCAGCCACACCTTGCCGGCCAGTTTCGAGTCAGTCGCCTTTGACATGCAGACCGCACTCCTTGCTTTCCGGGTTCTCCCACCACCAGCGACCCGCGCGGATGTCCTCGCCGGGCGATATTGCACGCGTGCAGGGCTGGCAGCCGATGCTGGGGAAGAACTGTTCGTGCAGTGCGTTGTACGGCACGCCTTCGGTCTGGATGTAAACCCACACCTCGCGCTCAGTCCAGTCGGAGAGCGGATTGAATTTCTCGATCCCATGCGCCTCGTCAAACTCGCGCAGCGGAAGGTCGGCGCGCGTGGTGGACTGCTGCGCCCGCATGCCGGTAATCCACGCCCTCTTGCCTGCCAACGCACGCTTCAGTGGTTCGACCTTGCGCATGCCGCAGCAGGCTTTGCGCAGTTCGACCGAGTCGTAGAAGGCGTTGATGCCGTGCTTGCGAGCGTATTCCTCCACTGCCTCATGGCGCGGAAACCAGATGGCCGGGTGTGCACCATAGTGCCTTTCGGCCTTTGCCATCAGGTCATAGGTTTCGGCAGGCAGCCGGCCGGTGTCGAGGGTGAAGATTTCGATGTTGATGTCGTGCCTCTGAATGAGGTCGGTCAGCAGCATGTCCTCGGCGCCCATGCTGCTCGCAAAGCCGATCGGCTGAAACTCGGCTGCGGCACGGCGCAGCCGGTCGATCGCTGCCGTGGTCTTTTCGGCCACCTTCACGCGCAACGCGTCGGTCACGTTCGGGTGGATCATCGGATTACTCATGCGTCAGCTCCCGGCGCTGCGCGCCGTCGAAACACCGGTGGCTGGCCGTCGGTCGAGGTCTGGTACGGCGCCGTGAAGTCCTTCAGTGCGCCGATGCAGCGTTCCGCCTTTTGATCGGCGCGCAGCAGATAGGCGTCAAAGCCGCAGCGATGGAAGAAAAACATCTGGTCGCGCAGCACGTCGCCAAGCGCCCGCAACTCGTTCCGGTAGCCAAATCGGGTGCGCAGGATGAAGGCTATCGAGTATCCGCGGCCGTCGATGAACTTCGGGAAGTTCACGCCGATCAGCGGCAGTCTGTTCAAGTTCCCGCCCAGACTTTCTGCCAGCTCGGCAGGCTCCTCGTGGCTGTCGAGCCAGACGCCGATCTCGCCGTCGTCGGCGCGTGTGGCCAGTTCGTCGCGCCGGCGGAGCCACACCGACAGCGGCAGCAGTACTTTGCCAGCCGGAATGTCGCAGGCGGAAATCACGTCGTCCGACGCCGCCTTTTCGCCGGTGAGCTTGAACAGCACCACCTTGCCGGCCGACTTGCGCACGGGTTCCTGCGATTCGGGCAGCCGCACCCAGGTCCAGTCGTCGGCCACCACTTCCGTGCCGCGGATCAGTTCAGCCATGAGTCACCTCGGCCTTCTTCGTGGATTCGCCGTAGACGCTTGCCTTGAACGGCGCCATGCCGAGGCGGCGCACGGTATCGATGAAGCGCTCTTCCGGGGTGCGTTGTTCGACGTAAGTTTCGACCAGCTTCTTGATGACGCCAGGCACCTCTTCGGCCGCGAACGACGGGCCGATGACGTCGCCCAGCGAAGTCCGGTTGCCCTGCGAGCCGCCGATCGACACCTGGTACCACTCGGACCCGGTCTTGTCGACGCCGAGAATGCCGATGTGGCCGACGTGATGATGGCCGCAGGAATTCATGCAGCCGGAAATGTTCAGTTCCAGGTCGCCGACGTCGTACAGGTAGTCAAGATTCTCGAACGCTTCCTGGATCGCCTGCGCGATCGGGATAGACTTTGCGTTGGCCAGCGAGCAGAAATCACCACCCGGGCAGCAGATGATGTCCGTCAGCAACCCGATGTTGGGCGTCGCGAGTCCGTGCGCGCGGGCGCCCAGCCAAAGTTCGTATAGGTCGGCCAGCGCGACATCGGCCAGCACCACATTCTGTTCGTGCGACACACGCAGTTCGCCGAAGCCGTAACGGTCCGCCAGATCGGCCAGCGCGTCCATCTGCTCACAGGAAATATCACCCGGGGCGATACCGGTCGGCTTCAACGACAGCGTCACCGCGCGGTAGCCCGGCCGCTTGTGCCCGCGCACGCAGCGCGATACCCAGCGGGCGAAAGCGGGATCGGACGCGAGTTTCGCGTCGAAGCCTGCGTCGGTTTCCGGGAGAACAGGTGCCTCCGGATCGGTGAATGCGGCGCGCGCGCGATCAAGTTCGGCCTGCGTCACGGTGGCGATGCCATCGCGCTCGAGCTGCCACTCTTCATCCACCTGGCGCGCGAACGCTTCGGCGCCGATGGCCTTCACCAGAATCTTGATGCGTGCCTTGTAGGCGTTGTCGCGACGACCATAGCGGTTGTACACGCGCAGAACAGCGTCGAGATAGGTCGGCAGGTGCTGCCAGGGCAGGGCTTCATGGATAACGCTGCCCAGTATCGGCGTGCGGCCCATGCCGCCGCCGACAATGACGCGGGCCAGCACATCACCCTTTTCGTCGCGGTACAACTGCAGGCCCACGTCGTGAGCGTAGGTCACGGCACGGTCTTCAAGCGTACCGCTGACGGCAATCTTGAACTTGCGCGGCAGAAAGGCGAATTCCGGATGGAAGGTTGACCACTGGCGCAGCACTTCGCAGTACGGGCGCGGGTCGACGATCTCATCCGGCGCAACGCCGGCGAACGGGTCGGTCGTGATGTTGCGGATGCAGTTGCCCGAGGTCTGGATGGCGTGCATTTCCACCGTGGCCAGTTCGGCGAGGATGTCGCCGGTGTCTTCGAGCTTCGGCCAGTTGAACTGCATGTTCTGCCGGGTCGAGAAATGGCCGTAGCCGCGGTCGTAGCGGCGACCGATGTCGGACAGCTTGCGCAACTGCATACTCGACAGCATGCCGTACGGGATGGCGACGCGCAGCATCGGCGCGTGACGTTGTATGTAGAGCCCATTCTGCAGGCGAAGCGGCCGGAACTCGTCGTCCGACAGTTCGCCGGCGAGGTTGCGCTGCAACTGGTCCCGGTACTGCGCGACACGCTCGAGCACCAGCGTGTGGTCATATTCGTCGTAGCGATACATGGATGCGATCTTCCGTCCGTCGGCGCCCGCCGGCAGGCCGGGTCGCCGTGTCAATGATTCAGCCTAGAAGGTTCAGGCTCAGCTTGCCGCCAATGCCGAACAGCATGGTCGCCAGCAGCGGTCGAAGAAAACGCTCCGGCAAGCGTGCGGCCACCTGGCTGCCGATCGCGATGCCGGGCAGCGATCCGATGAGCAGCGCTCCCAGCAGCGCCCAGTCGACGTTGCCGAGCCACCAATGCCCGAGCCCGGCAACCAGCGTGAGCGGCACGGCGTGGGCGATGTCGCTGCCGACAATGCGCACCGCCGACAGGCGTGGGTAGAGAAATACCAGTGCTGCTGTCCCCAGTGCGCCGGCGCCGACCGAAGAGATTGTGACCAGCACGCCGAGTATGGCGCCCGTAGCCACCGTCAGTGCATGCAGATTGCGCTCCCGCCATTCACGTATACCCGGCCTTTCGGCCACTGACTGCAGCCTCTTGCGAAACAGCAATGCAAAGGCCGTCAGCACAAGCGCGATTCCGAGCGTACCGCTGATGATCGATGCACTGCCATATGCGGAGCCGGAATGCGTCGATAACCACCACAGTGTCAATGCCGCCGCCGGTACGCTGCCGGAACCCAGCCCGGTCACGATGCGCCAGTCCACAGTCTGATTGCGCCCGTGCACCAGCGCGCCACCGGCCTTGGTCAGTGCTGCATACAGCAGGTCGGTGCCGACGGCTACCGCTGGGTGAATGCCGAACAGCAATACCAGCAGCGGCGTCATCAGCGAGCCGCCGCCCACACCGGTCAGGCCGACGATGGCACCGACGAAAAAACCTGCAATGGAATAGCCGAACTCCATGGTGATGTATATCTAGAGTTTAGATGCGCGCGGAAAGGCTGCAGCTTAGTGGGATAGCAAGATAATCGGAAATGCTTTGAAGTAAGATTAAAATCACTTCCAGTGCTAAAGGCCGCCCATGAACCTGCAACAGTTGCGTTATGTCGCCGAAGTCGCCCAACGCAACCTGAATGTGTCGGAGGCAGCGCGGGCGCTGCACACCTCGCAGTCCGGCGTGTCTCGGCAGATCAGCTTGCTGGAATCAGAACTGGGTGTCGACGTGTTCATCCGGCAGGGCAAGCGGCTGGTGGCGATGACGCGCCCGGGCGAAGAAGTGGTGGCCATAGCGCGGCGCATGCTGCGCGACATTGGTGCCCTGCGGCAGGTGGGTGAAGAATACGCGGTCGGTGAGCGCGGTCGGCTGACCATCGCCATGACGCACACGCAGGCGCGCTACGTGCTGCCGCGCATCCTGCCGGAGTTCATGCGTACCCACCCCGAAGTAAGGGTCGCGCTGCATCAGGGCAATCCGACGCAGTGCTGCGAATACGTGCTGTCCGGCGAGGCCGATCTGGCAATCGCGACCGAAGCGATCGACGAGTACGACCAACTGGTCAGCCTGCCCTGCTACCAGTGGAACCGCTGCCTGATTACGCCGCCGGGCCATCCGCTGCTCGATCAGACGCCGCTGACGCTGGCGGCCATCGCCGAGTGGCCCCTGATCACCTACGACTTCGCCTTCACCGGCGGTTCGACCGTCAATCGCGCCTTCGCCGCACAGTCGCTGTCGCCCAACATCATGCTCAGCGCCATCGATGCCGACATCATCAAGACCTATGTCTCACTCGGTCTGGGCGTCGGCATTGTTGCGCAGATGGCGTTCGACCCGGAGCAGGACCGCACCTTGCGCGGAATCGACTGTGCCCATCTTTTCGAGCCGAGCACCACCCGCATCGGCCTGCACCGCAACGCCTGGCTGCGCGGCTACACCTACGATTTCATCGAGCAGTTTGCGTCCGCGCTGAGCCGTGAAGTGGTCGATCAGGCGCTCGGCCGCGGCTGAATGCCTTCACGAGGCGGTAACCTCGGGCGGCGACAGTGCTGGCACCGACTTTCCGGGCTTGCCGCCATGACCGAACTTCACGCAGATCCGCTTCATCCGCTGGTGCTCGATGCCGACACCGGTGTTGCCGAACTTGCAGGGGTGCGTTATCTCGCCAGTCAGCCGGTGCAGGCCAAGGACGGTCGTACCGTGCTCTACCTGACCGAAGCATCTCGGCCGATGCACCTTTTCAAGTTCGTCGGTCCGGCCGCCTCCAGCGGTGCACTCCCCCACGGCACGCTGTATGTTGCCAGCCTGGGTGGCGATGGCACATGCGAAGGGCACGGCCGGTGGCTGCCTCTGGTGCTGGCGCGCCATGGACTGTCGGTACGCGACGGCTACGACAGCCTGCAGGCAATCCTGGCCGACCCGGCCGATGCCGCCTGCCGTGCCGGTGCGTCGCGTATCGAAGGACTGTTTGCACCTCATGCACGCAACGACGGCGGTGTCTTGCTGCAATGCGATCATGCGACACCGGCACTCGCCTGGCGCGAGGCGCTGGGTGACGCGGCAAGCCTCAGCTTTGCGTGGCACAGCGCGGCTGCAGAGGAAAGCGTCGCCACAAATCTTCACCTTCAGCGCATCGGCAGCGCTGCTGCGCGCTTGCGCGGTTAAGGCGGCTGCAGTCGGCCGTTTGCCCGCAGCCGCCGTGACATGGTCACGGTGCCGCCCGTCGGACGACTTCTATAATCCGAAGTCGATCCGCATTCCCGTATTCCATGAAACGTCATCTCTGGTCACTGATTGCATCGATCCTGTTTGCAGGCGCACTGGCAACTTCGACGGCCTATGCTGCTGATGAGGCCAGTCGCTATTACGAAGACGCTCTGGTGCGCTACGAGCGCAAGGATGATGCCGGCGCGATCATCCAGCTGAAAAATGCGCTGAAGGCCGATCCCGGCCTGCTGTCCGCACACATGCTGATGGGCCGGGCAGCCCTGCGCAAGGGAGACTTCGCGTCGGCCGAGGTCGCGCTGCGCGAAGCCCAGCGCAGGGGCGCATCGCGCGCCGAATACATCGTTCCGCTGGCGAATGTGCTGCTGGCGATCGGCCAGCAGAAGGAACTGCTCGAAACCCTGCAGCCTGCTGATCTTCCCCCCGGCATCCGGTACGAACTGCTGCTGCTGCGCGCCCGGGCCCATCAGGAAACGAGCCAGTACGCGCAGGCCATCGCAGTCATCAATGAAGCGCGCGCGCTCAATCCGAACGCGGCGGCCGCGCCGGCGTTGCATTCGCGCATGGCACTGGAGGCCGGGCGCGCCGAAGAGGCTGCGGCGCTCGCCGAACAGGCGACCAACCTCGGACCTGCCGATACCGATGCCTGGGCGGCGCGTGCCGCCGTTGCTTACGCCTCCAGTCAGCTGCAGGTGGCGCTCGAGCACTACGACCGTGCGTTGAAGCTTGCCCCCGACAACCGCGAAGCGCTTCTCGGTCGAAGTTCCGTGTTGATGGATCTCGGGCGCATGCCGGAAGCCAAGATTTCGCTGCTCGCATTGTCAAAGGCGGACGTGAACGAGCCGCGTTCCGCCTATCTGCGCGCCGTGATCGCAGATCTCGAAGGCGATCGAGATGGTGCCAGGAAGCTGCTCGGCGAAGTGGTGGGCCTGATTGATCCGTTGCCGCGCAGCGCATTGACCAGCCGCTCGCACCTCGCGCTGATCGCCGGACTGGCCCATCAGAGCCTGGGCGGAGCGGTCAAGGCGAAAGAATATTTCGAACTGCATGTCCGGTTCTTCCCGGCGCAGCCTGCCGCACGCAAGCCGCTGGCTTCGTTGCAGATCGCCGGCGGCGATCCGGCGTCGGCCATCGTGACACTCGAGCCGCTGGTGCGCAGCGGCACCCGCGACCCGGAAGTGCTGGTGTTGATGGCCAGTGCCTACGGCAAGCTCAAGCGGCATGAACGCTCGACCGAACTGCTCGAAGAAGCGGCGAAGCTTGGCAAGTCGTCCGAGGTCCAGACCTCGCTCGGCCTGAGTCTGCTCGGGTCCAGGCAGACACAGGAGGGCCTTGCGCAGCTGCGCGATGCGCTCAAGCAGGACCCGGGGCAGAGCCGGGCCAGCATGGCGCTTGCACTGACGGCACTGCGCGAGCAGCAGCCGAAGCGCGCAGCCGAACTGATGGAGGCTGTGGTCAAGCGCGAACCCGACAATCTTGCCGCCTTCAATGTACTGGGCGTCGCACGCGCCGCGGCTGGCGAATTTGCGGCGGCACGCAAGGCCTACGAAATGGCGCTGTCGAAGGACAGGAATTTCGACAGCGTCAAACTCAACCTGGTGAAGCTCGATCTCGCCGAGGGCAGGCCGGCCGACGCACGACGGCGGCTCGATGCACTGCTCAAGGAAAAGCCCGACCACGCTGCCGCATTGTTCGAGCGGGCGCAGCTCGATGCGCGGGAGAAGCGCTTCGCCGAGTCGATACGCGGCCTGGAAACGCTGCGCGACAAGCACCGCAAGCACGTTGACGGTCAGATCGCCCTGATAGAGATGTATGTCCAGACCGGTGCGCTGGACAAGGCGCTTGAAGTGGCCAAGGACAGCAGTCCGAGTCAGCCGGGTTATCTCGCGGTGCAGGCGGCGCTGGCGCGTGTGCAACTGGCGCGCGGCGACGGGGCCGGTGCCCGCGCAACCCTGACTTCGATGACGCGGGTGGCGGATTTCGATGCGGTCGCCCAGTTCCGGATTGCTCGCCTCCAACTTTTGGCGGGCAATCCGTCCGGCGCCGCGTACAGCATCGAAAAGGCGCTGCAGGGAAATCCGGATTTCGTGCCGGCGAAGATCATGCAGGCTGAACTGCTGTTGGGAGAAGGGGCGCTGGACAAGGCGGATGCGCTCGCGCAGGCGCTGGTCCGGGGCGCGAATGCCCCGCCGGATGCCTTCAAACTGGCCGGCGACGTGGCGTTCGCGCGCCGCCAGTGGCCGGACGCCATCGGCCACTACGGAACGGCGCTCGCGCGTGGCGCGGGCGTCGCAGTCGCCGGACGTCTGTACGAGGCGCACCGCCGGGCCGGCAACGCGGCGCAGGCGAAAGCGTCGGTCGAATCGCTGGTGCGCGCCCGACCGCGTGACCTGGAGATGAAATTGCTGCTGTCGCAGGCGCAGACCGACGCCGGTCAGTTGCGCGAAGCGAAGCTGACGCTGGAAACCGTGCTGAAGGCGGGTGAATCGGCACCCGTGCTGAACAATCTGGCCAATCTTCAGTGGCAGCTCAAGGATCCCGTTGCGCAGCAGACCGCCGAGCGCGCATTCAAGCTTGCGCCGGGTGATCCCCTGATACTCGATACGCTGGGCTGGATTCTGGTGCAGAAGGCGCAGCTCGATGCCGGTCTGCGTCATCTGCGCGAAGCGCGCCTGCGTGATCCCGCGAATCCTGAAATCCGTTACCACCTCGCCTGGGCGCTGGCCAAATCGGGGCGCAAGGCGGAAGCACGCCAGGAACTGGAAGCTGCGCTGCAGTCCGGCCGTTCATTCCCGGAGATCGAAAACGCGCGCGCGCTCAGGACTGAACTGGGTGCCTCCTGAACGGTGTCGGATATATTTACACCACACATTTTTGCAGTTATCAAGCTGTTGTTTTTATTGAGTATTTAAAACTGGCCTCGATTTTGCTAAGAAGACGCTGACAGTCAGCCTAGTCAATGACTTCCAAGGATCAATGATGAACAAGAAAAGCCTGAACATCCTGAGCGCTGCACTTCTGATGGCTCTGAGTGGCGCTGTTTCGGCTGCCTCGACCAGCTGGTCATTCCAGTCGAACGCCACCTCGTCGGTTGCAGCCACCGGTTTTGCATCGAAGGTCGCCGAGTTCTCGTCGATGACCTACACCAACGGTGCAGGCAATTCGGTCACGATGAATGCGTTCGCGAATACTGCGACCAACGCGAAGATTGAAGCGGCCTATCTGAACTACCAGGGTTCGAGCGGTCTTGGCGTGACCAGCCGCGACAGCGGTTCGAATGATGAGGTAACGTCAACCGGTTACCTGAACAATCCGCAGCACTCGTTCGACAATCAGGGCGCGACGGAGTCCATCCTGTTCTCGTTCTCGTCGGACTTCACGCTGGAACAGCTCGACTTCGGATGGACGACGAATGACTCGGACGTGCAGGTCTATGCCTACACCAGCGCCACCGCCTTCAGCACCGGCACCATCCTGACGAAGGATTACTCGACGCTGACCGGCTGGACCAAGGTCGGTGATTTCGCGAGTCCGTCGGATCCGCGCCTGACGACCAACTCCACGTACTCCCGTTACTGGCTCGTGACTCCGGGGCCCGCATCCGACAAGCTTGACTACATCAAGCTGGCAGGCGTGACCGGTTCCTACAAGCCGACCACGCCGCCGCCCGCGGTGCCCGAGCCGATGTCCCTGGCGCTCGTCGGTACGGCACTGGCAGGCATGATCGCAGTTCGCCGTCGCAAGGCTGCCTGATCAGCAGCACGAAACGAAAAACCGCGCTTCGGCGCGGTTTTTTTCGTCTGCCGCCAGCCCGGCAAAGATTTTACCCGGTCGGCTCGTCTTCTTCCTGTGCCTGCAGGGCCCACATCTGCGCGTACGCGCCATCGAGCGCAATAAGTTCGGGATGCGAACCGCGTTCGACGATGCGTCCGGCGTCCATCACCAGTATCTGGTCGGCGTCCATGATGGTGGACAGCCGGTGCGCGATGATCAGCGTGGTGTGCCCGCGCGCCACCTGTTCGAGCTGTGACTGGATGGCCTGTTCGGTCTTCGAGTCCAGCGCCGAGGTGGCTTCGTCGAATATCAGCACTGGCGGGTCCTTCAGCAGCGCGCGTGCAATGGCGACACGCTGCTTCTCGCCGCCGGACAGTTTCAGGCCTCGCTCGCCGACCTTGGTGTCGTAGCCGTCGGGCAGGCGGACGACGAAGTCGTGCAACTGCGCGGCGCGGCTCGCCGCTTCGACCTCTTCCGCCGAGGCGGTGACCCGGCCGTACTGGATGTTGTAGTGAATGCTGTCATTGAACAGCACGGTGTCCTGCGGCACGATGCCGATTGCGGTGCGCAGGCTGTCCTGCGTGAGTTTGCGGATGTCGGTGCCATTGATCGTGATGCGTCCGCCGCCGTTGTCCACGTCATAGAAGCGGAACAGCAGTCGCGCCAGCGTCGATTTGCCGGAACCTGACTGGCCGACCACCGCGACCCGGCCGCCGGCCGGTATCGTGAAATCGACGTCGTGCAGGATCTGGCGCGCGGGGTCGTAGCTGAAGTTCACCTGCTGGAAGCGCACTTCGCACGGTCCCGGCGGCAGGGCTTTGGCGTCCCGGTCATCGGCGATCTCGCGGTGGGTGTCCATCAGGCCGAACATGCGCTCGATATCGGTCAGCGACTGGCGAATTTCGCGGTACAGCACGCCGAGGAAGTTCAGCGGAATGTAGAGCTGGATCATGAAGGCATTCACCAGCACGATGTCGCCCAGCGTCATGCGGCCTTCCGCCACGCCGACCGTGGCGCGCCACATCATCAGCGTGACGCCGATGGCGATGATGAAGGCCTGGCCGATGTTCAGATACGACAGCGAAACCTGGCTGCGCTCCTGCGCCCGCTGCCAGCGCGCCATCTGTTCATCGTAGCGGCGCGCTTCGAAGCCTTCGTTGTTGAAGTACTTCACCGTTTCGTAGTTCAGAAGGCTGTCGATGGCACGTGTGTTGGCCGCCGAATCCAGCTCGTTCACTTCGCGCCGCAGTTTGGTGCGCCAATTGGTGACGACCACGGTGAACGTGATGTAGATCGCCAGCGTGACCGCAGTGATCAACGCGAACGCCGCTTCGTACTTCACCGCGAGGATGCTCAGCACGAGGCCCATCTCCACCAGCGTCGGCAGGATGGAATACAGCGTGTAGCTGATCAGCGAGCCGATGGCGCGGGTGCCGCGCTCGATATCGCGCGTCAGGCCGCCGGTCTGGCGTTCGAGGTGAAAGCGCAACGACAGGGCGTGCAGGTGCTGGAACACCTGCATCGAAATGCGCCGCACCGCCTGCTGCGTCACGCGCGAAAACACGATTTCGCGCAGTTCGGTCAGCAACGAGGTCGAAAAGCGCAGTGCGCCATAGGCCGCAAGCAGGCCGAGCGGTACCAGCAGCGGTGCCGCTTCGAGCGCACTCTTCTGCATCGCGGCGGCTGGCGTCAGCGCGTCGATCAGTTGCTTGAAGATCAGGGGCACCGTCACGTTCGCACCCTTGGCGCCGATCAGGAAGGTGAGCGCGATCAGCACGCGCCACTTGTAGGCCCAGAGGTAAGGGAAAAGGCTTTTGAGGGTGTCGAGATCCCGGCGGCGGGTGCCGGGTGGAGCTTCGGGCGCGGGCAGGGGAGCAGCAGCGGAGTGTCTCATCGCACAATTGTAAGGTACGGAGCGGGTGCCACACGGGCTGTCGGCACCGGTTTCGCGCGGATGGCCTATAGGTAGATCAGCAACGCCGACATGCCGAGTGCGACCATTACCGCTCCCAAGAGGCGCTTGCGATCGGCCGCCGACCACTGCGCGACTGCCTGGGCGTCCGGTTCTCGTGCCGAATGCGATGAGGCGGCCTTCAATGCGGCCTCGACCACCTCACGCGACACACCGACCGTGGCAGCGAGGCGATCCGGATCAGCCATCCCAGCTGATCGTGCCGCGAGCCGGATGGTGGCTTCCGTGGAGTCGAATTCGCGCGCCATTCCCCGTGAGACGGTCGCAGCGCCAGGCGCGGCTGATGATTCGGTGACAGCGCCAGTCGTACCGGGCGCCGACCGCACTTTCGCCGGCAGCTTGAAATCAGTGTCCGACGCGCATCGAAGGCGGCAGGCGCGCAGGTCGTCTGCAATGTCGGCAGCGTTCTGGTAGCGCGCGTCCGGTGATTTTGCCAGCGCCTTGGCCACGATGAGATCGACCAGCGCCGGCAATGCCGGATTCAGCACGCCCGGTGCCACCGGTATGTGGTGGATGACCTGATACATCACCGACTGCACATCGCTGCCGATGAAGGGCGACCGGCCGGTCATCATTTCGTACAGGATGACGCCGAGCGAAAACAGGTCGACCCGCGTATCCGGTGTGCGGCCCAGCACCTGCTCCGGCGACAGATAACGTGGCGACCCGAGCAGCAGGCCGGTCTGGGTGCGTGCGTCGGTACCATGCAGCCGCGCAATGCCGAAGTCCGTGATCTTCACGCGCCCGTCGGCCAGCACCATGATGTTGCCCGGCTTCACATCGCGATGAATGACGCCGCGCGCGTGGGCATAGGCCAACCCGTCGGCGATCCGCGCCGCCAGATCGAGGGCTTGATCGAAGCTCAGTTCGCCGCGGTTGATCAGGTCCTTCAGTTCGCGGCCGTCGAGGTATTCCATGGCCATGTAGGCCAGATCGCCACTGCGACCGATGTCGTGAATGGTGACGATGTTGGGGTGATTCAACCCGCCGGCCGCGCGCGCCTCGATCATGAAGCGCCGCTCGTAGAATTCGATGTCGTCCGGATCGAGCGCCATGTTGATGGTCTTGATCGCCACCGTGCGGTCGAGCAGCGGATCGAATGCACGATAGACCACGCCCATCGCGCCACGCCCGATCTCGGCGAGCACGTCGTAACGTCCGATATTCACGGGAAGACTCATGGCACCCGGATCAGCGTGCGTCGGCGACGCTGCGATAGACCGGTCCCCACTTCGGATGTCCGGCTTCGGCGGGCGTCAGCGCAAACGCCGGGTCGGCGGCGAAGGCGCGGTAGAAAGACTGCCGGCAGGCGGCTGCACGCTCGCTGATGCAATGGATGAAGGCCAGATACTTGTGCGCCCTTGCCTGACTGGTGCGGTTGCGCAGTCCCGCGCCCAGGCTGGACTTCAGCAGCTCGGCCGCTTCCGGGTAGCGCGCATCCTCATACTGCCTGACGCCGGCCGCCAGCAGTTCATCTGCCGATGTTGCGCGCGCCGGAGCGGCGGCCGGGGAGGCCGCCGGCTTCGGCGATGTCTTCGGTGCGTCGCCCGACGGCGCCTTCGGCTGCGCTGGCTGGCCCGACTTCGCTACCGGTTTCGCCCCGTCCTGATCGAATACCGACACGATGCCGTCGACACCCTTCTGCACCGTGGCACAGGCGGACAGCATCGAAATCACCGCGACGAGCGCCCAGCAGTGCAGCGCACGCTTACTGACGAAAATCATGTCTGATCCTGGTTTCCTCGCCGGCTCTGACTTCGACCCGCTGTGTATGCGGCGCAAACGCCGGATTGCGGATTTCGAGTACATGCACGCCGGGCGCCAGCATGAGGTTGCGCTCCGGCGGTGCCGCACCGTGGTGGGCGCCGGCCACGCTGACCTCGCCCCAGGGTAGTACATTCACCCTCAGGGTACCGAGCTGCAACGCATCTGCCGGCTCGCTGCCTTCGAAATCCCGAGAAAGGCGTTGCGGTGCCGCTATCGACGGTTGTACCACGCCTGCATGCCCGCCGTTCGCAGCCGTGGCGTCTTGTCCGGGCAGCGCGGCACGAATGACCAACGCTACAAGCAGGATGGCTGCCACAGCCAGCGCCGTCACCGCCGGCGGGCGCGAAAGCACGCCAGCCAGCGGCGACTCAAGCAGCTTGCCCGATTCCGGACCACTGTTCGGCGGGCTGTCAGGGCGGTCCGGCAGCGGCCTGTCGGTCAGCAGGAACAACTCGTGTTCGCGCAACTGCGCATCGGTGTGCATACCGGCCGGTTCGAACAACGGCCTGCACGCAGCTTGCCGACTCGCCAGTGCATCTACGAAGGAACGCGACGCGAACACCCTGCCGACGCCGGCAAAGCCGGCGACGCGTTGAGCCACCCCGAGACCGTCGCCGACCAGGTTGGGCGGCACCCCCGGTTCGCCGATCAGCATGACCGGGCCATGGTGGATCCCGCAGCGCAGCGCCAGCGCGTCATGGCCCGCCGCGACAGTCGCGGCGCGCACCCGGGCTGCAAAGCGAAGCCCGTCGTTCGGGGATTCGATGAACGTGATGGCGGCACCGTCTGCGGTGTCCAGCACGATGCGCGCCTCCGGACGCGCGTCGACCAGTGCCGTGCCCAGCACCTCGTTGAAGCGCGATCGCATCTGTGCCTGTTCGGCGACCGGCTTGTCCGGGTAGCCGATCATTTCGATCACGACGATGCTGCAGACCGCTGCGCTTGAGACTTCGTGGTTCATGTCCGGAGAAACGGGGGAATGTCAGGCCCTTGAAGGACGCGCACAAATGGGGGGCGGCCAGTCACCGGCCGGTCGCACGTTCGCGTGCAGCGCGATGCATGCGTCAGACAGGGCGGGCGCAGGAACGACGGTATGTGATGGCAGGCATCCACCGGATGTTCCCCGACAGGCGCCTGAGTTGTCGGCGGCGCTGGCCGCAGCGCCTGGCGGCAGCCTGTGGCCGGATCGAAGCGGGCCCGGTGCGAGCCGTTCAACGCTGTACCGGAAAACCGCCTTCTTCAAGCACGCGGCAGATGTCGTCTTCCGACACCAGCGGGCTGTGCTCGATGCTGACCGTACCGGTTTCCGGCGACACGTCGACGCTGTCTATCCCCGGGAGCTCATGGACGATGTTGACGATGTCGGCCGCACAGTCGGGACCTTCAATGCCTGATTCGATGATGACAGTGGTGTGCATGGTGAAATCTCCAGCCAGTATCCAGTCTTCGTCGGGCCCGGATGAAACGCCGCAAGCGGTGGTTTCCTTTACCCCAGAAGTCCAGTGCGAAACAGAACTTCACGTGCAAAGTTCAGGAAATTGTTCACGAAGTGTCGGTAAATCTTACATGGCACGGTGCGCTTGATTCGGGCTGAATCTCAACGGGCTGAAAAAAAGGGTTTTTTCTTTTGATTCGTCACTGGCGTAACACTAGCTGCGCTTGACGTACAAAAACCCGCAGCGTCAGGAGCTTCCATGAAGTACGCCTTCAACTCAGTCGCTGTACTCGTTGCATTGCCCAGCACTGCAGTCTTCGCTGCGCCCATCACGCCGTCTTCCACTGCACTGCAAGCCCAGCCGAGCGCCACATTTGCCGGTTCCGGCATTCCGAACACCGCCGTTCAGGTGCTTACGCTCGATCCGACGGTGTCGGACGTGACCCTCGGCCTGACCGCTCACCAGCGTTTCACCGGCCCGAATCTGGCGAATAATGGCACGAGCACCTTCGATGCCGCGACGGGTGTGTCAGCGAACCCGCCGTCGTCGCCTGCCGATCCCTACGCACTGTGGAACTTCGCGTTCTACGTCGGTGGTGACGACATCTCGAATTACGTGTTTCGGCTGTATTGCGACTTCGATCCGGCCAGCGGCACGGACGAAGCGAACCACGGCGTGATCGAGTTTCTCGGCTCGGCCCTTCAGGGTGCGGCGATCCAGAACTCGTTGAACCTCGGGATGGACTTCCTCGCGATGAACGCAACCGGCATCACCGCGCCACTGGGTTCGTTCTCGCCCACGGTCGAAGGCGATACAACTTCGCGCTGACTGCTGTTCTCGATCGCGCTGAAGTGGGTCGTGTGGCCATCCTGGTCGATGTCAATGCATCTGGCGATCCGGGTACCCCAATTCCGGAACCCGGCACCCTTGCGCTCGCCAGCCTTGCGTTGCTCGGTCTCGCCGGTCTGCGCCGCCGCTTCAGCTGACAGCCGCCCCGCGTCTGTGCGCGGGTTGACGGTAGTTTCACGAAAAGCCCGACCGTAATGTCGGGCTTTTCTGTTTGCGGTGCGTTTCGTCCAGTTCCGGATGTTCCAGCGTTCCGGCGATCAGGTGCAGTGCGATGCCGCAGTCGTCGCGCCGCCGGGCGCGCGTGCTGCAACGGTCGACATTGATCCCGGACAACCTGTGAGGCTGGACAAGGTTGCACACTGTTCCTTGCAGTGGGTGCAGCCTGCCGCCGGCCGGCCATGGATTGCGCTAGCTTGTGCGGAGAATCGAAATGGACATCGTCATCAGAAGTCGAAGGGCGCGCGTCGGAGTGCTGGCAGCAGGCTGTCTGCTTGTGCTGGCGTGTCGCCGATGATCACAGTCCTGCCAGCCGTCCATGCATCTGAAGATGGCGGATACGGAGGGGGGAACGGGGCAGCGGGCATCGCGGCGGAAGTGAATCCGGCAGGACGGAACGAAGGCGCATGGCACCCGGTTTCGTCGCCACGGCCACCAAGCCGGGCAGCGTGGTACTCGGACTTCGCACGAGGCCCGTGCCGACCTGTCCGGGCGGCGGCGTGTTGACAAACGCTCGCACCACGCTGGACAACCCCACTCGTTGCTGCAACGCAGGTTTTTTCCGGAGAACATCATGACCCATCGGAAGCTCATCGGGAGCGCCGTGACGCTTGTCGGCGCACTTTTCATTGCAGTGACTGCAGGACAGTCGGTCGCTCAGGACACGGTGCGCGATCAAGTCCGCGAGACCACGCAGGAGCGGGCCCAGGAGCGCATCTACGGCAGCGAGTTGATGACGCAGCAGGAACAGGCGGAGCATCGTGAACGGATGCGCAACATGAAGAGCGCCGAGGAGAGGGAGGCCTATCAGCGCGAACATCATCAGCGCATGCAGGAACGCGCGACGCAGCGAGGTGCGACGCTTCCCGACAGCATGCCACCGCGCGGCGGCATGAGCGGGCCCGGTGGCATGGGCGGCGGCGGCGGTGGCGGCGGTCGCGGGCGATAAGTCTCGATCGGCGCGTTGAATCGGGGCCCTACATCACCGTCGAATGCGGCTGCAGAGGATGTTCCAGCGTGTCGGCGATCAGGCGCAGCGCATTGTCGCAGTCGTCGCGTGACATCGGCCCGCCGAGGCACACGCGCACCGCGTCCGGTGGTGTGCCGTCAGTGCTGAAGGCGGCGCTGGCGACCACGCCGACACCCTGCGCACGCAGGTAGGACGCAAACTCCACCATCGACCACTCCGACGACAGCGGCAGCCACAGGTGAAAGCCTTCCGTTTGCGCCCGCATCGCGTGGCGGCCCAGATGACGTGCGGCCAGCGACTGGCGGAAAACGGATTCGCTTCGTATGGCGTCCAGCATCGCGTCGGCCGTGCCGTCGGTGATCCAGCGCGTGGCCAGCGCGTTGGTGACCGGCGAGCACATGACGGTGGTGGCGCGCAGCGCGCCGGCCAGTCGTTCCGCTTGGCGCGGGCCGGGTGCGTTCACGAAGGCCGAGCGGAGGCCGGCGCCGAAACACTTCGACAGGCCGGTGATGTAATAGGTGAGCGCCGGTGCCAGCGTGGCCAGCGGCGGCGGAGTGTCGCGCGGCAGCATGGCGTAGGCGTCGTCCTCGATGATGGGCACGGCGTAGCGCAGCGCAACGTCGGCCAGCGCCTCGCGCCGGGCACGTGTGATCGTCGCAGTGGTCGGGTTCAGCAATGTCGGGTTGCAGTACAGCGCACGCGGTTTCAGGGTCCGACACGCGTGTTCGAAGGCATCGGCGCTGGGGCCGTCGTCGTCCAGCGGCAGCGCGTGGAGTTGCACACCGAGCTGGGCGGCGATGGCCTTGATGCCCGGATAGGTCAGCGACTCGACGCAGATCAGTTCGCCCGGTCGTGCCAGCAGCGACACCAGCGCGGTCAGCGCGGCGTGGATGCCCGGGCACACCAGCACCCGTTCGACCGCGCACAACGGCAGCCGGCGACGCAGCCACTGCACGCCGGCTGCGCGGTCGTCGCGCGTGCCACCGAAATCCTGGTAGCGCAGCAGGTCGTACCAGTCGGACTGCACCATCACCTGCGCCGCACTGTCGCGCAGGCGGGCAATCAGCGCCGGATCCTGCGGCTCAGGCGGCAGATTCATCGTCATTTCGGCGCCGCTGCCGCCGCGTAGCGTCAGGCCGGGCGTAGCCCCGCGCACGAAGGTTCCCATGCCGGCGCGCGAATCGATCAGGCCGCGCTTGCGCGCCTCGGCATAGCCGCGCGCCACCGTCGTGTAGTTCAGTTCCAGGTAGTCGGCCAGTTCGCGCAGCGTGGGCAGACGGTCGCGCGCGGCCAGCCGGCCGCTGCGCACGTCTTCGGCGATCAGATCGGCAATCAGCAGATAGGCCGGCTTGTTGCTCGACCGGATGCGCTTGAGCCAGATCTGCGAGGTCTTGTCCATCAATCGGCCCTTCGGGAGAAGCGCTTGCGGGTGATCACGTCGGCGATGCAGAGGCCGTCGGCCCGGCGCACGATGCGGCAGCGATGATGAAAGCCGTCAGGCTCCGCTCCGGCATCCAGCAGTTCGACACGCACGGCTTCGCCCGGGTCGATGTTGCCGTGGAAGTACAGCGTGCGCTCGGCGGTGACCGCCGGGCGCAGGCCGTACCAGGCGAACTCGGCACGGTCGACCAGCGCCTGGAAGGTGGCGAAGTACAGGAAGCCGGCGCCGTTGAAATCGCTGTTCGGGCAGGGCGTGAAGTCGAAGCTGCGAATCATTTCACCCTCCAGCGCCGCGGTGCGGTGCGCCCGGCCGAGCGACTTCAGTTCGGCTGCGGCCGCCATCAGCATGGCGTCGCCAGAGATCAGGTCTTCGTTGTCCGGCAGCATCCGCGCCTTCGCAACGCTGCGGTTGCCGCCACCCGGCGCGCGGCGCACCAGCGCCGACAGCAGCTCGAGGCGCGCCACGCGCCTGCTGCCCATGCGCACTGTCTGCGCGCTGTAATGCTGCGCGCGGCCATGCGGCACCAGCCGCGCCAGCAGCGCGAACGGTGCGTGTTCGGTCACCGCGTCGAGTTGCGCCTCGCGCAGCCGCACCGCGGTCAGCGCGGCATAGCTGCGGCAGCCGTCGATGTCGGCGAAAGCCGGTTCATCCTGCCCCTGCGCGCGCGCGATGGCCATCCAGTGCAGGTGGGCGCATTCCTTCAGCAGCCAGTTTTCCGACAGGCCGTACAGCGCCAGTTGCGGCATGCCGGTCTGATAATGCTGCAGCAAAGCCAATGTGGCGCGCGGCTGCAATTGGTTCGCGTCCTGCATCAGCATGTGACGGCCTCCTCCGGTTGAAGATGCCGGGGCGCGAAGTCGGTCACCTTCTCGGTCAGCCAGGCGGCATCGCGCGCCACGCCGGAAAAGCGGCCCGAGCCCCAGGTGTACAGCCAGGGCAGACCGAGGAAGTACAGGCCCGGTTGCTGTGTTACGCCGCGCGTGTGCACCGGATCGCCGCGGCCGTTGAATACCGGCGCGTCCAGCCAGCGGAAATCCGGGCTGAAGCCGATGCACCAGATGACGCTCGTGATGCCGCTCGACGACAGGTCGAGCGTCGTGCGCTCGGCCGCAGGCGCCCACACCGGTTCATAGACCGACGGCGGCGGTGCGTCGATGCCGGCGCTGGCGATGTGCTTGTCGATCGCGGCATTGATGCCGTTGTAGATGCGGTCGGCGTGGTCGAGCGCGGCGCCCAGGCCCGGCTGGAACGCAAGTGTCGTACCGTCGAGATCCTGCAGCAGGCCGTACAGTTCCATGCCTTCGAGCGCGAAGCGGCGCAGGTCGATGTCGCGCCCGCCGTCGCGGCCGGTCACGTAGTGGTTGGTGTTGTCGCGCACGCCTTCGCGCAGCGGGTGCTCGGTGACCGGCATGTCGTAGTAATTCATGTCGGCCAGCCAGTCGACCACGTCGCGTCCGCGGTAGAAGCGCGCGCAGCGCGGCGCATCGCCCACCGCCAGATGCACCTTGCGCCCCGCCAGATGCAGATCTTCTGCAATCTGCGCGCCGGACTGCCCGGATCCGACCACCAGCACCTCGCCCTCGGGCAGCGCGGCCGCGCTGCGGTACTGCTCGGAATGCAGTTGCACGATGCCGGCTGGCAGACGCTCGGCCAGCCGCGGCACGATGGGCTGGTGATAGCCGCCGCTGGCCACCACGACCTGGTCGGCGGTCCATTCGCCGTCCGATGTGATCACGTCGAAACCACCCTGCGCGCGCGGGCTGACGCGGCGCACCGTCACGCCCTCGCGGATCGGCGGTGCGACCTTGCGGCGGAAGGCGGCCAGCCAGGCGTTGATTTCGTCCTTTTTCATGAAGCCGTGCGGGTCCGGACCGTCGTAAATATGACCGGGCAATGCGCACTGCCAGTTCGGCGTGACGAGGCAGAAGTTGTCCCAGCGCTGGGTGCGCCAGACATGCATCGCGCTGTGCTTTTCCAGCACCAGATGGTCGATGCCGGCCTGCTGCAGGCAGTGGCTCATCGACAGGCCGGCCTGGCCGCCGCCGACGATGATGACCGGCAGATGGGAAGGGGAGGATGGGGGCATGGCAGGGACTCCGTGGTTCACTCGTCGAAGGCGAGTACTTCGATCTGCGCATCGGGCTGCGTGGCCCAGCGCGCAGCGTGCTGCTCGATGTCGGCCAGTTGGTCCATCGCGGCCGAACAGGCGAATCCGTACTTCGCGCGGACCCGCTCGGACGCGATGTGCAGCGCCTCGCGCACCGACGCCATGAATTCCGCCAGCGGGTAGCAGGTGCCCGGCGCGAAGTAGTCCTTGATCACCAGCGAGGGCGAATAGCAGCGGGTTTCGGTCTGGTCCGGCCAGCGGACCCGGAAGTGCATGGCGGGCATGGTGCAGATCTCTCTATGTGGATGCAGGCGGATGCAGCGACGCCCGGTACAGGTCGGCGTGACGCCGGGCGCTGGCCGGCCAGCTGAAGCGCCGGCATACCTCGGGCAGTTCGTAGCGCAACACCTCGGCGCGGCGCGGGTCGCAGGCGCGGCGCATGGCGCGGGCGATCGACTGGGCGTCCTGCGGGTCGGCCCAGCTGACGTCGGTGTCGCCCAGATATTCGGTGAAGGGCGCAATCGACGACACGACGACCGGCGTGCCGCTGGCCAGCGCCTCGAGCACCACCAGGCCGAAGCCCTCACAGGTCGATGCCATGACGAGCACGTCGGCGAGGCGGAACAGCGCCGGCATGTCGGCATCGGCCAGCGTGCCGGCGATGACCACGTCGCGCGCGTAGCCCGCGGTCAGGCCGCTGTCGCGCAGGTCGGCCTGGAAGGCGCGCGCATAGCCGTCGTGGTCGAGCAGGCTGGCGCCGCCGGCGATCACCAGTTGCGCGCCCGGCAGATCGGCCTTGAGCAGCGCGAAGGCTTCGAGCACGCGCCGCGTGTTCTTGCGCTCCTCGACGCCGCCGACGGCGAGAAACACCGGGCCGCGCCCGGCGGCTTCGGTGATGCCCAGCCGATGCGCGAGGATGAGGTCGCCGTCGCCCGGCTGTGCCGAGTAGCGTTCGGCGTCGACGCCGTTGTTCACGCGCTGCGCGTCGATGCCGAAATCGTCGGCCAGCCGGTCGCGCCACAGATCGCTGACGCACAGCACGGTGCGTGCGCACTGCACGCCACGCGCCTGCCAGGCGGCGAGCCGGCTGTCGTCGAACTCGTCGAGGTGGTGCACGGTGCGCACGAAGCCGTCGATCAGACCCTGATCTTCCAGTGCGGCCAGCGCGTTGGCGCTGATGCTGTCCTGCGCATGCAGGATGTCGAACGGCCGGGTCGCCAGACGCGGCGCGAGGTGGGCGACATACGCGCCGATGCGTTCGCTGACTATGTCGACCACGCCGCCGGCGGTGCCGGCCACCGGCACCGGTTCGAAGCTGCACGCCGGCGCGCGGAACAGGCGCTGCCCGGGTGCGGCCGGTGCGAACATCGTCACGTCGTGGCCGTCGCGCTGCAGCGCCTGCGCCAGCTCAAGCGTGTGCACCACGCCGCCTCGCGGATTGACCGAATGGGTCAGCAGCCCGATTTTCAGCCCCGCTTGCAGTGCATCAGCCATGCGCCGCCTCCACATCCGCATGTGCAGTCGTCGCCGCAAGAATGAAGGGCTGTTCAGCGACATTCCACAGCAGCGCGCGGTCGTGCTGCCGGATCAGCCACACCTCGGGCGATGCGGTGAGGTGGCCGATGCGCGCCGCGGCAATGTCGCGTTCGCCGAAGCGCGCGATGACGCGGTCGGCGTGGGCCGGGCGCACCGACAGCAGATAGCCGAAGCTGGGAAAGGACAGCAGCCAGCGCAGCAGCGGCACGCCGTCTGGGCGCGGCACCGCGTCAAGATCAATCGCCGCACCGACCTTCGAGCACTCGAGCAGCATCAGCGCAGTGCCGATCAGGCCGGCCATGCTGACGTCCTTGCCGGCGTCGCACAGGCCGGCTTCGGCCAGTTGCGGCAGCAATTCGATGTCGCCACGCAGGCGCTCGGCCGGTGCGCGGGTCGAGGCATTCCAGTACGGATAGGGTTCTTCGTACGCGCCGCGCAGGTCGACCGCCAGGATCAGGTCGTCGCCCGGCTGCGCATTGAAACTTGTGATCAGCCTTTTCGCGCGCCCGAGGATGGCGACCGCCAGCTGGCCGTGCGCCGCGCGGTGATTGCTGTGGCCGCCGACGATGGGCACACCGTAGCGCGCCGACGCCGCGGCCATGCCTTCGAGCACCGGCGACGAGGCGTCGGCGCCGTCGCTCCACAGCGCGTCGACCACCGCGATCGGCCGCCCGCCCATGGCGCAGATGTCGCTCACATTAACCATGACGCCGCAGTAGCCGGCGAACCAGGGCATCCGTGACACGAACTGTTCGACCAGCCCTTCGATGGCGAACAGCAGCCAGCCCTCGCCCGACGGGTCGGCGATGGCGGCACAGTCGTCGCCGATGGCCACGGCCTGAGCCATGTCCTGCATGCCACCGGGCAGTGCGCGGCCGAGAGCGTCCATCACGTCGCCGATGTCGCGCTTGTGCGCGAAGCCGGGGCTGCCGCGCAGCGCGTCGACGAGGGCGTGCAGATTCACGCGGCGACTCCGCTGCGCGCCGCCGTCGAGCGCGTGACGAAGCCGCTGAACACGTCGAAACACGGCGGGTAGTGATCGAGTTCGGCCTGCATCAGCCAGTGCGCGCGGCCGTGCAGGGTTTCCGGCTGCAGCGGCTTCCAGTGCAGGCGGCGGAACAGCGGCAGGTTCTGCGCCTGCACGTGGGCGAGGAAGGTGTGGCAGCCGCGCGCATGCGCGCTGGTCACCGCGAGCCGGATCAGCGTCGCGCCCAGCTTGCCGTGGCTGCGGAATGCCGGCGCCACCGCGAGGCGCGAGCCCCACCACAGGCCGGGTTCGCCGCAGCGCCGGTCCTCGTGGATGCGCACCGTGCCGACCACCTGATCCGGCATGCCGCCGACCTGGGTCACCGCGACGATGAGCTGGGCGTACGCATCGATGGCGTCGATGTCGTCGCTGTCGAACACGCCCTGTTCCTCGCAGAACACCGCGCGCCGCAGGCGATGTGCTTCGCCGCGCTCCCACGCGCTGTCCGCCCACTTGATGCGGAATTCGCAGGGCGCGAAGTGCGCCGGCAGTTCGCAGTACCCGACCGGTTCAGCGTGCCGCATGGTGAGTGTCCGGTTGGTGAGCGTCCTGCTTCTCGTACGACGACAAAGAGGAGCAGGCGCCGCACTTGCCGCAGCCGGCCTTGATGTCGGTGGAGCGCAGGCCGGCATCGGACAGCATCGCGCCCAGCGGTTCGAGAATGGACCGCATGAAGGCCGGGCTGGGCGCCGGGTGATCTTCCAGCGGCGTGCCGCTGATCGGCACGAAGGGCACGACGAAGGGATACACGCCCAGGCCGATCAGTTTCGCGCTGATGTCGAGGATGGCGTCCGTCGTGTCGCCCAGCCCGGCCAGGATGTAGGTGCTCACCTGGCCGCGGCCGAATACGGCGACCGCAGCTTCGAACGCCTCCATGTAGCGCTCCATGGACACGGCCGCCTTGCCCGGCATGATCTGTTCGCGCAGCGCCGGCGTGACCACTTCCAGGTGCATGCCCAGACTGTCGATGCCGGCCGCCTTCATGCGGGCGAACCAGCGGTCATCGTCCGGCGGCTCGCACTGTGCCTGGATCGGCAGGTCGACCGCGGCGCGCACGGCAAAGGCGGAATCGCACAGCACCTGCGCGCCGCGGTCCGGCGTGGCCGGCGTGCCGGTGGTCATGACCATGTGCTTCACGCCGTCGAGCAGCACCGCGGCGCGGGCGACTTCGGCCAGCTGTTCCGGGGTCTTGTGCGCAATGGTGCGACCGGCCGCCAGCGACTGGCCGATCGAGCAGAACTTGCACGACTTGCGCCGGCTTTCATACCGGATGCAGGTCTGCAGTACCGTGGTCGCCAGCACGTCGGCGCCGTGCAGCGTTGCGATGTGCGAGTAGGGCACGCCATCCAGTGTCTGCAGCGCGTAGAAGCGCGGCTGTTCAGGAAAGCGGATCTGCGCGATCGGAATGCTGCCGCGCCTCAACTGCACGCGGCCGTCGGCGTCCGGCGCTTCTGCGATGAACGGCGAGTTGAAGGCGGAGCCCGTATGCACCGGCACCATGATGGTCGTGCCGTCCACGGTCACCGCCTTGTGGTCCGACGGCCCGGCACCGCCGCGCCGGCTCGGTGCGCCGGCGCCCGGATCAGCCAGCCGCAAGCCGAACGACTGCAGTTCCGTCATCAGCGCCGTCGCCTGCTGACGGTCGGTCGAGTTGCGGTTCGATTCGCGGTTCGCTTCGAAAGTCGGTGGGGTGCTCATCGGAGGTGCTCCGGACAGGTTCTGAAGTGGATGCCATCGACACGACCGGACGTGCCGGGCGGTCGTTGATGGCGAGGCTGAGCAGTTCGGGCCGCGCGTAGTGGCCGACCGAATCCATCATGCGTTTGCGCTTGGTGACCAGCGCCATGTCCAGATCGGCGATCACCATGCCTTCGCCTTCGGTCAGTGGCGGCGCCAGATGCACGCCTTCGGGCGACACGATGGCGGTGCAGCATCCGCCGCGCAGCGCCTTCTGCAGGCCGGCGTCGGGCGTGATGGACTGGATCTGCGCGTCGCTCAGCCAGCCGGTGGAATTGATGACGAAGCAGCCCGCTTCGAGCGCGTGATGGCGGATCGTCACTTCCATCTGGTCGGCGAATATCTGGCCGACCATCGAACCGGGAAACTGCGCGCAGTGGATTTCCTCGTGCTGCGTCATCAGCGCGTAGCGCGCCAGCGGGTTGTAGTGCTCCCAGCAGGCCAGCGCGCCGACGCGACCGATGGCGGTGTCGACCACCTTCAGGCCGCTCGCGTCACCCTGACCCCACACCATGCGTTCGTGATAGGTCGGCGTGATCTTGCGGCGCTTCAGCGCCAGCGTGCCGTCGGCGTCGAACACCAGCTGCGTGTTGTACAGGCTGCCGTGGTCGCGCTCGTTCACGCCGAGTACCACCACGACGCCGCGCGCTCGCGCCCGTTCGGCGACCGCCTGCGTCACCGGCCCGGGCACCACCACCGCCCGTTCGTACAGCTTCAGGTGCGCCGCGCCCATCAGCACCGGCGGCTGCACGAAGGAGAAGTACGGGTAGTAGGGCAGGAAGGTTTCCGGGAACACCGCCAGCCGCGCGCCGCGGTCCGCCGCCTCGTCGATCGCCGCCAGCACGCGCGCCAGCGTGCCGTCGGCCGATTCGAGGTCGGGCGCGATCTGGATCGCGGCGGCGCGGACGATGCGGGCGGAAGACATCACAATGTCCAGGTGTCGAGGATGAAGGCGTTGTCCTTCCGGTGCAGCAGGATGATGTCGAGCACGTCGAGCGGGTTGATCGGCGTGATGCCTTCGATCAGCGACCCTTCACCATGGCCGTATAGCGCCTGCAGCGCGAAGCGGCACGCATAGACCTTGCCGCCTTCGGCGATGAACTTGGTGATCTGGTTGTTGAAGTTCTGGTGGCCGGGGAAGGCTTCATCGCCCAGCGTCGGGAAGCCGCGCTTGACGCCCAGCGTGACGCCCGGACCGTACAGCAGGATCGACGTGTCGAAGCCCTTGCGCTTCAGGCGGGTGGCCTGCAGCAGATTGACGAAGCCGATCGAGCCTTCGAAGGCGACGGTGTGGAAGGTGACCAGCGCCTTCTCGCCCGGCTCGGCTTTTACGTCCTCGAACACCTTCTCTTCGTAATCGACGAGGAATTCACCTTTCTGATTGGCGGGCTTGGTAACTTTCGGCATGAGAACTCTCCTGTGGGGTGGTCGACCGGGTCAGTGCGCTCTGACGGCGCTCCCTGTCCTTTGCACGCTGCGTGCCATGCCGGCATCACCGTCTGCGATCAACATGCGATCAATGAACACACGCGCCCGTCGTGGCCGTTGACAGATTTTCACGGTCGCTGAAATGTCCTTTCCGGATCGGGGCTTAGGGGTGCCTTTACGCACCGCGATGGAGCATCCGCCATGCAATCAATGCACCCGATCATTCATCCGGATCGCACCGGATGAGCGTCGGTGCCGCCTACCCGCGTATCGTTGAGGCATGTCCGAATCCGTTGATCCCAGACTGATCGGCCTTGCCGCCGCGCTCGGCATCGGCCTGCTGATCGGCATGGAGCGCGAGCGACGCAAGGGCGAAGGCCCGGCGCGTGCTGCAGCCGGTCTGCGCACCTTCACACTGGCCGCATTGCTCGGCGCGCTGGCCATGCTGCTCGGCGGCGGCCTGACCCTGGCGGTGCTGGCGGCCGGGGTCGGGCTGCTGGCCGTGGTGTCGTACCGCAAGTCAGCCGACGTCGATCCCGGCCTGACGACGGAAATCGCGCTGCTGCTGACGTTTACGCTCGGTGCGCTGGCGCAGGTCGATGCGCCGCTGGCGACCGGCATCGGCGTGCTGGTGGCCATCATGCTGGCCGCGCGCAGCCACCTGCACCGCTTCGTCGTGCGTGTCATGTCGGAGCAGGAACTGCACGACGCCCTGCTGCTGGCTGCCGCGGCGCTGGTCATCCTGCCGCTGACGCCCGATCGCACGGTTGATCCGTTCGATGCGATCAATCCGCGCACCTTGTGGACGCTGGCCGTGCTGATGATGGCCATCAACGCCTGCGGCCACATCGCACTGCGCGCCGCCGGACCGGCGCTCGGCCTGTCTTTCGCCGGCTTCGCATCGGGCTTCGTGTCGAGCACCGCCACCATCGCGGCGATGGGCGCACAGGCCGTGCGCACCCCCGCGTTGCGCGCCGGCGCCGTGTCGGGGGCCGTGCTGTCGTCGCTGGCGACCGTGCTGCAACTGGTGCTGCTGCTCGCCGTGACCAGTACCGCCGTACTGCGCGAAATGGCGCTGCCGCTGCTGGCGGCCGGCGTTGCTGCACTGGCGTACGGTCTGCTGGTCGCGTGGCGCAGTGTGCATGCCATGGAGGGCGAGACCGTGCCGCCCGGCCGCGCCTTCAATCCGCGCATTGCCGTGCTGTTCGCCGTCACGATGGGCGGCATGCTGCTGCTGACTTCACTGCTGCGTGAATACTTCGGCAATGCCGGCCTGAACCTGGCCGTGGGCCTGGCCGGTTTCGCCGACGCACATTCGTCTGCGGCAGCGGTCGCCGCCCTCCATGCCTCGGGCAAGATCGAGGCGACTCAGGCGGTGCTACCCATCCTGATCGGTTTCACCACCAATGCGATCAGCAAGACCGTCGTCGCCGCCACAGCCGGCGACCGGGCGTTCGCCGGTCAGGTTGTGCCCGGTGTGCTGCTGTCGGTGGGCGCAGCGTGGACGGTCTGGCTGCTGCGCGGAGGCTGATGTCCGCACGCATCGGTGGTCAACATGCTTGACAGCGGCGCTTTCCCGGCTAGAATTTAAACGAACGTTTGAATGAAGGCTGTGCAGGCATGGATGTCCGTCGCACCTCGCTGACCGCGCATGAAACCCGCAACCGCATTCTCGATGCGGCGCAGGCCCTGTTCGTGGCGCACGGTTTCGAGGCGACATCGATGCGCATGATCACCGGCGACGCCGGCGTCAATCTTGCGGCGGTGAACTACCACTTCGGTTCGAAGGACGTGCTGGTGCGCGAGGTGCTGAAGCGTCACCTGCAGCCGTTGAACGCACAGCGCATGCAGGCACTCGATGCGGCCGAGGCCGAAGCCGGCGATCAGCCGGTGAAGCCCCACCGCATCGTCGATGCGTTCTTCAGCAGTTCGCTCGATCTGGCGTCGGGCAGTGCTGCCGGGCGCGAATTCATGCAGCTGCTCGGCCGCACCTTCACCGAACCGTCACCGACGGTGCGCGAATATCTCGCCACCGAATACGCGCCGGTGATCGGCCGTTACCGTGACGCATTCTGTCGTGCGCTGCCGACAGTGCCGGTCGAGGAAATCCTGTGGCGCCTGCATTTCATGCTCGGCGCCATGTCGTACGCGGTGTCGGGCATCGATTCGCTGCAGGTGCTGACCGGCGTGCGCATCGATGAACCGGATGCCATGCAGCGCATGCGACCGCGCCTGATGAGCTTCCTGCTCGGTGGCCTGCGGGCGCCACTGCCGGCCGGACAGGGCACGGACAACACGACATAGCGGAACAGGGTGCAGCGGTCGAACGACGGCCCGTGCACCGAAGCGAAGCACCGGAGGAGAAAAGCATGATGACCTGGATACTGTTGCTGCTGGTGCCGCTGGGCATCGTTCTGCTCGGCTACCTGCGCGCGCCGCTGCTCGTGTGCACCGCGGCCGCAGCCGCGTGGCTGGCGGCGGCCAGCCTGCATTTCGACTGGCCGACCGCGGTGAATGTCGCGATCGCGCTGCTCGCCGGCATGCCGGCGTTGCTGCTGAACGTGACCGCGCTGCGCCGTGCGGTCATTTCGAAACCGCTGCTGAACGTCTATCGCAACATTCTTCCGCCGATGTCCGACACCGAGCGCATCGCGCTGGAGGCCGGCACCGTGTGGTGGGAGGGCGAGCTGTTCCGCGGCCACCCGGACTGGAAGGTGCTGCACGCCTATCCGGAACCGACGCTGAGCGCGGAAGAGCAGGCCTTCCTCGACAACGAGGTCGAACAGCTGTGCCGCCTGTCCGACGACTGGACCATTTCGCACGAACTGAAGGACCTGCCGCCTCAAGCCTGGCAATACATCAAGGACGCCGGTTTCCTTGGTCTCATCATTCCGAAGCAGTACGGCGGCAAGCAGTTCTCGGCGTGGGCGCATTCGCAGATCGTGACCAAGCTGTCGACCCGCTGCTCCGCCTCGGCGGTCACAGTGATGGTGCCCAACTCGCTCGGCCCGGCCGAACTGCTGCTGCATTACGGCACCGACGCGCAGAAGGATCACTATCTGCCGCGCCTGGCCAGGGGGCTGGAGATTCCGTGTTTCGCACTCACCAGCCCGCAGGCCGGGTCGGACGCGGCGTCGATTCCGGACTTCGGCATCATCTGCAGGGGCGAATACCAGGGTCGCGAAGTGCTGGGCATGCGCGTCACCTGGGACAAGCGCTACATCACGCTGGGCCCGGTGGCGACGCTGCTCGGCCTGGCGTTCCGGCTGTACGACCCGGACCACCTGTTGGGCGACACGGAAGACATCGGCATCACCTGCGCGCTGATTCCGACCGATCACCCGGGCGTGGAAATCGGCCGCCGCCACTTCCCGCTGAACGCGGTGTTCCAGAACGGACCGAACTGGGGCAAGGATGTGTTCATGCCGCTGGACTGGATCATCGGCGGCCCGGCGATGGCCGGTCAGGGCTGGCGCATGCTGATGGAGTGTCTCGCCGCCGGTCGCTCGATTTCGCTGCCGGCGTCGAACACCGGCATGGCCAAGCTCACGGCCCGCACGGTCGGCGGCTATGCGCGCGTGCGCAGCCAGTTCAAGACGGCAATCGGCCGCTTCGAAGGCATCCAGGAGCCGCTGGCCCGCATCGGTGGCCATCTGTACATGATGGACGCCGCCCGCCGCATGACCGCTGGCGCGATCGATCTGGGCGAAAAGCCGTCGGTGGTGTCGGCCATCGTGAAGTACCACATCACCGAGCGCGCGCGCGTCGTCGTCAATGACGGGATGGACATCCTCGGCGGCAAGGGCATCTGCCTGGGTCCGTCGAACTTCCTCGGCCGCGCCTACCAGCAGATCCCGATCGGCATCACGGTCGAGGGCGCGAACATCCTGACGCGCAGCCTGATCATCTTCGGCCAGGGCGCCATCCGCTGCCATCCGTACGTGCTGCGCGAAATGCGCGCCGCGCTGGCCGACGATACGCCGGCGGTACTCGCGGAATTCGACGATGCGCTGTTTTCCCACATCGGCTACACCGCGAGCAATGCGATACGCGCGCTGGTGACCGGTCTGACCGGTTCGCACTGGGTCGGCGTGCCGAGCGGCGTGGCGCCGGAAACACGTCGCTACTACCAGCAGCTCACGCGCTTCTCGACCGCCTTCGCGTTCATTTCGGATGCCGCGATGCTCACCATGGGGGGCGATCTGAAGCGCAAGGAAAAGCTGTCGGCGCGGCTGGGCGACATCCTTTCGCAGATGTACCTGTGCTCAGCCACATTGAAGCGCTACGAAGCCGATGGCCGGCAGGCGGCCGACGCGCCGCTGATGCACTGGGCCATGTGGGACGCCATGTTCCATGCCCAGACCGCGTTCGAAGGCGTGATGTCCAACTTCCCGAACCGCGCCATCGCCATCCTGCTGCGCCGGCTCATCTTCCCGCTCGGCCGGCCTTACGTCGTGCCGTCGGACCGGCTCGGCGGCGAGGTGGCGAAGCTGCTGATCGAACCATCGGCAACACGCGACCGGCTGACCGCCGGCATGTACATCCCGGATGACGAGCACGATCCGGTCGGCGTCATCGAACATGCGCTGAACGCGACGATTGCCGCGGAAGCCATCGAGGCGCGCGTGCGTGCGGCGCAGAAGAAAGGCCTGCTGCAGGCGCGCGGTGCCGGCCTGATGCAGGCGGCGTTCGACGCCGGCCTGATCGACGACGCCGAATTCGCGCTGATCCGTCGGCGCGACACCTTGCGTGACCGGGTCGTCCGGGTGGACGACTTTCCGCAGGATTTCGGTGTCGATGCGGCAAGCGCACCGCCGGCCGAATCGCACAACGTCACCGCGATCGCCGCCTGATGACCTCACCCGACGTTTTCGTGGTCGATGGCGCGCGCACGCCCTTCCTGAAGTCGCGCAACGCGCCCGGCCCGTTCGCCGCGGCCGACCTCGCGGTGGCCGCCGGCAACGCGCTGCTGTCGCGCCAGCGTTTCCGGCCGGATCAGCTCGACGAAGTCATCCTCGGTTGTGCCGCCCCTTCGGCCGACGAAGCGAACATCGGCCGCATCGCCGCGCTGCGCCTGGGCTGCGGCGACCGCGTGCCGGGCTGGACCGTGATGCGCAACTGCGCCAGCGGCATGCAGGCACTCGATTCGGGCATTGCCAACATCCGGCTCGGACGCGCCGATCTGCTGCTGGCGGGCGGCGTCGATGCGCTGTCGCGCGCTCACCTTCTGTATTCCGACGCCATGGTGCGCTGGCTGTCGCAGTGGTACGCGGCCAGAAGCTTCGGCGCGCGGGCGCAACTGCTGACGACATTCCGCCCGGGCATGCTGGTGCCGGTCATCGGACTGCTGAAAGGCCTGACCGATCCGGTCATCGGCATCAATATGGGGCAGACCGCCGAAAACCTCGCCGCGCGCTTCGGCATCAGCCGCACGCAGATGGATTTCCACGCCATGCGCTCGCATCAGCGCACGGCCGCCGCGCTCGACGCCGGCCATTTCGATGAAATCGTACCGATCGCCGATGCCGGTGGACGTATATATATGGAGGACGACGGCATGCGGCGCGATTCGTCGGTGCCGCGGCTGGCAAAGCTGCGCCCGGTGTTCGATCGCGCTCACGGCCACATCACGGCCGGCAACAGTTCCCAGGTGACCGACGGTGCGGCCTGGCTGCTGCTGGCGTCGCGCAGGGCGGTGGAGGAACACGGCCTGACGCCGCTCGGCCGCATCGTCGACACCGACTGGGCCGGACTGGATCCGGCACAGATGGGACTCGGGCCGGTGCATGCCGCCACACCCATCCTGCAGCGGCACGGTCTCGGGCTGAACGATCTCGATGCCTGGGAAATCAACGAAGCCTTCGCCGCCCAGGTCATCGGCTGCATCGAGGCGTGGAAAAGCGACGACTACTGCCGCACCGAACTGGGTCTGCCCGGCGCGCTGGGTGCGCTCGACGAACGCCGGCTCAATGTCGACGGCGGTGCCATCGCGATCGGTCACCCGGTCGGCGCCAGCGGTGCGCGCATCGTGCTGCATCTGCTGCACGTGCTGCGCCGGCAGGGCGGCGGTCGCGGCATCGCGGCCATTTGCATCGGCGGCGGTCAGGGTGGCGCCATGCTGGTGGAAACGACGTGAGCGCCGAAATGACGCAAGGGCTAGAGCACTGGCGCCTCGAGCACGACGCCGAAGGCATCTCCTGGCTCACTTTCGACCGGGCTGGCCAAAGCGTGAATACGCTGTCCGGCGAAGTCATGCGCGAACTGGCCGGTGTGCTCGACACATTGGACGCCGCGCCGCCGCGTGGGCTGGTGATCCAGTCCGGCAAGGCAAGCGGCTTCATCGCCGGCGCCGACATCGCCGAATTCGGACAGGTGAGCGATCTGGCCGGCGCGCGGGCGCTGATAGAACGCGGCTGGAACCTGTTCAACCGGCTGGCGGGCGTGCGCTATCCGACCTGTGCGCTGGTGCGCGGCTTCTGCGTCGGCGGCGGCACCGAACTGGCGCTGGCCTGCGACCGCATCGTCGCGGTGGACGAACCCGGCACCCGCTTTTCGCTGCCCGAAGTGATGCTGGGCATCGTGCCCGGCTGGGGCGGCATGCTGCGCCTGCCGGCCCGCATCGGCGCACCGGCGGCGCTGGACATGATGCTGACCGGCCGTGCGCTCGACGTGCGCCGTGCTAAATCGCTCGGTCTGGTCGACGACATCGCCCCGGCGCGGCTGATGCGCGAGCATGCGGCGGCCGCCGTGCTGTCGGGCGCGCCGCGCAAGCCGCTGCCGCTGCTGCAGCGCCTGCTGTCCGGGCCGCTGCGCAGTGTGGTGGCGAAGAAGGCGCTGGCCGGCGTGGCGAAGCGCGCCAGTCGCCGGCACTACCCGGCGCCGTACGCCATCATCGACATGTGGCGTGATTTCGGCGGCAATGCGCTGGCCGTGCCGGAAGGGCATCCGTCTTCGATGGGCGCACTGGTGGCCCATCCGACCACTGCCAACCTGCAGCGCGTCTATCACCTGCGCGAGCGCCTGCGCGGCTTCGGCAAGCCGGAGGGCGTCGTACTCCCGGAGGTCCGGCACGTGCATGTGGTCGGCGCCGGTGTCATGGGGGGCGACATCGCCGCCTGGTGCGCGCTGCGCGGTTTCCGCGTGACGCTGCAGGACAGCAGCGCCGAACGCATCGCCCCGGCGCTGCAGCGCGCAGCGAAGGCGTGGGGCCGCAAGTTCCGGCGCGACCGGCGCGGTCTGCGCGCCGCGCTCGACCGGCTGGTGCCGGACGTGACCGGCGCGGGTATCGCGGGGGCTGACGTCATCATCGAAGCCATCTACGAAGACCTCGACGCGAAGCAGGCGCTGTTTCGTGACATCGAGCGGCGCGCGAAGCCCGATGCGCTGATCGCCACCAACACCTCCAGCCTGCGCATCGAAGACATCGCTGCCTGCCTGCGCACGCCGTCGCGCCTGGTGGGCATCCATTTCTTCAATCCGGTGGCGCAGATGCCGCTGGTCGAAGTGGTGAGCGGTACGGCCAGCGATCCGCTGACCGTGCAACGCGCCGCGGCCTTCGTCGGCGCGCTCGACAAATTGGCGCTGCCGGTGGCCAGCAGTCCCGGTTTCCTGGTCAATGCGGTGCTCGGCCCCTACATGCTGGAAGCGATGAAGTGCGTCGATGAAGGCATCGCACCCGAAGTGGTTGACCGCGCGGCACAGGATTTCGGCATGGCCATGGGGCCGGTCGAACTGATCGATACCGTCGGGCTCGACATCGCACTGGCGGCCGGTGCGCGGCTGGCCGGCAGCGCGCAGGCGCCTGCCTGCCTGCAGCGCCATGTCGATGCCGGCCAGCTCGGGCGCAAGACCGGCAGCGGCTTCTACGAGTGGGCCGAGGGCAAACCTCAACGTGGTGCGGTATCTTCCGTGCCCGACGGACTGACCGAACGCCTCGTTGCACCGCTGGTCGCCGTCACGCGGCGCTGCGTCGAACAGCAGGTGGTCGCCGATGCCGATCTGGCCGACGCCGGCCTGATCTTCGGCGCCGGCTTCGCGCCCTGGACCGGCGGCCCGCTGCACCATGTGCGCCTGAAACCTCACTGAACCCTTTTTTGAGCATCGATCCATGAATGATTCCGTACAGACCCTGCCCGATGACCAACCCGCGTTGCGCCTGCTGCCGATGCCGCGCGACCTCAACGCGGCGGGCGACATATTCGGCGGCTGGGTCATGTCGCAGGTCGATGTGGCCGGTTCGATCGCGGCGATGCGCCGCACCCGCTCGCGCGTGGTGACGGTGGCGGTCAATTCCTTCGTGTTCCTGCAGCCGATCACCACCCAGTACCTCGTGTCCTTCTATGCGTCGGTGGCGCGGGTCGGCACCACCTCGATCACCGTCGATGTGACGGTCTATGCGGAAACGGGTTACGAAAACATACAGATAAAGAAAGTGGCGGAGGCGACGTTGACCTATGTTGCAGTGGGCGAAGAAGGGCAGAAGTTGAATATTCCGAAAGATTGACCGTTACAGCGCTGTACGGTCAATCCAGCCCCACTTCAGCGGTGAAGCGGGGCAGGGCAACGCATAACGAGGCGAGGAGCTGAAATGTCATCACACAACAAATTTGCAGGTTCCGATCTGCCGTTTGCACGTCTGGCCGTGCTGATCGGACTGACGGTGTCCGGTCAGGCCATGGCGGCCGGCTTTGCGGTGCAGAACCAGAACGGTGCCGGTACCGCCACCGCATTTGCCGGCGCTGCCGCGGTCGCGGACGACGCCAGCACGATCTACTTCAATCCGGCCGGCATGACCTATCTGCCGATGGGGCACAGCATTTCGGTCGCCGGCACGCTGCTGCACCGGTCGCTGAAGTTCGACGACCGTGGTTCGAATGCGCTGGGCCCGTTCCCGCTCGGCGATGAGGGTGGTGAGGGCGGCGGCATGTCGCTGATTCCGGCCGGGTACTACAGTTACGCGATCAATGACCGCTTCCGCATCGGAGTCGGCGTGTCGGCCACCTTCGGCAACAAGACCGACTACAACACCACCTTCCTTGGCCGCTTCCAGGGCAACTATGTCGACCTGAAGGCGCTGAACATCAATCCGTCGGTGGCCTGGCGCGTCAATGACCAGTTGTCGATCGGCGCCGGCATCAGCTTCGTCAAACTCGAAGGCGACATCCAGCAGCAGTTGCCGGTATCACCCTTCCTTCCCAATGCACGCAACCGGCTCGAAGCCGACGACACGGCGATGGGATTCAACGTCGGCCTGATGTATCAGGTCACGCCGGCAATGCGCGTCGGCCTGTCGTATCGCTCGAAGATCGACTTCCGGCTCAAGGGCGAGGCGACCGCGACCGAAGCCGGTCCGGCGACCGGTGTGACGCCGGCTTTCGCGAGGATCGAACTGCCCGATACCTTTTCGGTTGCCGTGCATCATCAGATCACCGACCGCTGGGAAGCCATGGGCGACTACACGTGGACCGGCTGGTCGTCCTTCAAGTCGCTCGACGTGCGCAATGACACGACCGGTGCGCGCCTGACCAATCCGGAGTATGACTTCCGCGACAGTTGGCGCATCGGTTACGGCGCTGCCTACAAGTACACCGAGGCGCTGAAGCTGCGTTTCGGCGTTGCGTTCGACAAGTCGCCGGTGCATGACGAAACGACACGCACGCTGACGCTGCCTGACAGCGACCGCTACTGGGTGGCGATCGGGGCGCGCTACGCGCTGTCGCCGAAATCGACCATCGATGTCGGCTACGCGCACATCTTCTTCGACCGCGAAGGCATCGACCGGCGCACCATCGTCGGCACCACGCCAACCGGCCAGATCATTCGCGGCAAGTTCGACACCAGCGCCGACCTGCTGTCGGTGCAGTACAACCAGACCTTCTGATGCCGCACCGGCCGGCGTCCGCAAGGCGCTGGCCGTCTTGCCGCTTCTGTCTTTTCGGTGATCCGGCCGCATTTGGCGGCCGGCGTTCCGCTTCCGGGAGACCGCCATGTCCCGTCCCATCCCCCTTCAGTTCCGGATCCGTCGTGTCGCCGTGCTCGGTGCCGGCGTCATGGGTGCGCAGATTGCCGCGCACTGCGCCAACGCGAATGTATCGGTCGTGCTGTTCGACCTTGCCGCGAAGGAAGGCGACCCGGACGGCATCGTCAGGCGCGCGCTCGACGGCCTGAAAAAGCTCGAACCGGCGCCGCTGGCTACTGCCGACCGGCTGGCGCTGATCGACATCGCCAACTACGACCGCGACCTCGCGCGGCTGGGCGAGTGCGATCTGGTGATCGAAGCCATTGCCGAACGCATGGACTGGAAGCACGGCCTGTACGCGAAAGTGGCGCCGCATCTGCGCCCCGACGCCATCTTCGCCAGCAACACGTCGGGCCTGTCGATCAACGCACTGGCCGACGGTTGCCCGGATAGCCTGCGCAGCCGCTTCTGCGGCGTGCACTTCTTCAATCCGCCGCGCTACATGTCACTGGTCGAACTGATTCCGTCGCGCGCGACCGACGCGGCCCTGCTCGACGCGCTGGAAACCTTCCTGACGACGACGCTGGGCAAAAGCGTGGTGCGCGCGCTCGACACGCCGAACTTCGTCGCCAACCGCGTCGGCGTGTTTTCGATGCTGGCGGCGATGCACCACACCGAACGCCTCGGCCTGGGTTTCGACGAGGTCGACGCGCTGACCGGCCCGGCGATCGGCCGGCCGAAGTCGGCCACCTATCGCACTTCCGACGTGGTCGGGCTGGACACCTTGCTGCACGTCGTGAAAACGATGACCGACCACCTGCCGGCCGACCCGTGGCACCGCTACTACACCGCGCCGGCCTGGCTCTCCGCGCTGGTCGGCCGGGGCGCGCTGGGCCAGAAGACGAAGGCCGGCGTGTATCGCAAGGACGGTCGGCAGATCAAGGTGCTGGATCTGGCGACGCAGGATTACCGCGATGCGGCCGGCGCCGTGGCCGAGGAGGTGCAGGTCATCCTGGCCGAGCGCGATCCGCAGATGAAGCTGGCAGCGCTGCGTGCGTCGGCGCATCCGCAGGCGCAGTTCCTGTGGTCCGTCTTCCGTGACGTGTTCCATTACGTCGCCGTGCATCTGGGCGACATCGCCCACTGTGCGCGCGACGTCGATTTCGCGATGCGCTGGGGCTTCGGCTGGCAGGCCGGACCATTCGAAACCTGGCAGGCCGCCGGTTGGCAGCAGGTTTCCGGCTGGCTGCGCGAGGACATCGCCGCCGGTCGCACCATGAGTGAAGCTCCGTTGCCCGCCTGGGTGTTCGAGCGCCACGCGGCGCATGAGGCCGCCGGATCGTGGTCAGCGTCGGCCGCCACGCTGCTGCCGCGTGCATCCTTGCCGGCTCATGCGCGCCAGCTGTTTCCGGAACTCGTGCTAGGCGAGATGCCGCGTGCCACGCACACGATCTGGGAAGGCGACGAGGTGCGGCTGTGGACGCTGGATGACGCCGATGGCGCGCGCGCCCCGGTGCTGTCGTTCAAGAGCCGCATGTCGGCCATCGGCCCGAAGGTGCTCGAAGGCGTGCGCGAAGCCATCGCCCGCGCCGAGCGCGACTTCGATGCACTGGTCATCTGGCAGCCGCAGGGGCCGTTCTCGGTCGGCGCCAACCTGAAGCAGATCCGCCCGGTTCTCGAGGCCGGCGACTTCAAGGCGCTGGATGGCGTCATCAACGACTTCCAGCAGGCGTCGCAGGCGATCAAGCACGCGCAGGTCCCGGTCGTCGCGGCGGTGCAGAACATGGCGCTGGGCGGCGGCTGCGAATTCGTCATGCATTCGCCGCGCGCCGTGGTGGCGCTGGAAAGTTACATCGGGCTGGTCGAAGCGGGTGTCGGGCTGATTCCGGCCGGCGGCGGCTGCAAGGAATTTGCATTGCGCGCCGCGCGGGCGGCCGAGGCATCGGCGACGAAGGACCCGATGAATTTCCTGCAGTCGGTGTTCCAGACCATCGCCATGGCGAATGTGTCGAAAAGCGCGCGCCACGCGCAGGAACTGGGCCTGCTCAAGTCCGATGACGTGGTCGTGATGCATGCGCACGAATTGCTGCATGTCGCGCGTCGCAACGCCATCGCCATGGCGGACAGCGCCTGGCGGCCGGCGCTGCAGGCGTCGAACATCATGGTGGCCGGACGCAGCGGCATCGCCACGCTGGAAATGATGCTGGTGAACATGCGCGAGGGCGGCCTGATTTCGGCGCACGACTATCGCGTGGCGCGTGCCGCAGCCGTGGCGCTGTGCGGCGGCGAAATCGAAACCGGCTCGCGTGTGAGCGAACAGTGGCTGCTCGAAGTCGAACGCGCGGAATTCGTCGCGCTGCTGCGAACGCCCGAAACCCAGGCGCGCATCGCGCACATGATGGACACCGGCAAACCCTTGCGGAACTGAGGAGACAGTCATGACACGACAGATCCAGGATGCCTACATCGTCGCCGCAAAACGCACGGCCGTGGCGCGCAAGAACGGTGCCTTCCGCCATGTGCGGCCGGACGACATGCTGGCGCACGTGCTGCGCGGCACGGTCGACGCCGTGCCGGCCTTCGACCTGAACGACATCGGCGACGTGGTTGTCGGCTGCGCGATGCCGGAAGCGGAGCAGGGCATGAATGTGGCGCGCATCGGCGTGCTGCTGGCCGGCTTTCCGGTGTCGGTGCCGGGCATCACGGTGAACCGTTTCTGCGCCAGCGGCCTGAATGCCGTGGCCGATGCGGCGATGAAGATCATGACCGGCCAGTGCGACATCGCCATCGGCGCCGGCACCGAATCGATGACCGTCATGCCGACCATGATGGGCAACAAGGTCACCGTGAATCCGCGCGCCTTCGAGTCGGACGAGCACGTCGCCATCGCCTACGGCATGGGGCTCACCGCGGAAAAGGTGGTGCAGCAATACAAGGTGTCGCGCGAGGACCAGGACGCCTTCGCGCTGGCGTCGCACCACAAGGCACTGGCCGCGATCGCCGCCGGCCGCTTCCGCGACGAGGTGCTGCCCTACACCGTGCGCAGCCACCTGCCCGATCTCGCGAGCAACACGGTGCGCCTGACCGAGCGCGTTTTCGACACCGACGAAGGTCCGCGCGCCGATTCCAGCGCGGAAGCGCTGGCGAAGCTGCGTCCAGCGTTTTCGGCACGCGGCTCGGTGACCGCCGGCAACAGTTCGCAGATGTCGGATGGCGCGGCGGCCGTGCTGCTGATGTCTGAAGCCGCCATGCAGCGCACCGGTGCCGTGCCGATCGCGCGATTCCGCAGCTTCGCGGTGGCCGGCGTGCCGCCGGAAATCATGGGCATCGGCCCGGTCGAGGCGATCCCGAAGGCGCTCAAGCTGGCCGGCCTCGCGCAGGACGACATCGACTGGATCGAACTGAACGAAGCCTTCGCGGCGCAGGCGCTGGCGGTGATGCGCACGCTGGGGCTGGATCCGGCGAAGGTGAATCCGATTGGCGGCGCCATCGCGCTCGGTCACCCGCTGGGTGCCACCGGCGCCATCCGCACCGCGACCGTCATTGCCGCCATGCAGCGCGGCGAGGCGCGTACCGGCATGGTGACGATGTGCATCGGCACCGGCATGGGCGCCGCGGGGATATTCGAGAAGATGTGAGCGCGCGTCAGCGCAGAGGGTCGGAACCGGCGCCATGCCGGTCCCGATCAGCCTTACTTGATGCCGGCCAGGCGCTTTTCGAGTTGCGCGACCGGCACATAACCCGGAATACGCTCGCCCGTGCTGAGGAAGATGGTCGGCGTACCGCGTACGCGGTACTTCTCGCCCAGCGCCGCTGCTTTCTGGAAGCCGGCCATGTCGCACGATGCGGCCGCCGATGCCGGCGCAACATTCGTGGTCATCCAGTCACTCCACGCCTTCACGCGGTCGGGCGAGCACCAGATCGCTTCCGACTTCTTGACCGAATCCGGGCCGAGCACCGGCGTCAGGAAGGTGTAGACGGTCACGTTGTCCATCGTCAGCAGTTCCTTCGCCAACTTCTTGCAGTAGCCGCAGTTCGGGTCTTCGAAGGTGGCGATGACCCGCTTGCCGCTGCCCCGTACCTGCTTGATCGCGAGCTCGAGCGGCAGTTCGGCGAAGTTGATGCCTGACAGCTGATTCACCCGCTGCTGCGTGATGTTCTGGCGCGACTTCGCGTCAAGGATTTCGCCCAGGATGAGGTAATTCGCCTTCTCGTCGGTGTACAGGATTTCGCCGCCGATGCGGACCTCATACAGGCCGAGGTAAGGCGTCTTGGTGACGCCTTCGACCTTTGAGCCGTTGCCGATGGCGGTTTCGACGGCGGTCTTGATCGAATCTTCAACCGGACCCGCGAAGGCGACCGATGCGGCGGCGAGCGCGCACATCAGTGCGGCGGTGTGCTTGATGGACATGAAAACTCCTGTTGGGGCGCTGTGTTGGCGGCCCCGATGGGCCAGATTCAGTGCGTGTGTTGTTTCGTGCGCCAATTAACCGAGCGCGTAGCGTACCAGCGCATTGCGTAGGACAGGCATGCCCTGTGTCAGGTTCAGCCCGGTATTCCTGAGCCAGGCCAGCGCCGGCCACGCCGGGCGGAACAGTTCGTGCAGTGCATGCGTCGTCAGTTGCAGCGCCTGCACCTCTTCGGCCCGCTTGCGCTCGTAGCGGCGCAGCACGCGCACGTCGCCCAGCACGCTGCGATTGGTGTCGGCCAGCACGCTGGCGAGCACGCGGACGTCGGCAAAACCCAGATTTACGCCGTGACCCGACAACGGGTGGATGGCATGCGCCGCATCGCCGACCAGCGCCACGCCCGGTGCGATCACCTTCGGTACCTGCATCAGGCGCAGCGGAAAACCGGCTGCCGGCGTCACCAGCTCGAGTGCGCCGAGAACATGATCGCCCGCGGCCGCAACCTCGATCGCCAGTGTCGCCGCGTCATGTTGCAACAGTTCGCGACCCCTGGCTTCGGGCGCCGACCACACCATGGACATGTGCTGATCCGGCAGCGGCAGGAAAGCCAGCACGCCATCCGGCCTGAACCATTGCCAGGCGCAGCCCAGATGCGGCTCTTCGCAGCGGAAATTGGCGATCACGCCCAGTTCGTTGTAATCGGTGAAGCGCGCGTCCAGCCCGACCTGCGTGCGCACCCATGAATTGACGCCATCGGCGCCGACCACCAGTGCGGCATCGAGCGTGCGGCCATCTTCCAGCGTCAGCCGCGAGCGGCCGCGTTCGTGCGTCAGCGTCGCCGGCCGCGCCGGGCACAGCAAGGTGGAATTGGCCTGCCGCTTCACGCCCTCCCACAGCTCGCGCGCGATCAGGCTCGATTCGGCAATCCACGCCAGCTCACCCACGCCGACATCGAACGCCGAAAAGTCGAGCCGCGCACCGCGGTCGCCGAACACCTCAATGCGGGCGAGCGGCTGCATCCGCGCATGATCCAGATGCGCCCAGGCGCCCACCGATTCCAGAAAAGCCGCGCTCGACGGGCTGACCGCATACACCCGCGGGTCCCAGCTCCCGACCGGCCACTCCGGCATCCGTCCCTCGACCAGCGCCACCGACAGCTGCGCCCGGCGCAGCGCCGCACACAGCGCCAGCCCGGGCAGGCCGGCGCCAACGATGACCACGTCGAACTTGAAATCCTGCTGCATCGCGAAAGTGACCGCACGGATGAAAGACCCGCGATTGTCCGGCCGGGCCGCCATTCTTGACAAGAGCCGGTCGCTCCACGACAATCCACGGCCTTTCAAAGGGTGATGTAGCTCAGCTGGTTAGAGCGACGGATTCATAATCCGTAGGTCGAGGGTTCAAGTCCCCCCATCACCACCAGGTTTCAGACATTCAGGCCAGCCTTTCGGGGCTGGCCTTTTGTTTTCCGGTGTCGGGCTTGTTCATCCGCAAACCTCATTGCGGCGACGACAGGTAAAGCCAGATTTCATTGCGCCGCATGAACCAGGGTTTGAATGGCGCGTCGTAGCGCGAGAACACCGGGTCGCCGGTCCAAGCCATGTCGGCGGCGCGCAATGCTGACTGCAGTTTGCCCAGATGCTCGGTGTAGTTCGATTCTGACCAGAAGCCCGAGTAGCGGATGACGGCCACCTGACCTGGCGATACGTCGCGCAGCTGGATGCGCGCATCGAGGGGTTCCGGTGCGTCGGCTGCCGTCACGCCCTTGGGCAGCACGAACTGCACGAGGAAGCCGGCTTGCGACGCGGTCTGGGTGACCGGAGCGGTCATCGGCAGTTTCACGGACGCCGGGGCCTGCGTGACCGGTGCGGTCATCGCGAACTTCTTCTCGCCCTTGTTCTTGCCGAAGATGTATCCCGCCAGAATCGGGAAGGCCTGGCTGCCCGCTTCGTCCGCGGGTCCGGGTACCACGACCTCGGCCACCGAATAGTCGACGTACTGCCGCACCTCGAAATCGGCGAGTGTGCGGACGACCTGGTATTCGGGTTCTTCCGTGGCGTGGAGTGGCATGGAAAGGCCGATCAGCAAAAGTGTCGAGACCAGCAGCCTGCCCCAGGCGGGGACGCGCCGGGTTGGCACGACGAAGGGCGGAACGGAATGCATCGGAGCGGGCCCTCGTTGTGTGCGTGAGGCTGAGGCCGATTCGTTTCACCGGGAGTTCCATGATTGAGCATCCAGCGCAACCACGTAGTGCGTTACCGAACGGACGACAACAAGCCGCGTGAGCCGCATCGTGTCATGTTCTGCGTATCGATTGCCTCTCTGCCGTTGATCGACGTTGCATGGCCACGTCCATGACTGCTTGCAACGGCATCAGGATCTTCAGCCATGTCGTACTTGGCTTCACGGCGACAGGCATCGCATACGCCGCCTGGATCGCCGTCAGCGAGAGGGCCTACTACGCCCCGATCTGACGAAGATTGCGCAGCACCGCGGCTCCGAGTACCTGAAGACCTACACGAAGGACCCGGCGAAGTTCTGCGACGAGCAGCGCACCGGCGGTTGATGTCCAAGCAGGACCTGACCGATGTCGAGATTGCCGATCTGTCTCATTTCTCGACTGGGTAAGCAAGGTGGATAACCAGGCCTGGCCGAGCACCGATCGATGCTGGATGCGATCCGGCACCGCTTCGAAATGCTGCGCGCGCAAAGCACGCTCTGCGCCGGCAATTCGATGGCGATGAACTCGATCTGGAGGCCTGCATCGATGCGCGGGCCGACCTGCACGCCGGGCATCCGATGACGCAGGCGCTGTACCGCTCGCAGAAGCGTACGAAGCGCGACATGGCCATCCTGCTGCTCGTCGATGTAAGCGGGTCGACCGACGGATGGGTGTCCAGCGGCCGCCGCGTCATCGATGTCGAACGCGAGGCGCTGCTCTTGGTGTGCATTGCCCTGGGTGCGATGGGTGAGCCGTACGCTGTGCAGGCGTTTTCCGGTCACGGTCCGCAGTCGGTCACTGTGCGCACCTTCAATCGCTTCGACGAACCGTACGGAAGCCCCGGTCGCCACGCGCATCGCAGCGCTCGAACCCGAACACTTCACCCGCGCAGGGGCTGCGATCCGCCATGCCAGCGCGACGCTGATGCGCGAGCCCGCGTCGCAACGTTTGCTGCTCCTGCTGTCCGACGGCAAACCTAAAAGTGTCGATGTCGAAGAGGGGCGTTACGGCGACGAAGACATGCGGGGTTCGATCGTCGAGGCGAAGCTGCAGGGCATCACACCCTTTTGCCTGACCGTGGATCGACATGCCGCCGGACAACTGCCCGGCGTCTTCGGTGCCCGCCAGTACGCGTTGCTTGCGAAGCTGTCGATGCTGCCGACCGTGTTGCTCGACTGGATGCATCGACTGGTCATGGCAGGCTAGGGTCTGTTCTCATTCGATAGCCTGAGCGGCGAATCGGGCACGACGGACTGCCTGCGCAGTCAGTCGCCGACGGCAGTCTTGCCCGAATGTCTGAGCCGCAACGCGTTGCCGATCACCGACACCGAACTCAGGCTCATCGCCAATGCCGCGATCATCGGCGACAGCAGCCAGCCGGTGAGCGGGTACAGCACGCCGGCGGCCAGCGGAATACCCAGCGCGTTGTAGACGAAGGCGAAGGCGAGGTTCTGCTTCATGTTCGCCACCGTTTCGTTCGAGATGATGCGGGCCTGTGCAATGCCGCGAAGATCGCCCTTGACCAGCGTCACCTGTGCGCTGTTCATGGCGACGTCGGTGCCCGTGCCCATCGCTACGCCGACGTCGGCCTTGGCCAGCGCGGGTGCATCGTTGATGCCGTCGCCCGCCATCGCCACGATGCGGCCTTCGCCTTGCAGCTTGCTTACCAACGCCAGCTTGTCGGCGGGCTTGACCCCACCATGCACTTCGTCGATGCCCAGCCGTGACGCGATGGCCTGCGCCGTGGTCAGGCCGTCGCCGGTGGCCATGATCACGCGCAGGCCAGCGTCCCTCAGTGCCGCCAGGGCTTCTGCGGTGCTGGCCTTTACCGGGTCGGACACGGCCAGCAAACCGGCCAGCCGGCCCTCGACGGCCAGCGCAATCACGCTGGCACCTTCGGCGCGCAGCGCCTCGGCCCGGTCCTTCAGGCTGTCGACGGCCACGCCGATCTGTTCCATCAGCGCTGTGTTGCCCAGCGCCAGCGCCTTGCCATCTACGGTACCGCGCACGCCGATGCCGGTGCCCGACTCGAAGTCTTCGGCCTGGTCGAGCGAGAGCTTGCGCTCCAGGGCTGCCGCCACGATGGCATGCGCCAACGGGTGTTCGCTGGCCTGGTCGAGGCTGGCCGCCAGCCGCAGCACCTCGTCCTCGGTGAATCCGGGGCTGGCAACCACGCGGTCGAAGCGCGGCCTGCCCTCGGTCAGCGTGCCGGTCTTGTCGACGATCAGCGTGTCCACTTTGCGGAAGTTCTCGATCGCCGCGGCGTCGCGGAACAGCACGCCCTGGGTGGCGGCCTTGCCGGTGGCGACCATGATCGACATCGGTGTGGCCAGCCCCAGGGCGCATGGGCAGGCCACGATGAGCACAGCGACCGCATTGATCAGTCCATAGACCCAGCTCGATTCACCGGCCGACGAAGGACCGAGGAAGCCCCAGGCGAAGAAGGTCAGGAGTGCGATGGCGACGACACTGACAACGAAGTAGCCGGCCACCTGGTCGGCCATGCGCTGCATTGGGGCGCGCGAGCGCTGGGCTTGCGCGACCATCTGCACGATGCCTGCCAGGACGGTCTGCGCACCCACCTTGTCGGCGCGCATCACCAGTGCGCCGCTGGTGTTGAGCGTAGCGCCGATCAGCTTGTCGCCGGGCGCCTTGGTGACCGGCATGGGTTCGCCGGTGAGCATCGACTCGTCGACCGCGCTGCCACCTTCGAGTACCTCACCGTCCACCGGCACCTTCTCACCCGGTCGCACACGCAGCCGATCGCCGGCATGCACGTCGGCCAGGGGCACGTCGTGCTCCGTGCCATCGTCGGCCAGACGACGCGCCGTCTTTGGCGCCAGCCCGAGCAGCGATTTGATGGCAGCCGAGGTTTGCGAGCGGGCCCTGCCTTCCAGCATCTGCCCGAGCAGCGTCAGCGAAATGATCACTGCTGCAGCCTCGAAGTACACGGCTACATGTCCCATCGAGACGAACGACGCCGGGAACACCTGTGGCGTAACGGTGGCGATCACGCTGTAGACGAAGGCCGAGCCCGTTCCCAGGCTGATCAGCGTCCACATGTTGGGACTGCGGTGAGCGATGGACTGCACGCCGCGCACGAAGAATGGCCAGCCGGCCCAAAGCACCACGGGCGCGGTGAAGGCAAGCTCGATCCAGTTCTGCGTGCCCCGGTCGAACAGCGCCAGACGGTGCCCGAACATCGCCAGCACGAAGACGACCACAGTCAGCGGCAGGGTCCAGTAGAAGCGTCGCTGGAAGTCCTCGAATGCCTTGTTGTCGTCCTCGCCCACGGCGGGCAGCACGGGTTCCAGCGACATGCCGCACTTCGGACAATCACCCGGCTGATCCTGGCGGATCTCCGGATGCATGGGACAGGTGTAAACCGCGCCTGGCGCTCCGGCCGTGTCCGTTTCGCCATGCACGGGCTGGGCAAGGATTGTGTCTTGACCGTGCTGACCGTCCGGGCGCAGTGCCTCCGTGACCATGATCAGGCTTGCGCGCAGGCGGTATGTCGAACGGGCACAGAAGTCACTTCTGCTTTCGCATCACAATCCACACCAGCAATCCGACGATCACGGCCAGAAGGACTGGAATCCACATTCCGCCGTAACCGCCCATCCACCCGCCCGTCCACCCGCTTCCGTTCATCATGTGCCCGTCCTGCCCGAGCACCTGGCCGGTAACCAGTGCGAGGGCCGCCGCCATTGCACGTTCGAATCTGAATTTCATGAGGTTTCCTCCTTCGAAATCGGTCGTGTCGAACACGACGTCAGGAGCGCAACGCTAGGCCGCGCCGCCGGGTCCATCTGTACGGAGGCGAACGCAACCCGATCTGTCACCCGCCGCCGGGCGCGTCGGCCGCCATCGCGGCAGGCTTTCGCCCTGGGCTGAACCCCGGCACGCTGGCTTGGCTGAGCGTGTCAGTACGAACACTGAAACCCAAACCGGTTGAACAACAGCCGGGGGTCAATTCCTGATGTCGCCGGACAAAGGTGCACGGCGCCGCCTCAACATCCGGTGCGATCCATCGATGTATCGGCACTCAGCGGAAAATTGATCATCGCGATTCGTCCGTGAGCGAAGGTCGGTGGACGGCGGGCTGACATGCACGCGTGATTCAGCCCGCGCCGGACGACGTGTTCGGACATGCTTTTCACCGCCGGCAGGTCGGGGCGATGTGTCGGCGAATCTCGGCTCACGGCAAACGCCGCACATGGGATGCCTTGCAGGCAATGGATGCATCGGTCACCGACACATTCATCCGGTGCTGTCTGCGGACCTGTGCAGGCAATCAGATTCAGTGATGCCGGTTTTCGCTGCTGTCGGGGATGCATCGGACGTCCCGGCATCGGCAAAAAGCAGTTCCCTGATTTGACCTCGTTCGGCAGCGGTGGGCCAAACGGCGTTTTCGAGCGTGGTGGCGTGTTTTTGCGCTGCGATGGCCGCGTGCGCCGGATCGATGCGTCCTTGCGCGTCGAAACCTACTAGGCTGTACGTCTCGTTGACGACGCTATCCGGGGCATCGTCTTTCAGATTCACGTACCAGATGGCGAGACGCAAGGTCTGTCCCGCCATGGCATCAAGCTTCGCCTCGCCGCGCACCAGTGCAACGTACAAGGCGTGGGGGACCGCATGGACACCCCTGCTTTCGTCGAGCAGGAAAACATAGGAAGCATGCGCAGCCTCGTCGGCTCCGGCAGTACCGGTGCAGGCCTGCACCGACCGGCCTGAAGCATCGGGCGAGCTGTACACCGGCGCAAAGCCACCACCCGGCGTGCGGAAGTTGGTGGTCTGTCCCTGGTACATCCGGGCCGCCACCCACTGTACTGCGCCGTTGTAAGCGTAGGCGCGAAGGTCGTACTTCATGGCCTTGGGGGCCCGCTGTGCCTCCGCCGCTCGCGGGTCGTCGATCACCCGTTCCCCTGGCGCAACGATGGCCTGGGCTACGTATTCACCCGCCAGGATGTCATGCCAGACCCGCTTCGTCAGCTTGTCTCCCCGATAGGCCGCGCGGCCGCCGAAGCCGGCAACGGGTTTGAAGAACAGACTGCGGCGCGCGTCCCACAAGCGCTGCGCATCGCCGGCATCCACCACCTCGGTGTGCGGCACGTGCTCGAGCAGTATTTGCTGCGTGGCATGCGGTACGCCTAGGGCTTGCAGTCGCGCAGCGTCGCTGAACAGCGCGAGGAGCCGCTTGTCGGCGTACAGCGCATGGGCCTGCGGGTGCGGTGTCAGCACCACGGCATGCTGCAGGTACGCTTCACGCAGTGCAGCGCTGCCCGGCTGCTCGAGGTAGAAATCGGTCAAGCGGTTATAGACCAGATCAATGGCCAGGTCGCCGTGCCACAGCATGCCATCGCGCCATTCGAGCGCAGCCGGATCGGCGATTACCGTTCGCAGGCCATGGCGTTCGAACAATTGCTGGAACAACAGGAACTCGGGGTAGAGGTACTGATCCTGGGGTGCCACGTCGACGATGGCGATGCTGGCCAGTGCTTGCGTGCTTGCGGACAAGCAGCTCGTCTCATGCGCCAACGCCCACTCATGCCGGAACATGGCGACGATCTGCTGCTCGAAAAAAATGACGCTGGCCAGTGTCGGCACCATTGAATCGACTGCCGCGCAGCAGGCACGCTGCGCTCGTGCCAGCACGGCGTTGAGCATGGCCCCGCCAGCGTTGGTGTTGATTTCGATCAGTCCGAGATGCCCTTGGCTCAGATGGAAGTCATAGCCGAAGAAAGCACCTAGCGGCCCGCGCGCCCCCAGCCGTGCGATGGCTGGCGCCGCGCCCAGCACCTGCTCCCTGTAGGCCGGAAGCGCCACCACCGACTCAACGGCCTCCATCACCTGTGCCATTCGATGCAGCTGCGGCGTCGCAACGAATACGGGCAGGGCTGCGAAGAGAAACGGCGAGCGCTGCCGGACCATCTCGGCCAGCCCGGGCTGGCCCAGTTCCAGATCGAGGGCATGCGCCAGCGCCTTCCCGTCGAGGCTCAAGCAGAAGCAAGCACTGTTGAGCATGTCGACTGAGCTGCGGCGCGCCTCACGAGGGAGCTGTCGCAAGTTAGCGTTTTTGGTGTTGTCGGCGGTCATGTCCTCAGGCGGAGCGCGTTGGCGATTGACCATCGGCACACAGCGAGTCAAGGCGATTCAAGAAAATACCCGTTGCACCGCGGCTGTCGGTGCGCCGGCCCACCGATTCCACAATCGACACGACGACCCGCAAGGTGAGCGACCGTGGCGTGCGGCAACGAACGGACACCCTCTCCCGGCAGGTGCAGCGTGGACGATTGAAACCAAATGTGCGAGTGCCGGAAAAGGTCGCCAAGTTGACGCCGACATCTACGCCACGTTTGCCGGCGATCGGCGTCCACCTCTCGTTCGGCACAGACCCGTACCGCGTTCGATCAGTGAAATGACGTGCAACGCCAGCGTCTGGTTTCTGCACACTCATCGCGATCGCGATTGACCGCCAGCTGCTTAATTTTTTCCTTGAGGTCCCCCATGAAAAACATCCGCAATCTTTCCCTTGCCCTGGCCCTCTCTGCCATCGGTGCGCACAGTTGGGCCGCCGAGCACGATCACCACGAGGGACATCACGCAAAGGGCTCTGCTGACGCTTCCAAGTCCATGCCCGGCAAGACATCGCCGGAGATGGCCCGGATGGCGAACCACATGAAGGCCATGCAGGATATGCATGGGAAGATGATGAACGCCAAAACGCCCGAAGAACGTAATTCGTTGATGGGCGAGCACATGAAGATGATGCATGAAGGCATGGGCATGATGACGGGTATGGGCGGCATGGCTGATTCCAAAAATCCGACCACCATGGGCCATCGCCAGAACATGATGGAGCACCGCATGGACATGATGCAGAACATGATGCAGATGATGATCGATCGTCTTCCGCAGACGCCGGCAAAACCGTGAGAAGGATGCCGTAGACGAGCGGCGCGGCAATGGGGCGCCGTGCCGAACTGCGCTGAACTACGTCTGAAAGCGTCGGACCATCGCACAGGGCGTCGAGCCCACGATGGCGCTATTCAGGCCCTAAGCACTCGGTATCATGCGGCGCTCTCGTCGGCGCTTGCCGTGCGCTGCAGAAGCGACGACCGTTGGCCCTGAAAGACTTTCAGCGAGTATCGTTTTCGTCGCGGTAATCACGCCATCGATCGCCGTAAGACTCACTGCACACCCACTGTCATATGCCTTGGCATTTTTCTTGTCAATGCCGATATTCATGACCCGCTTGCGCACGCCGGCGAGCACGTGAGGCGCGGCGGCCCATGTCAGGGCGAGCAGCAGCACCCCCCGACCATGGCGTATCGACCGCTTCGCGCTGCGACTCGAACGCGGCTTCGCTGGCGAGCGAACGGTCGAGCACCAGTGCGAGCACGGGAAGACCGAACAACAGCAGCACGCCCGAGATTCGGTGCCCGATCGATGCGATCGCGCCGATCGGGAATCGGATACGGAAGATATTCAGGGATTTCGGCGCGTCGCGGAATGGAGATTGCATGCTTGCCTCCATGAGGCATCGGTCGCACGGGCCAAGACGGCAGGATGGTCAATCGAGGTGGGTCTGGTTCGACGCGATTCACCGATACAGGTGCTTCAGGTCTGGACGGCCGGCATACCGACGCGAGAAGCACAACGCTAGGCCACGCTGCCTGGTCCATTTGTATGGAGGGGAACGCATGCGATCTGCTTCCCCGCGGTGCGAGCTCTGGCGCGGCGGGGTCGACAGGCCCGCCTGGCAACGGCGGTCGAGGTCGATGACAACAGACTACCTCGGGCAGGACCCTCGTACGCTCATGGCCCGGGTGTTGCGGGCGCCTGTCGGATCCGGCGGCGTCGCAGCAGCTTTCGCCCTTCACTGAACCACAGCACGCCGCTGGCCATCGCCACACACACGCCCCACTGGCCGGCCGAGAGCGGCACGGTGCCGAAGGCTAGGTTGAGGAAAGGCAGGTGCACCACCGCGACCTGCAGCGCGGTCGACAAGGCCACCGCAGCCCACAGCCAACGATTCGAGAAAGCCGCCCGGAACGCCGAGGCGGTCGCCGAGCGCGCATTGAAGCAGTTGAACAGCTGCGTCAGCACCAGCACCGTGAAGGCGGCGGTGCGTGCGTGTTCCAGGCTGTGCGGGTCGGCGCTGAGCCAGCCGTTCACCGGTTCGATCAACCCGCCGGGCAGAAACAGATCCAGCGTCAGCAGGGTCAGCACCGCCATCACCACGCCGCCTTCCACCACACTCCACGCCATGGCCGAATCCAGAATGCGCTGGCTGCGCGGGCGCGGATGGCGTGCCATGACGTCGTCGGCAATCGGGTCCACGCCCATGGCCAGCGCAGGCCCGGTATCGGTGATGAGGTTGATCCACAGGATCTGCGTAGCCAGCAGCGGCAGCACCACCGCGCCGCCCGAGCCGGTGGCTGTGGCCTCCAGGCCGATGGCACCGGCCCCCACCACGCCGGCAAACACTGTCAGTACCTCGGCCAGGTTCGACGACAGCAGGTAGCGCAGGAACTTGCGGATGTTGTCGAGCACGCCCCGCCCTTCGCGCACCGCCAGTACGATGGTTGCGAAGTGGTCGTCGGCCAGGATCATGCGCGCCGCTTCCTTGCTGACCTCGGTGCCCGCCACGCCCATCGCGACGCCGATGTCGGCGGCCTTCAGCGCCGGTGCATCGTTGACGCCATCGCCCGTCATCGCCACCACCTGGCCGCTGGCCTGCAGCGCCTGCACGATGCGCAGCTTGTGCCGCGGTGCCACGCGGGCGAATACCGATGTATTCAGTGTGGCGGCGGCAAAGGCCTTGTCGTCGCTCAGCCGGTCGAGTTCGATGCCGGTGAGGACCGGCGCCCCGGCATCGACGATGCCGAGATCGGCTGCGATGCGCGCGGCGGTTCGCGGGTGGTCGCCGGTGATCATGATCACGCGGATGCCGGCCTCGCGGGCTTCGGCGATGGCCACCGCAGCCTCCTCGCGCGGCGGGTCGATGATGCCGACGGTGCCGAGGTACTCCAGACCCTGCTCGAGCGCCGCGGCCTCGTCCGCATCGTCGGGAATCTGCGCATCCGGCGCCAGTGTGCGGCGCGCCACGGCCAGCGTGCGCAGTGCGTCGCCGGCCATCGCCGCCACGTCGGCCAGCACCTGCGCGTGCAGGCTCGCATCCAGCGCCACCGTGACCTCACCCTGGCGTGCGTGGGTGCAGTGCGCCAGCAGCACGTCGGGCGCACCCTTGGTGAAGAGCACGCGCGCATCGCCGTCGCCATGGTGCGCCACCAGCACCGACATCATCTTGCGCTGCGAGGTGAAGGGGATCTCGCCGATGCGTTCGTAGCGTTCCTTCGTCCCGGGCGCGGCCTCGCTTTTGGCCGGGTCACCCAGCTTGCGTTCGGCCACCAGGAACGCGGCTTCGGTCGGATCGCCCTGGATGACCCAGGTGCCGGCGTCGTCCTGCTGCAGATGGGCGTTGCCGGCCAGGCTGCCGCCGCGCAGCACGGCCTGCAGCTCCTGGCGCAGCGGGCCTGCGGTCAGCTCAACACCGGCCGCCTCGACGCGCCCCTTGGGGGCGTAGCCGACGCCAGTGATATCGCTGCGCCCCGAGGCCGTCATCACCCGCTGCACCGTCATCTCACCGCGCGTCAGCGTGCCGGTCTTGTCCGAAGCGATGACCGAGGCCGAGCCCAGCGTCTCGACCGAAGCCAGCTTCTTGACGATGGCGTTGTGGTGCGCCATCCGGCGTACCCCCATCGCCAGCACCACCGACAGGATCGCCGGCAGGCCTTCGGGCACGGCGGCCACGGCCAGCGATACCCCGAGCAGCAGCACGGCGACCACATCGGACACGCCATGGATGTCGGCAGTGAGCAGAATCGTGGCTACCACTGCGGCGGCGATGGCCAGCGCAGCGATGCCCAGCATCTTGCCCAGGTGCGCGATCTCGACCTGCAGGGGGGTAGGTGCGTCGGGCGTGGTGTCCAGCAAGGTGGCGATGCCGCCCATCTCGGTCTGCATGCCGGTGGCGGTGACGATGGCGTGCCCGGTGCCCTGCGCGACCGCGGTGCCCTTGAAGACCATGTTCAGCCGGTCGCCCAGGGCCGCAACCGCAGGCAGCGGTGCCGCATTTTTCAGTACCGCCTCGCTCTCGCCCGTCAGCGGCGCTTCCAGCAGCATCAGCGCGGCGGCCTGCACAAGTCGCGCATCGGCGCCCACGGCGTCGCCCTCGGCGAGCACCAGCACGTCACCCTTCACGAGTTCGGCACTGGGCACCCGGGCCACGGCGCCGTCGCGCAGCACGGCCGACGTGGCGGTGGTCATCTTCGCCAGCGCCGCCACCGCCTGCGCCGCCTTGGACTCCTGCAGCCAGCCCAGCACCGCATTCAGCACCACCACGCATGCGATGACGATGGCGTCCAGCGGCCAGCCCGCCGCACCTGCCTGACCCCGGCCTTCGAACCACCAGGCGGCCAGGGCCACGGCCGCTGCCGCGCCGAGCAGATAGACCAGGGGATCCTGCAACTGCGCCAGCGCACGGCGCCAGGGGGGCACGGGCGGCAGGGCGCGCAGTTCGTTGAGGCCGTCCGCCTGCAGCCGCTGCGCGGCTTCTTCGGCACCGAGGCCGCTCGACGGGTCGGTACCGAGCGCCGCCGCCAGATCGGTGATGTCGATCAGCGAAGGGTCGTCCGGTCGCGCGCCGGCAAGTTCTACCGGTCGCACGGGCTGCAGCAGTCGATGGCGTCGGCCCTGTCATCGAAGCAGCGATCTTTCACGTCGCCGACGGCGAAGTCCTGCAGGTCCGTTGTTTGTCGAAGCATCGTGTGCCGGCTTTCATCTGTTTCGAAAACACGGCGCCTGCAGTGAGCAGGGGCCGCAAATGCGCGGCAGATGTGCGGTCGGCCGGCCGTCGCACCCGGAGGCACGTTACTTCAAGATGCGCATCGAGAGGCGATGCGTCGGTGCGATGACGTACAGGGCGGCCTCCCTGCCGACGCGGGATATACTCGATTCGTCGTTCGGGAGCCTTGGTGACTGGGGAATGAGGCGTGCTCCGGCGCGAAGGCTCACGCTCGGCCGCTGGCCCGTCCGGCGCCCGCCCGTGGGGCTTTTTCGGGCGCACGCACTGGAGGCGAGTCATCTTGAAGGCACTGCTGCTGAAGTACTGGGAACGCCTGCGATCCAGTTTCTGGTTCGTACCTGCGGCGATGGCCTGTCTTGCCGTGGCGTTGGCGTTCGGAGCCGTTGCGCTCGACCGGGCCGTTACCGACGACTGGCTGGAGCGTCTGGGCTGGCGCTATTCCGGGGGTGCAGAGGGCGCGAGCCTGATGTTGAGCACCGTAGCCGGGTCGATGATCGCCATCGCAGGAACCGTGTTCTCGATGACGCTGGTCGCGATGTCGCTGGCGTCGTCACAGCTGGGGCCCCGCCTGTTGCGCAATTTCATGCGCGACACCGCCAACCAGCTGGTGCTGGGCACTTTCGTGGCTACCTTCGTCTACTGCCTGCTTGTGCTGCGCACCATACGGCGCGCCGACGAAGTGGCCTTCGTGCCTCAGCTGTCCGTCAGCGTCGGCGTGCTGCTGGCCGTGCTCAGCATCGGGGTACTGATCTACTTCATCCATCATGTATCCGTGTCGATCCAGGCGGATGTGGTCGTGGCCCGGGTCAGCGACGAGCTGCACGACGGGATCGACAGGATGTTTCCCGGACACCTCGGAAAGTCCCGATCGGAAACGCCGAACCCACCGGATGAAGCCGAGCTGCCGGCCGTTTTCGCGCGCGAAGCGCGTCCCGCGGGGGCGCTCGAAGACGGTTATCTCCAGTTGATCGATGCCGACGCTCTGATGGAACTGGCCCGTGAGCAGGATCTGCTGCTGCAGCTGGAATGCCGGCCCGGGCACTACCTCGTCCGCGGACAGACGATGGTCATGGTCTGGCCGGGCGATCGCGTGACCGAGGAACTGGTGGACCAGCTGAACGCCGCCTTCGTGCTCGGCAACCAGCGCACCGCCACCGCGGACATCGAGTTCTCCTTCCTGCAGTTGGTCGAGATCGCCGTGCGCGCGTTGTCCCCGGGCATCAACGACCCGTTTACGGCGATCGCCTGCGTGGACAGACTGGGATCGGCCCTGTGCCGTCTGGCCCGGAGCGACATGCCATCGCCCTTCCGGTTCGACGATCTCGGGCAGCTGCGGCTGGTGGCCAACGGGTACACCTTTGCAGGCGTCACGGACACGGCCTTCAACCAGATCAGGCAGAACGCGCGGTCGAACCCGGCCGTGGCGATCCGCATGCTCGATGCGATCGCTCAGATCGCCGGCCACGTGCGCAGCGCGCAGGATGCGGCCTGTCTGCGCCGCCACGCTGACATGATCGTCCGGGGCGCGCGCGAGGCCGTGCCGGAAGCGGGCGATCGGCTCGACGTCGAGGCACGCTACCTTGCCGCGACAACGCCGCTGCGCGAACTTCACGGCGCGGCCGGCGACGAGGCCGGCAGCTGAGCGCGCAGTTGCGTCCGGGCACCGGCATCGCGCCTCACGCTTGCCGGGGGTGTTCAGGATCTGCCGGATCGCCTTGCGTCGCACAGGCAGTTCGCGGTCGAGGAACGCGCGTCCCGGTCGCGCTGCGCACAGGGTGGTGGATCCGCTCGATCGGTATGCAGAAATCTGCGCGCTGATCGCCACGCCGGGTATCTGGCACAACGTGCGATGACGTACGGACGAGGTCGCGCGATCTGGCCAGACTGGCCGATCGCCGCATGCTGCGGCTGACATCGCCGGTGTGCCACCGGTCGAACCGGGGCCCGTCGCATGCATCGAGAAGGCACCGCCACGCGGGCCGGCGTCATTGCGGCAGTCCGCGGCAGCGTCGTGGATATGCGATTCGACGGCCCGTTGCCCGCGATTCATTCACTGCTGCGCGCCGGTGACGGCGGTCGCGTGGCCATCGAGGTGCTCGCCCAGCGCGACGCGCAACACGTGCGTGGCATCGCGCTGACGCCCACCCAGGGGCTGGCGCGCGGCATGTCTGTGCGGGACTCCGGCGGGCCGCTGCAGGCGCCGGTGGGGAAGGCCATCCTGTCGCGCATGCTCGACGTCTTCGGCAACACCATCGACCGTGGCCCGCCGCTGGATGGCGAGGCGAATGTCGAATGGCGTTCGGTGCACCGCGCACCGCCTCCGCTGATGCAGCGTTCGACGAAGTCCGAGGTGTTCGAGACCGGCATCAAGGCCATCGACGTGCTCACGCCGCTGGAGCGCGGCGGCAAGGCGGGACTGTTCGGCGGCGCCGGTGTCGGCAAGACGGTGCTGCTGACCGAAATGATCCACAACATGATCGGCCATCAGCAGGGCGTGAGCATCTTCTGCGGCATCGGCGAACGTTCGCGCGAAGGCGAAGAGCTCTACCGCGAAATGAAGGCTGCCGGCGTACTGCCGCACATGGTGATGATCTTTGCGCAGATGAACGAGCCGCCGGGTGCGCGCTTTCGCGTCGGTCATGCGGCGCTGACCATGGCCGAGTATTTCCGCGATGACGAACAGCGCGACGTGCTGCTGCTGGTCGACAACATCTTCCGCTTCATCCAGGCCGGCGCCGAAGTGTCGGGCCTGATGGGGCAGATGCCGTCGCGCCTGGGTTACCAGCCGACCATGGGTACCGAACTGGCGGCGCTGCAGGAGCGCATCGCCAATACCGACAGTGGCGCCATCACGGCGATTCAGGCGGTGTATGTGCCGGCCGATGACTTCACCGACCCCGCGGCGGTGCACACCTTCTCGCACCTGTCGGCGTCCATCGTGCTGTCGCGCAAGCGCGCCAGCGAAGGCCTGTTTCCGGCCATCGACCCGCTGCAGTCCAGCTCGAAGATGGTTACCCCGGGCATCGTCGGCGAGCGCCACTACGCGCTGGCGCAGGCCATCCGCCGCACGCTGGCCCAGTACGCCGAATTGAAGGACATCATCGCGATGCTCGGGCTGGAGCAGCTGTCGCCCGAGGACCGCAAGGTGGTGGCACGCGCGCGCCGGCTCGAGCGCTTTCTCACGCAGCCCTTCTTCACGACCGGGCAATTCACCGGCCTCGCCGGCAAGCTCGTCAGCCTGACCGACGCCCTGGACGGCTGCGAACGGATCCTGGCTGACGAGTTCAAGGACTTGCCCGAGCGCGCGCTGTACATGATCGGAGGGGTGGACGAAGCCACGGCGAAGGCGAAAGCCAGGCCCGAACGTGGAACCGAGCCTGAGGGGCAGATCGCCGACGAGGAGGCGCATGCTGTCGATGACGCTTAGAGTGCTGCTGCCGTTCGAGCTCTTCGTCGACGAGACGGCCGTGGCGCGCATCGTCATCGAGACGGCGCAGGGGGCGTTCGGCCTGCTGCCGAGGCGACTTGACTGCGTGGCGGCCCTGGTGCCGGGCATCGTGACCTACGAGGCCGAAGGCCGGGGCGAAGTGTTTCTGGCGGTGGACGAGGGCGTGCTCGTCAAGTGCGGCGACCGGGTCGTGATTTCAGTGCGGCGTGCGGTACGCGGCAAGGACCTCGCCCGCTTGCGTGATGTCGTTGAGCAGGAGTTCCTGACGCTCGACGCGCAGCAGGAGGACATGCGCGCGGCGATGGCCAGACTGGAGTCCGGTTTTCTGCGGCGGTTCGCGACGCTGCAGGACCATGTCTCATGAATCAGGACCCGAAACGCAGGGCGCCGGGTCCGGTCCCGCCGACGCTGGCCGACCAGGTTGGCGCCAAGGCAAGGCGCAAGCTCAGGGCCCGCCGCGCCGGTCCGCCGGGGGTGTGGTCCGGCCTGGGCATGATGGGTTTGATCGGCTGGTCGGTGGCGTTGCCGACGCTGCTCGGCGCGGCCCTCGGTCTGTGGCTGGATCAGCGCTATCCCGGCGGACGTGCGTGGACGCTGGCTCTGCTGATGGCGGGATTGGCCATCGGCTGCCTGAATGCCTGGCATTGGGTGGCCCGGGAAGATCAGGCAATGCGGGACGAGCAGGAGCGTTCCGATGGCTGATGCCGGAATCTGGGCTGGAGCCATGCTGGCGGGTGCTGTGCTGGGGGCCGTCTTCTTCGGCGGGCTGTGGTGGACGGTGCAGCGGGGTATGGTCTCGGCCGCGCCGGCGCGCTGGCTCTTCGCCAGCCTCGTCGTGCGCACCGCAGTCGTGCTGGCGGGCTTCCATGCTGTGGGAGCCGGGCAAGCTGGTCGGCTGGGAGTCTGCCTGCTGGGATTCCTGCTTGCGCGGGCCCTCATCCTGCGCGCCACGCGACCGGCTGCCGCCGTGATGGGGCCCCCATGCGCCTGACACCGGATGAGTGGATCTTCTGGCAGCACGGCTTCGTCAAGCTCAACGCCACCATCGCATTCACCTGGGCGCTGATGGCGGTGCTGACCATCGGGGCCGCGCTCGTCACACGCCGGCTCGCCACCGGCCACGAACGCTCGCGCTGGCAGAACCTGCTGGAGATCGTCGTCACCGGCATCGTGGCGCAGATCGGGGATGTCGGCTTGAAGGAGCCACGCCGCTACCTCGGGTTTCTCGGCACGCTGTTCCTGTTTGTCGCCGCGTCGGCACTGGCCACCGTGTTGCCCGGCTTCGAGCCGCCCACCGCGTCGCTGTCGACAACCGCAGCGCTGGCGCTGTGCGTGCTGGTGGCGGTGCCGCTGTTCGGCATCTCGGGCAAGGGCCTGACTGCGTACCTGAAGTCGTATGTCGAACCGACGCCGATCATGCTGCCATTCAACCTGATCAGCGAGGTCTCGCGCACGCTGGCGCTGGCCGTGCGTCTGTTCGGCAACATGATGAGCGGCGCCATGATCATCGCCATCCTGCTGTCGATCGCGCCTTTCGTCTTCCCCATCGCGATGACGATGCTGGGCCTGCTCACCGGCATGGTGCAGGCCTACATCTTCACCATCCTGGCGGCGGTGTACATCGCCGCCGCGGCCAGCAACCCGGGCAGCAGCAGGTCGGGGCCGCGCCCGAAAGCGGCGGCCTGAGTCGCGCCGCGCTCTCCGATCCATCACTTCAAGGACACACACATGGATTCTCTCACCTGGATCGCCGTCGCCTCCATCGTCATGGCTGGCCTGACCACCGGCTTCGGCACCATGGGGCCGGCGCTGGCCGAAGGCCGGGCCGTGGCCGTTGCGCTCACCTCACTGGCCCAGCAGCCCGATGCCTCGGCCACCATTACGCGCACGCTGTTCGTCGGCCTGGCGATGATCGAATCGACGGCCATCTACTGCTTCGTCGTGTCGATGATCCTGATCTTCGCCAACCCGTTCTGGACTGCCGCGATCGCCGTCGCCAGCCCGGCGGGGGGGCAGTAGTCGGTGCTCATCGACTGGTTCACCGTCGGCGCGCAAGTGCTGAACTTCATCATTCTGGTGTGGTTGATGAAACGGTTCCTGTATTGGCCGGTGCTGGACGCCATTGCGACCCGGGAGCTGAAGATTGCCGCAGCACTGGCGGACGCCGCGACCACCAAGGCCGAGGCGCACCGGCAGCAGGATGCGTTCCGGCAGAAGAATCTGGCATTCGACGAACAACGCACAGCCCTGCTGCGCGAGGCCCGGGACTCCGCGAAGGCCGAAGGTGAGCGCCTGCGGCTCGAAGCCCGCGAGGCGGCCGACAGAGCGAGCGCCCGACGCGCGAATACACTGCTGGCCGATGTTCAGCATCTGCACGCCGAGATCGCCCGCCACACCCAGCAGCAGGTCTTCGACATTTCGCGCCGGGTGCTCGGCGATCTCGCAGGCGTCGGTCTCGAACAGCGCATGTGCGAGGTTTTCATCCAGCGCCTGCAGGACATCGAAGGCGCTGCGCTGGCTACACTCGGTGCAGCACTGAGGGCGGTGTGCGCTGCCGAGCCGGCCGGGCTGCGCAGCGCCTTCGCGCTGGCGGCACCGCAGCAGGCGGCAATCCGGGCCGCCCTGGATGCGCTTGTCGGGCAGCCAGTCCCGCTGAAGTTCGACACCACGCCCGGGCTGGTCGGCGGCATCGAACTCAGCGCGCAGGGGCAGAAGCTGGCCTGGAGCATCCCGGACTACCTCGGTGCCCTGTCATCGGACCTGGAAGCGCGGCTGGCAGTGAAGGTGCCGGCGTGACGGCCCTGGCGCCCGCTTCGCTGCACAGCGTGGTGCGGGATGCATTCGCCGGCATGGCCGAGCGGCTGCAGGCCTTCACGCCGCAACTTGTGCTGCGCGAGGTGGGCACGGTCGCCAGCGTCTCCACGGGCATTGCACGGGTGCAGGGCCTGCCCGGCGTCGGCTTCGAGGAGCTTTTGTGGTTCGAAGGTGGGCTGTCGGGATTCGCCTTCAACCTCGACGAGGACGGCGTCGACGTCGTGCTGCTGGGTGATCACGCTCACCTGCGTGCCGGCCAGGAGGTGCAGCGCAGCGGCCGCGTGATGGACGTGGCGGTGGGTGACGCGCTGCTGGGCCGCGTGATCGACCCGCTGGGCCGGCCGCTGGACGGCGCTGGCCGTGTGGCGAGCGGGAAACGCCTGCCCATCGAGCGGCCGGCGGCGGCCATCATGGACCGCGCCCCCGTGATCGAACCGCTGCAGACCGGCCTCAAGGTCATCGACGCGCTGATTCCCATCGGGCGCGGGCAGCGCGAACTGATTCTGGGCGATCGCCAGACCGGCAAGACCGCGATCGCCATCGACACCATATTCAACCAGCGCGGCACCGGCGTGCTCTGTGTCTATTGCGCCATCGGCCAGCGCGCGTCGGCGGTCGCCAAGGTGGTGGCCAGGTTGCGCGAGCATGGAGCGCTGGCCCACACCGTGGTGGTGGTAGCCGAAGGCAATGAAGCGCCCGGCCTCGCCTACATCGCGCCTTACGCCGCCACTAGCATTGCCGAGCACTTCATGGAGACAGGTCGCGACGTGCTCATCGTCTACGACGACCTCACCCATCACGCGCGCGCCTACCGCGAACTGTCGCTGCTGCTGCGCCGCCCGCCGGGGCGGGAGGCCTTTCCGGGCGACATCTTCTACATCCATGCGCGCATGCTGGAGCGTGCCACCCATCTGAACGCCGCGCGCGGCGGCGGCTCGCTCACCGCCTTGCCCATCATCGAGACCGAAGCGCAGAACATTTCGGCCTACATCCCGACCAACCTGATCTCGATCACCGACGGCCAGATCGTGCTGTCTCCCTCCCTTTTCGAACTGGGCGTGCTGCCGGCCGTCGATGTCGGCCAGTCGGTGTCGCGCGTGGGCGGCAAGGCGCAGCGTGCGGCCTATCGTGCGGTCGCCGGTGATCTCAAGCTGGCCTATGCGCAGTTCGAAGAACTCGAAACCTTCGCCCGCTTCGGCGCCCGGCTGGACGAAGACACGCGGCTGTCCATCGCGCACGGCAAGCGCCTGCGCGCATGCCTGGGCCAGCCGGAGCTGTCGCCGGTGTCAGTGCCGGCGCAGATCGCCATTCTGCTGGCGCTGAACGCGGCGCTGTTCCACCCCGTAGCGCTGGACCGCATGACCGGTGCCCAGCGCGCCGTTGAAACCGCAGCCAATGCACTGCCCGACGATCTGCTCGGGCGACTGGCCGATGCCGACAGCCTGGCCGACGCCGATCGAGAGCGTGTCACCGCTGCCGCCCGTGAGGCACTTGCAACGTTTCTGGTCCAGGGGGAACCGAACACGGTTGCACCCGCTGCCGGGCCAGGGGCACAACCGAAGGAGTCGACATGAAAACCACGCATGCACCCGACACACTCACCCAGGCCAGCTTCGCCGATCTGGCGTCGTTTCAGGGGCGACCTTGCCTGTCGCTCTATCAGCCGACCCATCGGCGCCATCCGGACAATCAGCAGGACCTGGTCCGGTTCCGCCATCTGCTTAAGGCGCTGGAGACGTCGCTAAGACAGAAGCATGAAATAGATGGCGTCAAGCACCTGCTCGAGTCCTTCGAGGCGCTCGCGCAGGACGAGGATTTCTGGAACCACACGCTCGACGGCCTGGCCGTGCTGGGCGCGCCGGGCCTGTTCCGCGTGTTCATCCTTCAGCGCCCGCTGGCCGAACTGGCTGTGGTTGCCGACAGCTTCCATACCAGGCCGCTCCGCCGCTGGCTGCAGTCGACCGGCCGCTACCAGGTGCTGGCGCTGAGCCTCGACAAGGCACAACTTTTCGAAGGCGATCGCCATGCGCTCGATGCCGTGGCACTGGGGGCCGACGTACCGCAGACGATGACCGCGGCACTGGGTGAGGAGCGCACCGATCCGCACAGCACGGTGTCATCATACGGTGGCGTCGGCGGCGGACACATGGCGATGCATCATGGTCAGGGTGGCAGGAAGGACGAAATCGAAGGCGACGCCGAGCGCTACTTCCGTGCGGTGGACCGCGCCGTGCAGGAACACCACTCTCGCCCGTCGGGTCTGCCTTTGATGCTGGCGGCCCTGGCCGAACACCACCACCTGTTTCGCAAGGTCAGCCACAACCCGTTGCTGATGGCCGACGGCCTCATGGTCGACCCCCGGGGCCTGACGCCTGACGCCTTGCGGCAGCGCGCCTGGGAGGTGGCAGCGCCGCAGCAGCAGGCGCTGCAGATCGCGTGGAGCGACGCCTACGAGGCTGCCGCGGCGAGGGGGCTTGGCAGCGACGATCTGTCCGAGGTCGCTCATGCCGCGGTGGCCGGCCGCGTGGCGACGCTGCTGATCGAGGCCGAGCGCGAATTGCCAGGACGCATCGACGGTGCGACCGGGCGCATCGATGCTGCCGATCTCGACAGCCCGCAGGTGGACGACATGCTCGACGACCTGGGTGCGATGGTCGAGCGCATGGGCGGTGAGGTCCATGTCCTGCCCGCCGAGCTCATGCCTTGCCGCACGGGCGTGGCGGCGAGCTTTCGTCACTGATGAACATCAATGATGCCGAATGCATCCCGAATTCCACTGGAGAACCCAATGAAAATACAACTCAATACCGACGTCCACATCGAAGGCAACGAAGCCCTCGCGGCACAGGTCAGCGCCACGGTCGGGCAGGCGCTGGAACGCTTCAGTGAGCACGTCACGCGGGTGGAGGTTCACCTCAGCGACGAGAACGGCGACAAGAGCGGGCAGCAAGATCAGCGCTGCATGCTGGAGGCCCGCCTCGAAGGGCGGCAGCCAGTGGTGGTGACGGACTACGCTGCGACGCCGGAGCGTGCGTTGCACGGCGCTGTGCAGAAGTTGGTACGTTTGCTGGACAGCACGCTCGGACGGCTGCACGACCAGCGCGACAACGCATCCGGCCCGGCCACAGCGGGGACGGAACCCGCAGCACGCTGAGGGCCCCTTGATGGCAACCACCACGACCGCATTGCGCCGTCAGATCGGCAGTGCCGGGGATCTCAAGTCCGTGGTGCGCACCATGAAGGCGTCCGCGGCATCCGCCATCGGGCAGTACGAAAGGTCGGTGGCCGCCATTGCAGACTACGCAAGCACGGTCGAACGCGGGCTTGGCGTGTGCCTGCGCGCGGTCGACCCAGGCGCGTCCCGCGCATACGCCTCTCCGGCACATGCCGGAGGCACCGTCCTGCATGTCGTCGTGTTCGGCTCCGATCAGGGGCTGGTGGGCCGGTTCAACGAGGTGGTGGTCGAGCATGCGATGGGGCAGCTGGGCGACTTGCCCGCCGGGGCGAGGGTCTGGGCGGTCGGCGAGCGTGTGCAGGCTCGCCTGCACGATGCGGGCTTGCCGCTTGCGGGTTCGTTCCCGGTCCCCGGATCGGTGGCGCTGATCACGCGCCTCGTCGGGCAGATCCTGCTTGAGGTCGAGAGCGGGTCGATCAGTGAATCGGCAGCCGAGTCGGCAGGTCAATCGGCCTTCGAATCGGCCTTCGAATCGGCGGGACGAGCACTGTTGCTCGTATACAACCGGCCCACCGGCGCCGGCTACAGCCCCGTGAGCCAGCGCCTGTTGCCGCTGGACGAACGCTGGCAACGCGAACTGGCCAGTCGGCCGTGGCCCGCAGGCAGCGCCTGCTCCGCCTTGCCGGAAGTCCTGGGCACGGGCCCGCAGGCGCTGCGCGCATTCATCCGCGAGCATCTTTTCGTCTCGGTTTTTCGCGCCAGTGCCGAGTCGCTCGCCAGCGAGAACGCGAGCCGCCTTGCCGCGATGCAGCGCGCCGATCGCAACATCGGCGAGTTGCTGACGGATCTCGGCGCGAGATTCCATCGGCTTCGTCAGAGCGGCATTGACGAAGAGCTGTTTGACGTCGTCGCCGGGTTCGACGCGATGACGCCCGAGCCCGCGCGCTGAGGATGGCGCAGTCCGTTCGGCGTCGCACAGAGGGCAAACCCGGAAGGCGCTAAATTCATGATTTTCCGGCCCCCGGGGTGCATGCATGCCGACAGCGACATCCGACGTTTACGATTACATCGTCAGGGAACTGGCGCCGTCCGATCATGAGCCGGACGAAGCTCCGATCACCATCGTCTGCGAACCGCTGTGTGTTACCGATGGGTCGAGTTCCCGCCGCAAGATATTCATGCGGCTGAAGGCAGGTACCACCGCTGAAGAAGCCCGGGCCATGGCGAGCACGCTGCAGGCCAGGGTCAAGGGGTTGTGCCATCTGGAGGTTTCGGGCGACGAAGCCGGATGAAGGCGAAAGGCGCACTGCCGACCTTGTGGCTCCCAGCGGCGGAAGGCAGTCGAGGGCATGACGGCGGGTCACTGGCGCCGGAAATCCGATCTGTTGAAGGAAGCGGGCATGGCGCAGGTTGAGCAGCTCGAACTCGACGCGAATCGCGACCAACTGGCTGCGGACGTGAGAGGGCTTGTCGAAAAGTACAGAACGATTTTCGCGTGGGATGTACCCGAGGTCGATCTGGCGCTGACGGACCGCCTCATCCTGGCGGCCATCCGGCAGGCGCTGGACGGCATCGAGATGACATCGTCCGGCCCGTCATCACGCTGAGCGCGCCAATCGCCACCGTTCGGCCTGTTGTCTGGGTGACGAGTCATTCTCGCGAGGGACGCGCGCCGGCCCTGGCAAGCGCCGTTTCACGGACTTCGGCATCGCACGGCTCGAAAAGCGCACGCTCGCGCGCCGGCATGCCGAACGGCATGGGGGTCTTCGGCGGCCGCTCCATCGTGCACCGGCGGATTCAGTGCTGCAGGAGTCGCCGTCGCCACGACTGACGAAGCAGGTCGGCGTGGGCGCCCGTCATCACGGAACATGCCCAGCCCGCGTGTCCGCGGGATGAGGGGTGCTGCAGCCATCCGGCAGGCGCCTTGTGGCACGCGAATCAAGCTGACTTGCATACGGGATGTCAGGCCCGTCCTCCCGGGGCTGCGCGTTCTTACCCCGCATTCCTGGTCGCCCGCGCGAACTGCGCTACAGTCCGGCCCGGTCGTCATGCCTTGTCTGCGGGAGTCAAACGTGAAATTTCTATTGGCAGCGCTGGTGCTGCTGGCTGTTCTGGTGTTCTGGTTGTGGACGCCCGACCGCCCGCTGGCCGAACTCGAAGCGCGCTATCTGGCGGCACCCGGCGACATGCTGGAAGTGGCCGGCACCCGGCTGCATGTGCGCGACAGCGGCCCGAAGGACGCGCCGGCGCTGATCATGCTGCACGGCTTCGGCGCCAGCCTGCACACCTGGGAGCCGTGGGCGCACTCGCTGGAGGGCGACTACCGTGTGATCCGTTTCGACCTGCCGGGCAGCGGGCTGAGTCCGCCCGATGCGACTGGCGACTACACCGACGCGCGCAGCATGCAGATCGTGGCGGCGCTGATGGACCGCCTCGGCGTCGTGCACGCGACGCTGATCGGCCATTCGATGGGCGGGCGCATCGCCTGGACCTTCGCCGCGACGCAGCCGGCGCGCGTCGACAATCTGGTGCTGCTGTCGCCCGACGGATTCGCCAGCCCCGGTTTCGAATATGACAAGGCGCCGGAGGTGCCGGCGCTGATGTCACTGATGCGCCACTGCCTGCCGCGCTTCATGCTGAAGATGAGTCTGGAGCCGGCGTATGCCGACAAGACGGTGCTGACCGACGCGATGACCGATCGCTACCATGACCTGATGCTCGCGCCCGGCAGCCGCGACGCGATGATGCAGCGCATGGCGCAGATGAAACTGGTCGATCCGGTGCCGTTGCTCAAGCGCATCACCGCGCCGACGCTGCTCGTGTGGGGCGAGCAGGACGCGATGATTCCTGTCGCCAACGCAGCTGACTACAAGGCGGCCATCGCCAATGCCACCGTGGTGACCTTGCCGGACGTCGGCCACCTGCCGCACGAAGAAGCGCCGGCGCGCGCGCTCGAACCGGTGCGCGCCTTCCTGAAGCGCTGAGCGCGCGGTGCAATTCGCCCGGTTTTCTGCGGGAGCGGCGGCGGTTTTGTGGGAGCGGCGGCCTGTGTGGAGGTGGGCGCGGTGTCCGGTGTGGGAGCGGCGGCCTCGCCGCGATCAGTGCCGCGACCATCGTTGTGCAGAGTGCCTATCGCGGCGAGGCCGCCGCTCCCACAAGGACAGCTCCCACAGGCCGGCCCCACAGTCGCGTCCCTGCCTCAACCGCGGTGCGGGTCCGGAACCACGCGGTCGAGCACCTTGGCCGATGCGATCACGCCGGGCACACCGGCACCGGGGTGGGTGCCGGCGCCGACCAGATACAGGTTGTCCACTTCTTCGCTCTGGTTGTGCGGCCGGAACCAGGCGCTCTGCGTCAGCACGGGTTCCAGGCTGAAGGCCGCGCCATTGATGGAATTCAGCTTGTCCTGGAAATCCTGTGGCGTGAGCATCATCGACGTGACGATTTCATCCGCCAGCCCGGGCAGGATGGAGTCGCTCAGGTATTTCTCGATCGCCTTGCGATAGGGCTCGGCCTTTTCGTGCCAGTCGGTGCCGCTGCCCAGATGCGGCACCGGCGACAGCACGTAGAAGGCGTCGCAGCCGTCCGGCGCCAGTGAAGTGTCGGTTTTCGTCGGCCGGTGCAGATAGAGGCTGAAGTCGTCGGCCACCACCTTGTTGCGGAAGATGTCGGTCAGCAGGCCTTCGTAGCNAAGTGTCGGTTTTCGTCGGCCGGTGCAGATAGAGGCTGAAGTCGTCGGCCACCACCTTGTTGCGGAAGATGTCGGTCAGCAGGCCTTCGTAGCGCGGGCCGAGCAGGATGGTGTGGTGCTGCACGTCCGGGTACTGGCGGCGCGTGCCGAAGTACCACACGAACAGGCTCATCGAATACTTCGACTTCTCGAGGCGCCGGTTGGTCCAGCGCCGGCGGTGTTCCGGCGCCACCAGTTTGCGGTAGGTCCAGGCCGCATCGGCATTCGACACCACGACGTCGGCCGCGATGACCTCGCCCGATGCGAGCGTCACGCTGCGCGCGCGGCGATTTGTCACGTCGATCGACGCGACTTCGGCATTCATGCGCACCGTGCCGCCCTGGCCTTCGATCAGCCCGACCATGCCCTTGACGATCCGGCCGGTGCCGCCCATCGCGAAATGCACGCCCCAGCGTCGCTCCAGATGCGAAATGAGGCACAGGATGGAGGTGGTCGTGAACGGATTGCCGCCGATCAGCAGCGGGTGAAAGCTCAGCACCGTGCGGATGCGTTCGTCCTTCACATAGCTGGCGACCATCCCGTAGACCGTACGGTAGCTCTTCAGCCGGACCAGTTCGGGCGCGATCTTCAGCATCGTCGTCCAGTCGGCGAACGAAATGTCGACCAACTCGGTGAAGCCGACATCGAAGATGGCTTCGGCCTGCTTCATGAAACGTTCGTAGCCGTCGACATCATCAGGTGCAAAGCGGGCGATCTCGCGCCGCATCGCTTCCGGGTCGCCGGAATAGTCGAGGTGCTCACCGTCATCGAAGCGGATGCGGTAGAAGGGCGCGACCGGCCGCAGGTCGACGTCGTCGGAAAATGTCTTGCCGCACAGCGCCCACAGCTCTTCCAGCAGGAAGGGCGCGGTGACGATGGTCGGCCCGCCGTCGAAGGTGAAGCCGTCCTGCCGGTATACATAGGCGCGACCGCCGGGCGCATCGAGTTTTTCGAGCACGGTGACGCGGTAGCCGCGGGCGCCGAGACGAATCGCCGCGGCGAGGCCGCCGAAACCGGCGCCGATGACGAGGGCGTGCGGTCGGTCGAAGTCAGGGGGGGAGGTCATGGAAGCGGTCATTCGGGCAGGTCAGTCTGGCAAGGTCACTGGAACGAAGTCGGTTCAGGGTTGCAGCGGATGAAATCATTGCATGGGGTCGGCACGCGATTGACCGTCCGGGGCAACAAAAGCTCCGCCCGGGCAGCCGGCAGCGTACAGACGCGGCATTCAGCGCGCACGGCCGAGGTCGGCGACCAGCCGCTCCGCGGCGCGACGCCCGGACAGCAGGGCCATCGGAATGCCCGGGCCGGGGTGCACCGAGCCGCCGGCCAGATACAGGCCCGCAATGGCGCTGGCCGAGCCGGGCCGCGCGAAGCTGCCCATCGAACCATGGTTGGCGCGGCCGTACAGTGCGCCGCCGGTGGCCGGAAACAGCTGGTTGAATCCGTGCGGTGTCGTGGTGACCGCGTCCATCGACGCGCGGTCGATGTCGAGCCCGCAGCGGCGCATCAAGTCGAAGGCGTTGCCGGCCATCCGGGAGATCTCGGCGTCGCCGAAAGGCCGCGTGTCGCCGTCGGCGGGTGCATTGATCAGCACCAGCAGGCGTTCGCGATCGAGCGCCGCCGCCGCACCCTCAGGGGTATCGGCGCGATCCTGCGCGCACACATAGACGGTCGGCGCATCGACAATGCTGCGCCGCTGGAACACCGCGGCGAATTCGTCCGGATAGTTTTCGGCGAAGAACACATTGTGATGATGCAGCGGAAAGCCCCGCGTGCGGCCATGAATGCACCAGGTGATCGCCGACAGCGAGCGCTCCGCCGGCTTGATGACGGGGGCGGCCGGCTGCACGGCCGACCCGAGCAGGCCGGTCGCCAGCGCCGACACGTCGCCGTTGAACACCACGCGTTCGCAGTCGATGACTTCGCCGCCGGCCAGCCGCACCCCGGCGACCCGACCGCCGTGCACGACGATTTCCTCCACCTGGCAGTCGAAGCGGAAGCGCGCGCCGTGCCGCTCGGCCAGCGCCTGCAGCGCGTCGGCCACGCGGCGCATGCCGCCCTCGACGATCCACACGCCGTCCTGTTCGACATGCGCGATGAGCATCAAGGTGGCCGGTGCGCGCAGCGGTGACGAACCGACATAGGTGGCGTAACGGCCGAACAGCTGACGCAGGCGAGGGTCGCGAAAGTACCGGCCGAGCGCGCCCCACAGCGTGCTCATCGGCTGGGTGCGCCACAGCGCGCCGAGGTGGGCGAGACCGACGCGTTGCGTGAGCTCGATCGCCGACGGCCGCTGACCATCGATGAACGGGCCGCGCAGCGTCTGGTAGATCTCGCGGCTGCGCGCACAGAAGGCGCGGTAGCCGGCGGCATCGTGTGCGCCGGCGAAGTCGCCGATCGCCTCGACGCTGCGTTCGATGTCGGCAAACAGGTCGAGCCGGCCGCCTTCCCGCCAGGCGTGGCGCGCCAGCACCGAGGTCGTGTGCAAGGTGAGTGCGTCGGTCAGCGAGGCGCCTGCGTCGGCGAACAATGACTCGAAGGCCCAGCGCATCGTGAATACGGTCGGGCCGCCGTCGATGGCAGCGCTGCCCACCTTCACCTCGCGCATCTTGCCGCCGGGTGCGGGGGCGCGTTCGAGCAGCTGCACGTCGAGCCCGCGACGCGCCAGATCGACCGCGGCCGACAGTCCGCCCATGCCGGCGCCGATGACAACCACCCGTTCAGACGCCACGCCCGCCCTTCACGCGCGGTGCCCGGCCGGCAGCGCGGCGCGCGGACGCGCCAGCTTGCGCCACTGATACAGGATGATGGCCAGCCCTACCGTCAGCGGAATCGCCCACAGCACCGGGTGCAGCGCCAGCGTCGGGAAGGTCCGTACCGCGCCGAAGGCGAAGAAGGCCGTGTAGACCGAAATGCCGGCGCCGACCAGAGCCTTGATGTGTTCGCGCAGCCAGTCGTTGGCCGCTGGCTGGCGCTTGTACAGGAACCACAGATTGGTGCCTACCGTCGCCCAGCCGATCAATGACACACCCAGCATCAGCGGTTGACCGATCAGCAGACCCTGCACGGCGCAGTTCGTGGCGGTGATGAAGGTCGCGGCCTGCAGGCCGAGATTCACCGATTCCCGGTTGGCCGCGTGGTCGCGCCGGTTGCGGATGCACTGCCAGCCGTACCAGGTCAGATTCAGCGTCAGTGTGGCCAGTGCCAGCATCATCCAGCCGAAGATCGCCCGCACCAGCGCCGGGTCGCGGAAATCGGCGTGTTCGGTCAGATGCGGGTGGGTCGATACCGGGTCGGCCAGCGTGCACAGACTGATGCCGATCGCCGCCGTGCCGGTCAGCAGCATGGTCACCGTGAACACCTTGCCCACGGTGCGGTGCGCGGCGCCACCCTTCTTCGCGAACACCGGCACCCAGAACGCGAGCAGGCCGGTCGCGCCGGTCACGATGTGACTGGCGACGAAGAGGTGGAACAGCTCGGACACGGACATTGTTGCGCGCTCGACAGGTCTGCCAAAGGTGAGGGGCGAGGGGCCCACACGTCGACCCAAGCGGTTGCTTGAATCATTGACACTTCGCACTGTAACCTCGCGCGGACAGATTCGGTATCGTGCAGTGCGGCAAGCCGGATCCGGGCCCGGCACCTATACTCGGGCCGCAACGCGGTACGCGCCGCCCGTCCGTCCGCCGTCTGCACGGCCGGACAGACCGACCGACACAGCGACGCACCCCGCAACAGACACAGCACAACGCACACGGACAGCGGCCGAAGTGACAGCATTTCCTGCGGGCATCGATGCGAGCCCGACCTACATTCCGCCGCGCCCGCAGGCGCTGTCGCCCATCATTTCGCTGTTCCGGCTGATCGCGCAGGGTGATGGCGACCTCCTGAGTCTGCTGCCGGCCGACGCCTACCGCGTGCCGGTCGGCCATCTGGGCTATTCGCGGCGGCAGATACTGATCGTCAATGATCCGCAGCTCTATCGCAGCATCCTGACCGATCCGACCGACATCTATCCGAAGAATGACCTGATGGTGGGCGCGCTCGAACCGCTGGTCGGCAACTCGATCTTCGTGTCGTCCGGCGACACCTGGCGCAAGCAGCGCCGCATGATCGATCCGGCCTTTTCGCACATGCGGCTCGGCCAGGCCTTTCCGTCGATGGCGGCCGGCGTCGATGCGTACGAGGCCAAGCTGCGCGAGCATGCACTGACCGGCGAAGCCTTTTCGCTCGATCTGGCGATGAGCCACCTGACGGCCGACATCATCTGCCGCACGGTGTTTTCGACTTCGTTCGATACGAAGGCGTCGCGCGAGGTGTTCGACGCGTTCACGCTGTTCGAGCGCAGCGTGGCCCAGGTCGAGTGGAAGCGGCTCATTTTCGATCCGGCGTGGAAACGCGTCGATCAGCGCCCGGACGTCGAAGCCGCCTGCCACATCATCCGCGAGCGGCTGGGTGAGCTGGTCGATACCCACCTGACCGGGCCGATCACGCGCTGGAACGACATCGCCGCCGAAATGGTGAATGCGGAAGATCCTGAAACCGGCGACCATTTCGACCGCAAGGAGCTGATCGACCAGCTGGGGGTCATGTTCCTCGCCGGCCACGAAACCACGGCCAGCGTGCTGACCTGGGTGTTCTTCATCCTGAGTTCGCAGCACGACACGGTGGCGCGCATGCGCGCCGAGGTGGATGCGGTGGTGGGCGAGGGCGACATCGGCTTCGAGCACATCCGCCGGCTCACCTTCACGCGCAACGTGTTCCGCGAAACCATGCGGCTGTACCCGCCGATCACCTTCATTCCGCGCGTGGCGGCCGAGGCGACGCAGATAGGCAAATACCGGGTGAAGCGGGGCGCGATGATCATGATTTCGCCGTGGACCATCCACCGCAACGAGAATTACTGGCGCAACGCCCACCACTTCGATCCCGACCGCTTCAGCACAGAACGCGAGCACGAACTGGTGCCCGGCGCCTATCTGCCATTCGGGCTCGGACCGCGCGTGTGCGTCGGCGCCGCCTTCGCGACCACCGAAGCGACGCTGATCCTGGCGCGCCTGGTACGCCATTTCGATTTCAGCGCGCTCGACGCCGATGCGGTGCGCCCGGTGGCGCGCCTGACCACTCGGCCGAAGCACCAGATCATGTGCCGCGTGCGTCTGCGCGAGCGGGCCGGCACATGAAACCGGTCGTGCTGATCACGCTCGGCCGCCTGCCCAAGGGGCTGGATCTGGCACGCAGCTTTCACCGGCTGGGCTGGCGCGTCATCGTGGCCGAACCGTTCAGATGGCATCTGAGCGCGATGTCGAATGCGGTCGCTCGGCGCTACACGGTCACCGCGCCGGCGCTCAGCCGCGAGCGCTATCTGGACGAGTTGCGCGGCATCGTGCTCAAGGAAGGCGTCGACCTGGTCGTGCCGGTGTCGGAAGAAATCATGCACGCCAGCCATCTGGCCGGTCGGCTGCCGGTCGGTGTGCAGCTGTATGCCATGCCGCCCGAGGTGCTGATGCCGCTGCACGACAAGCTGCAGTTCATCGGCCGCTGCCGCGATTACGGTGTGGCTGCGCCGGCCACCTGCGCGCTGGGCACGCCGGGCGCGGTCGATCTGGCGCAGGCGGGCGATCACATCGTGAAGCCGGTCTATTCGTGCTCCGGTCGCGGCGTGCTGTTCCGCCGGCAGGGCGATGCGCTGCCCGAGGCCACGCCCGGTCAGCCGGCCATCGTGCAGCGCTGGGTCAAGGGCAATGTGCTGAGCACCTTTTCGATCGCTGCCGCCGGCCAGCCGCTGGTGACCGTGGTATATCGCGGCGCGGTCATGTCGGGCACCGTGTCCGTGTGCTTCGAGCGCGTCACCGAAGCCGACCCGCAGCACCGGCCGGTCATCGACTGGGTCAGCCGGTTCATCGCCGCAGCGGGCTTCACCGGCTTCATTTCCTTCGACCTGGTGGTGGATGCCGACGGCCAGGCACACGGCATCGAGTGCAATCCGCGCGCCACCAGCGGCCTGCATTTCGTCGATCCGGACGACCTGGCGCGCGCCGTGGTGGCGCCGGACGGGGTGTTGGCAGGGACGCAGCCGGTACGGTTCCGCCGGCAGGTGCTGATGCAGCAGTTCTACCCCTGTCTGACCGAAGTGCAGAAGTCGATGTTCAGCCCGAAGGCCTTCGGACCGGACTTCAGGCGCAACCTGTCGCGCTTCCTGCGCGCGCGCGACGTGACCTGGCGCTGGCGCGATCCGCTGCCCTTCATCACGATGCCGCTGACCGCGTCGCAGATCATCTGGCTGTCGATCCGCAGCGGTGCGACCTTCGGCGAAGTCGCCACGCTCGACGTCGGGCTGTATGCGCCGGACGAGACGACGGCGACATCCGGAACCCTGCCGGACACGCCAGCAGGGACCGCCCCGGGACCCTCGTCCGGCCCCACTTCGCCTTCCGCAGTGTCCTGAGTGCGCTGGACAGCCCTCAGGTGTCACTCTAAAGTGACACGCCGCGACGCAGGCGCGTCATTCAATCCGGGTGCGCGCAGCGCGCGGCCCTGAACCGAGGTTTGTCGATGTCACAACCCTTCCCGTTCTCGGCCATCGTCGGCCAGGACGAAATGAAACTGGCCATCCTGGTTGCCACCGTCGATGCGTCCATCGGCGGCGTGCTGGTATTCGGCGACCGCGGGACCGGCAAGTCGACCGCGGTGCGTGCGCTGGCCGCACTGCTGCCGAAGATGCGCGCGGTCGTCGGCTGCCCCTATCAGTGCGATCCGGCCGACGGTGCGTCGTGCTGTGCGCAGTGCACGGCCGGCAAGGCCACGCTGAAGACCCACCTCGTTCCGGTGCCGGTGGTCGACATGCCGCTCGGCGCGACCGAAGACCGGGTGGTCGGTGCGCTCGATCTCGAACGCGCGCTGACTCGCGGTGAAAAGGCCTTCGAGCCCGGCCTGCTGGCGCGTGCCAACCGCGGCTTTCTGTACATCGACGAAGTGAATCTGCTGGAAGACCATCTGGTTGACCTGCTGATCGACGTTGCCGCGTCGGGCGAAAATCTGGTCGAGCGCGAAGGCCTGAGCGTGCGCCATCCGGCGCGCTTCGTCATCGTCGGCAGCGGCAATCCGGAAGAGGGCGAATTGCGTCCGCAGCTGCTCGACCGCTTCGGCCTGTCGGTCGAGGTGACGACGCCGACCGACCTGCCGACCCGGGTCGAGGTGGTGCGCCGGCGCGATGCGTACGAGCGTGACCGCGATGCCTTCGTCGCGCACTGGAAGAAGCACGACGACAAGCTGCGCAAGAAGATCGTCGCGGCGCGCGAACACCTGCCCGGCGTGAAGGTGCCCGACGGTGTGGTCGAGCAGGCCGCCCGCCTGTGCATGGCGCTGGGCACCGACGGCCTGCGCGGCGAACTGACGCTGATCCGTGCCGCCCGCGCGCTGGCCGCTTTCGAGGGCGACGACGCGGTGAGCGACGCCCATCTGCGCCGCATCGCGCCACCTGCGCTGCGCCACCGCCTGCGCCGCGATCCGCTGGACGATGCCGGTTCCGGCGCGCGTGTCGATCGCGCGGTGGAAGATCTGTTTGGACAATAGCGCCGCATCCGGCGCCGAGCGGGCAACGGTCGTCGATGACGCCTGGCTGCGCGCCGCGCTGGCCTGCGCGCTGTGCGCGGTCGATCCTGTCGGCACCGGCGGCGTGCGCCTGCACGCCCAGGCCGGACCGGTGCGCGACGCCTGGCTCGTGCAGTTGCGCGACATGCTGCCGCCCGGCACGCCGATGCGCCGCGTGCCGTTCAATGTCACCGACGGCCGCCTGCTCGGCGGGCTGGACCTCACCGCCACGTTGCGCGCCGGCCGCCCGGTGGCCGAGCGCGGCCTGCTGGTCGAGGCGCATGGCGGTTTCGTGCTGCTGGCGATGGCGGAACGCCTGCCGCCCGGCACCGCCGCCCGCGTCACCGCGGTGATGGACGCCGGCGAAGTGGCGCTGGCGCGTGACGGCATTGCGCTCACCAGCGCGGCGGCATTTGCCGTGATTGCGCTTGACGAAGGGCTGGAGGACGAGCCGCTGTCGACGGCGCTGTGCGACCGCCTGGCCTTCCACCTCGATCTGGACGGTTTGCGCGCGCAGACCTGCACCCCGCTGCCGGTGAGCGCCGCCGACATCGAACGGGCGCGCGCCCGTCTGCCAGTGGTCGACGTGCCGCCCGGTGCTACCGAGGCGCTGGCGGCGACGGCCCTTGCGCTCGGCGTTTCGTCGATGCGCGCACTGCTGCAGTCGGTCCGGGTGGCGCGCGCCGCCGCGGCGCTCGACGGCCGCGATGCGGTGGCCGAAGACGACGTGACGCTGGCCGCCCAGCTCGTTCTGGCACCGCGTGCCACGCAGTTTCCGACCACCGAAACGCCGCCCGAGCAGGCCGATGCCCCGCCGCCGGAGCCGGAGGATACGCCCCCCGAAGACACGCCGCCGCCCGAACCCGAAGCCGGGCATGACGCGTCGGACAGCGACGCGCAGCCGCCGGACGACCGGCCGCTGGACGATGTGGTGCTGCAAGCCGCACAGGCGGCAATTCCCCCCGGCTTGCTGGCGCGTCTGCAGGCGGCGGCCGGGCGTCTGCCGCGTGCGCGCAGCGCCGGACGGGCCGGCGCGCTGCGCGCCGGTGGCCTG
>NZ_JANINI010000018.1 GCF_024580145.1 Methyloversatilis sp. XJ19-49
CCGGTGGCCTGCGCGGCCGGCCGGCCGGCATCCGCCGCGGCACACCCGGCAACGGTGCGCGCCTGAACCTGATCGAAACGCTGCGTGCGGCCGCGCCCTGGCAGCCGCTGCGCCGCGCCGCCCGCGAGTCTGCGCCGTCGAACTGCCTGGTCGATGTACGGCCGGATGACTTCCGCATCACCCGCTTCGCACAGCGCTCGGAAACCACGACCATCTTCCTGGTCGACGCCTCCGGTTCGTCCGCGCTGAACCGGCTGGCCGAAGCCAAGGGTGCGGTCGAACTGCTGCTGGCGGACTGCTATGTGCGGCGCGACCGCGTGGCCTTGATCGCCTTCCGGGGCAGCGGCGCCGAGGTGCTGCTGCCGCCGACCCGTTCGCTGGTGCGCGCCAAGCGCAGTCTGGCCGGTCTGCCCGGCGGTGGCGGCACGCCGCTGGCCGCCGGCATCGATGCCGGCTGGCTGCTGGCCGATGCGGTGCAGCGCCGTGGCGACACGCCGACGCTGGTGCTGCTGACCGACGGTCGTGCCAATGTGGCGCGCGACGGCGCCGGCGGCCGCGCCCGCGCCGAGGAGGATGCGCGATCGGCCGCGCGCCGGGTGCGCGCCAGCGCCTTCCGCGCGCTGTTCATCGACACGTCGCCGCGGCCGCAGCCGGCGGCACGAGAACTCGCAGCCGACATGGCAGCAATGTACATGCCGCTGTCGGCGGCCGACGCGGTCAGCATTTCGAAGATCGTCCGCGCGATCGCCTGAGCCGGCGACCGGGCGCTACACCCGAGCGCGCTCACCTGTGCTGACCAGTGTCAATCTGACGAGAAATTTATTGTCAATTTAAATTGACATATCTATACTCGATCCACGATGCTGCCGCCCACCGCCCTGTCAGGATTCGCCCCTCCGCACGTCGATTCGCCTATCGATCCGCACGCCGATTGGCACGGCTTTCGCCATTGCCGTTGCATGTCGCAGTGTGCGATCGCCGCGACACTGGCGATCCCTTGCAGTGCGCCGCCGCGTGATCTGCATGGCTGAACCGACGCACGCAGAGGACATGCGGGCCTGTCGCGCATTGCTGCGCAACGGCTCGAAATCCTTCTTCGCGGCATCGCTGCTGCTGCCGCGCGCCGTGCGCGAGCCAGCCTGCTCGCTGTATGCCTTCTGCCGCATCGCCGACGATCTGGTCGATGACAGCCAGGCCGATGAGAACGCGGTCGCGCACCTGCGCTGGCGGGTCGAACAGGCCTGCGCCGGACAGCCGCATCCTGAACCGGCCGACCGCACGCTGGCGCGTGTCGTGGCCCGCTTCAACATTCCTGCATCGCTGCTGCTGGCGCTGATCGAAGGCTTCGAGTGGGACGCGCGTGGCCGTCAGTACATGACGCAGTCCGAACTGTTCGAGTACTGCGCCCGCGTCGCCGGCACGGTCGGCGCGATGATGGCGCTGCTGATGGGCGTGCGCGACCGTGAAATCGCGGCGCGCGCCTGCGATCTGGGTCTGGCGATGCAGCTCACCAACATCGCGCGCGATGTCGGCGAAGACGCCCGGCGCGGCCGGCTCTATCTGCCGCATGACTGGATGGTCGAAGCGGGGCTCGATCCGGCGGGCTGGCTGGCCGAACCGGTGTTCGATGACCGGCTCGCGCAGGTGGTGCGCCGCCTGCTGCAGTGTGCCGACCTGCTGTACGCGCGTGCCGCGCCCGGCATCGAAAAGCTTCCGTCAGGCTGCCGACCGGGCATCCGTGCGGCGCGCAGTGTCTATGCCGAAATCGGCCGCGGTGTCGAACGCCGCGGCTACGACTCCGTGTCGTCGCGCAGCATCGTGTCGCCCTGGCGCAAGAGCGTGCTGCTGGCCGAAGCGCTGAGCGGCGCGCCGACCCTGTCCGCCACGGCGCATTACCACGTGCTCGATGAGGTGTCGGCGCTGGCTGACGCGGTGGCCGCTGCGCCGACCGTCGACATGTCGGCACTGATCGGCATTCCGCGGCGCACGCCGCAGCAGCGCATCGAGTGGCTGATCGACCTGTTCGAGCGGCTCGAGCGCGAAGAACGCAATCGCGGCACGCAGGGCACGCCCAGCTGAATTCCAGCTGAAAACTTCGGCCGACCGCTTGCCACGCTCGCGTCCTGCCGGACACCCTGTCAGCCTTGCCTCCCGTACTTCACCACGCGCCGACCAAGCGAGGTTTTCAGGTTATCGGCGGTGCGCCGCGTCGCAGCTTCCATCCGCTTCGAAGATGTGCCGTGCGGCGAGTGCGGGCGCTTCTTCATGCGCCAGATGACCCAGACCCTCCAGTTCCACCAGACGCGAGCCCGGCACCATGCGGTGCACCCGGCGCGATTCCTCCGGCGACACGGTTTCGTCGCCCCTGCCGACCACCAGCGTCAGCGGTGCGCGCAGCGACGGCAGGTCGCGCACCAGTGGCGCCACATCCCAGTTCGCCATCATGGCCAGTGCGCCGGCGACGTGGGCGGGTGTGCTGACCAGCTTGTGATACAGCGCCACGCCGGCCGGGTCGAGCGCCGATCCGGTGCTGCGGATCAAGCGCTCGACCGCGTCGCGCTGCGTGGCACGCCAGGCGAATGCCTGCGGCGCGAAGGGCAGGGCGGACAGCAGACGTGCTGCCGGCGGGAACAGCAGCCCGGCCAGCCCGGGCAATGGCAGCATCGCGCCATTCNTGCGTGGCACGCCAGGCGAATGCCTGCGGCGCGAAGGGCAGGGCGGACAGCAGACGTGCTGCCGGCGGGAACAGCAGCCCGGCCAGCCCGGGCAATGGCAGCATCGCGCCATTCAGGCTGATCAGCGCGCGTGCCGGCAGCAGCCCGTCGATATTCATGCGCAGCATGATGGCCGCACCGGCCGAATGCCCGGCGACCACTTGTGGCTCCGCTTGCAACGCCGCCAGCAGTCCGCCGAGCGCGCGCGCGATGCCCTGCAACGTCAGCCGGTGCGACGCAGGTGTGCCGCTGAATCCGTGTCCGGGCAGATCGGGCGCGACTACTGTGTAGCGTGTCGCCAGCTCGGGCAGCAACGCACGCCACGAATGCGTTGCCGCGCCGGTGCCATGCAGCAGCAACAGGACCGGTCCGTCGCCGGCCACCTGCACATGCCAGCGCAGCCCGCCCGCCTCGACGAAGCGGCTGGCCGTGCGGTTGGGCCAGTCGCCGCCGTCGCGTGTCCAGTCGAGCGCCCTCATGACGTCGCGGCGGCAGAACCTGTGCCGAGGGGCGGGGTCAGCATCACCGGAAGAGGCACCGCAAGTGAGTGGCCGAAGGAGGGCAGGACATGAGTTCCACGATGCTGAAACTGATCGAAGCGTTGCTGGTGATCGGTGGCGTGCTCGGATTCGCCGTGTATCAACTGGTATCGGTGCGTCGCCAGATCAAGGCGGACCGCGCTCAGGCCGATGCGACCGACGAGGACAACGGCGCCGCGCACTGAGCTTACAGCGCCGCGCACACCCGCGTACCGCTGCGGCGCGGCATGCGGAAGGGCAGCAGGGTCTGCACCCAGCGGCTGCGGAAGCGGTCGAGGTCCAGGCTTTCGTGCATGCTGCCGACCGATTCGCCGAGCAGCTGTGTGCGCACCATCGACCGGGCGTAGAACGGTGTGTCTTCCAGCGTTTGCGCCTGCGGCGACGCATGCTCGCTGCGCGTCGCCCGGTCGACGCGCCACATCGTGGTCGGCAGCGTCTGCTCGGGCGGCGGGTCGAAGGTGCTGAAGCCGCCGTCGGCATCGAAGCGCAGCGCGAGCGACGCGCTCGACGCATCGCGTCGCATCACGTCATAGAGCACGGCCGTGTCGCCGCCGTGCAGGCTGGCGCGCGACCAGTGCCAGCGAACGAAAGCTTCCTCGAGTGATGTTTCGCCGGCGTTGCTGTCGAGATAGCCATCACCCTGCCAGTTCAGCGAGGGCTGATCGAGCTGCACGCTGACCCGTGCGCAGGGCGCGATCGGCGACCACAGGTGCCGCCCTTCGGCATCGAGCGCAAAGGCGTTGCGCGACAGCACCGGTGACTGCACGCGAACCTGTCCACGCAGGCGTTGCGGCAGTGGCGTGGACACTTCATCGAGATCGATCACCAGCGCGTCACCCTCCCAGTGCAGGCGGCTCGGGCCGATCGCCAGTTCGTGGGCCGAACGGCGCAGCGCGCCGACGCCCCGTTCGGTCATCGCCCAGCGCCGGCAGTCGCCGTACAGCGCGACATTGACCGAACAGAAATCCTGCGGATCGGCCCGGCCCGGCGCGCGCCGCCGCGCCGCGGCGTAGTACGGCGAAAACACGCTGCCGACGAAGGCAATGATGGTCAGGCCGTAGCGGCCGTCGTCACTCATCGCATCGACATACCACCATTGATAGCCGCCCGGCGGCACGCGGGCCGAGAAGTCGCGCGCGTTCATCGCCTGGCTGTCGTGGTGCAGGCCCACGGGCCTGTTGCACATCGGCAGCGCTCCGCATCCTGCCCGTTCCGAACCTTGTCATGCGCGTTCACGGAAGCTCCTGTAAATCGTGATTGACGTTGTTGTGTGTAATGTCTACATTACATGACGCTACTACGCGACAAGCAAGCTTGACAGTCGCGACGACAACAACAGGAGACGGACATGGACGGCATGAAGCGTATCGAGCAGGCCCTGAGTGCTGCAGTCGAACAGTCGCTGGAAGCCGCACTGTCGCATGCCGACGGTCCGACCTGCCCGCCGCTGCTGGCATCGGCGATCCGTTATGCCGTGTTTCCGGGGGGTGCGCGCATCCGCCCGCGCCTGTGTCTGGCCGCCGCCTGCGCCTGCGGCGAAGACGACACCTCGGTGGCAGACCACGCCGCCGCCGCCATCGAACTGCTGCACTGTGCTTCGCTGGTGCATGACGATCTGCCCTGCTTCGATGATGCACCGATGCGCCGCGGCAAACCTTCGGTGCACAGTGCCTACGGCGAACGCATCGCAGTGCTGGCCGGCGATGCGCTGATCGTGCTCGCCTTCCAGACCCTGGCGCGTGGGGGGGCGAATGCGCCCTACCGCCTGGTGCCGCTGCTGTCCATCATCGGTCGCGGGGTCGGCGTGCCGTCGGGCATCGTGGCCGGTCAGGCCTGGGAATGCGAGTCGGACGTCAATCTGCGCGAGTACCAGCAGGCCAAGACCGGTTCGCTGTTTGCGTCGGCCACGATGGCGGGTGCCGCGGCTGCCGGCGCGGATCCCGGCCCCTGGCGTGCGCTCGGCGACTGCATGGGTGAAGCGTTCCAGGTCGCCGACGACATCCTCGATGCGGCGTCCGATGCGTCCAAGATCGGCAAGCCGGTCGGTCGCGACGTGGCGCTCGGCCGTCCGAGCGCTGTGCGCGAACTGGGCCTGCACGGTGCGATCCGTCGCCTCAACCTGCTGGTGGCCGAAGCCATCGATTCGGTGCCTGTGTGTTCGGGTGCAGACGGTCTGCGCGCGGTCATCGCGATGGAAGCATCGCGGCTGATTCCGCGCGAACTTGCCGACAGCGTTCTCTGAAGCCGGCCCTGCCCGCTTCCTGACCGCGCACAGACGGAATGAGTACCCCGTTCAGCATGGATTCGTCGGCCTTCGACGGCGAGCGCAAGCCCGGTCTCGCCGATCGCCTGCGCAACGCCGCCGATCGCCTGCTCAGCAGCCCGCGCTTTCATCACTGGGCGTCCGCGTTTCCGCTGACGCGCTGGAAAGCCCGGCGCGAGGCGCGTGCGCTGTTCGATCTGTGTGGCGGCTTCGTCTATTCGCAGATCCTGCTGGCCTGCGTGCGGGTCGACCTGTTCCGGCTGCTGGCCGGCGGACCGTTGGCGGCACATCGGATTGCAACGCGCATCGGCATGTCGGACGAAGCGGCCACCCGTCTGCTCGACGCCGCAGTCGCGCTGCGCCTGGTGGCCCGTCGTTCAGGTGGCCGGTACGGTCTGGGCATGCTGGGCACGGCGATGGTCGCCAACCCGGGCATCGCGGCGATGGTGGAACACCATGGCCGCATCTATCGTGATTTCGAAGATCCGCTGGCGCTGCTGCGCGGCCTGTCGCAGCGCACGGCGCTGTCGCAATACTGGCCGTATGCCGGCAACGAGCAGGCGTCGGCGCTGGAAGGCGAACGCATCCGCGACTACACCGCGCTGATGGCGGCATCGCAGCCGATGGTGGCGTCCGAGGTGCTCGACGCCTATCCGGTCGCCATGCATCGCTGCCTGCTCGACATCGGTGGTGGTGACGGCAGCTTCCTCGCCGCGGCGGCGCAGCGCGCGCCCGATCTGAAACTTCAATTGTTTGATCTGCCGGCGGTCGCCGAGCGCGCACGCATGCGTTTCGATGCGGCCGGTCTTGCCGCGCGTGCCACGGCCTTCGGCGGTTCCTTCCAGTCTGGCGAACTGCCGACCGGTGCCGATCTGATGTCGCTGGTGCGCGTGCTGCACGACCACGACGACGAAGATGTCATGGCGCTGCTGCGGGCTATCCATCGTGCGCTGCCGGACGACGGCGTTCTGCTGATTGCCGAACAGATGTCCGGGGTGCGCGGCGCCGAACCTGTGGGCGATGCCTACTTCGGCTTCTACCTGATGGCGATGGGCCGCGGCCGTCCGCGCTCCGAAGGCCGCCTGACCGAAATGCTGCGTGCCGCCGGTTTCTGCCAGATCGGCCTGATTCCGACCCGTATTCCTTTGCAGACGTGCGTGCTGGTTGCGCGTCCGAAACATTTACAGACATAAATGTAATGATTAGTTGACACTAATCAGAGTAAGCCTAGAATGACACTCAAGGTGACAAGCCGTCGCGACACATGAACGACGGGTCCTCAACGCGGAGGCGCGATGAACAGTATTGCCGTAGTACTGAAGCAGCCGGAGCAGTTGGAGCTGAGCCAGCTCGAACTGACGCCGGCAGGCGATGCCGACGTCGTGGTCGACGTCGAGTGGAGCGGCATCAGTACCGGCACCGAGCGCCTGTTGTGGTCCGGCCGCATGCCGCCGTTCCCCGGCATGGGTTATCCGCTGGTGCCGGGCTACGAATCGGTGGGGCGCGTCAGCGCCGCCGGTGCCATGTCCGGTCTGAATGTCGGTGATCACGTATTCGTGCCGGGTGCACGCTGCTTCGGCGAAGTGCGCGGCCTGTTCGGCGGTGCGGCCTCCCGCCTGGTGGTGCCGGCTGCCCGCACTGTCACGCTGGACGACAGCTTCGGCGAACGCGGCATCCTGCTGGCGCTTGCGGCGACCGGGCAGCATGCGATCGCCGACGGCGATCACCTGCCCGACCTGATCATCGGCCACGGCGTTCTGGGTCGCATGATCGCCCGCCTGACCGTTGCCGCAGGTGGCGACCCGATCGTGTGGGAACGCAATCCGGCACGCGCCGACGGCGCAGAGGGCTATCGCGTCATCGACCCCGCCACCGACGAGCGCCGCAATTACCGCTGCATCTGCGATGTCAGTGGCGACGGCAGCCTGCTCGACGCACTCATTGCCCGGCTGGCCCCGCACGGAGAGATTGTGCTGGCCGGTTTTTACGAAGACGCACTGTCCTTCAACTTCCCGCCGGCCTTCATGCGTGAAGCCCGCCTGCGCATTGCCGCGCAGTGGCAGGAAAGCGATCTGGTGACGGTGCGGGACATGGCAGCCGACGGACGGCTGTCGCTCGAAGGTCTGATTACCCACCGGCAGATTGCGACCGATGCGGATGCGGCTTACCGCACGGCGTTCTCCGATCCGGCCTGCCTGAAAATGATTCTCGACTGGAGATCCATGTCATGAGCGACGCCTGCGGAACATCGTCCGGCACTTCGCCGATCAAGTTCGACCTGAACAAGGTGCTGCGTGCCGAAGCCGCCATCGATCCGGATCCGGTCCCGACCGGTGAAGCGACGAAGACGACGCAGATCATCGCGATCTACGGCAAGGGCGGCATCGGCAAGAGCTTCACGCTCGCCAACCTCAGCTACATGATGGCGCAGCAGGGCAAGAAGGTGTTGCTGATCGGCTGCGACCCGAAGAGCGACACCACCAGCCTGCTGTTCGGTGGCAAGGCCTGCCCGACCATCATCGAAACGAGCAGCAAGAAGAAGCTCGCCGGTGAGGAAGTCAAGATCGGCGATGTCTGCTTCATCCGCGATGGCGTGTTCGCCATGGAACTGGGCGGACCGGAAGTCGGTCGCGGCTGCGGCGGTCGCGGCATCATCCACGGCTTCGAAACGCTCGAAAAGCTGGGCTTCCACGACTGGGGCTTCGACTACGTGCTGCTCGACTTCCTGGGCGACGTGGTGTGCGGCGGCTTCGGACTGCCGATCGCCCGCGACATGTGCCAGAAGGTCATCGTCGTCGCCAGCAACGACCTGCAGAGTCTGTACGTCGCCAACAACGTGTGCAGTGCGGTTGAATACTTCCGCAAGCTCGGTGGCAACGTTGGCGTGGCCGGCGTGGTGATCAACCGCGACGACGGCACCGGCGAGGCGGCGCAATTTGCCGAAGCCGCCGGCATACCGGTACTGGCGACGATTCCGGCCAACGACGACATCCGTCGCAAGAGCGCCAGCTACGAAATCATCGGCCGGCCCGGCTCGCAGTGGGCGCCGCTGTTCGAGGAACTGGCGATGAATGTGGCCGAAGCGCCGCCGGTACGGCCGAAACCGATGACGCAGGACGGCCTGCTGGGACTGTTCGCCGCCGATGTCACGGGGCGTGACTATGTGATGACGCCTGCCACCGTGGCCGACATGCTGGGCAAGGATGAAGTGATCAAGCCCACGCTCGAAGTGGTGTACGACACCGTTTGAGGTGGCCACCATGTCCAACATTTCCGACATCAAGGTCATCAACGCCGATGCGCTGAAAGGCGACGGTCTGGGCTGCCATGCCGGTCGCGACCAGCTGGAGGGCGCGGCCCGCGCTGCCGGCAAGAGCGATGTGCTGGATCAGTATGCAGCGGATTATCCGAAGGGGCCGCATGACCAGCCGCAGTCGATGTGTCCGGCCTTCGGCTCGCTGCGTGTCGGCCTGCGCATGCGCCGCACCGCGACCGTGCTGTCGGGTTCGGCCTGCTGCGTATATGGACTGACGTTCACCTCGCACTTCTACGGTGCGCGTCGCAGTGTGGGTTACGTGCCGTTCAACAGCGAATCGCTGGTGACCGGCAAGCTGTTCGAAGACATCCGCGAAGCGGTGTTCAAGCTGGCGGATCCGGCGCAGTACGACGCGGTGGTGATCATCAACCTGTGCGTGCCGACCGCCAGTGGTGTGCCGTTGCAGCTGCTGCCCAAGGACATCAACGGCGTGCGCATCATCGGCATCGACGTGCCGGGTTTCGGCGTGCCGACCCATGCCGAGGCGAAGGACGTACTGGCCGGCGCGATGCTGCGCTACGCACGCACCGAAGCCGAGCAGGGCCCGGTGCAGGCGCCGCGCAACGGCATCAGCGACAAACCCACGGTCGCCCTGGTGGGCGAAATGTTTCCGGTGGATCCGGTCGGCATCGGTGCAATGCTGGAACCCCTTGGCCTGGCGGCTGGTCCGGTGGTCCCGACGCGAGAGTGGCGCGAGCTGTATGCAGCCCTCGATTGCGCCGTGGTGGCGGGGATCCATCCTTTCTACACCGCGAGTTTCCGTGAATTCGAAACCGCAGGGCGCGCCATCGTCGGTTCGGCGCCGGTCGGACACGACGGCACCGATGCCTGGCTGCAGGCCATCGGCAACGCATGCAATGTCGGACAGGCTCAGATCGATGCGGCCAGAAACCGCTTCCTGCCTGCCATCCGTGGCGCGCTGTCGGCCAATCCGATCAAGGGTCGCATCACGCTCAGCGGCTATGAAGGGTCCGAACTGCTGGTCGCCCGCCTGCTGGTCGAAAGCGGCGCCGACCTGCGCTACGTCGGCACGGCCTGCCCGCAGACGGTGCATAGCGCGGCTGACCTCGACTGGCTGAACGCGCACGGCGTCCATGTGCAGTACCGCGCATCGCTGGAGCAGGATCTGGCGGCAATGCACGAATTCAAGCCCGACCTCGCGATCGGCACGACGCCCATCGTGCAGGCGGCGAAGGAAGCCCGCATTCCGGGTCTTTACTTCACGAACCTGATTTCCGCGCGCCCGCTGATGGGACCGGCCGGTGCCGGCTCGCTGGCGACGGTGGTCAACACCGCCATCGCCAACAAGGCGCGCTTCGACACCATGAGTGACTTCTTCGAAGGCGTCGGCACCGGGCACACCGCCGGTGTCTGGCAGGAATCTCCGAAGGACCATCCCGAGTTCCGCACCGCCTACAGGGCGAAAATGGCCAAGCTGGCCAAGGCGCGCAGCGTGGAGGAGGCCATATGAGGCCGAATCGGAGCCCCTGCGCCAACCATCGGCTGCCCGCCGATTGGGCGATCGCCCTCCTTCGGACGGCCGGGCGGAGGACGACATGCTAGTCCTCGATCACGATCGCGCAGGCGGCTACTGGGGTGCGGTGTATGTGTTCACCGCCGTCAAGGGTCTGCAGGTGGTCATCGATGGTCCGGTCGGTTGCGAAAACCTGCCGGTCACCTCGGTGCTGCACTACACCGACGGCCTGCCGCCGCATGAACTGCCCATCGTGGTGACCGGACTGGCCGAAGAGCAACTCGGGCGCGAAGGCACCGAAGGGGCGATGAAGCGCGCGCACGCGGTGCTCGATCCCGACATGCCGGCCGTGGTGGTCACCGGCTCCATCGCCGAAATGATCGGTGGCGGCGTGACGCCCGAAGGCACGAACATTCAGCGCTTCCTGCCGCGCACCATCGACGAGGACCAGTGGCAGTGCGCGAATCGCGCCATCAACTGGCTCTGGACACAGTACGGCACGAAGAAGATACCGGAGCGCAAGCCGCGCGCCGAGGGCGCAAAGCCGCGGGTGAATATCATCGGGCCGATATACGGCACCTTCAACACGCCGAGTGATCTGGCCGAAATCCGCCGCCTGGTCGAAGGCATCGGCTGCGAAATCAATATGGTGTTCCCGCTCGGGAGTCACCTGGCCGACGTACCGAAGCTGGTCAATGCCGACGTCAATGTCTGCATGTACCGGGAATTCGGTCGCCTGCTGTGCGAAACGCTGGAACGTCCCTACCTGCAGGCGCCGATCGGCCTGCACAGCACAACACTTTTCCTGCGCAAGCTGGGCGAGCTGACCGGTGTCGATCCGGAGCCCTTCATCGAGCGCGAGAAGCACACGACGATCAAGCCGATCTGGGACCTGTGGCGCTCGGTCACCCAGGACTTCTTCGGTACCGCCAGCTTCGCCGTCGTCGCCAACGAAACCTACGCGCGCGGCCTGCGCCACTTCCTAGAGGAAGACATGGGCCTGCCGTGCAACTTCGCGGTGTCGCGCTGCCCCGGGCAGAAGACCGATAACGCGGACGTGCGCCGTCTGGTGCGCGAGAAGACGCCGCTGGTGATGTTCGGCAGTTACAACGAACGCATGTATATGGCCGAATGCGGCGCCCGTGCCAGCTATATCCCGTCGTCCTTCCCGGGTGCCATCATCCGCCGCCACACGGGTACGCCCTTCATGGGCTACGCCGGTGCGACGTATGTCGTGCAGGAAGTGTGCAACGCGCTGTTCGACGCGCTGTTCCACATCCTGCCGCTGGCCACCGACATGGACCGGGTGGATCCGACACCTGCGCGCATCTCGCGCGCCGATACGCGTCCTTGGGACGACGAGGCGCAGCGCCTGCTCGACCAGTACGTGAATGAAAAGCCCTTCCTGGTCCGCATTTCGGCAGCCAAGCGCCTGCGTGACCGGGCGGAAGAAGATGCCCGCCGCGCCGATGAAGCGCGCATCACGGCGGAACGCGTAATGAATGCGCGCCTTGCGCTCGAGCCGACATGAATCCGGCCGGCCGCGAAGGCACAGAGACAGAAAACGAAAATGCGTCCGGTCTGACCGGAACACGATCTTCCGGGGTGCGGCCTGCCCCGAAAGTCCCTGCCGCGCGGGGTTTGCGCGGTGGTAACACGGCCGAAAGGCCCATCAGGAGGTAAATGTTATGGCTGATGCCAACAGCGGATCCCTGTCAGGACTGACAGCTTCCGAGGCGCGGGAATTCCACGCCATTTTCATGACCAGCTTCATCGTCTTCACAGTCATCGCAATCATCGCGCACATCCTCGTGTGGAACTGGCGTCCCTGGTTCCCCGGTTCCGAGGGTTATGCGTCGCTGTTCGAAGGCATCAAGGCGGCGACGTACTCGGTCATTCCCTACATCTACCAGGCATAGGAGCAAGAATATGTGGCGTATATGGATGTTGTTCGATCCGCGCAGATCACTGGTGGCTCTGGCCGTCTTTCTGTTTGTGCTCGCGATCGTGATTCATTTCATTCTTCTCAGTACCGATCGCTTCAACTGGATCGAAGGACCGAGCAAGAAGCCGATGGCTGCGGCAAGTGTCGCAATGCCGGCACCGGTTGCACTGAATCAGGTGCAGTAAAGAGGAAGGCGCAAGTCTGGCGAGGACCGGGCCTGCCCGGCCTCGCTTGTTGCGAAGCCAAGTTTGAAAAGTGGAGGCCCGAAGGCTTCCCAAAAGGGGGTTGGCATGTCCATGCTCAGTTTTGAAAGAAAGTACCGCGTCCGCGGTGGCACGCTGATAGGCGGAGACCTGTTCGATTTCTGGGTAGGCCCCTTCTATGTAGGATTCTTCGGCGTCACCACGATGTTCTTTTCCCTCGTGGGAACGCTGCTCATCGTCTGGAGTGCCTCGCAGGGGCCGACCTGGAATCTGTGGCAGATCAACGTTGCGCCGCCCGACCTGAGTTACGGGCTTGGCATGGCACCGCTGATGGAAGGCGGGCTCTGGCAGTTGATCACGGTGTGCGCAATCGGGGCCTTCGTGTCATGGGCACTCCGGGAAGTCGAGATATGTCGCAAGCTCGGCATCGGTTATCACGTTCCCGTGGCATTCGGTTTCGCGATTCTGGCTTACGTGACCCTGGTCGTCTTCCGGCCCATCCTGATGGGTGCATGGGGGCACGGGTTCCCGTACGGCATCATGAGTCACCTGGACTGGGTTTCGAATACCGGTTACCAGTATCTGCATTTCCATTACAACCCGGCGCACATGCTGGCGGTGAGCTTCTTCTTTGCCACCACCCTCGCACTGTCGCTGCACGGCGCGCTCATCCTGTCCTCGACCAACCCCGCGAAGGGCGAAGTGGTCAAGACGCCGGATCATGAAAACACCTTCTTCCGCGATGCGATCGGCTACTCGATCGGTACGCTCGGTGTGCACCGTCTCGGGCTGTTCCTTGCGCTGTCGGCGGTCTTCTGGAGTGCCGTGTGCATCATCATCAGCGGCCCGTTCTGGACGCGCGGCTGGCCCGAATGGTGGAGCTGGTGGCTCAACCTCCCCGTGTGGCGCTAACAGAAGAAAGAGAGGGTAGAGTCATGGCGGAATACCAGAATATTTTCACCCAGGTCCAGGTGCATGGACCCGCCTTCCCGGGCGTCTCGATCGGTCGCGAAGACCGTGAGCGGATGGGCAAACCCACGGATGTGCATCTGTTCGGCAGGCTCGGCGATGCACAGATCGGCCCGATCTATCTGGGCTGGCTGGGCATCGCATCGATCGTCTGTTTCCTGGTCGCGTTCGAAATCATCGGCCTCAACATGCTGGCGTCGGTGAACTGGAGTCCGATCGAGTTCGTGCGCCAGCTGTTCTGGCTGGGCCTCGAGCCGCCGCCGCCGGAATATGGATTGAAGTTGCCACCGCTCAATCAGGGGGGCTGGTGGCTGATGGCCGGTTTCTTCCTGACGCTGTCGATCATGCTGTGGTGGCTGCGCATGTACCGCCGCGCCAAGGCACTCGGCATGGGTACCCACGTGGCCTGGGCCTTCGCCGCCGCGATCTGGCTTTACCTCGTGCTGGGCTTCATTCGTCCGCTGCTGATGGGTTCCTGGTCGGAGGCGGTGCCGTTCGGCATCTTCCCGCACCTGGACTGGACTGCTGCGTTCTCGATCCGCTACGGCAATCTGTTCTACAACCCGTTCCACATGCTGTCGATCGCCTTCCTCTACGGTTCGGCGCTGCTGTTCGCCATGCACGGTGCAACCATCCTTGCGGTCAGCCGCTTCGGTGGCGAACGCGAAATCGAACAGATCGTCGATCGCGGTACGGCATCGGAACGTGCGGCATTGTTCTGGCGCTGGACGATGGGTTTCAACGCGTCGATGGAATCCATCCACCGCTGGGCCTGGTGGTTCGCAGTGCTGTGTCCGCTGACCGGCGGCATCGGCATCCTGCTCACCGGCACCGTGGTCGACAACTGGTATCTGTGGGCGGTCAAGCACCACGTCGCACCGATGTACCCGGCGGTTTTCGGCACGGTCGTCGATCCCGCAACGCTGCAAGGAGCGCAACAATGATGAAGTCCTATACAGTCATCCGCGTCGCACTGTTGCTGGCGGCCGGCGTGCTGGTGTCGGCGTGCGAAAAGCCGCCGATCACCACCGAGCAGCATGGCTTCCGCGGCACGGCGATGGTCAAGGTCTCCAACCCGCGCATCGTCGCCGAGCAGGCCGGCATCCATGCCGTACCCGCGGCACTGCCCGCAGCACCGCAGGAAGGGCAGAAGGCGTCCGAGGTGTATCAGAACGTCAAGGTGCTGGGCGACGTCAGCGTGGCCGAATTCACCCGCATCATGGTTGCCATGACGCAGTGGGTGGCGCCGGAACAGGGTTGCGGCTACTGCCACAACCTGCAGAATCTGGCCGATGACTCGCTCTACACCAAGGTCGTTGCGCGGCGCATGATCCAGATGACACAGACCATCAACAGCGACTACAAGACGCACGTCGCGGACACCGGCGTCACCTGCTACACCTGCCACCGCGGCATGCCGGTTCCGGCCAATGTGTGGTTCGCACCCGAGCCGCAGAAGCATGCGACACGCATGGTCGGCAGCAAGGGCGGGCAGAACACCCCGGCCGAGTCGGTAGCCTATGCATCGCTGCCCTATGATCCTTTCACTCCGTATCTGAGCAAGGCCAACACGATCGCCGTGAATGCGAAGACCGCGTTGCCGAACGTACGTGTGGGATCGATCCAGGCGACCGAAGACACCTACGCGTTGATGATGCACATGTCGGATGGTCTCGGCGTGAATTGCACCTACTGCCACAACACACGCGCCTTCTCGTCGTGGGAAACCAGCACGCCTCAGCGCGTGACGGCCTGGCACGGCATCCGGATGTCGCGTGAGCTGAACAACGCCTATATGGATCCGCTGACGCAGACCTTCCCGGTCCATCGTCTCGGCGCGCTGGGTGATGTGGCCAAGGTGAATTGCGCGACCTGCCATCAGGGTGCCTACAAGCCGCTGTATGGTGCTTCGATGCTGAAGGACTACATGGCGTTGAGCGCAGCCGGTGCCATGGCGGCAATCCCGGCTGCGGCTGCACCGGAGGCGCCTGCCTCAGAGGCGCCGGTCGAGCCGGCTGCCGAGATGCCGGCAGAGGCGGCGAAGCCGTAAGTTCGGTCGCCGGCCGCGTGCCGGTGGTCGGCAAAGATCGTCCGGCCGCTCCTGCATCACCCCCGCCGTGCCAGACGGCGTTTGCGGGGGCGGATCCGGACCCTCGTTGCACCCTTCGGGCCCTTCGGGGCCCGAAGGCGTTCACGCAGCGCTGTTGCGCGTTTGCTTCGCAAGAGGTGTTGCGCTGCAGCAGGGGTTGTATTGCCTCTGCATGATGACTGCAGGGGTTCGCGGCCGACCACGAACCTGAGAGAATCTGTGGCCGGGGAGCGCGGCCGGGCTGCAACCTTTCCGTTCATTGCTCCCACTAACACGTGGCCTCGCCAGTGCCCGCAGCGCTGCGGCCAGAGCCCATTCCTGAAAACAGAAGGATCCACCGATGAACCACACTTTGAGCTGTCTGGCCGCCGCAATCGCGATCGCGACAGCACTGCCCGCTTCGGCGCAGGAAGCGCCCGCAACTGCCCCTGCGTTCACCGACAAGGTCGCCAGGGTCAACGGCGTGCAGATACCGTCGGAACTCGGTAACGTATTCATCAAGGAACAGGTGGCCCAGGGTGCGCTGGACAGCCCGGATCTGCGCACGCGCGTGCGTGATCATCTGGTTCGCCGCGAGGTGCTGCTGCAGGCGGCGCGTGAAGGCAAGGTCGACAAGGACCCCGCACTTCTGCAGCGCATCGAGTACGCACGCGACGAGATGGTGATCAATGCCTACCTCGACGGATGGTCGAAGGATCATCCGGTCACCGACGCGCAGATCACGGCAGAATATGACCGCGCCGCGGCCAAGATGGGCACCGGCACGGAATACAAGGCGCGGCACATCCTGGTCGATCAGGAAGGCGCGGCAAAATCCATCATCGACAACCTGAACAGCGGCATCGATTTCGGTGCTCTGGTTGTGTATTCGAAGGACACCGGCAGCCAGGAACGTGGCGGCGATCTCGGCTGGGCCGATCCGGCGACCTACGTCAAGGAATTCAGCGACGCGATGACCAAGCTGGAAAAGGGCAAGTACACGACCGAGCCGGTGAAGACGCAGTACGGCTATCACGTCATCCTGCTCGAGGACGTGCGCAAGAAGGGCCCGCCACCGCTCGAACAGGTGAAGGAGCGCATGATCCAGCACCTGCAGCAGCAGGCCGTGCAGGAGCATGTCACCACATTGCTGGGAAAGGCAAAGGTCGAGTAACCAACCGGGCACACCGGACGGGCCGTGCCCGACTGGCTGCCTGCAGGCGGATCAGGGTTTGGCGGCTTCGGCGGTGACGATGCGGTGCGTGTGCACCGCCTTCGAACAATCATGAACCCGCATCACGGCCGGAGCGGATTTGATTTCACGTGACTTCAGGCCCCATTTCCACAGCGCATTGAACGGCAGCGGCAGCACCATGAACCAGTGCTCGATCACCGCCAGTCCGGACATCGTGGCCAGCAGCGTGAAGCACACGGTTGTCGCCTCGCTGTTGCCGGCCGCACCGATCTGCTGGATCAGCAGAACGGTCACGATGGTGCCTGCCGTCACCGAGAACGGAAACAGCAGGTTCATGCGCCGGCGCCGGAAGAAGCTCTTCAGATAGGTCAGGTGCGGCGGCAGGAATTCCTCGCTGAAATTCCGCACGCCGAAATGCAGGTTCAGCTTGGCGCTCAGCCGCATGCCCCACAACAGCATGAAGGTCCAGGTGCCGGTCTGGTTCGGGTCGCCCCAGGTGATCGCGGCGATGGCGATGGCAGCAACCAGTATCGACAGCTCGTGATGGATGATGGCTTCCGTGGCGTGCCAGAAATGAGCCGCCCCGCCGCAGCCTTCCGGGCATCCCTGCTTGCGCGGGCCGGTGATGAACCCCATCAGGAAGGTCATTTCCAGCCAGCCCCATACGATGAGCGCACTGGTGAAGCTGCAGTAGGCCATCGCGACCGATGTTTCGGCCGCGCTGTGGTTCAGCGCGAACAGTGCCGCCACCATCAGCAGGCTGGCTGCCAGCAGGCTGTGGCGGAAGGTGCGCCGCGGCAGACCGTCCAGATAGAGGATGGCGCCGGTGGCGAACCACCACAGGCCGAGTGCAAACAGCGCCGGCGTCATCCAGTCGCTCATCGGTATCACCAGGCTGGTTGCATGCGCACGGACTGGGGAATGTCATTGCGCTTCACCGGGTGCAGGTAGAGCCGGGCAAAGGTACCGAAAGCGGCCACCGCGCACGCGCCGCGCTTGACCAGTCCGATGACGCCGCCCTGTGCCTTGGCGCGCTCGTTGGCCCGGGCCAGCGCGAACAGGCGCTCGAAGCCGGCGCGGAACACGGCGCTGTCGGTGTCCAGCGTCAGCGGAAAGACCTGCTTGGAAATTTCCGACGTGATGCGGAAAACTTCGTAATCGTAGTTGTCCGCATCCAGACCCATGGCCTGATGCAGTTGCGGACGCATGTGATCGCGTACGTACATCGTGGCATACACGGCGAGCAGGAAGAATCTGACCCACAGCAGATTGCCGCCGCGCAGCAGGTGCGGATTGGCGCGCATGATCAGCGCAAACGATTCGCCGTGGCGGAATTCGTCGTTGCACCAGCGCTCGAACCACCGGAAGATCGGGTGGAAGCGCAACTCCGGGTGACGTTCCAGCTGGCGGTAGATCGTGATGTAACGGGCATAGCCGATCTTCTCCGACAGATAGGTCGCGTAGAAGATGTATTTCGGCTTGAAGTAGGTGTACTTCTTCGTGCGCTTCAGGCCGCCCAGATCGACGCCCAGACCGTAATCCTTCAGCGACATGTTCAGGAAGTTGGCATGCCGGGCCTCATCACGCGCCATGTACGACATCAATTCCTTGATGTCCGGATTTTCGATGTTCTTCTTGATTTCGTTGTACAGCACGCAGCCGGAGAACTCAGACGTGATCGAGCTGATCAGGAAATCCATGAACTCCTGGTGCAACTCCGGCGGCAGCTGCCTGATCTGCTCTCCGAAGTCTTCCGTTCGCTGGAAGTGATCGTGATTGTTGTCGCCTTCGTACTCGGCCATCATCACGTCCCATTCCGCGCGAACCGGGCTGACGTCGATGCGTTCCATCGCCGAGAAGTCCGTCGTGTAGAAGCGCGGGCTGAGCATCGTGCTCACGCGCGCCTTGGCGGTGGATTCCTCGGATACGGCAGCTGCGGCTGCGGTGTGGGTGGCGGTAGTCATTGCGGTGCTCCTGAGGCGTGCATTTCGGGCGACCGGGCAACGTCGAGCAGCTTGACGAAGGCGCCGGCATTGGTCGGGCCGAACGAATCGAGGTCGACGCGGCGGCTGGTAGCGGGATCGATCAGGGTCAGTCGGCCATCGGCCCGCCCGATAAGCTGGAAGGCCACATCTGCACCGATGCCCTGACGCTTGCGCTCGCGTGCGAGCCCGCGCAGCGTGCCGCGGATGAAGCCCTGCTCACCGACGATCGACTCGAGCTCAACGCCGCTTCGGGCATCGATGACGGCGATGCTGCCGTCGGGCCTGTCCTCGAAGCGCAGGTCGCGTGTCGCCACGGCGGCGGCATCGGGCACGCTGATGTTCATGCCCGACAGCCTGACCGTGGTGACTGCCAGCAGCACGACCAGCAGCATGGCGCCGATGGCAATGAGCGGGCCGCGTGACAGCGGGTGATTCGAGACAACGTGGGCTTCCATGATCCTGACCTCAGTCGATCGCGAGTTGCGGGGTGTTGCCGCTCAGGCTGCGAGCAGGCTGCGTCGCTTCGCTGCTCGCGGCTTGTACTGGCGACGCGGCCAATACCGCTGAGGCAGAAACTTCGCCGGCAGCGGCCGTCCATGCCGTTTGCAGAACCTGCGCCACATGGGCGGCGTCCGGTACGCAGCACAGCATGGGTTCCGGTTTCGTCACGCGCCACGGGCGGGCATGCGGCCACAGGTGCAGCACCGCGATGCGTTCGCTGCCGGCCAGCGTCAGCGGGATGTTGCCGTGACCGTCCTTGTGCAGCTTGAGGCCGGCCGATTCGATGCGTCGCAGCGGCAGGTTGAACGTGAGGCTGAGAACGATGCCCACGCGCATCACGACGCGCTTGTCGGTGATCGTATAGACCGTGGTGCGCGCCGACAGCCAGGCCAGCAGGGCCAGCGAGCCGAGCGCGAACACCACCAGCGGCAGCAGCATGACGACGGCCATGGCTGCATCGCCGATGCTGCCTTCGCCGGACAGGATGAAACCCGCACGCAGGATCAGGATGGCGGTGAAGTAGCCGGTGAGCGCCGGCAGATGGAAGCGTTCGCGCGCCATGCGCTTCCAGTCCGGTGCGCCCTGCCACAGCACGCGTTCATCCTGCGGCAGCCGTTCCGGCAGCCCGAGCTGAGGTTCGAACTCGTGTTCGTGCCCGGTGTTGGGCACGGCCTTGAGCGTGCTCACAGCCAGGGCTCCTTGCGGCTGGCTTCGGCGTAAAGCGTGCCGCCGCCGTAGTACGCCATGACCTTTTCTTCCTCGAGGAAGGTGATCTGATCCGCCGATGCAAGACTGGGCACGCTGGAGAACTGGTGACCCAGGATGGACGCCACCTTGACCTGGCGGGCGCCGATGCGGCTGAAGTTCATCGGCAGCATCACGCGACGCGTGCCTCCTCCGACCGGTACGTCAAGTTCGAGGTAGCGGAACATCGCTTCCGAGCGGTCGACCCACAGGTCGCGCACCACGCCGCCCACCTTGCCGTCGGCACCGACCACCGGGAGCCCGCGCGGATCGGTGTCCTGATGCGCGACGCCGTAGGCCGTGTCGGCACGCAGCGGTACGATGCGCAGGCGACCGTCATAGGTCACGTCCGGAATGTCGGCCCGGTCTGCATAGGCACCCGGCCCGACGCCATCGAGCATCGGATTGCCGGTCGGATTCAGCGGCGCACCCGGGAACCTGGCACTCGGCACTGCCTTCAGCGTCTGCGGTGACACAGCGAAGTTCGGGGCGGTGACGGTACGGCCATCCTGCAGCTTGTAGGTCTTCGGATCCGGAATCGCCGGGAAGCCCTGGACCTTGATGCTGCCCGAACGATCGGATTCCAGCGGGTAGCCTTCCCGCTTGCTCTCCTGGTGCAGGTAGTAGATCAGGCCGGCGAAAAAGGCCCAGAACACGTAGAGCGTGATCTGCGCGACGTCGATGTATGCAGTGATGGCACCAGTACCCATTTTGATCTCCCTCTTGGAATGACGATTAGCCGGGAAACTCGGCCAGTCCGAACTTCGTGCTGCGTGGTGTGGATGAATGATGCGCAGAGCGGACCAGAGGGCCGATCGCGATCAGGCTTGCGAACAACATGTAAATCTCGCAGTGGTAAACGAAGCTGTAGCCGGTCGCCGGACTGCTCAGCGCTGAACCGAGCGCGCCCGACGTGGCCAGTCCCGACACGACGTCGCGCAGTGCGCCGCCCAGTGCAATCGCCAGACCGGTGCTGGTGGCATGTACCGCACCCCAGGCGCCAAGTGCGAGGCCATTGAGGCCGCCGCTTTCCAGTCCCATCGCGGCCGTCAGCGTACCGACCGAGAACAGCCCGCCGCCGAAGCCGATCAGGGCGACGCCGACGCGGAACAGCGGCACCGAATGCAGCGGTTCGGCGAACACGACGGCCGAAAACGCGATGATGCCGGTCAGTGCGCCAAGCGCCGCCAGCCGGTAGGGATCGAAGCCGCGCGCCAGCACCCGTGCGGCCAGTGCGAAGGCGGCGATCGCGCCGAGCGCCATCATGGCGGTCAGCGACGTGGTGGCGCCGACGCCCATGCCGAGGATTTCGCCGCCGTAGGGTTCGAGAATGATGTCCTGCATGCTGAAGGCCGCGCTGCCCAGACCGACCGCACACAGGTAACGGGTGGCGCGGGCGTGCTGCGAAAAGCTGCGCCAGACGTCGCGGAACGGCAGCCGCGGCGCCTGCTGCGCCTGCGTGCGCATGCCGCGCGGTTCCTGCTTCCACAGCGCGATGACGTTCAGCACCATCGTGAGCATGGCCGAGCCCTGAACTACCTGGATCAGTTTCAGCTGCGTGAAGTCGGCCAGCAACAGGCCGAACACGATGCCGCTGACCACCATTCCGACCAGCAGCATCAGGTACATCATCGCGACCACGCGCGGCCGGTTCGCCGGCGCAGCGAGGTCGGTGGCCAGCGCGAGGCCAGCGGTCTGCGCGGTCTGCATGCCGGCACCGACCATCAGGAAGGCCAGTGCGGCGCCCGCCTGCCCGACCCACGCCGGACCCTGGGTGTCGCCGGACAGCAGGATGAGCGAGAACGGCATGATGGCCAGGCCGCCGAACTGGATCAGCGATCCCATCCAGATATAGGGCACGCGCTTCCAGCCGAGCACCGAACGGTGCGTGTCGGAGCGGTAGCCGATCAAGGCGCGGAAGGGCGCGAACAGCAGCGGCAGCGCCACCATCAGCGCGACCAGCCAGGCCGCCATGCCCATTTCGACGATCATCACGCGGTTCAGCGTGCCGATCAGCAGCACCGTCGCCATGCCGACCGACACCTGGAACAGCGACAGACGCAGCAGGCGCCCGAGCGGCAACTCCGCCGTCGCGACATCGGCGAACGGCAGAAAGCGCGTGCCCACGCCCGTCCACAGCTTTGCAGCGCGGTCGTTGAGCGAGCGGGCGGACAGCGTTTTCATCTGCGGCACAGCTCCAGTGCCTTCGACTTGTAGAAGCCGCTCGATACATGCTGGGAACGGCCGATGGCCATGCAGTCGAGTGCCGGCTCTTCATCGATCAGCCGGTGCAGCAGGGTTTCGCGTACCGGTTCGATCGACGGCGCGCGATCTCCGCGCGGGAAGAACTTGCCGATGAAGCGCATCGCTTCGAGCGCATGCGTGCTCGGCGGGAAGGTGAACTGGATCGAATGTTCGGTACGCGCGGCAAGCCCCGACAGCACGCGCACGGCGTCGCGGGCCTGGTAGTGGATCAGCGAATCCATGGCGACCACGTGGTCGAACCAGCCCAGCGCGGGATCCAGCATGTCGCCCGAACGGAAGTCGATCTCGCCGCCGTTCAGGTCATCCGGCATGCGTTCGCGCGCCAGTTGCACCAGCGTGGGCGACAGGTCGATGGCCACCACGTGTGCGCCGCGCCGTGCCGCCTCGACCGCCAGCGCACCGGTGCCGCAGCCGGCGTCCAGCACCTTGCGGCCACGCAGGTCCTGCGGCAGCCAGTCGAGCAGTGTTGCGCGCATGCGGTCGCGCCCGGCGCGTACCGTTGCCCGCACGCGGCCCACCGGTGCGTCGGAGGTAAGACGCTTCCAGGCGTCGACCGCGGTGCGGTCGAAGTAGGTCTGGATCTGGCCGCGGCGATCTATGTAAGAGCTGTTCATGGTGTCATCGGTCCCGTTCGAGAACTCAGTCAAAACCGAGCAGATCGAAAATGTCGCGGTCCTTCATCGGTTCGGCGATCAGCGGATCGGTGCCGGCCCACAGCGAAGCGGCCAGCCGCAGGTACTCCTGCTGCACTTCGAGCACTTCCGGGCTGTCGTCCATTTCGAACAGCGTCGATTTCTTCAGGCGACTGCGGCGGATCACGTCCAGGTCGCGGAACTGCGCCATGGTTTTCAGGCCGACCCGTTCGTTGAAGCGGTCGATCTGGTCGGTGGCCGCACTGCGGTTCGCGATCACGCCGCCGAGACGCACCTTGTAATTCTTCGATTTGGCCTGGATGGCGGCGACGATGCGGTTCATCGCGAAGATGGAGTCGAAGTCGTTCGCGGTGACGATGAGTGCGCGATCGGCATGCTGCAGCGGGGCGGCGAAACCGCCGCACACCACGTCACCCAGCACGTCGAAGATGACCACGTCGGTGTCTTCGAGCAGGTGATGTTCCTTCAGCAGCTTGACCGTCTGGCCGACCACATAACCGCCGCAGCCGGTGCCCGCCGGCGGGCCGCCTGCCTCGACGCACATCACGCCGTTGTAGCCGGGGAAAACGAAGTCCTCGGTGCGCAGTTCTTCCGAATGGAAGTCGACCGTTTCGAGAATGTCGATCACCGTCGGAACCAGACACTTGGTCAAGGTGAAGGTCGAGTCGTGCTTCGGGTCGCAGCCGATCTGCAGCACGCGCTTGCCGAGTTTGGAAAAGGCGACCGACAGATTGGACGACGTCGTGCTCTTGCCGATGCCACCCTTGCCATACACCGCGAAAACCTTGGCGGTACCAAGTTTCAGCGAAGGGTCGAGGTGGACCTGCACGCTGCCCTCTCCGTCATTGCGCGACGAGCCCGGGTTGCGCGTTTTCAGCGCTGACAGCGGGACGTGGGTGGTGGTGACTGTGTTCACTCTGAGACCTCGGGTGTGTCCGCACGGGCGGACGGGGGGGTAGGGGCTTTCATGCGCTGACGGGCTGGAATACGCCCTCCAGACGGTCTTCCAGTTCTTCGCCGGCGGCCCGCAGTTTGGCCAGCATGGCCGCGTCGGGTTGCCAGTAATCGCGGTCGTGCGCTTCGATCAGGCGGTTTGCGAGTTTGGCGGCGGCGGTCGGATTCAGGCTGGCGAGCCGGTTGCGCATGCCGTCGTCGAGCACGAAGGTCTGTGTCAGTTGCTGATAGACCCACGGGGCAACCTGACCCGTCGTGGCCGACCAGCCCATCGTGTTGGTGATGTGGGTTTCGATCTGGCGCACGCCTTCGTAGCCGTGCGCGAGCATGCCCTCGTACCACTTCGGGTTGAGCATGCGGGTGCGTGTTTCCAGCGCCACCTGTTCCTGCAGCGAGCGCACAGCGCCGTCGCCCTTCGTCTGGTCGCCGATGTAGACCGGCGGCGTATGGCCGTTGCGTGCCACCTTGACCGCCTGCGTGATGCCGCCCAGCGTGTCGAAGTAGTTATCGACCGTGGTGACGCCGAGTTCGACCGAGTCGAGGTTCTGGTAGGTCAGCTGCACATTCGCGAGCGCGCTCTGAAGCAATGCGGTCTGCTGCGATGCGCGACCGGTGCGGCCGTAGGCGAAGCCCTTGCGGCGCGTGTAGGTTTCGGCGATCTCGCCCTCGTCCGACCAGCGGCTGCTTTCCACCAGGTTGTTCACGTTCGAGCCGTAGGCGCCTTCGGCATTGCCATAGACGCGCAGCGCGGCGACCTCCAGCGTGCAGCCGTGTTCCTGCTGATAGGCCAGCGCGTGCCGGCGGATCCAGTTCATCTCGAGTGGTTCGTCGGCGGCGGCTGCGAGCCATGCCGCTTCGGCCAGCAGCTTGATCTGCAGCGGCATCAGGTCACGGAAAATGCCGGACAGCGTGATCACCACATCGACGCGCGGGCGGCCCAGCTCTTCCAGCGGGATCAGCGTGGCACCGGCGATGCGGCCGTAGCTGTCGAAACGCGGCAGCGCACCCATCAGGGCGAGCGCCTGGGCGATCGGCGCACCTTCGTTCTTCAGGTTGTCGCTGCCCCACATGACCATGGCGATCGATTCGGGCAGGGGGAAACCGTCTTCGGTGTAGCGGTCGAGCAGGCGCTGCGCCTGCGCTGCACCGTCTTTCACCGCAAACGCACTCGGAATGCGGAACGGGTCGAAGCCGTGAATGTTGCGGCCGGTCGGCAGCACCGCCGGCGTGCGCAGGATGTCGCCGCCCGGTGCCGGGCGGATGTAGCGACCATCGAGCGCCTGCAGCATGGCGGCCACTTCGGTGTCTTCGGCCAGCTTGCCGTTGATGTCGACCAGTTCGTTGAACAGTTCGACCGTGCTGTCGTCGCGCGGCAGCCCGGCCAGCTTGAGTACCCGGTCGATGCTCAGTCCGGCCACCAGTGCTTCGATCGCAGTGCGTTCCAGCTGCTGTCCGTGCGAGGCATCGGCCATCGACAGCAGCATGTCGACGCGTTCCGCTTCCGACGGTGCACGCCCGGCCACGTGAAGGCCGTGCGGGATGAGCGTGTATTCAAGCTCGAGCACCTGCTCGGCCAGCTTCATCACGCGGGCGTCGGTACCGCCGGCGGGCGAAATGTCCCACAGCGGCTCGGCGGCGGTGAGGTCAAGTGCGGCGGCCTGCGCCTGCAGCACGACCGCGAGGTCGGCGCGCTCCGGCGATGCCGGTTCCATCGTGCGCCAGCGCTCGATGGACGCCTTCAGTTCGTTCAGCCCCTTGTACAGACCGGCCTGCGCGATCGGCGGCGTGAGGTAGCTGATCAGCGTGGCGCCGCAGCGGCGCTTGGCGATCGCGCCTTCCGACGGGTTGTTGGAGGCGTACAGGTAGACGTTCGGCATGTCGCCGATCAGGCGGTCCGGCCAGCAGTTGCCGCCCATGCCGCTCTGCTTGCCCGGCATGAATTCGAGTGCGCCGTGGGTGCCGAAGTGCAGCACGGCGTGCGCCTTGAAGTCTTCGCGCAGGTAGCGGTAGAAGGCGGAAAAGGCATGCGTCGGCGACAGACCCTTTTCGAACAGCAGCCGCATCGGGTCACCTTCGTAACCGAAGGCCGGCTGCACCGCGATCAGGATGTTGCCGAACTGCTTGCCGAGCACCAGGATGGAACTGCCATTGCTCAGCTGCTTGCCGGGCGCCGGGCCCCACTGCGCCTCGATTTCCTTCAGCCACGGTTCGCGCCGCACGTGGTCTTCGGCACTGATGAGCGTATGCACGTTGGCGTCTGCACCGTACTTCGATGCGTTGCCGAACAGCACGCTGTCGCGCAGCGCATCGATGCTGTCGGGCAGGTCGACCTGATACCCCTGCTGCTTCATCCCCGTCAGGGTGTGGAACATCGATTCGAACACCGACAGATAGGCGGCGGTGCCGACACTGCCCGCATTCGGCGGGAAGTTGAAGATGACGATGGCGACCTTGCGGTGGGCGCGTTCGCTGCGCTTGAGCGCCACCAGCTTGTCGACGCGGGCGGCCAGTGTCTGCGCGCGCTCGGGGCAGCTGTGCATGTCCTGCTTGTTGTCCGAAGCGGTGAAGGTGCAGGCGTGATGGCAGCCGCTGCAGGTGACGCCGGGCGCGCCCGGACGGCCGCCGAACACCATCGGGGATGTCGCGCCGTCGAGTTCCGGGATGGCGACCATGATGGTGCTTTCGACCGGCAGCAGGCCGCGATCCGACTCGCCCCACTGATCGAGTGTCTGGAACTCGACCGGATGCGCCGCGACGTACGGCACGTCGAGTTGCGCCAGTATCTCCTCGGCGGCCTTGGCATCGTTGTAAGCGGGACCGCCGACCAGCGAGAAGCCGGTCAGCGACACGACCGCGTCGACGATGCTGTGGCCGTCCTTCAGGAAGAACTGATCGATGGCCGGGCGCGAGTCGAGTCCGGCGGCAAAGGCCGGTACGACGCGCAGGCCGCGCGCTTCGAGCGCGGCGATCACGCCGTCGTAGTGACCGGCATTGCCCGAGAGCAGGTAGGAGCGCAGCACGAGCACGCCGACCGTGCCGCGCAGTTCGCGGCCGATCGGATCGGGCAGCGCGGCGGCTTCGTAGGCGAAGCGACCCGGCATGCGTGGGTGATACACACCGACTTCCGGGTATTCGATCGGCGGCTGCACCTTGATCTTGCCGCGCAGTTCCTTGCGCGGGCCATCGGCGCCGCGGTCGACGACGTGGCGCAACAGGTTCAGCACGTTCTCGTCCGAGCCGCCGAGCCAGTACTGCAGCGTCACGAAGTAGGCGCGCACATCCTGGGCGGTGCCGGGAATGAAGCGCAGCATCTGCGGGATGCGGCGCAGCGTCTTCATCTGGGCCGCACCGCCGGTGGCGGTCTTGCTCTTGTTGCCACGCAGGCGCTTGAGCAGCGCCATCGGGCCGCTGGCCGGCTTGTCCATGTCGAACTGGCCGAGACGGGTCAGCTTCACGACTTCGCTGGCTGATGCCATGCAGATCATGGCATCGCAGTTGTCGCGACGCGCACGCAAGTCGTCGAGGATGGGCAGGAAGTGGTCTTCCAGGAACAGCATGCCGCAGACGATGATGTCTGCGCTGGCGATGTCTGCCCTGACGCGGGCGATCGCCGATTCGTTGCCGGCGTACTCCGACGCGGCGTGCAGGCTCACGGTCAGACCCGGGCATTCTCGCGACAGACGCGGCCGGGCACGTTCGACCGCGCTCGCAAGGTGGGTGTCCATCGTGACGATCACGATGCTGATGGGCTGATGGGTGACCGCCGAAGCCGCGCTCGTATCGACGGCACGCTTTCTCAGCATCGACGGAAGTCCGATGGAGGTCATGCTTCGATCACCCTGTCGTGACGTGCGGCGCGCACGGATTCGGCGGACACGGATTCAGCGTCCATAGTGAGCTTTGGCATCGTAGAGCGTCTCCACCGTGATCGTTGCCAGCCCGTGTTCGCGTGCAAAGGCTTCGGTATTGCGTTTGGCCTTGCCTCGCACGAAGAACGGAATCTTCTTTAGTTCGCGCTCGCCGTCTTCGCTCCAGATCGGCTCGCCTGCGGCAATGACGGGTTCGGGTGTCGCGACGGCAGTCGCCACCGGTTCAGCGGCGGCGACGGCATCGGGTGCTGCAGCGGGCCGTGCATCGCGCGCGACAGCCGGCAGATGGGACGCCGCTGCGTCATCGTGGAATTCGAAGTCATCGCGGAACATCTGCAGCAGATGTTCTTCAAGACCCATCACCAACGGATGGACCCATGTATCGAAAATGACGTTGGCGCCTTCGAAACCGTACACCGGGCTGTAACGCGCCGGGACGTCCTGCACATGGATCGGGATCGAAATCACCGCGCACGCCACGCCGAGTCGCTTTGCGATGTGGCGCTCCATCTGGGTGCCGAGCACCAGCTCAGGCGCGGCGGCGCCGATGGCCTGTTCCACTTCCAGGTAGTCATCGCTGATCAGTGCTTCGACATCGTAGAGTTTCGCGGCATCGCGCACGTCGCGCGCAAATTCGCGGCTGTAGGTGCCCAGGCCGACGACGGTGAAGCCCATTTCTTCCTTGGCGATGCGTGCGGCGGCGATGGCGTGTGTCGCGTCACCGAAGATGAACACGCGCTTGCCGGTGAGGTAGGTCGAATCGACCGAGCGTGCATACCAGGGCATGCGCGACAGCGAGGACGAAAAGCCCGCGACGCCCGGCTGTTCGGACGCCAGCAAGGCCGACGCATCGATGCCCGCCAGTTGTGCGACTTCGGCGATGAAGTCGCGCGTGGCGCCGACCCCCATCGGAATGACGCGGGTGGCCGGCATGCCGAAATTGCGCTGCAGCCACGAAGCCGTGGTGCGCGACACTTCGGGGTAGAGGTCGATGTTGAAATCGGCGTCGGGCAGGCGACGGATATCGTCCGGCGATGCACCGAGCGGTGCGATCACATTGACGTCTATGCCCAGCAGGTCGAGCAGCCGGCGGATTTCCTGCACGTCGTCGCGGCAGCGGAAGCCGAGCACCGTAGGGCCGAGCAGGTTGGCGCGCGGGCGGCGGCCCTCGGCACGCGCCGGACGCGGCGTGCCCGGCGGCGGCACCTGATCAGCGAGCAGCGCGCGGACCACGTGATAGAAGGTTTCGGCTGCGCCCCAGTTCTCTTTCTTCGAGTAGGACGGCAGTTCGAGCGGGATGACCGGGATCGGCAGGTTCATGCCGCAGGCCAGCGAGCCGGACTGATCCTGGATCAGTTCGGCGGTGCAGGACTCGCCGACCAGCAGCGCCTTCGGCTTGAAGCGTTCATACGCTTCGGCCACGGCGGTCTTGACCAGATCGGCGGTACTGCCGCCCAGGTCACGTGCCTGGAAGGTGGTGTAGGTCACCGGCGGGCGGCGGTCCTGACGCTCGATCATCGTGAACAGCAGGTCGGCGTAGGTGTCGCCCTGCGGGGCGTGCAGCACGTAATGCACGTCGCGCATCGAGGTGGCAATCCGCATGGCGCCCACGTGAGGCGGTCCTTCGTAGGTCCACAAGGTCAGTTGCATCGGTTGCTCCTCAGACCGCCAGCCGTTCGCGGCGAGCGAGCGGGCGTACAAACAGTTCGGCAAGATCGGCGGCCTGGTCGTAGCCGTGAATCGGCGAGAACACCAGTTCGATCGACCATTTCGTGGCCAGGCCTTCGGCTTCCAGCGGATTGGCAAGGCCGAGCCCGCATACCGTCAGGTCGGGGCGGGCGGCGCGCACGCGGTCGAGCTGGCGTTCCAGATGCTGACCTTCGCTGAGCACGATGTCCGGCGGCAGCAGGGCCAGTTCCTCGCTGACCATCTGGCGGTCGAGATAAGGCGTGCCGACCTCGACCAGTGCCATGCCCATTTCGCGATTCAGGAAGCGCGCGAGCGGAATTTCGAGTTGTGAATCGGGCAGCATGAACAGGCGCTTGCCGGCCAGCTGGGGGCGGTAGCGTTCGAGCGCTGCACTTGCGCGTTTGATCAGCGGTGCAGTGACGGCATCGAACCGTGCGTCGGGCGTCTGCCAGGCGCGGGCGGCCGCGCGCAGCCATGCCGTCGTGCCTTCGACGCCGAACGGGTAGGGTGCAGCCAGCACGGTCGCGCCGCGCGCAGTGAGCGCGCGCACGGTTTCGCCATTGAACGGCTGTGCCAGCAGCAGCTGCGTGTTCGGGCCGATCGACGGCACGTCTTCTGCGCGTCGACCAGGGAAGAAATTCACCGGACCGATGCCCAGCTGTTCGAACTGCCGGCGGAACTGGTCTTCCACCACGTCCGGCAGGCAACCGACGACCAGCAACTGGCGGGCATCGGTCTGCGGCATGATCGGCACGAAGGCCTTGAGCGCGTTGTCTTCGCCCTGCGTGAAGGTGGTTTCGATGCCCGAGCCCGAGTAGCTGAGCACGCGCACCTGCGGCAGCAGCCGCTCGTTCAGGCGTTCCGCTGCGCGGGCCAGATCAAGCTTGATGACTTCCGACGGGCAGGAGCCGACCAGGAACAGCGCCTTGATTTCCGGCCGGCGTTCCAGCAGCGAAATGCACACCCGGTCGAGTTCGTCGTTGGCGTCGGCGATGCCGGCGAGGTCCCGGTCGGTCAGGATGGCCGTGCCGAAGCGGGGCTCCGCGAAGATCATTACGCCGGCAGCCGACTGCACCAGATGGGCGCAGGTGCGCGAACCGACAACGAGGAAGAAGGCGTCCTGCAGCTTGCGGTGCAGCCAAACGATGCCGGTCAACCCGCAGAACACTTCGCGCTGACCGCGTTCGCGCAGCACCGGCAGGTCGCTGCCGCTCCGCTGGCTGAGTACGACCGGAATATCCTGGAGGTTGCTCATTTGCAGGGCACCAGCTGGTCACCGCCGAAGGCCGTCGCAGACGACTGCTGCAAACGGGCAGCGCGCAGTTTCATGATGAACTGGCCGGCATTGATGACATATGTGAAATAGGCGGCGAGGGCGAGCCACATCAGGCTGTTCGGGCCAAGGCTGTCGGTCGCCAGCGCGATCAGGTACCACGTATGCAGGGCAAGCACCGCAAAGCTGAATACGTCTTCCCAGAAGAAGGGACGGGCGAACAGCCAGACGCCGAACACCTCTTTTTCCCAGATCGATCCGGTGATCATGATCGTGTACAGCAGCACCGTCTTGATCACCACGGAAACCGTTGCCGCCTGCAGCCCCTCGCCCGTCATCAGGAAACGCAGCACCAACACCAGACTGATCAGGAAGGCAATGAACTGCACGGGCGCCAGCACGCCCTGGAGCATGGTCCAGGGCGATGCATCGCGACGGCGGCGTTCTTCTGCCGTGTAAAGCGGAGGCTGCGGTCTGGCCTGCTGCGGGTGCATCGGTGACGTCTCCTTGATCTTTCTTCTTTGACTGAAAATCTAGACGTCTGGAGACATAGTGTCAATATAAATTGACGTACATCATGGTTGACATGCGGAGAGCGCTGCAGCTAAGTTGTCATAACGCGAGATGGATGGTCGCCGCAAAGCGTTGATGGCGCTCAATACTGACAAGTAAACTTGACAGTTGCCCTTGCTGCGAACTATCTCTATAAGCTGGTTGCTCTTGTGATTGGTGCCTTTATGGGCTGCGCGCTGGGGTAAGCGCTGTATGTAGTCATAAAAAGCACGGCCGTTCCTTGCTTCCCAGCAGTGCCGCGGGAAGCCTGAGTCGGAGCCGGCACACACAAACACCAAAGGACGAGAGATGGCCGGAAGAGCGCAGGAAGACGCCGGCAAGGCGCGCACGACAGGAGAGTACTGGTCCGACACGGATGCGCTTCAGCGAAGCCATCCGCAATCAGGCAATCACAACGGCGGGGAGCTGGTGTTCCCGGCCGACGACTGGATGGGTGATCTTGCCCGTACCATCGAAGCCGAGATCATTCCGCGCCTCATGCTCGCGCACGGCGGCGCCGACCCGTCGACACCGCAGGTCACCTGTGAAATGCGGGCGCCGTCGTCACCGGAAGTGGTCGAGTTCGCGAATCTGGTTCTCGCGCAGGACGCGCGCGTCGCGCGCACGTGGGTAGAGGCGGTACGCGCGCGAGGCGCGTCACCCGAAACGATTTTCCTTGAGTTGCTCGCGCCGGCCGCACGGCGACTCGGGGAATTGTGGGAAGCGGATCTGTGTGATTTCACGCAGGTCACCCTCGGTCTGTGGCGGATCCAGCAGGTGGTGCACGAGCTGGGCCCGAGCTTTCGCTCGGACGCTCCGTTCGCGCCGAATGGCCGCCGGGTGTTACTGTCGGCCGCACCGGGTGACCAGCACACGCTGGGCCTGTTGATGGTCGGCGAATTTTTCCGCAACAGCGGCTGGGAAGTCTGTGCCGAAGCATCCGGCCGCAGCCTTGATCTGGTGCTGGCGGCGCAGAACGAGTGGTTTGATGTGCTGGGGTTCTCGGTCGGCAGCGAAGCGCGCATCGAACCGTTGAAGCGGCTGATCGAGGCAGTGCGTCAGGCGTCCCGCAATCGCGACCTCATCGTGATGGTGGGTGGCCCCATCTTTGTCGAACATCCGGAGTGGGTGGAGCTTGTGGGTGCGGACGCGACCGCAAGTGACGCAAAAGACGCTGTGCGGCGCGCTGACGCCATGGTGCCGCTGCGATGTACGCAGGGCTGAACTGGTTTGACGAGGTGAACGATTGGGATCGGAGCAGGAGCGCAGTGAGTTTTCCAGAATCGACGGGAAGTGGGGGGCTGCCAACGTGAAGCCGTTCGAATCGCCCCTACTTTCTTTCGGAGGCGTCGATGCCAACTCCACAGCAAGACTCATCGCCGCCGCGTCGGATCTGGCGCTGGTGGTGGACAAGCAGGGCATCATCCGCGATGTAGCCTTCGGCAACGATGAACTGGTACCCGATGGGTACGAGGGTTGGGTCGGCCGACGCTGGACCGACATCGTGACCGTCGAAAGTCGCGCCAAGGTCGAGGCGCTGCTGATCGATGCTTCGGCCGAGGCCGCCCAGAAGTGGCGCCATGTGAATCACCCGGTGTCCGGCGGCATCGACATGCCGGTGCTGTATTCGGCCATCAAGGTCGGTCATGAAGGCCGGGTTGTCGCTTTCGGCCGCGATCTGCGTTCCCTGTCATCGCTGCAGCAACGGCTGGTCGATGCGCAGCAGTCGATCGAGCGCGACTACGCCAAGCTGCGGCAACTGGAAACCCGCTATCGCCTGCTGTTCCAGATGACATCGGAAGCGGTACTCATTGTCGAGGCCGGCAGTCAGCGCGTCATGGAAGCCAATCCGGCAGCGCTCAGGCTGCTCGGTCCGTCTCCGAAGGGGCTTGTCGGTCGCACCTTTCCGGAAGGTTTCGACGAAGCGGGCATGCAGTCCGTTCAGGACCTTCTGGCCAGTGTCCGGGCGGCCGGTCGCGCTGACGATGTGCGCGTGCGACTCGCGGACGACGGGCGCGAACTGCAGGTTGCCGCATCGCTGGTCAGGCAGGACAACGCCGCGCTTTTCCTCGTGCGCCTGTCGCATCGTGCCGTCGAACACACGACCTCGGGCCTTCATCAGGCGCTGCTGGACGTGATGGAGCACGTGCCGGACGGCTTTGTACTGACGGATGAATCGGGCCGCATCCTGACCGCCAACCACGCCTTTCTCGATCTGTCCCAGCTGGCGTCGGTCGAGCAGGCGCGTGGCGAGCTGCTCGAACGCTGGCTGGGTCGCCCCGGCGTTGACTTCAAGGTGTTGATGGTCAACCTGCGTCAGCACGGCTCGGTCAGGCTTTTTTCCACCCTGGTTCGAGGTGAGCACGGTTCGGATGTGGAAGTCGAAATTTCTGCGGTGTCGGTCCCGCACGGCGAAACGCCTTGTCTCGGCTTCACGGTGCGTGGCATCAGCCGGCGGATTGAGGCCGATCCGCGACTGGGTCGCGAACTGCCCCGGTCGGTCGAACAGCTGACCGGGCTGGTCGGCCGCGTGTCGCTGAAGGAGCTGGTGCGCGAATCGACAGACCTGATCGAGAAACTGTGCATCGAGGCGGCGCTCGAACTGACGCACGACAACCGTGCTTCGGCGGCCGAAATGCTCGGCCTGAGTCGGCAAAGCCTGTACGTGAAACTGCGCCGCTACAGCATCGGCGACCTCAACGCCGAGCACGAAGACACCGAAACGGAAGACTAGGGCCTGCGGATTGCGGGTCGCGGACCCGCGCAGCACGCCCGATCGACACAGACACTCCGGACTTCGTCGCGCCATGAACGTGGCGCGCGCGCGAAAGATGTGGTTCGCGAATGGATGCCGGAAGATCTTGAGTCAATCTTGGCTGACACTGTAGTGTAAGTTTGTCTTGACGCCTTGGAGCGCCGGGCCTACTGTTACTGCATGAGTCGCCCATCCCTTTCCGTAGTCGCCGAATTCCTCAAGCCCATCACCTGGTTTCCGCCGATGTGGGCTTTCGGTTGCGGTGTCGTTGCCTCCGGATTGCCCGCTTCCGAGCGCTGGCAGGTGGTCGTGATCGGCATCCTGCTGGCCGGGCCGCTCGTCTGCGCCACCAGCCAGGCGGTCAACGACTGGTTCGACCGCCACGTCGACGCCATCAACGAACCCAACCGCCCGATACCGTCCGGGCGCATGCCTGGCTACTGGGGGCTCTACATCGCCATCGGCTGGACCGTGCTGTCGTTGATCGTCGCGGCAACACTGGGTGTCTGGGGCTTCGGTGCTGCCGTGATCGGCCTGCTGCTGGCCTGGGCGTACAGCGCGCCGCCGTTCCGCCTCAAACAGAATGGCTGGTGGGGCAATACCGCGTGCGCCATCTGCTACGAGGGGCTGGCCTGGGTCACCGGTGCTGCCGTGATGGCCGGCGGCGCCATGCCGGACATGCGCAGCCTGCTGCTGGCCGGTCTGTACAGCGCGGGTGCCCACGGCATCATGACGCTGAACGATTTCAAGTCGGTCGAGGGCGATACCCGCATGGGCATCGGTTCCCTGCCGGTTAAGCTCGGTGTGGTGAACGCCGGACGCGTCGCCTGTGTGGTCATGGTGGTGCCACAAATGTTCGTCGTTGCCCTGCTTTCCCACTGGGGTGCCATGGGCCACGCGATGGTGGTCGGTCTGCTGCTTGCGATACAGGTGATGCTGATGGTGCGCCTGCTCGACAGCCCGCGCGAACTCGCCCCCTGGTACAACGGAACCGGCATCACGCTGTACGTTGCCGGCATGCTGGTCAGCGCGTTCGCGCTGCGTGCGGTGGCGGAGGTCTGACATGACCCAACTCGGCTGGCTCGGCATCTTTCGTCTCGGTCTGGTCCAGACCGCACTCGGCGCCATTGTGGTGCTGACCACATCGACGCTGAACCGCGTCATGGTGGTCGAACTGGCCCTGCCGGCGATGCTGCCGGGTGTGCTGGTCGCGCTGCATTACATGGTGCAGATGCTGCGTCCGCGCATGGGACACGGCTCCGACGTCGGCGGGCGGCGCACACCCTGGATCATCGGCGGCATGGCGGTGCTCGCTGCGGGCGGCACGCTGGCCGCCGTGGCGACTGCCTGGATGGCGACCGATCAGGTGGCCGGCGTCGTGCTGGCGGTCTTTGCCTTCCTGCTGATCGGTGCCGGCGTCGGCTCGGCCGGAACGTCGCTGCTGGTGCTGCTCGCAAAGAGAGTCGATCCGACCCGTCGTGCCGCCGCGGCAACCGTGGTGTGGATGATGATGATTCTCGGTTTCGCACTGACGGCCGGCATCACCGGAAAACTGCTCGACCCCTTCACAACGCTGCGACTGGTGCAGGTCGTCGCAGCCACTTCGCTGATCGCCTTCTTCGTTGCGCTGCTGGCCGTACGCGGCGTCGAAGGCCGCCCGGATGCATCCTTCGATGCTGCTTCACCCGACCAGACCGCAGCATCTTCCCGAAACCCCGAACTGTCCGGTACCCCCGGAAGCTCCACCCAAAGAACCCCATTTCGCGCTGCGCTCGCCCAGGTCTGGGGTGAGTCGCAAGCGCGTCTTTTTACAATATTCGTATTCGTATCGATGCTCGCCTACAGCGCGCAGGATCTGATACTCGAGCCGTTCGCCGGCACGGTGTTCGGCTACACGCCGGGTGAGTCCACCCAATTGGCCGGGTTGCAGCACGGAGGCGTGTTCGCCGGCATGCTGCTGGTCGCCCTGATGGGCAGCGTGTTCGGCGGTCGGCAGATCGGCTCGCTGAAGGTATGGACGGTGGGCGGCTGCATCGCGTCGGCGCTTGCGCTGTTCGGTCTGGCTGCCGGCGGCTTCATGAGCGGCGACTGGCCGCTGCGCGAAACGGTTTTTGCGCTCGGTGTGGCCAATGGCGCCTTCGCCGTCGCCGCCATCGCTTCGATGATGAGTCTGGCCGGCGCCGGTGGTGCCGGTCGCGAAGGCGTGCGCATGGGTCTGTGGGGGGCTGCGCAGGCGATCGCATTCGGCCTCGGCGGCTTTGCCGGCACGGTGGCGATCGACATCACGCGCGCCTTCATCGACTCTCCGGGTTTTGCCTACGCACTGGTGTTTGCCTGCGAAGGCGTGCTGTTCGTCGTGTCTGCCGTCATGGCGCTGCGTATCGCCGGTGCGCCGGTGCCGCGTGCGGCGCGTGATCCGCTGGTGGCAGATCCGCCATTCATGTCCGGTATCGAAGGGAAGGCTTAGTCATGGCAAGCATGGAAAGTTTTGACGTGGTGGTGGTGGGCGGTGGACCCGCAGGTTCGACCGCAGCGACCGATCTCGCGCGACTGGGTCACACGGTGCTGCTGCTCGATCGCGCCGGGCGCATCAAGCCCTGCGGCGGGGCGATTCCGCCGCGTCTGATCGAGGAGTTTGCAATTCCCGACGAGCAACTCGTCGCCAAGGCGCGATCGGCAAGGATGATTTCGCCGTCAGGGCGCAAAGCCGACATGCCGATCGAGGGTGGGTTTGTCGGCATGGTCGATCGCGAGCAGTTCGACGAATACCTGCGTTGCCGCGCCAGTCTGGCCGGTGCGCATCGCCGCACAGGCACCTTCGACCGGGTCGAGCGCGATGACGACGGCCGGGCTGTCGTTCATTTCCGCAGCGATGAGGCAGAAGGCGGAACGGTGGGGGTGCGTGCCCGCGCCATCATCGGTGCCGACGGCGCATTGTCGGCCGTCGGGCGCCAGTGCGTGCCGGGTGCCGACGAGGTGCCGTGCGTGTACGCGTATCACGAAATCGTCCGTTCGCCGAAGCAGGACTTCGACGGCAGTCGATGCGACGTGTATTACCAGGGCCAGTTGTCACCCGATTTCTACGGCTGGGTCTTTCCGCATGGCGATACGACCAGTATCGGCACCGGCACGGCGACGAAGGGTTTTTCGATCCGTCAGGGCACCACTGCGCTGCGCGAGGCGGCCGGTCTCACCGGAGCGGAAACGATCCGCCGCGAAGGCGCTCCGATTCCGATGAAGCCGCTGCGCAAGTGGGACAACGGCCGCGATGTCGTGCTCGCCGGCGATGCCGCGGGTGTTGTCGCGCCAGCGTCCGGCGAGGGACTGTATTACGCGATGACCGGTGGCCGACTGGCGGCCGAAGCGGTCGACAGCTTTCTCGAAACAGGTGACGCGCGCGCGCTGGCAACGGCTCGCAAGCGATTCATGAAGGCACACGGCCGGGTGTTCATGATTCTCGGCATCATGCAGCGCTTCTGGTACGCCAGCGACAAGCGGCGCGAACGTTTCGTGAGCATCTGTCGCGATCCGGACGTGCAGCACCTGACGTGGCAGGCCTACATGCACAAGAAGCTGGTCAAGGCGAAGCCGATGGCGCATGCGCGCATCTTCTTCAAGGATCTGGCTCACCTGTGCGGCATCGTATCGCCGTGAACACGATTGCCGCCCCGCGCTGGCCGCCGGTGGTTGCGGCCGCTGTGGCGGCATTGCTGGTGGCCGGTCTGGGCGCGGCTGCAACCGATCTGAGCCCGTGGTACGAAGCCTTGCGCAAGCCGGCCTGGCAGCCGCCTGCCTGGCTGTTCGGCCCAGCCTGGACGCTGATTTTCGGTCTTGCCGCGATAGCCGGTGTACTGGGATGGGTGCATGCACCCCATGCCAGCGCGCGGCAGCGGATGCTTTACCTGTTTGCGCTCAATGGCGGGCTCAACGTGTTGTGGAGCGCACTGTTCTTCCATTTCAAGCGGCCGGACTGGGCGCTGTATGAAGTCGGCCTGCTCTGGCTATCCGTGGCATCGCTGGCGCTGCATCTTCGAGCGTCATCACGCATGGCGGCCCGCCTCTTGTTGCCTTACCTCGCGTGGGTGGCATTCGCGGCAGCACTCAACTTTGCAGTGGTCGATCTGAATGCTCCATTCGTGGCAAATTGACCGGTTCAATATCGATGTTTTCGATCGTTCATACACGCTGACATGTATTTTTTGATGAGTTACCGTAGCATGCGAGGATGTGGTGTGAAGAAGTAAGGGGCACCGTCTTGTCGGACATGGCATCAGGCCGCCGGGCAGGCTGCGCAATGGCGCGCGCCGATGCGGAGTACGCTGATGCAGTGTGCGGGTGTTTCTGTGCAGACTTCTGCAACCCGTCGATGTGACATGCAGTGCCCCCCGGTAGGCGCCGGGTTTTGCAATTCAAGCAGGTTCGCACGCTGTGCTTTGCGACTGCGTTCATCCGGTTCTGTACTATGAACAAGCTACCGAACGACCCGGGCGATCTGAGCGCATTCTCGGAGGTCGCCCCCGAACTGGCCGACATGCTGGTGTCGGTCACCAGTGACATCGCACTCGTGCTCGACGACAAGGGTTTCATCCGCAGCGTGGCGCTGGGCGGTGCGGAACCCGTGAGCGCGACCGCCAGCGAGTGGCTGGGCCGCCAGCTGGTGGATACGGTGACGCGCGACACCCGTCGCAAGGTCGAAGAATTGCTGCGCGAAGCCAATGTGGCCGGCGTGTCGCGCACACGTCACATCAATCATCCCTCCGCTGCGGGTGCCGACATTCCGGTTGCCTACACGGCTGTGCGGCTCGGCCAGTCCGGCCCGCTGCTGGTTGCCGGACGCGATCTGCGCGCGGTATCAGTCATGCAGCAACGTCTGGTCGACGCGCAGCAGTCGATGGAACGCGACTACTGGCGCATGCGCCAGGCGGAAACCCGCTATCGACTGCTGTTCCAGATCGCCACCGACGCGGTGCTGATCATCGACGCCGACACCTTGCACGTGATCGACGCCAACCGTGCCGCGGCGCGCATGTTCGGTTGCTCGGTGCAGGACATGCCGGGCCGTCAGGCCACCGACGGCGTCGCGCCGGCGTCGCTCGGCGCGCTGGAAGAACTGCTCGGCACGGTACGCGTGTCGGGTCGCCCGGGCGAAGCCCATGTCACCCTTTCGGGACTCGGCGGCGCCATCCATGTATGGGTATCGCCGTTGCGCGGCGAAGGACAGAGCCTGCTGCTGCTGCGTGCCACGCCCGATGGCAGTTCACCGCTGACCGCACCCGACGACCCGTTGCTGCCGGAGCTGATGCGCCTCACCCCGGACGCCATCGTATTCACCAACGAACAGGGCATGTTGCTGAGCATGAACGCTGCGTTCGCCGAACTGGTGAAGATTTCGGCTGAAAAGGGCATCCAGGGCCGGTCCCTCGGCGATTGGCTGGAACGCGACGGCGGTGGGTTCGCGAATCTTCTCGCCAGCGTATGCCGCTCAGGCGTAAAACGCATGGGTGCGCGCCTGTGGGACGAGAAGGGCATGTCCACGGATATTGAACTGTCGGCCGTCTTGATCCATAACGGAGATTCGAACAGTATCGGTTTCATCATTCGCGCGGTGCAGCCGCGCGGTCCGGGCGCACCGCACCCGGGCAGCGTGCACTGAACACCGCTCAGCCCGCGGTGGCGGGAGATCAGTGTTGAACGATCCGACATTCAGCCCGGCTTTCGGCCAGGCTGACCTGACTAATTGCGAACGCGAGCTCATCCACCTGGCCGGATCGATCCAGCCGCACGGTGTGCTGCTGGTCGTCCGCCGGACGGATGGCATCATCGTCCAGGCAAGCGACAACGTTGCTCACTGGCTGGGCGTGGCCCACGATCAGCTGCTCGGCCGCACGCTCAATGCGCTGGGCGGCTCGCTTGCCAGGCGTGTCGCCGAACTGGCGGGCACGCTTGTTGCGGATGAACTGACCGCCTTTCACTGCGATATCGGTGGCACGGATTCGACTGCCGGCACGGTGTTCGAGGGCATGGCGCATCTCGGTCAGTCGGACACGGTGATCGTCGAACTGGAATCGGCCGAGTCGGATACCGAATCGATCGATGAGGAAGCGCAGGCGTTGCTCGCGTCGTCGGTGCGGCGCTTCAGCGAAGCGCTCAGCATCGCCGCGCTGTCGGATGCCGTGGTTCAGTCGGTGCGCGCCCTGACCGGCTACGACCGCGTAATGGTGTATCGCTTCGACGACGAGGGCCACGGCGAAATTGTCGCCGAGGCACGCGAGGCAAAGCTAGATTCCCTGCTCGGCCATCGCTATCCGGCGACCGACATCCCGCAGCGCGCGCGCGAGCTTTATGTGCGCAACCGGGTACGTGTGCTCGTCGATGCCGGCTACCAGCCGGCAGCCGTGCTTCCGCGCCGCGTGCCGCACACCGGCGAAGAGCTCGACATGTCGAACTGCCATCTGCGCAGCATGTCACCGTTGCACATCCAGTATCTGCAGAACATGGGCGTGTCCGCCACCCTCGTGGTGTCACTCGTGCGCGAGGGCAAGCTGTGGGGATTGATTGCCTGTCATCACTATTCGCCCAGGCATATCCGCTACGCACAGCGTGCGGCGGTCGATCTGCTGGCGGAAGTGGTATCGACCCGGATCGCAGCGATCGAAAACTATGTGCGCACCCAGGTCGACGTACTGGTGCGCAGCCTTGAACTGCGGCTGATCGAAGCCACCTCGACCGAAGGCGACTGGCGCCTCGCCCTGGTGCGCAACCCGCGCACCTTGCTGCAACCGCTTGATGCGAGCGGCGCCGCACTGTTCCACGAAGGTGAGTTGCTGACCGTGGGCGAGGTGCCGTCGACCTTCGAACTGCGTGCGCTGTCGCGCTGGGTCGCGAGCGAAATGCGGCAGTCGCTGTTCAGTTGTGCGTCGGTTGCACGCGCGCATCCGCCGCTGGCCTCGCTGACACCGGTCGTTTGCGGCGTGCTGGCGATCGAACTGTCCTCTTCGGGGCAGGACTTCCTGATGTGGTTCCGGCGCGAACAATCCGCCACCATCATCTGGGCGGGCGATCCGGCCAAACCCGTGGTCGACAACGACCCGCTCACGCTTTCGCCACGCCGCTCGTTTGCTGCCTGGTCGGAAATCGTGCGCGGTACGGGCGCGTCCTGGAGCCGCGCCGATCTCGCGCTCGCGCGCGCCATCGGTACCACACTGCGCGACGTCATCCTGCAGACGCAGGCCGTGAGCCTGCTGATCGCGCAGCATCAGCTCGATCGCTTCCGCGGTGCCGTCGAAACGTCGGACGAGCCGGTGCTGGTGGCGAATGCGCAGGGGCGCGTGTTGTTCCAGAGCGTCGCGTTCGCGGCGCTGTTCAACACCTCACCGCCTCGCGTACGCGCACTCGACGACATGTGCGACCTGTTCGTCGTACCGGCGCAGGTGCGCGAAGTGATCGGCAATCTCATCCGCGAGCGCGATTCCTGGCGTGGCGAGTGGCAACTGCGGGCCGGCGCCGGGCAGACCGTGGCGCTGGGGGTCAGGGCAGATACGATTCCAGGTGCCGGTGGCTCGGTACTGGGCTACATCATCATCTTCACCGACCTGACCGATACCAAGCGCACGGAAGCCGCGCGGCGCCATCTCGAACAGTCGCTCAGCGAAGCAGGACGTGCCGGCATCGGTCTGGATCCGGCGATGCCGCTGCGACGCGAACCTGACGAAGTGGTGGGCGCCATACTTGCCAACGCCAGTGTGGCTGCAATGGAGCTGACCGACACCGCCGCTTCGATTCCCGTGGCGACGCTCATCGAGGAACTGGAAGCTTCCGCGACCCGCGCCGCCGCGCTGTACGGCAAGTTGCGCGCCTTCACACGGGAGCACTGACAGCGGTTGTCGTACGGTGCGAGTCAGCCGGGCAGCGTTGCAGCCAGTTCGTCGAACATCGCGATGTGCCGCCGAAACCCGGCTTGCGCCTCGGCCACCAGTGCATCGACCCGTGCCGCATCCTGCGGCAGCGCGTCGAGTCCGTCGCGGTAGCGACGGATCAGACTGCCCACTTCGCCGTCGAACGCGTAGAAGCGCGTACCCCGGCCATCCTGCAACTGCAGTGCTCCGGACACTACACGCCCGAGCACCTGACCGCCGTGCAGATCACCCAGATGACGAACGTAGGAGTGTGCGGCGAGCAGTGCCGGCTGTTCCACCGACAACGCTTTCAGGCGGGCGGCGTATTCGACCGCCGCAGCGGTGGGCATGATGTCGTCTGACCAGCAGCTGCCATGCAGCGCGCACAGGTCGTCGTGCAGTGCCTTGGTGCGCGGCAGTTCCGGCAGGCACAGCGGCGCGATGTCCGGTCGTCGGGCATGCAGCGCCAGCCCGCTTTCGAGTGCGTCGTACAGCAGGTGAAGGCTGCGCAACAGGCTGCAATAGGCGTGTGTCTCGATGCGGCCCTGCAGCAGCCGGGCCATCAGGCCGCTGCGTTCGGCGTGCCGATGCAGCGGTGCGGTATCGGTACGCAATCGAACTGCGAGACCGGCGGTGACAGAGGCTCCATGCATCCGGAAATGATAACGTGCGCGGCCGGCACAGTTGCGGAGGAAAAATGGCGGAGTGGATGTCCGATGGACGATTGATCGATCTGATCGTGGTGCTCGTGCTGATCGAGTGGCTGGCGTTCGCCGCCTGGCATCGTCGCAGCGGGAAGGGCTTGTCGGGCGGAAAGCTGCTGCCCAATCTCGCAGCCGGGCTGTGCCTGATGCTGGCGCTGCGCGCGGCATTGACCGACGCATCGTGGATGTGGGTTGCGCTGTTCGTCGCGCTGTCGGGCGTCGCGCATGTCGCCGATCTGTGGTGCCGCTGGCCACGCCGGCCGGTCTGACCCGCGGGGAGCGCTGGCGGGTGCGACGGCCGGCGGGCGCCGGGCCGTCGCGGTCGGCTTACTCCTTGCCGACCTGCCAGGCTTCGACCGCCTGCGACACGATGGCGCCGCTCTCGCTATCGACTTCCAGCTTCACTTCCTTGCCGTCGGCGGTCTTGATGTCGAATTCGTAGGACGCCTTGCCGTCCGGTTCGATTTCGTACTCGACTTCGACGACCTCGCCCGGCACCTTCTTCAGCGCGGTTTCGCGCGCTTGCGCTTCGGTCACCTTGGCGCCCGAAAACTTCGCATGGTCCTTGGTCACTTCCTCTTCGATTTCAACGACCTTGCCGGTCTTGCCACTGCATTCGACATCCCACGCCTTGCCATCGGCGGTTTCGATATCGAACTCGTAGACGTGGCCTTCGCCTTCTTCCTTCTTCAACTCGACCTTGACGATATTGCCTTCCTTGGCCTTCAGGGCTGCCTTCATGCATTTTTCAAAGCCGGCAGCGGTTTTCGGCGTGTCGGCGGCCTGGGTGATGCCGGCAAAAGCCAGCAGGGCGACGGCGAGTGCAGTCAGTTTCATGAAATTCTCCTGAAGGATGGGAAAAGCCGGTCAGCATGTTGCGCTGCGACAACCGAAGTTTACCCAAGGCCGGGAGGAATTCCCGGAGTGGTTGTGAAAACGGGAGTTTCTCCCGGCCTAATCGGGAGAAATTCCCTGTATCAATGCGGCTGATGTGGTGCATCAGGCGCTGTTGCAAAGCAGCAATCAGTCCCGATCTCGACCGTTGCCCTTGCCGTGCGGCCCCTTGTCGGGCTTGCCGCCACGGCGATCGTCATCGTGGTCATGACGATCGCCATGCCGGTCGTCGTGGTGCGACGGGCCACCGCGACTGCGTTCCCGTTCCTGGTAGCGCGGCACATAGACCGTGTTGTACCAGCTGTCCTGCACGAAATAGACCGGCCGGCCGCAGGCATCGTAGCGACCGCAGTGCTTGCGCCAGTTCTTTGCATGACCCGGCGGGACATGCAGGTAGACGGGCGGTGCAGCCACCGGTCCGCGCACTATGAGCCGGGGTTCCGCATAGATCAGGCGCGGTCTCGGAAAATCGCCGATATCGATATGGCCGTAGAAGCCCGGCTGTCCGATCGTGACGGAAACGCCAACATCGGTCGCCAGGGCGGATGAGGCCGACGCGGCGAGCGCGGCAGCAAGCAATAGAGTCTTCATGGTGTATGGGTCCTGTAGTGATCGTGCTCTGTTAACGATCGTGCGGGCGCAACGGCCGTCCGGCTTTTGTTGTTCACCTGCTTCAATTCGTAACCGGAGCGCGGCATGCGGTCTTCGCACTGCGGTGCACAGTGTGTTGCGGGCGCTCGCCGCAGGATGTAGGACAGGAAGAGGACCCCGCGAGGCGCGCACTGACGCTGCAATCCGCAACACTTGGACACCTTTGCGCCAATATGTGTATCCAGGGCAAGTGTTGAATTTGTCGCTCATTGCTTCATGCGCGAAGTCCTTACTCTCGGTCCATGCAGATTACGGATCAGAGGCCTTCATGAAACAACCGCTCATCAACACCCTTCGCACCTCGCTGGCCGTCGCGCTGATGGCTGCACTGCCGGCACAGGCGGCACCCATTCTGGTCACCGGCTGGGCGTCACCCGGGCCGACGGCTGTGGTCCGGATTTCCAACACCGAGCCGGTCATCGATGCGCGGGTGTATGCCGGCGCGTTCGCGACGACCGAAAGCGGCAGCAACACGTTCGCGTCGTGGTGCATCGACATCTTCCAGCGCACACAGATCGGTACCACGGTGACCAATTTTTCACAGGTCACCGGTGAAGCGTACTTCGGCACCCAGACCGCGCGTTTCGACCAGCTCGGTCAGCTGGCGACGCTGGCCTACGCCGATGCGCTGAGCAGCGCCACCCACGCAGCAGCCTTCCAGCTCGCGATATGGGAAATCACCAACGAATCCAGCGGTACGCTCAATGTTGGCGGCGGCAGCTTCAGGGCCTCCAATGCCAATGGCGCCATGGTGCTCGCACAAAGCTGGCTCGATGCATTGCCCGACGAGTCGCTCTACGGCTTCAACGTGTGGGCGAGTAGCACCCACCAGGATCTGGTGGTTTTCGCAGCGCTTCCACCGCGACTGCCGCAGCCCGCGCAGGGCGTTCCCGAACCGGGCAGTCTGGCGCTGGCCGCGCTGGGCTTCGGTGCGCTGTTCGCCGCGCGCCGTCGCAAGACTTTCAGCGCTGCCGTCTGAGGCTGAACTGCGCCAGTGCGCGGGCGGTGTGTGAGTGTTCCAGGTGCGCTGCCTGCGCGACTAGCGCTTCCGGTGAGCCGGCGGTCACCACCTGACCGCCGCCGCCGCCGCCTTCCGGACCGAGGTCGATGATCCAGTCGGCTTCGGCCATCAGGTCGAGATCGTGTTCGATCACCACCACGCTGTGGCCGGCATCGACCAGCCGGTGCAGCACCCTGATCAGCTTTGCGATGTCGGCCATGTGCAGGCCGGTCGTCGGTTCGTCCAGCACATAGAGCGTGTGCGGATTGCCGCGCCCGCGACGCGCGTTCGTCGGGTCTGTCGCGTCGGCGGGTGATTTGGCCAGCTCGGTGACCAGTTTCATGCGCTGCGCCTCGCCGCCGGACAGCGCCGGACTGTGCTGACCCAGCGTCAGATAGCCCAGCCCCACTTCCTGCATCAGCCTGAGCGTCGCCGACAACGTGCGGTGCGCGGCAAAGAATTCCACCGCTTCGTCGACACTCATCGCCAGCACATCGGATATCGACTTGCCGCGCCAGATGACGGCGCGCGTTTCGTTGTTGAAGCGCGCGCCGCCGCAGGCTTCGCACGGCACCCGCACGTCGGGCAGGAAGGACATTTCGATCTGTCTCAGGCCCTGGCCTTCGCACAGCGTGCACCGGCCGGGGCCGGTGTTGAATGAAAAGCGCGCGGCGGTGAAGCCGCGTTCTCGCGCATCCTGCGTTTCGGCGTAGATCTTGCGGATGCCATCCCAGAAGCCGATGTAGGTGGCCGGGCAGGAGCGCGGCGTCTTGCCGATCGGCGTCTGGTCGACCTCGAGCACGCGTCCGAGCGCCCCCCAGCCTTCGATGTCCGCGCAGCCAATGCATTCGCCGTCGTGGCCGGCCAGCTTCGCCGCGACGTTGTCGCGCAGCACGTCGCGCGCCAGCGACGACTTGCCGGAACCCGATACGCCGGTCATCACGACCAGCCGGCCGAGCGGAATACGTACATCCATGCCTTTGAGGTTGTGCAGCCTTGCCGCGCGCACCACGAGTGAGGGGGTGTCATCAGTCACCGGGCGCCGCGGCACGAAACTGTGCGGCAGCGGGCGCGCGAGGTACTGGCCGGTGATCGACTTCGGCTGCCGCGCCAGCACCGACGCGTGGCCCTGCGCGATCACTTCGCCACCCAGCCGGCCGGCGCCGGGGCCGAGATCGATCACGTGGTCGGCACGCAGGATGGTGTCTTCGTCGTGTTCGACCACCAGCAGGGTATTGCCCTTGTCGCGCAGCTTCACCAGCGTGTCGAGCAGCACCTGGTTGTCGCGCGGATGCAGGCCGATGGTCGGCTCATCCAGCACGTAACACACGCCGCGCAGGTTCGAGCCCAATTGCGCGGCGAGCCGGATGCGCTGCGCCTCGCCGCCGGACAGCGTCGGTGCCGCTCGGTCCAGCGACAGATAGCCCAGGCCGACTTCACTCAGGAAATGCAGCCGGCTGTTCAGTTCGCTGACCACGTCACGCGCAATGTCGGCGTCTCGTCCCGCCAGCGTCCACGTGCCGATCGCAGTCGACAGCGTGCTGACGGGCTGCGCCGTGAGCTGCGCGATCGACTGGCCGAACAGCTTCACATGGCGCGCCACCGGATTCAGCCGTTCGCCGTCGCAGGCCGGACAGACTTCCGGCTCGTCCTGCTGCCACTCGTTCCAGGTCGCTTCTTCGCCAGTTTGATCGGCATCGAAACCGGTCAGTTTCAGACCGGTTCCCATGCACTTCGCACACCAGCCGTGCTTCGAATTGAACGAGAACAGCCGTGGGTCGAGCTCCGCGAAACCGGTGCCGCAGCTCGGGCAGGCGCGCTGGGTCGAATATACCTCGACCGTCGGCGCCGGCGCGTCCGGCTGGCCGAGCCGGTCGAGCGGCGCGATCAGGTGCAGCACGCCCTTGCCGTGTTCGAGCGACTGGCGCACGGCATCGCGCAAGGTCTTTTCGTCGCGCTCGCTGACCACGAAATCGCGGATCGGCAACTCGATCGTGTGTTCCTTGAAGCGGTCCAGCCGCGGCCAGGGTGAGGTCGGCAGGAATTCGCCGTCCACCCGCAGATGCGTGTGGCCGTGCGACTTCGCCCAGCGCGCCAGTTCGGTGTAATAACCCTTGCGGCTGATCACCAGCGGCGCCAGCAGGCCGATGTGCTGGCCGCGCCGCTCGCGCAGGATGCGCGCCACCATGGCGTCCTCGGTCTGCGGCGCGATCGCACAGCCGCAGTCCGGGCAGTGCTGCACGCCGAGCTTCACGTACATGAGGCGCAGGAAGTGGTAGATCTCGGTCTGCGTCGCCACCGTGCTCTTGCGCCCGCCGCGGCTGGTGCGCTGGGCGATCGCAACGGCCGGCGGAATGCCGAACACGCCGTCGACGTCCGGCTTGCTTTCCGGCTGCACGAACTGACGCGCGTAGGCATTCAGCGATTCGAGGTAGCGACGCTGGCCTTCGCCGAAAACGATGTCGAAGGCCAGCGTGGACTTGCCCGAGCCGGACACGCCGGTCACCACGGTGAAGCGGTCGCGCGGGATGTCGACCTCGATGTTCTTCAGGTTGTGCTCGCGCGCGCGGTGCACCACGATGCTGTGTGCGGCACGGGCGCGCAGCGCGCTGTGTGCGGCATCGGTGGGCTCGATGGCCGGCATCTCGCGCAGGCCCGGGCCGAAGGTGTCGGTGATGCGGTAGTCGGCGAGCGCCCGCCCGGTGTGCGAGGCGGCGCAGGCGACGATCTGCGCTGGCGTGCCTTCGAATACGAGCTGACCGCCGTCCTCGCCGGCTTCCGGGCCGAGGTCGATCAGCCAGTCGGCGGCGGCGATTACGTCCAGATTGTGTTCGATCACCAGCACCGTATGACCGGCGTCCAGCAGTTTCGAGAAGGCGCCGAGCAGTCGCGCGATGTCATCGAAGTGCAGGCCGGTGGTCGGCTCGTCGAGCAGGAAGATCTTGCTGCCGGCGGCCCTGTTCTTCTTCGTCGTGGCGGCCTCGGCGAGGAAGCCGGCCAGCTTGAGCCGCTGCGCCTCACCGCCGGACAGCGTCGGCACCGGCTGGCCCAGCGTCACGTAGTCGAGGCCGACATCGACCAGCGCCTGCAGGCCGGCCATCGCGCTGTCCGCGTATCGACGCAGTTTGGGTTCAAGGTCGGCGAGGTCGCGCAACCAGTCCAGCGCATCGCGCACCGTCATCGCCAGCAGGTCGGAAATGCTGCGGCCATCGAGCGTGACTTCGCGCACTTCGGCGCGGTAGCGCGTGCCGTTGCAGTCGGCGCAGCGCAGATAGACGTCCGACAGGAACTGCATTTCGACGTGTTCGAAACCGGTGCCGCCACAGGTCGCGCAGCGCCCCTTGCCGGCGTTGAACGAAAAGGTGCCGGCGGTGTAGCCGCGTTGCTTTGCCTCGGCCTGCAGTGCGAACAGTTCGCGCATCGGGTCGAACGCACCGACGTGCGTGACCGGATTCGAGCGCGCGCTCTTGCCGATGGCGGACTGGTCCACCATCACCACGTCGACAATCTGCCCGACCCCTTCCAGCGCGTCGTGCTCGCCCGCGCTTTCGGTCGGGCGACCGAAATGCTTCAGCAGCGCCGGATACAGCACGTCCTGGATCAGCGTCGACTTGCCCGAACCGGATACGCCGGTCACGGCGACCAGATGGCCGAGCGGAATCGCGATGTCTATCCGTTTCAGGTTGTGCGCGCGAGCGCCCACCAGCTTCAGTTCCGGACCGCCTGTCTTCACCGCCCGCCGGGTGGCGAGCGCGGCATCGACCGTGCGGCGGCCGGCAAGGTAGTCGGCGGTCAGCGTGTCGGCGGTCGCGATGCCGGCCGGCGGGCCGTCGAACACGACTTGGCCGCCGCGCGAACCCGCGCCCGGGCCGATGTCCAGCAGGCGGTCGGCGTGGCGCATGATCTGCGGATCGTGCTCGACCACCACCAGCGTGTTGCCGGCGTCCTTCAGTCGCCGCATCACGCCGATCACGCGTTCCATGTCGCGCGGGTGCAGGCCGATCGACGGCTCGTCGAGCACGAACAGCGTATTCACCAGCGAAGTGCCGAGTGCCGTCGTGAGGTTGATGCGCTGCACCTCGCCGCCGGACAGCGTGCGCGACTGGCGATCGAGATTCAGGTAGCCGAGGCCCACAGTGCAAAGATAGCCCAGTCGGGTGCGGATTTCCGCCAGCAGCTCGGCCGTTGCGGTGTCGAGCGGCGGCGGCAGCTGCAGCGCATCCATCATCGCGCGCAGCCGGGAGGCCGGCCATTGCATCACGTCGTGGATGCCGTGCCCTTCGATCTTCCACAGCGCGGCATCGGGCTTGAGCCGGCTGCCGTCGCAGGCGGTGCACGGGGTGTAGGCGCGGTAGCGCGACAGCAGCACCCGGATGTGCATCTTGTAGGCCTTGGTTTCCAGCCACTCGAAGAAGTGGCGCACGCCGTACCAGGTGCCCGGCCAGGACTTCTGCCAGGTCTTCCATTTCGCATCGCCTTCGAGCACCCAGTGGCGGTGTTCAGCGCTCAGTTCGGCAAATGGCACGTCCATCGGAACGCCATGCTTCGCCGCCATCTTCTCCAGGTCGGTCTGGCATTCGCTGTACGACTCGGTCTGCCACGGCTTGATCGCGCCACCGGCGAGCGTCTTGCGCTCGTCCGGAACGACCAGTCCGAAGTCGATGCCGATGACGCGCCCGAAACCGCGGCAGGTTTCGCAGGCGCCGAGCGGCGAGTTGAACGAGAAGTGCGCCGGCAGCGCCGGGCTGTAGGCGATGTCGCAGTCGGCGCAGTGCAGGCGGTTGGAAAACGCCCAGCGCGCGGCGGTGGCGCCTTCGGCATCGAGCACCTGGACGTGCATGACGCCCTGACCGAGTCGCAGCGCGGCTTCGACTGCCTCGGCCACGCGCGCACCTTCGGCGCTGGCCGCGCGAAAGCGGTCCTGCACCACCTGCAGCGTGCTGCCGTCGCGCGCGTGGATGCGCGTGTAGCCCTGACGTTCCAGCCAGCCCTGGATTTCGGCATCGCTGAAATTGTCCGGTACGGTGACCGGCGCCGTGACGACCAGGCGCGGGTCGCCCGCGTCGGCGGCGCGGGCATTGATCTGCCGCGCGATGTCGTCGGCCGACTGTTCATGCACCGGCTGGCCGCAGCCGCGGCAGTGCAATGTGGCGGTACGCGCGAACAGCAGCTTCAGGTGATCGTTCAGTTCGGTCATCGTGCCGACCGTCGAACGCGATGTGCGCACCTGGTTGCTCTGGTCGATGGCGATGGCCGGTGGCACGCCGGAGATCGAATCGACCTGCGGCGCGTCCATGCGATCGAGGAATTGCCGCGCGTACGGGGAAAAGGTTTCGACATAGCGCCGCTGGCCTTCGGCATACAGCGTGTCGAACACCAGCGAGGACTTGCCGGAACCGGACACGCCGGTCACGACGGTCAGCAGGCCGAGCGGGAAATCGACATCGATGTTCTTCAGGTTGTTCTGCCGCACGCCACGCAGGCGGATGGCGTCGTTCGGCGCGAGGCCGGCAGGTCGATAGCTTGGGTGCGTCACGGGCGGGCGGTCTGGCGGAAGAGATTTCAAGGTTGAAGGGTATCAGCGCTCGCGGCAGGGCAGCCGCCGCGCGTTTGCGTCAGGCGTTCACGGACGAAGGAAAGCCGGCAGTTCTGCCGCGTTGCCCTTCCAGAATGGCGTGTTCCGGGTCGCTTCAATGTCGGCGTCCAGCCATTCGACCGGAATGGCGTAGCGCTTTTCGCCCGGCGTGCCGGAGATGAAGGCGAGCAGGCCGATCAGTTCGCCTTCGTTGTTGAACAGTCCGCCGCCGCTGTCGCCGACCACGAAGGGCACGCTGGTTTCGATCACCGCGCCGCCGTCCATCGGGTGCACTTCGTTCACCTCGCCGATCATCAGCCGGACATCGTTGCCGTAGGCGCCGCTGAACGCAAGCAGGCGGTCACCGGCCTTCAGGTCGGTACTGCGTGCGAGTTTCGCCGCCGGGGCAGCAAGGCCGGGCGCGCCCAGTACGCACAGGTCGCGTGCGCGGTCCTGCCGGGCGAGGGTGGCCGGCGAGGCGACGTACTTGTAGCTCACCTTGATTTCGGTTGCACCCTCGACAACGTGACAGGCGGTCGCCACGCGTTCACCCGGCAGCACGACGCCGCTGCCGACCGACACGGATCCGTCGGGCTGAGTGGCCAATATGCGCATCGTGGTCTGGATGGCCGTGGCGATGCCCTGGGCGAAAACTCCCGTGCTGCATGTCAGGCAGACGACAAGGGTGATCAGAATCTTCATGGCAACTCCACAGGGTTCGGTGTGTCTCGGACTTGAGGCGCTGCGCTTGGTTGCACCGGGGTGGCATTCTGTACGGTACAGAATGGTATGGTCAGAGCGGATTTCAGTTCGGGAGAGCAGGCATGCGGGTGTCGATAAATGTCCAGATTCTGGTTGGCGCGGCGGCCGGCGTGGCGCTCGGTGTGCTGCTGGGCGCGCTGCCGGTGGATGCGGCGCTGCGGGTTCAGGGGCTGTATGTCGCGTCGCTCGTCGGCGGACTGTTCATCGCATTGCTCAAGATGGTGCTGGTGCCGCTGGTGTTCTCGTCCATCGTGGTCGGCATTGCCGGCCTGCGCAGGCAGCAGAACATGCAGCGCGTGTGGGTGACCACCTTGCTGTTCTATGTGTCCACACTCGCCATTGCAGTGTTGCTCGGGTTGCTGGCGGCCAATATCTTCCGGCCCGGCGCCGATATGCAGGTCGAGATGTTCGCCGATGCGATGGCGGCCTTCGAAGCCAAACGCCTTCCGTTTCCGGAATTCCTGACGCAATTCGTCACCGGAATGTTCCAGAATCCGTTCGCTTCGCTGGCCCAGGGCGCGATCGTACCGCTGGTCGTGTTTGCATTGATCCTCGGCGTGGTGCTGGTGCAGGGCGGCGAGCGCTACGCGACGATCAACCGGCTGATGGAAGAACTGCTCGACCTGTCACTGAAGCTCGTCGGCTGGGTGATGGTGCTGGCTCCGTACGGAGTCGCTGCGCTGCTCGCACGCCTGATCGCCACACAGGATGTCGCCCTGCTCGGCACCATGCTCACGTTCGTGCTGGTCGTGCTCGGCACCACGCTGTTCCACGGCGTTGTCGTGCTACCCGGCCTGCTGTGGCTGATCGCCCGCGTCAGCCCGCTGGCGTTGTGGCGCGGCGGTCGCGAATCGCTGATCACCGCCTTTGCGACCAGCTCCAGCGCGGCGACCATGCCGATCACGCTGCGGGTGGTGGAGAAGAATTTCGGGGTGCGACCTGCCACGGCGGGGTTTGTGGTGCCGGTGGGCACCACGATGAATATGGATGGTACGGCGCTCTATGAAGCTGCGGCGGCGCTGTTCATCGCGAATCTGGTCGGCATCGAACTGAGTCTGGGCCAGCAGATCGTCGTGTGCTTCATGTCTATGCTGGCCGCCGTCGGTGCGCCCGGCATTCCGAGCGCCGGCATGGTGACGATGGCAATGGTGCTGCAGTCGGTCGGACTGCCGGTCGAGGCGATCGCCATCCTGCTTCCGATCGACCGCCTGCTCGATGCGGTGCGCACGACAGTGAATGTCGAAGGCGACATCGTCGGCAGCATTGTCGTCGAGGCCCTCAACCCGCCGACGGCCGATGCAACGGCCATGGCGCAGCAGCAAACCCTGCCGACCCGGACCTGAGCGCATTTCGATGGACACGCCCCCCGCCCCCGAAGCCCGGGTCGATGCCCCGACATCGCGCCTGCGCATCGACCCGACGCTGCAGTTCATGCTGATGATCGGTGTCGCGGTGCTTGCCGCTGCACTTGCCTACGCGCTGAGCAGTCCGCGCAATCCGCTCGCCTGGCAGTGGGGCGTGCTGGCCGGCCTCGCCGGCTTCGGCGCGACCGCGATCGGTGCAGCGCCTGCGCTTGGCCTTCGTTCGCTCGGTCAGCGGGGAGAGGACATCCTGCTCGGCTTTGGCGCCGGCATGATGCTGGCGGCTTCGTCGTTTTCGCTCATCCTGCCCGGGCTGGACGCGGGCGAGTCGCTGACCGGCTCGCGCGCCCTGGGCGCAGCAGTCGTCGTGACCGGCATGGCGATCGGCGTCTGGCTGATGATGGTGCTTGACGCGCTGACGCCGCATGAGCATGCGCATTGCGGCACGTGCGGGCCGGAAACCCGCATGGGACGCGTGTGGCTGTTCGTCAATGCGATCGCACTGCACAACCTGCCGGAAGGCATGGCGATGGGCGTGTCTTTTGCCCAGGCCGACATGTCGGTCGGGCTCCCGCTGTCGACCGCCATCGCGATTCAGGATATTCCGGAGGGGTTGGCCGTCGCGGTCGCGCTGCGCGGCGTGGGCATGTCGCCTTGGAAGGCGGTCGGCATTGCGGCATTGAGCGGCTTCATGGAACCGCTCGGAGCGCTGATCGGACTGGGTCTGTCGAGCAGCTTCGAGTTGTTCTATCCGGGCGGCCTCGGGCTGGCGGCCGGCGCGATGATTTTCGTCGTGTCACACGAGGTGATACCGGAAACCCATCGCAACGGCCATCAACGGGCCGCCACGCTGGGGCTGATGGCGGGCTTCATGGTCATGATGGTGCTTGACACGACGCTGGGCTGACCCCCTGCCGGCTCACTGCACCGTGCACGAGGCGTCGGCGTCGCTGCCCAGACCGGTGCTGCCGCCCAGCCCGCCCGGCCCGGGACGCGCCGCGGTGGACGACGGCAAGGCCTTGTCCAGCCCGGGGTTTTCCGACAGCGTTGACGGCGCGCTGTCCTTGCTCGACACGACACCGGCCTGACCGACGTCGAAGGTTTTGGATCCGGCATCGTTCTTCACTTCGATGCTGCCTTCCTCGACGTCGAACACCAGCGCCGGTTCGCCCGGCTTGCGGTCCTTGGCTTCTTCCAGCGCCTTGATGCAGGCCGGATCTTCCTTTTCGGCCTCGTCGCACAGCAGCATGCCGAAGCGCGTGCCGCGGATGCCGATGGTCGCGGTGACCGTGCTGGCGCGGTAGCCCTCGCGGTTGCGCTTGCCGATCAATCCGGTCACGGCACGCAGGCCGCCCTTGAGCAGGCTGTAAAGCAGGCTGTCCTTTTCCGGTTTGGCTTCGTCGAAGGCGAAACCATCGATCTTCACCTTGCTGCGCGGGCGCAGTGCCAGTGAGGAACCGTCACCGAATTCGATGCGCGCCACGGTGCTCTTTTCGGTCGTGATCACGTCACCGTTGTAGATCGACGAATCGCGTCCGAGAATGCGCGTCTTGTTGTCGGGCGTCTGCACGTACATCGTGCCCGACACGTAGCTGACGCGACCTGCGGTGGGCACCGGTGTGGCCAGTGGGTCTTCGGCCTGGGCCAGCGGCATCACGATGAGTGCCGCGGCGAGCGTGCTGAGGTGACGTGCGTAATACATGACAGGACTCCTTATCTGCACTGCAGACGGCTGGCGCTGAATTCGCGCAGCGGCTGTTCGAATGACGGACCCGAGGCGGTGACGATTTCGCTCAGTGCGTCGATACCTGCGATGTTCACGATCGGCGCCGGCGTGAAGCTCGGGGTGGAAGGCAGTGCGATGCGCGGCGGCTGGAAAATTTCCGGCAGCAGCGTGGTGGTGATCACCTGCACTTCGGGTTGCGTGACGGCCGGCGCTGATGCCACCGCGAATATCACGTTGATCTGCGCCGTTCCACTGCCCAGACTGAGCGTGAAGCGCGCCGAGTCGTTGCCATTGAAGCCGGCGTTCGCCGTGTATTGCCACGCCGACTGCTGGCCGTCCAGCACACCATTGTTCGGACCGCTGGACAGCACCGCACCGCTGCGCAGACTGAACAGCAGCGGCGTGCCCCCGGTGGCGGCAAAAGTCTGGTTGATGACCGGCGCCGACGTGGGCGAGAAGCTCAGTGTGCCGTTGCCGCCGATGCGGTTGAAGATGTCGGGGGGCAGGTCGCCGCCCAGTTCCATCGTCGCGTTGTCGCCGATGACGAACAGACCGCCGCCGCCGATGCCGCCGGTCAGGCCTAGATTGCCCGCACTGGCCTGCACGTTGCCGTCATTGACAAGGCGTACAGCGACGTTCGAAGTGCCGCCGCCCAGTGTGCCTTCCAGCGTGCCGCGGTTGACCAGGCTGCCGGTGCCGCCGACGCTGGTGTTGCTGCCCAGTCCGAGCGAAGCCCCGTCACTGACGATGAGTTGCGAACCGCCGTTCAGCGCCAGCTGGGTACCGGTATCGAGCAGGCCGGAACCGCCTACGTTCAGCACGGCGCCGTTCAGTGCCAGGCTGCTGCCATCGAGCACCGTGTCGCCACGCACCACGATGACGCGTCCATTGCCGCCGATCGAACCGGCCGTCCAGGTCAGGTCGTCGGTCACCGTCAGCGTGCCGTTGCCGCCGATGTTGCCGGCGACACGCAGGTCGCCGAAGGTGGCGTTGCTGTTGAAATTGACCAGTGTGTTGCCACTGACGCGTGTCTCGCCGCTGACGTTGTAGCCGCCGTTGATGTTGAACACGCCGCCCGAGAAGGCGGTGAACTCGACGTCACCCGGACCGGTGATCGACGAGCCGGGCCCGAAGTCGCGGAAGGCGTCTCGGAAGCGCAGCGTGGCGCCTGAATCGATCGAATACGCGCCGCTGTCGGCACCCGGTCCGGCCGCGTCGGTATCGTGCGCCAATACTGACAGTGTGCCGCTCTCGACAGCGACCGAACCATTGTTGGCGAAGATCATGCCGCCGCCGCTGCCGAACTCGAATGTCGCACCGCTATCGACGATGACGCTGCCGTTGTTGTTCAGCGAGCTGGTGGTCAGATTGCCGGCACTGCCGGACAGCACGTTCAGCGTGCCGTTGTTGGTGAACACGTTGCCGCTCATCGTGCCGCCGGCGTAGTTCAGGACGCCGTTGTTGAGCAGCGCGTTACCGAAGTTGAGGTTGCCGCCATTGAGGTTGAGCGTGCCGCCCGGCTGCACGGTGGTCGGTGCATTGAGTACGCCACCGGTCAGCGTCAGCGCGTTCGCGTTGCCGATGGTCAGGCCGGCCACCGTGACGGTCGGTATCGCGTTCAGTACGACGTTCGAGCCACCCGCGAGAGTGATGAACACGAGGTCATTCACACCGGGCAGAACATCGCCGGTCCAGTTTGCTGCATCGGTCCACAACTGGCTGCCTGCACCGCCGTCCCAGCAGATGCCGGTGGTGCAGGCGGTGTAGCCCAGGCTCAGCGAGCTGCCGAGCGTGCGTGTCGTGAAACCGGTCGGTGCCAGCAGCTGGAGTGCGCCCGCGTCGAGCGCGCCACTTGCGGTCACCACGGGCAGCTGCATGCCTTCGACCGGTACCGCTGCGCCGAGCGACTGCACCTCGAGTACGCCATCCAGGAGCGTATCCCCGCGCACATCGAGCACGTCGAACTGGTTGGTCGAGGTGCCCGCAAATTCCGCTTCGATGCGCCCCGCGGCGGTCTGCGTGACGTTGCCGAGTACGGTCAGACGGCCGATCTGGTCGTCGCCACCCGGGCGCACGACGCCGGTGTTGGTCAGCGTGCCGCCATCGACATCCAGCGTCCCGCTGCCTTCGATCACGCCGGTGTTGGTCAGTGCCGAGGCGGTGGTGATGGTGGCGCCTGCGGCTATGTGCATGACGCCGCTTACGGTACCGAGCGACGCAAGCTGCAGCGTGCCGGTTTCGCCGCGGTAGCTGCCGCCCTGATCCGAGAGCCGCGCCTGATTGGCGAAGCCGCTGCTGCCGGCGCCGCCGGTCTTGGCCAGCGTGCCGGAATTGTTGAATATGCCGCCATTGCCGGAGTTTTCGGAAATGACGTTGTCGCCGGTGAAGTTGAAGCGGCCGGTGTTGTTGAACACGGTGCCGTCGTTGATCAGTAGTTCGCGGCTGTTGCCGCCGGCGACTGCGTAATTGACGATGCCGGCGTTGTTCAGAGTGATGCCGCTCAGTGTGTGGAACCCGCCGCCTGCGCTGTCGTTGATGTTGAGCGTACTGGTGGCGAGCACGTTGAGTGCGCCGGTGTCACCGGCAT
>NZ_JANINI010000019.1 GCF_024580145.1 Methyloversatilis sp. XJ19-49
GTTCGCCATCGTCGAAAAACGACGGGGGCGTCAATGCCCCCGTGTTGTCAAAGCCCGGCCAAAGCGCTACACCGTCCGCGTTCTGAAAAAAGACCTTAACTGAACGGTATTAGGGCGGAGCGGGGATTTCGGCGAGCACTGCTCGCCGCCCGCGGAGCCGGTTGGCCATGCAGGGCCAACCGTGGATCGCCGCTCCCACAGAGACGGCGATCGTGCTGTGACCATCGCGGTGCAGCGTGTGCATCGCGGCAGAGTGGCCGCTCACACAAGGGCCGCGCCCCTTCAGAGACCACGGCGAGGCCTCAAGCGCAGGGATTGTGGGAGCGACGGCCCCATCGCGATCAGTGCCGTGACCATCACGGTGCAACGTGCGCATCGCGGCGAGGCCGCCGCTCCCACAAAGACGGCGATCGTGCTGTGACCATCGCGGTGCAGCGTGTGAATCGCGGCAGAGTGGCCGCTCCCACAAGGGCCGCGCCCCTTCAGAGACCACGGCGAGGCCTCAAGCGCAGGGATTGTGGGAGCGACGGCCCCGTCGCGATCGGTACCATGACCAGCGCTGTGCGAAACGCCTATCGCGGCGAGGGCGGAGCGGGGATTTCGGCGAGCACTGCTCGCCGCCCGCGGAGCCGGTTGGCCATGCAGGGCCAACCGTGGATCGCCGCTCCCACAGAGACGGCGATCGTGCTGTGACCATCGCGGTGCAGCGTGTGCATCGCGGCAGAGTGGCCGCTCCCACAAGGGCCGCGCCCCTTCAGAGACCACGGCGAGGCCTCAAGCGCAGGGATTGTGGGAGCGACGGCCCCGTCGCGATCGGTACCATGACCAGCGCTGTGCGAAACGCCTATCGCGGCGAGGGCGGAGCGGGGATTTCGGCGAGCACTGCTCGCCGCCCGCGGAGCCGGTTGGCCATGCAGGGCCAACCGTGGATCGCCGCTCCCACAGAGACGGCGATCGTGCTGTGACCATCGCGGTGCAGCGTGTGCATCGCGGCAGAGTGGCCGCTCCCACAAGGGCCGCGCCCCTTCAGAGACCACGGCGAGGCCTCAAGCGCAGGGATTGTGGGAGCGACGGCCCCGTCGCGATCGGTACCATGACCAGCGCTGTGCGAAACGCCTATCGCGGCGAGGGCGGAGCGGGGATTTCGGCGAGCACTGCTCGCCGCCCGCGGAGCCGGTTGGCCATGCAGGGCCAACCGTGGATCGCCGCTCCCACAGAGACGGCGATCGTGCTGTGACCATCGCGGTGCAGCGTGTGCATCGCGGCAGAGTGGCCGCTCCCACAAGGGCCGCGCCCCTTCAGAGACCACGGCGAGGCCTCAAGCGCAGGGATTGTGGGAGCGACGGCCCCGTCGCGATCAGTGCCATGACCATCACAGTGCAGCGTGCGCATCGCGGCGAGGCCACCGCTCCCACAGAGACGGCGATCGTGCTGTGACCATCGCGGTGCAGCGTGTGCATCGCGGCAGAGTGGCCGCTCCCACAAGGGCCGCGCCCCTTCAGAGACCACGGCGAGGCCTCAAGCGCAGGGATTGTGGGAGCGACGGCCCCGTCGCGATCAGTGCCATGACCATCACAGTGCAGCGTGCGCATCGCGGCGAGGCCGCCGCTCCCACAGAGACGGCGATCGTGCTGTGACCATCGCGGTGCAGCGTGTGCATCGCGGCAGAGTGGCCGCTCACACAAGGGCCGCGCCCTTCAGAGACCACGGCGAGGCCTCAAGCGCAGGGATTGTGGGAGCGACGGCCCCGTCGCGATCAGTGCCATGACCATCAGAGTGCAGCGTGCGCATCGCGGCGAGGCCGCCGCTCCCACAGAGACGGCGATCGTGCTGTGACCATCGCGGTGCAGCGTGTGCATCGCGGCAGAGTGGCCGCTCCCACAACGGCCGCGCCCCTCCAGAGACCACGGCGAGGCTTCGAGCGCAGGGACTGTGGGAGCGACGGCCCCGTCGCGATCAGTGCCATGACCATCACAGTGCAGCGTGCGCATCGCGGCGAGGCCGCCGCTCCCACAGAGACGGCGATCGTGCTGTGACCATCGCGGTGCAGCGTGTGCATCGCGGCAGAGTGGCCGCTCCCACAAGGGCCGCGCCCCTCCAGAGACCACGGCGAGGCCTCAAGCGCAGGGATTGTGGGAGCGACGGCCCCGTCGCGATCAGTGCCATGACCATCACAGTGCAGCGTGCGCATCGCGGCGAGGCCGCCGCTCCCACAGAGACGGCGATCGTGCTGTGACCATCGCGGTGCAGCGTGTGCATCGCGGCAGAGTGGCCGCTCCCACAAGGGCCGCGCCCCTCCAGAGACCACGGCGAGGCCTCGAGCGCAGGGACTGTGGGAGCGACGATCCAACAGGGCTGCCGATCCAACAGAGGGCGCGGCAATCCCTGCTGCGACCATCACGGCTTGATCGCGATCTCCGCTGGTGACGGCGGCGACACGGGCAGCGGGTTGCCGTCGGCTCCGAGCAGAGTGACGCTGCCGACCTGCACGCTGGTGCTGCCGATCGGTGCCGTCGGGCTGACCCGGAAGCGCACCTCGCTGCGCGCGTCCTGACCCTCTCCGCCGACAATGCTGACCGTTGTCCGGCCCGGCGCGGTGACAGTGCCCTGCGCCGTCAGTACGTTCGGGTCATACACCAGCTCTACCGTCGCCGGCTGGGCGCCGACCGGTACCTTCAACAGCACTGTCACGCCGGCTTCTCCGCCGATGGCCGCTTCACCGGTCGATTGCATGCGCAGCTCGACCTGTGTGGCCTCCCCAGGTTCGTCGCCCGGACCCGGTTCCGGCGGCTCCGGCACCAGCGGACGCGCGATCGGCGCGGCCACAGCTGCGGCGCCACCGCCACCCGAACTCGACAGCCGCATGCCCTGGTCCTTGCCGGTCTTGCGCACCGACAGCGACGGCGCACCGACTGCGGCTTCGGTGCCGGCGGCCAGCGCCGGCATGATGTGCGCCGGGCGGTTCAGGTTGCGCACGATGCGCGGGGTGATCAGCAACACGATTTCGGTCTTGTTGGTGCTGTTGCGCTCGCTCGAGAACAGCTTGCCGATGATGGGCAGATCGCCCAGACCCGGCAGGCGCGACGCGCTGGACCGCTCTTCATCGGAAATCAGGCCGGCGAGAATCTGGGTTTCGCCGTCCTTCAGGCGCAGCGAGGTCGCGGTCGACCGGGTGCCGATCTGGTAGGCGAGCGAGCTCTGCGGGCCCTGCACTTCGCGCACCACGCTCGACACTTCGAGCGTCATCTTGATGTCGACGTCGTCTTCGAGGTGGATCAGCGGTTCGACGTCGAGCTTCAGACCGACGTCGAGATAGGTGACCGACGCCGACACGCCGACGTTGGCGGTCGAGGTGGTGGTGAACACCGGCAGCTTTTCGCCGATGTGCACCTTGGCCTTTTCCTTGTTCTTCACGCGGATGCGCGGATTGGCCAGCAGGTTGGCCGAGCCGTCCTGCTTGCGCAGGTTCAGGATCAGACCCGGATTGGAAATGTAGCCGGTGAGGTCGCTGATGTCGCTCAGCGGCACGACGCCGGGTGCGATTTCCTGGCCGGGCAGCTGCACGACGTTGCTGGTCACGCCGGCCGCGGTCGACTGCTGGATCACCTGCTGCTGCGAACGCAGCGCGCCGAAGCCGATCTGGTCAGGGAAATCCAGCCCCAGTTCCTTCAGCTTGTTGCTGCTGACTTCGAGCACCTCGACTTCCAGCATCACTTCGGGTTCGGCCACATCGACCGATTCCACCAGCTGTTCGGCCAGGCGCACCGCATCGGCGGTGTCCTTCATCACGATGAGGTTGATGCGCTCGTCAATATAGATGTCCTTGGTCTTCACCACCGTCTTGATCAGGTTCTGCACCTGCTTGGCTTCGGCATTGACGAGGAAGAAGGTGCGCGTGACCATTTCCTTGTACTCGCGCTGCTTGGCGGCGGTGTTCGGGTAGATCAGCACGGTGTTGTCCGACAGCACGCTGCGTTCGAGCTGGTTGGTGATCAGGATGAGCCGCATCACCTCGGCCACGGTGGTGTTGCGCACGAACAGCGTCACCTTCAGGTCGGGCCGCACGTCCTTGTCGAACACGAAGTTGATGCCGGTCGAGCGCGCGATCGCCTCGAACACATTGCGCAGCGAGGTGTCGCGGAATTCGAGCGTGACCGGCTTCTGGAACAGACCGCCCAGTTCGGCCGGCGCGGTCTGCTTCGGACGAGCCTGTTCGACTTCGCGCAGCATTTCGCGCGCGGCGGTGTGCGTGTTGTCCTGTTCGAGCACGTTGCGCAGGCGTGCCTCGGCGCCGCCCATGTCCTTGCGTTCGAGCAGCGTGCGCGCTTCGCGCACCATGGCGTCGTGCCGCACGCCGCGCGTCATCTGGTCGCGGATGAACTGGGCGCGCTGGTTGCGCGGGTCGAGCGTCTGCGCCTTGTCGAGTGCCGCAGTGGCTTCGTCGCGCCGGCCGGCCAGACGGGCGTTTTCCGCCTGCGCCAGCAATTTGGACACGGCGACTTCGCGCTGGCGGAAGAAGGTGGCGCGGAATTCGGGGTTGTCCGGCACTTCCTTGGTGGCCTGTTCGAACAGGCTGAGCGCGCGTTCCTGTTCGCCGCTGATCAGCGCCTTCTTGCCGTCTTCGAACGCCTGATTGGTGGCGCACCCAACCAGGGTGACGGCAAGGAATGCAAAAATGAGCGCGCGCAGGCGGGCCGGATGGAATGCAGTCATGGGGCGCTTCCGATGGTCAGGGTCTGCCGCTGCTTGAGCGGTTCGAACATGAAGGTGATGGCCGCAGCCGTCACCGATTCAACACGGTACTGGTTGTTCAGCAGGTCGCCGGTGCGCGCCGGCAGGATGCGATCGCCCTGGGCGAGGAACACGGTGATGCCGCCCTCCTCCATCAGCTTGCCCTGGTAGCGGAACGGCAGCGGCGGCGCGACCGGCGCCGGTGGAGGCCCCTTGCGGGCGGCTATCGCCGCCTGTTCCGTCGCGGTCGGCGCCGGCGGCAGGAAGCTGTGCGTGGCGAACAGGTCGCGACCGACTTCAGCGGCGGCGCGTACCGGTGCGTCGGCGATCAGCACACCCGGTGCCTCGCCCGCCGCCGCCACGGCGCGCGCAGCACTCGACGGGCGACGACTGTCTGCCGTTGCCGGCCCGGCATCGGTTGCGTCGTCCAGACCGGCGACGTACCACACCGCGGCGAGCGTGGCCGCCAGTGCTGCGATCAGGCCGCGATTCATGGCGCGTCCTTCATCAGGATGGACACGCGCACGCTGGCATCGACAGTGCCGCGCGCGATGTCTTCGCGGCGCAGCACGACTTCTTCCACCAGTACGGCCGGCGACACCTGCTGGATTTCGGCCAGCCAGGTGCGCAACGCGGGATAGCTGCCGCGCAGCGGAAAGAGATATTCCTGACGCGCATAGCCGGCGCCGACCGGCTGCGATTCGCGGCTTTCGACGCGCGCCAGCACGAGCTTGTTGCGCCCTGCCGCCTGCGACAGCGCTTCGAGGATGGACGGCATGCGCGCGCGCGGCACCAGCGAGGCGTCGAAACGGTCCAGCTGTTCGCGCGGCGATTCGACCGTGCGGCCCAGCGACAGGCGCTCGGCCAGCGCGCTGCGTTCGCCTTCGAGCACGCCCAGTTCGGCTTCCAGCGGCGCCGTGGCACCAAACTGGATGGCCAGCGCAAAAGCGAGCAGCGCCACGCCGAGCGCGCCGGCCCAGCCGGCACGCGATGCGGCATACATCAGACGGGCGCGCAGCATGTTCATGCGCCCCTCCACTGCAGACGCAGCGAAAACGCGACCACCTGCAGGCCGTTGCGCTCTTTCAGTTCGAACACCTCGATGCGCGGCGCACCGACCGCCTGTGCATCGGCAAAGGACTCGGCATAGGCGAACAGCGCATTGAGGTCGCGCGCCTCGCCGGTCACGCGCAGCACGCCGCGTGCCGCGTCGGGCTCGACCGACAGCAGCGCCACATCCTCCTTGCCGCGCGCTTCCAGTTCGGCGAACAGCGGCTGCCATTCGCGGCCGCGCTGCAGCGACAGCTTGCGCGCCACGTCGATGCGCGCGCGCAGCGCCGGATCATCCTGTTCGCGGCGCGCCATCACGCGCGCCTGTTCGGCCTTGCGTGCCGCACGCCGGTTGTCGTCGCGCAACGCGGCGACTTCGTCTTCGGTGGTCTGCCAGCGGTCGAACGACGCGAACGCGGCACTCGCCCCGACGGCCAGCAGCAGCCAGCCGAGCCAGCCCGGCGCGTGGCGACGCGCCACGAAATCGAGTTCGGGTGTCGCTGGCCGCGCACCCGGCCGGCCCATCGATGGCAGCTTCATGCGACCACCCCGCCGGTGACGCAGCGCCAGCCGCGCGGCAGATTCATCGACGGCGCGCCCTGGACGAACAGCTGGCCGCCATCGAGTGCACCGTCGAACAGGCTCAGGCGTCGTTCGAGCAGCGCCGGCAGCGCGGCCGGATCATCGAGCGCCTCGCCGCGCATGTGCAGCCAGCGTCCGCCTGACCACAGGCCCATGCACAGCCAGCCATGCTGAAGCTGCGCGAAACCGCCCAGTGCGGCGCTGCCGCCGAAGGCCGCATAGGCGCGCAGCCAGGCCGGCTGCATGCTGGCCAGCCGCACACCGGTCGCTGCGGCCCAGGCCACGAGGGCCTGCACCAGCGCCGTGTCCATGCCGCAGGCGAGCACGCGCTCGGCGGGCTGGGCGTCCCAGGCGAAGGTCCAGCCCTGCGCGGCGGTGCCGAACACTTCCATCATGCGGGCGCGTACCAGCGCCTGCACCTCGTCGCGCCCAGCCACGCCGGGCGGCAAGTCGATCACCTGCCAGCGCGTCCATGCGTTGTCGATCGACACCTCGACCGCCGCACGACGCGGCGTGGCAGCGGCCGGAATGCGGGCCAGCGCGGCGGCCAGCGTGTCGTGCGCCAGCGGCTGCAGGTCGGCGTGCAGGCGTTCGCCCGCGCGAGCCAGCGACAGGCCGTGCGGACCGACCTCAAGCAGCAGTGTCCTAGACGACAAAAGTGACACGGTTCAATTCCGTCAGACTGGTTTCACCACTGGCCACCAGCACCAGACCCGCTTCGCGCAGCGTGCGCGTGCCGCGCGCCCGCGCGGCTTCCTTCAATTGCCGCATCGGCGCGCGCGTCACGATCAGTTCGCGCAGTTCGTCGTCGAGCACCAGCAACTCCGCAATGGCGCGCCGGCCCTTGTAGCCGGTGCCGCGGCAATGTCCGCAGCCGGTACCGGTACGAAAGTCGTAGCCGACGGCGTCGGCCAGGCCGGATTCGGCCAGCAGCGCGGCATCCGGCTGCTGAGCGACCGAACAGTGCCGGCAGTTCAGGCGCAGGAGGCGCTGCGCGACGATGCCGTTCAGCGCCGACACCAGGTTGTACGGATCGACGCCCATGTGCAGGAATCGGCCGATCACGTCGAACACATTGTTGGCGTGCACCGTGGTGAGCACGAGGTGACCGGTCAGCGCGGCCTGCACCGCGATCTCGGCGGTTTCGCCGTCGCGGATTTCGCCCACCATGATCTTGTCCGGGTCATGTCGCAGCACCGAGCGCAGGCCGCGCGCGAAGGTGAGGCCCTTCTTTTCGTTGACCGGGATCTGCAGCACGCCGGGCAGCTGGTACTCGACCGGGTCTTCGATGGTGATGATCTTGTCGAGACCGTGGTTGATTTCGCCGATGGTCGCGTACAGCGAGGTGGTCTTGCCGGAACCGGTCGGGCCGGTCACCAGCAGCATGCCGTAGGGTTCGGCTGCCAGCTTGCGCATGGCGGCGCGCGCGATGTCGTCGAAGCCCAGGCTTTCCAGCGACAGCGCCTGCAGTTCCTGCGTCAGGTGGTCCTTGTCGAGCACGCGCAGCACCGCGTCTTCGCCATGAACGCTGGGCATGATGGACACGCGCAGGTCGATGTCGCGACCGGCGTAGGCCACCTTGAAGCGACCGTCCTGCGGCACGCGCCGCTCGGCGATGTCGAGTTCGGCCAGCACCTTGATGCGCGACACCACCTGCTCGGCGGTGTCGGCGCCGGCGATCTGGCCGATTCGCACCATCACGCCGTCAATGCGGTACTTGACCTGCATGCCGGCCGGCACCGATTCGAGGTGGATGTCGGACGCCGCCTGTTTCAACGCGTCGTACAGCGTGGAATTGACCACCCGCACGACCGGGCTGGCGTCGTCGGCGATGCGCGCCAGCGACAGCACTTCAGCCGAACTGGCGCTGACGCGGTCGCTGTCGTCGAGCAGACCGGTGGAGGCGCGCTGGCTGTCTTCGTAGCGCGCCAGCGCGGCGGTGATGTCGTCGCGCGTGGCCACGCGCAGTTCGAAACTGGCCGGCAGCGTCGCGGCCAGCCAATCCTGCAACGCGCCGTCGTAGGGGTCGGCCACCACCGCGATCAGGTGGCCGGCCTCATCGACGGCCACCAGCACGGCACGCGCCAGCGCCTCGGAAAAGCGGATGCGTTCGAGCGAAGGCGTGAGCGCATTGAGCGCGGCGCTGTTCATCGCCGGCAGGCCGAGCTGGGCGGCGACGCGGGCGCACATCGCATCGGGCGTGTCGCCCGACAGGTCGATCAGCGCCTGCATGATCGAGCCGCGTCCGGCGCGCAGCCGGGCACGGGCGATCAGGTCGGCAGGCACCCCCTGCGGCGCGCCGGCTGGCAGGGGTGCGTTCATTGCAGGCTTTCCGCGAGCTGGAAGATGGGCATGTACATCAGCACCACGACGCCGCCGATGGCCAGCCCGATGCCCAGCATCAGCAGCGGACCGAACAGGCGGGTGGCGCGGTCGAGCCAGCGCGTCATTTCCTCGTCATGAAAGGCGGCGATGCGTTCCATCATGTCGCCCAGATTGCCCGCCCGCTCGCCGACACGCAGCATGCGCGACGCCACGGCGGTGCTCAGGCCGACTTCGGTGAAGGCGTCGGACGCCGAGCGGCCTTCGCGGATCGACAGCAGGGCGCGCGACAGACTTTGCTGCATCGGCAGCGGCAGCAGTTCGCGCACCAGTTCGAGCGACTGCACAACCGGAATGCCGCCGCGCAGCAGCATGCCGACCGTGCGGAAGAAGCGCGCCAGCCGGAATATCCGCATGCGGTCGCCGATGCCGGGCAGGCGCTCGAGCTGTGCCATGAAGCCCTGCCGGAACGCCGGCTGGCGCAGCGTCCAGCCGAGCCCGACGACGACGGCGATCACCGCAATGCCGAGCGCGCCGGAATGCGCCTTGACGAAGTGGCCCCAGGCGAGCAGCCACTGCGACGCCAGCGGCAGTTCGGTCGAAATATCTTCATACACCTTGGAAAACTGCGGCACGACGAAGGCCAGCAGGAACATGACGACCAGCAGCCCGACCACCAGCAGGATGACCGGATAGGTTGCCGCAGCGACCAGCTTGCCGCGCACGCTTTCGAGCTGTTCGCTGTAGGCGACGTAACGTTCGAGTGCCTGGTCGAGGTCGCTGGTGCGTTCCGAAGCGCGGATCATCGCCACCAGCAGGTCGGGGAATACCGAGGTCTGCGCCGCCATCGCCATCGACAGCGTCTTGCCCTGACGCAGCGCATCGATCAACGCGGTGAGCACGGTGCGCGACAGCGTGCGGCCTTCCTTGTCGGCCATCACCTCCAGCCCTTCGACCAGCGACAGGCCGGCGCGCAGCAGTGCCAGCAGTTCCTGACAGAACAGCAGCACCGGGAAGCGCTGGCGCGTGAAGTTGAGCGTGCGCGCACGCGCAGCCGACAGAACGGTCAGGCCGTCGGCCTGAACCTGGGCGCGGGCGGAGATTTCGTCCGACGCCTCGATCTGAAGCTGCGTGATGCGGTTGGTGACGTCGAGGGCCCGGATGCGGAAAAGCATGTCACCAGTTCGTGATGTCGGCGGCTTCGTCGCTGCCGCCCGGTTGACCGTCCTTGCCCAGCGAGCTGAGATCGTATTCGCCGTGTTCGCCCGGCGCGCGATAGATGTAGGGACGGTCCCACGGATCCGGCGGCACTGCCTTCTTCAGATAGGGGCCACCCCACTTGGGCGCCGTGGCCGGGCGTTCGACCAGCGCCTTCAGGCCCTCTTCCGTCGTCGGATAACGGCCGTTATCCAGTCTGTACTGGTCAAGCGACTTTTCCAGCGCATCCATCTGGGCGCGCGCCGCCTTGACTTCGGATTTGCCGATCTGACTGAAATAGCGCGGACCGACATAACCGGCCAGCAGACCGATGATGACCATGACGACCAGCAGCTCGAGCAACGTGAAGCCGCGTTGTATGACGCGGCCTCGGGTGAGGTCGGGAGTGGGACCTGCCAGGGTTCTGTCCGGGGATTCGTTACGTGTCATCATTGACTTAGTCTAGCGGTGCCGACCATACGGCAGCAAGCGTTTGCGGGCAGTGCAACATGAGCGAAACCTTGCGGCAGCAAGATTGCAATACTCGACACTTTACCGGGCGTGTGTTTCCTTCAGATGAATCGAGCCACCAAACTGATCCTCTCGCTGTGCTGGCTGCTGAGTGCCGCGCCGGCACAGGCGGACATTTACGCGCTCGAAGATGGTGAGGGCACACTGCATCTCACCGACACGCCCGTCGGCGAGGGCTATGAACTGCTGCTGGAATCGCGTCCGGCGGGCGCCCCGGCAAGCGTCGTCCGAACGGTCGGTCGCTCTGCGGCCGCTGCAGCGCACCAACAGCGCATTGCGCGCGTGGCGGACCGTACCGGCGTCGAAGCCGGGCTGCTCAATGCGGTGATTGCGGTCGAATCCGCCTACAACCCGAAGGCCGTGTCGCCCAAGGGTGCGGCCGGGTTGATGCAGCTGATGCCGGACACGGCGCGCCGCTACGGCGTGACCGACCGCTTCGATCCGGACCAGAACCTGCTCGGCGGCGCGCTTTACCTGCGCGACCTGATGGCGCGCTTCGACAACCAGCTCGAACTGGCACTGGCCGCCTACAACGCCGGCGAAGGCGCCGTCGAACGGCACGGCCGCAAGGTGCCGCCGTTCGCGGAAACCCTGCGTTACGTGCCGAAGGTGCTCGACCACTACCGGTCGATGCGCTGACGCACGCCGCCTCGCGGGCGGCGCGTCAGGACTTCAGAGGGCCTTACGACTGTGCATCCATCTCGCGCAGCGCCGTCTTCAGCACCTTGCCGTAGTTGTTCTTCGGCAGTTCATCGACGAAGCGATAGTGCTTGGGCCGCTTGAAGCGCGCGATCTCGGTCAGGCAGTGCGCATCCAGCTCAGCCGAGGTCATCGGCTGGCGGGTGACGACGAAGGCAATCACCACTTCACCCCATTCCGGATCGGGACGACCGATCACCGCCACTTCGGCGACCGATTCGTGAGTCAGCAGCGCTTCTTCGACTTCGCGCGGATAGATGTTGCTGCCGCCGCTGATGATCAGGTCCTTGCTGCGGTCGAGCAGCGTCAGGAAGCCGTCTTCGTCGAGCCGGCCGACGTCGCCGGTGTACAGCCAGCCGTCGACGATGGATGCGGCGGTCGCGTCCGGGTTGTCCCAGTAGCCATTCATGACCGCCTCGCCGCGCACGCGGATTTCGCCGGTTTCGCCGGTCGGCACGTCCTTGCCCTGCGCATCGACCACCGCCACTTCGACCATGGACTGCGCGAAGCCGACCGACGCCAGGCGCTCGCGGTAGCGCGGCTGCGTCGGGTCGTTGATGAGTGCACGCGGCATCACGGTGATCATCATCGGGCACTCGCCCTGACCGTAGATCTGCGCGAAGTGCGGGCCGATCAGTTCCAGTGCCTCTTCGAGATCGGCCAGATACATCGGGCCGCCGCCGTAGCAGATGGTGGCCAGGCCGGTCGGACGCTGACCGGTCTTCTTCACCACGTCGATCAGGCGGCGCACCATGGTCGGCGCGGCGAAGAAGGACGCTTCCGTCCAGTGGGCGGCGAGATCGAAGCATTCCTGGGCGTCGAAACCGCCCGATTCGGGCACCACATTGATGCCGGCCTGCATGACGTAGGGCAGGTGGAACAGGCCGCCGCCATGCGACATCGGCGCCGGATGCAGCGCCACGTCGCCCGGTGCCAGCGCCTGCACGCTGGACAGATAGCCCATGCAGGTCCAGCGCAACTGGCGCAGCGACAGGTTCACACCCTTGGGCCGGCCGGTCGTGCCGCTGGTATAGAACAGCCACACCGGATCGGTGTCGCCGCGCGGCTCGATGGCCGACGGTGCGATGGACGCATCGCGCAGGAATCCGAACGAAGACAGCACCGGCACCGCATTGCCGCCGTCGCGCAGCACGGCTTCGAGCTCGTCGCGCGCGTCGGCGCCGCAGAACACGATCTTCGAACCGCTGTGGTTGCAGATGAAGGCGGCTTCCTTGGCATGCAGCTTGGCATTGATCGGCACCACGGCCACGCCGGCCCACCAGGCGCCCCACATCAGCGGCAGGTAGTCGGGCGTGTTGTACATGAACAGCGCCACCCGGTCGCCCGGCGCGAGACCCTGCGCGCGCAGCCACGTCGCGAAGCGTGCCGCGCTCTCGGCGAATCCGCGGTAGTTCCACAGCACCTCGCGACCGAGGGCAATGGCGGGACGATCGGGGTATTGCTGCGCGGTACGCTGAAGCCACAGGGCGATGTTCATGGGTGCTCTCTCCGTTGATCTTGATCTTATGGGCTGCCCGAACGGACCGCTTACTGCACGCGTTCGAGAATGGAACCGTAGTTGGCCACGCTGGCACCCCCCATGTTGAGGATGCCGGCGAAGCGCGCGTCCGGCAAGACGTCGGCGCGGAAGCGGCCGAGCAGCATCCACGCGCTGATGACATGCATCGATACGCCGGTGGCGCCGATCGGGTGACCCTTGGTTTTCAGGCCGCCGGACAGATTGACCGGCAGCTTGCCGCCGGCATGCACCCAGCCCTCTTCCAGCGCGCGGTGGCCGCCGCCGGGCGGCGTCAGGCCGATGGCTTCGTACATCATCAGTTCGGCGATGGTGAAGCAGTCATGCACTTCCACGCTGTCGAGGTCATCGAGCGTGAGCTTTGCCGAATCGAGCAGGCGTTGCCAGGCGACGCGCGCACCGGCCAGCTCGCTCATGTCGCGCTGCGACGTCGGCATGATGTCGTTGGCCTGCGCCGTGGCGCGCAGGCGCACGAAGGGCCGGCTGCCGTCGTGCGCGTCGCTGTCGCACAGCACGATGGCCGCTGCGCCATCGGAAATCGGCGAACAGTCGGTGCGCAGCAGGCGGCCGACGACGCGCGGATTCTTTTCCGATTCGGTCGCGCAGAATTCGACGCTGAGCGGATTGCGGTACTGCGCCAGCGGGTTGTGCGCCGCGTTGTCGTGGTTCTTCGATGCGATGCGCGCCATCGCGTCGCGCGGATCGCCGAAGCGTTCGGCATAGCGGTCGGCGATCACGCCGAACATGCCGGCGAAGCCGGCCGGCGTTTCGGCTTCGTCCTTGAAGTAGGACGCGCGCAGCAGCGCGTTGCCGACGTCGCGGGTGGACAGCTGCGACATCACCTCGACACCGATCACCAGCACGCGCCGGGCCGTGCCGGCGCGGATGGCGAGCGCGCCCTGATGCACCGCGGCGCTGCCGCTGGCGCAGGCGTTCTCGACCCGCACTGCAGGCGTCATGCGCAGGCCGGGCAGCAGATTGGCCGACAGACCGGCCACGAAGCCCTGCTTCACCATGCCGACGCCGAAGTGGCCGACCACCACGGCGTCGATGTCGGCCGGTTCGAGACCGGCATCGGCAATCGCCTCGGCGGCGACTTCCGCCATCAGGGTTTCGACATCTGCGTCAGGGCGCCGGGCAAAGGGCGTGTGGGCGAAACCGGTCAGATCGATCATGGACTCTCTCCCGCGACCGCGCTCGGCGGCCTTCTGTGGCGAAATTCGGTGGCGAAAACCGGCCCCATTGGGCGGCCGGCGGATCGGGTATACATTAGGCGCGCCCGAACACCTCCGCCAGTCGCAGAACTACGCCCTGCCGAGCCAGATATGTCTTCCTTGATGCCCGATTCCACCGCCGCCGACCAGGCGGCCGACCTCTGTCCGCTGGGTATGGTGCTGACCTCGCAGCGCCGCATCGAGTGGTGCAACGACCGCTTCGCCGCCAGTTTCGGCTATGCGCGCACAGCGCTGATCGGCCAGAGCATGGCCGTGCTGTACCCGACGACGAGCGAGTTCGAGCGGGTCGGCGAGCGCGGCTGGCAGGCGCTGTTCGAATCGGGGACCTATGAGGACGAGCGGCTGATGCGGCTGCGCGACGGCGGGCTGCGCTGGTTCCGCGTGCTGGGCAACGCGCTCGACCGCAGCGACCCGTACCGGCGGGCCAGCTGGCTGTTCGAACCGCTGCGCGTCAGCGGCACCGTGGACACGCTGAGCCTGCGCCAGCGCGAAGTGCTGTCGGCGATGACACGCGGTCTGACGTCGAAGGAATGCGCGCGCGAACTGGGCATCAGTCCGCGCACCGTGGAGAAGATCCGCGCCCAGCTGATGCAGCGCTACGACGTGCATAACGCCGCCGCGCTGATGAGCCGCATCAGCGGCATGCCGGGCTGACGCCTGCGCGTCAGCGGTCAGTGGCTCAGCCGAGCGACTGGCGGATCTGGTCAAGCGTGGTCGGGTCGTCCAGCGTGGTCAGGTCACCCGGATCGCGCCCTTCGGCGATGGCCTGGATCGAGCGGCGCAGCATCTTGCCGGAGCGTGTCTTGGGCAGGCCATTGACGAACAGCACCCGACCGGGCCGTGCGATGGCGCCGAGCAGGTTGTCGACCGTCTGCATCACTTCCTTTTCCATCGAGGCGCGACCTTCCGGCGTCGCGACCCGGCTGGCATCCTTGACCACGGCGAACGCCATCGGCAACTGGCCCTTCAGGTTGTCCGCCACACCGACCACGGCCACTTCGGCCACGCCGGCGTGCGCCTGGATCGCCTCCTCGATTTCGCGCGTGCCGAGCCGGTGACCGGCGACATTGATCACATCGTCGGTGCGGCCGAGGATCTTGTGATAGCCGGCATCATCGCGGATGCCCCAGTCGAATGACGAATACACCAGCGGCGACTTGAACAGCGAGAAGTAGGTGCGCACGAAGCGATCGTCATCGCCCCAGATGGTCGACAGGCAGCCCGGCGGCAGCGGCGGCACGATGCCGACGATGCCCTTCTCGTTCGGCCCGCACTCGGTGCCGTCCTCGCGGAAGATGCGCAGGTCGTAGCCGTATACCGGATGGCCGGGCGAACCGAGCTGGATGGCCGTCTTTTCGACACCCGGCAGTTCGCACAGGATGGGCCAGCCGGTTTCGGTCTGCCAGTAGTTGTCGATGACCGGCTTGTCGAGCGCGCTCATCAGCCACTCGTGGGTCGGCTCGTCCAGCGGCTCGCCGGCCAGGAAGATGTGGCGCAGCGATGAAATGTCGTGCTTCTTCAGGTAGGACGGATCCTGCTTCTTCAGCACGCGGGCGGCGGTCGGCGCCGAGAACATGACCGACACCTTGTACTTTTCGACCAGGCTCCACCAGATGCCCGGGTCGGGACGCAGCGGCGTGCCTTCATACATCAGTGTCGCCATGCCGGCGATCAGCGGGCCGTAGATGATGTAGGAATGACCGACCACCCAGCCGATGTCCGACGTCGTGAACATCGTTTCGCCGGGGTGGCCGCAGTAGATGTGCTGCATCGATGCCGCGAGCGCGACCGCATAGCCACCGGTATCGCGCTGCACGCCCTTGGGCTTGCCGGTGGTGCCGGAGGTGTACAGAATGTACGACGGCTCGCTCGATTCGAGCCACACGCACGGCACGCTTGCATTCATGTGGTGGGTGCGCAGCGTCGCGTAATCGACGTCGCGCCCGACCACCACCGGGCATTCCTTGTCCAGCCCGCGGTTCACCATCAGCACGCGAGCCGGCGGGAATTCGGCCAGCGAACAGGCTTCGTCGAGCAGGTGCTTGTACGGTACGACCTTGCCGCCGCGCATGCCGGCTTCGGCCGACACGATGACCTTCGGCTTGGCATCGTCGATGCGGGTGGCCAGCGAACCGGATGCAAAGCCGCCGAACACCACCGAATGGATGGCGCCGATGCGCGCGCAGGCGAGCATGGCGAAGGCCGCTTCGGCAATCATCGGCATGTAGATCAGAACCCGGTCGCCGCGCTCGACGCCGAGCGACATCAACATCGCGGCCATGCGCTCGACTTCGCGCTTCAGCTCGGCGAACGAATAGGTCTTTTCGATGCCGGTTTCGGTCGATACGAAAATGAGCGCCGCCGCATCGGGCCGCGTCGCGGCATGGCGGTCGACCGCGTTGTGACAGAGATTGGTGGTGCCGCCGACGAACCACTTTGCAAAAGGTGGCCGGGAAAAGTCGCAGGTTTGCTGCGGGGCCTCCTGCCAGTCGATCAGGCGGGCCTGTTCGGCCCAGAACGTGTCGCGCTGGGAAATGGAACGCGCGTGAAAATCCGTGCTTGCTGACATGCTTCCTCCTCTGACCTGCGCCGTCTTGCAGATATTATTTTTTATCAACGATCGAAGTATCAGCTTCGCTTGCATATCCGCGCAAGCAATCGAGCGGGATGTCGCAATCGTATTTGACGCCAATCAATTCGAGCAGCGGCAGCAGCCGGTAGATCAGCGCAGGAAGCTGGGCATCGATTTCGTCGGACGCCCCGGACTTGATCAGCAGCAGCGCGCGCTCGATGCTCACGATGCCGGCTGTCCAGGCGAATTTCTGCGGCTCGCCGCCGCTGCTGCGCACCGCGTTGCCGCCCTCGCGCTGTGCCATGTCGGCACGCGCCACCGCCAGCCCGAGCATCTGCGACACCGAGTCGGCATTGTCGGACAGGCTGTTCGCCACACCGATGTTCAGGCTGATGCGCAGCGTCTGGCCGCGGTACTGCATGGCGGTCGCGGCGATCACGGTGCGCATGCGATTGGCGAACTGTTCTGCGCTGGCGAGGCTGATGTCCGGCGTGATGATGGCGAACTGGCCCTCGCCGATCTGCGAAAAGGTGTCTTCCCGTCGCACCTTGGTCGCCAGCACCTTGGCCAGCTTGCGCATGATGAGGTCGGTCACGTGGCGGCCGAAGCTGCGCACGATGTCGGCGAAATTGTCGATGCCGACGATCAGCACGCTGACCTCGCCGCGCTGGCGAACCGCTGCGGACAGCAGCTGGGCGCCGTGGATTTCCATGTACTGCGGACTCGCCATGCCGGAATCGGGGTCGATCGGCGACGCGGCGGCCAGTGCTTCGCGGCTGTCGGCGAGCTGGCGTCGCGTGCTGTTGAGGCGGCTGGCCGATTCGATGCGCGCAATCAGCTCGACCGTGCCGATGCCCTTGGTGATGAAGTCGGTCGCACCCAGTTCGCGCGCCCGCTCGCGGGCGGCGTCGTCTTCGTCGCCGGAAATCATGATCACCGGAATGTCGGCGATTCGCTGCACGCGCGACGAGCGCACCCGTTCGAGCAGGCCGTAGCCATCGAGCTTCGGCATCGTCAGATCGGACAGCACGACCTGGATCGAATCATCCACCAGCAGCGTCTGCCAGCCGGCTTCGCCATCGGCTTCTTCGCGAAAATCGAAGCGGTCGCGGATGCGCTTGATGATGGACGCACGCACCATGCGCGAGTCATCGACGACAAGCACCTTCACCGGTGGCATCACGTCAGCATTCGTAGTGCGGTCACTCATGGGCCCTGAAACCGGCTTGCAAGGGGATCGAACGCATGATTGTAGGGGAAGCCGGCGGCGCGGCGGCGAGGTTTTGCGCCGCACCGGGGTCTGTCGGCATCCGGGCGCGGGCAGTCCGGGACCCGATGCCGACAGTCCGTGAAACTTGGCAGGGGGGACGTGCATGCGTATATTCGCGACCCATGCGTCGAATACCCCTCATCCGGATATGCCTTTGTGCCTCGCTGGCTCTGGCTGCCGCACTTCCCCTCGCCGCACGCGCCGAACCGGTCGAACAGGAGCCGACAGGCTTTTCGCTGGACGACCTGTCGGGCGACCGGGTGGCGGAACACGCCGCCGCCGCCGCGGGCGCGGTCACCGATCTGCTCGACAGCGGCTTCGCCCTGCTCGGCATCCGCTATCGCTTCGGCGGCAACGATCCGCAAACCGGTTTTGACTGCAGCGGTTTCGTGCGCCATGTGTTTTCCGATGCACTGGGCGTGCTGCTGCCGCGCACCGCCGTTGAAATGGCCCGCGTCGGCGCCCGCGTCGGACGCGAGGAACTGCAGCCGGGCGATCTGGTGTTCTTCAACACGCTCAGCCGCACTTTTTCCCACGTCGGCATCTACATGGGTGACGACAAGTTCATGCATGCCAATTCGCGTGGCGGCGGCGTGCGCATCGACGACATGACCGGCCGCTACTGGGCGCGCCGCTTTACCGGCGCCCGCCGCATCGACGTCGACAATCAGCGCGTGACAGCACTCCGCTGAGCCTTCGGGCACTGCGCGCAGCGTACCGCCCCGCATCCTTCAAGCGCCTGCTTCAGCGCACACACGGACCGCCGGCACGCCACGACAGGCACCCCCTGCTCGCGCGCCGCTTCGCGGAACGCCTTCATCACGTTGTGACCGAGAAAATCGGTGAACAGAATGACCAGTTCCGTGCCGCACGGCAGCCGCGGCGCCGAGCGCTGGTGTTTGGGCTCTCGCCCGGTGATGTGATGGCCGATCTTCAATCCGAATTCAGCCAGCACGTCCGGAATGTTTCCGAGCCTGTCGGCGCCCACGAGTACGGCATCCATACGCACATCCTTTATGAGAACAATTCTCATTCAAGATAGTGCAATTGCGAACCCTTTGCAATTGCGAATCACTTCTGTTAAGTTTTCGCCGCCATCGGGCGGGACGGATTCCCCGCCTCTTCCCGCATGGGCATGAACCGCACTCACTGGAGCTTTCGATGACTTCCCGTTTGATCCGGCTGGCCGCTGCACTGGGCGTCAGCCTGCTGATTGCACCCGCCGGCGCGCAGGAAAAGGTGCTCAACCTTTATTCGGCCCGCCACTACCAGACCGACGAGGCGCTGTACGCGAACTTCACACGCCAGACCGGCATCAAGATCAATCGCATCGAAGGCAAGGAAGAGGAACTGCTGGAGCGCATCCGCAATGAAGGCGCGAACAGCCCGGCCGACGTGTTCATCACGGTCGATGCGTCGCGACTCGCCCAGGCCGACGGCTTCGGCCTGTTCGCACCGGTGAAGTCGGCGGTGCTCGAAAGCCGCATCCCGGCACATCTGCGCGATCCGGAGTCGAACTGGTTCGCCTTCTCCACCCGCGCGCGCGTCATCGTCTACAACAAGCTCAAGCTGAAGGCGGCCGATGTGGCCAACTACGAAGACCTGGCCAAGCCTGCGCTCAAGGGCAAGGTGTGTTCCCGTTCAGGCGCGCACCCGTACAACATTTCGCTCGGTGCCGCGCTGATCCAGCATATCGGCGAGGCGAAGACGGAAGAATGGGCACGCGGCGTGGTGGCCAACTTCGCGCGCTCGCCAAAGGGCGGCGACACCGACCAGATCAAGGCGGTGGCGGCCGGCGAATGCGATGTCGCGGTGTCCAACACCTATTACTTGGTGCGGCTGCTGCGCTCGACCAAGCACGAAGACCAGGCGCTGATGGAGAAGGTCGGCGTGGTGTGGCCGAACCAGTCGTCGTTCGGCACGCACATCAACGTGTCGGGTGGCGGCATGCTCAAGACCGCACCGCACAAGGATGCCGCGGTGAAATTCCTCGAATATCTCGCGTCGGACGAAGCGCAGGCCTACTTCGCCGATGGCAACAACGAATGGCCGGTGGTGCCGTCGGTGCCGGTGTCGAATGCCGAACTCAAATCGCTCGGCAGCTTCAAGGCCGACACGCTGAACGTCGGCGAACTGGCAAAGACGACCGCCCAGGCACAGAAGGTGTTCGACCGCGCCGGCTACCGCTGAGCAGCGACGGTTCGACGAGACGCCCCGCCACTGGCGGGGCTCGCTGGCAGGGCTTTTTCGTCTTTGCGGCGCGCACATCGATAGAATCGGGGCGCACACCCTTCCCTGCCCCCATGCTCGCCTCGCTCACGCTACTGCTCGTGTTCCAGCTGATCGGTGAAACCGTCGTGCAGTGGCTGCGCCTGCCGGTACCCGGACCGGTGCTCGGCATGCTGCTGCTGTTTGCCGCGCTGGTGGTCCGCGGAGAAGTGCCCACGGCGCTGCGCGACACCGCCAACGGCCTGCTGCAGCACCTGTCGCTGCTGTTCGTGCCCGCCGGCGCCGGCGTCATGACGCACCTGGGTCTGCTGGCAACCGCCTGGCTGCCGATCACCGTCGCCATCCTGCTCAGCACGGCCGTCACGCTGCTGTTCACCGCCTTCGTCATGCGCGCCGCCGCCCGCCAGCGATGAACCCGGAACTGCGCGAACTGTGGGTCTATCTGTCCACCTCGCCATTGCTCGGGCTGACGCTGACCCTGCTCGCCTACCAGCTGGCGTACGCGGTCTACGTGAAACTGGGTTCGCATCCGCTGGCCAATCCGGTCGCGATTGCGGTGGCACTCATCGTGGCCATCCTGACCTTCACCGGCACCCCTTATGCGGTGTATTTCGAGGGCGCGCAGTTCGTGCACTTCCTGCTCGGCCCGGCCACCGTGGCGCTGGCGGTGCCGCTGTATGCGCAGTGGCCACGGCTGAAGAAGCTGTTCGGCGCATCGATGCTGGCGCTGGTCACCGGATCGGTGGTGTCGGTCGTGTCGGTGTGGCTGATCGCCGAAGCACTCGGCGCCAGCGATCAGGTGCTGCGTTCGCTGGCGCCGAAATCGGTCACCTCGCCGATCGGCATGGGCATTTCGGAAAAGATCGGCGGACTGCCATCGCTGACTGCGGTGCTGATCATGCTGACCGGCATCGTCGGCGCGGTCATCGGCCCGACGCTGCTGAAGGCGACCGCGACGCAGGATGATGCGATCCGCGGCTTTGCGATCGGCATGAGCGCGCATGGCATCGGTACTGCGCGCGCCTTCCAGATCAGCGAAACCGCAGGCGCATTCTCGGCACTTGCAATGGGATTGAATGGTGTCGTCACATCGATTGTGGTGCCCGTGCTCGTGCATGCGCTAGCCTGACGCCGGTCTGCCTGACCGCCCTCGACTTGCGCCATACTTATGGCCCTGCGAACGGGCGACTTCCGTCCGCTCCCGGCGTTGATCCGGCCACTTCCAGCAAAGCAGCAGATGACCTCGCAATCCAGTGAAAAGAAATACCGCGCCATCGGCCAGTTGCCGCAGAGCGACGCGACCGGGCACGGCGGACCCGATGCGCCCGCAGCGGCCGGCCCGGCCGCCGTTTCCGGTGCCATGTGCCGCCTGCCGACCCGCTTCGCCGACTTCGCGCTGCATGGCTATGCCGACCCGGCCACCGGGCTGGAACATGTTGCGCTGACGCTGGGCGACTTCTCCGACGGCGCACCGGTGCTGCTGCGCCTGCACTCGGAGTGCCTGACCGGCGACACGCTGTTCAGTCTGCGCTGCGACTGTGGCCCGCAGCTCGAAGCTTCGCTGCGCGCCATCGCCGCAGAAGGACGCGGCGCGCTGGTCTACCTGCGCCAGGAGGGCCGCGGCATCGGCCTGATCAACAAGATCCGCGCCTATGCGCTGCAGGACACCGGCGTAGATACCGTGGACGCCAACCGCATGCTGGGCTTTGCCGACGATGCGCGCGACTATCGTTTCGCGGCGCACATCGTGCAGAGCCTGGGCATCCGCCAGGCCCGCCTGCTGACCAACAACCCACTGAAGGTGCGCGCGCTCGAAGCACAGCAGGTCGAAGTGATCGAACGGATTCCGCTGCACGCCGGCGCCAATCCGCTGAATCACCGCTATCTGTCGACCAAGGCCCATCGCATGGGTCACCTGCAGGACTGATGGATACCGACCCGCCCTCATGAGCCATGACGATGCACAGGATTTCTGGTCCGACAAGTACCGCGCTGCGGGCCAGGCCTATCTGTTCGGCACCGCGCCGAACCGCTTCCTGCAGTCGCAGTCCGCGCTGCTGGTACCCGGCCAGCGCGCGCTGAGCATCGCCGACGGCGAAGGCCGCAACGCGGTCTGGCTGGCGGAACGGGGGCTGGACGTGACCGCGACCGAACTGTCGCCGGTCGCACTCGACAAGGCGGCGACGCTCGCCGCAGCGCGCGGCGTCAGCGTCGATTTCGCGCTGGCCGACGCACTGCGCTGGACCTATCCGGACGAAGCCTTCGATCTGGTCGTCGGCATCTTCATACAGTTCGCCGCGCCCAACGAGCGTCGGGCACTGTTCGAAAACATGAAGCGCACGCTCAAGCCGGGCGGCTGCATCGTGCTGCAGGGCTACACGCCCAAACAGCTCGATTACGGCACCGGCGGCCCGTCGGCGGTCGAAAACCTCTACACCGCCGCGTTGCTGCGCGACGCCTTCGGCGACTTCGAGCTGGAGTGCCTGCAGGAATATGAATCGGAGCTGGACGAAGGCCTCGCACATCGCGGGCATTCGGCACTGATCGGGATGGTCGCACGGAAGGTCTGAATGTACTGACCGTGACCCCGGTGAGCCGCCGGCTCGGCTCGCGAAAATGGGCACGCACCTATCGTTGAAAAGGTCGGGCTTGATAGAATGGAAATATGAGACATCTGGTCGCCCTGCTGCTTTCGCTCTTCGTTGCCTTTCAGAGCAGCGCAAGTGCGCTCGGGCTTCAGGATACGTGTCCCATGAAGCACGATGCAGCGGCGTCCGCCTCGTCGGAGGTGTTTGTCCAGGTCGTCGCTGATTGCTGCAACGATCCCGAGATTGCTGCCAAAACCGGCATGTCCTGCAAGATGGAACGGTCTTGCTGCGCATCGGGCATCGGCCTCCTTCCCGCGTTTGACGCCCACCTTCCTGCCGCATCGCCATCCGGTTGCGTGCCATCGAAGACGTCACCAGTCACGTCGGATCCACTCGCTTCAGTCTGGCGACCGCCCTCCTTCAACTGACCCCATGTAACTGTAATGCAGCTGTCGACCTTTTCGAGGTCGGCAGGGTCTGGCTTTCGCACAGGCATTCGCGAAGGCCTTCATCACGCATGGAGTTCGCTGATGCATATCCTTCTCACCCGGGAGGCCAGTGGGCCACCCGTTCATCACGCCCGTCAATGTGGGCGTCGCGGGTTCGCAGTGCTCGCGGTGGTCATGCTGTCGCTCGGCCTCGTCAATCCTGCGATGACACAGCCTTCGCTGACATTGCAGGCCGCGCTGGATGAGGCACAGGCTAGATCTGCGACGCTTCAGGCACAGCATGCGGCGGCCCGGGCAGCCCGGGAAATGGCCGTTGCAAGCGGGAGTCTGCCTGACCCCGTCTTGCGCCTGTCGGTCGACAACCTGCCCGTTGAGGGCTCGGGACGCTACAGCCTGACGGATGAGCCCATGACGATGCGCTCGGTCGGACTGGCGCAGACCTTCACCAGAGCTGAAAAGCGTCAGGCGCGCAGCGCCCGCTACGAACGCGAAGCCGACGCCGCCCTGGCGACGCGATCCACGCTGCTGGCCCGACTGCGCACGCAAACCGCCCGCGCCTGGTTCGAACGCTACTTCCTCGAGCAGATGCTCGAACTGCTGCAACGTCAGCGTGAGGAAACAGTCAGCATCAGTGCCGGGGTTGAATCGGCCTACCGCGGCGGCCGCAGCCCGCTGGCCGACGTGTTGTCAGCCCGCGCGGCAATCGCACGCATCGATGATCGACTGCACGAGGTGCGCGCCGACCTCGACAACGCGAGAGCACTCTTGCAGCGCTGGGTGGGCGACGCGGGATCAAAGCCTCTCGGAGCCCCCCCTGGGATCGACAGCACCCGTCTGGCAGAACACGCGCTGGCGCATGAAATCGATCAGCATCCAGACATCGCGCTCATGAATGCGCGCGAACACGTCGCGCTCGCCACGGCCGAGGTGGCAAGACAGGAAAAAAGCGCCGACTGGAGCTGGTCGGTGATGTACAGCAAGCGGGGCAGCGTGTTCGGCGACATGGTGTCACTGGGCGTTTCCATTCCGTTGCAGTGGAATCAGACCGGGCGACAGGACCGCGAACTGGCGGCCCGACTGGAACAGGTAGAACAGGTCCGCTCCGAACGCGAAGAGATGCGGCGCGAACATCTGTTCGAGCTGCAACGCCTGCTCGCCAACTGGCGAAGCAGCCTCCGCCGTCTGGCGGACTACGACAACACGCTGATCCCGCTTGCGACCGAGCGCGCCGAGGCGCTCATGGCCGCCTTTCGCGGTGGAAAGACGTCCCTGACATCCGTTCTCGAAGCACGCCGCATGGTGACCGACACCACTCTCGAGCGACTGCGCATCGAACGACAGACAGCGGCCTGGTGGGCCGATCTGACGTTTCTGATACCGGAGGATCTGCCCGCGCATGCCGTACCGCCAACACCTTCGAACCACCTTGCGCAGGAGCCCATGCCATGAACAGCAGAACCATTGTGGTCGTCTTCCTGGCGATCGGAGTACTCGGCGCAGGCGGTCTGGGCCTTTACCGACTGGGCATCGAGCGCGGAATGGCGCACGCACCCATGCCGGAGACCGCAAGGGCCGGGAGCCCGTCTGCGGGTAACGGCGTCGACCCTGCTACATGGGGGATACCCGAGGGCGAAGCTGCGACACGACGCCACATCGAGTCAGGTCTCAAGGCAGGTGATGTCGATCCGATGACGGGTCGCAGAATCCTTCACTATCACGACCCCATGATGCCGGGTCAGAAGTTCGACGCGCCGGCAAAGTCGCCCTTCATGGACATGATGCTGGTCCCCGCCTACGCGGGCGCAGCGGCTGCCGACAGCGGCACGGTCACAGTTAGTTCGCGCATTCAGCAGAATCTCGGGCTGCGTACGGGCGAAGTCGTTCCGGGCCGGTTTGCATCCGAAATTTCAGCCGTGGGCACCGTGGCATGGAATGAACGCGGCCAGGTTGCGGTGCAGGCGCGCGCGACCGGCTTCATCGAGAAGCTGCATGTTCGGGCGAAATTGGATCACGTCCGCAAAGGGCAGCCGCTGCTGGATATGTACGTGCCCGACTGGGTGGCGGTTCAGGAAGACTATCTGACTGCCCGGCGCTTGCAGGGCAGCGGGTTGGAGTCACTCGCCGAAGCCGCCCGCCAGCGTATGCGTCAGGCCGGCATGACCGAAGCGCAGATCGCCCTGGTCGAACGTACCGGGCAGGTGCAGGCCCGCGTGACCGTGGTCGCCCCCGCCAGTGGCGTGGTCACCGAACTGATGGCGCGTGAGGGCAGTACGGCGATGATGGGCATGCCGCTTCTGCGCATCAACGATCTTTCCAGTGTCTGGGTGCAGGCCGAAGTGCCGGAAAGCCAAGCCGCGCAGCTTGCCGCAGGCGCACAGGTGGCCGCGCACACGCCGGCACTGCCGGGGGAGGTATTCCGCGGACAGGTGCAGGCCTTGTTGCCCGAAGTCGATCCGGCGACACGCACGCGCAAGGCGCGCATGGTCCTGGCCAATCCCACGAACAAGCTGGTTCCCGGCATGTTCGTGCAGTTGCAACTCACCAGCGATCAAGCGCGCCCCGCGCTGCTGGTACCTTCCGAAGCACTGGTTCGCACCGGCAAGCGCACGCTGGTCGTCGCAGTCGAAGAGGACGGGACATTTCGACCGATCGAGGTGCAGGTCGGTCACGAACAGGGCGGCCAGACCGAAATTCTGGCGGGGCTTGGCGAGGGTCGGAAAATCGTGCTGTCCGGACAGTTCCTCATCGATTCCGAAGCCAGTCTGAAAGGTGTTGAGGCACGCTTGTCTTCGGGCGAAACACAAGGGCCGACGCGCGCTGCACAGCCAACCTATCAAACGCACGCGCGGGTGGAGGCGGTGAGCGGTGACACCCTCACGCTGACGCATCCTGAAATTCCCGCGTTGCAGTGGCCAGGCATGACCATGGAATTCAAGTTGGCTCCCGAAGCCGCCCTGCCCACCCCCTCCGCGGGGAGCGAGATCGACATCGAGTTCCGCATGCAGGATGGTGACGCGCCGCAGATCGTCAGATGGCAAACGCGCAATGGTGACCGGACGGGAGGTGCGCGATGATTGCCCGTCTGATCCATTGGTCGATCGCGAACCGCTTTCTGGTCCTGATCGCCACCGTATTGCTGGCGGTCTGGGGTTTGGTATCTGTGCTTCGCACGCCGCTCGACGCCCTGCCCGATCTGTCGGACACCCAGGTGATCATCCGCACTTCTTGGCCGGGGCAGGCGCCGCAGCTGGTCGAGAATCAGGTCACCTATCCGCTGACCACCACGATGCTGTCGGTGCCGGGCGCGCGGGTGGTGCGCGGCTATTCGTTCTTTGGCGACAGCTACGTCTACGTGTTGTTCAAGGACGGCACAGACCTGTACTGGGCGCGCTCGAGGGTACTGGAGTACCTCAACCAGGTGCAGTCGCGCCTGCCGCCGGGAGCCAGCTCGGCGCTTGGGCCGGATGCGACCGGGGTGGGATGGATCTACCAGTACGCCCTGATCGACACATCAGGCAGGCAGGACCTGTCGCAACTGCGCAGCCTGCAGGACTGGTTCCTGAAATATGAGCTCAAGACCGTACCCGGCGTAGCCGAGGTGGCCACCATCGGCGGCATGGTGCGGCAGTACCAGGTGGTGCTTGATCCGGACAAGCTGGCCGCGTATCGGATTCCCCACGGCAAGGTGATCGCGGCGATTCGCCTTGCGAATCAGGAAGTGGGGGGCTCGGTGCTGGAAATGGGTGAAGCCGAGTTCATGGTGCGTGCCTCCGGGTATCTGCAGAGCTTGGACGACTTCCGGGCCATTCCACTCATGACCACCGAGGCAGGTGTATCTGTTCTGCTGGGTGATGTGGCGCATGTGCAGATCGGCCCCGAGATGCGGCGCGGAATCGGTGAGCTGGACGGCGAAGGAGAAGCGGTGGGCGGCATTGTCGTCATGCGCTCCGGCGAAAACGCGCTGACCACCATTGCTGCGGTCAAGGCCAAACTGGCTGCCTTGAAAATGAGCCTGCCACAAGGCGTCAAGATCGTGCCCACCTACGACCGCTCGGGGCTCATCGAACGGGCCATCGAGAACCTCAGCCACAAGCTGCTTGAGGAGTTTGCTGTCGTGGCCGTGGTGTGTGTGCTGTTTCTGTTTCACCTGCGTTCGGCTCTGGTGGCCATCGTCTCGTTGCCCCTCGGCATTCTGGCGGCCTTCATCGTCATGCACTGGCAAGGAGTCAACGCCAACATCATGTCACTGGGCGGCATCGCCATCGCCATCGGTGCAATGGTTGACGCGGCGGTGGTCATGATAGAGAACGCACACAAGCACCTGGAGGAATGGAATCGCGTTCATCCGGGGGAGCAACTGCAAGGCGAAACCCGCTGGCGGGTGATCGGAGAAGCCGCCGCAGAAGTTGGCCCGGCGCTGTTTTTTTCCTTGCTCATCATCACCCTCTCCTTCGTGCCGATCTTCACCCTGGAGGCGCAGGAAGGAAAGCTGTTCTCGCCACTGGCCTTTACCAAGACGTACGCCATGGCGGCAAGTGCGGGGCTCGCGGTGACGCTGATCCCGGTGCTGATGGGTTATCTGATCCGGGGCCGCATCCCGGACGAGCACAAGAACCCGATCAATCGCTTCTTTGTCGCTCTCTACAGACCCCTGCTCGAAATTGCGCTGCGTTTTCCCAAGGCGACCATCGCCGTCGCAATGGTGTTCATGGCGGCCAGTTGGTGGCCCTTGCAGCAACTGGGCAGCGAGTTCATGCCGCCGCTCGACGAAGGCGACCTGCTGTACATGCCAAGTGCCTTGCCGGGCATGTCGGCAGGCAAGGCGGCTCAATTGCTGCAGCAAACGGACCGGCTGATCAAGGCGGTGCCCGAGGTGGCCACGGTCTACGGCAAGGCCGGCAGAGCCATGACTGCAACCGATCCGGCACCGCTGGTGATGTTCGAAACCATCATCCAGTTCAAGCCAAAAGGCGAGTGGAGGGTCGGCATGACGCCCGAGAAGCTCGTCGAGGAACTTGACAGGACCGTGCGCGTACCCGGATTGACGAACATCTGGATTCCGCCGATCCGCAACCGTCTCGACATGCTGGCCACTGGCATCAAGAGTCCGGTCGGCGTCAAGGTGCTCGGCAGTGATCTATCCGTCATCAACCGGCTCACGGGCGAAATCGAGCAGGCGGTCAAGCAGGTGCCCGGCGTCACCAGCGCCTTTGCCGAGCGCCTGACCGGTGGACGTTATGTCAATGTGGATATCAAGCGCGAGCGCGCGGCGCGCTACGGACTCAACATGTCTGACGTGCAGTCGGTGGTGGCCAGCGCCGTGGGTGGCTTGAATATCGGTGAGACCATCGAGGGCTTGCAGCGCTACCCGATCAACGTGCGATATCCGCGCGAGTTACGGGACTCGCTGAACCGCTTGCGCAGCCTGCCTATCGTGACGCCGAGAGGACAGTTGCTTGTGCTCGGTGACGTAGCCGACATTCGCATCGACGATGGCCCGCCGATGCTGCGCAGTGAGAACGCTCGCCTGGCGGGGTTCGTGTACGTCGATCTGCGTGGTCGTGACCTCGGTACCGCCGTGCGCGAGATGCAGCAAACGGTGGTTGATCAGGTGAAACTGCCGCCGGGCTACTCGGTGTCGTGGTCGGGTCAATTCGAGTTTCTCGAACGCGCCAGCGCCAAGCTCAAACTGGTCGTGCCCTTCACGCTGCTCATCATCTTCGTGCTGCTGTACCTGACCTTCAAGCACTTCGGCGAAGCACTGCTGCTGATGGCGACACTGCCCTTTGCCCTCGTCGGCGGGATCTGGCTGCTGTTCGGCCTTGGCTACAACCTGTCGGTGGCGGGTGTCGTGGGTTTCATCGCGCTCGCGGGCGTAGCAGCCGAATTCGGCGTGATCATGCTGCTCTACCTCAGGCACGCATGGACAGCACGCATCGACCGGAACATGACCAGCGAGGCCGATCTGCTGGATGCGATCCGCGAAGGGGCCGTGCTGCGCGTGCGGCCCAAGGCGATGACCGTGGCGGTGATTCTGGCCGGCCTGCTGCCCATCATGTGGGGCGGGGGCACCGGCAGCGAGGTCATGCAACGCATCGCGGCACCCATGGTGGGTGGCATGATCACCGCACCGCTGCTGTCCATGCTGGTGATACCGGCCGCGTACTACCTGATGCGTCGGCCTCGCAGAACACTCCTTCCGCCCTGACATATCGCTCGTTCAGGCAGTGACGGCGAGACCGCCCGCCGCAAACGTGCGTCCGCACCGATGGTGCCCAGGAAGGGACTCGAACCCCCACGCCTCGCGGCGCCAGAACCTAAATCTGGTGCGTCTACCAATTTCGCCACCTGGGCAGGCGGCACGGATTCTATCAGGCAGGGCCGGCGGCACGCGCCCGGTATACTCCGCCACCCATGTCGGTCGAACACTACGAAAACTTTCCGGTCGCGTCGAAGCTGATGCCGCCCGCGCTGCGCGAGCCGGTCGCCGCAATCTACTGGTTCGCCCGCCATGCCGACGATCTGGCGGACGAAGGCGACGCTGCGCCCGAAGCGAGGCTGGCCGCGCTCGAACTGTGCCGCGAACAGTTGCGCATCATCGAACGCGGCGGCGAACCGGACGACGCCATCCACCGCCGCCTCGCGCGCGCGGTGCGCCAGTGGTCGCTGCCGCTGTCGCTGTTCCATGACCTGCTCGACGCCTTCGCGCAGGATGTGGTGCAGACCCGCTACGCCAGCCAAGCCGAACTGCTCGACTACTGCCGCCGCTCGGCCAATCCGATCGGCCGCCTGCTGCTGTGCCTGTACAAGGTGGATGATGCCGCCAGCCTGGCGCAGTCGGACGCCATCTGCAGCGCCCTGCAACTGATCAACCACTGGCAGGACGTGGCGATCGACTGGCGCAAGAACGCCGACGGCATCCCGTCCGGCCGCATCTACATGCCGCTCGATGCGATGGCGCGCTTCGGCGTGACCGAAACGCATCTGGCGCAGTCGGACTGCGACGCCGCCTTCCGCGCATTGATGAAACACCTGGTCGATGACGCCCGCGCGCTGATGCATGCCGGCATGCCGCTGGCCCGCACGCTGCCGGGTCGCACCGGCTGGGAGCTGCGTCTGGTCGTGCAGGGCGGGCTGCGCATTTTGCAGCGCATCGAGCAGGTCGATTACGATGTATTCCGCCACCGCCCGAAACTGGGCCGTACAGACTGGCCCGTGATCGGGTGGAAAGCCCTGAACTACCCATGACACCCGACGAATACTGTCAGGACCGTGCCGCGAAGAGCGGCTCGTCCTTCTATTACAGCTTCCTGTTCCTGCCGCCGCCGCGCCGCCGCGCCATCACCGCGCTGTACGCCTTCTGCCGCGAAATCGACGACGTGGTCGACGAAACCAGCGACATCGGCCTCGCGCGCACCCAGCTCGCCTGGTGGCGCGCCCAGATCGCCGCCTGCTATGACGGCACGCCGGAGCATCCGGTCTGCCTGGCGCTGATCCCGGCCATCCGCGAATTCAGCCTGCCGCGCGAGCAGCTGCTGGAAATCATCGACGGCATGGAAATGGATCTGGACCAGTCGCGCTATCTCGACTTCAAGGGGCTGCAGCTCTACTGCTACCGCGTCGCGTCGGTGGTGGGACTGCTGGCGGCGCAGATCTTCGGCAGCACGCAGCGCGAAACGCAGAAGTACGCACACGATCTGGGCATCGCCTTCCAGCTCACCAACATCATCCGCGACGTCGGCGAAGACGCTCGGCGTGGTCGCATCTACCTGCCGGTCGACGAACTGCAGCGCTTCAATGTGCGCGCCGCCGACATCCTGAACGCGCGCTACAGCGACGAATTCCGTCAGCTGATGGAATTCCAGATCGAGCGTGCCCGGCACTACTACGAACAGGCGATGGCCGCGTTGCCGGCGGTCGACCGCGCATCGCAGCGGCCCGGTCTGGTGATGGCGGCGATCTACCGCACCTTGCTCGACGAGATCGAGCGCGACGGCTGCCGCGTACTGGACCGGCGCATCGCGCTGACGCCGGTGCGCAAACTCTGGCTGGCCTGGAAGACGTGGCTGCGCAGTTGAACGACGACCGGCCATCGGTCGCCATCGTCGGCGCCGGCTGGGCCGGGCTGGCCTGCGCGGTGGAATGCGTGGCGCGCGGCGTGCGCCCGGTGGTGTTCGAAGCGGCGCCGCAGGTCGGCGGCCGCGCGCGCGCGGTCGAGCTCGACGGTCTGGCGCTGGACAACGGCCAGCACATCCTGATCGGCGGCTATGTCGACACGCTGGCGATGATGCGCACCGTCGGCGCAGACCCTGACGTGCTGTTCGACCGCGTGCCACTGTCGCTGCGCTTCACCGACGGCTTCGAATTGCGCGCCCGCTCCGGCTCGCCGTGGGCGCAGGCGCTCGCTTTCATGACCTGCCCCGGTCTGACCTGGGGCGACCGGCTGGCGGCACTGCNGCAGACCCTGACGTGCTGTTCGACCGCGTGCCACTGTCGCTGCGCTTCACCGACGGCTTCGAATTGCGCGCCCGCTCCGGCTCGCCGTGGGCGCAGGCGCTCGCTTTCATGACCTGCCCCGGTCTGACCTGGGGCGACCGGCTGGCGGCACTGCGCCTGATGGCGGCGATCCGCCGAGCGCCAGCCGCCGACGAAACGGTGACGCAGATGTTTGCGCGTACCCGCCAGACCGACACCAATGTGCGCTACCTGTGGGCGCCCCTGTGCATCGCCGCGCTGAACACCGGACTCGACGACGCGAGTGCCCGCGTGTTCGCCCAGGTGCTGCGCGACACGCTGCTCGGGCGCGCAGGCGCGTCCGACGTACTGCTGCCGCGCACCGATCTGGGCCAGTTGTTTCCGGCGCCGGCCGCCGCCTGGCTGACACGGCAGGGTGGCCAGGTGCGCGCGGGCGAGCGCGTGCGGACGATCTCGCCGCATGCGGACGGTTTCGCGCTCGACGTCGCCGGCAGCCCGGAAGTCTTCGCACAGGTCGTCGTCGCCACCAGCCCGCACCACGTGCCGTCGCTGATCGGCGCCCTGCCGGGCACCGAGCGCATCGCGGCGGAGATCGCCTCCCTCGGCTACGAACAGGTGACCACGGTGTTCGCCGACTTCGGCGAAGGTGCGCGCCTGCCTCAGGCCATGATGGGTTTCGCCGAAGGGGTGCCGCACTGGATATTCGACCGCGGCGCGCTGGGCGGGCCACCCGGATTGATGGCCTGCGTGGTGTCGGCCGCCGACGCGGCGCGCGACGACACCGAGCGGGCCGTCATCGACGCGGTGCGACGCGCCTTTCCGGCGCTGCCCGAACCGCGCCGGGTGCGCACACTGACCGACCGGCGTGCGACCTTCCGCTGCACACCGGGCCGTGCCTTGATCGCACAGCCGGCCGACTCGCGGCTGGCGCTGGCCGGCGACTACCTGCTGCCACTTTATCCGGCGACGCTGGAATCGGCGGTGCGCAGCGGCATCGCCGCCGCCCGGCGCGTGGCCGGCTGAAAGAGGCATGACGATGCGCGACGGCGTCATCGCCTTGCTCCTCGCGCTGACGCTGACCGCCCCGGTGAGCGGGCAGCCCGCAGACCCCGTGCCGTTCAGTTTCGCCGCCTGGGGCGACGTTCCGTACAGCCGGGTCGAGCGCGACAAGGCGCTCGACATGCTGGCCGAACAGGCCGCGCTGCCACTGGCGTTTTCGATCCACATCGGCGACATCAAGAGCGGCGGAAGCGTGTGCGACGACGCCACGTTCGCCGACCGGCAGGCATTGCTCGACGGCTCGACCCACCCGCTCATCCTGCTCGCCGGCGACAACGAGTGGACCGACTGCGCGCGCGCATCGGCCGGCGGCTTTGCGCCGCACGAGCGGCTGGATGCGCTGCGCGCGCGCTTCTTCGCCACCGTCGAATCGCTCGGCCAGCGCCGGCTCGCGCTGACGCGGCAGGACTGCTGCGCGGAAAACGTGCGCTGGTCGCATCACGGCGTGCTGTTCGCCACGCTCAATGTGTCCGGCAGCGCGCTGCCACCGGGCCCGCGCAGCGCACAGCTCGATGCGGCAACGCTGCGCTGGCTGGACGACACCTTCGTGCAGGCGCATACGGGCGGCGCGCAGGCGCTGGTGATCGCCTTCCACGCCAACCCGGCGTTCGCCGATCACGCGAAGGGCACGCCGCGCCCGCGTTACCGCTCGCTGCTCGACCGCCTGGCCCTCGGCGCGGCCCGCTATGCGCGCCCGGTACTGCTGATCCACGGTGACACGCACCGCTATCGGGTCGATCAGCCGCTGCACGACCCGCGCAGCGGCGCCGTCCTCGACAACGTGACGCGGCTGGAGACGCACGGTTCGCCGTGGCTGGGCTGGACGCTGGTGACCGTGGATCCGGCCGCCACGCCGCCGTTCAGCTTCGAGCCGCGCCCTCAGTGGCTCGACTGATCCGGCCGTCCACAGTCACTTCAGGATCAGCGGGTCGATCATGATGTCGCGCGTGAAGAAGGTGTTCTGCTCGCCGGCGCAGCTCATGAATCCGAGCGCTTCGCCGAAGCGCAGGAACTGGCCTTCGCGTTTCAGGTAGGCGTTCTGAGCCTGGTAGGCCTCGGTTTCGGTCTTCAGCGTGGTCGGGCAGTCGGCGAAGATGGCGTCGCCGCGCGCCTTGTGCTGCAGCACATGCACCAGCTCGTGCAGCAGGAAGGAGTTGTCGGCAGCGCTTTCCAGATCGAGCGTGTCGCGCACGTAGATCACGTAACGCTCGGTTTCGAAGGTGGCCACGATATTCGTGCAGCCGTTGCCGGTCTCGGGACACACGGCATCCGCCAGCGCCTGTTCGCTCATGATTTCGATCGGCGGCAGGTCGGCGAGCGGAATTTCCGGATAGCCCGACAATTTGGCGGCCAGCGTCAGTAGAAAGGACAGCAGTTCCTGGCTCACCATGAGTGCGCGCTCCGGTCGGTCTATGGTCGGGTCGTCATGCGCCCGCGCAGCGAAAGACAGCGGCTCGCACCGGTTCGTTCGCCGGCTACACTTGCGGCCCTTCACTTGCCTTCATGCCTTCACTCGCCCCGCCCTGCTCGATGCGCATCGTCCTCGACACCAATGCCGTGCTCGACCTGCTGCTGTGGCACAACGCCGAACTCGACTGCGTTGCGCAGGCGCTGGCGGCCGGCCCCGCGCAACTGGTGTGCGACGAAGCCTGCCTGCGCGAACTGCGCACGGTGCTGCGCTATCCGAAGTTCGGGCTGGACGACGCGCAGGCGGCGGCGCTCTACGAAGCCTATTGCATGAAGCTCGAACTGTCGCCGCTGCCGGACAGCCCCGACACCGGCCAGCCGCGCTGCCGCGACCGTGAAGACCAGAAATTCTTCGATCTCGCGGTGCGCGCCAGCACCGACCTGCTGGTGACGCGCGACCGCGCACTGCTGCGACTCGGGCGCCACCGTCTGTGCCCGCCGACCTTGCGCATCCTCGCCCCCCCCGCCATCCAGACCTTGTTCACCGCGGCACGCGGTGAGTGATTCCCGGCGTCCGCAGCGGGTCGCAGATTCAAGCTTTTCGTGAGGTTTTGTAAGTTGGCCCTGCCTATACTCCGGCCGCTTCGACAGACGTGCGCAGACACGTCGTCCAACCTACGTCGCAACGCGCAACCCCGCGCGCCTTGCCAGCAGATATCCAGAGAGAGGCTCCGCATGACCCCCGCGCTCCGTCACACCCCGCTTGCGCTCGCCCTTGCGCTGATTGGCCAGTGCGCCAGCGCCGAAGAACTGAAAATTGCCCCAACCGTGGTCATCACCGGTACCCGGGTCGAGCAGAATTCCTTCGATCTGCCGATGGCCATCGATTCGATCGACAAGACGACGATCCAGGAACAGCGCGGCACGGTGAACCTATCGGAAGTGATCAATCGCGTGCCGGGCGTGGCTTCGGCCGGCAAGGAGAACTACACGCAGGAGCAATCGCTGACCATCCGCGGCTTCGGCGCACGTTCTGCATTCGGCGTACGCGGCGTGAAGCTGATTGCAGACGGCATTCCGGCCAGCACGCCGGACGGTCAGGGCGGCACCGGCTTGTTCGACCTCGCGTCGGCCAGCCGTATCGAAGTGCTGCGCGGGCCGTTCTCGGCACTGTACGGCAACCATTCGGGTGGCGTCGTCCAGATCTTCACCGAAGACGGCCCGGACCGCTTCACGATCACCCCCAGCTTCCAGTTCGGCAGCTACGGCACGCAGCGCTCCGGCGTGAAGTTCGGCGACACCGTCGGCAATTTCAACTACACGGCCAGCGTGTCGGATTTCCGCACTGACGGCTACCGCGACTACAGCCGCTCGGACAAGCAGCAGGCCAATTTCAAGGCACGCTGGATGCTCGGCGACAAGTCATCGCTGACCTTCGTCGGCAACTACATGCATCAGCAGGGTCAGGATCCGCTCGGCCTGTCGTTCGCCCAGCTGAACAGCGATCGCCGGCAGCAAGGCACCTCCAATCGCAACCTCGCCGGCAACCCCGGCACCGCGGAATTCTTCGGCACGCGCCGCACACTCGAAAACTCGCAGGGCGGCGTGGTGTTCGACACCGCCCTGTCCGACCGGGACAGCCTGCGCGCCATGTTCTACCTGGGCAACCGCAACAACGAGCAGTACCTGGCACTGAATGCGGGTACGCAGGACAACGTCACCGCATCCGGTGGCGTATCGGTCTTCGATCGTGACTACTGGGGCACCAGCCTGCGCTGGACGCGCAAGCTCGAAACCGTCACGTTCAGCGTCGGTGCCGAGTACGAGCGCGCCGACGAGGCACGCAAGGGCTACCGCAACGGCACGACCACCGCCGGCGCACAGGCGTTGAGTGCCGTGTTCGGCTTCCGCGGCGACCTCAAGCGCGACGAGCGCAATGTCGCTGAACAGACAGGCACCTTCATCCAGGGCGAATGGGCCGTGACGAAGGACGTGTCGCTGTCGAGTGGCTTGCGCTACACGAAGATGGATTTCAAGTCGAAGGACAACTTCATCTGCAACGGCGGATGCTCCGGCACGACGAATGTCGCCGGCGTGAATCCGGACGACAGCGGTTCGGCTTCGTTCAGCGACTGGACGTATGCGCTCGGCGCCGTATGGAAGGTGACCCAGACCAGCAACTTCTACGCAAATGCCGGGCGCAGCTTCGAAGCACCGACGCTGATCGAACTGGCCTACCGCCCGGATGGCGGCGCAGGCCTGAATTTCGATCTGAAGCCGTCGGTCAGCGACCACTACGAAGTGGGCTTCAAGACTTTCCTGAATAACGCCACCCGCCTGGACGTGGCCGCCTTCTACATCGACTCCGCCGACGAAATCGTCATTCGCAGCAATGAAAACGGGCGGGCGGTTTACCAGAACGCCGGCGACACCTCGCGACGCGGACTCGAAGTCGCGATCGACTCCCGGCTGACGCGCGATATCGGTGCCTATGCGTCGATGACGCTGATAAAGGCGGAATTCGAGGATACGTTCGCGTCGTGCCTGACCGCACCCTGTGCCGTCAATCAGGCGTTAACAATCGATTCGGGCAACAAGATCGCCGGCATCGCCAACAAGTCGTTCTTTGGCGAGCTGACCTACAAGCACGATCCGTGGGGCTTCAGCGGCGGCCTCGAGTATCGCGCCAGCGGACGCATGTTCGGAAACGACACCAATGACGTACGGGTCGGCGGCTACGGCGTGGCAGCGATACGCGGCGGTTTCACGCAAACGGTCGGCGGCTGGAAGCTGAACGAATTCGCGCGCATCGACAACCTGTTCGACAAGGAATACGTCGGTTCGGTGTATATCAACGCCGGCAACGCGCTGACGGGTCGCTACTACGCACCGGCGTCGGAACGCACCTGGCTGATCGGCGTGTCCGCCAGCTACGCGCTGTAAGCCTTCCCGGCGAGCCGGGGCAGCACGCGCAGCGCGTTTGCCCCGGTGGCCCGCACCAGCGCCTCCTCGCTGACACCACGGATGCCGGCAATCACCTGCGCGATGCGCGGGAGGTTCGCCGGCTCGTTGCGTTTACCGACGGCAAATTCGGGCGGCATGTCGGGCGAGTCGGTTTCGAGCACCAGCGCGTCGAGCGGCAGTTCGGTCACCAGCCGGCGCAGGTTCAGCGCACGCGCCCAGGTCACTGCGCCGCCGAAACCCAGCGCGAAACCCAGCTTGATGAATTCGTCCGCCTGCTGGCGGCTGCCGTTGAAGGCGTGCGCGATGCCGCCGGGACCGGTGCGGCCGAACACCGCACGCAGATGCTTCAGGATGCGGTCCTGACTCCGCCGCACATGCAGCAGCACCGGCAGGCCGAAATCACGCGCCAGCCCGAGCTGGCGCACGAAATAGTCTTCCTGCAGCGTCGGGTCGATATGGGTGACGAAGAAGTCGAGGCCGATTTCGCCTACGGCGATCACGTCGGAGTCGTCGAGTTCGAGCGCCAGGGCGTCGATGTCGGACAGCTGTGCTGCGGGGATGTAAAGCGGATGGATGCCCAACGCAAACCGCAGGTCGGACTGGCCGGCGCACACCGCCCTGACGCGCCCGAAACCGGCACGATCGACCGCCGGCAGAACGATGGCGCAGACGCCGGACGCGCGCGCGCTTTCAATTACATCCGCGCGGTCCGCGTCGAATTCGAATGCGTCCAGATGGCAGTGCGTGTCGATCAGCATGGGCACAAGCATAGCCGCCCGCGCCCCCCGATGCGCCGCCGTTTGACCGATGGCGATGAGGCGTTCAGCGCTTCTTCTTGCCCATTTCGTTGCCGATGGCGCCGCCGGCAATCGCACCGCCCACGGTGCCGATGGTGCTGCCGCCAGTCAGCACCGATCCGGCGACACCGCCGGCAGCAGCGCCGATCAGCGCATTGCTTTCGCTCTTGCTCATGCCGGCACAGCCGGTCATCAGCACCGCCATCGCAGACACGACAGCCAGGGTTTTCAGGGAGGGGGTCGGGGTCGTCATCGCAAGTCTCCAGGTTCGGAATGTCCGCCCCGTCATGCCGATGAGGCACAGGGCTTCGAACCGAGTCTAGAAAAGCGGCAGGGATCCGGGTGTCGGCGGGCAGCGCAGCCACGTGTCGGCGCCGTCCGACAAGCAGGGCGGCATCAGACACAACAAGGCCGCGACTCCCTCGTGGGAGCAGCGGCCTGTGAGAGTGAAGCACCCCTGTGGGAGCGGCGATCCACTGCCGGCCCTGCATGGCCGGCCGGCTCTGCGGGCGGCGAGCAGTGCTCGCCGAAACCCCCGCTCCGCCCTAATACCGTTCAGTTAAGGTCTTTTTTCAGAACGCGGACGGTGTAGCGCTTTGGCCGGGCTTTGACAACACGGGGGCATTGACG
>NZ_JANINI010000002.1 GCF_024580145.1 Methyloversatilis sp. XJ19-49
CGGCTTTGCGGCCTTGGGGTCGCTGGCGGTCGGCGCGTCAGGCGCCGGGTCGGCGGCCACCGGCGCCGGTGCGACGGCCACACTGTCCGCGGCCCCCGAATCGGCCGGCGCCTTGCGCGGCTGACGGCTGCGCCGCGGTCGCGCTGCAGCCTTCGGGGTGTCGTCCGCCGAGGGTTCGGCCACACGCTCGACCGGCTTTTCGATCAGCTGCACCTGGGCCTGGCCATTGTCACCCTTGCGCAGGCGGAACAGCTCCGGATGACTTTCCAGCAGGCCGGACAGGCTGGCGTGGCCGTAATCCTTGTTGCTGAAGCCGGGTTCGTACTGGCGAACGATCTGGCCGACCCGCCCGATACCCGCCCAGCCGGTGTCTTCGTCGGTGGCAGAACGGATGCCCTGCGACAGCAGATCGAGCACCTGCGCATCAGGCTGCGTGCTGCGCGCCTTGCGCGGTGCCTCGGCGCGTGCCGGCGCTGCGCCGGCCGGGCTCGCCGGCGCGGTCCGTTCGGCCGGACGTCGCTTCGGTGACGATGACGCGGCGGAGGGCGCGGCACGCATGTCGTCGGTGAACACGAATTCTTCGCAGGCGCGCTGGAAGGCGACCGGCGTCGTGCGCCGACCGACCCCCATGACGAACAGGCCGCTTTCCTGGATGCGGCGCGCCAGCGACGTGAAATCGGAGTCACTGGACACGATGCAGAAGCCATCGACGAGGCCGGAGTGCAGCAGGTCCATCGCGTCGATGATCATCGCGCTGTCGGTCGCATTCTTGCCGCCGACAATGCGGAACTGCTGGATCGGCCGGATCGAGTGGTCGAGCAGGTGCGCCTTCCAGCTCGTCATGTTGGGCGACGTCCAGTCGCCGTAGATGCGGCGCACCGTCACGCGACCGCGCGACGCGGCGGCCAGCAGTACGGGCTGGATCAGCGACGGCTGCGCGTTGTCGGCGTCGATCACCAGCGCCAGGCGGCGCTGCGAGGTTTGGGTATCGTTCATGCGGAGCAGTTGAAGGAACAAACCGTCATGCTACCCCTGTCGGCGCGGCCGCGCGGTCCCTGTGGGAGTTGTCCCTGTGGGAGCGTTGCTCGCTTACGGGTCGCGCTCTTCAGAAGTCCCGGTCAGCCCTCGATCGTCAGATAGACCAGCGTCTGGTTCAGCAGCTGATAGGCCACTTCGCCGTAGGTCATCGGGCCGAGCAGCGAGGGCACGCGCTTGCCTTCGAGTTCGCTGTACAGGTAGTTCAACACGCAGTTGCAGCTGAAGCCGACCGGGCCCGCCTGGCCACCGTCTCGCGCGCGCAGCGCCTGCTGGAAGGCGCTGACGTAGTCGGGCACCGGCGCGGCAAAACGGTATTCGACGTCGTCGAATACCGGCGCGTAGAAATCGACCACGCCCTTGCCCAGATCGACGGCCTTGATGCTCACGTTGATCATCGCGCCGCTGTAGTCGGCGACCAGCGGCAGGCGGGTGTCTATCGCATTGGATGTGACATAGCGCGCGAAATTGGCCGGCTCGCCGTTGATGCGGCACTCGCCGACCGAAAACCCCTTGGCTGGGAAGCGGATGCTGTCGCCGTCACCCGGTGTGAACAGATTGATGATGTCGATGTGCGCGTACTTGTCGGCCGGCAGCGGCACGTGCATCACCAGTGCGCGATCCGGTTCGAATTCCAGCGTTTCACCATTGACCGCGAGTGGACTGGCGCGGCCGAGATCGTCGAGATGAATGCCCGAAATCCAGCCGATCAACGGCTTGAGGTACATGTCCTCGTAGCCCGGCGCGTTGCGAGCGAACAGGGAGTGCACGGCCGAAAACGCGGGAATGACGATGATCGAAAAGCCGTTTTCCGGTGCGTCGGCGCATACCCGCTCCAGACTGATCTGGTCATAGAAGCGCATCAGCGGCACACCACTGCTGACCGGCACCTGCGCGACATAGAGCTGGTCGCGCGTGGTGACGCCGCCGTCCTGCCCCATGAAATAAGGAATGGTGCCGCCGATCCAGTGCCCGCGAGGCAACTCGCGCAGCAGCAACTCGTCGCCGGCGATGCTGTAATAGCCACCGCCGCGAATCAGGGCCGTCGCTTCCGACAGCCCCATCATGCGCCCGCTCAGTTCCTGCTTGGTCTGACTGTTCATGAAGGCGGTGCGGACGTCAGCTGGCGCGCAGCTGGGACAGTTCATGCCCGAGCATTCGTGCGTTCTTGACGAAATATCGATGCAGCTCGCGCAGCTTGAGCATGCGTACTTCTTCGTCGGTGATCACTTCAAGCTGACTGCGCAGGCGCGTCATCAGAAGCTTCAGGCTGAGCGCACGGATATCGAGATCGACCTGGCCCTCGATCAGCTTGAGCCAGACCGGATCGGTCAGGTCGGGAATGTCGTCTGCCGGCGCGACAGCTACGACGGATCCGGCGGGCGCCAGATCGACCAGCGGCGAAGCCGGCACCGCGATGGCGGTCTTGCCCTGATCAAGCGAGTACTTGAACTTCCACAGTTCCTGCAGCGGAATGCCGGTGATCGTGCAGATGCCGTTCAGCGGCACACCTTCGTTGAACAGCGCAAACACATGCTTGGAAAGCGCCTGGGAAAACGGCATGTCGACTGCGCCGGCCCAGGGCAGCGCGCTCAGATCGGCGCCGATCGGCGCCTGCACATGCACATGGCAGCGCCAGCCCGCGAGGTCGACGTGGCGCCAGACGCGCTCGGGCCCTTCGGCCGGCTGACGCCGCACGCGGGCAAACCAGCCGCGTGGCGGCTCAACGCCGACCCAGGCGTCCAGCTTGCGGGCGTCCGGATCGAAGCGAAAATCGCGTACCGTCCACGGCTCGTTCAACTGCAACAAGCGGCCCAGAAGTACCTTGTCCAACGCCATCGGTTTCTCCTCCTCCGACCGAATTCTGTTCCGGTTACATGACCGGAATCTTTTCTGTATTGAGACGGGCCCGGAATTGCGAGACGGATGGTAGCAAAGCGATGCCGTGACACGGTTTGCGCTGCAACATCGCAACCGGTGCCCGGCATGTCTGACCACGACGAGGATTTTTCCGGCCGGGCCGACCGGAGGGTGAAACAGAAGCGAGGCGCGATGAAGCGCCTGAGATACTCAATGTGTGGTGCGCGGAAAGAGACTCGAACTCTTACGCCTTGCGGCACTGCCCCCTCAAGACAGCGCGTCTACCAATTTCGCCACCCGCGCACTTCGGATAGGGGCCGGAATATACAACAAAACAGCCACAACAAGGAGTCAGCAGTGTGACGGATGTACAGCGAGCGCGGCAGGTGATGTTCGAAATGGTGAAGCCGCATCGGGGCCGACTGCTGCTGGCCACCATCGGTCTGGTATTGGCGGCGAGCGCCGCGCTGGCGCTTGGCCAGGGTCTGCGCAGCGTGATCGACCAGGGTTTTGCGGCCGGCGACGCGCAGTGGCTGGACCGCGCGCTTGGCGGTTCGCTGCTGCTGGTCGTGCTGCTGGCGGGCGCGACCTGGCTGCGCTTCTACAATGTTTCGTGGCTGGGCGAACGGGTGTCGGCGGACCTGCGCACCCGGGTCTATGCGCATCTGCTGACGCTGCCACCGTCCTTCTTCGAAGCCGGGCGCACCGGCGAAGTCATTTCGCGACTGACCAACGACACGGCGCAGATCGAGAATGTGGTCGGATCGACGCTGTCGATCGCGCTGCGCAATCTCCTGCTGCTGACCGGCGGCCTCGTGATGCTGGCGCTGACCAGCGGCCGGCTCACCCTGCTGGTGCTGGCCGGCGTGCCACTGGTGGTCGCACCCATCGTGCTGTTCGGCCGCAAGGTGCGTGCGCTGTCGCGCGAGCGCCAGGCCCGGGTGGCCGACCTCGGCACCCATGTCGACGAGAGCGTGCACGCCATCCGCATCGTGCAGGCCTGCGGCCACGAAGACGCGGACCGAGATCACTTCACCGCGCTGGTCGAACGCAGTTTCGACACCGGCGTGAAACGCTATCGTCATTCGGCGCTGATGGTGGTGATGGTGATCCTGCTGGTGTTCGGGTCGGTAGCGGTCATCCTGTGGGTCGGCGGGCACGATGTGCTGGAAGGTCGTCTGAGTGCCGGCGAACTGTCGGCTTTCGTGTTCTACGCGGCCATGGTGGCCAGTTCGGTCGGGGCGCTGTCGGAAGTGTGGGGCGAACTGCAGCGGGCCGCCGGTGCCACTGAACGTCTGATCGAACTGCTCGATACGCAGCCCGACATCATGGCGCCGGCGTCACCGCGCGCGCTGCCCGAGCCGGCGCGCGGCGACATCACGTTCCGCGACGTTCGCTTCTGCTATCCGAGCCGGCCCGACACGCCGGCACTCGACGGCTTCAGCCTCGACGTGCGTGCCGGCGAAACCGTCGCGCTGGTCGGGCCGTCCGGTGCCGGCAAGTCCACATTGTTTCAGCTTCTGCTGCGCTTCTATGACCCGCAGTCGGGCACGGTGTGCATCGACGGCGTGCCGCTCGCCGAAGCGGATCCGGCCGACCTGCGCGCGCGCATCGCACTGGTCCCCCAGGAGGCCGTCATCTTCGCCGCCAGCGTCGCCGACAACGTGCGCTATGCGCGCCCCGACGCCACGGATGCCGAGGTGCGCACCGCCTGCGAAGCCGCCTTCGCCGACGCCTTCATCCGCGCCATGCCGGGCGGCTATGACAGCCCGCTCGGCGAGCGCGGTGTGCGTCTGTCCGGCGGCCAGCGCCAGCGCATTGCCATCGCGCGCGCCATCCTGGCCGACCGGCCCATCCTGCTGCTGGACGAAGCCACGTCGGCGCTCGACGCCGAAAGCGAACGCATGGTGCAGGCCGCACTGGCGCCGCTGATGGCCAGCCGCACCACGCTGGTCGTGGCACACCGCCTGGCCACCGTGCAGCGCGCCGACCGCATCGTCGTGCTCGAGCACGGCCACGCGGTCGAGACCGGCACGCACGCCGAACTGCTGGCGCAGGAAGGCCTGTACGCGAAACTGGCGCGGCTGCAGTTCATCGATGCCTAGACGCGAGCAGGGAGCGCTCCGACGACGGGCGCAAGGCGCCAGAGCATCACTGCTTGCGCAGCGTCAGTTCGTCGTGCAGCGCATGCACGCCGTCGACGCCTCGCGCCACCTCGAGCACCCGCTCACGCTGTTCCTGGGTGTCGACGATGCCGAGCAGACGCACATCGCCCTTGAGCGAAATGACTTCGATCGGGAAGGCCTTGACGCTCGGATCAGCCAGCAGGGCAGTCGTCACGCGGGTCGTCACGCCGGCGTCGTCGAGATTCGCTTCGGATTCCGGCATCGACTGGGCCGTCGCGTTCGACGGCACCGCAGCCGGCGCGGCCGAGGGCGATTGGGTGACCGGCAAGGGCTCTTGCTTGTCGCATCCGGCGAGCAAGAGCACGCCGAGGCAGGCAAGCGTCGCGGCCGTACGCCGTGATGTCTGGTGGGTTTTCATGAAGATGTCTCCGCAGACGGTCAAGTCGACCGTGGTCCGGATCATCGGCGTCCGTATCCGGCTCGTCCGTACCGGAACGAACACAGGGTGCGGTCTGCCGGGCATACGCGCGGTGCGATCCGTCCGCCAGCGCACAGACCGCCGCGCCGGCCCGCGGGCACCTTCATGCTTCAGGCGTCGGCAAAGCGGAGGGAGCATCCGGCCCGCACGTCTGAATCCACGATGACGATGCCAGGAGAGATCAATGACCACGACGCTAGAGATCACGCCGAATGAACCGATGGACGCGCCGGTGTGGAAGACGGAGTCCTACCACGACCACGACATGCACGTCTGCACCGAACGCCTCATCAACCACAACCCGGCGCTGTCCGGCCACGGCAACGAATGGACCTTCACGGTCACGGTCAGCACGCGCGGTGCAGACGCGCAGCGAGTCGAACTGGTCGGCGCGAAAGCCGACCTCGGGCTGTTCTACGCATCGCAGGCGATTGCCGAAGGAATGGGCTTTCTGCGCGGACGCGAACTGATCGAAGGACGCTGACGCCATCGGGTGCCCGGCTTGCCTCCACCCTGCGGTCGGAGCCGGCAGCGGACACGAAATGGACGGCGGGGCCGCGCGGGCACGCGGGCGCCGGACGGAAACTCCGGCGCCATCCCGTCACTTCCGGGCGGAACACCCCTGATCCGGTTCATTCCGGACGCGCGGTGCGCCCGCGTTCGATTTGACGGCGACCTGCGCGGGCGAAGATACTTCGGCCTGCAGCGACCTTCCGGTCACGACTTTCGGTCGCCTGCCCCGTCTTTTCCGCCCCGCCACCCCTTCCCTGGTCTTGCCGCCTGTCGTTGCGGGACGTCCGCTGGAGCTTCACCCGCATGATCACACTCAGGAACGTCACCCTGCGCCGCAGCGCCAAGGTGCTGCTCGACGGCGCCACCGCCACCATCAACCCGGGCGAAAAGGTCGGTCTGGTCGGTCGCAACGGCGCCGGCAAGTCGACGCTTTTCGCGTTGCTCAACGGCACGCTGCATGAAGATTCCGGTGAATTCAACGTACCGGTGCAGTGGCGCATGGCGCAGGTCGCGCAGGACATGCCCGAAACCGACCAGCCGGCGACCGACTTCGTCATCGAGGGCGACACCGCGCTGCTCGCGGCGCAGCAGGAAGTGCATGCCGCCGAGGCGGGCGACGATGGCGAGCGCATGGCCTATGCCTACATGGCGCTGCACGATGCCGGCGCGCACGACGCCCAGGCGCGTGCCCAGTCGCTGATCCTCGGTCTGGGTTTCAAGACGACCGAACTGAACAATCCGGTGAACAGCTTTTCCGGCGGCTGGCGCATGCGCCTGCAGCTGGCACGTGCGCTGATGTGTCCGTCCGACCTGCTGCTGCTCGACGAACCGACCAATCACCTGGATCTGGACGCGCTGGTCTGGCTGGAAAGCTGGCTGACGCGCTACGAAGGCACGCTGGTCGTCATCAGCCACGACCGCGAGTTTCTCGACGCCATCACCAATGTCACGCTGCACATCGACGCGGCGAAGCTGACCCGTTACGGCGGCAACTACAGCACCTTCGAAGACATGCGGGCACAGCAGATGGAACTGCAGCAGAATGCCTACGCCAAGCAGCAGGACAAGATCGCCCATCTGCAGAAGTTCATCGCGCGCTTCAAGGCCAAGGCGAGCAAGGCCAAGCAGGCGCAGAGCCGCGTCAAGGCGCTCGACCGCATGGAACGGCTGGCGCCGATGTTGGCCAGCGCCGACTTCACCTTCGAATTCAAGGAACCGGCCAATCTGCCCAACCCGATGCTGGTGATGGAGAACGCGAGCTTCGGCTATCCGCCACCGGAAGAGGCGCCGCCGGGCACGCCGCCGACCACCATCGTGCGCAATGTGAACCGCACCGTGATGGCCGGCCAGCGCATCGGCATTCTGGGCGCCAACGGTCAGGGCAAATCGACGGTGGTCAAGACCATCGCACGCGCGCTCAAGCCCACCACCGGTATGGTCAGCGAGGGCAAGGGTCTGTCGGTCGGCTATTTCGCGCAGCAGGAACTGGATGTGCTGCGGCCGCAGGACAATCCGCTCGAACACATGACGCGCATGGCGCGCGAAGGCCTGCCGGCCGGACAGAGCGGTCGCGAGCAGGACCTGCGCAACTTCCTCGGCACCTTCAATTTCAGCGGCGACATGGTGAAGCAGGCGGTCGGCACGATGAGCGGCGGCGAGAAGGCCCGTCTCGTGCTGTGCATGCTGGTGTGGCAACGCCCCAACCTGCTGCTGATGGACGAACCGACCAACCACCTCGACCTCGCCACCCGTGAAGCACTGGCGATGGCACTGAACGAATTCGAAGGCACGGTCATGCTGGTGAGCCACGACCGATCGCTGCTGCGCTCGGTCTGTGACGAATTCTGGCTGGTGTCGCGCGGCGGCATCGAACCGTTCGAGGGCGACCTCGACGATTACCAGCGTTACCTGCTCAATGAAGCAAAACGGGCCCGCGAAGACCTGAAGGAATCATTGAAGGCGCCGGCAGCCTCGGCAGCGCCAGCCGCCACAGCCGCCCCCGTACCCGCCCCGGCGGTGAAGAAGACGCCGGTGAATCTCAAGGCGCTGAAGCTCGAACTGGGCAAGCTGGAACAGTCCATCCTCGACCTGCAGAAGCGAAAGCACGGCATCGAAGCGCGTCTCACCACGTCGCTGCCGCCGCAGGAAATCGGCGAACTGGGCGTGACGCTGCAGAAGATCGACGCCGAACTCGACGCCCACGAAGAGCGCTGGCTGGTGGTGTCGGAACAGATCGAATCGGCGTCATAGGGCCACAAACTCAATCCTTCTTGTAGACGCGTTCATTGCCCGGTCGCGCGAGCAGCTCCAGCGCCGCCGCCCAATCGCGCGGCACGTCCTTGCGGGCCATGTTCAGCCGCTTCAGCCGGACGGTCACGATCGCCAGCTCGCTTTTCGCGATGGCCTCCTGATGCACGGCCGAGCGGACGAAGCGGGCGCGCGCGGCGTCGCCGGACCACACGCTCATCGTCCACGCCTCGTTGCCGAACAGTTCGCGCCGCGCGGAATAGCCGATCAGGCCGGGCTGTGTCGCCATGCTGTCGATGACGCGGCGCGTCTGGCGATCGAATTCATCGCGCCGCGCGCCATCGACGACGATGTGCGTCAGCACCAGCACGACGGCGTCGTCCGCCTCGTCGGCGACGGCCGTGTCGATGCGCGGAAACGGCGTCGACAGCGCGCACGCGCCCGCCAGTGCGGACAGGCCGGCCGCCATCAGCAGGGTGCGCAGCGACGGCATGAAAGGGCGGCTTCCCGGCGGCAGGGCAGGTGACATGGCGAAACCTCGCATCAGGGTCAGGGTCGGGGTGACGTGATCGACAACTCGGGTTGACGCCGTCTACTTCAACCTTCATTATCGGCACCGCGCGTTGACAGTGTCAACCACTGATCATCGGCAGCCATCGGATGCACCCGGCGAAGCCGCGCGCCCGATCCGCTGCCATGCCGTCACGATCCCGCTGCCGGAGGTACCCGATATGTCTGTCCAGAGCATTCCATTCGCCCGCCTTGCAGGGCTTCTGGCCCTGTCCGTGTTGCCGCTGAACGGAGCGGCCGCCGAAATCGTGGTGCGCGTGAGCGGCGTGACCGCAGCGAACGGCGAGATCGGCTGCGCGCTGTTCGAACGGGACACCGGTTTTCCGATGGACAACACGTCGGCACGCGTGCGCTGGCAAGCCGCAGCCGCTGAAGGCGTCACCTGCCGCTTCGCCGACGTTGTGCCCGGGCGCTACGCGGTGTCGGTTGTGCACGACCTGAACGGCAATCGGCGTGTCGACACCAATCTCATCGGCCTGCCGACCGAAGCGTGGGGGGTCTCGAATGGCGTGCGTCCGACGCTGCGCGCACCCCGCTTCGACGAGGCAGCCTTCGTCGTGAAGGACAACGACGGCGACACGGTGCTCGATGTCGCCGTGGGACGATAGTCCGGCGCTTCAAGCGGCTCGCCGGGGCATGCGCGGGTGGCCCGTCGTGTTAACGTTGTCGCCGGATCATTTTGCCTCCCGGACCGGATGCCCCAGACGAAGGACGCCGCACACGCGCCGATCGCCCTGCGCGATGCCTGCATCGTCGCGGCGCGCGAAGCCATTGCCGAGCACGGCATCGAACAGCTGAGCCTGCGCGATGTCGCGCGCCGGCTTGGTGTGTCGCATCAGGCCCCGTACAAGCACTACCCGAGCCGCGACCACCTGCTGGCCGAGGTCATGCGGCGCTGCTTCGAAGGCTTCGCCGCCCACCTCGACGCGCGCGGTAAATTCGACGATCCCGGGGACGATCTCGGCGCGCTGGGTCGGCAATACCTCGATTTCGCGCATCGCCATCCGCTGGAGTACCGGCTGATGTTCAGCACACCGTGGCCGGCGTCTGCCGCGCATCCCGACCTGGTGCGCGACGCCGCGCACGCCTTCGACATCCTGCGCCAGGTGCTGCGACGCATGCATGGCGACGCGCCACAACAGCAGGCGCTGGTCGATCTCGATGCGCTGTACATCTGGTCGGCGATGCATGGGTTGGCCGGCGTCATGACCGGCAATTGCATCGGCCAGCTCGACCTCGCCCCCGGCGTGCTGGAGCAGGCCATGCGGCACGTCATGAACCGCGTTGGAATGGGTCTGGCGGCGACCTGACGGCCATCAGGTCAGCGCAGAAGCCGGCGATGACCGACACAATCCTTCGTATAACCCTCGATCATCCGGTTATGCGCCTCGACGCGCTGGTCATAGTCCGCATGGCGCGTGTTGACCGCATCGACGCGCGCGCGCAGCGCCCCAACAGCTGCGTTGTACGCCGCGACCGCCTGCCGAAGCGCCTCCAGCCCACGGTTATGCGCATCAATCGTTTCGTTGTGGCGCCGGACGTCGGCGTTGAAGGCGTCCACTGACTGCTTGCGCGCGGCCGCCTGCCTGGCGTCCGCGGGCGGCGCCTTGATTGCCGCTTCAAGGGCCGCGTGGCGCGTGTTGATCGCAGCGCCGTTGCGAGTCACCTCTGCGCCCTCCTGCACGGATGTCGCTTCAAGCGCGTCCAGCGCCTCGCGTTGCCGGGCCAGAGCGTCGATATCGGGTTTCAGTGTGGCCGCTTGATCGGTCTGTTCTCCGGCGTAGGCGGCCAGCACCTTTCGCTCGGCTTCGATGATGCGGCGCTTCCCGACACATTCGTTGAGCATGGCCGGATCAAGCGTGTCGGGTGGCTCGGGCAATTCGTCGGGCGTGGCGCTGTAACGCAGCACGCTGCGGATTTCCGGCAGCCGGATCGGTTCGGCCAGGACGTCTGCCGGGGCCGGCCCCTGAGCGCGGGCGGCCAGGCAGAGCAGCAGGCCCGGCAGCACCGGGAGGCAAGACAATCGGGGCAGATGGCGCATGACGCCGCAGACTTTACCAAAAAAATGACAGGACGATGAATCCTGCCGCGCCTGTTTGCGGGTCTGTCTGGCTCAAGCGGGATCCAGCGCACCGCCGTCAATGTGTTCCAGCAACAGACCGAGCGCCGCGACATTCTTCGGGTCTTCCGCGTCGTCAAGCGCATCGAGCAGCACTTCCCGGATATCGGTGCTTTCGACGAATTCCATGTCCCAATCGGGAAACAGCCGCTCGCGCACCTCTTCGTTGGCACTCAGCTCGACCACGGTATCGTGCCGCGGGTCTGACCTCAGCGTCGCCATCAGCGCGGTCACACTGTCGCGCGGGCCTTCAAGCCACTGGAAGAACACGCCGCTGCCGAACACCAGCAGACCGGTGATGCCGGCTGCGGGATTGTGCCGCCGCGCTGACGCGATGATGCGCTCGACATCGGCTATATCGACACCTTCCGCCGCACGGCTGCAATAGACCACGTTGTAGAGCCGCGGAAGCAGCGGATCCAGCGTCGGCTCATCGCCACGCGAAGATTGGAAAGCGTTCATGAGGCAGGTCTTTCCGTAATGGCCCGGCAGGCGCGAATCGCACTGCACAAAAACGAAGAATAAGCTGCACTTGGGATCAGATGCAAAAAACGAAGTTCCGACAGTCACGGGACGGGGAACTGACCCCGGGCAACGCCCTCGGGATTTGCCCGTAATCCTTGGCAAGCGCCTGCATGCTGACCAAAAAGGGGGTTGCAGCGCGTCATCGGCGCCGCGCGCTGGCCCGCGAGATCACGCCGCCTTCAGGGCCTCGAGCGACCGGGCCGCCACGCCCATGTCGCGCCAGTTCTCCGGGTGACAGGTGAACAGCAGGATCTGATGCCGGGTAGCGGCATCGAACAGCACGCGCTTCATGCGCGCCAGCCGTTCATCGTCGCTGTGCACCAGCGCATCGTCGAGGATGATCAGCGTCGGGCGGCCGGCTTCGCGCAGCAGGTCGGCATAGGCAAGCCGGCTGATGACGCCCATCTGTTCGCGCGCGCCGAAACTGAATTCCTCGAAGCAGCCGCTTTCTGCACCGTTGAAGTCGGCACGCATCATCGCCCCGGGAAAAAGCTGGTCGTCGATATCGAGCTTTGCGTTCGGAAACAGCAACTGCAGATAGCGGTCGAGATGCTTCTGCAGCGGTGCCTGCAGGCGGCGGGTCAGCGCGCTGCGATGGCTTCTCAGCAATGTCAGCAGGTGGTCGAGCGCGCTGGCGCGGCGGCGCAGCTCGGCAGCGCGGCGCGCGGCCCGCGCATGGTCGCGCGCTCGCTCGGCACGCCGCTCGTCCAGACCCTGTGCGCCGGCTGTCTGCAGTTCCACTTCGAGCCGGGTCAGTTCATCGCGGCGCAGGCTGGCTGAGCGCTCGAGTTGTTCGGCACTGCCACCGAAGCGCGTGATGTCCTGCTGGAGGATGTCCGGGCGCGCGTCACGGCACTGCGCGGTCAGCGCATCGATGTCGGCTGCAGCCACCGCCTGCCCGGCGAGCGCTTCGTTCAGCGCGCGCTGCGCGGCGGCCAGCCGTGCGGCACGCTCAGGCGCATCGAGCATGGCCTGCGCACTACGCAGTTCGCGCAGAGCCGCGTCGACCGCGCTCTGCGCGTTGGCGGCGGCGATGTCCGCGGCAGCCCGCTGCTTTGCTGCATCGGCGGCAGAGGCGCGCGCGGCCTCTTCCTGCGATTCCGCTTCGTTGACGGACGGCAGGGCCAGGCCGTCGTCGGACGCCCCGGCGAGCCGCGCCAGGGATTGCGTGACTTCGGCCAGACGGCCTTCGAGCATCGCCAGATCGCTGCGCAACGCATCCAGACCCTGCGGTGCGCGCGCCTTGAGCGCGGCCTCGGCGGTCTGCGCATCGGCCTGATGCTGCATATATATATGCAGACGTGCTTCGGCGGCATCGAGCGACCCGACACCGAGGCGGGCCAGCAGCGCTGCGTGACGGTCGAGCAACGCGGCTTCCTGGCGGCCCAGATCGGCCAGATCGGCGCCGCCTGGCGTGATGTCGAGCCGGCCGAGGCCAGGCAGCGTCACCGCGGTCGCTTCGGTCAGCAGACGCTCGCCCTGACCGGTCAGGCCTTCTTCACCGATCCGGATGACCCGGCCATCGTCGAGCGTGAAACGCAAGCGGGTGGCGGCTGCCTCCTGCCGCAGGCGCAGCGTGCGGATGTCCTGCTGCTGGGCGCGCAGGGTGGCCAGATCGGCGCTGCGCAGCTCGGTGGCCGCCATCTGCTGGCGCGCGCTGCGCAGGCGCCCGGCTTCGGTATCGGCCTGTGCCAGCGTGGCGCGGGCGGCGTCGCGCCGTCGCGTCAATTCGTCGAGCTGGCGCGCCAGCGTGGCCCGAGTATCGCGCTGGCGGGCGCGGTTCAGTGCCTGTCGTGCGGCGTCATGGCGCGCCGCCGCCTCGCTGCTGCGGCGCTGCCACTGCTGCGCCGTGGCTTGTGCCGCGGTCAGCTTGTCTTCTGCGGCGCTCAGTGCCGCACGGCGCTGTTCGACCTCGCTCTGCTCGGTGCCATGGCGTTCGAGCTGGCTGTGCAGCAGCGCCAGCGTGTCCTCGATGCGCCGTGCACGCTGCTGTGCTTCGCCCAATCGCGCGCCCAGCGCCTTGGCCTCATCGAACTTGCGGCGCGCCGCCTGTTCCTGCGCGCGCAGCGCGAGCCATGGCTTTTCCGCGTCGTCGGCCTCGTGTTCGCGGCGCAGCGCAGCGAGCCGGTCGACCTTGTTGCGGTAGGCGGCGATGTCGGCGTCCAGCGCAGCAATCTCTTCGGCAAGGCCGGCTTCGATTTCGATCGCCTCCTTGTAGGGACCGCGCGGTGTGGCGTTCGCCGGCGTCAGCAGTTCGTTGCGCAACGCCTCGACCTTATCGGTCACCGCGTCGCCGCCGCTGCTGGCCACTTCGCCCAGCGAGGTGTTCAGTGCGGTGCGCAGGTGATCGGTGGCGTGTGCGACCGGGTCGCGGATGTCGTGCGCCGTGCCTTGCTGTATCCACAACAGGCCGGGAATGCCCCAGTGCTCGGCCGCGCTGGCGCCGCGACCGGCGTGGCGGAAGCCGAGCAGGTCGGCCAACCGGTCTTCGGCATCGGCGCCATCGAACTGCTGGGCGCCGCTGCTCAGCGTGCAGCGCTTGCGGACGAGGAAGCTCTTGCTCAGACGGTAGGCGACGCCGCCGGTTTCGAAGTCGAGTTCGACCGTCGGCGACGCGGAGGCGTCGCCCCACGGACGCAGGTCATCGACGCTGCCCGAACGGTGACGCTCGAAGAAGGCGGCACGGATGGCTGCGACGACGGTGCTCTTGCCGGCTTCATTCGGGCCGGTGAACAGGTTGAGGCCGGGGTCCAGCCCGGCGATCTGCAAAGGCTGGCGGAACTGCCGGAACTGTTCGATGCGGATGCGCGTGAGCTTCACGAGGCGCCTCCGTCTGAGGTACACCGGTCACGCAGCAGGCCGGCGAGCAGCACCAGCGCATCACGCGCCGTTTCGGCCTTGCCGTCGCCGCTCCCTTGAAGGGTTCGCAGTTCGGCGATCACGTCGCCAAGATAGCCGTCGGCTGCCAGCGCGTCGATGTCGTCATCGGTCGGCGCAATGCGCAGCGCCGACAGATCGGCCGTGAAGCTGCGCACCCGCCCCTGCGTCTGCGCGAGGGCATCGCGCAGGCGGGCGTGTCCGGCCAGATCGGTTTCGCCATCGAGCATGAGCTGCACGACATCCACATGACCGAAAGTGGCCAGCCGCTCGAGCAGCACATCGATGTCGCTGGCCACCTGCAGCGTCGCGCGCTCGTTCAACCAGCGGTACTGTCCGGTCACCACCGGCGTCACGACCGGTTCGGCGCCGGGCGCGGCAATCTCGACGATCAGTGCCCGGCCGGAGTCATTGGCGCGGAAGCGGTCGGTTTCCGGCGTACCGCTGTACCAGGTGCGCGCATCGACCTGCCGGCAGCCGTGCCAGTCGCCGAGTGCGAGGTAGTCGAGCCGCGCCTCGGCGGCGCGCCCGGCGGCGATCGGATTCGACGAATCGATGCCTTCGGCGAGGATGCCCTGCACGCTGCCGTGCGCCAGCCCGATGCGGTGAAAGCCGGCCGGGCTATCCGTGGCGGCGAAGGCGGACGTGAGGTCGCTGTGCGTGATGCGCTGGGTCAGCGGTGCGGCCAGCACGGCCACGCGCAAGGCGTCGAACTGCACGGCGCCCGGTGCGAGGCACACCGTGACGTTGGGCGGGATCGCGCCCAGTCGCGCGGCGCGCGTCCACACCGATTCGCTCAGCGCGGCGTCATGGTTGCCCGGAATCATCACCCAGGGCCCGACGTAGCCGCGCAGGCAGTTGAACAGCCGGTGGATCGTACGCTCGGCCACGCCCTGCGCATCGAATACGTCGCCCGCCACCAGCACCATGTGTACGCCCTGCACGCTGGCCAGCTGCGCCAGCCGCTCGACGGCGGCGAAGCGCGCCTCCGCGAGCAGTGCGGCGTCATCCGGCTCGAACTGGCCGTACAGCTTGCCGATCTGCCAGTCGGCGGTGTGGAGAAGTTTCAGCAAGGTGCGAGGTCTGATGCGATGGTGAGCGGACTATACAGAACGGGTGAGCAGGACGCGGCCGCGTGGTCGTGGGAATTGTTGTGGGAGCGGCGGCCTCGCCGCGATCAGTGCAGCGATGGTCGATGATCAACGCGCCGATCGCGGCGAGGGCGGCGCGGGGGTTTCGGCGAGCACTGCTCGCCGCCCGCAGAGCCGGCCGGCCATGCAGGGCCGGCAGTGGATCGCCGCTCCCACAAAACCTGCGCCGCTTCCACACGCCGCCGCGCCCGCAAAGACCTCTCCTGCGTGCGCTCTGCCGGCAGCCGTTTCAACCCGGCCTGCGGAACACGACGACGTGCTGCCACGGCAGATGGTCGATCGTGCACTCCCATTTCAGCCGGTGCACCGCGGCCTCGCGCCGCACACGCGCTTCGCTCATCTTGTGCAGTGGCTTGATCGGAATGTCCGGATCCTCTTCCTTGAACTCGACGAACACGATCCGACCGCCCGGCTTCGTGGCGCGCACGATGCTGGCCAGCATTTCGAACGGGAACGACAGCTCGTGATAGACGTCGAGCATGACCGCCATGTCGAGCGCCGCCGCGGGCAGCTGTGCGTCATGCTCCCGGCAGCGCACGGCCTCGATGTTGTCGAAGCCGTTCTCGCGCGCCAGCCGCTCGATCTTGCGCACCATCATGCCTTGCACGTCGACGGCGATGATCTTCCCGTGCGGCTTCACGGCGGGCGACATCAGCCGCGACAGATAGCCGGTGCCGGCGCCGATGTCGGCAATCACCATGCCGGACCGCAGGTCGAGCGCTTCGACCAGCAGGTCGGTACGCTCCTCGTCCAGCCGCTCCGGGCGCTCCAGCCAGTCGGCGGCCCGCCAGCCCATCACGTCGGAGATTTCGCGCCCCATGTAGAACTTGCCGGTACGGTCGAAATCCAGCGGCGGCTCGATCAGATAGCCGGGCGCACGCGGCGGGCGGGGGCGGTAGTCGGGGCGCTGCGGCGCTGCGTCGGCGCGCGCACGGGGCAGGTATCGGGACATGGCGGCGAACATACCATCACGCGTCAGATACGCAGCGCACAAGCTTCGCCTTTGGCGTGTATCGTGACGGTCGCCCTGTGCGCTTCGCCGCGGCGGCGCCGGAACCGGCGTGCCGCACCTTTCATGCAGACCCCACAACGAGGAGGCAGACCATGTCGATTGCCCCCCCAATCCTTCCCCTCTCCCCGGACGAGTTGTCCGAAGCGGAGGCGGCACTGCTGGCAGCGCCCGACAGCGAATACATGTCGGCCGGCCAACTCGACTTCTTCCGCCAGCGGCTGCGCGCCGAACGTGACGCGCTGCTGCAGTCGGCGCACGACACGACGCAGCATCTGCACGAATTCGAGCGCACGCCGGATCCGTCCGACCGCGCGTCGCTGGAAGAGGACCATTCACTGGAATTGCGCGTGCGTGACCGCGAACGCAAGCATCTGCACACGATAGACGAGGCGCTGGTGCGAATCGACGACGGCACCTACGGTTGGTGCGAATTCACCGGCGACCCGATAGGCATCGCCCGCCTGCTCGCCCGCCCGACCGCCACGCTATCGCTGGAAGCGCAGGAACTGCACGAACGCAAGCGCAAGATGCGCGGCCGCTGAGCGGTCGACTTCCGGCGGGCTGTTGGAGCGGGTTTGTGGGAGCGGCGGCCTCGCCGCGATACGCGCTCTGCACAACGATCGCCACGGCACTATCGCGGCGGGGCCGCCGCTCCCACAGGCCGCCGCTCCGACCGACGGGGTGAGGCCCGGCAGTCAGGAAGCCGGACCCCGCCGCGAGCCAGACCGTCACCGACCGATCAATGCACCCGGCGGCGCGGGGCGGCGGCGGGGCCGCCACGACCTTCGATTTCGCGGAAGGTGATGCGGCCCTTGCTGAAGTCGTAGGGCGACAGTTCAAGCGACACCTTGTCGCCGGCGAGGATGCGGATGTGGTGCTTGCGCATCTTGCCCGAGGTGTAGGCGATGATCTGGTGACCGTTCTCCAGCGTCACGCGAAAGCGCGAATCCGGCAGCACTTCGGTCACGACGCCATTCATGTCTATCAGTTCTTCTTTGGCCATGGGTGAATCTCCAGGTTGAATTGGGTGCAGGCACGCCGACCGCGCGCCGGTGCCGGGGTCTGCCGGATCGATGGCGCGCTGATCAGCGGTGGTCTGCAGGCACACGTGCCCGACAGACAGGTTGAGGCGGATCGTCCGCGCGTTGCCGCATCGAAAGGATGCAGCGTCTGCACGGTGACCGGCGGGTGAGCTCTGCGGACTGGAGCCCGGGGCAATCCCGGAGCGCTGGCGTCCTGCGGCGGCCCTGCCGCGAGTGCCGAAGCAGCACACGGCCCTTGCGGGGACGCCGGTTTCAGAGGGTGAAAATCCGGTGGGAACGGAATGCGGGTACAACGGGCGATGTCATGGCCGCGCGACATTTGCCGCCGGCCGACCTACACCACCCCGTACTATGCCCTGAATCGATGCCTTCTGCAGCGCTTTCTTCCGGATCGCCGACACGCCACGCCCGCATTGAGGGGCACAATGATGTCTCACGGCAGCGCAACACCCATGACGATGTCGCGCCGTCCCTCGGGTTTCCAGCGTCTCATCGCACCCTGCCCGCGCCCTGCCATCCCCGGGCCCGACCCACTGAATGGATCTTGCCTTGATGATCGAACCCATACTGCTGACTGCCGCGCGCGTGTGCACGCTCGAAGGACAGCGCGTGCTGACCAATGCGAGCGGCTTCTTCTTCGAACGCGACGAACGCCTCTTCCTGGTCACGAGCCGCCACGTGGTGGTCGATGAACCGAGCAAGCACTTCCCGGACAGCCTCGAGATCGAACTGCACACCGACTCGGCCAACCTGGCCGAATCCACCGGCTTTTCGATTCCGCTGTACCGCGGCGGCAAGAGCATCTGGCGTCAGGGCCAGGACACGGCGGGCGAAATCGACGTCGCGGTGATCGAGATCGAACGCGCGGCACTGCCGGCCAAGACGGTCTATCGCGCCTTCACGCCGGCCCATCTGGAGGTCGATACGCGACAGATCGAGGTCGGCAGCCTGCTGCTGGTGGTCGGTTTCCCGCTCGGCTTTCACGACACGCTGCACCACATGCCGGTGGTGCGCCACGCGGTCATTGCGTCGTCATTCGGCCTGCGCTTTCAGGGCGAAGGCTATTTTCTGACCGACGCACGCACCCATCGCGGCACCAGCGGTGCACCGGTGGTGATGCGCGCTCCGGCGGGCAGCGTCGCCAAGGGCGATCTGCCCTGGCAGCTGCTCGGCGTGCATTCGGCCCGGCTCGACGTCGGCACACGCGACCGCAAGCTCGACGAGGCGCTCGGCCTGAACTGCGCCTGGTACGCCGACATCCTGATGACGCTGACCGAAAGCTGACCGCTCCGCCCGGGAACGCGAAACGCGGCAAGGGCTCTCACCCGTGCCCGCTGCACCTCGTGGCGGACTGATCAGGACTTCCCGGTGCCCGGCATGAACTTGAATGCCCTCTTTCGCATGACCCGCTGCCTGCTGCTGCTGGTGTGTGCGGGCGCACCGGCGTGGGCGAGCGCACCGGCCTGGCAGGGCGCCGCGTTCGAAGGCGACCGTGCGACGCTGGAAAAGCTCGCGCAGGCTGGCGCAAAGGTGGTACGGGTATATCGCGAATCCGATGTGTGGGTGCTCGACGCGGCACACCGGCTGGGCATGAAGGTGGTCATGGGACTGTGGCTAGGCCATCCGCGCCACGGCTTCCGGCTCGATGACCCGGCGGCGGTGCGCGCGCAGGAACAGTCGGTGCGCCGCTTCGTCACCCGGTATCGCGCCCATCCGGCACTGCTGGCCTGGGGCGTCGGCAACGAGGTGGAAACCGGGGTCGCCGATCCGGAGCCGATCTGGCAGGAGGTGAACCGGCTGGCCGGCATCGTGAAGTCGCTCGACCCCGACCACCCGACGCTGATGGTGGTCGCGGACAACAGCGACGACTGGCTCGCACCGCTCGCCCGCTGTTGCGCATCAGTGGATCTGCTCGGGCTCAACCTCTACGGCGGCTCGGTGTTCCAGCTGCCCGAGCGGCTGCGCCGCCTGGGCATCGTGAAGCCGGTCGTGGTGACCGAACTGGGACCGCTGGGCCAGTGGCAGGCGGGGCGCAAGCCCTGGGGCGCACCGGTGGAACTGACCAGCAGCCAGAAGGCCGATTTCTTCCGCGACGCGCTGGCCTTTCTGGCCGCCCAGCCGCAGGTCGCGGGCGCCTTTCCCTTCCTGTGGGGCGCAAAGCAGGAACAGACCGGCACGTGGCACGGCCTGCTGCTGGCCGACGGCAGCCCTACCGCCATGACCGACGCGCTGTCCGCTGCCTGGGGCCGGCCGGTGACGCAGGCCGCACCGCTGATCCGCGGCATAGGCATCGCGGCCGACGACTTCTCGCCCGGACAGACGATGTCGGCCGGCGTGGACGCCGCATCCTTCGACGGCTCAACGCTGGCCACGACGTGGGAGGTGCGTGCCGAAGCAACCGACCTGCGCGAAGGCGGCGATCACGAAGCCGCGCCGCCGCGCATCGACGTCGCAGTGCAGCAGGCCGATGCGCAGAGCGTCCGTTTCACCGCCCCGGCTGCACCCGGCGCCTACCGGCTGTTCATCACCGTGCGCGACCGGCTGGGCAAGGCTGCGACCGCCAATCTTCCGTTCCGGGTGCGCTGAGGCGAACGGGGTACGTGTGTCGCGGCTTGTGGGTGAAAGGGGCCGCCGCTCCCACAGGCCGCGCGGGACCGTCCGCGCGAAATCGCTCAGCGCACAGCCCGCTCGAGCCACAGGGCGGGTTCTTCCATCGCGGCGACCTGTTCGCGCAATTCGAGAATGCGCGCCTCCCAGTAGCGCGGCGTGTCGAACCACGGAAAGGCGGTCGGGAACGCCGGGTCCTGCCAGCGGCGGGCGATCCAGCCACTGTGGTGGATCAACCGCAGGGTACGCAGCGCCTCGATCAGCTGCAGTTCGCGCGGGTCGAATTCACAGAATTCCTCGTATCCGGCCAGCACCTTGCCGAGCTGTTCGGCGCGGTCCGCCCGCTCGCCGGACAGCAGCATCCACAGGTCCTGCACGGCCGGCGCCATGCGGCTGTCGTCGAAATCGACGAAATGCGGCCCCTGCCCTTCAACCCACAGCATGTTGCCGATGTGGCAATCGCCGTGCGTGCGGATGCGGCGGATCGCGCCGCCGCGCTCGAACGCGGCCCGCACGCCGTCGAGCGCCTGTGCGGTGATGCCGCGATAGACGCCTTCCAGTTCCGGCGGCACGAAGTGGTGGTCGAGTACGAAGGCCGCCGGCTCCTCGCCGAAACTGGCGATGTCGAGCGAAGGCCGATGCACATACGGCTGCACCGCGCCGAGCGCATGGATGCGGCCCATGAAGCGGCCAATCCATTCCAGCGTGTCGGCGCGGTCGAATTCGGGCGCCCGCCCGCCGCGGCGTGGAAAGACGGCGAAGCGATAACCGGCGTGCGTCATCAGCGTGCTGCCGCACGGCAATTCGAGCGGTGCGACGACCGGAATCTCGCGCGCCGCCAGCTCGAGGCAAAAGGCGTGCTCTTCCAGGATGGCGGCGTCGGTCCAGCGCGCCGGGCGGTAGAACTTGACGATCATCGGCGCGCCGTCATCGACGCCGACCTGATAGACACGGTTTTCGAAGCTGTTCAGGGCCAGCAGGCGGCCGTCGACCGCGTAGCCTGCGGCTTCGAGTGCGTCGAGCACGGCTTCGGGGGTGAGCCCCGAGTAGGGTTGAAACTCGGGCCGAAGCTCGGGCGGCACATCGGTGTCTGATTCGTTCATCGTGTCTCGTTGAATGAGGGGCCCAACCTTGAATTCGGGGTCGGCAACCCCTACCCTAGCGCGTTTCCCGCCGCAACTGCGCTCGCCGTGACGTATCAGGTAAAGGAAATCTTCTACACGCTGCAGGGCGAAGGGCTGAATGCCGGCCGGGCCGCGGTGTTCTGCCGCTTCGCCGGCTGCAATCTCTGGAGCGGCCGCGAGGCGGACCGCGCAAGCGCGCAGTGCCGCTTCTGCGATACCGATTTCGTCGGCACCGACGGCACGCTGGGCGGCCGTCACGCACAGGCCGGCACGCTGGCCGACACGATCGCGGGCTGCTGGGCCGGCGCGGGCGGCTCGCGTCTGGTCGTACTGACCGGCGGCGAGCCGCTGCTGCAGCTCGACAGCGCACTGATCGACGCGCTGCATGCGCGCGACTTCGAAATCGCCGTCGAAACCAATGGCACGCTGGCCGCACCCGACGGCATCGACTGGATCTGCGTCAGTCCCAAAGCCGGCAACGACGTGGTGCTGCGCCATGGCCACGAACTGAAGGTGGTCGTACCGCAGCCCGGGCTGGATCTCGCGGCGATGGAAAACTGGGATTTCCGGCACTTTCTGGTGCAGCCGATGGACAATGCGGCGGCGGTTGACAACCGCCGCTGGGCGATCGACTGGTGCATGCGCCATCCGCGCTGGCGGCTGAGCCACCAGACGCACAAGGCGCTGGGCATCCGCTGATCGACGCCGTCGCGACGGCCGTCCGCGTGCGCAGCGTCCTGTGGTGAATCCATGCACCGCGTTTTCCTTCAATCCTGATTTCCTTCACCTTTCAAAGATGGTCGTCGAACTCAGTCAGCGCTTCTACTTCGAAGCCGCACACACCCTGCGCCGCAAGGTCGATACCGACAGCAGCCTGCGCATCCACGGCCACACCTATCATGCCGAAGTGATGCTGCGCGGCGAGCCCGACCCGATCAGCGGCATGCTGGTCGATCTCGCGTTGCTGCGTGCGGCACTGGCCGGCGTGCGCGACGCGCTCGACCACCGCTTTCTGGATGAAGTCGCCGGCCTCGGCCCGGCAACGCTGGAAAACCTGTGCCAGTTCATCTGGCGCGCGCTGGCGCCGCAGTTGCCGCAACTGGCGCGCGTCACCGTGGAGCGTCAGGCCTCGGGCGACAAGTGCGCGCTGTGCGCGGCTTGAGTCAGCCGACATCGTGCCGCGATGCAATGCGGTGCGCGCTGTCTTCCATCTGTCTGCTGGCCAGCACGGCTGCGCACGCGCTGGCGCCCGACTTCGACACAGTGCGCGATGCCTGGCGCCCGTCGGAAGCGCGTCTGCTCGATCGTTACGGCGAGCCGCTGGCCGAAGTGCGGGTCGACTTCGACGAACGGCGCCTCGACTGGGTCAGCGCCCGTGCGTTGTCGCAGCCGCTGGTGCGTGCGCTGCTGGCAGCCGAGGACAAACGCTTTCTGCAGCACGACGGCGTGGACTGGCAGGCGCTGGCCGGAGCCACCTGGGACAATCTGTGGCGCGCGCTGGAAGGCCGTCGGCCGCGCGGCGCGTCGACCCTGACCATGCAGCTGGCCGGCCTGATCGACCCGGCGCTGCGCCTTCAGGGCACGCGGCGCAGCGTCGGCCAGAAGTGGGATCAGGCAGCCGCGGCGCGCCAGATCGAGCGGCGCTGGAACAAGGCGCAGATACTCGAAGCGTATTTCAATCTGGCCCCGTTCCGCAGCGAACTGCGCGGCATCGGTGCCGCCTCGCGCGGCCTGTTCGGCAAGGATCCGGACGCGGTCGATGCGGTGGAGGCGGTGCTGCTGGCCGCGCTGCTGCGCGGCCCCAACGCGTCGGCCGACAAGGTCGCGATGCGTGCCTGCGCGGTGGCCAGGCGACTCGATCCGGCGCCGGACTGCCGCGACATCCGGACGCGCGCCGACGCCGTGCTGTTGCAGCGCTACCGCATCGAGCCACGCTGGCAGGATGCCACAGCGCTGGCGCGCCGGCTGCTGCGCGAACCCGGCGAGCAACGCCCGACCACGCTGGACGCCCGGCTGCAGCGGCGCGCCCTGCAGGCGCTGGGCGGTACGCGCGGCGATACCTCCGTGGTGGTGCTCGAGAATCTGACCGGTGAAGTGCGTGTCTGGGGCGGCGGGCCGGACAATGCCGACACCGTGCTGCAGCGTCAGCCGGCCGGCAGCGCGTTGCAACCCTTCATGTATGGCATGGCGATCGAGCAGCGCTGGCTGACCGCGGCTTCGGTGCTCGACGACAGCCCGGCCTTCGTCACCCTGCCCCTGCCCCCGGGCTTGCCCGATCGCGAGCCACGAGGCGCCGTCAGCGTGCGCAGCGCACTGGGCCTCGGCGCCGATATTCCCGCATTGCGCGTGCGCGCGCTGATCGGCGACGATGCGCTGGACGCCACCCTGCAGGCACACGGCCTGACAGCCGCGTCGAACGGCGGCGCGCGCGCCAGCCTGATCGAACTGGCGAATGCCTACCGCACCTTTGCCAGCGCCGGCCTGTGGAGCGCCTGGCGGCTAGAACCGGTCACTGCGGCCGACGCGCTACCCGGATCACCGACGCAGCGACTGTGGTCGCCGGCCGCGGCCTGGATTGTCGGCGACCTGCTGACCGTGCGTCCGACCGAAGGCGAAGCGGTACCACGGCCCTGGGCGGCACTGATGAATGGCCGTTCAGCCGACCGTTCGGTCTGGTGGTCGGTCGGATTCACGCGCCACTACACGGTTGCGCTGCGCGCGCCGCGACCGGTCGCCGCTACATGGCTCGCACTGATCGACGCACTGGACGGACCACCGTTAGAGCCGGCGTATGAGCACCCTGGCGCGCCGCCGGGCGTGGAGCGCTTACGCGTGCAGTTCGAGCCGGCGATCGAACCGGCGCGTGACGAGTACTTTCTGCCCGGCACCCAGCAAGCGTTCGTCGATGCCACGGTGCGCGATGTATCCGAAGGGCCGCGCATCGTGCTGCCAACCAGCGGCGTGAAGCTGGTCAGCGCGGCGCTGCCGGCCGGCCGCCAGACCATGCTGTTCGAGGCCCGCCCGCCACTTCCGGGGCTGGTCTGGCTGATCAATGGCGAACGCCTGCAGGCAGTCGAAGGGCGCGCGCTGTGGAGCCCGCGCCCCGGCCGGCATCGGCTGGCGCTGCTCGACGCCGCCGGCCTGCAGGTCGAGTCGATGGGATTCGAGGTGCGGCTCGACGATTCCGCTCCGCCGACCTCGGCGCCCTGATCAGAGTGTATGGCTGCGATCACCGCGCGCGAAGCCGGTGAGCTGCGATGCAATGCCGCGCGTCATGCAGATCACCTTGAACAGTTCGCCCATTTCGGCCGGCGACGTGAGCTGGTTCACTTCCGCGTTGCGCTTCGCGCGAGCGAGTGGTTCCGGTTCATCCGACAGCAGCGCTGGCAGGCCGCAGTTCAGCAGGAAGCTCGCTTGCGAGGTGTAGCCGGCGAGCGACAGACCGGCGTCGAATGCACTCTGCGCCACAGCGGTGAAGTCGATATGGGCCGTGATGTCGCACAGGCCGGGCATCCAAATCGGCTCGGCATGCGCGTGGTGGCGGTAGTGGCACATCAGCGTGCCGGTGCTGCGGTCGGGGAGGTAATACTCGGCCTGCGGAAAGCCGTAGTCGATCAGCAGCAGCGCACCGCAATCGATGCGCCGCGCCCACTCGGCCACCCAGGCGCGACCGGCCAGGCCCAGTTCGGTCTCGTAGCCGGGCGGCAGGCCAAGCGCGCGCGCGGCATCGGCGATCACGGGGGGGGCGACGCGCCAGCTCGGCACGATCTGCCCGTCACCATCCAGCACGATGCCGGCTTCCTCGATGCCCTGGACCGTGGTGCGGATGCGCTCGACCGGCAGGGCATCGAGCAGTTCGTTGCCGAACACCACGCCGCTGAAGCGCTCCGGCAGTGCATCCAGCCATTCGACCCGCCCGGCCAGCGCCGGCACTTCGCACTCGATCAGCGCACGCTGGCGCGCGCGCAGATCAGCCGACAGTTCGAGGATGCGGTAACTTTCGGGGGGACAGCCGATGCGATCGAGTGCGCGCAGCAGATCGGCGGCGAGCCGGCCGCTGCCGGCGCCTGCTTCCAGCAGGTGCGGCGCCGACAACTGCATCAACTCGGCAAGCTGGATCGCCAGACAGCGCCCGAACAGCGGCGACAGCTCGGGCGCGGTGACGAAATCACCGCCGCTGCCGAACTTTTGCAGCGCACCGCTGTAATAGCCGAGGCCGGGCGCATAAAGCGCGAGCGCCATGTAGCGACTGAACGGCATCCATCCGCTGCCGGCGATTTCCGCCCGGATCAGTGCCTGCAGGCGGGCGCTGTGGTCAAGGGCATCGGCGTCGGGAACAGGCAGGGACATAAGGGCAATGGTTTGGGCGGGCTGCGCATGATGCGGCAACTGACGGGCGCGGCACAATCGGGCAGGACAACATGAACCATGAACGGGTAGCCTTGATCACCGGCGCGGCGCGGCGGGTCGGCGCGCAGACCGCGCGTACCTTGCACGGTGCCGGCTGGCGGGTGGTGATCCACCACCACCGCTCGACCGGCGAGGCGCACACGCTGGTCGAATCGCTGAATGCGCTGCGCCCCGGCAGCGCCGCCGGTCTGGCAGCCGACCTGCTCGACACCGACGGTCTGTCGCCGCTGGTGACTGCGGCCACCGCGCTGTGGGGCCGGCTCGATGCGCTGGTGAACAATGCGTCGAGCTTCTTCCCGACGCCGATCGGCAGCGTGACCGCGCAGGACTGGGACAGCCTGGTCGGCAGCAACTTCAAGGCGCCGCTGTTCCTTGCCCAGGCGGCCGCACCGGAATTGCGGGCGCGCGGCGGCTGCATCGTCAACATCGCCGATATTCACGCCGAACGCCCGCTCGCCGGCTACGCGCTGTACAGCGCGTCGAAAGGCGCGCTGGCCACGCTGACCCGGGCGCTGGCGATCGAACTGGCACCGCAGGTCAGGGTGAACGGCGTTGCGCCGGGACCGATACAATGGCCGGATGACCCGTTGTTCGACGCCACCGAACGTGCGCGCATCGTCGAACACACCCTGCTCAAACGCGAAGGCTGCCCACAGGACATCGCGCGTACGGTACGCTTCCTGATTGAGGACGCGCCGTACATCACCGGTCAGATCATCGCGGTGGATGGCGGGCGCAGCGCACATCTGTGACGCATGCGGCAGCCATTTGGATGATTGCCGCCCAAAAGCCGGACAGATCAGGCGCGCATTTGTAAAATGTGTTTACAGTCGTTCGCCACTCCGGCCACCCATGAGCTCCCAACAAAAATCTCTTTGCGTGCTGTTCGCCGACGTGTCGGGCAGTACCCGGCTGTACGAAAAGCTCGGGGATGCCGAGGCCCTGCGTGCCGTCGAACGTTGCCTGAACCGTATCCGACGGGTGATCGACAGCCATGGCGGAAAGGTCATCAAGACCATCGGTGACGAGGTCATGACGACGTTTCCGAGTGCCGACGAAGGCATCCAGGCGGCCTGCGAAATGCAGCACCGCATCACCGACCTGCCGCCGGTATCGGGCGTCAAGCTGGCGATCCGTGTCGGCTTCCATTACGGACCGGCGATCGAGGAAAACGACGACGTATTCGGCGATACGGTCAATACCGCAGCCCGCATGGCCGGTCTGGCACAGGCCGGGCAGGTGATCACGACCGCCGAAACCCTGTCGTCGCTGACCCTTTCGCTTGCCCCGGCGGTTCGTGAAATCGACGCGCTGACCGTCAAGGGCAAGGCAGAGGACGTGCGGGTGTGCGAAGTGCTGTGGCAGGAAGGCGCCGACCTCACGATGAAGGCGTCGAGCACCGCACCGCTGTATGTGATGGCGCGTCTGTTCGTGAAGTACCGCGAATTGGAGCGCACGCTGGATCCGACGCAGGGCCCGCTCACGCTCGGTCGGGACATGGGCAACGAGGTGGTCATCAAGGATCAGCGGGCCTCACGCAATCATGCCCGCATCGAGCGCCGGCGCGACAAGTTCGTGCTGATCGACCAGAGCACCAACGGCACTTTCCTGCGCATCGAAGGCGAAAACGAAGTCATCCTCAAGCGCGAGGAAATGATCCTGCGCGGGCACGGCACCATCGGCTTCGGCCACAGCGCGATGGAACAGGGCATCGACCTGATGCAGTTCGAGGTGCTGGGCTGACCGACGCGCCGCCGGACGCCGTCAGATACTGATCCGCTTCAGCAGATCCGGATCGCGCACCACGGCCTCGCGCCTTGCCGGTGCAGCGTCCATCAGCGCAGCCGGTGGCAGCGTTTCCAGCCGGGCAAGCACCGCCGGCTCCCGGCACGCCGCCTCGAATTCCAGCGCCACCGCCTCCGGGCTGCTCGACACGATGCGCAGGCAGTTGCGGCCGAGCTTGCGCGACAAGGGCAGCAGGATGCCGGCCTGCACGTTCTGACTGGTCTCGGCCAGCCCGCCCGACATGTCGGCGTTCAGCGCGGCACCTGCGGCGTCCATGCGCAGCACTTCGGTGCCGAGCACCGCCCGCATCGACGCGATTTCGCGCAGCAGCGCCTGCGCGATGTCCTGACCCGGCAGTCCGGCGATGTCCAGCCTGACCTTGCGACCGGCGAAGTGGAAATGGCTCAGGAAGAAATCGCGGCTGAACTGTTCGCCGACCCGCTTTCCGATGTCGGCCAGCGCCTTTTCTTCGGACGCCCAGCTGGCACCTTCCGGAATTTCGGTATTCAGATAGACCTCTTCACCGGTCTTGCGGTCGGTGCAGCGGACGGTCCAGGAAGTGAGCACCACCTTTTCTATGGTCAGGCCGGACGCCGCCAGCCTGGCGCTCAGTCGCTTGAAGCGCACTTCGCCGTCAATGCTGAAGTCGGCCACCTGCGGGCTGCCCGCATCGTCGTTCCAGGTGCGGAAGCCAAACCCCTGCACATGCTGCTTCAACATGTTCTCGGCCAGCGGCGAACGCTGCGCAGGGACGGACGGGTCACCGTCGGCCCAGCGCGATGACACGGCGACCGAAACCTTCGGATCACCGTTGTTGCGGATGAAATCGACCCGCTCGTCTTCGGACATCTGGTTCAACGACTTCTGCACCTGACGCACGCGCACTGCGGCACGCACGGCGCCTGCCATCAGACCGTCCTTGCCCAGCTCGGGCGGCGCCTCTTCGAGCACCGCCTGGATGAAATCACCGCTGCGACCGAGCAGCTTGTCCTGCAGCAGTGCGTAATGGCTGTTGACCGACTTCGGATCGACGAACAGCGCGACCGCCTTTTCGAGTATCTGGCGCCGCGCGTCGTCGCGCAGTGCGCCTGCCAGCGCAGCCTGATCGTTGGCGAAGCGCGGGTCACTCGGGTCGGCCAGCCCGATTGCACTGATTACCGTGACGCCGGGGTCGAGCGCACGTTCCGGTGCCGCGGGCGGCACCGGCGCAGCGGGCGCGGAAGCCGGCGCGGCGTTTTCGATGGCGGCGGTCGGAGCCGGTGCGTCGGCTGCCGGTTGCAATGCGAACCAGACCCCTGCGCTCACGGCGACCAGCGCTGCCGCCGCCATCGCGATGGGCAGCGGTCCGCGGCGCGCGGGCGTATTGACGGGGTGGGCGCGGGGCGGTGACTCGACGGCCGGCGCCCGATCGACCGGCGTTGGCGTTGGCGTTGGCGTTGGCGTTGGCGTTGGCGTTGCAAGCGTCGCATCCGTCTGCGTCACGAGCGTGGCGTCATCATTGTCCGAAAGGTCTACAACGGTGGCGTCATCGTCGACGGACGCGACCAGCGCCGCATCGAGTGCCGCGCGGAATGACGCGGCATCCTGAAAGCGGTCGTCCGGACGTTTGGCGAGCGCCTTGCGCACCACGGCGTCGAGTCGGGTATTGACGTGAACGTTGAGCACCGAAGGCCAGGTCGGATCTTCCTTGAGCACCTTGTGCATGATGGTGGTCAGCGCGCCGGTGAAGGGCTTCTCGCCGGTCAGCAGCTGATACAGCACGACACCCGCGGAGAACAGGTCGCTGCGGCCATCGACCGTCTGCCCCATGAATTGCTCGGGCGACATATAGGAGGGCGTGCCGATGACCGTGCCGGTCTGCGTGAGATTCGACGATTCGATCCGCGCGACACCGAAGTCCGCCACCTTCACCGTATTGTCGGCCAGCAGGATGATGTTCGCCGGCTTGATGTCGCGATGGGTGACGCCGTGGCGGTGGGCATGCCCCAATGCGTCAAGCAACTGCCCCATGAGCTGTCCGACCATGGGCAGCGGTATACGCTCGTCGGCTTCGAACAGATCCTTCAGTTCGCGGCCCTGCACGAACTCCATCGCGATGAAGGCCGTGCCGTCTTCGGCTTCGCCATACTCGTAGATGGCGACGACATTCGGGTGGTTGAGCCGTCCGGCCGCCTGTGCCTCGCGCTTGAAGCGCGCAATCACCTCGTCGGCTTCGCTGCGCTCCAGCTGCTCGCGCTTGAGCGTCTTGATGGCGACCCGGCGGTCGATGACCGGGTCGCGTCCTTCGTAGACGATGCCCATGGCACCCTGACCGAGCTCGCGCAGGATGTCGTACTTGCCCAGTCTGGCTGGAAGGCTCACGGCTTGTGCTCCGGCAGCGGAATGCTTACTTGTACTTCGCGTCGATTTCCCAGACCGATTTCTGCACCAGCCGCTGCACCATGCCGTCCAGCGTGATGCCACCTTCCTGGCTGCTCGACACACCGAGTATGGAGGTGCCCTTGGCCCCGACTTCCATCTTCTCTTCGGTATAGCCCTGCGCGAGCTGTTCGGTGGTGTTTGCGTCGATGATCTTGTAGCGCATGCCGATGATCCACACGCCGGAGGCGGCGGCGGTCTCGACCGATCCGACCGCTTCACCGGCGGCGTAGCTGCCGCGGCTGCCGCCGAGAATGCCGATGATGTTGCCGATGGCCCGACCGCTGATGCCCTCCTTCGCGGCAGCGACCTGCTCCGCCTTCAGGATGTCGAACTTGACGACGTACTTGGTCGTCTTCAGCTTGCCCTTCTGCAGCATCTTGCGCGCCGAGTCGGGGTCGCCCATCGAGTAGGCCAACTGGAACTCGCCCAGCAGCGGACCGAGATCGGACCGCTCGAGCACCTTGAAATTGGCCTGCGACAGTTCGAGTTCGCCGAAGTCGGCGATGTTGTTGGACGCGAACTTCTGCGTGAAGGTCGCGTTGTTGCTCTTGATCTCGCCCGGCACGACGATGACGGTCGGCCCCTTCTTGTTCTTGTTGCTGTACTCGACAGCCTTGTACATCGCCTTGTCGGCGCTTTCGTTGGCCTTGTCGGAAGTGCTTGTACCGGCCGTCGGCGAGGCGCTCTCGAAGGTCGGTTGTGCGAAAGCCGGTGCCCCGATGCAGGCGAGTGCGACTGCGAGTGCCACCCTGTGGCGCAACTTCCCGTGGTTGATAGTCATGACATCCCTTTCATTTGGTCATACCGATCGATTGCACGCCGGTTCTGCGCCGGCTGGAGATGCTCGGGCCTGAAGGCCGTTGCCCCGTTGTCGACTTCCTACTTTCGTTTCTTGCCACGGCTCGACGCCGCGTTCGCGCAGTAGCCACCCAACAGCGTGCTCACCACGCCGTCGGCCTTTTCTTCCACGAGCGTACCGGCCATGGCCAGCGTGTCGCTGCCCGAATACGATTCGGCCGATGCCTGGGCATCGGACAGCAACGTACCGTCGGGCTTCAACAGCGCGAAGGCGATCGTCACGTAGACCTCGGGAATACGGACCACCGGATTCAGCATCGAGCGCGAGGCGATCGTGCCGCGCAGGATCAGCTGAGCACCCATCTTTTTCGAGGCGGCAAGCGCAGCGTCTGGATCGTTGCGGAAGTAGGCGTCCACCTCCGCCTGGGCGATATGGGCCGTGATTTCCTGCTGGGAATAAGTGCGGATGCCCTGCCTGACCAGGCGCTTGTTGATCGAATTGAAGTGCGGGCTGTAGCGGGCCTGGCTGGCGGTGATGCCCTCGCCGGTGCGCTCGCCCATGACGATCATGATCTTCTTGCGCTTGAGTTCGTCAAGACAGCCCGCCGGGAGCGACAGCGCCGTGTGCGAGGCCGTGCTGCGTTCTTCCTCTGCGCGTGCGTCCTTCTCGGCTTCTTCGGAAAAACTGAATGCGCCTGCCATCGACGCGACGGCAAGGAGCGTCACGCCACACAGCAGCCGGATGCCCCCATTGCGATAGCGCAGCACGACGTACCCCGACAGTCGAACACCGCCGGACTATAGCAAAAGGAGATCGGGGCGCCGCCCCTCCTTGCCGCATGATTCACGGCGGGTTGTTGCATAAGCCACAACAGCCGGTGCCGTGGTTGCGGCACCGGCAGCACGGATGTCAGGCCTTGACGCATTCCGCAATGAAGGACTTTCGTTCTTCGCCCTTGAGCGCCTTGTCGGTGGCTTCGGTGCGGCACTGCTTCTTGCGCTCCTTGAGCGCGCTGGCCTCGTCTGCAGTCAGCGTCGGTTTCGCGGCCGAACCCGACGACAGGCAGCCGCTCATGAAGCTGCGGCGTTCGTCACCCTTGAGTGCCTTTTCCTTCGCTTCGGCATTGCAGGCCTTCATCTTCTCCTGCTGCGGCCCCGCGATGGCGGCCGTCGACGAGACAAGCAGCAGGACGGCTGACAGGACGGTCAGCGCCGGGGGCAAGCGGTATGCGGACATGATGTACCTCCTCACGACAACAATGAATGAATATGCGGATCGACTGACAGAAGTCAGTCGATCCGCATGATATTCTGATGTCATCAAACAGGAAAGGTCTGTTTCAGCCCTCGTCGCCACCGAGCGCGCGACGCTGACGCTCGACGAATTCGAGCGTCGAGTCGATGCCGCGGAAGCGCAGGATAGTGACGCGAACGGCAGCCTCGACCAGCACGGCCAGATTGCGTCCGGCCGCCACCGGTATGACGACCTTGCGTATCTTCACGCCCAGGATGTCCATCACCTCGTTGTCGAGCGGCATGCGCGTGGCTTCAGGCAGACCGGTCACCTGCTTCTGCAGGTGCACGACCAGCTGCAGTTTCATTTTCCGCCGACAGGCGGTTTCGCCGAATACGGTGCGGATGTTCAGCACGCCAAGCCCACGGACCTCGAGAAAATCCTTCAGCAGTTCGGGGCAACGCCCTTCGAGCACGGTGGGTGCGATGCGCGAGATTTCCACGCAGTCGTCGGCAACCAGCCCGTGACCGCGCGAAATCAGTTCGAGTGCAAGTTCGCTCTTGCCGACGCCCGAATCACCGGTGATCAGCACGCCCATGCCCAGCACGTCCATCGATACGCCGTGCAACGTGGTCTGGTCGGCCAGTTCGCGCGCGAGATAGGCGCGCAGCTGGTCGATGACCGACGCTGCACTGCGTTGCGTGGTGATCAGGGGAATGCCATGTTCCGCGCAGCCGGCGCGAATGGTCGCCGGCGGCTGCGCGCCGTCGGCGACGATGAAGGCCGGCGGATGGGCTTCGAGCAGCGCGCCGACAATGTCCTCGACCTTGCGCGGACTGACGTTCTCGACCCACAGGATTTCCGGCACGCCGATGACCTGGATGCGCCGGGTGTGAATGGTATTCAGATGGCCCACCAGATCGGCGGGAGACAGGCCGATCTGGTCAGCAACGATCAGTGTGTTGCCGTCGCCGCACTGCCACTGCAGGCGAAGACGGTCGCGATTGTCCTCAAACAGCCGCGCGACGCTGAGCTTCCGCATGCACCGGTTGCCAGGTGGTGAAAAGAGTATGGATGGCAGCGGCGTCCGCTGCCTGAAGCAGCTGCTCGCGGAATGTCTTGTCTGCAAACATTTGTGCCAGCTCGGACAATATCTGCAGATGCAGCTCGGTTGCCTGCTCGGGCACCAGCAGCACAAACAGCAGATTGACCGGCCGACCGTCCGGCGCATCGAAGGCGACCGGCGTATCCAGCCGCACGAACCCGCCGATGGCTTCCTTCAGACCCTTGATGCGGCCATGCGGGATTGCAACACCCTGACCGAGGCCGGTGGAGCCGAGCTTTTCCCGAGCGAACAGGCTGTCGAACACCTGGCTGCGGGCGATACCCTGATGGTTCTCGAACAGCAGGCCGGCCTGTTCGAACACACGTTTCTTGCTGCTGGCCTCAAGGCCGATGCAGACATTCGAAACGGGCAACAGCTTGGCGATGAGCGTCATGTCAGGGGCTACTCCGAACACGCGGCGGGCGCGATCACCGGATTAACGGAAACCGCGCCGTGAAGTTGATTGCACTGCAACAAGACGTCGGATTATACGCTCGTGACAGACGGCAATCGTGTCATTCTGCCGCTTGGTGCTTGACCGACTCGCGCGTGTGCTCGTTCGATTTTTCCTTGTGTTTGAGCACCTGGCGATCGAGTTTGTCCATCAGGTTGTCGAGGGTGGCATACATGTCTTCACTTTCCGCTTCGACAAAGATGTCGCGGCCTCGCACGTGCAAGGTGACTTCCGCCTTCTGTCGCAACTTTTCGACCGTCAGAATCACGGAAACGCTTGTTACGTGGTCGAAATGGCGGATCACGCGTTCGAGCTTGGACTCGATGTAGTCGCGGATCGGCTGCGTCACTTCAAGATGATGGCCGGTGATGGTGAGGTTCATGCTGCCTCCTGTCGTTGCGGGACGGAATATGCGGGACGTTCCGGGCGTTCGTCATTGAACGCGTTAGATCGCCTTGCGCACGCTGACCGGCGGGATGTTGAGCGATTCGCGGTATTTGGCGATGGTGCGCCGCGCAACCACGATGCCCTGCTGACCCAGTATTTCCGCGATGCGCGAGTCCGACAACGGACGCTTGGCATCCTCGGCACCCACCAACTGGCGGATGAGTGCGCGGATTGCGGTGGCTGAGCAGGCCCCGCCGCTTTCGGTTGCCACATGGCTGCCGAAAAAATATTTCAGTTCGAACAGGCCGCGTGTCGTCGCCATGTACTTCTGCGACGTCACACGAGAAATGGTGGATTCATGAAGTTCCAGTGTCTCCGCGATCTCGCGCAGCGTAAGCGGCCGCATCGCAACTTCGCCGAATTCGAAGAACTGGCGCTGGCGCTCGACGATGGCCTGCGATACGCGCAGGATGGTGTCGAAGCGCTGCTGGACATTCTTGATCAGCCACTTGGCTTCCTGCAGCTGGCCGGACAGGCCGCTGCCGCGCTGACCCTGCAGGATTTCCGCATACAGCCGGTTGATGCGCAGGCGCGGCATGGCATCCGGATTGAGCAGCGCCGTCCATTGGCCGCGCACCTTGCGCACCACCACGTCGGGCACGATGTAGCGCGCATCGATCGGCGCGAACTGGGCACCCGGACGGGGATTGAGCGAACGGATCAGGTTCTGTGCGGCGCGCAGCAGTTCTTCATCGCAGCCGACCGCACGTCGGATCTTGGCAAAGTCACGCGCGGCCAGCAGATCGATGTGCTGATCGATGATGACGCGTGCAAGCGTCGACACTTCGTCGGTCGCCAGAAAGTTGAGCTGCATCAGCAGGCATTCGCGCGGGTCACGCGCCGCGACGCCAGGCGGGTCGAAGTTCTGCAACTGGCGCAGCGCGATCGACAGGTCGTCGAGGTCGATATCGGCCTCTTCCGGCAGCAGCTCGACCAGTTCGTCCAGACCCTGGTTCAGGTAGCCGTCATCATCGAGCGCTTCGATCAGCAGGCGGATCAGATAGCGGTCGCGCTCGCTCATCTGCGACAGCGCAAGCTGGCCGCAAAGGTGGTCCCTCAGAGAGGTACCGGCCGCTTGCACGTCCTGATAGTCGCCGTCGTCATCGTCGCCACCACTGCGCGTGCCGTAATTGCCGCCTTCGCCCGACCACTCTTCCATGTCGGCGCTGCCTGTGCCTTCCGGGGCACGCTCGTCGGCGCTGGCCTGGGTGCTTTCCTGCGGCGCATCACGCACCTCGACAACGCTCTCGGGCGGCGGCTGGAAGCTGGCGGTGGCATCCGGCTCGTCGCGCTCGAGCATCGGATTCTCATCGAGGAAACGTTCGATTTCCTGATTGAATTCGATGGTCGACAGCTGCAATAGCCGGATCGACTGTTGCAGCTGCGGTGTCAGCGCAAGATGCTGGGAAAGTTTGAGTTGCAGCGACTGCTTCATGGTGTGCAAATTTCGGCGGGCTACAGGCGGAAATGCTCGCCCAGATAGACCTTCCTGACACTTTCGTTATACACGATTTCGTCCGGCCGGCCGCTCGCCAGCACCTCGCCTTCGTTGATGATGTAAGCCCGGTCACAGATACCCAGCGTTTCCCGCACATTGTGGTCGGTGATCAGCACGCCGATGCCGCGCTCCTTCAGGAAGCGGATGGTTTTCTGGATGTCGATCACTGCAATCGGGTCCACACCGGCGAATGGTTCGTCCAGCAATATGAAGCGCGGCGACGTGGCCAGTGCGCGGGCAATCTCGACACGCCGCCGCTCGCCGCCCGACAGCGCCACGGCCGCGCTCTTGCGAAGGTGGGCAATGCCAAGTTCGCCCAGCAACTCTTCCAGCCGCGTCGCGCGCACCCGCGCATCCTTCTCGTTCAATTCCAGGATGGCGAGGATGTTCTCCTCGACGTCCAGCTTGCGGAACACCGAATTTTCCTGCGGCAGATAGGACAACCCCTGGAGCGCCCGCCGGTGTATCGGCAGGTGCGTCAGCCGCTCGCCATCGAGGTGGATCTCGCCGCCGTCGGCCGTGACCAGCCCGACGATCATGTAGAAACAGGTCGTCTTGCCGGCACCGTTCGGTCCCAGCAGTCCGATCACTTCGCCGCTGCCAACCTCGAAGGACACATCCTTCACGACCGGGCGCGATTTGTATTTCTTGCGCAGCCGCTCAACCTTGAGCCGGCTGGCACTCCGGTTTTCAGTCATCGTCGTCGGGTTGTTCGCGCAGTACCTTGCGTATGCTATCGGCAGAAAAGCCGCGTGATTGAAGAAATCTGGCCTGCCGCGCCCAGGCCTTTGCATCCTGCGGTGCGGCATCGAACCGGCGCGCCCATACGGCACGTGCGCGGACGGTTTCATCCTGTTCCAGTGCAGCCAGCGCGGCACCCGCGTCATCTTCCGGCACACCACGGAGTTTCAGTTCATGCTGCAGGCGACGCGCACCGAAGCGCGTTGCACGTGACGACACGAATTGTTCCGCAAAACGTGCATCCGAAACGAGGCCACATTCCTCGAAACGCGTCAGCAGCGCTGCAACATCGTCCTGGTTGCCGTCCTCCGACAGTTTTCGAACCAGTTCGGCGCGGCTGTGATCACGCCGCGCGAGCAGGCGCAGGGCCTTCTCGCGCAGGCTTGCGCTCACGCAGCCTCTTCCCGTCCGGCCACAACGACGACCATTTCGGGCATGCCGCAGGCCACGCGCACCTTGTTCTCGATCTCGCGTGCCATGACCGGATTGGCGCGCAGGAACTCACGCACGTTGTCCTTGCCCTGGCCGATGCGCTCGGTGCCGTAGGAATACCAGGCACCCGACTTCTCGATGAATTTGTGCAGCACGCCCAACTCGATGATTTCGCCCTCGCGCGAAATGCCCTCGCCGTACAGGATGTCGAATTCCGTCTGCTTGAACGGCGGCGCGACCTTGTTCTTCACCACCTTGACGCGGGTTTCCGAGCCGATCACTTCTTCGCCCTTCTTGATCGCACCGATGCGGCGGATGTCGAGACGAACCGAGGCGTAGAACTTCAGCGCATTGCCGCCCGTGGTGGTTTCCGGGTTGCCGAACATGACGCCGATCTTCATCCGGATCTGGTTGATGAAGATGACCATCGTGTTGGTGCGCTTGATGCTCGCCGTCAGCTTGCGCAGCGCCTGACTCATCAGGCGGGCCTGCAGGCCGGGCAGCGAATCGCCCATTTCGCCCTCGATTTCGGCCTTCGGCGTCAGCGCGGCGACCGAGTCGATGACGATCACGTCCACGCCGCCGGAACGCACCAGCATGTCGACGATTTCCAGCGCCTGCTCGCCGGTGTCCGGCTGGGAAATCAGCAGGTCGCTGACATTGACGCCAAGCTTCCCGGCGTACTGCACGTCGAGCGCATGTTCGGCGTCGATGAAGGCTGCCGTGCCGCCGATCTTCTGCATTTCGGCGATGACCTGCAGCGTCAGCGTGGTCTTGCCAGATGACTCCGGACCGTAGATTTCGACCACACGCCCGCGCGGCAGACCGCCGATTCCGAGCGCGATGTCCAGTCCGAGCGAACCGGTCGATACGGCCTGGATATCGTTTTCGAGCTGGCCGTCGCTCATGCGCATGATCGAGCCCTTGCCGAACTGCTTCTCAATCTGGGCCAGCGCTGCCGCGAGCGCCTTGGCCTTGCTGTCGTCCATGCGGGAATCCTTTCGTTTGCTTTCAGTCGATTATGGCACAGTTCTTGCCACGTGCTTTCAGGTCTGTACTGCCTGCAAAGCCAGCAGTACAGTCAGTGTATGACGTACGGATAGGCGGCGCACGGTTTCCCGGTCACCGTCGAAATGACGCGTTTCGCTGCGCTCGACACCGCCCTTCACGGCCCAGCCGAAGCACACCGTGCCGACCGGTTTGCCCGGTGTCGCACCACCCGGACCGGCAATGCCGGTCACCGACAGCGCGATCGTTGCAGCCGAGCGGGCCAGCGCGCCGTGCACCATGGCCAGCGCGACCGGTTCGCTGACTGCGCCGTGCGCGGCCAGCAGGTCGACCGGCACATCGAGCAGGCGCTGCTTGGCGACGTTCGAGTAGGTCACGAAACCGCAGTCGAACCAGGCCGAACTGCCGGCGGTGGCGGTCAGCACTTCGGCCACCCAGCCTCCGGTGCACGATTCCGCGCTGACGATGACATGCCCGGACGTGCGGCAGGCGGCGCCTACCGCGTCCGACAGCGCAGCGAATTCCTCGTCCATCATGCAAAACGCTCCAGCAGCAGCTTGCCCAGCGCCAGCGACACCATCGCGAACAGGGCCGCAATCAGGTCGTCCAGCATGACACCGAAGCCGTTCTTCATGTGGATATCGACCCAACGCGCCGGCGGCGGCTTGAAGATGTCGAACAGGCGGAACGCGAAGAAGGCCGCAAGCTGCCAGAAGAAGTCGGGCGGCGTCACCCACAGCACCAGCCAGAAGGCGACGATTTCGTCCCATACGATGGCACCGTGGTCGGGCACGCCGAGGTCGCGGCCGGTGCGCTGACAGGCGAGCGAACCGAGGATGAAGGCGATCAGCAGGAAGATGCCGAAGGCCGCGTCGGAAAACGACGGCTTGATCAGCAGATACAGGGGCCAGGCCGCCAGCGTGCCCCAGGTGCCGGACGCAAACGGCACCAGACCGCTGCCGAAGCCGCAGGCCAGCATGTGGGCCGGATGGGCCAGAAAGCCGAAGCCGGGTGGAACGGAGGTCTTGATCATCGCTTCAGGAAAAGTGGTCGTAGCCGCGGTGCGCGACCGGCAGTACGCAACCCTGCGCGTCGATCAGGCTGACATCGCCAGCGCGGCCGATGCACATCGCACCGATGCGGGTCAGCGGCAGCGACAGGGATTCGGACAGCTCGCGCAATGCATCGTGCGCGCTGCTTGGCGCGCAGAACAGCACTTCATAGTCGTCGCCGCCGGCCAGCAAGGCGCGGCGCACGGTCGCCTCGTCATCGCAGGCGGCCCGCAGCGCGGGCCAGGGCAAGGCTGCATCCTCGACCACGGCATGCAGGCCGCTGGCCGCTGCCACGTGACCCAGATCGGCCAGCAATCCGTCGGATATGTCGATGGCCGCACTCGCAACGCCCTGCAGGGCACTGCCCAGGGCCACCCGGGGCAGCGGCTTTTCCAGCGCAGCGATGCACTCGTCGCGACGCGCGTCCTTCAATCGCAAGCGGCCGAGCACGTCGGCCAGCCCCAGCGCAGCCCGGCCCGGCTGGCCGGACACCCAGATGTCGTCGCCGTCCCGCGCACCGCTGCGGCGCAGCGCATTGCCGGTCGCCACTTCGCCGAATGCCGTCACGCACAGCGTCAGCGGGCCGCGCGTCGTGTCACCACCGATCAGGTCGACACCATATATGTATGCACACTCGAAGAATCCGTCGGACAAGGCGGCCAGCCAGTCGTCGTCGACCTGCGGCAGCGACAGGGCGAGCGTGACCCAGCGCGGAGTGGCTCCCATGGCCGCGAGGTCGGAAAGATTGACCGCCAGCGTCTTCCAGCCGAGTCGGCGCGGATCGGTATCCGGAAGGAAGTGGGTGCCGCAAACCAGCATGTCGCTGGTGATGGCAAGTTCGCAACCTGGAGACGGACTGACCAGCGCACAGTCATCGCCCGGCCCGAGCGCCCCGCCACGCATCGGCCGGACGAAGTGGCGGCGGATCAGATCGAATTCCGGGCTCACCGGACTCACCGGAACAGCGACTATCGACGCGGACGGTTGCGTGCCGCCTCGACTTCTACCGCGCGCAATTGCGGCGCCAGCTTGTCGAGCACGCCATTGACGAACTTGTGGCCATCCGAGCCACCGAAATCCTTGGCCAGTTCGATCGCTTCGTTGATCACGACGCGGTAAGGCGTGTCGATCTGGTGCGCCAGCTCGAAGGTCGCCACCAGCAGGATGGCGTGTTCGACCGGCGACAGCTCGCCGACCGGCCGGTCGAGGTGACTGCCGAACTGGACGCGCAGTGCGTCAGCCTTGTCGTGCGCGCCATTGAGCAGCGCGCGGAACAACTTGCGGTCGACCTTCGTGAAGCCGTCGTCTTCGCTCAGGTGCGCGTCGATCGCAGGCAGGTCGTTGCCGGACAGCAACCACTGGTAAATGCCCTGTACCGCGAATTCACGGGCCAGACGGCGGCCCGATTTGCGCGGTGCGTCGGCGGCCTTGTTGTCGCCGGTATCGGAGGAGTTGTCCATGGATCAGTCTGTAAGTGTGGCGATCAGGCGGGCCATTTCGACCGCGGCGCGGGCGCAGTCGGCGCCCTTTTCGTGCATGCGGGCAAGCGCCTGGTCATCGTCTTCGGTGGTCAGCACGCCGTTGGCGATCGGCACGCCGGTCTTGAGCTGCACGTCGGACACGCCGCGCGCCATTTCGTTGGATACGATTTCGAAGTGGTAGGTCTCGCCGCGGACGACCGCACCGAGCGCGACCAGCGCGTCGTACTTGCCGGACAGTGCAAGCCTCTGAAGTACCAGCGGAAGTTCCAGCGCGCCGGGCACGCTCACGATCAGCGTATCGGCCGGCGCCACGCCCAGCGTGCGCAGTTCGGCGCAGCAGGCCGACAGCAGGCCGCTGCCGATGTCCGGATTGAAGCGGGCCATCGCAATGGCGACGCGCAGGCCCTTGCCGTCGAGATTTTCGGCGATTTCGGGAATGTCATTGAAGCGCGGCATGGAAGTTCTCGCTTGTTCGGTCAGTCAGTCAGGTAGCCGGCCAGTTCGAGATCGAAGCCGGCCATGCTCGGAATCTTGCGCGGGTTGGCCAGCAGCCGCATCTTGCGCACGTTCAGCGAGCGCAGGATCTGCGCACCGACACCGAAGGTGCGGGCGTCCCAGCGCGCGGCCGGTGCAGCGCCCGGATCATCGAGCAATCGGCGCAGATCGGCGTCGGTTTCGGTCCGGCGCAACATGACGATCACGCCGCAACCCGCATCGTTGATGATCTGCATCGTGCGGTCGATGCTGAAGCTGTGGCGCGGGCTGTCGCCGTCGAGGAAATCGAGCACCGAAATCGGCTCATGCACGCGCACCAGCGTTTCCGCGTCGGGGTCGATGTCGCCCTTGACCATGGCGAGATGGATTTCGCCGGTGGTCATGTCCTCGAAGCCGTGCAGCATGAAGCGGCCCCAGGCGCCGCTGACCTCGCGCCGCGACACTTCGCGCACCAGCGCCTCGGTGGCCGCGCGCCACGCGATCAGGTCGCGGATGGCGCCGATCTTCAGGCCGTGTTCCTGTGCGAAGTCGATCAGGTCCGGCAGGCGGGCCATCGTGCCGTCGTCCTTCAGGATTTCGCAGATCACGGCCGCCGGCTCAAGTCCGGCAAGATGGGCCAGATCGCAGCCGGCTTCGGTGTGGCCGGCGCGGATCAGCACGCCACCCTTCTGCGCGGTCAGCGGGAAGATGTGGCCCGGCATCACGATGTCGTCGGGTTTCGCGTTGCGTGCCACCGCGACCTGAATGGTGCGCGCGCGGTCATGCGCCGAAATGCCGGTGGTCACGCCGGTCGCCGCCTCGATCGACGCGGTGAAGGCGGTGCCGTGCGGCGTGCGGTTGTGCCGCACCATCTGTTCCAGCCCGAGCTGGCGGCAGCGCTCTTCGGTCAGCGTCAGGCACACCAGGCCGCGACAGTGCTTGACCATGAAATTGATCGCTTCCGGGGTGACGAATTCGGCCGCCAGCACCACATCGCCCTCGTTTTCGCGATCTTCCTCATCGACCAGGATGACCATGCGGCCGGCCTTGATGTCGGCGATGATGTCCTGCACAGGTGCCAGTGCGCTCATGCGTTGTCCCCAGCAACCATCATGCGCTCCGCGTAGCGGGCGATCAGGTCGATTTCCAGATTGACGCGGCTGCCGGCCGAGAGCGCGCGCAAGGTCGTGACGGCGACGGTGTGCGGAATCAGATTGATCGAAAACTCGCAGCCCTCGTCGATATCGGTCACGCGATTGATCGTCAGGCTGACGCCCTGCACGGTGATCGAGCCCTTGCGCGCGATGTAGCGCGCCAGCGATGGCGGCGCGACGATGACCAGTTCGTGCGATTCGCCGATCCGGGTGAAGCTGCGGACGACGCCCACGCCATCGACGTGACCGCTGACCAGATGGCCGCCCAGCCGGTCCGACAGGCGCAGCGCCTTTTCCAGATTGACCTCACCCGGCGCGTCCAGCCCGACCGTACAGGCCAGCGTTTCCTTCGACACGTCGAACAGCGCATGACGACCGTCGATGCCGACCACGGTCAGGCAGACGCCGTTGTTGGCGATGGAATCGCCGACGATGACGTCGTCGAGCCCGAGGCCATCGGTATCGACAGTCAGACGGACGCCCTGCTCAAGCGGGGCGATATGGGTGATGCGGCCGGTGGCGGCCACGATGCCGGAAAACATGGGGAGAGGACGTGAGCTGCGAAGGAAAGCGGATTTTACGCGATCAGCGCGGGCCGCTGGCGGCGATCGCGCGACCCAGCGTCGACGAGAAGAGACCGGCCGGCACGAAACCCACCACGCGCGTCCCGGCAATCTCCTGTCCCGACCGGTCGAAGAACAGGATGCCGGGCGGCCCGAACAGCCCGAATCGCTTCAGCAGCGCCTGGTGTTCGGCGGAATTGGCGGTCACGTCGGCCTTCAGCAGCGTCATGCCCGCCATCTGCGCCGCAACCTGCGGGTCGCTGAACGTGAAACGTTCCATTTCCTTGCAGCTGACGCACCAGTCGGCATAGAAATCGAGCATGACCGGCGCCGTGGCCGCCGCCAGACGAGCATCCAGCTCGGCCGTGCTGCCGACCGGCTGGAACGCAGGTTGCGCGGACGACGTTGCGGCCCCGCCGCGCAGCACGGCCAGTGGCTGCAGTACGTCGCGCGAGCCGGCCGCCGCGCCGATCAGCAGGCTGGAACCGGCCAGCAACGCGATCACACCGACGCCCTTCCACAGCTTGTGCCAGCCGCCGGCATGCACCGGCAGCGGGTCGAGCGCGTGCAGATAGATGCTGGAAGCGATCAGCAGCACGGCCCACGCCAGCATGGTCACCAGGCCGGGCAGCACCGGCGAGGCGATCCAGATGGCGGTCGCGAGCAACAGCACGCCGAAGAAGCGTTTCACGCCTTCCATCCAGGGCCCGGTGTGCGGCAGCAGCGAACGCGACGCCACACCGACCGCGATCAGCGGCACGCCCATGCCGAGCGCCATGGCGAACAGCGCCAGCCCCCCGAGCACGGCGTCGCCGCTCTGCGCGATGTACAGCAGCGCGCCGGCCAGCGGTGCCGCCACACAGGGGCCGACGATCAGGGCCGACGCCGCCCCCATCAGCAGCAGGCCGCCGATCGAGCCGCGCTGGTGGTTGGCCGTGTCGGACAGGCGCGACTGCAGGGCGGTCGGCAGTTGCAGTTCGTAGAAGCCGAACATCGACAGCGACAGCACGACGAACACCAGCGCAAAGCCGCCCAGCACCCAGGCGTTCTGCAGCGCAGCCGACAGCAGGGTCCCGGACAGACCCGCCGCCACGCCGGCCAGCGCATAGGTCGCGGCCATGCCCAGCACGTAGGCCGCCGACAGCGCGAAGGCGCGGGTGCGCGAAATGTGTGCGCCGTGGCCGACGATGATGCCGGACAGGATGGGCACCATGGGCAGCACGCAGGGCGTGAAGCTCAGCAGCAGCCCGAAACCGAGGAAACTCACCGCAATCAGCCACAGATTTCCGCTGCGCATCAGGCTGGCGACCATCGACGATTCGTCGCCAGCCGATGCGGCAGACGGAAGGGGCTGTGGCGCCAGCGCAGGCGCTGCCGGTTCCGCCGCCGGCTCGCTGCGCCCGCCCAGCCCGCGCAGGCGGTCGAGCACCGACGCACCAGCCGCCTCGTCGAACCCGGCCGCATTCACCTGCACCCCCGGGTTGGCCGGATCCAGCACCAGTGTCTGTTCGGACGGCGGATAGCAGATGCCGGCGTCGGCGCAGCCCTGCGAACGCACGGTCAGCGTGATCGGCGTTTCCGGAGTGGAGCCGAGCGGCAGCCGGATCGGCAGCACGCCGCGGTGCACCTCGACGTCGCCGAAGATTTCGTCCTTCTTCATTTTCCCGGGCGGGATGTCGGCCTGGCCGAGCGCCGCCTGCTCGGCCGCAAAGCCCAGCTTGTCGCGATACAGGTAATAGCCGTCGGCGATGTCGAAGCGCACTTCGACTGTCGTCGCATCGACCACCGTGGCCGACAGCCGGAACGCCTGCTCGAGCGGCAACAGCGCGGGTTCGGCCCGTGCAAAAGCGCTGACGGACAAGGTCAGCGCGAGGCAAAGCATGCGAAACAAACGGGGCAGCATCGGGATCATCGGTGGCGCTTCAGGGGCGGACGGAACATGGGTGGGGATAATCATGCATCAGGCGCTCGGAGCAGCGGGTCGGGTGCACTCACCGACCCAGGTCAGGTATTCATCCAGCCCGCGCTCGACCGGCACGGCAATGATTTCGGGCAGTTCGTATGGATGGGCGGCGCGCAATGCAGCCGCCAGCGCATCGTAGGCGGCTGCGCTCGTCTTGATGGTCAGCGGTACTTCCTGCGCGTCCTCGACCACGCCCTGCCACCGGTAGATGGACCGGACCGGCGCACCGATGCTGACACAGGCGGCAAGCCCGCGCTCCACCAGATCGCGCGTGATGCGCGTGGCCGTGGCTTCGTCGGGCAGCGTGGTCAGCACCAGCAGCATGCGAACGTCGCTCATAGTCCGGCTGGCGCGGTGGCGCGCCACCAGCGTTCGATCAGCAGGCGCAGCACGTGCAGCCGGCCGTGGAAGAAGTGGTCAGCTTCGCCCAGCACGCTGACCGGCAGGTTCTGCGGCGCGGCCCAGGCCAGCACGTGCGCCAGCGGCACGACCTGATCGCGCTCGCCATGGATCACCAGCGCATCGTCGCGCACCGGACCCGGAGCGTAATGACGGATGCCCTCGACCGTTCCGGCCGCCAGCCCGACCAGCACCATGCCGGCCACCGGCTCGCCGCGGGCAGCAAGCGCATCGGCCAACCGGGTCGTCACGTAGGCGCCGAAGGAAAAACCGGCGACTATGACCGGCAGAGTGCCGAAGCGCACCCGTGCATGGTCGATCACCGCCAGCTGGTCATCGGTTTCGCCGCGCCCCTCGTCGTGCGTGCCCTCCGTCCGGCCGACGCCGCGGAACTGTGCGCGCAGCGCGACGCACCCCAGTTCGCGCAGGGCGCGCGCCACCGTGAGCACCACCTTGTTGTCCATCGTGCCGCCGTACAGCGGATGAGGATGTCCGACCAGCGCAATCGCACGCGGCGCGCCGTCCGGCAGTTCGGTCAGCGTTTCGATTGCGCCGACCGGGCCGGCGATCATGCTGCGTTCGGACTGTATGCGTGTGTTCATCAGACTTTCAGCCGCTCGACCACGCGGTCATTGACCAGATGTTCTTCGATGATCTCGTCGATGTCTTCCTGATCGACGTAGGTGTACCAGACCGCTTCCGGGTATATGACCATGACCGGTCCTTCGCTGCAGCGGTCAAGGCAGCCCGCCATGTTGACGCGTGCCTTGCCTTCGCCCGACAGGCCGAGCGCCTTGACGCGCTTCTTGGCGTAGTCGCGCAGCCCGGCCGCGCCCAGGCTGTTGCAGCACTGCTCGCCTTCGGACCGCTGGTTGCAGCAGAAAAACACATGGTGCTTGAAGTGGCTCATCGGCCGGCCTCCGGATAGGTAAGGAGTCGTATGTGGACGGTCGTCAGACCCTGATTATCGGTGATCGTGGGCGGCATGTCGGCTGCGCCCTTCGCGTGCCTGCAGCGCCATCAGGTAAGGCAGGGCGAAATACGGCCACAGCGCCGACGCCAGCCGCGTCAGGCCGCTGAAGTTGAAGAAGTGTCCGGCCCGCCAAGCATCCGACACCGCAGACGGATAAGGGTTGTCCGGCGCGAGATTCACCATCGCCACGCCCGCCAGCAGCGCCAGTGCAGCCAGCGCGAAACGCAGCGTGGCCGGGAGCCAGAGCACCAGGCCCAGCGCCAGCGCCCCGGCCACGAGACCGACCAGCGCGCCGGGCGTGGCCCACAGCCAGGCGCCGCCGCCGGGTACCAGCACCGCACCCGACCCCGTCTTGACGACCAGCGCGATGACGAAGCCGCTGGCCAGCAACCACAGGCTGCGTGCGCGCATGCTGTGCCAGCCGATCACGCCGACGCCCACCATGGCGCAGACGCAGGCACCGATCTCGACCGCACGGTAGCGGCGTTCGGTGAAATCGACCGGCGCCGGCAGGCCGAACAGGTCGCGCAGGTCACCCAGACCGAACAGCGGCGTGTCCGGATCGATCTGCGCCACCCACCACAGACACAGCAGCACCAGCGCGATGTCGCCGGTGTGGCCGCGCACGATACGCCGGGTGCGCCAGCGGGCCAGCGCGCCGCCATCATTGAGCACACCGCCCCAGCGCCAGCCGATCAGCGCGCCGATCGCGGCACCGAGCAGGTTCGAGACCACGTCCAGATTCGACGGCACACGGGTCGGCAGGTAGTGCTGCAGCATTTCCAGGCTGATCGACAGCCCGGCCGCCAGCACGATCGCCAGCAGCAGCGCCGGCGAGCGGCGCAGCCGCGGCGCCACAGCCGGCACCAGCAGGAAGCCGAGCGGCAGGTATCCCAGCGCATTGGCAACCACGTCGAAGCGCGTCCAGTAGCGCGGCCACGGCGCGGTCAGGAAATCGAGCAGGTGGTCGCCGGCGTCGCGGAACTCGCCGAGCGGGTGCAGGCTGGCGTAGGCGATCAGCAGCGCCCACGCGATGGCAAGGTGGCGCGCCAGCTGGGTGGTGTGCGGGCCGGATCGCGTCATGCCAGCAACGCGGCCAGTGCGACGTAGCGCGCGCCCTTGCCCAGCCCCATCATCAGCGCGCTGCGCCAGGGCGGCAGGCGCAGCCAGCCGGCCGCGACGCACAGTGCATCGCCGACGAACGGCGTCCATGCCAGCAGCAGCACCGGCGTGCCATGCCGGCGCACGAATTCGAGCCGCTCCGGCAGCGCCCGCCCGGGAACCAGCCGCCCCATCCAGTAACCTGCCATGCCGCCGGCCGTATTGCCCAGGGTGGCGAGCAGCACGGCCGCAACACGCTGTTCCGGATGTGCCGTGACGACCGCCATGAACATCGGCTCGGAGCCGACCGGCAGTATCGTTGCCGCGAGGAAGCTGGCGATGAACAGGCCGCCCAGGCTCGCTTCGGCGCCGGGCATCCAGTCGATCATGGCGAAGCGGCGCGCGCGCACGGCATTTGCCGGCAGAGCGCGCGCGCTGCTAGGCTTGCGCCCCTGCGCGCCGGCCATTCCCGCGACGGCGCGCGCAAGGCTGTATCCCCATCATGCACATCGACTACCTCGAAAAGATCCTGAACGCGCAAGTGTACGACGTGGCGATCGAAACGCCGCTCGATCTCGCCCCGAACCTGTCGCGGCGCATCGGCAACACCGTGCTGTTCAAGCGCGAAGACATGCAGCCGGTGTTCTCATTCAAGCTGCGCGGCGCCTACAACAAGCTGGCCAACATGACGCCCGAGGCGCGCGCGAGAGGCGTCATCTGTGCCTCGGCCGGCAACCACGCTCAGGGCGTGGCGCTGTCGGCGGCGAAGCTGGGCTGCCGCGCGGTCATCGTCATGCCGACGACGACGCCGCGCATCAAGGTCGATGCGGTCGCGGCACGCGGCGGCGAGGTGGTGCTGGCGGGCGAATCCTACGACGAAGCCTACGCGCATGCGCGCACGCTCGAAGCGGAACAGGGCCTGACCTTCGTGCATCCCTTCGACGATCCGGACGTGATCGCCGGTCAGGGCACGATAGGCGTCGAAATCCTGCGCCAGCATCCGAAACCGATCGACGCGGTATTTTGCTGCGTGGGCGGCGGCGGGCTGGTGGCCGGTGTCGCCGCATATATAAAGCGGCTGCGGCCGAACACCCGCATCATCGGCGTCGAAGCGTCGGACGCCGACGCGATGGCGCAGTCGCTGGCGGCCGGCCGGCGCATCCAGCTCGACAGCGTCGGGCTGTTCGCCGACGGCGCGGCCGTAAAGCTGGTCGGCGAAGAAACTTTCCGGCTGGCGCAGCAGTATGTCGACGAAATGGTGCTGGTCGATACCGACGCCATCTGCGCGGCGATCAAGGACGTGTTCGAAGACACGCGCTCGATTCTCGAACCGGCCGGCGCGCTCGCGGTGGCCGGCGCCAAGGCCTGGGTCGCGAAGAACAACGTGAAGGGCGCGACGCTGGTGGCGATCGCCTCCGGTGCCAACATGAACTTCGACCGTCTGCGCTTCGTCGCCGAGCGCGCCGAAATCGGCGAGTCACGCGAAGCGGTGCTGGCGGTCACGCTGCCGGAGCGGCCGGGCGCGTACCGCGAGCTGGTCGCGCTGTTCGGGCGGCGCAACATCACCGAACTGAATTACCGCTACAAGGACGCGAAAGAGGCGCACGCCTTCGTCGGCGTGCAGGTGTCGGGGCGCGACGAGGCCGCCGAGCTGGTGCGCCATCTGGTGGCGAACGGCTATCCCGCGCTCGACCTGACCGATGACGAACTGGCCAAGCTGCACGTGCGCTACATGGTCGGCGGGCGCAGCCCGGAGGCGGGCCAGGAACAGGTGTACCGCTTCGAGTTTCCGGAGCGTCCGGGCGCACTGATGAAATTCCTGGAAGCGATGAGCCGCGACTGGAACATCAGCCTGTTCCATTATCGCAACCACGGCGCAGACTACGGCCGCGTGCTGGTGGGCATGCAGGTGCCGGCGTGCGATCGGGCGGCGTTGCAGACCTTTCTCGACACACTGGGCTATGCCTACCGGGACGAAACTGACAACCCGGCCTACAAGCTCTTCCTCGGATGAAACCTTCGCTGTTCGCACGGCTGCTGGCGCTGATGTGCGGCGCACTGACCAGCGCCGCCGCACTGGCCGGCCCGCTCGCCTACATCACGAACCAGGGCTCGCACGACGTCAGCGTGGTCGACCTCGAAGCGTCGCGCGTGATCGCCGCATTGCCGGCCGGCAAGTCACCGGCCGGCGTGTGGGTCAGCGAAGCGGCCGGCAAGGCCTTCATCAGCAGCCCGGACAGTGCGACCATCACCGTCATCGATCTGGCGACGCGTCAGGTCACCGGCAGCTTCCCGGCCGGCAAGAGCCCGGTCGGCATCACGGTGACGCCGGACGGCCGCCGCCTGCTGGTGGCGGACTGGTTTTCGCACCGCGTGCTGGTGTTCGACGCCGCCACACACGCCGCGCTGGGCGAGATCGCGGTCGGCAACGCACCGGCCGGACTGGTCGCCTCGCCCGACAGTCGTATGGCCTGGGTGGCCAATCGCGACGACAACGCAGTCGGCGAGCTCGACCTCGCGCAGATGAAGCAGGTGTCGACGATTGCGGTCGGCAACCATCCGTTCGCACTGGAACTGTCGGCCGACGGGCGCACGCTGTACGCGCTGAACGTGTGGAGCAATGACGTGTCGGTGGTGGACATCGCGCAGCAGCGCACCGTGGCGACGCTGCCGGTCGGCAAGGGACCGTACGGCATCGCGTTTTCGGACGACGGCGCGCGCGCCTATGTGACCAATCAGCAGGGCGACAGCGTATCGGTCATCGACACCGCGCAACGTCAGGTCATCGCGACCTGGCCTTCGGTCGTTTATCCCGAGGGCGTTGCGGTGACCGGCAATACACTGCTGGTCGTCAGCTGGATGGACGATCTGGTCGGCGTGTTCGACGCGCAGACCGGTGCGGCGCGCGGCACCATCAATCTGGGCCGCAACCCGCGCGGCTTCGGCCGCTTCATCCACCGGTCGCCGCCCGCTCATTGATCGCTGCGCCGCCTGCGGCTATTGTCGCGACCTTTGCAACAACCGTTTTTGACAACCGAGGAGACACCATGCGCGCAGTTTCGGCGTTCATCATCATGCTGGCCGCATCCCTTGCCGCCACCTTCGCACACGCCCACGGCCCGACGCGCCAGAAGGCGTTTGAATCGATCACGATCAAGGCCAGCCCGGACGCGGTATGGGCCAGAGTGAGCGATTTCACCCAACTGCAGAGCTGGCATCCGGCGGTCGAAAGCAGCACCGCCACCAACGGCAGCACCGTCGGTTCGGTCCGCACGCTGAAGCTCAAGGGCGGCGGTGAAGTCATCGAAACGCTGGAATCCATCGACCCGGCCGCGAAGAAGTTTTCCTATCGCGCCAAGGATGGCGGCGCCCTGCCGGTCACCAACTACAGCTCCAACATGACGGTGAAGGCCGGAGAAGGCGGCACTGCAGTGGTGGAATGGCGCGGCGCCTTCTACCGCAAGTACATGAACAACGATCCGCCGAAGGGCGAGGACGACGAAGCCGCACTGAGTGCCATCACCGGCGTCTACAAGAGCGGCCTGGAAAACCTGAAGGCATTGCTTGAAAAGTAGGCGGTCAGGATGACGCGAAAGCCGGCGCCTGCGCCGGCTTTTTTTCGCCCGTCGCTCAGCGGTAGGGCCCGAACACTCCCGCTTCGGTGACGATCCAGTCCATCGGAATGTCGTGCGGCTGCGGGTCGAGATCGTCGAGTCGTCCGTCCTCGATGGCGATGCCGACGGCGCGCGGCGCGGGCGTGAGCGCTGCCAGCGTGCGGTCGAAGTGGCCGGCGCCGTAACCGAGCCTGAACCCGCGCGCGTCGAAACCATTGCAAGGGATCAGCAGCAGCGCCGGCACCACCGACGGGCCCTCCACCGGATAAGGAATGCCGTAACGATCGGTCGCCATCAGGCTTTCAGGTGTCCAGCGACGGAAGGTCATCGGCTGGCCCTTTTCCCCGACCACCGGCAGTGCGGCCCAGCGCATGGCATCGCCGGCCAGCCAGTCGCGCACGAGGGCCAGCGCATCGAACTCGCCGCGGTAGGGCCAGGTGAAACCGATCGAGGCAGGTGCGAGCCGCGCCAGCAGCGCCTCCAGATGACAAGCGATGTCGGCATGCCATGGAGCCAGCGCGGTCGCCGGCATGGCTTCGCGCCGGCTGACCAGCGACAGGCGAAGTGTGCGCCGTCGGGCGCGATCGTCGGGAACATTCACGTGCGGGCGGTATCATGAGTATCAGCAAGCAAAAACGATAGCAGATGCCCACGCACTTCCACCCCGGCGCGCACATCCGGTGCGCCCTACGTCACCTCATGCTGGCGCTCGTGCTGCTCGCACCTGCTGCGCAGGCCAATGGTGACGCCGCCTTCATCGCGGCGCGCGATGCATTTTCCGCCGGCAACCGGCAGGCTTTCGAGCGCCATGCCGAAGGATTGCAGTCGCACATTCTGACGTCCTACATCGACTATTACAGGCTGCGCCTCGATCTCGACCGCGCCGCGCCCGACCGCGTCGCCGCCTTCCTCGAACAGCACGCCGGTACGCTCGTTGCTCAGCGCCTGCGTTCGGACTGGCTGCGCCAGCTCGCGAAAGCCGAACAGTGGAGCGACTATCGTGCTGAGTATGCACTGCTGCCGCAAAGCTCGCCGACACCCGAGGCCGATCTGCGCTGTCACGCGCTGCGCGCCCGGCTCGATGCCGCCGAACAGGCCGCGCTCGCCGACGCCAAGCTGCTGTGGGCGACGATGGACGAGCCGCCCTCGGCCTGCCTGCCCGTCTTTGCCGCGCTGTTCGATGCCGGCCGCCTGACCGAGGACGAGGTGTGGCTGCGCGCGCGACGTCACATGGAATTGCGCCGCCCCGGCCTGGCACGCAGCACGCTCGCCTTGCTGCCGGCGTCCGCCCAGCCGCCGTCCAGCGCACTGGACGACATCGTCAGCAACCCGAAGCGCTGGCTCGATCGCCAGCCGGCCAACTTCTCGATCACCCGACGCGGCCGCGAACTGGCGCTGATGGCCATCGCACGGCGTGCGCGCGGCGACGTGCGCGGCGCGGAACGGAGTCTGGAAGTGATCGCTGCCCGTTTCAGCGCAGAAGAGCGTGGATACGCTTTCGAGCAACTCGGCTGGCAGGGTGGGCAGCAACACGATACGCGCGCGGTGCAGTGGTGCCGGTCGGCCGATGATGCGTTGCAGGGCGAAGAAGCACTGGCGTGGTGCGCGCGCGCCGCACTGCGCGCGACGAACTGGAAGCTGCTGCGCGACATCATCGGCCGAATGCCGCAGGCGCTGGCCGAAAAGCCCGAGTGGATCTACTGGGACGGCCGGGCGCGCAGCGCGACCGGACACGTCGATCAGGCGCATGCCGCGTGGCGGCGCATTGCCGGCGAGCCGCACTTCTATGGCCTGCTGGCGGCCGAGGAACTGGACCAGCCTCACCGACTGCCGCCGCAGGCCACCGCCCCGTCCGTCGATGAAATACGCCGCGCCGAGGCAACGCCGGCAATCGCTCGCGCGCTCAAGCTGTTCGAGCTCGACCTGCGCACCGAGGCGGTACGCGAGTGGAACTGGGCCATCCGCGATGCCGATGACCGCGCCCTGCTCACCGCGGCGCACGTCGCGCTGCGCCACAAATTGTGGGACCGCGCCATCAACAGCGCCGACCGTACGACGCTGGAACACGACTATTCGCTGCGCTACCTGTCACCGATGCGCAGCGATGTCGAACCACATGTGCGCGCCCGCTCGCTCGATCTGAGCTGGGTGTACGGACTGATGCGGCAGGAAAGCCGCTTCATCACGCGCGCGAAATCTTCCGCTGGCGCGCAGGGCCTGATGCAGGTGATGCCGGCGACCGGCCAGTGGGTGGCGAAGAAGATCGGGCTGAACGGCTACAAGCCCTCCCAGATCGCCGACCCGGACACGAACCTGCTGCTCGGTACCAGCTACATGCGTCTGGTGCTGGACAGCCTGGACGATCACCCGGTACTCGCAAGCGCCGGCTACAACGCCGGCCCCGGACGGGCCAAGAAGTGGCGCGCCGCCAGGCCGCTCGAAGGCGCGATCTACGCGGAAACCATCCCTTTCAACGAAACGCGCGACTACGTGAAGAAAGTGATGGCCAACGCAGTGCTGTACAGCCTGGTGTTCGGGTTGCCGGACAGCCCCGGACTCAAGCAGCGTCTCGGCACCATACAGCCGGGCCCGGGCGCGCTGCCGGATGATCCGATATAAGAGTGCGCCCGCGATGGATCGCGCCGGGATCTGCCGGCACACGCCTTGATCCCGGTCACGCATGCCCCCGCAGCGACGCTGGTAGCATGTTCGCCGTTGTTCAACCAGAGTGATCTCGATGTCCCTTTCCACAGTTCTCCTGATCGGCGGCAGCGGTTTCATCGGCAGCCACGTTGCCGGCCTGCTTGCCGAGCGCAATATCCGCGTCATCGTGCCGACGCGCCGGCGCGACCGCGCGAAGCATCTCATCCTGCTGCCCACGGTCGATGTGGTCGAAGCCGACGTACACGATGCCGCCACGCTGAACCGCCTGATGCAGGGCGCCGATGCCGTGGTGAATCTGGTCGGCATCCTGCATTCGCGCATCGGCAGCCCTTGGGGTGCAGACTTCGAACGCGCTCACGTCGCGTTGCCCCGCGCCGTCGCCGCGGCAGCCAAGGCCGCTGGCGTGCCGCGCATGGTGCAGGTCAGCGCACTGGGCGCGGCGGCAGACGCGCCATCCGAGTACCAGCGTTCGAAGGCCGCCGGTGAAGACGCCGTCCGCGCCAGCGGACTCGAATGGACGATATTCCGGCCTTCGCTGGTGTTCGGCGACGGCGAATGCTTCCTGCGCCTGTTCGCGGGGCTGCTGAAGCTGTTTCCGGTGATGCCGCTGGCCGGCGCCGACACGCGCTATCAACCTGTGGATGTTCGAGACGTGGCGCGCTGCATCGTGCATGCGCTCGACAGCGACGACAGCATCGGTCAGGTGTATCCGCTGTGCGGACCCAAGGTGTACACGATGCGCGAACTGGTGCAGCTGACCGGCCGCACCATCGGCCGCGATCCGTGCGTCATCGGCCTGCCCGGGCCGCTGGCATCGCTGCAGGCGCTGGCGCTCGAACTGGCGCCGGGCCCGACGCTGATGTCGCGTGACAACCTGCGTTCGATGAGCGTCGACAATGTGTGCGACGCCGGCTGCACGCTGCCGTTCGGCTTCGCGCCGGCGCTGCTGGAAAGCGAGATCGGCCGCTGCCTGGCCGACTTCACGCCAACCGACCGCTTCGAGCGCGCGCGCTCGAAGGCACGCAGATAGCATGCGCATCTACCGCGTCGGCGGCTCGGTTCGTGACGAGCTGATGCGGCTGCCGGCCGGTGACCGCGACTGGGTCGTGGTGGGCGCCACACCGGACGACATGCGGGCCGCCGGCTACATGCCGGTCGGCCGCGACTTTCCGGTCTTCCTGCATCCCGACACGCACGAGGAATACGCGCTGGCGCGCACCGAGCGCAAGACCGCGCCCGGCTACCGCGGCTTCGTGTTCCACGCCGATGCATCGGTCACGCTGGAAGAGGATCTGCAGCGGCGCGACCTGACGATCAATGCGATCGCGCGGGCCGATGACGGCACGCTGATCGATCCGTGCAACGGTCGGGCCGACATCGAGGCGCGCGTGCTGCGTCATGTCGGCCCCGCCTTTTCCGAAGACCCGGTGCGCATCCTGCGGCTGGCCCGCTTCGCCGCCCGCTTCGTCGATTTCACCATCGCACCGGAAACGCTGGCGCTGTTGCGCGGCATGGTGGAGGCGGGCGAAGCCCGCGCCCTCGTTGCCGAACGCGTGTGGCAGGAACTGTCGCGCGGCCTGATGGAAGCGCGACCTTCACGCATGCTCGAGGTGCTGCGCGATTGCGGCGCACTGGCTGTCGTGCTGCCCGAGGTCGATGCGCTGTTCGGCGTGCCTCAGCCGGAAAAGCATCATCCGGAAATCGATACCGGCATCCACCTGCTGCAGTGTCTGGACTGGGCCGCCGGCCACCAGGCGTCATTGTCGACTCGCTGGGCGCTGCTTGCACACGATCTGGGCAAGGGCACGACGCCGCGCGAAGAATGGCCACGCCACATCGCCCATGAGGCGCGCAGCGTGAAGCTGGCGCACGCGCTGGCCGAGCGCCTGCGCGTGCCGACCGACATCGCCGACATCGGACGGCTGGTGGCGCAGGAGCACACCAACATCCACCGCGCCGCCGAGCTGCGTGCCGACACGCTGGTGAAACTGCTGGAGCGGCTTGACGTGATGCGCAAGCCGGAGCGGCTGACCGACATGCTGCTTGCCTGCGAAGCCGACCAGCGCAGCCGGCCCGGCTTCGATGCGGCGGGCTACCCGCAGGCCGACATCGTGCGCAGGGCAGCGGCCGCGTTCAGGGCGGTCGATGCGGGCGCCATTGCGCGATCGATGGCCGAAAAGGGCAGGACGGGGTCGCCGGACAGCGGACCCGCCATCGCGCGCGAGGTGCAGGCGGCGCGCATCGCCGCCGTGGCGGCTGCTCGCGCGGCCGACTGAGCACTCAGCCGGCGGGTTTCGCGTCGTCCCACAGCGACGCAATCGCCGGTGTGGGCGTGCCGAGGCCGAAGTGGCGATAGATCGCCGCGGTGACGATGCGTCCGCGCGGCGTGCGCTGCAGATAACCCTGCTGGATCAGATACGGTTCGATCACGTCTTCTATCGTGTCGCGTGACTCGCCGACCGCGGCGGCGAGGTTGTCCACGCCGACCGGGCCGCCATCGAACTTGTCGATCACGGCGCCGAGCAGCTTGCGGTCCATCATGTCCAGACCGAGGCTGTCGACGTCGAGCATGGTCAGCGCGGCATCCGCCACTTCGCGTGAAATGGCGCCGTCGGCCTTCACCTGGGCGTAGTCACGGCAGCGGCGCAGCAGGCGGTTGGCGATGCGTGGTGTGCCGCGCGAGCGACGCGCAATTTCGACGCTGCCGGCGTCATCCATCGGACAGTCGAGCAGGCGCGCCGAACGTCGCACGATCAGTGCCAGTTCGTCGGCGGTGTAGAACTCGAGCCGCGCCACGATGCCGAAGCGGTCGCGCAGCGGATTGGTCAGCATGCCGGCGCGCGTCGTGGCGCCGACCAGCGTGAACGGCGGCAGATCAAGCTTGATTGAGCGCGCCGCCGGGCCTTCGCCGATCATGATGTCGATCTGGAAATCTTCCAGCGCCGGGTACAGGATCTCTTCCACCACCGGGCTCAGGCGGTGGATTTCGTCGATGAACAGTACGTCATTCGGTTCGAGGTTGCTCAGGATCGCCGCGAGGTCGCCGGCCCGTTCGAGCACCGGGCCGGACGTCTGACGCAGGCTCACGCCCATTTCGGCGGCAACGATGTGCGCCAGCGTGGTCTTGCCCAGACCGGGCGGACCGAACAGGAGCACATGATCGAGTGGCTCGCGCCGCGCGCGCGCCGCGGCGACGAAAATATCGAGCTGTTCGCGGATCTTGACCTGACCGATGTATTCATCGAGCCGCTTCGGGCGCAGCGCGCGCTCCAGCGCGTCTTCCTTCACGTCGGCCGGCGCCGCCGACACCAGACGTTCGGCGGCTGCCTGAAGCGGATCGGTATGGATCATGGCGTCACACCTCGGCCGGATCGAACCAGCGCCACTCGCCGGGCGCCAGATCCGCCGGCAGTTCGAGCCGGCCGACGGCCACGCGATGCAGCGCCTCGACCCGGTTGCCGGCAGCGGCCACCATGCGTTTGACCTGGTGGTACTTGCCCTCACCGATGGTGATGGCGATCCGGTGCTCGTCCAGCTGCTCGACCGCGTGTGCGGCGACTGACACGTCGGGCGCGTCGTTCAGTACCACGCCACCGCCCAGCGCCTTGAGCATCGCGTCATCCACCGCATGCTTCACGGTGGCTACATAGCGCTTGAGCACGCCGTGCTTGGGCGACGTGAGCTTGTGGATCAGCTGGCCGTCGTCGGTCAGCAGCAGCAGGCCGGTGGTGTCTTCGTCGAGCCGGCCGACGCACTGGATCGCGCGCACCACCAGCGGTGACGGCAGCAGCGAAAACACCGCCGGATGGTGCTTGGGCTTCTGCGAACATTCGTGGCCGGCCGGCTTGTGCAGCATCACGTATGACGGCTCGTGATAGCGCCAGGCTTCGCCGTCGACGGTGTAGTCGAGGTCAGCCGTGTCCACGTCGACGAAGGGGTCATCGACCATTTCGCCGCGCACGGTGACGCGTTCGAGGCGCACCAGGGCGCGACATTCGCGGCGGGTGCCGAAACCCTGGCTCTGCAGGATGCGTTCGAGCTGCATGTCAGCGTTGTCCAACGTGTGGGTTGTATTGGCGTTCTTCGCCGAACGTCGACATCGGACCGTGGCCCGGAATGAAGCGGATGTCGTCGCCCAGCGGAAACAGTTTTTCGCGGATCGAGCGGATCAGGTCGGCGTGGTTGCCGCGCGGAAAATCAGTACGGCCGATCGACCCGGCGAACAGCACGTCGCCGACCTGGGCCAGCCGGCCGACGCGGTCGACGAACACCACATGACCCGGCGTGTGGCCCGGGCAATGCACGACGTCGAGTGTCACGTTGCCGACCGTGACGGTGTCGCCGTCGGCCAGCCAGCGCGTCGGCACGAAGGGCCGGCACGGCGGAAAGCCGAACATCTGCGACTGCACCGGAAAGCCGTCGATCCAGAACTTGTCGTCCGGGTGCGGGCCTTCGATCGGCAGGTCGAACTGTTCAGCCAGATCCAGCGTGGCTCCGGCGTGATCGAGATGGCCGTGCGTCACCAGTATCTTTTCCAGCGTGACGCCCTGCCGCTCGATTTCGGCCAGGACGCGTTCGAGATTGCCGCCCGGATCGACCACGGCGCCCTTCATGGTTTCGTCGCACCACAGCAGGGTGCAGTTCTGTTCGAACGGAGTGACCGGAATGATGGCGTGACGGAGCATGCAGGGAAACGGGAAAAGACAACGACCGCCCATTGTACGTGGTGGGTGCGCGAGGCATCCGCCACATGCAGGGCGAGATGCAACTGGCGCGCGCTGCGGGCAGCGGTTACGGTCGATGGACGTGACCACAGCGGGGCAGCACATCGTGATCGACCTTCATTTCTGGCCCACACCCAACGGCTACAAGGTATTGATGTTTCTCGAAGAATCCGGCATCGAACACCGCATCGTGCCGGTGAACATCGGCACCGGGGAACAGTTCCGACCGGAATTTCTCGCCATTTCGCCGAACAACCGCATGCCGGCCATCGTCGACCAAGCGCCGGCGGATGGCGGCGCACCGCTGTCGGTGTTCGAATCCGGCGCCATCCTGCTCTATCTGGCCGAAAAGACCGGTCAGTTCATGCCGGGCGGGCTGCGCGGGCGGGTGCAGACGCTGGAGTGGCTGTTCTGGCAGGTCGGCGGGCTCGGACCGATGGCCGGCCAGAACCACCATTTCGTACAGTACGCGCCGGAGCCGATCGCCTACGCGATCCGCCGCTACGTCGACGAAACCTCGCGCCTGTACGGTGTGCTGAACAAGCACCTGGCCGATCGCGACTTCATCGCCGGCGGACAGTACGGCATCGCCGACATGGCAAGCTATCCGTGGACCGTGCCGCACAAGCGCCAGCAGATGAATCTCGACGACTTCCCGCATCTGAAGCGCTGGCACGAAGCCATCCGCGACCGTGCGGCCACCGTGCGGGCGTACCTCCGGGGTGCGCAGATCAGCGACAAACCGGTGGTCGACGAAGTCTCCAGCAAGCTGCTGTTCGGGCAGAACGCCGACACCGTGGGCAAGGCTCAGGGCGTCTGACGCGGTAACGCCATGCAACGTGTTCGACGCGCTGCACGATGAAGCGCCGATCGGCCTGTGCTAGGCTTTCCAGCACTGCGTCGGAGTCTTTCGACATTGAATCGCAGACCACCGCGGAGCCTGTCACATCCAGCTTTCCGCTCCTCCGGTTGGTCATTCGATGTCAGCAGACCCCGGTCGCATCTGTCCAGTCCTTCGGGAGAAAGCAATGAGTGCCGAAAAGCTGATTCACGACGCCGCCGACGAGTGCGAATGGGACCCGGATACCGTCGTCAGCATCCTTGCCGAGTTCATCGACGAATTCACCGACCCGGATGATTTGAAGGCCTTCCTCGAAGCCCGCGTGGCCGAAGAGGCGGTCGATGATTACGACGAGGATGAAGAAGAGGAAAGCGCCGGCGCAGACGACTACTGAGCGGTCCGCCTGTGGATGCGCATCCGGCAAGGTAGATCAGGCCGCGAAGTCGCCGTCGAGGTAGAACCAGCGACCGTTGTCGCGCACGAAGCGGCTCGTTTCATGCAGCCGGTGCGCGCGTCCGCCGAGCTTGCTGCGGGCGACGAATTCCACCGTGCCGTGATCGGCGTCCTGCATCACGCAGCGACGCACATCCAGCCCCAGCCACTTCAACCCCGCCTCATCAGGCGTCAGGGTGACCGGACGTGTCGTCGGATGCCAGGTGGCGAGCAGGTAATCGGTCAGGCCGAGCACGTAGGCACTGTAGCGCGAGCGCATCAGGGCTTCGGGCGTGGCAGCCGGCTCGCCGGCGTGATGCCGTGCGCAGCAGTCGGCCGCGAGGCGACCGCTTCCGCATGTGCACAGGCTCACTGCGCGCGCGTCACCCGGGTGTTGCCGCTCGCGCCGACCAGACGAACGCGCTCGCCGATCACAAATTTCTCGTCGCCCTCCTGCACCACCGCAATCACATTGCCGGTGTCGAGCCGGATCGTGATTTCCTGCCCCTTGCGGCGAGTCGCACCTTCCTCGATGAAGGCGCCGGCCACACCGCCGACCACGGCGCCGGCGATGGCGCCTGCAGTGGATCCCTGACCGCCGGCCAGGCCGCCCACCGCTGCGCCCGCAGCGGTGCCGATGTTCGACTTCGTGCCCTCGATCGTGATGGCGCGGACGCCTTCCACCGTTCCCTGGCGGACCGACATTTCACGCCGCGCCTGTTCGCGCGAATAGGTGTCTCCCGACAGGCTGGACTGACAACCTGCGAGAACGATGCCGGCCAGCAACAGCGCCGGCAATGCGATGCGATTCATGATGCTTCTCCGTATGCGGCCGCGACATCGCGGCCTTGCTGACCTTTTACCGCGCGCCGCTCGGCGCGTCAGCCGACCAATGGTGAGCGCATGTTTCGGCCTCCGAGGGTCGACCGGACGCTCAGAATGCCAGCGCAGAGCCGAAGGCGGCGCGATGACGCTCGGCGATGTCGTCGCGCGTCGGCAGGTGGTTCTGCCCGCCCCGGCTGGCGATCTTGATCGAGCCCATGACCGACGCCAGACGCGCCGAGGCGATGATGTCGGCGCCGCGCGACAGCCCGTACAGCAGGCCGCCGCGGTAGGCGTCGCCGCAACCGGTCGGGTCGGCCAGCGCGTCGGCCGGCACGCAGGCCACTTCGGTCACCGAGCCGCCCGTGTAGACCCGCGAACCTTCGGCGCCGCGCGTCACGATCAGCGCCTCGACCCTTTCCGCGATCTGCGCTTCGGTCAGACCGGTGCGCTCGCACAGCAGGCGGGCTTCATAGTCATTGACCGCGCACCAGCGCGCAAGATCCAGGAAGTTCAGCAGATCGTCGCCGCCGAACATCGGCAGCCCCTGACCCGGATCGAACACGAACGGGATGCCGGCTTCGGCAAACTGGCGCGCGTGCGAAATCATGCCGTCCCGACCATCCGGTGCAATGATGCCCAGCTTGACGCCGGTGGCGTCGGACACGCTGTTTTCGTGCGACATGTTCATCGCACCCGGATGGAAGGCGGTGATCTGGTTGTCGTCGAGATCAGTCGTGATGAAGGCCTGCGCCGTGAAGGCGGTGTCGATCCGTCGCACATGGGTGGCCGGGATGGCGAGCGACGCAAGGCGGTCCATGTAAGGGCCGGCGTCATGGCCGACCGTGGCCATGATCAGCGGCTCGCCGCCCAGCAGCTTAAGGTTGTAGGCGATGTTGCCGGCACAGCCACCGAACTCGCGCCGCATGTCAGGTACGAGGAAGGCCACGTTCAGGATGTGTATCTGGTCGGGCAGGATGTGCTGCTTGAAACGATCGGGAAACACCATGATCGTGTCGTAGGCGATGGAGCCGCAGATGAGGACGGACATGAAGGCAGACCGGTGGCGAAAGGCGCGAGTATACGGGCTTACGCCGCCGTTTCAGCGTCGCGAGCGCGCGCTACGCAGTGCCTCGGCATTGAGCACGGTGGCGCGCAGCCGGGCGGCGAAGGCGTCCACCACGCTATCCCAGCCCAGCTGTTCGACGCTGGCACGCGCATGCACCGCCATGCCGGCGCGCAGATCGTCATCGAGCCCGGCGCGCACCGCCTGCGCGATGAAGGTATTCTCGTCGCCCGGCAGGGCCAGCAATCCGTTGTGCTCCGGCACCACCAGTTCGGCCGCAGCCGCCTGCGCATAGCTCACCACCGGCAGCCCGCTGGCCAGCGCCTCGGTCAGCACATTGCCGAAGGTTTCGGTCAGGCTGCCGAACAGGAACAGGTCGGCGCTGGCGTAGTGGGTGGCCAGATCGTCGCCGGTGCGCATGCCGGCAAACAGGTGATGCGGATACTGCCGCGCCAGCGATTCACGTGCCGGGCCATCACCCACCCACAGCATGCGCGCGTCCGGGCGCTGCGCGCGCAGCGCCGCGAAGGCGCGCGCCACGAGGTCGAGATTCTTTTCCGGCGCCAGCCGGCTGACGAATGCCACCACCGGATCGCGCTCGCCGACGCCCCAGGCGGTGCGCAGCGCCGCGCTGCGCCGCTGCGGCGAAAACAGCCGCGTATCGACGCCGCGCGCCACCACCTCGACGTTGCGGTAGCCGCAGTCGATCAGCTGTGTCTGCATGGCACGGGTCGGCACGAAGGTTTCGTGGCCCATGTTGTGGAAGCGGCGCAAGTACGCGGAAATCGGGCGCTTGAGCCAGCGGATGCCGTAATGTGAGCTGTAGGCGTCGAAATTGGTGCGGAAGTCGCTGGTCACCGGCAACTTCAACTTGCGTGCGCCCGCCATGGCGGACCAGCCGAGCGGGCCTTCGGTGACCAGGTGCACCAGGTCCGGCCGCTCGACCGCCCACAACCGGGCCAGCTTCTGCTTGGCAGGCAGGCCGACACGCAGCGTTCCGTAGCGCGGAATGGGCATGCCGCGCGCCAGCACTTCGTGCAGCGCGCCCGACTGCATCGCGGTATCGTCCGCGTGCTGGCGCGGCCGGATCAGCTGGATGCGATGGCCGCGCGCCAGCAGACCGTCGAGCATGCGCTTGAGGCTCATCGCAACACCGTTGATTTCCGGCGGATAGGTTTCGGTCACCACGGCGATGCGCAGCGGTTCGTCTGCCGCGTGCAGTCGTTCCACGGTGAAGGCGAGTTCGTCGTCGGCGTCGTCCGGTCGCATCCGCGCAGTGTCGCGACCGGCCAATGCAGCACCATGACGGTGCGGTGACGCAACCATGACAGCCACTTGATGTCCATCCGCACAACGAAGACCGGCAGTCGAACAAAAGGGAAGACGAAAACTTCGATGTGGGCGACACTTCGCGGCGCCGGAATGGGCGCGCTGCCACTCTTTCTGCTCTGGCTTGCCCTGTGCGGCACGGCGACAGCCGCCGGGTCGGTTGCCGAATTGGTCGCTGAAACACCGACAGCGGCCCCGGTGGGCGACGATGTGCGGCTGGCGCAGCAGCTCGCCCGCCATGCCGGTCAGCCGCTGGTGATCAATTTCTGGGCTTCGTGGTGCGAGCCCTGTCGCGATGAAATGCCAGCGCTGGCGCGCCTGCCGGAGAAACTGGCGGGCACCGGACTGGTCGTGCTGACCGTGGCGGTGGCCGACCGCGAAGCCGACGCCGCGCTGTTCATGCAGCGCGCCCGCCTTGCGCTGCCGGTGCTGCACGACCGCGACCAGCGGTTGAGCCGGCTGTGGGGTGCGCGTCTGCTGCCCTACACGGTGGTGCTCGACCGGCAGCACCGCATCGTGGCGCGTGCACAGGGCGTGATCGAATGGGAGGACAACGCAGTGCTGGAACGGCTGCGAAGTCTGCTGAAATAGCTGTTGCATCAATCGGAGTGTCATCATGGACCGTCGTCGTTTCATCCAGTCTTCCGCACTGGCCGGCCTGTCCGGCATGCTGCCGCTGCCCGGCTCAGCCGCGCAGCCCGTCTTCAAACCTTCGCCGGACGCCGGCTGGCGCACCTTCGAGGTGACCACCGTCGTCAAGCCGGTCACGCGCGGCGAGGTGGCCACGGCATGGATTCCGCTGCCGTCGATCGACAATCCGGACTGGATCAAGCCGCTGGCCGGTGACTGGCAGGGCAACGCGATGCGCGCCGGCATCGCGGAAGACACCGTGTATGGCGCCAAAATGCTGGTGGCGCAGTGGCGCGCCGGTCAGGAGGCGCCGGTGATCGAACTGGTGAACCGCTTCGCCACGCGCGACCGCGCGGTCGATTTCAGCCGTCCGGGCGCCGTCGCGCCGCTCGATGCGCAGTCGCACAAGCTCTATACGCAGGCCACCGAACTGCTGCCGACCGACGGCATCGTGCGCGACACCGCGCTGAAGATCACCCGGGGTGCGGGCAACGACATCGAGCGTGCACGCGCGCTGTACGAGTGGATCTGCGACAACACCGAACGCAACCCGAAAACGCGCGGCTGCGGGCTGGGCGACATCCGCAGCATGCTGGAGAGCGGCAATCTGAGCGGCAAGTGTGCCGACCTGAATGCGCTGTTCGTCGGTCTGGCCCGCGCCGCCGGCCTGCCGGCGCGCGACGTGTACGGCGTGCGCGTGGCGGATTCGAAGTTCGGCTACAAGAGCCTGGGCAAGGCGGGCGACATCACCAAGGCGCAGCACTGCCGCGCCGAAGTGTGGTTGGCCGGTTTCGGCTGGGTGCCGGTCGATCCGGCTGACGTACGCAAGGTGGTGCTGGAAGAGCGCCCCGGCCTGACGCTGCAGGACGACGTGGTGGTGGCCGCGCGCAAGGCACTGTTCGGTTCGTGGGAAATGAACTGGCTGGCCTACAACGTGGCGCACGACCTGAAGCTGCCGGAAGCGACCGGCCCGGCCATCCCGTTCCTGATGTATCCGCAGCTGGAAACATCCGCCGGGCGCGCCGACAGCCTCGATGCGGGCAGCTTCGTCTATGCCATCACATCGAAGGAAGTGACCGCCTGAGCCTGACTGCGTCCGCCGGCGCGGCCGTCCGGCGCGCCGGCCCGTCACCGTGAACGACTCCCGCAACCTGCGCGCCGACGCGCACTTCCGCCTGACCGACGTCCCGCGCGCCATCCGGTTCTTTCTGGACACGGACCGGCGACGCTATCTGCTGTTCATCTGCGTGCTCGGCGTGGTGCAGTTCTACCCGATGCTGCCGCCCTTCCTGATCGGTCAGGTCGCCGACTTCCTGATCGGCTGGCAGCGCGGCGATTCGCTGACGCCGATGTACACGCTGATCGCCACGCTGGGCGTGGCGCATGCGGTGGTTGCGCTGGTGCGGCTGTCCACCAAGCGGGTGATCGGCCGCATGTCGATCGATGCGCGCATGCGCGCCAAGGTGTGGGGCTTCGAGCGCCTGCTCGGTTTTTCGCTCGGCTGGCATCAGAAGGAAAGCACCGGCAACAAGGCACAGCGCGTGCTGACCGGCGCCGACGCGGTGCGCGACTGGACCAGTGACCTGGTGAACGCGCTGCTCACGGCATCCGGTGCCTTCTTCGGCGCACTGATTGCCTGCATGCTGCTGCACCCGGCCACGGTGTTCTTCTTCCTGTACTACTGCGGCGTGCTCGGCTTCATCGAGTGGTATTTCTACCGGCGCATCGCGAAGCTGTCGGACCAGATCAACGCGTCGATGGAAAACGCCAGCGGCAGTTTCGTCGAAAGCGCCGCCAACATTCTCTCGGTGAAGGCGATGAATGCCGGCGCCGACATGACGGCGCGGGTCGCCGCGCGCGAACAGGCGGCGCGCGACTTCGCCTACCGCCGGCTGCGGCTGACCAACACCAAGTGGATGCTGTTCCAGCTGCATACCGCGCTGGCGTGGTCACTCTACATACTCGGCGTGGCCTGGGGCGTGATGGAAGGCGGGTTGTCGGTCGGACTGGTGCTCACCTACACCGCCTACTTCAACACGCTGCGCGAAGCGTCGATGGACATGACCGACCGCGTGCAGACCATGATCGAACGCACCTCCAACCTCGGCCGCATGATGCCGCTGTTCGCGCCGCAGACCGCGCAGCACGGCACGCTGGACTGGCCGGCCGACTGGCAGCTGCTGCACGCCGAAGCGCTGACCTTTGCGCACGACGGTCGGCGCGTGCTCGGCCCGCTCGATTTCACGATTCGGCGCGGCGAGCACATCGGCATCGCCGGGCGTTCGGGTTCCGGCAAGAGCACGCTGGTCAAGCTCCTGCTCGCGCTCTACCCGCCGGAATCGGGACGGCTGGCGGTCGACGAGGTGCCGCTGTCCGACATCCGGCACGAGGCGCTGCTGCACCAGGTCGCCGTGGTGCCGCAGGAAACCGAACTGTTCAGCCTGTCGCTGCGCGACAACCTGACGCTGGGCCGGGACGTGAGCGAACTCGAGCTGCTGAATGCCTGCCGCATCGCGCAGCTCGACGACGTAATCGCGCTGCTGCCCGACGGCCTCGACAGTCCGGTAGGAGAAAAGGGGCACAGCCTGTCCGGTGGCCAGCGACAGCGCGTAGGGCTCGCTCGCGCCGTGCTGCGCGATGCACCCGTGCTGTTGCTGGACGAAGCCACGTCGGCGCTCGACGCTGACACCGAAGCGCGCGTGATCGACGCGCTGATGAGCGATCACGCGCCCGGGCGCACAGTCATCCTGATCGCGCACCGGCCACGCGCCTTCGAGCGCATGGCCCGCGTGCTGACGATGGACGCCGGGCAATTGGTTGGCCCCTCCGCGGCGATTCCGGCCTGATAGGGGTTGCGCCGCTGCGGCCGGGATGCGGCGGCCGCTTGTGAAGGTCGGAGTTGGGCATCGCTGCGCTCACCCCAACCCACGTGTGGACGGTGCTGGGCGGGTACCCCCACCGGGGTATTGCGGCGAGTGGGCGGGGCAGCGGAAGCTGCAGACTTCTGCGGCAACAGTAGGTTGGGGTGAGCGCAGCGATGCCCAACAAGCAGGCCCAACATGCAGCCCCGTCCAGGAGACCCGATGAACAGCGGCGCGACCCGCCCCGCCAGCATGTTCCAGCAGATCGGTGGCGAAGCGCCGCTGCGCCGGCTGGTCAATGCCTTCTACGACATCGTCGAAGCCCACCCGGACGGGGCGCCGGTACACGCGCTGCACCAGCACGGTTTCGGCGTGGCCCACCTGCGCGAGGCGCAGTTCGAGTTCCTGTGCGGCTTTCTCGGCGGCCCCCGCTATTACGCCGAGCGCATGGGCCACGCCAACCTGCGGCAGATGCATGCGCACGTTGCCATCGGCCAGGAGGAAGTCGTGTCCTGGCTGCGCTGCATGGTGCATGCCATCGAGGCGACCGACATTCCGATGGACCTCGCGCCGAAGCTGATGCAGCACCTGACCCGCGCGGCCGAAGCGCTGAAGAACAGGCCCTGAGCAGACATGCGCTCCCGCTGGCAGGGCGTCGACGAAAAAGGGGCAGCCGAAGCTGCCCCAAGGCGAAAGTACGTCGAGCGGAGAGTGTGCGTCGACGGCTCAGGCCATGCGGCGGCGCATGAACGCCATACCGGCCAGGCCAAGGCCCAGCAAACCCAGTACGCCCGGTTCCGGGATCGGCTGACCGATCGCTTCGCGGAAAGTGGTCGCCAGCACGACGCGGTCGATCAGGACGTTGTCGCCCGGATCCAGATGCGCAGTGCGGATGCCGACGCGCGTGATCTGGTTGATGCCCGAATTGCCGACGAAGCTGGCGTCCGGCGTGCCGAGGTCACCTGCAGTCGGGTTCAGCCAGGCGTCGAAGTTGGTGTAGTTGCCGGCCGCGTTGCGGTACAGGTGACCGACGATCTGATGGGTCTGACCAAGCATCACGTTGCTGGACGCCAGAAAGCTGCCGTTGCTGCCGGTGGTGCGCACGAACAGGTCGTTGCGCGACGCGTCGTTGGTCACCTCGTTGCCCTTGAGGCCGAGCGTCGGGCGATTCAAACCTTCGTTGGCGGCGCCGTTCTGCAGCCACAGGCCCAGAAAGTCGTTGTTGCCGATATTCGAACCGGTCGCCACCTGAATGAAGAAGCTGACGAACACGCTGTCGCCGGTAAAGGCCGATGACAGGGCGCGGTGCGCCGCGTTGCCGGCGTTCGAGGTAAACGATGCCGCGCGGTTGCCGTCCAGATCAACCGCCGGATCGCTGACCGAAGCAGCACCCGTGGCGCTCCAGCCGCCGCTCCACCCGGTACCGCCGTTGGCGCCGTTGAGCGCGCCGGTCGCGTAGGAAAAATCATCCGAAGCAATGATGGCGGCGGAAACCTGGCTGGCCGATGCGGCAAGCGCCAGTGTCAGTGTCAGTGCAATCTTCGAGAATTTCATCATGGTGTCCTGATCGTGGCGGGCGAACATCCGGAGCGTGCCCGCATCATCTTTGTGTGGCGACTCGACGCCCATCGCTTCGAGCCTGACGGTTTCCAGTCAGCAATCGCCATGCCACACCGTTCTCTTTTGTTTGTTTTCATGGACTTGAAAATGCAAACAACTGCGCACACTAACTATCAACCGGTGCTGTAAAGCCCCCCGACAGCGACTGCAGGCCGGTACACTGCGCACCTCGCCAACCTCTTGCGCCGTCTTCCTGCCCCGCCGCTGCCGTCCGTGCGGGCGCGCCCACGATGATCCCGACCGACCCCGCCGGCACCCGGCTGCAGCCTTCCTCACGACGCATCGGGCCGCCCGCCTGCGTCAGCATCGTCATCCCGGCCTATAACGAAGCGGGCGCGCTGGCCGCCACGCTGGACATGATCGCCGGCCACCTGTCGGCGCTGACACCCGCCTTCGAACTGGTGGTGGTCGATGACGGCAGCCTCGACGCGACGGCGCAGATCGCCTGCGATTGCGCGGCTCGCCTGCCCGTCACGCTGGTGCGCTTTTCGCGCAATTTCGGCAAGGAAGCAGCGATATCCGCCGGGCTGCAATACGCGCGCGGCGACGTGGTGGTGTGCATGGATGCCGACGGCCAGCATTCGGCCGAACTGCTGGGCGACATGCTGGCGCGCTGGCGCGACGGCTACGACATGGTCTATGCGGTACGCGCCGACCGCGGCGAACAGGGCCTGTTCAACCGGCTCGGCTCCCGGGTTTTCTACGGCCTGATGAATATCGGTGGTCGGCTCGACATCCCGCCCAATGCCGGCGACTTCCGGCTGATGGACCGCTGCGTGGTCGATGCCCTGCTCGCGCTGCCGGAACGCCAGCGCTTCATGAAGGGCATGTACGCCTGGGTCGGCTTCCGCTCGATCGGCATTCCTTACACGCCGCTGCCGCGCGCAGCCGGCGTCACCACCTTCAACCGGCTCAACCTGATGCGGCTGGCATGGACCGGGCTGACCAGCTTTTCGGTGCTGCCGCTGCGCATGGCCAGCCTGACCGGGCTGCTGCTGTCGACGCTGGCCTTTGCCTATGGACTTTATGAGGTGATCGAAAAGCTGGTGTTCGGTATCGACCTCCCGGGCTGGCCGACCGTGGTGGTCAGCATCATGTTCTTCTCCGGCGTGCAGTTGCTGTTCATCGGCATCCTCGGCGAATACCTCGCGCGTGTTTACGAAGAGGTGAAGGGCCGGCCGCCGTATGTCGTTGCGGAACTCGTGCGGCGCGAGCAGGTGGCGCACGCAGACAGGCTAGAGGACTGAACATGCGCGCCTCCGTGCTGCTCTTCCTCATCGTCGGCGGCTGCGCCGCGGGCGTGCATTATCTGGTCACGCTGGCTGTGGATGCCGCCACCGGCGTGGATCCGGCGTGGTCAAACCTGATCGGCTTCGTGTGCGCCTTTCCGGTCAGCTACCTCGGCCACCGGCGCTTTTCGTTCGCCGGCACGCAAGCCAGCCACCGGCAGGCGCTGCCGCGGCTGCTGGCAGTGTCGTGCACCGCCTTCGTCGGCAACCAGTTGATGCTGGCCGCGCTGCTGCGCTACACGCCGCTGCCGCTGTGGATCGCACTGGCCATCGTGCTGGTGTGCGTCGCTGTCAGCACCTGGGTGCTCGGCCGCTACTGGGCGTTCGCACACCGGACGGCATGAAGACGGTCTATCTGACCGCTGACGACTACGGCTGCCACCCGGCCGTCGATGCGGCGGTGCTCGATCTGATCGACGCCGGCCGCCTCAGCGGCGCGGCCTGCATGACGCGTGCGCCGGGCTGGCCGGCTGCGGCCAATCGTGTCGCCTCCCGCCGCAGCGCCACCGGGTTTGGCCTGCACCTGGATTTCACCGAATTCGCGCCGGCACGCCGCAGCCTGTGGCCGCTGATTGTCCTGAGCCAGAGCCGCCGCCTCGATCAGATGTCGCTGCGCGACGAAGTCGCCGCTCAATGCGCACGGTTCGAAGACGCCACCGGCCACGCGCCGGACTACATCGACGGCCACCAGCATGTGCATCAGATGCCGCAGATCCGCGACGCGCTGATCGACGTGCTGCTGACGCGCTATGGCAGCCGGCTGCCCTGGCTGCGCATCAGCGGCGCGCGCGCGGGCGACGGCTTCAAGCCGCGCTTCATTGCCGCGCTCGGTGCCCCTGCGCTGTTGCGCCGCGCCCGCGCCGAAGGTTTCCGCGTGATGCCGCGCCTGCTGGGCGCCTACGGCTTCGACTGCGACGCCGCCAGCTACCGCAAACGGCTGGCGCACTGGTTCGCCACCGCCGATGACGGCGACGCGGTGATGTGCCATCCGGCGATGCAGGCCATGCCAGGCGATCCGATCGGCTGCGCGCGCGTGGTCGAACACGGCGTGCTGGCCGGGAGCGATTTCCAGGACCGGCTCGCAGCGACCGGCATTCAGATCGGGCGGCTACGACCGTGAACAGCTGGCATCCGGCCTCTCACCCTTGACGCCCCGCTTTCCAACCCATTCATCGACTGCACTGTCAGCGCGTGCGCAGGCAGCGCGTTACGCCTCTGCCCCCGGCTCCCGGCCCGCTCCATGCATCCTTTGACACCGACCGCTACAACGTTTCACCCTGCAACACGCAGCCTCCCGCGCCTGACTGCACATGTCACGGGACTCGCGCTGTTCGCGTTCATTGCGTTGCATATCGCACTGACCTTCGGCCAGCACGGCATCAGCAACGACGAGTGGGTGCAGCACACCTACGGCCGGCTGCTGCTCGACTACTACGCGTCCGGGCTGACCGACATGTCGGCCTTCCACTACAAGGACCTGTACCTGTATGGCGGGCTGTTCGACCTGATCGCTGCCGCGCTCGAACGCGTGCTGCCGATGAATGTGTGGGACATGCGCCATCTGCTGTCGGCTGCATTCGGTTTTGCCGGCATGGTCGCCGTGTATCGGCTGGCACGCCACCTGCTGAACGACACCGCCGCCTGCATCGCGGTGGCACTGCTGATGCTCACCGGTGCCTGGAGCGGCGCGCTGTTCACCCACACGAAGGACATCCCGTTTGCCGCCTGCATGGCGTGGGTGACCTGGTACACGACGCTCATCGTGACGCGCCTGCCGGCACCGCCACTCGGTCTGGTGCTGAAGCTGGGCGTGGCGATCGGCTGCGCCTTCGGACTGCGCGTCGGTGCGGTATTCGGCGTCATGGTGCTCGGGTTCGGCGTGCTCGCTTCGATGGCGCTGGTCGACGGCGACTGGCGCGCCCGCCTCGCGCATCTGGGCCGCTCGCTGCGCACGCTGCTGCCCGCCCTGCCGGTCGCACTGGCGCTGATCGCGCTGTTCTGGCCCTGGGCGGCGCAGGCGCCGGGCAATCTGATCAAGGCGCTGACCACCTTTTCGCACGTCACCTTCGCGATCCAGACCGTGCTCGACGGCCAGGTCATGGCGATCACCGAAGTGCCGCGCAGCTACCTGCCGATCTATCTTGCAGTGCGTCTGCCGGAACTGGCGCTGGCCGGGCTCGTCGCCGCGCTGGGCATGCTGCTCACGGCGGTGCTCACCGCAGTGTTCACTCCGGCGCTGGACGCGCGCCACCACCCGCTGCGACAGCACCTGCCCTGGCTGACGGTCATTCTGGCGGCGCTGTTGCCGCTGGCGCTGGCCATCGCGACCCGGCCGGCGCTGTACAACGGCATCCGCCACTTCACCTTCCTGCTGCCGCCGCTGGCGGTCATCGCCGCCGCCGGGTTGTACGCCCTGTGGCGGCACGCCCGCGCCTCGCGCAGTCTGGCGGCTGCCTTCATCGCGCTGTGCCTCATCGGGGCGCTCGATCCGCTGGTCGCACTGGCGCGGCTGCATCCGTATCACTACGTCAATTACAACCGCCTGGCCGGCGGTTTCGAAGCGGCGGTCGCCGGGCGCTGGGAAGCCGATTACTGGTCGGACGGCGTGCGCGAAGCCAGCGGCCTGCTGCGCGATCATCTGAAGGGCACAACCCGGCCGGCCGCGCCCTGGCGGGTTGCGGTGTGCGCCGATCCGGTCGAAGCCGACGCCTGGCTCGGCCCGGAATTCGTCATCACCCGCGACTGGGTGAGCGCCGACTTCTTCATTTCGACCACGCACATGGACTGCGACAGCGTACTGGCCGGCCGCATCATTGGCCAGGTGGCACGCGAAGGACTGCCGCTGACAATCCTGAAGGACCGGCGCATGCTGACGGCGGAACAGCGCCGGCTGCTGCGCTAGGGTCTGTTGACATTGAATCGCCCATGAGCCTCACCGATCCGCCGGTCGCCCGACATTTCCGCCAGATCCTGATGTGGCCGCTGCGGCTGATGCCGCTGCGCAGTGGTGATCAGGTGCAACGCCACCCGCAGGCACTGGCCGCCATCACCGAGGGCAATCCCTGGCGCGAACAGCGCGACGAATTCACCGGTTCGCCGGCCGATTTCCACGAGCGGCACTACCGCGAATTCGTAACCTTTCTGCCGCATGTGCAGCGCTTCCTGTATGGCCAGGGGCGGTCGAGTTCGACCCAGCCCGGCTACGGTGAATCGCCGATCCGCGTATTCCGGCGCAACGATGTGGCCGCGGTGCGGCTCGGCTGCGAAGACGGCAGCACGCTCGACCTCGCGGTACAGCACATCGACCTGTACTTCTTCTACGACGTGGATGTGGTCATCCTCGCGATGGAAGTGCATGCCGACAACCTTCCGCTGGCCCGGGTGCAGGAACTGCTCTTCCGCTTCGGACGCGCCTTTCCGGCGAAGTGGAGCAATGCCGATACGGATGGGCGCGCAGCACAGTGCATGCGCACCGTACAGTGGGTCGGCCACAATGGTGCGGTGCTGGCCGAGTCCGACTATGGCGACCGCGAACGCTATCTGCACCACGCCTGGGAGCACCGCGCCTCGTGCATCGGACGCCACTGGGAATATCTGCTGCAGCCCATGGTGCTGCACCATTCGGAAGCGGTCGGCGACATCCGCTACCGGCAGCTGGAATACCACCGGCTGCCGAAGATGACCTTCCTGTCCTTCGACGATCCGTTCGCGCTGAGCCGCGAGGATTTCGTGCGTCTGGGCCAGGCCACGCAGCCGGACGACGGCCATCCACTTCCGTATTCGGAACAGGTGATGGACGAGTTCGAGCGCACCGCCTGCTATGACCGCTTCTGGGTGCCGGCGCGGCGCAGCGACAACGCCAGCACGCGCGTCATCTGCACCGGCCCCTCGATGGTGATGGTGGGCAAGCACGGCCTGGCCGGCTATTCCGACCCGCAGAACGGCCTGCTGGCGGAGTTCCGCCACCAGTACTTCCTGATCGGCCTGATTGCGCACTTCCACCGCGCGTCGCTGCTGATGCTGATGGACCGGCTGGTGGTCGCGGTCAGCCTGCTCGACGCCGACGACGTCGATTCGCGCCGCCGTTTCAAGCGCGGCATCCGCCAGACGATGGAAATCTTCCTGCGCTTCAACCACCGCTACTGGTTCGGCGAGGTATCGAAGCAGTCGATGGCCAAGGACCTGTTCGACCTGTGGACCCGCAACCTCGGCAACGAGGCGCTTTACAACGAGCTGCGCGCCGAGGTGCTGGACATGGACAACTACCTCGAAGCGGACGACAGCCGGCGCCAGAACGAAACCCTGCTGCGCCTCACCGTGGTGACCATCTTCGGTCTGGTCGGCACCATCGTCACCGGCTTCCTCGGCATGAACATCTTCGACGGCCCGCCGGCCACATTGGCCGGCAAGATCGGCGCCGTGCTGGTGGTGACTGTACCGACCGTGCTGCTCGCTTTCTACACGCTGAAGAAATCGAGTGCGCTGTCGGAATTCTTCGACGCGGTGTCGGACGACACGCTGACCCGGCGACAGAAGTTCAAGTCCTTCCTGCGCATCTGGCGCGGCCGTCCGACCGGACGCCGGCGCAACGACCTGCGGGCGCGCAAGCCCTGAGGCTGCCGACCGCCCAACGGACGAACGGCGCGCCGGCGCACGCCTGCGACACCCTTCCCCTCAGGCAAAAGCCCGCTCAGTCCGCTTCGCCGCTCTCCGGTGCGGCCACCGGCAGCTCGGGCACCAGCGCGTCTGCCGCCGGCGTCTCGGGCGGCAGTTCCGCCTCGGCGATCTCTTCCGCCAACTCTTCCTCGGACACCTGTGCCGCACCGGCCAGTGCGGCGAGATCGCCAACCCAGCGGGCACGCGCGTCGTTGTCGAGCAGATTGAGCTGGTCGATCTCGACCTCGACGCGCGAGCGCGGGTCGCGCGCCGGCAGACTGGGCGAACGCAGCACCAGCGGCACATGCTCCAGCCGCACCAGCGATTCGCGCAGCACGATGGCCGGCCACACGGTATTGCCTTCGCGCGCCTGCTGGCGCAGCCAGCGCAGGCACCAGTAACGCTCCATGCCGCGCTGGAAGTCGGCGTAGGCCGCATAGGCAAGTTCGAAATCGCGCAGCGCCGACAACAGCGCTTCGGATTTCGGTGGAAACACCGGCTCGTCGCCGCGCAGCAGCGCAATCATCTGCCACTGGTTCACCAGGTCGACATAGCGGCGCAACGGCGAGGTGGACCACGCGTAGCAATCGACGCCCAGCCCCTCGTGCGGTGCCGCGACCGTGGTCATGCGCACCTTGCCGGCGCCCTGGGCGCGATACAGCGCCGGAATGCCAGCATCACGCAGATCGCTGCCCCAGGTATTGTTGGCGACGATCATCAGTTCGGCGACCAGCTTGTCGAGCGGGCTGCCGCGCGCGCGGCGCTGGATGTCGACGCGGCCTTCGCCGTCTTCCGTCGTCTGTGCCCAGTCGACGTAGAAATTGAAGTCCATCTGGCCGGCGTTGGCAGACGGCTTGCCGCGCCCGGCTTCCAGCACTTCGGCCAGACGCCACAGCAGCAGCAGTTCGTCGCGCCACTCGAATTCGGGCAGCTCACCGCCGGTGATCGTGTCTTCGTTGAACAGCGGCTCGATCTCGTGGTGGCGCAGATTGGCGGCCACGGCAACCTGTTCGATGCGGCTTGCCTTCGCCGTGACGCGCAGGTCGGTCTCGACATCGAGGTAGAGCGACAGCGCCGGACAGCTGCGGCCGGCCTGCAGCGTGTAGGTGTCCACTGCCTCGTCCGGCAGCATGGTGATCTTGCGGCCGGGGAAGTACACCGTGGACAGCCGGCTGCGCGCGATGTCGCCCAGTGGCGTGCCCGGCTGGATGCCGAGCGACGGCGCTGCAATATGTATGCCGATGCGCCAGCCGCCACCGGCCTTCGGCTGCACCGAAAAGGCGTCATCGATTTCGGTCGTGGTGGCGTCGTCGATCGAAAAGGCGCGCACGCCGGCCTCGGGCAGATCGCCGGCCAGCGGCACCTCGTACGTCGGAAAGTCGGTGCCGCGCGGGAAGTATTCGAACAGGAAGCGACCGAGGTGGTACTCGTGGCTGGACGCAAATGCGCCGGCCTTCGCCATCAGGCCGACCACCGACAGGCCGGCCGACGTGGCGGCGGCTTCCACCGCCTTGGTTTCGAGCCGGTTGCGGTCCGGCTTGTACAGGATCTGCGCGCTGCAGGCCGCGATGTCCGGCGGCGTGCGCCCGGCGAGCAGCTCGGCGACCCAGCCATCGACCTGCTCCTGCTGCAGGCGCTTCTTTTCCAGGCCGGCCAGTGCGGCTTTCAGAATGTCGGGCGGCGCCTTGCGGAAGCGGCCCTTGCCCTTGCGGTGAAAATACACCGGCGCGGCGTGCAGGCACAGCAGGATGGCAGCGGCCTGTTCGGCTGTCGGCGCGGCACCGTGATACTCGCGCGCCAGCTCCTCGAACGGAAATTCGTCGTCGCCGCACACGTCCCACAGGAAGGTGGCATCGAGATCGGCCGCCTGCACTTCGGCCGCAGCCAGCAGGGCTGCCGGATCGGGGCTGGCAAAACGCAGCAGCACGTTGGCTGCCTTCACCTTGGAACGCTTGCCGCTCGGCAGTTCGACCTGCAGCGAGGACACGCTGTCGGTCATCACGGAGCCGGCGCGGAAGTGGCCGTCCTCTTCGAAAAGAACATTCATGAAGCGGGTACGGAAGAACTCGGACCGCGATTATCGCGGATAAGCGCCGCCCGGGGTCCGCACGTTGTCGCATTGCGGCAAAAACCCGGAGCCGGCTGACAGGCGGCAGCTACAATCGATGCCTCCTTCTGCACCGATCACCCTGCCTGAACGACACCCTGTGGACGAACACGACGAAATCCTGCCGCTTGATGCAATGCACCGTCGCCTGAAAGAGGTGAGGTCGCTGCTCGACCGTCAGAAGCGGGTCGAAAGCCTGCTGCACCGTCAGGAAATGCCGCGTCACGACCTGGTGGAAACGCTGGTCGCCAAGCAGCACCACAGCGAGTTGACGAAAAAGCTCGACACGATGCACCCGGCCGACATCGCCTACATCCTTGAGGCGCTGCCGCCGGAGGACCGGCTACTGGTGTGGGATCTGGTGCGCGCCGACCGCGACGGCGAAATCCTGCTCGAAGTGTCAGATGCGGTGCGCGAATCGCTGATCGATGCGATGGAGCCGAAGGAACTGGTGGCTGCCGTCGAACAGCTGGACGCCGACGAACTGGCCGATCTCGCGCCGGACCTGCCGACCGAGGTCATGCAGGACGTGTTCAGCGCGCTCGACGTCGAAGAGCGCGAACAGCTGCGTTCCGCCATGTCCTACCCGGACGATTCGGTCGGCGCGCTGATGGATTTCGACATGGTCACCGTGCGCGAGGACGTGACGCTCGAAGTGGTGCTGCGCTATCTGCGCCGCTTCGATGAACTGCCCGATCACACCGACCAGATCTTCGTCGTCGACCGCGAAGAAAAACTGCGCGGCGTGCTGTCGCTGAGCACCCTGCTGATCAACGACGGCGAAGTCGAAGTGGCGGCCGTGATGCGTGAGCACCCGCTGGTGCTGCACGCCTCGGACGACGCCGAATCGGCCGCCCAGGCCTTCGAGCGCTACGACCTCGTGTCGGCGCCGGTGATCGATCACCACGATCAGCTGATCGGCCGGCTGACGGTGAACGAGGTGATGGACTTCATCCGCGAACAGTCCGAAGAAGAGCTGCTGGCCCAGGCCGGCCTGCGCGAGGAAGAGGACATCTTCGCGCCCATCATGGATTCGGTGCGCAACCGCTGGGCCTGGCTGGCGATCAATCTGGGCACCGCCTTCTTCGCCTCGCGCGTCATCGGCGCCTTCGAAGGCTCGATCGAGAAACTGGTCGCGCTGGCCGCATTGATGCCCATCGTGGCCGGCATCGGCGGCAATTCGGGCAACCAGACCATCACGATGATCGTGCGTGCGATCGCGCTCGGCCAGATCGCACCCGATGCGGCACGCCGGCTCTATCGCAAGGAGATGGGCGTGGCACTGATCAACGGCATCGTCTGGGGCGGCCTGCTCGGCCTGCTGGCCGCCTGGCTGTACGATTCGTGGGCGCTGGGCGCCGTGATGAGCGCGGCGATGACGCTGAACCTCCTGCTGGCCGCCTTCATCGGCGTGACGGTTCCGATCATGTTGGCGCGGCTCGGCCGCGACCCGGCGGTTGGCGGTTCGGTGCTGATCACCGCGGTCACAGACTCCGGCGGTTTCTTCATCTTTCTCGGGCTGGCCACCCTTGTTTTGCTCTGATCGGGAACGTCCATGCGCCTCCGGCTCTTCACTGCCAGCCTTGCCCTGATGATCGCAGGCGCCTGCGCCGAAGCGGCCGACCGCGCTCTTGTCATCACCTGTGCCGAAGCGGGCTCGCTCGAACTGAGCGTGCCGGACAGCTGGACCGTGGAGGAAAGCCGGCACGATGTGCGCATGCCGCCAACCCTGACCGTGTCGGCGCCCGACGGCATGACACAGTGGGTGGTGACCGCGGTGTGGAAGGCGGCCGATCGCAAGCCGCCGTCAACGCTGGATGAAATCCGCACCCGCGTGGCGCGCACCGCACAGACCGTCGGTGCGGCCGATGCACCGCTGCAACCGGTGCCGGCAAGCGCACCCGCCGGCTACTTCTTCGACGCCGGTGGCGACATCACGCCGGAGCCGTTCTCGATGCTGCGTCAGGGCATGCTGAAGGTGGGTGAATTGACGGTGAGCTTCACCGCGATGGGCGCCGCCGGCCGCAGCGCCGATCAGGACGCGCTGGTGGAGCGGCTGGCCCGGGCGACGCATCGGCGTTGAACCACGGCGCGGTTCAGGCGTTCCACAGCTTCCACAGCATGCGCACGGCCAGCGCAACCAGCAGCAGCGAAAACAGCCGCTTGATCAGCGGCACCGGCAGCCGGTGTGCGGCGCGCGCGCCGAGCTGTGTCGTGAACAGGCTGCCCGCGACGATGGCGACCAGCGCCGGCAGGTGCACATAGCCCAGCACCTGCGGCGGCATGTCCGGCACTCCCCAGCCATTGAAGATGTAACCGGCCGTGCCGCCCAGCGCGATCGGCAGGCCGAGCGCGGCCGAGGTGCCGATGGCCTGGCGGATGTCGCGGTTGCACCAGGTCAGGAAGGGCACCGTCAGCGCGCCGCCGCCGATGGCGACCAGCGCCGACACCACGCCGATGCCGCCACCGGCCGCGATCAAACCGCCTGCTCCGGGCAACTGACGGGCAGGCTTCGGCTTGAAACCGATCAGCATGGTCAGCGCGACGTAGCCGATGAACACCGCGAAGATCAGCGACAGTACCTGGGTCGACACTTCGCGCGCGATGAAGGTACCGAACAGGGTGCCGATCAGCACGCCTGCGGTCATCGTGCGCACGGTCGGCCAGTCGACTGCGCCATGCGCATGGTGGGTGCGCAGGCTGATCGCGGCCGACGCGACGATGGCCGCCATCGAGGTGCCGAGCGCCAGATGCAGGATGTGGTCGGGCGTGACGTGCAGCCGTTCGAACAGGCTGACCAGAATCGGCACTAGCAGCGCGCCGCCGCCGATGCCCAGCAATCCGGCCAGGAAGCCCGTGACGGTGCCCAGCAACAGGCAGGCAAGCACGAATTCGGTATCGGGGAAGAAAATCATGGTGCGCTGCAAAAACCGCTATCTGAACACAGGCCGCAGTGCGACCGCAAAGCCCGCGTTGCGCAGAAGCACACAGGGCACCCGCAGGTGCCCTGTGACGGCAACGCGCCGCGTCAACCAGCGATGGCCAGCTTGCCGCGCTTGTCCGACAGCGTGCGCGCCAGGAGCGACACCAGCGCATAGACCGCATCGATGTTCGGCGTCGGAATGCCGGTGATGCGGCCCAGTTCGCGCACCGAACCGACCAGCGCCTCGAATTCGAGCGGCCGGCCGGCTTCGACGTCCTGCAGCATCGAGGTCTTGTGCGCGCCCACCGCTTCGGCGCCGGCGATGCGTTTGTCGAGCGCGATCTTGAATTCCACGCCGAGCTTTTCGCCGACCGACTGCGCCTCGCGCATCATGTTGGCAGCCAGTTCGCGGGTCAGCGGGAAGCGGCAGATATCTTCAAGCGTGGCATGCGTCAGCGCCGAAATCGGGTTGAAGCTCAGATTGCCCCACAGCTTCACCCACATTTCGGAGCGGATGTCCTTCGACACCGGCGATTTGAAGCCGGCGGCGATCATGGCTTGCGACAGCGCCTCGATGCGCGGCGAGCGCGAACCGTCGAGTTCGCCCAGCGTGAAGCGATTGCCTTCGATCAGCTTGATGACGCCCGGCTCGACAAGCTCGGACGCCGGATACACCACGCTGCCGATGACCCGCTCGACTTCGATGTTCGCGGCGACGATGCCGTCCGGGTCCACCGAGGTGACCGGCGTGCCTTCGTAATCGCCGGCCAGCTTGTGGAAGTACCACCACGGAATGCCGTTCTGCATCGTCACGACCAGCGTGTCCGGGCCGAACAGCGCCCGCATGTCGGCAGCGACGTCCTTCACCTGATGCGCCTTGAGCGTCAGCAGGATCACGTCCTGCACGCCGGCGTCCGTCATCTTCTGCACTCCGCGGATGTCCGGCGCGTGCTCGACCGTGCCGTCTTCCAGCATCAGCGACATGCCCTTCGCCTGGATGGCGGCGAGGTTGGGGCCGCGCGCGATGCAGGTGACTTCATTGCCGGCACGCGACAGCTTCACGGCCAGATAACCTCCGATGGCACCTGCGCCAACGACTGCAATCTTCATCTTTTCATCTCCCTCGAGAGCGCGGCGGCGCGCCGGACACCGGTCACGCCGCCGCCGCCGGCCGCGCCCGGCCGTCGTGCGGCGGGCGCGGCGGTTTCAGATCAAGTACGGCGGCGCAGCTGGTGCTTCAGCACCGGCACGATGGGCCACAGCAGCATCACGAACGACAAGGCCATCAGGCCGCCGACCAGCGGATTCGCCCAGAAGATGTCCAGGCTGCCCTGCGACAGAAGCATCGACTGGCGGAAGCTCGATTCGGCCATGTCGCCCAGCACCAGCGCGAGCACCAGAGGCGCGAGCGGATAGCGCAGCTTCTTGAACAGGTAACCGAACACGCCGAACACCAGCATCATCACCACGTCGAAGATCGAACTGTGCACCGTGTAGGCGCCGATCGCGCAGATGACGATGATGATCGGGCCGATGACCGAGAACGGAATGCGCAGGATGGCTGCCCACCACGGCACGGTGGTCAGCACGATGATCAGGCCGACGATGTTGCCCAGATACATCGAGGCGATCAGGCCCCACACGAAGTCCGGCTTCTCGGTGAACAGCAGCGGCCCCGGCTGCAGACCCCAGATAAGCAGGCCGCCCAGCAGCACGGCGGCGGTCGGCGAACCCGGAATGCCGAGCGTCAGCATCGGCAGCAGCGCCGACGTACCGGCCGCGTGCGCTGCGGTTTCCGGCGCCACCACCCCTTCGATGTTGCCCTTGCCGAACGAATCCTTGTCCTTTGCACCGCGACGGGCCAGACCGTAGGCCATGAAGGAGGCCGGCGTGGCACCACCCGGCGTAACGCCCATCCAGCAGCCCACCAGCACCGAGCGGATCGAGGTTTTCCAGTAACGCAGCAGTTCAGCCCAGGTCTTCAGCACGACATCGAGCTGGATCTTCGCGCTCTTGCCCTTGAAAGCCAGCCCTTCTTCCATCGTCAGCAGGATTTCGCCGATGCCGAACAGGCCGATCACCGCAATCAGGAAGTCGAAACCCTTCAGCAGTTCGGTCACGCCATAGGTCATGCGCAACGTGCCGGTCACCGTGTCCATGCCGACCGCGGCCAGCGCGAAACCCAGTGCCATCACAGCCAGCGTCTTGGCGGGTGGTTCCTTGCTCATGCCGACGAAGGAACAGAAGGTGAGCATCTGCACCGCGAACATTTCCGCCGCACCGAATTTCAGCGCGAACCTCGCCACCAGGGGAGCGAGGAAGGTGATCAGCAGCACGGCGAAGAACGCACCGACGAATGACGACGTGAATGCCGCGGTCAGTGCGGCGCCGGCACGACCCTGCTGCGCCATCGGATAGCCGTCAAAGGTGGTCGCGACAGACCACGGCTCGCCCGGAATGTTGAACAGGATCGACGTGATCGCGCCGCCGAACAATGCGCCCCAGTAGATGCAGGACAACATGATGATGGCCGAGGTCTGGTCCATCGAAAAGGTCAGCGGAAGCAGGATGGCGATGCCGTTGGCGCCGCCCAGACCGGGCAGCACGCCGATCAGGATGCCCAGCGTGACGCCGAGCACCATGAAGCCCAGGTTGGGCAGCGTCATCGCGACGCTGAACCCGTGCATGAGGTTATTGAGTTCGTCCATCTCGGTCTCGGAGGATGAGTTCTTGTGGTGTCACAGACCGAGCATCAGCTCGATCGGACCTTTTGGAAGCGGCACGAGAAACCAGCGCTCGAACAGCAGGAAGGCGCCCAGCGGCACGCCGATCGAGGTGATCACCGTGGCCAGCCAGCCGAATTTGCCGTGCACCTTCATGAAGAAGGCGATCAGCACCAGCGAAGAGACATAGATGCCCAGGAACACCACTGCCGCCACATAGATGGTCAGCGGCACCAGCATCTGCATGACCGAGCGCAGTTCCGTCCAGCTGGCGAACTGCGGCTGCGCGCGCTTGAACTTCATCAGCGCGGTGATCAGGATCCAGCCGCTTGACGCCAGCAGGATGCAGCCGATGTAGAACGGGAAATAGCCGGCGCGCGGGCCTTCGCCCTCTTCCCAGCCTATGCCGACGCGGATGCTGTCAATGACCGCGATGATTCCCATGACGAACAGGAACAGCGCGACCAGTAGTTCCGGCCAGCGGTTGGACAAGCCGGCTTCAGCGGCTTCCTCGGATCGCTCCATCACGAATCTCCAGAATGAAAACAGGGCGCATGCATCTTTGCGGCGGGGCGACTAAATGAACACGGGCGGGATGACCCGCCCGTGTGACTCACTTGCTTGAGGCGGATTACTTGGCGAGGAAGCCGGCGTCCTTCATCAGGCCGTAGTGCATCGCTTCGGTCTTGCCCACCCAGTCGGCGAATTCCTTGCCGCTCATGAAGGTCTGCTTGAATGCACCCTTCTTCATGAAATCGGCCCATTCCGGTGTTTCACGCACCTTCTTGAACAGATTGACGTAGAAATCAACCTGCTCCTGGGTGACTCCCGGAGCGAGGAAGATGCCGCGCAGCATCAGGTACTCGATCGGCACACCGGCGCTCTTGCAGGTCGGAATGTCAGCCCATGACTGGGTGTCCGTCACCTTATCGGTGTAGTTCAGCTTTTCGGTGTCCATGATGCACAGCGGGCGCAGCTTGCCGCCACGCCAGTGGGCTTCGGCTTCGATCGGGTTGTTGACGGTCGAATTGACATGGCCGCCAACCAGTTGCACCGCTACATCGCCGCCGCCCTTGAACGGCACGTAGATGATCTTCTTGCCGGTGGCCTTGTCGATCATCGCAGTGATGATCTGGTCTTCCTGCTTCGAACCGGTACCGGCCATCTTGAACGTGCTGGCCGGCTTGGCCTTGATGTCGTCGATATATTCCTTGGCCGTCTTGTACGGCGCATCGGCATTCACCCACAGCACGAACTGGTCGAGTGCGAGCATCGCGCCCGGCGTCAGGTCACGCCAGTTGAACGGAACACCGGTCGCCAATGGCGTGGTGAACAGGTTTGACAGCGTGATGATGATCTTGTGCGGGTTGCCCTTGGCACCCTTCACTTCCAGAAAGCCTTCGGCACCCGCGCCACCCGACTTGTTGACGACGACCAGCGGCTGCTCCATCAGCTTGTTCTTGGCCACGATGCCCTGGATGAAACGGGCCATCTGATCGGCGCCGCCACCCGTGCCGGCCGGCACGACGAACTCGACAGGCTTGGTCGGTTCCCAGGCGTGTGCCGCACCGGTCAGACCGATCGCTGCAACCGCAGACACCAGGGCTCTTGCGGCCCAGTTCTTGAACTCGATCATTGCGCTCTCCTCAGTGGATATTGTTGATGACGGTACTGCGGGAAAGGTCGTGGATCAGACACCCAGACCCAATTTCTGTGCCAGCCCGATGCGTTGCAGCTTGCCGGTCGCACCCTTGGGAATTTCGTCCATGAACAGGATCTTGCGCGGCACCTTGAAGTCGGCGAGCTTCGTTGAAGCGAAGGCCTGGATTTCCTTGTCGGTCGCGCTCTGCCCTTCGCGCAGCACGACGACGGCGCCGACTTCCTCGCCCAGCTTCGGGTGCGGAATGCCGAAGGTCACGACCTGGGCGACCGCAGGGTGGTCCATCAGCACTTCGTCGACTTCGCGCGGTGAAATCTTCTCGCCACCGCGGTTGATGATTTCCTTCAGGCGGCCGGTCAGCGACAGATAGCCCTCGGCGTCCTTGCTGCCCTGATCACCGGTGCGGAACCAGCCGTGGGTGAAACCTTCCTTGTTCGCCTTCTCGTTGTTTTCGTAGCCGGGCGTCACGTTGGCACCGCGGATGACGATTTCGCCGATCTCGCCGGCCGGAAGGATATTGCCGTCGTCATCCATGATTTCCACTTCGGGACCGGCCGCCAGCCCGACCGCACCTGGCTTGCGCGGGCGCGGCGGCAGCGGGTTGGACGCCATCTGGTGCGACGCCTCGGTCATGCCGTAGGCTTCGATCAACGGCGCGCCGAACACCTCTTCCAGCTCGCGGATGACCTGCGGCGGAATCGACGACGACGACGAGCGCAGGAAACGCAGCGGGTTGCGGGCTATCGTTTCCTTGTTGCGCGATGCGCGCGACAGGATGGCCTGGTGCATCGTCGGCACCGCGGTGTACCAGGTCGGACGCGCTTCATCCATCCAGGAGAAGAACTTCAGCGCGTCGAAGCCCGGTGTGCAGAACACCGATGCGCCGGCGGACAGCGGCGCCATGATGCCGGCGATCAGACCGTGGATGTGGAACAGCGGCATGATGTTCAGGCCGCGGTCCTTTTCGGTGAAGGCGAGCGTCGCGCAGATGTTCTGCGCCGATGCCGACACATTGCGCTGGGTCAGCGGGACGATTTTCGGACGTGAGGTCGTACCCGATGTGTGCAGCACGAGTGCCACATCGTCCGGCTGGGCGTTGCCCGGGTGCGCCGGTGCGGACACATCGGCCGCCTCGCGCGGTTCCAGCATGAAGTCTCCTGCCGCGTCCTGCGCCACCAGATCGATGACGCGCACACCCAGCTTCTTAGCCACCTCGATGGCCGGCGACACGCTGCCGCGATCGACCACGAGCGCCTTGGCGTTCAGATCGGACAGATAGAACTCGAATTCTTCCGCGCGATAGCCGGCGTTGAGCGGTGCGGCCGTGGCGCCGGCGGCGATGCTGATGAATGCGCTGGCCATGTCCGGGCCGTTCGGCAACACGATGGCGACGCGATCATTGCGGCCGATGCCGAGCGCGTTCAGGCGTGCGATGGTGCGTGCCATCAGGGCACGCAGCTGACCGAAGCTCAGGTCCGAACGCGTCGGCGCAGACAGCGCGACGGATGCATCGGCACCGGTGGAAAACAGCTCGATCAGCGTAGAAGTGGCCGACATACAGACTCCGTAAGACAGTTTGAAATTCAGGAAGCTGCCAATGGCGCGCTTCGGGGTACCGCAGAGGCAAGCCGACAGGTCACCGCGGACAACCGCTGTTCCGCGAAAGCAAAACAATGGGGGCTGTGAGTGTCGTCCATAACGAACGATCGTTCAAGCCATGTCCGCACCAAGCGATCAGCTTATGCAAAACTTTGCTGCAAAGACACTGAGTTGGAACAGTCTGTGGCAGATAAGCCACAAGACCTTGGCCTGCGATGTGTCTCATCGCCAACCAGAGGCGGTCACCTCGGTGACCGTACCGCGCACCCGGGGTGGTGGGCGTCGGTAGGGGGACCCCCGCGCATGTCGCTAGGCCGGCATCCTGAACCGTGGGTTCAGAGCGGCTGCGTTCCTGCCGCATCAGGCCAGCCCGTGAAGGGCCGGCACAACAGCGGCGTCCTAGGTTCGCGACCTCATGCCAATCAACATTGGTTCAAGGAATCTATGACCTTGGCGAACACCGCAGGGGATTGATGCTCAGGGCGTTCAGCCCTGACGCAACCGACATCTAGAAAAGCTTTTCCTGACTGGAAAGCACCTCTTCGATGCGCGATTGCATGGAATTTATTCTACGCCGCAGCGGCACCAAATCAACACCGCCGGTCGCCTGCATCTGAAAAATTTCGTGTGCCAGATTGAGCGCGCACATCACCGCAAGCCGTTCGCCGGACGCGCGCGTCGTTTCCGCCAGATCGCGCATGCGGCGCTCAACCAGTTCGACCGACGCATTCAGCGCGTCACGATCACCTTCCCGACATTGCACCCGGTACTCGCGTCCGAGTATCGTGATTTCAGTGGTTTCCGCCTGCGCGGGTTCGCGGCTCATTCCTGTGGCAACCTTTCGAGCAGTCTGCTCACCTTCTCGCGCGCCGCTTCGACCTTGTCGCCGAGTACCCTGTTTTCGCCTTCCAGCGCCGCCACGCGGTTGCGCAGCACGATGTTTTCATCGTGCAGCGCCCCGAATCGACCCAGCAGGATGTCGAGACGGTCGCCCAATTGATTGATATCGTGATCCATCGGCGAACTATAGGTGGGCGCCCATCGGGCGGTCAAGACAAGCGCCGACCGGGCGGCAGCGCAAAAGAAAAAGCCACTCTCAGGAGTGGCTTTTCCGGGTGAGCGGCGGGAACAAACCCGCCGGATCCTGCGATCAACGCGACAGTTCGGCCGTGTCGATGCGCTTGTCGGCAGACGTTTCGGCGACCTGGCTGCCGTCCACCTTGCGGGTGAATACCCAGCGCGCCGGCGTACGCACGAAAGCGTAACCGGTCTTGGCATCGATGAACACCTTGTAATCTTCGGGGTGTCCGACCGCCTTCGATGCCTCGGTGGTGTCGGCGGAGGCCGCAACGGCCGAAAGCGAAAGGCTCGCAATGAGCAAGATACGGAGTGCAGTGGTTTTCATGATGAAGCTCCCAGCAAGTTAAAAAGCAGTTGTTGAATACAATGTAGTGCACTGCAACAACTCTTTCAACCCCGCGCCAGTATTGGATTGTGACGAAATTCGTAGTTTATTTTTGCACCGCAGCACAGTGGGTCGCAAGCTCAGCACAGTGTGTCAGCGCTGCGACTCGTGCTGGCGCGCCGGCCAGTTCGCGTGATGTCACAGGCGGCACACCATGAGCGGAATGTTCCGTTTGAGTGATCCGCTCCAGCTCTATCTGGTGCGTCATCCGAAGCCCGCCGTGGCACCGGGGCTCTGTTATGGCGTGACGGACCTGGACGTCGCCGAAGATCCGCTGACCTGCGCCGACCGACTGCGCCCGCTCCTGCCGGCCGACGTACGCATCGTCAGCAGTCCGCTGCAACGCGCGCGATTGCTGGCGCACGCCCTCGATCCGGCAGTCGAAACGGACGAGCGGCTGCGCGAACTCGACTTCGGCGACTGGGAGATGAAGCCGTTCAGCGACATTCCGCCGCACGGCTTCGACACCTGGGGCAATGCGCTGATCGACTTCCGGGCGCCGGCCGGCGAGCTGTACGCCGACATGGCCGCGCGTGTCTGGGCCGCCTTCGAGGCGCACCGGCACGGCACCGGTGCGCTGGTGCTGGTCGGCCACAACGGGCCGATGCGCGCGCTGACCGGCACCCTGCTCGGGCTGCCGCCCGGGCGCTGGCTGAATCTCGAATTCGACTTCGCCCACCTGACGCATCTGGCAATCGGTCCGCTCGGCGCCAAACTTCGCGCATTCAACCGCTGAGCGGGCTGCACCTATAATCCGCGCTTCTCCGCACCTGACCCGCCATGACTTCAGTCCAGGTTTCCAGCCGCGCGATCTATGTGCGCCTGCTCGGTTATGTGCGTCCCTACTGGGTGGCTTTTGCCGTTGCACTGCTCTGCATGGCGCTCACGGCGGCAGCCGAACCGGTATTTCCGGCCATCATGAAATCGCTGCTCGACGGCGGTTTCGGCGGCAGTGACCCGGATGCCGTGTGGTTCTACCCGGTGCTCATCGTCGCGCTGTTCGCGGCGCGCGGCATTTTCGGCTTCATCGCCGACTACGCCTTCGCCTGGGCTGCCAACAACGTGGTGCTCGATCTGCGCCGCGCGATGTTCGGACGCCTGCTCGCGCTGCCGACCGAATTCTTCGACAACCACAACTCCGGCGCGCTGATTTCCAAGGTCGCCTATGACGTGCAGGGCGTGACGCAGGCGGCGACCAATGTCATCACCGTGTTCGTGCGCGACACGCTGACCGTGGCCGGCCTGCTGGCCTGGCTGCTGTGGCTGGACTGGAAACTCACGCTCATCGTGCTCGGCATGCTGCCGCTGATCGCCATCGTGGTGCGCCTCAGTTCGCGCCGCATCCGCGAGTCGGCGCGCGGTGCGCAAACCGCCATGGGCAGCATCGCGCACACGCTGGAAGAAACCATCGAAGCACACAAGGTGGTCAAGATATTCGGCGGCCAGGACTATGAGATGGGCCGTTTCGATGCAGCCTGTCGCAAGCAGCGTCGGCAGAACATGCGCAACATCGTCGCCGCATCGCTGGTGTCGCCGATGACCCAGGTGCTGACCGCGATGGCGCTGGGCATCGTCATCGCAGTCGCGCTGCACGACTCGGCAAGCAACCGCACGACGGTCGGCAGCTTCATGGGCTTCGTCACCGCGATGCTGATGCTGCTGGCGCCGCTGAAGCGGCTGACCGACGTCAATGCGCCGCTGCAACGCGGGCTGGCTGCGGCGGAAAGCGTGTTCCAGCTGATCGACGAACAGGCCGAGCGTGACACCGGGACGGTCGAAATCGAGCGCGCGCGCGGCCGCATAGACTTCGACCAGCTCGGCTTCGGCTATCCGGGGCGCGACGAACGCGTGCTGCAGCACATCGATCTGGCGATCGCTCCAGGCGAGACGGTGGCGCTGGTCGGCGCATCCGGCTCCGGCAAGACCACGCTGGCCCATCTGCTGGCGCGCTTCTATACGCCGGGCAGCGGGCGCATCCTGCTCGACGGTCACGACATCCAGAACATCCGGCTGGCCAGCCTGCGCGCGAACATGGCGCTGGTGAGCCAGGACGTGGTGCTTTTCAATGACACCGTGGCCGCCAACATCGCCTACGGCGCGCTGCGCGAAACCGATCGCGGCGACATCGAAGCCGCCGCGCGCGCAGCCTACGCGCTCGATTTCATCCAGGCCATGCCGGAAGGTTTCGACACGCTGATCGGGGAAAACGGCGTCAAACTGTCGGGCGGCCAGCGCCAGCGGCTGGCGATCGCGCGCGCGCTGCTGAAGGACGCACCGGTGCTCATTCTCGACGAAGCGACGTCGGCGCTCGATACCGAATCGGAGCGGCAGGTGCAGGCGGCACTTGAAGTGCTGATGAAAAACCGCACCACGCTGGTCATCGCGCACCGGTTGTCCACGATCGAACGCGCCGACCGCATCGTCGTGATGGATCGCGGGCGCATCGCCGAGATCGGTCGCCACGCAGAGCTGCTGGCAGCCGGCGGCATGTACGCGAACCTTTACCACTCGCAGCTCGGCGGCGACTGAGCCGCACCCGTGAATTCCCGTCGCACGGCCGCATCGGCTTATAGTGGTCGGGCCGAGCCGTGCGCCCACTGCGCCGGCGGCACTCGAAAGGTCACACCATGAGCAAGGAACGAAACAGCGTGAAGGCGACGAAGAAACAGCCGGCGTCGACACCGAAGGAAAAGAAGGCCGCCAAGCAGGCGAAGAAAAATGCGTCCGAACTGATGCAGCCACTGATCAAGCCGCACTGAGCGGAACGTTCATTCGACACGGATTGCGCGAATGCCGAGCGAGAAGGTGCCCGCCTGACGGTCGGCGATCATCAGGCCGATCTGGCGTGCGCGTGACGGGTCGAGCGGCGGTGCGCCCATCACGTTGCGCCCGCGGAAGGTGGCGCGAAACGCCGCCACCGGCAGGTGCACGGTGGCCCACTGACCCGCCGGGGGTTCAAAGCTGATCTGGTGGCTCAGGCCGTCGAAATCGTCGTCGCAGCGCAGGCTGAGCTTGTAGCGCTTGCCGTCGCCGAGCACCACGAGCGCGTAATGGGTCGCACCCGCTTCGGCGATGTTTCCGGGCTGGGCGCGCACCGAGGCGAATCCGCCGTTGCGTTCCAGCGATACGATGCCTTCGAATACCGCGTGCCCGGCCGGGTCGGGTCGCAGCCTGCTGCGCGACATGCCGCCCATCACGCCATCATCGATCGGCGACCAGTCATCGACTGCGCCAGCGTTGCCGAAATCAAATAGTTTGCGCGCCATGGGCGCATTGTAAGGTGCTTGGTGCGGCGGGCAATCGTCGCGCGCCGAAGCATCGCCCAACCCGGCTGCCCGACCGCCTCATCCGCCTGCTGTCTGTTCAGTCATCCAGCTTCACTGCCCGCACCGCCGCGACACCCAGTGCACCGCGCGCGCCCAGTATCGCCGCGAGCGTCGAGGCCGCCAGCATGGCGAGCACGATGACGGCAAGCCAGCCCCAGGGCACCACCCAGTCCATGCTCCAGTGGAAGGACTGGCGGTTCACCACTTCGATCAGCAGCGCGCTCATCGCGAACCCCGCGACCAGACCGAGCATCAGCCCGGGCAGCGCGGACAGCAGGCCTTCGGCAGCCAGTTGTGCAGCGATCTGCCGGCGCGTGCAGCCGAGGTGGCGCAACAGCCCGAATTCGCGCGCGCGCGCGCTGGCCGACGCGGCAAACGCCGCGGCGATGCCGGCCAGACCGATCAGCGCCGACGCCGCCTCCAGCGCATAGGTCGCGGCAAAGGTGCGGTCGAACACGCCGAGCGACAGGCGGCGCACCTCGTCGCTCGACGTCAGCTCCAGCGCTTCGCCCTTGCCGCTGGCTTCGCGCAACGCCCGCGCGACGCTCCCTTCATCGGACCCTGCGTCGAGCCACAGTCCGAAATCGTCGGACGCCGTGTCGCCGGTCAGCGCGCGGTAGCGCGCCAGATCGATCACCACCGCACCGTGCTGGCGCGCGTAGTCGCGCCACAGGCCGGCGACCTGCACGCGCAGCCGCTGTCCGGCGAGCGGCAGTTCGACTTCGCGGCCGGTCGTCCAGCCATACAGATCCGCCATCGCCTCGGACGCCCACACCTGAGGCAGCACGCCCGGCGGCACCGATACGCCGACGCGCGGCAGCACGCGACCGGCGTCATCCGGCAGCGGCCGGGCGATCAGCGCCACCGCCGGCAGGTCGGCGCTCAGCAGCAGGCTCTGATGCCGGATCGCTTCCAGCCGCTCGACACCGGGCACTGCGGCCAGCCGCGCTTCGATGTCGTCCGGCCACGGTCGATCTCGATCGCCGCGCAGGTACAGCTCGGCCGGCAGCACATCGGTCAGCCAGCGGTCGACCGAGCTGCGGAAGGACGACACCATCACGGCCATCGCGACGATCAGCGCCGTGGCGGCGAGCACGCCGGCCGCACTGCGCGACGCGAACCCGGGCTCGGCCATCAGCCGCGCCCTTGCCAGATCCAGCGGTACTGCCGAGAACGTCGGCACGCGCCGCGCCAGCGCCCGGGCGAGTGGCGGCACGGCGAGCACGGCGGCCACCAGCACGCAGGCGATCGCCGCGTAGCCGCCGAGCGGCAGACCGGCCAGCGGCGGCAGCGACGCGGCGGCCAGCGCCAGCAACAGGGCACTCAGCGCCGCCACGGTGCGGCGGTCGGTGCCCAGCGTGCGCAGCGCAGGACCGAAATGACCGGCCCGCAGCGCCTGTGCCGGCGCAATCAGCAGCGCATCGCGCGCCGGCCAGCCCGCGCCGGCGGCCGCGCTGGCCACGCCGAGCAGGCCGAAGCCCGCGCTGGCCGCGAGGTCGAACGACAGTGCCGGCGCCACGCCGGACACCAGGCCGGCGCCCAGATCGGCACCGATCAGCGACAGCGCGAGCGCCGCCAGTGCGTGTCCGAGCGCGATGCCCAGCAGCGCACCGCACGCGCCCAGCAGCGCCCCTTCGCCGATCAGCATCCGGAACAGCTGCGCGCGCGTCAGTCCGGCCGCCCGCAGAAAGGCGATTTCAGCCGTGCGCCGCGCAATCGCCGCGGCCTTGGTCGCCGCCACCAGAAAGCTGCCGACCGCCAGCGCGATCAGCACCAGCAGGCCCAGATTGACGCGATAGGCGCGCGACAGCCGGTCCGCCCGTTCCAGCGCCTGCGCGGGCGTCTGCCACTGCACGCCCGGCGGCAGCACGGCTGCGATGCGCGCGGTCGCCTCGGCGCGATTCACGCCTTCGCGCAGGCGCAGCGCGACGCGGCTGATCTGACCGAGTGTGGCCAGCCGCCACTGCGCCTCTCCGATGTCCATCACGGCCAGCACGGCACCACTGCCGGCCGACGGCAGCCAGCCGGCAACGGTGAAAGCCGTGTTGTCGCGACCGAGCACCAGCGTCTGCCCCGGCTGGACGCCGAGCGCCTGACCGGCGGCATGACTCAGAAAGATCGCGCCCGGCTCCATCAGCTGCCCGATGTCGCCCGCCGGCGGCAGCAAGGTCGGCTGAACCGCCGACGCGCGAAAGGCATCGAGGCCGATGACGCGCAGCTTCAGCGCGCGCGCGCCGATCGCAACGTCGAGTTCGCGCTCGACCAGCGGACTGGCGTGTGCCACGTCGGGCAGACGGGCGAGCAAGGGATAGACCGATTCGTCCATGCCGCGCGCCGCCACCACTTCCAGATCGGCCGAGCCCGATACGGCACGCAGGCCGGATTCGAACTCGTCGAGTGCTGCCCGGTGAATGGCGGATACCGCGACGCCAAGCGCCACCCCGAGCGCGATGGCCAGCAGCGCAAGCCGGCTCGCGCCGCGCCAGGCCGAGCGGCACAGCAGCTCAAGCATCGACGTGCGCGTCGGCCGGATGCAGGCGGCCGTCGCGGCCCAGCCTGAGCACGCGGTCAGCGGTTGACGCGACGGCGGCCGAATGGGTGACCAGCAGGCCGCAGGCACCGCCCGACTTCACGGCATCGCGCAGCAACGCGGCGATCCGCTCGGCGTTGTCGGCGTCCAGATTGCCGGTCGGCTCATCCGCCAGCAGCAGGCGCGGCTGGCGCACCAGCGCGCGCGCGATCGCCCCACGCTGCAGCTCGCCGCCGGACAACTGCGTCGGGCTGTCGTCGGCGCGTGTCGCAAGCCCGACCGTGGCCAGCTGCGCGAGCGCGCGCGCGCGGCGCTCGCGCAGCGGCACACCGGCCAACGCCAGCGGCAGCCCCACGTTGTCGCGCAGGCTCAGCCAGGGCAGCACATGGAAGGCCTGGAACACAAAGCCGACCCGGGTGCGCCGCCATACGGTGGCGGCGTCATCGTCCAGCGCCGACACCTCGACGCCGTCGAAACGCACAGAACCTGCATCGGGGCGATCGAGTGCCGCCACGACGTTGAGCAGCGTGGATTTGCCGGAGCCGGATTCACCGATCACCGCCACGTATTCACCGGCGGCGATGTCGAGGTCGAGCGCGTGCAGCAGCACGCGCGGCGGTGAACCGGGCAGGGTCTTGTCGAGGGCAGTCAGGGAAAGCACGGCGGATGGACTGCGCGCCGCGCCGTACGTTCAGGCGCGCGTGGCGAGGAACTGACGGAATTCGGCGGCATCCATCGGCCGCGCGTACAGGAAACCTTGCGCAATCTGAACGCCCTGCTCGCGCAGATAGGTCGCCTGCTGTTCTGTCTCGACACCCTCCGCCACCATCTGCAGCTTACGCGAGCGGGCAATTTCGGCGATGTGCGGCACCAGCGGTGCGTGCGGCGAATCGGCACCGATGGTGCCGACGAAGGCGCGGTCGATTTTCAGCGCATCGACCGGCAAATCATGCAGGTAGGACAGACTGGAGTAACCGGTCCCGAAGTCGTCGAGCAGCACCTTGTGGCCGGCTTCGCGCAACTGTGCCAGCACGAGACCGGCCGATCCGGCCTGGATCAGGTTGCGTTCGGTCAGTTCGAGTTCGATCTGGCTGCGCCGGATGCCGTTGCCGTCGAGCACGTCGGACAGCAGCTCGCTCAGGCCGCCGCTCTCCAGATCGTGCGACGCCACGTTCAGCGACACCGTGAGTTCGGGCCGGCGCTGCAGCAGGTCGCCGATCTCGGCAATCGCGGTACGCAGCACACGCGAGGTGATTTCATGTTCGAAACCGGAGTGTTCGGCCAGATGCACCAGATCGTCGGTGCTCATGACCGGTTCGTTCTGGTCAGGCCAGCGCACCAGCAGTTCCGCGCCGACGCAGCGGCCGTCGGACAGGCGTATCTGCGGATGGTAGGCCACCCGCAACTCGCCTCGCCGGATGGCCGCCAGCAGCGCCGTGGCCGGTGAGAAGAACTGGCGCGTGAAACGGCGCACCGCCCACACCATCAGCGTACTGACGAGGACACCGAACAGTGTGGTCATCACCAGCGGTTCGGTCCAAGCCGCGAGCAGCTGGGCGCGCGACTGGGCCGCCACTGCCACGATGGGCAGCTGACCGGACTGCGCGACGGCATACAGGCGGTCGCCCTGGACATGCTCCCGGCCGGTCATGGCGGTATCGATCATGCTCGACACCAGCGGCTCATCGACCACGGCGAGCGGAAGCCAGTCGGTGATACTCAGTACGACCAGACGGGTGTCGGCGATGCTGCGTACCTGAAAATGACTGGCGTGGATCAGCGCCAGATGCGAACCGCGACCGATGGCGACAGACGGTCGTGCATCGTCGAGCGGGTGCGTCAGCCGGAACCAAATCTGGCGTCCCTTGCCATCGGTCCAGTCGGCAGCGGGCAGCGAACGGATACCGTATTCTTCGTCAGGACCCATGCTACTGCACAGTATGCGGCCATCGCGGGCGTAAGCGATCTCGCGCACGAACGGCGTGCAGTAGGCGATCTGACGCATGCGTTCAATGTGGGCCGGCGAGCACGGCGTATCCGGAACCGTGTCGAGGCCATGCAGCTCGGACTGCGCCTCGTCGAACACTTGCTCCGCGCGCAGCAGCGCCTGCTGCGCCAGCGCGTCGAGGTGCAGCGTTTCGACCCTGAGCGTATAGCTCCAGGAAAAATAGAGCGCTGCAGCGAGCGGCAGCAGCCCGGCAAACAGGGCAGCGACCGTCAGCAGCGTGATGAATGCGCGGCGTCGCATCAGGGCGTTCTTCGATCAACAGTCGCTCGGGCGACTTTATTGTGTGTGTGCACGATGCCGAAGTGTAAGCGCATCGTGTCGTTTCACTTACGTGGGCTGCGTGAAATTCACGATGCGTCGTGACGGGCGAACACACGCCCGGTGCGGCAGCATCGCCGCCGCGTGTTACATCAACCGCAACATCAACTCGACACGCGCCTGCACCGACGTGAGCGCACCGGCGCCCGGCAATGCAGCGCCGGGGGTGTCGATGACACTGCCGCGCGCGGTCCGGCTGGTACGCAGCACGGCGACGCCGCCCGCCTGCGCTCGCAGCAGCGCCGCCTCGAGCGGCACGCCGAGGGTGCCGTTGCCGGTACCCGCCGCGACGATGCCGCGCACACCCAGCGTGCACAGCGCATCGACCAGCGCACCGTCGGCGCCGGCATGGTTCAGCACGATGTCAACGCGCGGCCAGTCGTCACGCAGCACATGCGCCAGACCCAGTGCGTCGCCGCGTGGCCAGTCGCGCAGGCGGCGCAGCACGCCCTCTTCGAGGTAGGCGAGCGGACCGGCATCACCGGAATCGAAGGCGTCGACACGATACGGATGCGCCTTGCGCACCTCGCAGCCGGCATGAACGGTGCCCGCCATGCAGACCAGTACGCCGCTCGCTTCGGGCGACGCGGCCAGGCGCACGGCGTCGAGCAGGTTCTGCGGTCCGTCGGCGGCCAGCGCGCCCGCCGGGCGCATCGCGCCAGTCAGCACGACGGGTCTGGCCGGCGCCAGCACGCGATGCAGGAAGTAGGCGGTTTCTTCCAGTGTATCGGTGCCGTGGGTGATGACGATGCCTGCGACATCCTTGCGTGCAAGGTGATGCGCAACCCGCTGCGCCAGTGAACGCCAGATGGCGAAAGTCATGTCCTTGCTGTCTGTCTGGGCGACCTGCTCGGCATCGATCGCAAACGCCGCCAGCGGCGGCACGGCAGCGATCAGATCCGCAACGGCGATCGTGCCGGCGACATAGCCGGTGTTGTCGGCGGCGCTGCGCGCCTGGCCGGCGATGGTGCCACCGGTGCCGAGGATGACGATGCGTTTCATCGGGTCGCTGCCTGTCGGATGCTGTCGGCGCATTCTGGTGGAGCGGCGCGCCACGGCGCAAGGGCGATGCACACGCCGGGCCGGCACGGGCCCTTATAATCGTGCATGACCGAATCCACTGCTTCCGAATCCTCCGCCCCCGACCTCGCACCACCGGCGGTGACCGAGACCGCTTTCGACACCTTGCCACTGGCGCCCGAAACGCTTGCCAACCTGAATACGCTTGGCTACCTCGCGATGACGCCGGTACAGGCGGCGACGCTGCCGCTGGCGCTTTCAGGCCGCGACCTGATCGCGCAGGCGAAGACCGGCAGCGGCAAGACGGCGGCGTTTGCATTGCCCTTGCTGGCCAAACTCAATCCGCGCTGGTTTTCCCCACAGGCGCTGGTGCTGTGCCCGACGCGCGAACTGGCCGATCAGGTGGCGAAGGAAATCCGCCGGCTGGCGCGCGCCACCGACAACATCAAGGTGGTGACGCTGTGCGGCGGTGCGAAGATGGGGCCTCAGATCGGCAGCCTGGAGCACGGTGCGCATGTGGCCGTCGGTACGCCGGGCCGCATCATGGATCACCTGGAACGCGGCACGCTGGATATGCGCGGCCTGAACATGCTGGTGCTCGACGAAGCCGACCGCATGCTCGACATGGGCTTCTTCGACGACATCGTGTGGATCGCGCAACAGTGTCCGGCCGCGCGCCAGACCCTGCTGTTTTCGGCCACTTTCCCGCCCGGCATCGAAAAGCTGGCGTCGCAGTTCCTGCGCGAGCCGGAACGGGTGCAGGTCGCGACGCAGCACGCGGCCGGCAAGATCCGCCAGCGCTTCTACGAAATCGACAACACCGAGCGGCTCGACGCCGTGGCGCAACTGCTGCGCCACTTCCGGCCGGTCAGCACGCTGGCGTTCTGCAACACCAAGGCACGCTGCCGCGAACTGGCGGACCGTCTGAGCGCGCAGGGTTTCGAAGCGCTGGCACTGTATGGCGACATGGAACAGCGCGAACGCGACCAGGTGCTGGTGCGTTTCGCACACCGCAGCGCGTCGGTGCTGGTGGCGACCGACGTGGCCGCGCGCGGTCTGGACATCGACAAGCTCGAAGCCGTGATCAATGTCGACGTGACGCCCGACCCGGAGGTGCACGTACACCGCATCGGACGCACCGGTCGCGGTGACGCCGAGGGCTGGGCACTCAGCCTGGTCAGCCGCAACGAGATGGGCCGGGCGCTTCGCATCGAGAAGGCGCAGGGCGTGGCGCTCGAATGGCAGCCGCTGGCGGAACTGGAGCCGGCCGGTCATGCACCGCTGGTGCCGCCGATGGCCACCTTGCAGATACTGGGCGGGCGCAAGGAAAAGATCCGGCCAGGCGACGTGCTGGGCGCGCTGACCGGCGAAGCCGGCTTCACCCGTGAACAGGTGGGCCGGATCGACGTGACCGACTACCTGACCTATGTCGCGGTGGAACGGAACATTGCCGACGAGGTGGTGCGCCGGCTCGACGGCGGGCGGGTGAAGGGGCGTGACGTGAAGGTGAAGCGGCTCGGCACCGACTGATCAGGGCGACGGTGGCCGGCCGCGCACGCCGGACGACGCCTCCAGCCGGTCCAGTGCGTCGACGGCGAGGCGGCGGCCGTACTCGATCAGCGGCGACGCCAGATGGAATTCATGAAACCGGCAGGTATTCTTCGGCACATTGATGACCACATCGGGCCAGAACACCGCGAGATTGCGGCGCGTCAGTGCGGCCTGCATGGTTTCCAGCGAACGCATCAGCACATCCGACATGGCCAGTCCTGATTCGGCGACCTTCACCGCGCCATTTCCGTTGCCGCCGGGCAGGTAGCTGCGCAAACGCGCCAGCAGGCCAGGATCGGTTTCGGTGTCGATGCGCAGGGGCGGTGGCATGACGGCTTCGCCGTTGAGATCGACGATGACCGTCAGATCGGTCAGTGTGCGCAGGGTCGGCGCCACCGGAACCGGATTCAGCAGTCCGCCATCGACCAGCAGACGACCGCGGTAGGCGTGCGGCGTAAAAACCGATGGCACGGCCATCGAAGCACGGATGGCTTCAAACAGCGAGCCGTCCGACAGCCACACTTCCCGTCCGCGTTCGATGTCGACGGCGACAGCCGTATAGTCGAGCGGCAGATCTTCGATATTGCATTCGCCGACCAGCTCGCGCAGACGCTGGATCAACACATCGCCGCGGATCAGGCCGCCACCGGAGAGCGTGAGGTCGAGCAGGCGGAGCATGTCCGATTGACCGAGCGCGATCACCCAGTTTTCGTAGGCGTCAAGTCCACCCAGCGCGTGAATGCCACCCACCAGCGCGCCCATCGACGAGCCCGAAATCGCCCGGATGTCGTAGCCGCGCGATTCCAGTTCGCGGATGACGCCGATGTGTGCGAGCCCGCGCGCGCCGCCGGAGCCGAGCACAAGCGATACGGTAGGTCGATTGCCCATCGGATTCAGGCGGGCCCGCCGCACAGGTCGAGCCGGGTCAGGTGCAGCCGCAAGTCGAATTCATACTGGTGGTACTGCGGTTCCATATGAGTACACAGCTGGTAGAACGCCTTGTCATGCTCGCGCGATTTCAGGTGGGCCAGTTCGTGCACGACGATCATCTTCAGGAACTCCGGCGGCGTATCACGGAACAATGTGGCGACCCGTATTTCGTGCTTCGCCTTCAGCTTGCCACCCTGCACACGCGACACCGTGGTGTGCGTGCCGAGCGCCCGGGCGACCAGGCCAAGGCTGCTGTCGTACATGACCTTGTTGATCGGCGCGCCATTGCGAAGATGGCGCTGTTTCAGCGCCATCACGTAATCGTACAGTGCGCCATCGCTGCGCACCGCATGCGAGTCGGGATAACGCGCCCGCAGTGTTTCGGCAAGGCGGCCCTGCGCGATCAACGTGCGCACCTGATCCTGGATGTGCGCCGGGTAGCCGGCCAGGTACTTCAGCGTGTCCATTCCGTCCGGGCGGAGGGGGGCGGATTCGGTCCGCACCCGACCGCTGCACTCAGTCGCGGAAGGCCTCGACCGGAATCTCGATGTAAACGATGTCGCTGATGCCCGGCAGGTACTTGGTCATGCCGAAGTCGGAGCGCTTGATCGTGGTGGAAATGTCGGCGCCGCACAGTGCCTTCTTGTTGATCGGATGCGTGCCGCAGGCAAAGCCCTTCACGTCCAGCGTGACCGGCCTGGTCACCCCGAGCAGCGTCAGGTCGCCTTCGGCACCGACCAGCTTGTCGCCGTCGAACATGAGCTTCGTGGATTTGAAGGTCATGGCGGGAAACTGCTCGGAATTGAAGAAGTCTTCGCCGCGCATGTGCTTGTCCCATGCTTCGAGCCCCATGTCGATCGAGGCGGTGTCGATCTTGACCTCGATGCTGCCGCTGTTCTGCGACGGCACCAGCATGATCTTGCCGCTGGCGCTGTTGAAGCGGCCGCGCTGGGTCGAAAAGCCGAGGTGGTTGATTTCGAAGGTCGGGAAGGTGTGACGGGAATCGATGGTGTAGCTGTCGGCGGCGATCGCACCGCTGGTCAGCGAGGCGCCCATCAACAGGCCAAACAGAGCGGAAGTGAATTTCATGTGGGTTCCAGAATTTTGTTGAGTTGGAAGCAGCCGCTTACTTGCCTGCGACGGCCAGCTTGAAACGGATCTGCACTTCGTCGGCGACGACCGATGTATCGCCCCAGGCGCCGGTGCCAATGCCGAACTCGAGGCGCTTGAGCGGGAAACTGCCTTCCAGCAGCGCGCCGGTGCCGTCAGGCTTCAGCGTGAAGGGTGCCGCGACCTCGCGTGTCTTGCCCTTGATGCTCATCTGCCCGCGCACCTCGTAACGGTTGTTGCCGAGCGGCTTCACCGAACTCGACACGAAGCGGGCCGTCGGGTGCTGCTTGACGTCGAACCAGTTCTTGCCCTTGACCTCGTCGTTCGCTTCCGGACCGCCGGCATCGATCGACGCCAGTTCGATGTCGAGCGTGGCGCTGCCTGCTTCCGGCTTCGCAAGATCGAAGTCGAGCGTGGCCGAAAAGCGGGTGAACCGGCCGTCGACCGATACGCCCATCTGCTGCGACACGAAAGCGAGCGAACTCTTTTCCGGCACAACACGCGAGTAACTGCCCGCCGCCTGCACGGCGGACGACATCAGCGCAAGGCCGGCGCCGAGCGTCAGCACGCGGCGCGCAAGCGGCGAAATTCCCTGCTTCATCGACGGCTCCAGACTATGAAAGACAACGGTGTGATGTCACCGGGGCCAAAAAATTCCGCTGCGAGCCCGGCCGCCACGGAGCCGGGCGATCAGCCGGCACGTGCGGCGAGCTGCTTTTCCAGCTCGGATACCCGCGCTTCGAGTCCTTCTAGCTGCGCCCGGGTGCGGGCCAGCACATCTTTCTGCACGTCGAATTCCTCGCGCGTGACCAGATCGAGGCGCGAAAACATGGCGCTTGCCATCGCCTTGGCGTTTTTTTCCAGATCCCTGGCCGGGCTGGCGGCGAGCAGTTCGGAAAAGCGCGACGACAGTTCTTCGAGCATCTTTGGATTCAGCATAAGTTTCTCTCCAGGCTATGGCCGGTACAACGCAGCACATCCGGTCTCCGCCGACCGCGAAGCCTCGCATTGTGCCGTCGCGCAGCGGAACGTGCGATCCCGGCGTGACGGAATTCACGCCAAATGACTGCAGAGGCGGTGTGCGAGGCACCGATTGTGCGCAAAGCAGAGCAGCACGCCCGCGAATGCACTGTCTTGGTGCAAAGCCATATTGCAGTGCGTGCATTTGGGGCGGGGGATTCCTTCGGACCGACCCGGATATTCGCCGTACTGCATCAAGTCATTGAAAAAAAAGGAGTAACAACGTCTGGCACGGTCCATGCAAGACAAGCCGGGCAGTTTCCCTAAATCAAGGAGTGAACCCAATGCAAAAGACTTTGATCGCCGCTGCCCTCGCCAGCGCACTGGCCGTGCCGGCCTTCACCGCTCAAGCCGAAGAACCGGCCAGCCCGCATACCTTCACCGGCAACGTTGGTCTGTTCAGTCAGTATGTGTTCCGCGGCATCAGCCAGACCAACGAAGACCCGGCACTGCAGGGCGGTTTCGACTACTCGCACGCCAGCGGCTTCTACCTTGGCACCTGGGCATCGAATATCTCGTGGCTCAAGGACGCTCCGGCAGGCGTTGATTCGGCCTACTCGAGCTCCAGCGTGGAAATCGACGTCTATGGCGGCTATCGCGGCGCCTTCGGCGAATCGGGCGTCGGCTACGACGTCGGCCTGCTGCAGTACATCTACCCGGGCGACCGCAACCCCGGCATCACCAAGGCCGACACGCTGGAAGCCTACGCCGCGGTCAGCTGGAGCTTCCTGAGCGCCAAGTACTCGTACAGCCTGGGCGATACCTTCGGCGTGAACAACTCGTCGGGCACCTGGTACCTCGACCTGTCCGCCAACTATCCGATCACCGAAGAACTGACGTTGAATCTGCACTACGGCATCCAGGACTTCAGCGGTTCCAACGCTGGCGTGAAGAACGACGACATCGCTTCGTACGAAGACTGGAAGATCGGCCTCTCGTACGCCCTTCCGCAAGGTTTCACGGTAGGTGCCTTCTACACCGACACCAGCATGAACAGCGTGGAACAGGCGTTCTACACGAACCTCAAGGGCAAGTATCTGGGTGACGACCAGTATGTGGTGTTCCTGACCAAGACGTTCTGATCCAAACAACGCTTCACGGTATCTGCCAGGGGATTGTCATGAAACTAGTCACAGCCATCATCAAGCCTTTCAAGCTTGACGAAGTACGCGAGGCCCTCTCGGCCATCGGCGTGCAGGGCATCACCGTTACCGAGGTGAAAGGATTCGGCCGCCAGAAAGGTCACACCGAGTTGTACCGGGGTGCCGAGTACGTCGTCGATTTCCTGCCCAAGGTGAAGATCGAGGCTGCAGTCAGCGACGAGCTGGTCGACAGCGTGGTCGAAGCCATAGAAAAGTCTGCCAGCACCGGCAAGATCGGTGACGGCAAGATTTTCGTTTTCGATCTGGAACAGGTCGTCCGCATCCGCACCGGTGAAACCGGCGTCGATGCGCTTTAAGGGAGAACACAAGATGAAACGTTTCCTGGGCATCCTGTGCGCAACCTTGGCTATCGGCCTGGCTGCGCCTGTCATGGCAGAAGATCCCCCGGCAGCTCCGGCTGCCGTAACCGAAGAAGCAGCCGCTGCACCGGCGGATGCGGCAGTTGAAGCACCTATGGCGGCGGAAGCTGCACCGGCCGAGGCAGCCGCAGAAGCTGCACCGGCGGAAGAAGTGAAGGCGGCGGTGCACAAGGGCGACATCGCCTGGATGCTGGTGGCCACCATCATCGTGCTGTTCATGGCGCTGCCCGGCCTGGCACTGTTCTACGGCGGCATGGTTCGCGCCAAGAACATGCTGTCGGTGCTGATGCAGGTCATGGTGGTGTTTTCACTGATCGGCATCCTGTGGATCGTCTATGGCTACAGCCTCGCCTTCACCGAAGCGACGCCGTTCATCGGTTCGCTGGACAAGCTGTTCCTCAGCGGCGTGACGGTTGATTCACTGTCCGACACGTTCAGTGCCGACGTGAAGATTCCGGAATACCTGTTCGTCGTGTTCCAGCTGACGTTCGCCGGCATCACCGCCGCGCTGATCGTCGGGTCGTTCGCCGAGCGGGTGAAGTTCTCCGCGGTGCTGCTGTTCAGCGTGCTGTGGTTCACCTTCTCCTACATCCCCATTGCACACATGGTGTGGGGCGCCGGCGGCTACCTGCTGGGTCATGGCGCGCTGGACTTCGCGGGCGGCACGGTGGTGCACATCAACGCCGGTGTGGCCGGCCTGGTGGGCGCCTACATGGTCGGCAAGCGCATCGGCTACGGCAAGGAATCGATGGCACCGCATTCGCTGGTGCTGACGATGGTCGGTGCATCGATGCTGTGGGTGGGCTGGTTCGGTTTCAACGCCGGCTCCAACCTCGAAGCGAACGCCGGTACGGTACTCGCCGCTCTCAACACCATGGTTGCCGCTGCTGCAGGCATCGTGGCATGGGTGGCTGCGGAAGCCGTGTTCAAGGGCAAGCCGTCGATGCTCGGTGCGGCTTCAGGTTCGATCGCCGGTCTGGTGGCGATCACACCGGCCTGCGGTACGGTAGGGCCGATCGGCGCGGTGGTCATCGGCCTGCTGGCAGGCGTGATCTGCCTGTGGGGCGTCAATGGCCTCAAGCACATGCTCGGTGCAGATGATTCGCTCGACGTGTTCGGCGTGCATGGTGTCGGTGGCATCGTCGGTGCAATCCTGACCGGCGTGTTCACGGCCCCGTCGCTTGGCGGCACCGGTGCCGATGACTTCTCGATCGGTTCGCAGGTCACCATTCAGGTGATGAGCGTCGTGATCACGATCATCTGGTCGGCCGTCGTGTCCTTCATCGCCTTCAAGCTGGTGGATATCTTCATCGGCCTGCGGGTGCCGGAAGATGAAGAGCGCGAAGGTCTGGACGTGACGGCGCACGGCGAAACCGCCTACCGCATCTGAACTGCACGCTCTCTCCTCTGCAAAGTTCGGGCACCTTCGGGTGCCCGTTTTTTTTTTGCGTTGCGACCTGTATCACGGACCGTCAGAGCGGCGCAGCGGGCAGTGTTCGAAATCGCACGGAATACCGGGGAATCTCGGCGATATTCTGGACTTCGCCCATGGGCAAACCGCGTGAAACTCAGCACCTGATGCGTTTGAGGAGAATTGCCATGCCTACTCCAGTCAATCGATTCCTTCGCGCCGGACGCCGGTCTGCAACCCGTCAGGCCATGCCGCTGTGCGCGGTGGCGGCCGTGGCCTCCGTGGCGGCCGGTCTGCCGACCGGCATATCGCTGGCGCTGGGCGGGCTGGCTGTTGTCAGCTATGTGCTGCGACCGGCCCCGACCGTGCAGATCTGAGCGCTCTGCCACCTGCCACGCGGCGCCCGTCTGCCCGGCCCGCAATCGAAGACACACTCTGTCCATCGATGCCCGTCCTGATGCGTTGTGTCCCCTTCGCATATCGAACGTCCGCACGCCGGGTTAGCATCTCGGCGGATGGACAGCACGGCGCCACCTGGCGTCGAAGTTCAAGGATGAGGACGCTCGTGAACACTTTTGCCGCACACCTGCTGGCGGGACTGATTGCCCTGACGGCAAGCGGTCTGGCTGCCGCCGGCTCCGCCGCCGCCAACGACACCCCTGCAGCAGAGGCTGACGCCTTCCCGGCCGAGGAGCGCGACCGGCTTCGCCAGCGCGCCAGCGATCTGAAGAATCAGGCGCGCGAGTTGCGGCGCAAGGCGGATGCCGATCGGGCGGCCGCGGACGCGCTCTGCTGGCAGCGCACGTTGGTGTCGTCCTGCATCGAAGAAGCCGACGAAACCTTGCGTGTGCGCGTGACCGAAGTGCGCAAGCTCGAGCTCGAGGCACGCGACATCGAACGTGACGTGCGCACGCGGTCCGCGCAGGCGCGACGCGCGGAAAAGCAGCGGGCAGCCGATGAACGCCGGCTCAAGTCGATCGAAATGAGCGTGAAGACGCGTGAAACCGAACAGGCGCAGTCACGGCAGCGCGAGCAGGAAGCGAAGGAGCGCGCGCAGAAGGACGCCGACGCGGAAGCACGCGCACGGCTGAAAGCACAGGACGCCGCTCGCAAGGATGCCGAACAGGCCGCCGGACGACAACGCGAGGATGCACGTGCCGCGGAACGTGCGGCAGACCAGCGGCGCCATGCCGACAAGATCGACGAACGGGTGCGCCGGAAGGAAGCGCAGCGCCTGCAGCGCGAAGCCGAAGCAGCCGCCAAGGCCGCGGCTCAGCCTCAGCCCGCACATTAGCGATCAGCGCGGCGGCGGGGTATGACCGGTGGCGGCGTGATGCGTGCCGGCGGCGGCATGGTGATGCAGCGCTGCGTGGTCCGGCTCATGCGGCAGACGATGGCCCACCCACTGCGGCAGCAGCGAGCCGACGATCATTCCGGTTGCACTGACCGCCAGACCGATCAGTTGGGCCGGTACCGCACTGGCCTCGCCCACCAGTATCTCGACCAGCAACCATGAGCCCAGGCCGCCGATGATCGCGGCCAGCGCGCCCTGGGTGGTGGCGCGCTTCCAGAACGCACCGAAGAACAGGGGCACGAAGGCGCCGGCCAGCGTCACCTTGTAGGCGTTCTCGACCATTTCGAATATGCCCGCCTCGGAATTCAGCGCCACCACCAGCACGATGCTGGCAAAGCCGACGATCGCACCGCGCATGACAAACAGCAACTGGCGATCGCCCATGCGCGGGTAGAAACCCTTTACGATGTTTTCGGCGAAGGTGACTGACGGTGCCAGCAGCGTGGCTGACGAACAGCTCATGATGGCCGACAGCACCGCACCGAAAAACAGGATCTGCGCGATCAGCGGCGTGTGCTGCATGACCAGCGTCGGCAGCACGCGCTGCGAATCCTCCTCGATCAACGCGTTGAAGGTGCCGGGGTCGATCAGCGTCGCCGAATAGGCGATGAACATCGGCACGAAGCAAAAGCAGAAGTAGATCGATGCACCGAGCACCGAACCGCCGATCGCGACCTTTGCGCTCTTCGCCGACGTGATGCGCTGGAACACGTCCTGCTGCGGCACGGAGCCGAGCATCATGGTCAGCCAGGCGCCGAGGAAGGTGATCCACAGCCATGGATCGGCCGGCGGAAAGAAATCGAGCTTGCCGGCCGCCGACGCGTGGTCGATAACCGGCGCCACACCCCCGGTCAGGCCACTGATGACGTAGGCGATGTAGAGAAGGCCGCCCATCGACACCGCCATCTGCACGAAATCGAGGATGGCCACCGAGAACATGCCGCCGAAGGTGGTGTAGGTCAGCACGATGAGGGCACCGAGCACCATGCCGGTCTCCTGACTGACCGCACCATCGGTCACCATGAAGAAGATGAGGCCCATGGCCTTGATCTGCGCCGCCACCCAGCCCAGATAGGACATGACGATGCACAGCGACGTGATGACTTCGACGGTACGGTTGTAGCGCAGGCGATAGTAGTCGCCGACGGTCATGATGTTCAGCTTGTACAGCTTGGTCGAATAGAAGATGCCGGCGATGATCAGGCACATCGATGCGCCGAACGGATCGGCGACCACGCCGCCGAGGCCTTCGGTGACGAACTGCGCCGACACCCCGAACACCGCCTCGGCACCGAACCAGGTGGCGAATACCGTGGCCGTCACCACCGGCAGCGGCAGGCTGCGGCCGGCCACGGCGAAATCCCTGGCGTTATGGACCCGTGTCGCGGCGTACAGGCCGATGCCGACCGACACCATCAGATAGAGCACTACGAACCAGATCAGCATGCACGCCCCGGAGCAACATTTCGCGGCGCGGCACAACACCGCGCGGACTCAATGATAGCGGCGCACAAGCCTTGCGGGCACTGGATTTGCGGCGTTTTCGCTCAGGCGTCGAGGCGCCGCGGCGGCAGCATGGGCAGACCGGCGAGAGCAGTCATTTCGAGCACGACAAGACCATCGACGCGCAGGCCCGACAGATGCATGCGCAGATGAGTCACCAGCGCGCAGCGCACCGATTCATCCATGCCGAAAAGCCGATCAGGCATCGACAGCGTGACGCGCGGCTGCGACGCCTCGATGTGCCAACCGAGCGCTCCGGCCAGCACGCCGGAGCAGGCGTCGATGACGATGTTGCCGACCTCTGCGAGTGCGTCCTGTTCAAGTTCGCCCGGTTCGGCAATGTCACCCGGCAGACCGAGCATGCGCCGCACCAGCGCCAGACCGCCGATCTGCGGCAGCACCAGCATGGCTTCGGCGCCGCAACCGTCGGTGGTGCGCATGCGCTGGGCCACGCCGCACAGGCAGCTGTCGAGGCTGGCCAGGCAAAGATCGAGGCGGGCGCGGTCGGCGATTTCGACATGCGAAACCGACATGCCCACCTGCTCGGACACGATCTGCGTGAAGGTGGATGCGGCACCATGCACCGATCGGCTCATCGAGCCGGCCAGTTCGCCGAATGCCTTCATGTGTGGAGGAATCATGTTCCCGCCCCTGCGCTGCCCCGTGCAAGCCACGCCGCAGCTACCGTGGTCGTTTTCATCGTTGGCATCTCCCGGTATGAACAGGGGCTAACGACTTTCGTGGCGACATCTTTAGGGAAGACATCCCGAGCGAAGCTCAGGCGAAGGCGTGCCACACCTCGAAGCCGATCAGCAGTGCGACCAGCAGGCACAGGAACTGTATCCAGCGCAGCTGCCGGCGGCTGCGCTGCTCGAGATCGACCGCCTCCTGCCGCACGTCCTGCGCGGCAGACTGGCTCAGTATCTTGTGCGCCAGCCGCGGCAGCTCCGGCATCATCATCGCCCACGCCGGCGCCTCGTCGAGCAGCTTGCGGCGCAGCGCGCGCCAGCCGACCTGTTCGCTCATCCAGCGTTCCAGAAAGGGCTTGGCGGTTTTCCACAGGTCCAGCTCCGGGTCGAGCTGGCGCCCCAGACCTTCGATGTTGAGCAGGGTTTTCTGCAGCAGCACAAGCTGCGGCTGGATTTCGACATTGAACCGGCGCGACACCTGGAACAGCCGCAGCAGCGTGCGGCCGAACTCGATTTCCTTCAGCGGCTTGTCGAAGATCGGCTCGCAAACGGCACGGATCGACGCCTCGAACTCATCCACCCGGGTGCCGCGCGGCACCCAGCCGGCATCGACGTGCGCCTGCGCCACCCGCTTGTAGTCGCGCTGGAAGAACGCGAGGAAGTTCTGCGCCAGGTAGTTCTTGTCCACATCGGTGAGCGTACCCATGATGCCGAAGTCGAGTGCGATGTACTGGCCGTCGGGCGCGACGAAAATGTTGCCCGGATGCATGTCGGCGTGGAAGAAACCGTCGCGGAACACCTGGGTGAAGAAGATTTCGACGCCGGCGCGCGACAGCGCCGCCATGTCGACACCCTGGGCACGCAGCGCGTCGGTGTGCGAAATCGGCAGACCATACATGCGCTCCATCACCATGGCGGTGGGGCCGCAGAAGTCCCAGTAGACCTCGGGGACGGCGAGCAGCGGCGAATCGCGGAAGTTGCGGCGCAGCTGCGAACAGTTCGACGCCTCGCGCATCAGGTCGAGTTCGTCGCCCAGATGCTTGGAAAACTCGGCCACCACCTCGCGCGCCTTCAGCCGGCGTCCTTCCGACCACACGCGCTCCAGCAGGGCGGCGGCGGTTTCCATCAGCAGGATGTCGTTGGCGATGATGTGTTCGATGCCGGGGCGCAGCACCTTGACCGCGACATCTTCGCCATTCGGCAGCACCGCGAAATGCACCTGCGCCACCGATGCCGACGCCACCGGCCGGGTTTCGAAACTGCGGAACACCTGGTCCAGCGGCTTGCCGTAGAAGGCCTCGAGCCGAGCGATCGCCTGTTCGGACGGGAATGGCGGCACGCGGTCCTGCAGCTTGGCCAGTTCGTCGGCGATGTCCGGTGGCAGCAGGTCGCGCCGCGTCGACAGCATCTGGCCGAACTTGACGAAAATCGGACCGAGCGCCTCCAGCGCTTCGCGCAGCCTGACAGCGCGCGGATCGGTGAAGCGCCGACCCAGGCGGGTGACGCGCAGCAGGCCGGCAAAGCGCAGCTTGCTGCCGGCATCGAGCAGCATCTGGTCGAGCCCGAACCGCAGGCTCACCGTGAGGATCTTGAGCAGTCGCAGCCAGCGCATGCGGCTCAGCCCTCGGCCGCGCGTTGCGGGGCAGGAACAGACGATCTGGGGGGTTGAAACCTCATGTTGCGGGGACTCGACAGCGGCGTGCGGAGCGCGCACTGTACAAGAAGCACCGCCACGCCGGAAGCGGCTTTCCGGGCTGAATGCGGGCTCGCGCTATACTTCGCGGTCTTCAAATGCACTTGCGCATCGCGCTTCCGTTTCACTCATGACCCCCGAACTGCGCCGAGAACTGACCCGTCTGCTGCATGCCGCACTGGCCAGTGTGGCGCCCGACATCGCGCCACCCGACATCCTTCTTGATCGCCCGAAGCAGGCTTCGCACGGCGACCTCGCCTGCAACGTCGCGCTGCAGCTGGCCAAGGCGCTGAAACTGAACCCGCGCGTCATCGCCGAACGCATCGTGCGCGAACTGCCGCCATCGCGCATCGTCGAGCGCGCCGAAGTGGCAGGCGCCGGTTTCATCAATTTCTTCTTCAGCGCCTCGGTCAAGCAGGCCATCGTTGGCCGCATCCTGAACGAAGGCGAACGCTACGGCCGCTCGGACACCGGAACCGGCAAAAAGGTGCAGGTCGAATTCGTGTCGGCCAACCCGACCGGGCCGCTGCACGTCGGCCACGGTCGCGGTGCTGCCTACGGATCTGCGCTGTGCAACCTGCTCGACGCCGCCGGCTACGCGGTGACGCGCGAGTTCTACGTCAATGACGCCGGTCGCCAGCTGGACATCCTCGCTGTGTCGGTATGGCTGCGCTACATGGAAACGCAGGGGGCGGCGGTGAAATTCCCGGCCGACGGCTACCGCGGCGACTATGTGCGCGACATCGGCGCGGAACTGTTCATCCAGCAGGGCACCCTACTGAACAGGCACACGGCCGAGCTGCCCGATGCCTCGGTCGCCGGCGATACCGCAGACGCCATGCTTGACGCATTGATCGCCCACGCCAAGACCACACTGGGCGAAGACTGGTGGACGGTGCACCGCTACGCGCTCGATGCCATGCTGGCCGACCAGCGCAATGATCTGGGCGAATTCCGAGTGCATTACGACGTGTGGTATTCGGAACAGTCGCTGCACAGCAATGGCGCGGTGGATCGCGCAGTGAAGCGCCTGCAGGACGGCGGCCACCTTTATGAACAGGATGGTGCGCTGTGGTTTCGATCGACCCGCTTCGGTGACGAGAAGGACCGTGTCGTGCGTCGCGAAAATGGCGCCTACACCTATTTCGCGTCCGACATCGCCTATCACGCGGAGAAGTTCGCGCGCGGCTTCGACCTCGTCATCGATGTCTGGGGTGCCGACCATCACGGCTATATCCCGCGCGTGAAGGGCGCGCTGACTGCGCTGGGCGAAAACCCGGACAAGCTCGAAATCGCGCTGGTGCAGTTCGCCGTGTTGTACCGCGGCGGTGAAAAGGCGGCCATGGGCAAGCGTTCTGGCGACTTCGTCACGCTGCGCGACCTGCGAGCCGAAGTCGGCAACGACGCGGCGCGCTTCTTCTACGTGCTGCGCAAGAGCGACCAGCACCTCGACTTCGACCTCGATCTTGCCAAATCCGAGTCGAACGACAATCCGGTCTACTACATACAGTACGCTCACGCACGCATCTGCTCGGTGCTGCGCGAGGCAGTGGCCAATCACGCGCTCGACCTGTCGCTGCTGCCCGGCATCCCGTTCGATGTGTTGACCGGCGAGCGCGAACTGCTGCTGGCCCAGCGTCTGGCCGAATTCCCGGACGTGATCACCCAGGCGGTGGCCGACCGCGCACCGCACTCTGTCGCCTTCTACCTGCGCGATGTGGCGTCCGATTTCCACGCCTTCTACAACGCCTCGCGCATGCTGGTCGACGATCTGGCGGTGCGCGAAGCCCGTCTGGCGCTGGCCGCCGCCACGCGGCAGGTCATCGCCAACGGGCTGTCGCTGCTTGGCGTATCCGCACCGGAATCGATGTAATGGCCAAAGCTGCACAAAAGAGGGCACCCGCGCGCAAGCATCGCGGCGGCACCGTAGTCGGCATCTTCATCGGCCTGGTCCTGGGCGTGGTGCTGTGCGCCGGAGTGATGTGGTACATCAACGGCTCGGCGCTGCCACTTCAGTTGCGTGAAGCGGCGCCCGCGGCGTCTGCACCGGGGAGCGAACCGGTCGCACTGCCCGGCAAACCGGGTGACAAGCCCCCCGTCAAGCCGCGCTTCGACTTCTATGAAATCCTGCCCGGCGGTCAGAGCGCACAGCCTGCTCCGGCCCGGACGCCGCCTGCGGCAGCACCGACGCCGCCCGCAGACAGCCCGGTGCCCGCGGTCGCGCCGGCACCGGCCGCCGCCCCGGAATCGCTGGTTCTGCAGGCCGGTGCCTTTTCGTCGGAAGAAGAAGCCGACAACCTGCGCGCCCGTCTTGCGTTGATGGGTCTGGAGTCGAACGTTCAGACCCATGCCGTTGCCGGCAAGGGCACGCTGTACCGCGTACGGCTCGGCCCGTTCGCCAGCCCGGACGACATGAGCCGGGTCCGAGCCGAACTGGCCCAGAACGGGATCGACACTTCGCTTGTCCGATGACCGGACTTGCCATGCACATACAGGAGACAGCATGAAATTCGGATTCAAGCAGATCGCCGCGCTGGCTTTTGCCGGCTTCATGGCCAGCGGCGTCGCCGCCGCCCCGCTGAACGAGAAGGACTTTCGCGAAATCAAGCCGGCCCAGTCGGTCGAACCGGGCCCAAAGGTCGAGGTGATCGAGTTCTTCTGGTACGGCTGCCCGCACTGCTTCGAGCTCGAGCCGTCATTGAAGAAGTGGCTCGACCGCAAGCCGGACGACGTGACCTTCAAGCGGGTACCGGCCATCTTCCGCCAGTCCTGGGTGGCCGGCGCACAGACCTTCTACACGCTGGAAACGCTCGGCGAGCTCGACCGCATGCACAGCAAGGTGTTCGACGCCATCCACATGGAACGCCAGGCGTTCAACGACATGGCGACCATCAGCAGCTGGATGGGCAAGAACGGCATCGATGCGAAGAAGTTCGAAGACACCGCCAAGTCGTTCGCCGTGTCGGGCAAGGTGCAGCGCGCGCAGCAGATGAGTGCCGCCTATCAGCTGACCGGCGTGCCTGCGCTGGTGGTCGATGGCAAGTACATCGCGCTCGGCAACAGTTATGAAGGCATGCTCGTCATCGTCGACCAGCTGATCGAGCGCGCCCGCGGCGAGCGCGCAGCGGCCGCCAAGAAGTAAACCGCATGGACGCAGCGCGTCCGGCGGCAACGGGTGCCCGCGCGGCACCCGTTGTCTTTCTGACCGGCGCATCGAGCGGCATCGGCGAAGCGCTGGCCCGCCATTACGCCGCGGAAGGCGCCACGCTCGGCCTGGTGGCGCGGCGGGCGGCGCAGCTCGATGCGCTGGCTGCCAGCCTGCCCGGACAGCATTTCACCTTTGCCGCCGACGTGCGCGACGCCGCCGCGCTGCAGGCGGCGGCCGAATCCTTCATGCAGCAGACCGGCGTGCCGGACATCGTCATCGGCAACGCGGGCGTATCGGTCGGCACGCTGACCGGCGAGCAGGAGGACCTGCCGGCGTTCGAAACCGTGTTCGACATCAACGTCCTTGGCCTGGTGCGCACCTTCGCACCCTTCGTGAAACCGATGCAGGCGCGGCGCAGCGGCGCGCTGGTCGGCATCGCCTCGGTCGCCGGCATCCGCGGACTGCCGGGTGCCGGTGCCTACTGCGCGTCGAAATCGGCGGCGATCACCTATCTGGAAAGCCTGCGGGTGGAACTGCGCGGCAGCGGCGTGAAGGTACAGACGATCTGCCCCGGCTACATCGATACGCCGATGACCGCCATCAACCCCTACCCGATGCCCTTCCTGCTCAGCGCCGACGAAGCCGCCCCGCGCTTCGCCCGCGTCATCGCACGCGGCACGTCCTATGCAGTCGTGCCGTGGCAGATGGGGCTGGTGGCCAGGCTGCTGCGCCTGCTGCCCGACCCCGTATTCGACTTCGCGTTCGCGAAGGCCGGCCGCAAACCGCGCGGCACGTTGTAGGGCAGATGCAAGTTACAAGTTTCAAGATGCAAGGAAGGGCGGCGCTAGCTTGAATCTTGCATCTTGAAACTTGCATCTGCGGTCAGCCGTCAGGCCTTCGCGAACGCGGCCTTCGCCCGCGCCAGCGTCTGCGCCACGTCGTCCTCGCTGTGCGCACCCGACACGAAACCGGCTTCGAACGCCGACGGTGCCAGATAGACGCCGGCATCGAGCATGGCATGGAAGAAGCGGTTGAAGCGCTCGCGGTCGGACTGCATCACTTCGGCGTAACTGGCCGGCGCCGCGTCGCGGAAATACAGGCCGAACATGCCGCCGACCGACTGTGCCGAAAACGGCACGCCTGCTTCGTGGGCCGCGGCGACCATGCCGTCGGTGAATTGCTTCGTGCGGGCGGCGAGCCGGTCGTGGAAGCCGGGTACGTCGATCAGTTCCAGCGTCTTCAGTCCCGCCGCCACGGCGACCGGGTTGCCGGACAGCGTGCCGGCCTGATAGACGGCGCCGATCGGCGCGATGGCGGCCATGATGTCGCGCCGGCCGCCGAACGCACCGACCGGCATGCCGCCGCCGATCACCTTGCCCAGCGTGGTCAGGTCGGGCGTGATGCCGAACAGGCCCTGGGCGCCGACCGGACCGACGCGGAAACCGGTCATCACCTCGTCGAAGATCAGCACCGCACCATATTGTGTACACAGCGTGCGCATCGCATCGAGGAAGGCGCGCGTCGGCACGATGAGGTTCATGTTGCCGACCACCGGCTCGACGATGACGCAGGCAATGCGCTCGCCGTGGTTGCGGAAGCAGTCTTCCAGCTGCTGCGGATCGTTGTAGTCGAGCACCAGCGTGTGCTTGGCGAAGTCGGCCGGCACGCCGCCCGAACTTGGATTGCCGAAGGTGAGCGCGCCGGAGCCGGCCTTGACCAGCAGGCTGTCGGCGTGGCCGTGATAGCAGCCTTCGAACTTCACGATGGTGTCGCGACCGGTGAAACCGCGTGCCAGACGGATGGCGCTCATCGTCGCCTCGGTGCCGGAACTGACCAGGCGCACCTGTTCGATCGACGGCACGCGGGCGCACAGCAGTTCGGCCATCAGGATTTCGCCTTCGGTCGGCGCACCGAAGGACAGGCCGCCCACCGCAGCCTCCTGCACGGCCCGGATCACGTCCGGGTGTGCATGACCCAGGATCGCCGGCCCCCAGGACCCCACATAGTCGATGTACTCGACGCCATCGGCGTCCCACAGCCGGCTGCCCACGCCGCGCGTGAAGAAGCGCGGCGTGCCGCCGACCGAGCGGAAGGCCCGGACCGGCGAATTGACGCCGCCCGGAATGCTGCGCTGGGCGCGTTCGAAAAGCTGCTCGTTGCGGGTGGTCATGGCAATTCCTTCAGAAAAGCTGCGCATAGGCACGTGCCCGCGCGGAAATATCGGGGGCGTCGAACAGATCGGACACCACGGCGAGCAGATCGGCTCCGGCTTCGATCAGCCGCGGTGCCCGATCCAGCGTGATGCCGCCGATGGCGCAGCGGGCAATGCCCAGATCGGCCACCTCGGCGAAACGCGCGCGGTCGGCGACCGGCGCGGCGGGTTTGGTCGCCGACGCGAACATCGCGCCGAAGGCCACGTAATCGGCGCCGGCACGCCGGGCCTCGTGCGCCAGCCCGGCATCGTTGTAGCAGGACACGCCGATCAGCGCCGCCGGACCCAGCCGCCGGCGGGCCGCCGCCGGATCGCCATCTTCGCGGCCGACGTGCACGCCGTCGGCGCCGACTTCGCGCGCCAGTTCGACATCATCGTTGACGATGAAGCGCGTCCCGCAGACGGTGGTGATGGCGCGCAGCGCAAGAGCATCCGCAAGCCGGCACGCGACGTTGTGCGACTTGTTGCGGTACTGCAGCAGCACCGCGCCGCCGGCGCAGGCGGCTTCCGCTGCCCGGTAAAGCGCAGCGCCGCTGAGGGCTTCGGGTGTCACTGCGTACAGACCGCGCAATGGAAGGAGGTCGCCAGGCATTGTCTAGTCGTCGCTGCCGTCGTCCGCGTCCATATTGCTGTTGCGCGTCCAGAAGAAACGGTCGGGCAGGTACTGGCCCATGCCGGGCCGGAAACCGTTGACCAGCGTACGCCACGTATATTCCTGCGCCGCCTGCACGGCTGCGCCGACGTCCAGACCCTGCGCCAGCCAGGCCGCCAGCGCGGACGCCAGCGTACAGCCGGAACCGTGATAGCTGCCCGGCAGACGGTCCCATTCGTCGCGCCGGATCACGCCGCCATGGCCGTACAGCACGTTGCTGACGCGCAGCGTCGATTCATGGGTGCCGGTCAGCAGCACATGCCCGCAGCCGGCTGCAATCAGCAACCGGGCGCACTCGTCGAGCGCGAGCGGATCCTGACGGTTGTCCGATTCATCGTCTCCGTCCTCGTCCTCGTCGTCGCCGAACTGCGCCAGCCGGCGCGCTTCGAGGCTGTTCGGCGTCAGCACCGTGGTCAGCGGCAGCAGCAGTTCCTGCAGCGCGATCACCATTTCCTCGTCGGCCAGCTCGTCACCGCGGCCGGATGACAGCACCGGATCGAACACCACCGGCAGATGCGGGTAATCGGAAATGATCTCGGCGATGGCGGCGATGTTCTCCACGCTGCCCATGACGCCGATCTTGAATGCCGCCACCGGCACATCCGACAGCAGCACGCGCGCCTGGTCGACCACCAGGTCGTCGTCCATCGGCACGATTTCCTCGACGCCGGTGGTGTCCTGCACGGTGACGGCCGTGACCACGCCGAGCGGATGGCAGCCGAGCGCCGACAGCGTCATCAGATCGGCCTGCATGCCGGCGCCACCCGTGGGGTCGGTGGCGGAAAAACACATGACAAGAGGCGGATGCGCCCGCACATCACGATTGACCATAAAGCGCGCGCCCGGATTGTCGTTACAGAAGGTTAATTACGGTAATATCGATTCGATTCTAACAAACCATACTGCCATGAGTTCCACAGTCACGGCCGAATTCCAGAGTTACATGTGTCTCATTTGCGGCTTCATCTACGACGAAGCCGCCGGTCTGCCGGAAGAGGGTATCGCGCCCGGCACGCGTTGGGCGGACGTACCGCCCAACTGGACCTGTCCGGAGTGCAGCGCACGCAAGGACGACTTTGAAATGGTCCAGATCTGACCAGCCGACGGCCGTTTCCGCAGCGGGCGACCCGCGTCGCTGTCTGACGGCGCACGGCACAACATCGCGGCATCGATCGTCGCGCACAAGAACGGGAGAGCATCTTGGCTGAATCGGGTGGCAGTGCCGGCGTCAAGGTGATGGTGATCGACGACAGCAACACCATCCGCCGCAGTGCCGAAATCTTTCTTGTCCAGGCGGGATATCAGGTCGTCCTCGCGGAAGACGGCTTCGATGCGCTGTCGAAGATCAGCGACCATCATCCGCAGGTGATCTTCTGCGACATCATGATGCCCCGTCTCGACGGTTATCAGACCTGCGCACTCATCAAGAAAAACCCCAGGTTTGCCGCTACTCCTGTCGTGATGCTTTCTTCGCGCGACGGTCTGTTCGACCGCGCACGCGGCCGGATGGTCGGCTCGGACGAATACCTCACCAAACCTTTCACCAAGGACAGCCTGCTGCAGGCAGTGTCGCGTCACGCGCGCAACGGCGCTGACTGACCTGCCGGCGCTTACCGAACGCGGAGCCACAATGGCCATCAAGCGCATCATGGTGGTGGACGACTCGCCCACCGAACGCCATGTACTGAACGACTTCCTGACCCGCAAGGGCTTCGAGGTCATCATCGCCGAGAACGGCGAGCAGGCCATCGAGAAAGCCAAGGCTGAAAAGCCCGACCTCATCCTGATGGACGTCGTGATGCCCGGCGTCAATGGCTACCAGGCAACGCGCACCATCACGCGCGAAGACAGCACGCGCGACATCCCGGTCATCATGTGCACAAGCAAGGATCTGCCGACCGACCGCATCTGGGGCATGCGACAGGGCGCGCTCGATTACATGGTCAAGCCGGTCAATCTCGAAGAACTGCTGGGCCGCATCCAGCAGCTGGGCGCGGCGGGCAACGATGGCTAGGACGTCGCTGCGCGAATTCGAGGAAGAGTTGGCCCGGAAGCTGTCCGACACTTCAGGACAGACGAGCGCGCGCGCGCTGCTCGGCGTGCAGGCGGGCGACGAATGGTGGCTGATCGATCTGGCCGAATCCGGCGAAATCCTGCCGGTGCCGGCACTGACGCCTGTGCCGCTCACCCGCGGCTGGCTGCGCGGTATCGCCAACGTGCGCGGTCTGCTCTACGCGGTGAATGACTTCGCCGCGTTCCAGGGTGGCGCATCGACCGGCGTGGCCGGCGAAACACGGCTGCTGCTGCCGCACGCCAAATTCGGGACCAACAGTGCGCTGCTGGTGTCCCGCGTGCTCGGCTTGCGCGCACTCGAGGATTTCGAAAGCGCTGATACCGGTCAGGCCGATGCCCGGCCCTGGGTGTCGGCCCGGCTGGTCGACACCCAGGGCCGCGTGTGGCTGCGGCTGGATCCGCGGCGCCTGTACGCAGACCCCGGCTTTGCCGACGTGGCGGCCTGATCCGCATGCCGGCCCTGCTCGCGTGCTATCCCGCTGCCGGCCGCCGCCGCTCACCCGGCGATGCATCGGGCCATGCTTTCACTGTCGCTGTTCCGGGCTGGCCGCTGCTCCAGTCTCCTGCCTTTCTCCCCAAGCAACGTAGTCCCCGAGGAAAGTCCCGATGGCGTTGAACATTCCTGGACTGAAGTCCGCTGCGCAGGCCGGCAGCGACCCCGCGCCGTCGAAGCCGGTGGATGCGGCGGGATTCCTGCGCGGCCGCCTGCCGCTGATCGGCCACCTGCCGCTCGGCCAGCAGGTGCGGGCGCTGGCCGTGATCTTCCTGCTGTTCATCGGGCTGGCTGCGGTACTGGTGTGGCAGGACTGGCGCGGCACGCGGCAAAATGCGGCCCACATCCATGCCGCGGGTCAGTTGCGCACGCTGATGCAGGGGGTGACTCATTCAGCGCCGCAGGCATTGGCCGGACAGGCCAGTGCGCTGGGCGAACTTTCGTCCGCTCGCGCGGCTGTGACGGCGCTGCTCGACACATTGAACCGTGGCGGCGAGGCGGACGGCGTGGCGCTGCCGCCCGCCCGCGGCGCCGCAAAGGACGCGCTGCAACAGATCGACGCCGCGTGGAGCGGCCAGGACCGCAACGTGGCCCTGCTGCTTGGTCAGCAGAAAACCCTGCTTGCGCTTGGCGAGGCCGGCCGCGCGCTCGATGCTGCCGCAACACCGATGATGGCCGCGCTCGCTCGCATCGCTGCCCAGCGTGGCGCACGCGATGGCGGGCTCAGTCTGTTGTTCGCTGGCAGCGTCGGTCAGGTCCGGGCGGCGATCCATGCGCTGACGTCAACCACGCCGACGTCAGCCGATACGCTCGACACGCTTCAGCGCGCCCTGCCCGTGCTGCTCGACACCGCAGCCCAACTCGAACAAAGCGCCGAGGGCGAGCCGCGTGAGGCCTTTGCGCAGGCGCACAACGAACTGGTGCCGCGCATGACCGCGCTGGTTACGGCGCTGGACAAGCCAGCCGACCTGCTCGCCGCACGTGCCGCAGGCCTCTTGCTGATCGGCGGCACTGCGGCGCTGGCGGGCCCGACCGATGCGCTGGCTGCCATCTATTCGACGGAGCGCGATGCCCGTGCGTTGCGGATCCTTGGCGCGGTACTGTGCGTGCTGCTTGCCTTGGCCAGCGTGTTCCTGATGGTGCGCGCCTACAACGAAGACCAGCACCGGCAGCGCATTCTCGTCGAGGGCTCGCGCGAGGAAGCGAAACGCGAGAAGGACACGACCCAACAGGCCATCCTGCGCCTGATGAATGAAATGGGCGATCTGGCGGACGGCGACCTGACGGTGCGTGCGACGGTGTCGGAAGACATCACCGGTGCCATCGCCGACTCGGTCAACTACACCATCGAGGAACTTTCGGTGCTGGTGAAGCGGATCAACGACGCGGCCGGGCGCGTGGCGGAAGCGTCGGAGTCCGCGCAGCGCATTTCGACCCAGTTGCTGACGGCCGCGGAGCGGCAGTCGCGCGAAGTGACCGAGTCCGGCCAGTCGGTGCTGGCCATGGCGAAATCGATGAATGCGGTGTCGGAAGAGGCGACCCGCTCGGCGCAGGTGGCGCGCCAGTCGCTGGCAGCAGCCCAGAACGGCTCGAACGCGGTGTCGAATTCGATCCGCGGCATGAACGACATCCGCGACCAGATTCAGGAAACATCGAAGCGCATCAAACGCCTCGGCGAGTCGTCGCAGGAAATCAGCGAAATCGTCGAACTGATTTCCGACATTACCGAACAGACCAACGTGCTGGCGCTGAATGCCGCCATCCAGGCCGCGGGCGCCGGCGAGGCCGGGCGCGGCTTCACCGTGGTGGCCGAAGAAGTGCAGCGGCTGGCCGAACGGTCGGGCGAGGCGACCAAGCAGATCGCAGCCATCGTGCGCACCATCCAGACCGACACCCAGGATGCGGTCGCCGCGATGGAAAATTCGACCCGCGGCGTGGTCGAGGGTGCGCGCCTGTCCGACGCAGCCGGACAGGCGCTGGACGAAATTTCAACCGTATCGACCGAACTGACCGAACTGATCGAAGCGATTTCGTCGTCGGCGCAGGTACAGGCAGAACAGGCGACCCGGGTGGCGCACGGCATGCAGGGCATTCTGCGCATCACCGAACAGACCACGGTCGGCACCAAGCAGACCGCACTTTCCATCGGACAGCTGGCCGATCTGGCGGCTGAACTCAAAGGCTCGGTCGCGGGCTTCAAGGTATGAACACGACGCCTTCCACCCATCAGGATCTGGGCCCGCTGATCTGGGTCCGCGGCGAAATCGATCTGGCGCTGATCCGCGCATCCGAAGCACTCGGCAACGAAGATCATCAGGCGGGTGCCGAGCCGCTCAAGTTCGCGCAGACCCATCTGCACCAGGCGCGCGGCGCGCTGGCCATTGTCGGCCTCGACGGCCTGACCCATTTCTGCGACGCGCTCGAACAGTTGTTCGCCGACTGGCACGCTGGCCGGCTGGCCAGCAGCCGGGGCGCTGCATCGCTCGCCCAGCGCGCCATTGCGTCGGTGCGCGGTCATCTCGACGAACTGGTCGCAGGTGGCGCAGACCAGCCGATGCGGCTGATGCCGCTGTATCGCGACCTGATGGCGCTGCGCGGCGAAACGGTCGTCGTGCCGTCCGAACTGTTTTTCCCCGACCTCACGCTGCGCCCGCCTGCTCCGGCCCAGCTGGCGTCGCAACTGTCGCCACTGGACCGCGCGCGTGCGCTGCGTGCCGCACGCAGCCAGTTCGAACGCGGCCTGCTGCGTTTCCTGCGCGACGATCGCGAAGGACTGCCGCAGATGCGTCAGGCCATCGGTGCCATCGAACAGATGCAGTCGGTCCCGGCGACGCGCGCTTTCTGGTGGGTGTGCGGTGCGCTGACCGACGGTCTTGCACAAGGCGCCATTCGCGGCGATTTCTTCATCAAGCGACTGTGCGCACGCATGGATGTGCAGATGCGCCGCCTGCTCGAAGGCTCGCGCGGCGTGGCTGAACGACTGATGCGCGATTCGCTGTACTTCATCGCCACCGCCGAGCAGTTGACGCCGCACATCCGTCAGGTGCGCGATACCTATCAGCTCGACGCACTGCTGGCACCTGGCGACACCGCCGGCCACGACGACTTCGGCACCCTGCGCCCGGCACTGGCCGCGCTGCGCGAATCGCTTGGCCAGGGCAAGGATGCATGGACACGGTTTTCGTCCGGAGCGGCGGTCGGCCTGCCGCAATTCCATGAACAATGCGAAGCCATGGTCGCCGCGGCGGGCCGCGTCGGTCAGCCGGATCTGGCACGCCTGGCCGCCGCTCTGCTGGACCTTGGCCAGTGGCTGCGCCGCGATCCGCTGCAGCACACCGAAAATCTGGCGATGGAGGTCGCCACCGCGCTGCTGGTGATGGACGCGCTGGTCGAACAGTTCAGCCGCGCGCAGAGCGAAGACCTGCCGGGCCAGGTCGATACGTTGATCGACCGCCTCGCGCGAGCGCGCCGCGGTGAAACGCTGCCGGCGATGCAGATCCCGCTGTTCGACGAAATGTCGCGCCGCGCTCAGGAACGGCTGTTCATGGGTCAGGTGGCACGCGAAATCATGGCCAGCCTGGCCGATGTCGAACAGCAGCTCGACGGCTACTTCCGCGATCCCTCGCGCGCGGCCGAACTGGCGGCGCTGGCCGGCCCGCTGAAGCAGATCGACGGCGCCCTCAACATGCTGGGGCAGGACGCCGCCGTATCGCTGGTGCGTCGCGCAGCGGCGCAGATCGCCGACATGGCGAAGCCGGAACATGAAATCGTGGAAGGCGAGTTCGAAGCCCTCGCGCACCAGCTCTCCGGCCTGGGCTTCTTTGTCGACAAGCTGCAGTACGGCCCGGCCGACCTCGACCTGATCCTGAACCCGCGCAGTGCGGCGCAGGACGCCGCCGAAGCCGGCGAAGGCGCAAGCGTGGAGTCGGAACTTGCGAACCGACGCGAGAAAGCGGCTCAGCTGCTCGACCGGCTGTCGCACGGCGGCGCCGACGAGCACACGCGCGACGAACTGCGTCAGGCACTCGAAACCATCCGGCAGGACGCCAAACTGCTCGCCGATGAAAAGCTCGAGCAGCGCGCCACCGAAGCCCTCGCCGCACTCAAGGCCGGCGAGGCGGTACCCGATGCCGCCATTGCCGACGCAGTGCAGGGGATCGGCCAGACGCCGCACGAGTCGCTCGCGCCGTCGGCAGATACGGTGCGTCTGGCCGAAGCCAGCCAGGAAGATTTCGATGCCGAACTGCTCGAAATCTTCATCGAGGAAGCGCGCGAAGTGCTGGACACGATGGCGTCGAGCACCGATGCCGCCCGCCGGCAGCCGCACAGCCAGGACCTGCTGACCACGCTGCGACGCGGCTTCCATACGCTCAAGGGCAGCGGTCGCATGGTCGGCTTGCGCGATCTGGGCGAGGCGGCGTTTGCGGTCGAGCAGGTCATGAACCGCTGGCTGGGCAGCGAGCGCGACGGCACACCGGAACTGTTCGACCTGCTCGATGGTGCGCGCATGCTGTTCGCTGGCTGGGTTGACCGGCTGTCACAGGGCGATACCCGCTCGCCGGAGCACGATTGGCTGCAGCCGGCCTGCGACGCGATACAGACGCACGACGCAGAGCCCGCTGCCGCGCCGGCCGCCGAAGCACTGGCTGAAGACGCGGTCCCGGGCGCAGCCGTCGCGGGCAGCGATCTCGACCTGGACATCGACTTCGATTTCGATCTGGAGGCGGACATGCCAGCCGCCGGGCCGGTTGCCGCCAATGCCTTCGAGCCCGACACCGGCCTCGATTCGGTGACCAACATCGTCGCGCTGGACGCACCGCTGGACGCCACAGGCGGCGATGTCGACCTCGAACTCGATTTCGACCTCGATGCACCGGGCGTCGAACTGACGCTGCCGGAAAGCACGATAGACATCACGTCCGACATCGACGCCGAAGAGCGCGCACTCGATGCCGGCGCAGACCGCACGCTGTTCGACCTGTTCCTCGCCGAAGCGCGCGGCCACGTCGCCACATTGCGGCGCGAACTGACGCGACTGCACATCAACCCGTCGCTGCGTCCGAGCCAGGACAGCCTGCTCGCCGCTCATACGCTGGGCGGCATTTCGCTCACCGTCAGTCAGGAAGACATCAGCGCGCTGGCGCGCTCGCTCGAACATGCACTGCTGCGCTGCGAAGCGCGCGGCGACGCGCCGCACGCCGACCAGTCCGCGCTGCTGAACAGCGCCGCCAGCGCGCTGGAAGCCCAGGTCGCCGCCATCGGCTCGGGTGCGATCGCCACACCCGCACCGGAACTGATCGCACGGCTTGATGCGCTGTTCGGCGCAGCAACCATCGTGCCCGAGACAGTCGAACTGCAGGTTCTTGAACTGCCGGACATGGACATCATGCCGCTTGGCGGCATGACGGAAGTACTGGCGGAAGCTCCCGAGCCGATGCGACCCGAGGCCTTCGACACCGCGGACGAAATGGCCGCCCCGGGCGAACCCGCACTGGATATCGTCGCGGCAGACCTGCCGCCGGTGAACCCGTTCGAGAAGGTCGCGCTGCCGGACGAATATGTGCTGGCCGAGACAGCCGGCAACGAAGCGCAGCCGTTCGAACTGGCACGCCTGCCATCAGCCCGCGCCACCGTGCCGGCCGAGAGCGCGCAGGCCTTCGTGGTACCGGATGAAATCGATCATCAGTTGCTGCCGATCTTCATCGAGGAGGCCCATGACCTGCTGCGGGAAATCGGCAGCGAACTGCGCAGCTGGCGCGACGACACCGACGCGTTGAGTGCTTCGGACGCATTGCGCCGGCAACTGCACACGCTCAAGGGCAGTGCCCGGATGGCCGGCGTGATGCGCTTCGGCGATCTGGTGCACAGCATGGAGACGCTGATCGAGCAGCCTTGTGCGCCGGACGATCGCGCGCTGCTGCTCGACGAGCTCGACCTCGGCTATGACCGCTGCGAAGAACTGGTGGCGAAGCTGGAACGCGGCGAAGCGCTGACTCCGGAGACCGTGGCGGCCGAGGACGCGGTGGCCCCGACGTCCGCGGCCGAGGGCGATGCCGGCGCGCCGCGCGAGCGTCCGTCGGTGCGCGTGCGCTCCGACATGGTCGACCGCTTCGTCAATGAAGCCGGCGAAATGAGCATTGCACGCACCCGCATCGAAGGCGAGCTGCGCTCGCTGCGTGGCTCGCTGAATGACCTGACGGAAAACGTGCAGCGCCTGCGCAGCCAGTTGCGCGAGATCGAAATCCAGGCCGAGAGCCAGATGCAGTCGCGCATGGCAGCCGCCGAAGCACAGCACGAACAGTTCGACCCGCTCGAAATGGATCGCTTCACGCGCTTCCAGGAACTGTCGCGCATGATGGCCGAAAGCCTGTCAGACGTGACCACGGTGCAGTACAACCTGGTGCGTAACCTCGATGCGGCCGACACCGCCATCCAGTCGCAGGCGCGGCTGAACCGCGACCTGTCGCAGGCGCTGATGTCGGTGCGCATGGTGCCGTTCTCGACGCTGGAAGACCGGCTGTACCGGGTGGCGCGCCAGTCGGCCAAGGAAACCGGCAAGAAGGTCAATCTTGAACTGACCAACACGCGCATCGAACTCGACCGCGAGGTGCTGGAAAAGATGACCGGTCCCATCGAGCACCTGCTGCGCAACGCGGTGGCCCACGGCATCGAGCCGCGCGCGACACGTGAAGCGGCAGGCAAGTCGGAAACCGGCGAAATCGTCATTTCCCTGACCCAGCAAACCAACGAGGTCGTCATCGAACTGGTCGACGACGGTGGCGGGCTGGCGTTCGAACGCATCCGTGCTCGCGCCGTCGAGCGTGGGCTGCTCGGCGCAGACGAGGAGGCCGACGAGCGGCGTCTGACCAGCCTCATTTTCGAGCCGGGCTTCTCGACTGCCGAACAGCTGTCGGAACTGGCCGGCCGCGGCGTCGGCATGGATGTGGTGAGGAATGCCACGACCGCACTGGGCGGCCGCATCGAAACCACATCGGAAGCCGGCCGCGGTACGCGCTTCAGGCTGTCGCTGCCGATGACGCTGGCAGTGACCCAGTCGCTGCTGGTGAGCAGCGGGGGCAAGACCTACGCCATTCCGTCTTCGATGGTGAAGCACGCGCACGAGCTGCGCGATGACGAAGCGGTTGCCCTTCGTCTGGCCGGCGGCCAGGAGTGGATGGACCACCACTACACCTATCATTACCTGCCCCGCCTGCTTGGCAATACCGATGCTCAGCCGGGCACCGGCACCTGGCTGCTGCTGCTCGGTGCCGGCAACGAATTGATGGCGCTGGAAGCAGACGGACTGCGCGGCAACCAGGAAGTGGTCGTCAAGCCGGTCGGACCGCAACTGTCGCGGCTGGCCGGCATCGCCGGCGCCACCGTGCTGGCCGATGGCGAAGTCACGCTGATCATCAACCCGGTGTCGCTCGCTTCACGCATCGGCCGCATGGCCGACCGACCCGACATCGTGCGCGCCGTGCCGGAAGTGCCGGAAGCGCTGCCGCCGCTGATCATGGTGGTGGATGATTCGCTGACGGTGCGCAAGGTGAGCAGCCGGTTGCTGGAACGCGAAGGCTACCGCGTCATCACGGCCAAGGATGGTATCGATGCGCTGGAAAAGCTGGCCGACAAGCTGCCGGCAGTCATGCTCGTGGATATCGAAATGCCGCGCATGGACGGTTTCGAACTGACGCTGCAGGTGCGCGCCGACGCGCGCACGCGCGACATTCCCATCGTGATGATCACCTCGCGCATCGCCGAGAAGCATCAGGCCTATGCGCGTGAGATCGGGGTTAACGAGTACCTCGGCAAGCCTTACGACGAGGCCCACCTGCTGCAGCGGGTGGCAGACTTCACCGGCGGCAGCGGCCGCCGGTGAAGTTCAGGGCGCCTTGCGCGCCCCTGGCTCAACCTTTCGTCGTGTCCAGACGCAGCTTGGCGTAGCGGCCAGGCGCGTCTTCGATCACCTTCAGCTTGCCCTTTGCCGGATCGCGCGCGGGCACCATGTCGGCATCGAGCGCGGTCACCCACTGCTGCCAGTCGGTCCACCAGGAGCCGGTGTGTTGTGTGCATCCCTCCAGCCAGGTGTCGGCATCGGCTGCCAGCTTGGGCGCGGCACTGGTCCAGTAGCCGTACTTGTTGGCGGCCGGCGGATTGACGATGCCCGCAATGTGGCCCGAGCCGCCGAGCACGAAGCGCGTCGGGCCCGACAGCAGGGTGGCACCTGTATAGGTGCTTTTCCACGGCGCGATGTGGTCTTCGATAGCGGAAATGAAATACACCGGCTGCTTGATCTTGCGGATGTCGATCGCTTCACCGAGCACCGTGATGCCACCCGGCTCGCGCAGCTTGTTGTGGATGTACATCTGGCGCAGGTAGTAGCTGTGCATGCAGGCCGGCATGCGGGTCGAGTCGGAATTCCAGTACAGCAGGTCAAACGGGAAGGGCTCGCGACCCATCAGGTAGTTATTCACGACGAAGGACCAGATGAGATCGTTCGAGCGCAGCATGTTGAAGGTGCCGGCCATTTCCGAACCTTCGAGATAGCCGCGCGAGAACATCTTCTTTTCCAGCCCCTCAACGGCCTTCTCGTCGATGAACACGCCCAGTTCGCCCGGTTCGGAGAAGTCGATCAACGTGGTGAAGAAGGTCGCGCTGGCGATCCGCTTGTCCTTCTTCGCCGACAGGTAGGCCAGCGTGGTGGCCAGCAGCGTACCGCCCAGGCAGTAGCCGGCGGCATTCACTTCGGTTTCGCCGGTCTGCTTCGTGATCATGTCGAGTGCAGCCAGCGGCCCCTGCTGCACATAATCTTCGAAGGTCAGCTGGGCCAGCTTTTCGTCAGGATTCACCCAGGAAATGACGAACACCGTGTGCCCCTGATCGGTCGCCCACTTGATGTAGCTGTTCGAGTCGCGCAGGTCGAGGATGTAGTACTTGTTGATCCAGGGCGGCACGATGAGCAGCGGACGCTTGAACTGCTGCTCGGTCGTCGGGTTGAACTGCAGCAGCTGCATCAGCGCGTTTTCGCCCACCACCTTGCCCTGCGTGGTGGCCACGTTGCGACCCAGTTCGAAGGCCGTGGTGTCTGTCATGCGCACGCGCAGCTGGCCGTCACCGTCCTCGATGTCGCGCAGCAGGTTGTTGAAGCCCTTCAGCAGGTTCTGGCCGTGGCTGCGTACCGTTTCGCGCAGCACTTCGGGGTTGGTCAGCGCGAAATTGCTCGGGCTGAACGCATTGATGGTCTGTCGGGTGAAGAAATTGACCTTCTGCAGCGTATGTTCGTCCATGCCTTCGACGTTGCTCACCACATCATGGATGTGGCGCGCCGAGATCAGGTAGCTCTGCTTGAAGAAATCGAACAGGAAGTGGCTCTGCCACTCCTCGCCGCGAAAGCGGTTGTCGCCCTTGACCGGGGTGACCACCGGGGCGGCATCGACACCCATGAATTTCAGCATCGATTGCTGCCACAGCGTGTAGTAGTCCCACACCAGCCCCATCTGCGCCTGCGCCAGCTTGTACGGGTTGGACAGCAGATGCGACGTCATGTCCATGAAGGCCTGGGCGATGCCCAGTTCGTCGGCCGGCGGCGTGATGCCGCGCTTGAGCTGTCGCTGCACGTGGTCACCGAGCAGCTTGGACGCGCGTTCGGCTACCTGGGCATACGTCTTGGCGACTTCTGCCGGATCAGGCAGAGACGACGCCTCGGGCTGTGTGGTGTCTTTGGTGGCTGGTTTATTCATGGCTCTGGCTCCCCCGGAAACTGGTTATGGCTGGGTGTAACGAAGCACGCCGTCCTGCTTCGGCAGGCGGCGCAGGCGACCCGTCTGCCACAGGTGGTTGAGGTGGGCAATCACCTCTCCCATGGCAAAGCGGGTCTGGAAACTGTCGAGTTCGCGCTTGAACAGCGATGGCAGCAGCGCCGCCGCGGTTTGCGGTTCGGCACACAGGCCCACGATCAATGCAAGGCGTTCTGCATGGTGCGCCTGAAGCGCATCCACGCGTGCGGCGATGCCGACATACGGATCGCCGTGCGCCGGCAGCACCACGGTGTAGTCGGGCAGCGCGCGAAAAAGCTCTATCGAATCGAGAAACTGACCGACCGCGTCCACCTCCGGCTCGTAGGCCAGCGTGGGCGTATTGGGCGAAATGCGCGGCAACAGCATGTCACCGGCGATCAGTACCGGATCGTTGGCGCGGTGGAAGGACAGATGCTCCGGCGAGTGTCCATAGCCCGCAATGGCGGTCCAGTCGTCACCGCCGATGCGCAGGGTTTCGCCGGGCAGGATGCGCCGCATCGCCAGCGGCAATTCACCGACGACCTGCCGGTACCGTCCACTTTCACTGCGCATGGCATCGGTGTGTCCGGCAGCCAGACCGTGCAGCATGAAAAAGTCGGCCATCAATCCCCGGTCCGACGCCGGCACGGTGCCGAACCAGGCCTGTGCCGTCATGTATTCGCCGAGCGACATCCAGATGCGTGCGCCGGTCTGCTTCGCGAGCCACTCACCCAGCCCGAAGTGGTCAGGGTGGCAGTGGGTGATCAGGATGCGCCGCACCGGACGACCGGCAAGGTCGCCGGTCAGCGCCGCAGTCCAGTTGGCGCGCGTCGCGTCGTCCGGAAAACCTGCGTCCACCAGCGTCCAGCACGGTCCGTTGTCGTTGCCGTCCTCGAACTGATCCTCGATGGCCCACAGATTCACGTGACCGGGCGCAAAAGCCACCGGCATGCGCAACCAGTACACGCCGCGCGCCACCTGCACCATGCAGCCGGCTGGCGGGGCGATCGCGGGATGAGGTTCGAGGGCAGACACGATGGGCAGCGCAGTCCAAGGCGTTGAATTCCTTGAATGGTAACCCGAAACGACCGCGCATTGTGCAGTGCAATATCGAACCCGCTTCCGGAACGCGATGGCGGGCTTGTCCGGGTCTGTTGCCATGAATCACGAACCCGATTTAATGTCGACAGACCCTAGACTTGCGGATCAAGGCGCGGAACACCGGCGGCTGGCCGGCATCAGAGATCCGAGGATCGCCTGATGGTCCATGAATCCGGAGGAAACAATGCGGAAAACGATGTGTGCGCTGCTGCTCGTGCTGAGCGGCCCGGTGGTGTGGGCCGAGGACGAAGACCCGACGAAGTTCGTTACCTTCAGCCAGGATTTCGCCGGCAATTGCGTGTCGCGCAACTCGGTGCAGCTGCTCGTTGCCAATAGCCATCCGACGCGCACCGTGATGGTGTGGCTCGACCGCTTTCACATGGATGTGGGCACCGGCGACCGCTCGAAGACGGAGATGAAGGCGGGCGCCGAGCCGGTACCGCTCGGCTGTTCGCGTACGCTCGACGGGCCGCAGGAGTGGCGTATTGTCCGGGCAAAATTTCTCGACTGAGAACCGATCCGGACCCGGAAAACTTTGCGTCCTGCCGGACTTGCCCTGCGCAGGGCACACGAGGCCGGGCATACTCGCCTTTGCTCGCTTTCTCCAACCCGAACTCGTACTGTCCGATGCGCGTCTGTGTGTTCTGCGGCTCCCGCGAGGGTGACCGCCCCCTCTATCGCGACACCGCCGCCGAACTGGGCACGCTGATCGCGCGCGCCGGCCACGGCGTGGTCTATGGCGGCGGCAATATCGGTCTGATGGGCATCATCGCGGACGCAACGCTGGCGGCTGGCGGCGAGGTGATCGGTGTCATTCCGCGTCACCTGCTCGATCGCGAAGTCGCCCACGGTGGCCTGAGCACGCTGCACGTGGTGGGCAGCATGCACGAGCGCAAGGCGCTGATGGCCGAACTGGCGGACGTATTCATCGCCGCGCCCGGCGGCTTCGGCACACTGGACGAACTATGCGAAATTCTCACGTGGGCGCAGCTCGGACTGCATCGCAAGCCGTGCGGCCTGCTGAACACAGCGGGCTATTTCGACCCGCTGCTCGCGATGTTCGATCATGCCGTCCAGGAAGGTTTTCTCAGCGCTGCGCATCGGCAGCTCATGCCTTCCGAGCACGACGCGCGGCGCCTGCTCGATCGTCTGCTGTCCGCCGTCGTTTCCGGGGAGAATTCGCTGCATGAAGCCTGATCTGACGCGCCTGCTGTTCGCCTGCGCCTGCGCGGGCATGCCCGCCGCCGGCACTGCCCAGAATGTACAGGTGCGCCCGGTCGACCTGGTGCAGGCGGTGCCACTGCTGACCGAAAGCGGTCGTGCAGGTTACAGCCGCTTCCTGCGCATCGGCATCCGCCCGCGCGCCTTTGCATTGAACATGAACGGCGACTGGGCCTGGAATGCCGGCGAAAGCGCGGTGACTGACGCACTGGCACGCTGCGAGGCGCACGGCCTGCCCTGCCAGCTGTACGCAGTGGACGAGGAAGTCGTGATGCCCGGCTTCGAACTGGGCGCGCCGCTGCGCGCGCTCGGCGGCACGCTGGTGCAGGGAGACCCACAGTGACGCGCCATGCTGACGCGCTGGTGCTGACCGAAGTCGATGCCGGAATCGGCATCGTCACGCTGAATCGCCCGCATGCGCACAATCTGCTCGACGCTTCGCTCGCGGAATCATTGATCGGGGCCATCGACGATCTGGTCGCACGGCCCGGCGTGCGCACCATCGTCCTTTCGGCACTGGGCGACAGTTTCAGCGTCGGCTCCGATCCGCTCAAACTTGAACGCAGCGGCCTGATCGGCGTAGAGCCGGGGCTGGCGGCACGATTGCTGCGCAGCGTCGGCGAATGCCCGCGACCGGTGGTGGCGCGCGTGCAGGGCCCGGCCTACGGGCTGGGTGCCGGCCTGATCGCCGCATGCGACATTGCCATCGCCAGTTTCGATGCCGAATTTTCGTTCGAAGCCGTGCATATCGGTCGCGTACCGGCCGTCATCGCCCCATACGTGATCGGCGCAGTCGGTCCGCAGCGCGCGCGCCGATATTTCCTGACCGGCGAGCGATTTTCTGCATCCGAGGCCTACCGCATCGGCCTGCTGTCGGAACTGGCCGCCTCGGCAGAACAACTCGACGATGCGATCGGGGAAGTCGTCGATGCGCTGCTGCTCGGCGGACCGCGTGCGCAACAGCAGGTCAAATCGCTGGTGCGAGCGCTCGGCCGGCCGCGAGTGGACGAGAAGACGCTCGATCAGGCGGTCGACATCGAACACCGGCTCGACGCAGGTGCCGAAGCGCAGGAAGGACTGGACGCGCTGTTCGGGCGACGTCATCCCGGCTGGGTGCCGGTTGGCAGTTCGTGATGGCGGCGCTGCCCGCTGCCGTGCGCATCGTCGAGGTCGGTCCGCGCGACGGCCTGCAGAACGAAGCGGTCGCGCTGAATGTCGAGCGCCGGCTCGCATTGATCGGCCGGCTGTCGGATGCCGGTCTGCGCGACATTGAAGCCGGCGCCTTCGTGTCGCCGCGCCGCGTGCCCAATATGGCTGGCAGCGGCGAACTGATGCAGCAGCTCGACCGACGACCGGGTGTCAGCTACCCCTGCCTGGTACCCAACGAAACCGGCCTCGATGCCGCGCTGGAGGCCGGCTGCACCGACATCGCGATCTTTGCCGCCGTGTCGGAAACCTTTTCGCAACGCAATACCGGCTGCAGCATCCACGAATCGATGGACCGCCTGGCGCGCGTGGCGGTGCGTGCACACGATGCAGGTCTGCGGGTGCGCGGCTACCTGTCGTGCGTCCTGGGTTGCCCGTACGAAGGGGCGGTCAGCGATGAAGCCGTTGCCACGCTGTCGGCCGAGCTGATTGCCATGGGCTGCCACGAAGTGAGCCTCGGTGACACGACGGGCGTCGGCAGCCCTTTCCGGGTGCGCGCGCTGATCGACTGCGTGGCACGTCGCGTGCCAGCGGAGCGACTCGCCGGTCATTTCCACGACACCTGGGGCATGGCCGCAGCGAATGTCCATGCGGCAACCCTTTCCGGCGTGACCGTGTTCGACGCCTCGGTCGGCGGATTGGGCGGCTGTCCGTTTGCGCCGGGCGCGACCGGAAACGTTGCGACCGAAGATCTTGTCTATCTCTTCGATGATGCCGGCGTGTACACCGGTGTCGATCTGCGGAAACTGGTGGATGTGGCGAACTGGATCAGCGCGCAACTCGAGCGTCCGGTCGCGTCGCGCGTGGCCCGTGCCTTCAACTCAGGACGCCCCACATGATTGCTTCACCCTGTACTGGCGTTTGCCAGCTCGATCCCGCCACGGCGCTTTGCCTGGGCTGCCTGCGTTCGCGCAATGAAATTGCCTGTTGGGGCTCGACAACAGACAGCCATCGCCTGCAGATCCTGGCCAATATCGGTCGGCGCGAAGCGGCCGGGCACCTGCGGATCACGCCGACGGAGGGCCCGTGAGCGATTCAACCCGACTTCAGTTTGCGCGGGCTGCCAGCCGGCGCTACCGGTGCCGGCTCGGCGGGCGCAGGATACTCGCGGGCAAGCGTATCATCGCGCACCGGTTCGGTGCGCGACCCCGCACGGTCGGCGTCACGTTCGGAACGCCGCCTGTTGGCCTGACTGCGCTGAAGTCTGAGATATCGCATGCCGGGCTCCTTCGGTGTGAAAGTGCAGCGGGCGGAAATCCGGACATGGCGTGGGAGCGCACCAGGCCTTTCAGAAAGTGGCCTGTGACGCACCCGTCTGGATCATCATGGAAAGCCTGCGGCGGGCGCTCGATAGCGGTATCCGGTGCAGACTTGAACTTCAAGCGTAGATCGCGGCTGGTCAGAGTCAAGCATGTTGCATGCATGAACATCCATTTGCAGGGTGAATTACGGTGAATGAATTGCGACGTGGCGCGATGCGCCTCGTATTGATCAGCGGGATGTCCGGTTCCGGCAAGAGCGTGGCGCTCAATGTGCTGGAAGATGGCGGCTTCTTCTGCGTCGACAACCTCCCGGCACCCCTGCTGCCGCAGCTGGTCGGGCATCTGCGCGAAGCCGGCTACACCCGGGTGGCCATCGCGGTGGATGTGCGGTCCGGCAAGAGCATGGAAGCGTTGCCGCCGATGATGGGCGTGTTGCGCAACGGCACCCAGTTGCAGACGCTGTTTCTCGACGCGCGTGACGCCACGCTGATCGCGCGCTTTTCCGAAACTCGACGCCGCCATCCGCTCGGCGACGACCAGACCTCGCTCGGCGAGGCGATCCGGCGCGAACGCGAACTGCTGGCACCGATCGTCGAACTGGGTCATCGCATCGACACCAGCGACCTGCAGGCCTCGGTATTGCGCAAGTGGGTGCGCGACGTGGTCGAAGTCGACGAAGCGACCGGGCTGACGCTGATGTTCGAGTCGTTCGGCTTCAAGCACGGCATTCCGCTCGACGCCGATCTGGTGTTCGACGTGCGCTGCCTGCCCAATCCATATTACGACGTCGTGCTGCGACCGCAAAGCGGTCAGGACAAGCCTGTCATCGATTTCCTCGAAGGCCACGCAGAGGTGATCCGCATGCGCGACGACATCGCGCGCTTCGTGCGCGACTGGCTGCCCTGCTATGTGAAGGACAGCCGCAGCTATCTCACCGTGGCAATCGGCTGTACCGGTGGTCAGCATCGCTCCGTGTATATGGCGCAGTGGCTGGCCGAACACTTCCGCAGTGCGGCGCGCGTACTCGTGCGCCACCGCTCGCTGGCTTCGGCGCATAAATGAGGGCAGTGCGGCCAGGCGACTGGCTGGTCATCGCCGCCGGCCTGCTCGCCACCGCAGCCACCGCGGCGGCGCAATGGGGCCGCAGCCCACCCGCCATGGCGCAGGTCAGGCTGGACGGGCGCATCGTGGCCGAACTGCCGCTGAACGGGACGCATCGCATCGCCCTGGACGGCGCCCTCGCCGCGCGCGGCCAGACGGTGATCGAGGTAGAACCGGGCCGGGCGCGCATCGCGGCCGATCCGGGTCCGCGCCAGTACTGCGTTCAGCAGGGCTGGCTGACCCGCGCCGGCAGTGTCGCCGTGTGCGCACCCAGCCACATTTCGCTGCAACTGGTGGGCCCCGGCGGTGCGCATGACACGGTGGCATTCTGATGGCGCCGTCGGCCACGACGCTGCAGGTCGAGCCCAGCGCACGCGACCGCCGGCTGGCCCGTTACGCGGCGGCGGCAATCGTCGCGTCGCTGGTCGAGGCGGCGATTCCGAGCCCGCTGCCGGGCGTCAAGCCCGGTCTGGCGAACATCGTCATCCTGATCGTGCTGGCGCGCCACGGCTGGCGCGACGCGGCCTGGGTCAGTGTGCTGCGCGTGGTTGCCGGCAGCTTGCTCGCCGGCCAGTTTCTCGCGCCCGGATTCTTTCTGGCGGGTGCCGGCGCACTGGCCAGTCTGGCGGTGCTGGGCGCGCTGCAGGCGGTGTCCTGGCACTGGCTCGGCCCGGTCGGCCGCTCGGTCGCCGCGGCGTTTGCCCATATCGGTGCGCAACTGCTTCTGGCACGCCTGTGGCTGGTGCCGCATGACGGCCTGTTCAATCTGGCGCCGGTATTCTTCGGCGCCTCGCTGCTGTTCGGCATCCTCAACGGCATCGTCGCCGCCCGGCTGATGCAGGAGAAAGCATGATGAGTACCTCCCCCGCTGCACTGCCGACCGTCCTCGTCGCGTTGACCGGCGCCTCCGGCATGCCGTACGGCCTGCGTCTGATCGAATGCCTGCTGGGTGCCGGCTGCAAGGTATGGCTGGTCTATTCGCAAGTTGCACAGATCGTCGCCCGGCAGGAGATGGATCTGCTGCTGCCGGCCAATCCGGCGCAAGCCGCACGCGAACTGTCCGCGCGTTTCAATGCACCGCCCGGCCGGCTCGAAGTATTCGGTCGCGAGGACTGGAACTGCCCGCCCGCCTCCGGTTCGAACCCGCCCGACGCCATGGTGGTGTGCCCTTGCTCGATGGGTACGCTGGCCGCGATCGCCCACGGCCTGGCCTCGAGCCTGATCGAACGCGCCGCCGACGTCGTCATGAAGGAACGCCGCCAGCTCATCCTGGTGCCGCGCGAAACACCCTTCTCCACGCTGCACCTGGAGAACATGCTGAGCCTGTCGCGCAACGGCGCGGTCATCCTGCCGCCGTCGCCCGGCTTCTATCATCAGCCCCGGGGCATCGACGATCTGGTCGATTTCGTTGTCGCCCGCGTGCTCGATCAGCTGCGCGTGGCGCACGATCTGGTGCCGCGCTGGGGCGACGCGCCAACGGAGTAAAGCGCCCAGGGTCTGTTCTCATTTGATTCGTGCGTCACATGGCTGCACGCGTGAGGTACGAATCAAATGAGCACAGACCCCAAAGCGCTGTCACACGCCTGACATGGAAATGAAACAAGCTGCAGGGCTCGTTCGGTCGTCCCCAGTCGGCGACCGGGCACCACGGGAGCGAGCATATGAAAATGGACAGCCAGACGCTGGATGGCGACATCACCCTGATCCGGCTGGACGGCCGGCTCGACATCGAAGGCGCGCAGACGCTGGACCAGCCCTTCACCTATCTGACCAGCACGCACCAGGCGAAGATCGTCGTCGACCTGTCGGACGTCAGTTTCGTCGCCTCGATCGGCATCCGTACGCTGCTCGCGGGCGCGCGAGGCCAGGCCGCCCGCGGTGGCAAGCTGGTGCTGTTCGGTGCCCAGCCGATGGTGCTGCGCGTGCTGCAGACTGCCGGTGTCGATCAGTTGCTGACCTTGTGCACCGACCTCGACACCGCGCGCGCGGCACTCGACGCCTGAGCCCGCTCGACGTGCTTCCAGGGGGCGCCGATGCATAGCGCCCATGCGCGCCGCAGCCTGCGGCTGATCAACGACAGTGGCGCGATCTCCGCCGCCAGCGCCTGGCTGCGCACGCTGGGCGACAGTTTCGAGCTGGGCAGCGAGCTCACGTTCCGGCTCGATCTGTGCGTGTCGGAGCTAGTTGCCAATATCGTCAGCTATGCCTTCGAAGACGAGGCACCGCACACGCTGGCGCTCGATCTCATCCTCGAACCGCAGTCGGTCAAGCTGGTCATCGCCGACGACGGCTGCGAATTCGACCCGCTCGCGCTGCCCGATCCGGTCGCTCCGGCCACGCTGGAAGAAGCGAGCGTAGGCGGCCTGGGCGTGCATCTGGTGCGCCAGTTTGCCGATCAGGTGAGCTACGAGCGGGTCGGCGTGCGCAACCAGCTGACGCTCGCATGGACCCGCCCCGGCCGCGCCGGGCCGGCACAGGGCCGCGCGCCGATCCGCCGCGGCATCGAACGCCGGCGCCGTCCGGCCACGGCCTTCCCGCTGAACACCGGCGATGTCGCAGGCATTGCTGCAGATCGGCGCAGCGGTGGCGAGCGACGCGCACTCGGTTTCATTTCCCGCATCGAACTGTTCCGCGACGTGCCGTACGCACTGATCGAAGGTCTGCTCGCGCACTGTCCGCAGCGCGACTACCCGGACGAGTACGTCGTGCTGGCGCCCGGCGTATCGAACGAGCACGTGGCGCTGGTGCTGACCGGTCGGCTGCGCGTGCACCTCGATACGCCGCAGGGCGGCGATTACAGCGTGATCTCGGCGGGTGAGTGTGCCGGCGAGCTGTCCATCATCGACGGCGAACCCGCCTCGGCCTGGGTGGTGGCCGAGCCGGGTACCCGCCTGCTGCTGATCGATGCCCACCAGTTCTTTTCCGAACTGCTGCCGCTGCCGCGCGTCGCGCGCAATCTGCTGGGCATGATGGCGGCGCGCATGCGCAAGACCAATCAGCAGGTGATCGACCGCGTGCGCAACTCGATGGTGCTCGACCGGCTGCAGTCGGAGATGCGCACCGCGCAGGAAATCCAGACCGGCATGCTGCCGATGCGCTCGCCGCTGTTCCCCGAGCACTTCGAAATCGAGTGTGAAGCGACCATCCAGCAGGCGCGGGAGGTAGGCGGCGATTTTTTCGATGCCTTCTTCATCGACGAGAAGCGCCTGTTCGTGGCGATCGGCGACGTGTGCGGCAAAGGCATGCCGGCCGCGCTGCTGATGATGCGCACGCTGACCACGCTGCGCTCGGAAGCCGGCCGCAAACAGGGCCAGAAAGGCCATCTCGAACGCGTGATGGAGCGCATCAACCGCAAGCTGGCGCTGAACAATGACCGCCTGCTGTTCGCCAGCCTGTTCATCGGCCTGCTCGACACCGGCAACGGCAGCTTCCGCTTTGCCAATGCCGGTCACATGCGGCCGGTCATCGCGCGACAGGGCGAGCCGGCGTCGCTGCTCAAGGTACCGCGCAACCCGATCGCCGGCATCGATCCGGCGATCGATTACGCGCTCGGCGAAACCCGGCTGGCGCGCGGCGACCTGCTGCTGCTGTATACCGATGGCGTGACCGAGGCGGAGAACGAAGCCGCCGAGCAGTACGGCGAAGCGCGCCTGCTCGCCGCCGTCACCGGCGCGGCGAGCGGCGGCGCGCTGCAGACCATCGGCGCGGTGCGCGACGCCACGCGCACATTCTGCGGCGCGCATGCCCAGGCCGACGACATCACGCTGCTGGCGCTGCGCTTTCTCGGCCAGCCCTGAAGCTTGCCGCTGTAACCGTCGTGTCGCCGCTGCGTCATATCGCCTGAACACTTCGCACCTATCGTGAAGCTGACCCTTCACGGAGACCGACTGCATGCTTCAGGTCGATACCGCACGCGAGCGGCGTGCCCAGCGCAATCTCAGCGTGACGCTGGCAAATTGCGAATCCGAAATCCTGGCGGCGCAGAAACTGCGCTGGCGCGTGTTTGCCGAGGAACTCGGCGCACGGCTCGACACGCCGACGCACGGCGTGGACAGCGACCGCTTCGATCCGCACTGCGACCACCTCATCGTGCGCGATGACGACAACGGCCGCATCGTCGGCTGTTACCGCATCCTGGCGCCCGACGCGGCACGTCGCACCGGCGGCTACTACTCGGAAACCGAATTCGACCTCGGGCGGCTCGACCACCTGCGCTCGCAAATCGTCGAGATCGGCCGCTCCTGCATCGACCCGGACTACCGCAGCAACGCCGCGGTGATCGCGCTGCTGTGGTCCGGCCTCGCGCGCTATCTGCTCGACGGCGGCTACCAATACCTGATCGGCTGCGCCAGCATCAGCATGGCCGACGGCGGTCACAACGCGGCGGCGATCTTCAACAGCCTGAGCGAGCGCATGGCCCCTCCCGAGTACCGCGTGTTCCCGAAGGTGCGCCTGCCGCTGGAACGACTGACACCGCACCCGGCCTGCGTCGTGCCGCCGCTGGTCAAGGGCTATCTGCGCGCAGGTGCCGACGTGTGCGGCGAACCGGCCTGGGACCCGGACTTCAATACCGCCGATCTGCCGCTGCTGCTCACCCTGTCACGGCTGGACGCGCGCTATGCCAGGCACTTCGTGCAGCGCGCTGCCTGAGCCGGGCACCCTCGTCGAACCATCGGGCAAACCATCAGGCAGAATGCGAGGACACGCGCCATGTCACTGATCGATATCTCAGCCGACTTCTTCGACGCATCTGCCTTGACCTTCGAAAGCCCGCCTGCCCGTCAGCCCGTCAGCAACGCCTCCGACCGCGGCCTGCGTGCAGGGCTTCGCATGAGCTGGCGCATTTCGCGTCTGGCTGTGCATCTAGCCGACGGCTGCGCCCGCGTGGCGCTGATCTACCCGCTGGTGTCGGCGCGCACGCAACGCAAGATCAAGGCGCAGTGGTCACGCCGCCTGCTGCGCGTGCTCGGCGTCGAACTGCAGGCTGGCGGACCGTTGCCGCGTCCGGGCCAGCTGCTGGTGAGCAATCACATTTCGTGGGTCGACGTGTTCGTCATCAATGCGATTTCGCCGCTCGGCTTCGTCTGCAAGGACGAAATCCGCAGCTGGCCGGTACTGGGCTGGCTGGTCGCGCGCAATGAAACGGTGTTCATCCGGCGCACCAGCCGCAACTCCGCGGCCGAGGTACGCAACACGCTGGTCAGCGCATTGAGCTGCGGCCGCAGCGTCATGGTGTTTCCGGAAGGCACGACGACCGACGGGCGCAGCGTGCTGCCGTTTCGCGCCGCGATGTTCCAGGCGGCGATCGACGCCGGCCGCGCGGTCAAGCCGGTCCGCCTGCGCTACCTGGACGCACACGGCGAGCTGTCCGAAGCCGCCCTGTACATCGGCGACACCACCTTCTGGCAGTCGGTGTGCCGGCTCGCGCGCGCACCGCGCACCGTGGCACAGGTCGAATTGCTGCCGTCGCTGCCCACGCACGGCCATACACGCCAGCATCTGGCCCGCACCACGCACGCCACGGTGTCCGGTCTCGAAGCCCCGGCCGCTGACAACGATCCGGCCGAACCCGCACACTGACGTTTCGCCGGGCGCCGCAGGGCGGCGCCCGGTCTATACTCGGCAAGCCTGCCAGAACGGATGACCGCCCGGTCGTCGGGCAGCGCCGGAGCCAGCCGTTGAAGATCTTCCTGTCCTACGCGTCGGAAATCCGCACGCGTGCCGAAGGCGTGAATGCTGCGCTGCAGGCCGCCGGACACGACGTGTTCTTCGACCGCGACGACCTGCCGGCCGGCCTGAACTACGACGACCGCATCCGCAGCGCCATCGAAAGCAGCGACCTGTTCGTGTTCCTGCTGTCGCCGGCAGCGGTCGCCGAAGGCCACTACACCCGCACCGAACTCAAGATCGCCCGCCGCTGCTGGCCGGACCCGGCCGGCCACGTGCTGCCGGTCATGGCGGAAGCGACGCCGTTCAGCGCCCTGCCGCCCTATCTGGGCTCGGTCACCGTACTGGTGCCGGAAGGCAATCTGGCGGCCGAGGTCGTGCTGGCGGTGGCCGACATCGAGCGGCTGCCGTCCCCTGCACCGGTTGACCCCGCGGACGCGGTCCCGCCCGACATGCCCGACGCCGCACCCACCTATGCCTCGCTGAAGGTGCGCTTTTCCTATGCCGAGGCCGGCCGCTACACGGTGGACATCAACAGCCCGCCGTCGGCCGACGGATTCAGCGGCGACTGCGCAATCGATGCACCGGCGATCGAGGACGCGATGCGCGGCGCACCGGTCGGTGACACGCTGCGGCGCCCGCCCGGCGCACTTGCCCACAATGGCCTGCCCACGGCCGCACAGGCGCGCGACGCCGGCACCCTGCTGTACAAGGCGCTGTTCGGACCGACCCTGCGGCCGGGCATCGAACAAAGCCTGCGCGCCATCGATCCGCAGCAGGGCAAGGGCCTGCGCTTCGTCATCGACACCACCGACACGCCGGAACTGGGCCGCCTGCCCTGGGAATTCCTTTACAGCCCGGATAAGGACGACTTCCTGTTCTCCGACCGGATGAAGCCTGTGGTGCGCTGGCTCGACGTCGACGAACCCACGCCGACGCTGAGCATTTCTCCGCCGCTGCGCGTGCTGATCGCATTCGCCGCTCCGGGCGGTCTGGCGCCATTGAGCATCGGCGACGAACTGGCGCGGCTCGACCAGGCACTGGCGCCGCTGACCAAGCGCGGCCTGATCGGCATCACGCGGCTGGAGAACGCCACCCTGGAGCGGCTGGACGAGGCGCTGCTGACAGTGCGCCCGCACGTGCTGCATTTCATCGGCCACGGGGACTTCAACGGCGGCGATGGTCTGCTGCTGCTGGAAAGCGACACGCCGGACCGCGCCCCCGACCCGCTCACCGGGCGCCGGCTCGGCGTGCTGTTGCGCAATCATCTGGCCAATCTGCGGCTGGTGTTCCTGAACAGCTGCATGGGTGGCGCGGTGTCGCCGGTCGATCCGTTCGGCGGTATCGCGCAGACGCTGATCCGGCGCGGCGTGCCGGCGGTCATCGCGATGCAGTTCGCGATTCCGGACAAGGCCGCGGTCGAGCTGTCGCGCCACTTCTATCGCTACCTCGCCGCCGGCCAGCCGGTAGATGCCGCACTGACCTCGGCACGCGCCTTCCTGTTCGCCCGCGGTCACGAGGTCGAGTGGGGCGCACCGGCGCTGCACATGCGCTCGCCGGATGGGCAGCTGTTCGCGATTGCCACCCCCGCTGCGCCGGCCGTTGCTCCGCCCGCCATCCCGGTAGCCCTGCCCGCCGCCGAACCGGAGGCGGTCATCCGTGAATCGACCGCGGCAGACCTCGCTGCACCGTCAGTCGCGCCCGGACTTGCGCCGACCGCGCCGGCCCTCGAGCCCGAGCCTGCGCCCGCGACGGCACCGATCGCCGCACGTTCGTCCCGTACCCTGCTGTATGGCGCGCTGATCGCGCTGCTGGTGCTGGTGATCGGGGTCGTCCTGTTAACATTCAGCGCCTCCGATCACGCCCCCTCTCCGGGCGAGCTGGCCGGCGCAGCGCCGGCGGCCAGACCGGTCGCACCCTCGGAAACACCGGCGGAGCGCGCCCGCCTTGCGGTCGCCCGGGCCGTCGCGCAACTGGAGGCCGGCGACGATGTCGCGGCAGTGGCCACCCTGCAGGCACTGCAGCAGCTCGATCCGGGCGCGCTCGACGCGGCGTCGCTCGGTGCTGATGCACAACGCCTGAGTGCTCTGCTGTGGGACGCGGCGCAGCGCGCCGCAGACCCTGCGCAGGGCACGCTGCTCGGTCAATTGTCGGCGTCGGTGGGTAATGTGGCGGCCAGTGCAGGTGAGCCTCCCGATCTCGCCGTCCACAGCGAGGTCGAACCTGCGGCCGGCACCGATCGGGACGAAGCGCTGTACACCGTGCGCCGCGGCGACACGCTGGAGGGCATCGCGAAGCGGCTGCTCGGTGACGCTCGGGAATGGACGTTCATCCTCGAACGCCACAATGCCGCCAGCAGGGTGATGTCCGGACTGCGCCTGATCAAGGACCCCGATTTCCTGCTGGCCGGCGAGTATCTGGCTGTGCCGGTGACCGAAGACGATGCCGGCTTGCCCGGCTGGCCCTACCACGTGCAGCGTGGCGATTCGCTGTGGGGCATCTCAACGCGCATGTACGGCGAGGGTCGGCTCTGGCCGCGCATTGCGGACGCAAACGCGGACCTTGTGCCCGACCCCTCACGCCTTCAGCCCGGTCTTCGGCTGTTCGTCCCCGCCCCTGCGCGCTGAGCCCGTCACCCCGTTGACCCCGATCAAAGGCCGTACGCAGCGGGCGCGTACTGTGGAACTGACGCGCAACATCCATGCTGCGCGCGGCTTTCAGGGGGAAGATTGATGATTCAGTATGTAACGGGCGACATTCTGCTGAGCCAGGCTCAGGTCATTGCGCACGGCATCGCGCCGCAGGAACACTTCGACCACGGTCTCGCGCTGGCGCTGCGCGAGCGCTGGCCATCGATGGCGCGCGACTACCGGCATGCACAGCGCGGTCAGCATCTGGATGCCGGCACGGTATGGTCCTGGGCCGGTGTGGACAGCGATGGCAGCACACGCACCATCCTCAATCTGCTGACCCAGAAAATGGTGGGTGAAGGTCCGGCTGCACGACCCGGCAAGGCCACGCTTGAAACGGTCAACCATGCGCTGAAGGCACTGGCGCGTTACGCGGGCTCCACCAGCGTCGCCAGCATCGCACTGCCGCGACTGGCCACCGGCGTCGGCGGCATGGACTGGGCCGACGTGAAGCCGCTGGTCGAACAGCATCTGAGACCGCTGGGCATCCCGGTCATCGTCTATGAAACCTATCATCAGGGCGTGGCGGCGAACGAACGGCTGAACTGAGCCGGCGCTACAAGCGGTCGAGATTGTCCAGCATGTCGGCCGCGCGGTTGCGGAGCGCGTCGCGCTCCGCATCGCCGATGCGCTGCAGGTTCTTCACCATCAGCGCGGTGCGCGGATTGCCGGCAAAGGCCGCCTCGTGACGATCGAGGAAATGCCAGTACAGCGTGGTGACCGGACAGGCGCGCTCGCCGGTGCGTTCGGTCGGCTTGTAACGACAGCCGTCACAGTAATTGCTCATGCGCTGGATGTAGGCGCCGCTCGCCACATACGGTTTGCTGGTGAAACGGCCGCCATTGGCGTACAGCGTCATGCCGGCGACGTTCGGCAGTTCGACCCACTCGACGGCATCGACATACACCGCCAGATACCAGTCCTCGACCTGCTGCGGTTCGATCTCCGCCAGCAGGGCGAACTGTCCGGTCACCATGAGCCGCTGGATGTGATGCGCGTAGCCGTATTGCAGCGTCTGGCCGATGGCTGCACGCATGCACTGCATGTGGGTATCGCCGGTCCAGTACCAGCGCGGCAGCGCGCGCGCGTGGCCGAAATGGTTGGCTTCGCGCAGGCCTGGCATGTCGAGCCAGTACGTGCCGCGGATGAATTCGCGCCAGCCCAGCACCTGACGCACGAAGCCCTCGACCGACTGCAGCGGCAACCGGTGCCGGCGCATCGCCTCGACCGCCGCCGCGATCACTTCGCGCGGATTGATCAGCTTCAGGTTCATCGCCGCGCTGATGCGGGCGTGCCACAGCCAGGGCTGGCCGGTCCACATCGCGTCCTGATGGTGGCCGAACAGTTCGAGCCGATGCTCGACGAAATCGTGCAGGGCGGCCAGCGCGTCTGCGCGGGTGACCGGCCAGTCGAAGTGTGCCGTCGAGCCCGGGTGATCGGCAAACCGTACTTCGACCAGATCGATCACGTCGCGTGTCACGTGATCGGGCGCAAAGGCGAGCGGTGCCGGCACGAGACCGGGGCCGCGCTTGCCGAAGCCTGCGCGATTGTCGGCGTCGAAATTCCAGCGCCCGCCCGCCGGCTCGCCGCCCTCCATCAGCACGGCGTGGCGCTCGCGCATGTGGCGGTAGAAGAACTCCATGCGCGGCTGCTTGTACTTGCGCGCCCAGTCGGCGAAACCCTGGCGCGACATCATGAAGTGCAGGTCGTCGCGCATATCGAGCGTCGTCACGCCATCGGAACACAACGCGCGGATCGCCTTTTCCAGCCGCCATTCGCCGGGCTCGACCAGTATCAGCTTGCGCGGACTGTGCTGCGCGAGGCGTGCCGCGAGGATGTCGACCAGCGCCGCTTCGGCGTCGTCGCCGAGCGCGCGGTAATCCACTGTCCAGCCGCGCGCGCGCAAGTCCTGCGCGAAGTGCCGCATGGCCGACAGGAACAGCGCGCTGCGCGCCTTGTGGCTCCAGACGTGGGTCGATTCGCCAACCGCCTCGATCATCAACACGGCATCGCACGCCGGGTCGAAACCTTCGAAGGCGGCGGAATCCGCATCGAGCTGGTCGCCCAGCACCAGTATCAGATGACGCAGTTCAGCCATGCGGCACACCCTTGCGACGGCAGCCATCGGAGCAGTACTTCACCTGTTCCCAGTTCTTCGCCCAGGACTTGCGCCAGGTCATTTCGCGACCGCAGGCGGCGCACGGCCGGCTGGGCAGCGACTGCTTGTTGCCTTTGAAACGAACGGTCATGGCGCGCGGGATTGACAAGACGACATGAGGACCGGCTTCGCGCCGACGGGTTTCACGACGCGACGGATTTATTTGAAACGCTCCGCGGCCGCACAATCGGGACTGCACAGATCGCTCAGCGCAGCCGCGCCCGCATGTCGGATGTGGCGACCACGCTGCCATCCTGATCGACGCGCAGCGCGTGACTGACGCCCATGCGCGCGGCCAGCGCCTGCCAGTGGTCGCGTCCGGCGATGAACAGCGGCTTGCTGTCTGCGTCCGAGCGCGCACCGGCACCGGGCGCGGCCGGGATCAGCACGGTCAGCGACTGCGTGTGGCGCACCGGCTGGCCGTCGCGCGGATCGATCAGGTGGCACAGCCGCTCGCCATCAAGTTCGAAGTAGCGCTGGTAGTCACCCGAGGTGCCGATGGCTTCGCCGTCGCGCAGCTCGACGCTGGCCAGCGCCTCGGACTTGCGCGGGTGCTGGATACCGACTCGCCAGGGCTGGTCACCCTTGCGCCCCAGCGCCATCACGTTGCCGCCGATATTGATCAGCGCATTGCGAACACCGCGCGCGCGCAGCAGGGCGGCCGCGCGGTCGAGCGCATAACCCTTGGCATAGCCGCCCAGGTCGAACTGCACCGCGGTGTTGCGGCTGCTCAGGCGATGGCCGCCGTCCGACCCGGCGTCAATGTCAACATCGGCCATGCGCGGTCGCGCTGCGATCAACGCAGACAGCGTCGCTGCGTCGGGCCGCCTCGGCAGGAACTCGTCGGCATGGAAACCCCAGGCGGCGATCAGCGCACCGGCAGCCGGATTGAACAGGTCCTCGCCGCGCAGCGCCGTGGCCTTTGCATCGGCCAGCAACTGCGCCATTTCGTCATCGATATCGGCGGGCTGGCCGGCGGCAATGGCCGCGTTGATGCGCGTCAGCTCCGACGGCTGCCAGGCGTGCAGCAGGCGGTGCAGGCGGTCGAATTCGCGCAGTACCTCGCCCAGCGCGTCACGCGCCTGCGCACGGTCGACGCCGTAGACGACGACTTCGACCCGGGTACCGAACACAAAGGATTCCTGCCGCTCCACCTGCTCGCGCGCGCAGCCCGCGAGCAGGCCGCACAGCCACAGCAGCGCGAAGAAAGCGCTAGCGCGTTGCCGCACGTTCGAGCGCGTCGACGAACATCGCAGCGACATCGAAGCCTGTCTGTTCGGTGATTTCCACGAAACAGGTCGGGCTGGTGACATTGATTTCCGTCAGCCGGTCGCCGATCACGTCCAGCCCGACCAGCAGCAGGCCGCGTGCGGCGAGCACCGGACCGAGCGCGCGGGCGATCCGCCAGTCGGCTTCGGACAGCGGCTGCGCCACGCCGCGCCCGCCGACCGCCAGATTGCCGCGCGTCTCACCCGCCTTCGGGATGCGTGCGAGGCAGAACGGCACCGGCTCGCCGTCGATCAGCAGAATGCGCTTGTCGCCCTGTGCGATATCCGGGATGAAGCGCTGCGCCATCAGCGTGTCGCTGCCGTCGCCGGTCAGCGTTTCGATGATGACATTGCGGTTCGGGTCGTCGGCGCGCACGCGGAAGATGCGCGAACCGCCCATGCCGTCGAGCGGTTTCAGGATGCTGTCGCGATGCAGGTCGATGAAGGCATTGATCGCCGCCACATCGCGCGTGACCAGCGTCGGCGTGATCAGGTCGGGAAACTCGCAGATCGACACCTTTTCCGAGTGGTCACGCACCGCGCGCGGATGGTTGAACACGCGGGCGCCGCCGGCCGCGGCGCGCTCGAGCATCCATGTGGCGGTGATGTATTCGAAGTCGAACGGCGGGTCCTGGCGCATCAACACGGCATCGAAGTCTCGCAGCACGCGCGTCCGGACTTCGGCGGCGCTGTACCAGGGCTTGTCGCCTTGCGCGAGATCGATGCGCAGGGCGCTCGCCGACAGCTCGCTGCCGGACAGGCTCAGCACCTCGCGCTGCACGGTCCAGATTTCGTGGCCGCGCCGCGCTGCCTCGCGCATCATGGCGATGCTGGAATCCTTGACCGGCTTGAGCGCGTCGAGCGGATCGACGATGAAGGCGAATTGCATGATCAGCCGCGCAGTTCCGCTTCGACGGCTTCGTCGTGGCCGTCGAGCGGCAGGGCGCGGTCGAGTTCGATGCTGGCCGCCAGCAGCGCAAGACGTGCCACCACACCATACGCGTAGAACCGGTTCGGCGGCGCATCCGGCTCGCAGCCCGGATCGGGCATCGTGCAGCAGGATTCGAACGCAAGCGGCTTGAAGTGCATGCCGGGCGCGTTCAGGTTCTCGTCGCGACCGCGCTCGGCATGCACGCGGTAGAAACCCCCGACGACATAGCGGTCCATCATGTACACCACCGGTTCGGCGACGCCGCCATCCACTGTCTCGAAAGTGGGCACGCCTTCCTGTATCAGCACGGAACTGACTTCCATGCCTTCCTTGATGACCGCCATCTTGTTGCGCTGCTTGCGGTTCAGGCCGACGATTTCGGACGGGTCGCGCACCGTCATGATGCCCATGCCGTAGGTACCGGCATCCGCCTTCACGATGACGAAGGGGTCATGATCGATGCTGTGCTGGGCGTACTTGTCGCGGATGCGCGCCAGCAGCGCGCCGACCCGCGTCGCCAGACACTCTTCGCCGCTGCGCTCATGGAAGTTGATGTCGTGACATACATCGAACATCGGATCGATGAGCCAGGGGTCGATGTCCATGACCGACGCAAAGCTGCGCGACACCTCGCTGTAGGCTTCGAAGTGCTGCGACTTGCGACGGGTCGTCCAGCCGGCATGCAGCGGCGGAATGACTGTCTGCTCGTGCACGTTCTGCAGCACCTCGGGCACGCCAGCCGACAGGTCGTTGTTGAGCAGGATGGCGCACGGATCGAAACCTTCGACGCCGATGCGCCGCCCGCCCGGCAGGCGGATCAGCGGTTCGAGCAGCAGACTCTGACCGTCGCCGAGGTCCAGCGTGGTCGGCTCCGTGATGTCCGGCAGCACGCTGCCGATGCGTACGTGCAGCCCGGCCAGCTTGAGAATGTGCGCGAGCCGGGCCACATTGCGCAGGTAGAACAGGTTGCGGGTGTGATTTTCGGGCACCAGCAAGAGGTTGCGCGCTTCCGGACACAGCTTCTCTATCGCCGTCATCGTCGCCTGCACGCACAGCGGCAGAAAGGCGGCGTTGAGGTTGTTGAAGCCGCCGGGAAACAGATTGGTGTCGACCGGCGCCAGCTTGAAGCCGGCATTGCGCAAGTCAACCGAGGCATAAAAGGGCGGCGAGTGCTCCAGCCACTGCGACCGGAACCACTGTTCGATGTCGGTCTGGCGTTCCAGGAAACAGCGTTCCAGCGCGAGCAGCGGGCCGGTGAGCGCGGTGGTCAGATGAGGCACCATGGGCGTTGGGCGGTCGCGATCCGCAATGAAATTCAGGCCGCGAATTGTACCCCCGCAGCCCCCCTGTCACCTCGGGAGCGCGCCGACCCGGACGGCTGCCCGGTGCGCTCCGGTACAATCCCGCCTCTTGCGCATCCGCGCGTTCAACTTTCCGTGAGTGCCATGCTGTCCGCTTCCAACATCACCATGCAGTTCGGTGCCAAGCCGCTGTTCGACAACGTCAGCATCAAGTTCGGCGGCGGCTTCCGCTACGGGCTGATCGGCGCCAATGGCGCCGGCAAGTCGACCTTCATGAAGATCCTCGCCGGCGTGCTCGAACCGACCGCCGGCAACGTCGTGCTCGATCCGCACGAGCGCATGGCCTTCCTGCGTCAGGACCAGTTCGCCTTCGAAGACCTGCGGGTGATCGACGTGGTCATGATGGGTCATGCCGAAATGTGGGCCTGCATGCAGGAAAAGGACGCCCTCTACGCGAACCCGGACGCGACCGAAGAAGACTACATGCGCGCCGCCGAACTCGAAGGCGAGTTCGCCGAATACGACGGCTACACCGCCGAGGCGCGCGCCGGCGAGTTGCTGCTCGGTGTCGGCATCCCGACCGAACAGCACACCGGACCGATGCGCGAAGTCGCACCCGGCTGGAAACTGCGCGTGCTGCTGTGCCAGGCGCTGTTCGCCAACCCGGATGTGCTGCTGCTCGACGAACCGACCAACAATCTGGACATCAACACCATTCGCTGGCTCGAACACGTGCTGAACGAGCGCAACAGCACGATGATCATCATCAGCCACGACCGTCACTTCCTGAACCAGGTGTGCACCCACATGGCCGATCTGGACTACGCGACCATCCGCGTCTATCCGGGCACCTGGGACGACTACATCGAGGCGTCCACGCAGGCGCGCGAGCGCGTTGCCGCGGCGAACGCCAAGGCGAAGGAACGCGTGGCCGACCTGCAGAACTTCGTGCGTCGCTTCTCGGCCAATGCATCAAAGTCCAAGCAGGCCACATCGCGCCTGAAGATGATCGACAAGATCAAGATCGAGGAATTCAAGCCGAGCTCACGCCAGTATCCCTGGATACGTTTCGAGTACGACCCGAAGGAAAAGCTGCATCGTCAGGCGGTCGAGCTGGAAAACGTGGTGTTCGGCTACGACGGCGGCCCGCAGATACTGAAAGGCTTCACCGCCACCTTCGACGGCGGCGACCGCGTCGCCATCATCGGCGAGAACGGTGTCGGCAAGACCACCTTCCTCAAGCTGCTGGTGGGCGAGCTGGCGCCGCAGCACGGCGCGATCAAGTGGGCGGAGAAGGCCCGGCTGGGCTATTTCGCCCAGGACCATTCGGCCGATTTCGACAGCGACCTGAATCTGACCGACTGGATCAGCGGCTACGTGCGCGAAGGCGGTTACGAGGGTGATGACGCAATCACGCTGATCCGCGGCACGCTCGGCCGGCTGCTGTTCGGCGGCGAAGACGTGAAGAAGAAGGTGCGCGTGCTGTCCGGCGGCGAACAGGGACGCATGATGTTCGGACGGCTGATGCTGCAGCGGAAGAACGTGCTGCTGCTCGACGAGCCGACCAATCACATGGATATGGAATCGATCGAATCGCTGAACGCCGGTCTGGACGCTTTCGAAGGCACGCTGTTCTTCGTGTCGCACGATCGCGCCTTCGTATCGACGCTGGCCACGCGCGTGCTGGAAATGCGCGCCGACGGACAGATCACCGATTACCGCGGCGGATACGAGGAATACCTCGCCAGCCAGGGCATCGAAGATTGAGCGCCGACGCGTCGAGCGCTGGCGAACACAAGCCCGATTGCCCGATCTGCGGCGACGCGCCGGGCCATCACTGGCTGTGGCGCGACGAACGGCTGCGCATCATCGATGCACGCGATGCCGACCATCCGGCCTTCCTGCGCGTGATCTGGAATGCGCATGTGCGCGAAATGACCGATCTGACCGACGCCGACCGCCAGCACCTGATGGAGGTCCTGTGGCAGGTCGAGCGCGCCGTGCGCGAAATCGCCCAGCCGGACAAGATCAATCTGGGCAGCCTCGGCAACATGGTGCCGCACCTGCACTGGCACGTCATCGCACGCTGGCCGGACGACGCGCATTTTCCGGGGTCGGTCTGGAGTGCGAAGCAGCGCGAAGGCGCGGCCCGCCCGCGGATACCCGCCGCGTTGTGGCGCGCCACGCTGCTGGCGCGGCTGGGGCTGCCGGCGGTAGCGGTGACGCCCGAGCTGGTCACGGCCTACGAACACACCGCGTATGCGGCCGACCTGCCCGGCGGTCCGGCCACGCTGCGCATCGGCACGCCTGAACCACTGCTCGAGCACTGGCTGACCGAACACGGACAGACCCGCTGGGCAGTCATTTCCGCCGCCAATCCGTGGTCGTCGCGCTGCGAAAAGGATGCCAACCACGCCGCGCACACCGCCTTGCGTGCGCTGCTGGTGCAGCGCGGCCTGCCGGTGTGCGAAGCAATGAACTGGCCTGACGACGGAGTCGCCGGCTGGACCGAACCGGCGCTGATGTGCGCCGGGCTCAGCCCGGAGGAAGCGCTGCGAATAGGCGCCGCATTCGGACAAAACGCGGTGTTGTGCGGTGAAGCGGGCGAATCGACACAGATCATGTGGTGCGTGCGCCAGCGGGACCGTTGACCCGCCGCGCGGACAGCGCCGCTCAGTAGCCTTTGGGACTGTAGCTGGGCCCGCTGTCCGGTGTCTCCGCCGGACGGGTGCGCGCGACATGCCAGGTGCCGCCCAGACCGTCGCCGCCGGCTTGTCCGGGTTTTGCGTCGCCCACGAAATAGTACAGCGGCCTGCCGCGATGCGCCCACTGCAGGCTGCCGTCGGCGCGACGCAACAGCGGGAATGCCGGTTTCGCCGACGCATCGGGCGACGCGGAAAAAGGCGGCCACTGCACGGCGCACTCATCCTTGCAGGCGCTGACACCCGCGCTGTCTCGATCGAACGTATACAGCACCCGGCCGGCCGGGTCGGTGAGCCGTCCGTCCGCGCCCTCGACCGGCTGCGCCAGCACAGCCCGGCAGCACGCCACGGTGACGATACACAGCAGGTATCTGGATAACATGTCGATCTCCTGTTCGGTGACTCAGCGCAGACAGCGCGCACACGCAGATTGATGTAACGCAATCGGTCAAAAAAAGCGTGCGATCAAGCCGGGTGCGCACACGCAAACATCGGCACGCACATAGAATCAGGTATCGCTACACGCTGCAAGATCGCAATGCACCCGTTCGCCCTGCCGGCAACCGCACCGACGCACCCGCCCGAGCTCGCCACGGCCCGGGCGGCGCGCGACTGGCTGCAGCAGCTCGACAGCACGCAGCCACTGAACGCCCAGGCCAGCCTGCTCGGCCAGATAAACCTGCTGAACCGTTATCGCATGACAGCGGGCGAGCGTTTGCGCGTGATCGAAGAATTGCGCGATGCCGTGCTGCATGCGCAAGCCGGCGCGTCGGGCCGCTTTGTCGGCCGGCCGCTGCCGCTGTCGGCCGGCGAGCGCTCAGCGTTCGATGCCAATCAGGCGATGTGGGATGCGCTGGCCACGGCCTATCTGCATTGCCTGGCTGCTGCACTCGATGGCGACGGCGGCGTCGCAGGACAGGTCGGGCTGATTGCACATCGCGCGCTCAGCGCGCTGTCACAGATGCAGCTCGATGCGATGCGCGCGGCCCATCTGCCGCCGACCGGCTACTGGCGGCGCACCCATGCCTGCTACGAAGCAGCGGAAAAACTCGGGGCGGCCGAACGCAAGATCCAGGACGACACGCTGAACGATGAACGCCCCACCAGCGTGCGCGCCGCCTATGTGCTGTGCGTGCTGATGCATACCGCCAGCCCGTTCGGCCTGACGCACCGCCAGTTGCGCATGCTGTACCGCTGGCTCGGCAAGTGGTCGGGCAAGGTGGCGCTGCTCGACAGCGCGATCCATCAGTGCGCGCTGCCACCACTGATGCTCGATCTGTCGAGCGACGAGGCAATCGCGCGGGCAGCACAACGTGAAAGCTCGCTGCGCTGGCTGGTACTTGACGAGTTTTCGCACGGTATCCGCAAGCGCATGGGGCTGCTTGCGCAGGGTGAAACACCAGTCGCGCTGCGCCTGGGCGACGAATTGAGCCCGGCCCAGGCAGACCGGCTGCTGCGCCATCTGCACACGCACTGCTGCCGCGGTGGCCTCACGCGCGCCGAACCGAGGCGACCGCTGCAGCAGAACGCATCGGTGGTCGTCGGCATGCAGGCAGTGCAGCAGTTTTTTGGCGGCGGCGCCCCTGCGCCTGACGTACTGCAATCCGCCAGCGCGCCGGTCACCACCGCCACCGGTTATCTGGTCGAAGACTGGCGCATTCTCGACGACAGTGCCACCGGTCTGCGGCTGGACCGTCGCATCGGCGGCGACGGCATGCGCGTGAGCAACGGCATGTTGCTGGCAGTACGACCGGACAATGCCAGCCAGTTCATGCTGGCCTACATTTGCTGGGTCATGGCGAATGGCGTCGAACTGCAGATCGGCATCAGCCTGCTCGCCGGCACCCCCCAGCCGGTCGGACTCGCCCGCGCGCCCGACGGCCAGGGCGAACATCAGGGACACGGACTATTGATGCCGGCCGTCGAGCGCATCGGCCAGCCGGAATGCGTTGCGCTGCCGTCAGGCTGGTATCGCAAGTCGCGCGACATCCTGCTGTCGGGAGACGCAGGCCGGCGGCGCGTACGGCTGGTTGAATCGCTGGAGCGCGGCGCCGATTTCGACCTCGCGCGCATCGAGCCCGCAGCATGACCGACATTCCACCGCTGCCGGGCACGCTGAACTACCGCGATGCTCGCCAGTGCAAGGCATTGATCGCCGAATTGCCGCTGACCAATGTGCCGCGGGTGCGCGACACGCTGACCCGGCTGCTGTACGGTCTTCGGCAGACTCCGCCGCACAGCCCGGATTACCTCGACGTGCTCGAAGCCATGCGGGCACCGCTGCATTTCCTGCAGGAAAGCCTGGCGGTGCGCTACAGCAGCCGGCCGGTGATTCCGGGCGGCGCCGAAGACCCGGTGCTGCGCCAGGTGGTTGCGCTGTGGCTGGGTATGGCACAGGCCTATGCCCAGGCGGCCGAGCAGACCGGCGTGCATCCGCTGTCCGACACACAACTTGCGCTGGTCTGCCAACGCTGCGTGCTGTATGCCGGCCGGGCGGTGATCGAGTATTTCCGCGCCCGGCGGACCATTCCGCGCGGCATGTGGCTGGAACTGCATGGCTACTTCAGCACGGCCGACGAGTGGGGATTCGCCACGCAGCCGGTGGCCGACAGCCTGAAGGAAGGCGGCTATCCACAGAGCGCGGCAGAATCCTACTGCTGCGTGCTGCTGATCGATCTGTCGAACCCGTACGGCCGCAGCCCGCGCGAGTTCGAATGGGTGTGCCGATGGGCTGACCAGTACGCCAGCCTGACCGAAATCATGCCGGTTTTCGGTGGCACAGACGCCAAGACCTATGCCATCGACCTCAACCGCGACAACGGTGCCAAGCCGCTGGAGGTTTTCGCCCGCGCGCCATCGCTGCGCCGGCTCGGCTCGGCGCGGCTGGCCAGCGAGATCGAGCGCGTCGTGGCAGGGCTCAAGCAAGGCCTGTCGCCGGAACATCTGGGCCTGGGCGCCGATTGCCACCCGGTTTCAGCGGGTCGCCTGCTGCTGCTGCTTTACAAGCCGTGGTGCCACGCTGCCAATCCGCGCCGCTTCCAGCGGCGTGTCGGTACCGGCGACATCGATATCGCCCTCGGCTTCGACGCCATGCACTTCCTGATCAGCGGCAGCGAATTCGTCCAGCCACCGCCGGCCCGCATCTACAGCCACAGCGATTTCATCGACATCGCCACTTTTGGCGAACGCGCTCACGATGGTGCCGGTCTGGCGGTACGGCAGGCCAGCGCGCGGGCGCACTACCCGACCCAGCGCTGGGCCATGCTCGACCACAGTGTGATGGGCTATCGCCTGCGCGCGCCACCGGACACCGGTCCGGTCGAGCACGCGCAGATCGTGGCCGTGTTCGGCCCTGACGCAGAGCATTGGCGACTGGCGCGCGTATCCTGGTTGATGGTCGAAGCCGACGGCCGACTGCTGGTCGGGCTGCATGTGCTGCCCGGTACGCCACGCGCCATCGCAATACGGCCCAAGGCCGAAGACGGTGCCCCCGCCGAGCGCTTCATTCGTGCCTTTCTGCTGCCGTCGGTACAGGTGATGGGCGAGGAAGCTACGCTGGTCATGCCACGCGGCTGGTTCCAGCAGGACCGCACGCTGGAAATCTATCTGAACGACAGCGTGCTCAGTGTGACCCTGACCCGACTGAATACCTTCGGCATCAACTACGAACGGGTGGCATTCAGCGAACTGGCGAAGTAGCTGGCCGGGAGGTGGCTATGGGAGCGGCCTTGTGGGAGCGGCGGCCTCGCCGCGATCAGTGCCGCGATGGTCGCACTGCAGAATGCGGATCGCGGCGAGGGCGTAGCGGGGTTTCGCCGAACATCGGCCTCCGCCCGCATGGCCGACTTACGATGCGGGATCCGCCGTAGCTGAGCCCTGCGAAAACCTAGGCTGCCACAGCCTGCGCCGGCCTCAATGTGCGCCGGGCCGGAAAGCGAACGGTGAAGCAGCTGCCCTTGCCCGGCTCACTGACGACATTCAGCGTCGCCTGGTGGCGTTCGAGCACGTGCTTGACGATGGCGAGGCCCAGACCGGTACCGCCTGTTTCGCGCGACCGGCCACGATCGACGCGGTAGAAGCGTTCGGTCAGGCGCGGAATGTGCTGCGCATCGATGCCGATCCCGTTGTCTTCGACCGAAAATACACCGCAGCCATCAACTACCGTCCAGCCCAGTCGCACCCGACCGCCATCCGGCGTGTAGCGCACCGCGTTGCTGGCCAGATTGCCAAGCGCGCTGCGCAGATCGCGCGCGCAACCGGTGAGCGCGCCGGGCGGGCTGTCCAGTTCGAGCAGCACCTCGTGCCGCCCACCTGACAGCGCACGTGTTTCGATCATCACAATGTCGAGCAGATTGCGCATGTCGACCGCTTCTTCCGGCATCGGCGCATCGGTTTCCAGCGCCGACAGCGTCAGCAGGTCATCAACCAGACGCTGCATGCGCACCGACTGCTGCTGCGCCATTGCGATGAAGGACAGCGCTTGCTCGTGCGGCAGTTCGGGCAGCGCGTCCTCCAGCGTTTCGAGGAAGCCGTGAATCACCGTGAGCGGGGTCTTCATTTCGTGTGACACGTTGGCAACGAAGTCGCGCCGCATTGTTTCAAGCTTTTCGAGTTGCGTGATGTCGCGCGACAGCAGCAGCTTCTGCTCGTCGCCAAAGGCCACCACGCGGATCTGCAGCGTGCGGCCGGGCTGGCGCGGCGAAGGCATTGACAGGGAATCGGCATAGTCACCCGACTGCAGGTAGCTGGCGAACTCCGGCTGACGCAGCAGGTTCAGCAGCGAACTTCCGATATCGCGTTGCCCGTCAAGTCCGAGATGCTGCTCGGCCATCGGATTCAGCCACTCGATCACCTCGTCGCGGGACATGATCAGCGTGCCGTCCGGCATTGCGCGACTGGCTTCGCGCATGCGCTCCAGCCGGCTGCGCAGGTCTTCGCGCAACTGTCGTGCGTTGCGCTCGCGCCTGGCCAGCTTGGCAAACAGGAATTCCCACTGACCGGCGCCATCGGGCAGCGCGGTATCGACAGTCGAGTTGAGCCAGTGATCGAAGCGGCCGATTTCGTACTGGTCGCGCAGGCTTCCCGCCAGCAGCAGCAGCACCGCCAGCGCCAGTCCGAACACGACTGACCCGGCGATCAGCCCGGTGAGCACGCAGGCGCCCACCAGCGCTGCGCGCAGCAGGACGCGAAACCAGAATTCACGCATGGCGGGCCGATCCGTTCATTCGCGGATTATCGCGCGCTATTCTTTCTGGCAGGACAGTCTGTAGCCGCTGCCGCGCACGGTCTGGATCAACGCGTCGTGGCCGCTCGCTTCGAGCACGCTGCGCAGGCGACGTATATGCACGTCCACGGTGCGTTCCTCGACGAATACGTGATCGCCCCACACGCTGTCGAGCAGCTGGGCGCGCGAATGCACACGCTCCGCGTGCGTCATGAAGAAGTGAAGAAGGCGGAATTCGGTCGGGCCCAGCATGACGGCCGCGCCGCGCGCAGTGACACGATGGGTCGCTGGGTCGAGGCGCAGACCTTCGATCTCGACCGGGTCTTCGGTGGCCTGCGGCTTCTGGCGGCGCAGCACAGCCTTGATGCGGGCAGCCAGTTCGCGCGGCGAGAAAGGCTTGGTGACATAGTCGTCGGCACCGGTTTCCAGCCCCGTCACCTTGGACTGTTCGTCGCCGCGCGCGGTCAGCATGATGATGGGCACGCCACGCGTACGTTCATCGCTGCGCAACCTTCTTGCAAGATCAATGCCGCTTTGCCCGGGCAGCATCCAGTCGAGCAGCACCAGATCGGGCAGTTCGGCCTGCATCAGCCGCAGCGCGGTTTCCGCGTCGAGCGCGCGCAGCGGATCATGGCCGGTGCGCGTGAGGGTCACGCTAATCAGTTCCTGAATGGACGGTTCGTCCTCGACAACGAGTATGCGGGCCATGACGATGAAGGTCGTTCCGGTGATGGATCGCTGCGAAGTCTATTTCAGTACGATGACGATTTAGTGACAGCGCCTGCCCGCTACGGGCGCGTTCACGAAGGCAGTGCGGGCGGCGCGCGGTATCATCGGCATTCTTCGTATCGAATGCAGAAAACCATGGCCGGTCTGGACAAGGACACCCCGATTCCCACGGAAATAAAAGTGCAGCAGAAATCGAAGCTGATGGACGTCAGTTTCGACAACGGCAGGCACTTCAGCTTCAGTTTCGAATTCCTCCGCGTGTGCTCGCCATCGGCCGAGGTGCGCGGCCACGGGCCGGGGCAGGAAACGCTGCAGGTTGGCAAGCGCGACATCGACATCACGCGTGTCGAACCGGTCGGCTCGTATGCCGTGAAACCTGTGTTTTCCGACGGCCACGACAGTGGAATCTACTCATGGGACTATCTGTATTTGCTGGGCGAGAACCAGGAAGCACTGTGGTCCGACTATCTGGCCCGCCTCGATGCGGCCGGCGCCAGCCGCGATCCCGCACTGACGCCGCCTCCCCCAGCCAAGGGCGGCTGCGGCACCGGCGGCCGCGGCCACTCTCATTGAGCTGGACATGAGCGAACCGTCCACCGATTTCGGATTCGAGCGCGTCGCCGAAGCGGCGAAGGCAAAGCGCGTGTCCAGCGTATTTTCGTCGGTCGCGCGGCGCTACGACATCATGAACGACCTGATGTCCGCGGGCCTGCACCGCGGCTGGAAGGCGTTCGCCATCCAGATGGCGGGCGTGCGGCCGGGTCAGCGCGTGCTCGACGTGGCAGCCGGCACCGGCGACCTGACCATTGCGCATGCCCGACGGGCCGGCGAAACAGGCGAGGTCTGGCACACCGACATCAATCCGGACATGCTGCGCGAAGGCCGCGACCGGCTGACCAATGCCGGCCTGCTGCTGCCCAGCCTGCTGTGCGACGCCGAGAAGCTCCCCTTCCCGGACAATCACTTCGATTGCGTCACGGTCGCCTTCGGTTTGCGCAACATGACGCACAAGGACCGCGCGCTGGGCGAATTCCGGCGCGTGCTCAAGCCGGGCGGCCGCGCGCTGGTGCTGGAGTTTTCGCGCGTCGCCAAGCCGCTGGAGAAGATGTACGACCTTTATTCGTTCAAGGTGCTGCCCTGGCTGGGCCGGCAGGTGGCGAAGGACGAAGCAAGCTATCGCTATCTTGCGGAGTCGATCCGCATGCACCCTGACCAGGACACGCTGGCGGGAATGATGCGTGACGCCGGCTTGGGCCGGGTCGAGTACTTCAACCTGAGTGCCGGTGTGGTCGCGCTGCACCGCGGCTTCAAGCTCTGAACGCCTGCACGCCCGCTGCCATCCGTCGTGAAAGAACAGAACCTTCCGCGTATCCCGCGGTCTGTTAGTGTGCTAATTTTTGGGCGATGATCCGGAGCCGGAAAGGCACCGTTTTCACGCCTTACCCGAGGAGACAACAGAATGAAGAAGTTCCTGCTGATGCTTTTTGCCACCGTCGTCGGTTTCGGCGGCATGACTTACGAAGCCGAAGCGAAGCGGCTCGGCGGCAGCAAGTCGTTCGGATCGCAGCGCGATTCGTCGGTGATGAAGCGCGACGCCACGCCTGCGCCGGCACAGAACACGTCGTCGGCGACGCAGCAATCGGGTGCGGCCGCCGCTGGCGCCGCAGCCCAGCCTGCCAAGCGTTCCTGGATGGGGCCGCTGGCCGGCCTGGCCGCCGGTATCGGTCTGGCCGCACTGGCGTCGCACCTCGGGTTCGGTGAAGAACTCGCGTCCTTCATGATGATTGCGCTGCTGGTCGTCGGCGCCTTGGTGCTGTGGCGCATGTTCGCCCGTCGCAAGTCGCCGGCTCCGCAGCAGGGCATGCAGTACGCGGGGGCAGCCGCCGGACGCCCGGCCTACGCGCCGCCGCAAGCTCAGCCCTTCGACGCACCCGCCGCCGGGTCTGCCGCAGCGACCGCAGCGACAACCGTGCCGGCGCACATTCCGGCCGATTTCGACGTGGCCGGTTTCCTGCGCCAGGCCAAGCTGAACTTCGTGCGCCTCCAGGCCGCAAACGACGCCGGTGACGTCGAAGACATCCGCAGCTTCACTACGCCGGAAGTGTTCGCCGAAATCCGCATGCAGATCCAGGAGCGCGGCAGCGAGCCGCAATCCACCGATGTGGTACAGGTCGAAGCCGTGCTGCTTGATGTCAGCACCGAAGACACGCAGTACGTCGCCAGCGTGCGCTTCTACGGCCTGATCCGCGAGCAGGCGGATGCGTCGCCGGAATCGTTCGATGAGGTGTGGCACCTGTCCAAGCCGGTGTCGGGCGACCGCGGCTGGCTCATCGCCGGCATCCAGCAGATGGAGTGAGCGGGGATGAGCGCGCTGCTCGCTTCGACAGTATTGAAGGTACTCAACCACCTGCTCGCCCAGACGCCGGGCGCGCAGGAAAAATTGTCCGTACATGCCGGCCGCCACGCGCGGCTGGCGGTCGGAGAGATCGCTGTGGCGTTCGCCATCGCACCTGATGGCACGCTGGCCGTGTCGGCTGAAAGTACCCCGTCCGTCACGCTGCGTCTGCCCGCCGATGCGCTGCTGCGTCTGCCGCACCAGGGCGAAGGTGTTTTGCGCGAGGCACGCATCGAAGGTGACGCCGCGCTGGCCGAAACGCTCGGACAGGTGCTGCGTTCGCTGCGCTGGGATGCCGCCGAAGACCTCAGCCGCGTAGTCGGCGATGTGGCGGCTGAGCGCGTCGTCGGCGGGGCCCGCTCGATGTTGTCCGCCGGCGGCGACCTGGCGAACCGGTTCGCCAACGCAGGTTCCGAATACGTCGCCGACGAGGCACAGATTTTGATCCGCCCCGCGGCGTCCGCTGCGTTCGCGTCGGCTGTGGATATCTTGCGGGACGATTATTCCCGTCTACAGAAGCGGATTGAGCTGCTCGAACGCCGGGCTCAGCCAAAAGGCTGAGCGCTCCACCACCCGGTGAATGCAGCCCGCTGCGCGGGCGTCATCCGCACGCCGCATCGGGTGCGACGCCACATGACGTCATCGGCCGCCGTCGCCCACTCTTGTGCGGCACACCAACGCGCCTCCGCCTCGAACAGGCCACCACCGAAATCTCGGCCGGCGCCCCCTGCCCCACCGGCGTGATTGTCGATCAACTGCCCGGTCAGCGCACCGTGGCGATGCCACAGCGCGTCTATCCATTCCTTCGGGATGACGCCCGCCTTCCGGCTCAGGTCGGCGAGCGCTGCGGAACCCGCGGGTCCGGACCCGGGGAGGTTCCGTTCAGCGGTCGATGAACGGCTGACAAGCCCGAGCGGGCCATTCAGCAGATCAACGGCCGTCTCGGCAAGGCGTCTGTAGGTCGTGAGCTTTCCGCCCTGTACGGTGAGCCAGGTCCGCTGACGATCCGTTGCGTCCAGCGACAGACGATATTCGCGGCTTGCCGTGCGTGCATCCTTCCCGTCACCACCGATCAGCGGTCTCATGCCGCTGAAAGCCCACTCGATATCGTCGGTGTGCAGGCGCCGTCCAAAGGCGCGCTGCACTGCCGACAGCAAATAGTGAAGTTCAGCGGCGGTGGCTCCCAATGCGGACGGAGAAGCGAGCTCCGTTTCGGTCGTACCGACCAGATGCGAATGCGCGTCCCACGGAATGACGAACACCACGCGCCGATCGGGCTGCTGCAGCAGCCACGCATCGTCACCCGCGTGCAGCCGTGGCAGAAGAATGTGCGTACCCTGCACCAGCCTCACCGGTGGGGGTGGCGCACCGCGCAGCCCTTCCACTTCTGCCACCCACGGTCCGGCGACATTGACCACGCAGCGTGCGTGAATCTCGCGCCTCCCGGTTCGCCCGGACAGCTCACAGCGCCAGCCCGATGTCGGGTCGGCGCTCACGGCAACCAACTCATGCCTCGGCAGCACCTCCGCGCCGTGCGCGTGCGCATCCATCAGATTGGTCAGCGTCAGGCGGGCATCGTCCACCCAGAGGTCGAAGTAGGCGTGGGCGCCGGAGACCGGCGGATCGAGTTCGCGCAGCAGTTGAAAATCCGGCGGCAGCCGGTGTGATGGCGGGAGGCTGTGACGACCGGCGAGCAGGTCGTAAAGCCCCAGGCCGATTGCCAGCATCCAGGCAGGACGTTCGCCGGTGTGCGGCACGATGAAGCGCTGTGGACGAACCAGATGGGCGGCGATGCGCCCGAGAATTTGGCGCTCGCGCAGGGATTCGCGCACCAGCCCGAACGCAGCCTGTTCCAGATAGCGGATGCCGCCGTGGATCAGTTTCGTCGATGCCGAGGAGGTGGCACCGGCGATGTCGCCGCGGTCGCAGACGACGACAGACAAGCCCCGCAACGCGGCATCGCGCGCAATCCCGGCACCATTGATGCCGGCGCCGACGATCAGCAGATCATGCGAAGGCGAAACCATGGTCGGCATTCTGCGCTGGAACGCCTGGGTGCTTGAAACGACCGGCCGCCTGAAACGAAAAAGGCAGACCGAAGCCTGCCTTTCCCATTTCCTGCACTGCAGAAACGCTCAGTGGCGCTTGCGCAGCTTCTGGATCGCCGCGAGCTGGGCGACGGCGGAAGCGAGTTCCGCCTGCGCGGCCGCGTAATCCATCGTGGCGTTACGGTTCGACAGCGCCTCTTCGGCCTGGCGCTTTGCCTCAAGCGCCTTGGCTTCGTCGAGATCGGAGCCACGGATTGCGGTGTCCGCCAGCACGGTCACCAGACCCGGCTGCACTTCGAGCATGCCGCCGGCCACGAACACGAACTCTTCCGCGTCCTGGTTCGGCAGCTTGATGCGCACTTCGCCCGGGCGGATGCGCGTGATCAGCGGCGTGTGGCCGGGCAGGATGCCCAGTTCGCCGCTTTCGCCCGGCAGCACGACGAATTCCGCCAGCCCGGAGAAAATCTTCTCTTCCGCGCTGACCACGTCGACATGTACGGTCTTGGACATAAGTACTCCGTGAATGCTGCCCGTGTGCGGCAGCGGGCGAACCCGTTACCGCACACGCCGGCGCATTACTGCAGGGTTTTCGCCTTTTCGAACGCTTCCTCGATGCCGCCGACCATATAGAAGGCCTGTTCCGGCAGGTGGTCGCATTCGCCATTGACGATCATGTTGAAGCCCTTGATCGTGTCGGCCAGCGGCACGATCTTGCCCGGCGAACCGGTGAAGACTTCGGCCACGTTGAACGGCTGCGACAGGAAACGCTGGATCTTGCGCGCACGGGACACGGCCAGCTTGTCTTCCGGCGACAGCTCGTCCATGCCCAGAATGGCGATGATGTCGCGCAGTTCCTTGTAGCGCTGAAGCGTCATCTGCACCTTGCGTGCGCAGTTGTAGTGCTCTTCGCCAACCACCAGCGGATCAAGCTGGCGCGAGGTCGAGTCGAGCGGATCGACCGCCGGGTAGATGCCCAGCGAAGCGATGTCACGCGACAGCACGACGGTTGCGTCCAGATGCTGGAAGGTGGTCGCGGGCGAGGGATCGGTCAAGTCATCCGCAGGCACATACACGGCCTGGATCGACGTGATCGAACCGACCTTGGTCGACGTGATGCGTTCCTGCAGGCGGCCCATTTCGTCGGCCAGCGTAGGCTGGTAGCCCACGGCGGACGGCATGCGACCCAGCAGCGCGGACACTTCGGTACCAGCCAGCGTGTAGCGGTAGATGTTGTCGACGAAGAACAGGATGTCGCGGCCTTCGTCGCGGAACTTCTCGGCCATGGTCAGGCCGGTCAGCGCCACGCGCAGGCGGTTGCCCGGCGGCTCGTTCATCTGGCCGAACACCATCGCGACCTTGTCCAGAACCTTCGACTCTTCCATCTCGTGGTAGAAGTCGTTGCCTTCGCGGGTCCGTTCGCCCACACCGGCGAACACCGAAAAGCCGCCGTACGACTTCGCGATGTTGTTGATCAGTTCCATCATGTTCACGGTCTTGCCGACGCCGGCGCCACCGAACAGACCCACCTTGCCGCCCTTGGCGAACGGGCAGATCAGGTCGATCACCTTGATGCCCGTGGGCAGCAGGTCGACCGACGGGCTCAGCTCGTCGAACTTCGGGGCCTTCTGGTGGATCGAGCGGCGCTCTTCCGTCGGGATCGGGCCGGCTTCGTCGATCGGGCGACCCAGCACATCCATGATGCGGCCCAGCGTCGCGCTGCCCACCGGCACGCTGATCGGCGCGCCCGTATTCGCCACCTTCATGCCGCGGCGCAGACCATCGCTCGAACCGAGCGCAATCGTGCGGACCACGCCATCACCCAGCTGCTGCTGGACTTCGAAGGTCAAACCCGCTTCGGCGGTGTGCGTGCCATCTGCTTCGTCGAGTGTCAGAGCTTCAAACACTTTCGGTATCGAATCGCGCGGGAACTGGATGTCCACGACTGCGCCAATACACTGAACGATGTTTCCGGTATTCATCGTCTATCCCCAATACAAAAAATCATTGTGCGCGATCAGACTGCAGCGGCGCCGCCGACGATTTCGGACAGCTCCTTCGTGATCGCCGCCTGGCGGGTCTTGTTATAGACCAGCTGCAATTCGCCGATGACATTGCCCGCATTGTCGGAGGCCGCCTTCATGGCCACCATGCGCGCGCTCTGTTCGGACGCCATGTTCTCGGCCACTGACTGATACACCAGCGCCTCGACGTAACGGACAAGCAATTCATCGATCACCACCTGCGGGTCCGGCTCGTACAGGTAGTCCCACGTGCCCTGCGGCGTACCGAGGCGATCACCGGTCAGCGGCAGCAGCTGTTCCATCACCGGTTCCTGCTTCATCGTGTTGATGAAGCGGGTGAAGGACATGTACACCGCGTCGAGCTCGCCGGCCTGGAAGGCATCGATCATCACCTTGACGGTGCCGATCAGCTTTTCCAGGTGCGGCGTGTCACCCAGCTGCGTTGCCTGCGACACCACCTTGGCGCCCATGCGCTGCATGAAACCCAGACCCTTGTTGCCGATGGCGGCAACGCGGATTTCGGTTGCGCCCTTCGCTTCCCATTCCTTCATCGAATTCAGGGCAAGGCGCAGCACATTGGTGTTCATGCCGCCGCACAGACCCTTGTCGGTCGTGACGACGATGATGCCGACGCGCTTGATCTGTCCGACAGTCGCGAGGAAGGGGTGCTTGTACTCGCTGGCGGTGGCGGCGGACAGATTGGCGGCAAGACGACGGATCGTGTCGGCGTAGGGGCGGGCAGCCCGCATCCTGTCCTGCGCCTTGCGCATCTTGGATGCAGCCACCATCTCCATCGCCTTGGTGATCTTCTTCGTGTTTTGCACGCTCTTGATCTTGGTACGGATTTCTTTTCCGCTGGCCATGGTTATCTCCGATCCGCGCGCTTACGCCCAGCTCTTCTTGAACTCGGCCACCGCAGCAGCGAGCGCCTTTTCCGATTCACCGTCGAGATCCTTGGTGGACTCGATCTTGTTCATCAGATCCGGGGTCTTCTGCTGCAGGTATTGATGCAGGGCCGATTCAAAAGCGAGCACGCGCGGCACTTCGACGTCGTCGAAGTAGCCGTTGTTGGCGGCGTAGAGCGACACACCCATCTGCGCGACGGACAGCGGCGAGTACTGCGGCTGCTTCATCAGTTCCATCACTCGGCGGCCACGCTCGAGTTGCTTGCGTGTCGCTTCGTCGAGGTCGGAAGCAAACTGCGCGAAGGCAGCAAGTTCGCGGTACTGGGCCAGCGCCAGACGCACGCCGCCACCGAGCTTCTTGATGATCTTGGTCTGGGCCGCACCGCCGACGCGCGACACCGACACACCCGCGTTGATGGCGGGGCGGATACCGGCGTTGAACAGGTCGGTTTCGAGAAAGATCTGGCCGTCGGTAATCGAAATCACGTTCGTCGGAACGAAGGCGGACACGTCGCCGGCCTGCGTTTCGATGATCGGCAGCGCGGTCAGCGAACCGGTCTTGCCCTTCACTTCGCCGTTGGTGAACTTTTCGACGAATTCCGGATTCACGCGGGCGGCGCGCTCAAGCAGACGGCTGTGCAGGTAGAACACGTCGCCCGGGTAGGCTTCGCGGCCCGGCGGACGACGCAACAGCAGCGAAATCTGACGGTAGGCGACAGCCTGCTTCGACAAATCGTCATAGACGATCAGTGCATCTTCGCCGCGATCGCGGAAGTATTCGCCCATCGTGCAGCCGGCGTACGGTGCGAGAAACTGCATTGCAGCGGAGTCGGATGCCGTTGCCGCGACGACGATGGTGTAAGCCATCGCGCCATACTCTTCCAGCTTGCGCACCACGTTGGCGATGGTCGAGGCCTTCTGGCCGACCGCCACGTAGATGCAGGTCATGTTCTGACCCTTCTGGTTGATGATGGCGTCGATCGCAACCGCGGTCTTGCCGGTCTGGCGGTCGCCGATGATCAGCTCGCGCTGGCCGCGTCCGACCGGCACCATCGAGTCGATCGACTTCAGGCCGGTCTGTACCGGCTGCGACACCGATTGACGTGCGATCACGCCCGGGGCGACCTTTTCGACCTTGTCGGTCATCTTGGCGTCGATCGCGCCCTTGCCGTCGATCGGCTGGCCGAGCGAATTGACCACGCGGCCGATCAGCTCGGGGCCGACCGGCACTTCCAGAATGCGGCCCGTGCACTTGACGGTCTGGCCTTCGGAAATATGTTCGTAGTCACCGAGCACCACGGCGCCGACGGAGTCGCGCTCGAGGTTCAGTGCGAGACCGAACGTGTTGCCTTCGAATTCCAGCATTTCACCCTGCTGCACATCATCCAGACCATGCACGCGCACGATGCCGTCAGTCACCGATACCACGGTGCCTTCGGTGCGTGCCTGCGCGGTCAGGTGCAGGTTCTGGATCCGGCTCTTGATCAGGTCGCTGATTTCAGACGGATTGAGGTTCATCAAAAAACTCCTAGTTCTGTAGCGCAGTGGCCATGGCGGCAAGCTTGCCGCGGACCGAGGCGTCGATCACTTCGTCACCGACCGCAACCTTCACACCGCCGATCAATTCCGGATCGATGCTCACCCGCGCCTCGAGGCGACGGCCGAAACGCGGTTCCAGATCGGCCAGCAGACGCGCCACGGTGGCGTCGTCCATCGGAAAGGCCGAACTGACGTAGGCCACGGCATTGAGCTCGTGATCGTTCTTCAGGCTGACAAACTGCTCGCACACCTCGGGCAGCAGCGACAGCCTGTTGTTCTGGGCCAATACGCGCACGAAGCTGCGGTGCTCGTCGGTCAGCTCGCCCGGAACCGCGGCGAGGAACAGGAAGCCGCGATCCACGGACGTGCGGGTGGGATCGGACAATAGCTGGCGAACGGCCGGGTCGGACGCTGCGGCCGCCATGCAGCCCAGCGCATCGGCCCAGGCAGACAGCGCACCGGCTTCCCTGGCGAGCTGGAAAGCGGCTTCGGCGTACGGTCGCGCGATGGTGACGTTCTCTGCCATGGTGTCAGCTCAATTCCTGTTTCAGGTTGGAGAGCAGATCGGCGTGGGTTTGAGCGTTGATTTCGCGACGCAGGATGCGTTCGGCACCGGCGACGGCAAGCGCTGCCACCTGATCGCGCAATGCGTCCTTGGCCTTCTGGGCAGCGGCACCGGCTTCGGTGGTCGCGGCTTCGCGGGCGGCGGCGATGATGCGATTGGCTTCGGCGCGGGCATCCTCGACCAGCTTGCCGGCCTGCTTTTCAGCGCCTGCGCGGAGCTCGGCGGCAGATTCGCGCGCGGAGCGCAGCTCTTCCATCGAGCGCTTCTCGGCATTGGCCAGATCGGCCTTTGCCTTGTCCGCAGCAGCCAGTCCGTCAGCGACCTTCTTCGCACGCTCGTCGAGTGCCTTGACGATGGGCGGCCATACGAAATTCTTCGTAAACCACACGAACGACAGGAACACCACGAGCTGGATGATGAGCGTTGCGTTCAGATTCACGGCAACTTTCCCTTCAATGAGTCGGTGTTGGGGCGGTTGCCTGTCTTACTTCAGGAAGGTCGACGTGGCGAACCAGAGCGCAATACCGAGACCGATAATGAACGCAGCGTCGATCAGGCCGGCCAGCAGGAACATCTTGACCTGCAGCGCGTTCATCAGCTCGGGCTGGCGTGCCGATGCTTCGAGGTACTTGCCACCCATCAGTGCGATACCGATACAAGCACCCAGAGCGCCGAGGCCGATGATCAGACCGCAGGCGATAGCAACGAATCCCAGTTCCATAACAACTCCTTAATGATAAGAATAGAAAAACAACAACAACCTGATGAACTGCAAATCAGTGACCGTCATGCGCCTGGCCGATGTACACCAGCGTCAGCATCATGAAAATGAATGCCTGCAGCGTGATCACCAGGATGTGAAAGATCGCCCAGGACAAACCGGCAACGAAGTGGCCGGCGGCGAGCAGGATGCTCGGTGCGTTCATGCCGGTCCATGCGCCACCCATCAGCGCGATCAGCATGAAAATGAGTTCGCCGGCAAACATGTTGCCGAACAGCCGCATGCCGTGCGACACGGTCTTTGCGAGGAATTCGATGACGTTCATCGCGAAGTTGAACGGCGCCAGCAGGATGTGGTTGCCGAACGGCGCCGAAATCAGCTCATGGAACCAGCCCCCGGCACCCTTGATCTTCACGTTGTAGTACAGGCACAGCAGTAAAACCGCAATCGACATGCCCATCGTTGCATTGATGTCGGCGGTCGGCACGACGCGCATGTAGGCGTGATGCGGATCGTGACCGGCGGCGGCATAGACACCTTCCCAGATGCGCGGCAGCAGATCCACCGGCAGCAGGTCCATCGCGTTCATGAAGAATATCCAGACAAACACGGTCAGCGCGAGCGGCGCCACGAAGCGACGCGATTCTTCGCTGTGGATCATGCCCTTGGCCTGATCAGCGACCATTTCAACGAGGATTTCGACGGCAGCCTGGAACCGGCCCGGAACGCCCGACGTGGCCTTGGCAGCGGCGCGGTGCAACAGGAACACCGTAAGCAGGCCGAGCACGATCGAATAGAACAGCGTATCGACGTTGTACAACCCGAAATCAATCAGGTTGGCCTGCATTTCGCCGGAGTTGTTCAGAAATGTGAGGTGGTGGGCGATGTACTCGCCCGCGGTGGGAGCGGCGTGCGTCAGTTCGGTTCCGGATGCCATGTCAGTGTTTGAGCAAGAAAGCAAAAAAACCAGCCTGCAGCGCGACGGCCAGACCTCCGACAAACCAGCCCCACATGAGGTCCGGCACGAGGTAAAAGCTCAACGCCAGCAGTCCAATCGTCGAGAGGATCTTGATCGCCTCGCCGAAGAAGAATTCGAGCGGATATGCGTTGCCGGACGCCGAGGCAACTCTTGTCAGACGGTTCAACCTCAGGGCGAACAGCAGAGACGGGAGCGCGTAGCTCAAACCGCCCAGCAGCACCGACAACCCTGCAAGCGTCCCACCGAACAACAGCGCACAACCGGTAGTGACCAGAATCAGCGAAAGCTGCAGCATGACCGCCTTCAGCATGCCTGCTCTTTCCGTTGCACAGCGACTTTCCTATCCACTGCGCGAACCTGTCCGATCAACTACATCAGCGTCGCTTGCGCGACATCCCCATCTGCATTGCAGCGGCGCACATGGAACTTATGCGCCACACACAAAGTCCGCGATGATACATGAGCTTACAAGACCGGTCAATTGAAGCGGCGCGCAGATTCAAGGTGGCCGCGCGCCCCGCACGTTGCACCGCAACATGGCCAGGGCTTGACGCGGCGCGTCAATTAGTCGATATTTTTCGACATGAAAAACGCGTACCGATCGGACATTCCGCCGGAGTGGCTGCAACTGTCGCAGGTCTTTGCGGCGCTGGGCGCTGAAGAACGCCAGCGCATCCTGCTGCTGTTCGAGCCGGGCGCCCGGCTGAACGCCAGCGACATCGCCCGCGCTTCGACGTTGAGTCGCACGACCGTTTCGCACCACCTGAAGCTGCTGTGCGACGCCGGCATACTCGAACGGTCGCGACACGGTCGCGAAATCCATTTCCGGCTCTGTGCCGCACTATTGATCGGCCACCTGCAGAGCGTGATCGACTATCTGGAAGATCACCGATGACCACCGCCGCCACGCTTTGCCATTCGACATCGACAGCTGCGTCGTTCCCGGCCTTCGCCGGACTCGATGTTGAGGCGCTTGCGGATCGCGTCGGCAGCACACCGTTCTTCGCCTACGACGCCGCGGCGATCGAAGGGCGCATCGACACATTGCGCGCGCAGCTGCCCGCGGACACGCTGCTCTGTTATGCGCTGAAGGCCAATCCGCTGCCGGCGTTGCTGGGCCGGCTGGCACTACGACTGGATGGCGCCGACGTCAGCTCCGGCGAAGAGATCCGTCGCGCGCTGGCGGCCGGCTTCGACGGTGCGCAGCTGGGTTTCACCGGACCGGGAAAAAGCGATGCGGATCTGACGCTTGCGGTGCACGAAGGCGTGCGCCTGTGCGCGGAATCGATCGGCGAGATCGGTCGCATTGCGCGCATCGCGGCACGCGAAGACCTGCCGGCGCGGGTGGCACTGCGCGTCAATCCGGATGTCGCGGTGTCCGGCACGCAGGTACGCATGAATGAAGCGGGTGTGTTCGGCATCGACAGCAGCCAGCTTCCGGCGGCATTGCGCGCAGTGCGCGACCACCGGCTCACCTTCGCAGGCTTCCACTATTACTGCGCATCACGCATGCTCGATGCCGACGCCGTGATCGCGCTGCATGCATTCTGCACGGCCGACGCGCTGCGTGCGGCCGATGACGCCGGGCTGGCGCTGGACTGGCTCAATCTCGGTGGCGGCTTCGGCATCCCGGCCAGTGTCGACGAGGCACCGCTCGACATGGCTGCGGTCACCGCGCACCTGCACCATATCGACGCAGGGCTGAAGGCCGCGCATCCGGCTGCGCGCCTCGCGCTCGAACCGGGTCGGTACCTGGTCGGCGAGGCCGGCATCTACGTCTGTCGCATCCTCGACCGGAAGATGGTCCGTGGACGCACCTGGCTGGTGGCTGACGGCGGCGCCCATCACCACCTGCACGCCACCCTGCAGCCCGATCGCGCACAGCCCGCCAATCTGCCGATGATGCTGGTGCAGGCCGCACCGGGCACGGGAACTGAATGCGTCAGCGTCGCCGGGCCGCTGTGCGCGCCCTTCGATGTGCTCGCACGCGACATCACGCTGCCGCTCGCGCAGCCGGGCGACCTGCTCGTGGTGTTCCAGTCCGGCGCCTACGGCCCGAGCGCAAGCCCGGTGAATTTCCTGGGTCATCCGCCGGCTGCGGAGATCGTGCTGTGACGTCCGCCGCGCGCCATCTGCTTACACTGGGCCTGATGATGACCTTCGCGCACCCTGCCCTGCCCGCGTCCGACGCAGTGTCCGGCGGACGACTCGGTCTGCATGACGCGAGCGGTTTTCGCGCCATCAGGGGCGCCTGTGCTGGATGCGCAGCAGCGCCCCAGGCACTGTGGTACTTCCATGACGAATGGATTGCCTTACCGCAGGCACCAGCGAGCGGTTTCGATCCGGCGCTGGCAGCGCAGGACGATGTACGCACGTGGGCGCAGGCAAACGACGCCAGCGCCGAAGCGACGCTCCCGCCACTGATCTGGATCGGCTCGCCCCATATCCTGACCGGCGCCCGCCTGACTGCCGACGGCACCCGGCTCGACGTCGGCGACAGCGGGAGCCTGGCCTTTTCGCTGGTGCCGCAGCTGGCATCGAACGTGTCCTGGTTCAACGCCGACAGCGTGATGTGGCTGCAGGGCCAGTCGCTGACGTTGCGCGGAGAGGCGAGCGACGGCGGCTTCACCGCGCGCACCCTCTGGCCGCACGGTTTCGACATCGACCTCACCGCACTGCGCGCCGACCCGCTGCGCGACGGCGAAACGCTGGCCACGCTGGTGCGCGCCAGCGAGGGCGGTGCGCGCCAGCCGCCATCGGTGCGCCTGCTGTGGGAACGAACGCCGGGCGCGGCGCATGCGGCCGGCGGCAAGCCGGTGCTTGCACTGGTGCTCAATGGCGCCCAGGGCGACGATGACGAAGCACACGGCGGTCATTTCGCGCTGGCCACCGGCGTGCTCGGCGAAAACGGCCAGTGGAACGACTGGCTGGTGAACAATTTCTACAATCTGGATGCCTGGAGCGAGAAGGGCATCGTGGCCGCCACGCTGCCGATGGACGCCTATCTGACCGATCTCAACGCAGGGCAATCCTGGTACCGACCTTCCGCCGTGCTGGTCGCCGTGCTGCGCGAGCCGCGCGCCGCCGCCCGCGTGCAGCAGGGCCTGGACCGCGTGTTCAGCCACTTCTACCGGCACGACCTCAGCTATCGCCACGCCACCGCCAACTGCGCCGGCATCAGTCTCGACACGCTGCGTTCGCTCGGCTGGGCGGTGCCGCAGCTGGGCCCGACATCGAAACCGAAAGCCTGGCTCGGCCTGCCCTGGATGGCGCTCAAGGAGCGGAGCCTGGCCAGCGGTCTGCGGGCCTTCGACTACATGAGCGCGGAACGCAGCGGCCTTTTCCCGTTCGTCGCCTTCAACGTCGCCGGCAGCGACCTGCTCGGCCGCCTGACTGCCGGCAAGGCGGCCGAGCAGGGGCTTGAGCGCCTGCTGGCCGAAGACGTCGAAGCGCTGCTGTACATCCACGTCCCGCAGATCCCGTCGTCGCGTGCCTTCGGCGGCGCGCCGGTCACGTCCTATGACGAGTACGCCGCGCGGGTACCGGCCGAGCGCTCGCAATGGATCGTCCGTCCGGCCCCGCCACGGCCCTTCCCGGACGAGCTGCGCGACACATCGGCACCGAAGGAGGCGCCGCCGGCGTCGCGCCGCGCGCTCATCGTCTGGCTGGTGGCGCTCGGCGCGGTCGCACTGTGGCTGCTGAGCCGGCTGTTCCGCCGCTGACCGGGGCCCCGCATGAGTTCCCAATTCCACCTGTTGAAGGAAGGCCGCTTCCGGCCCTTCTTCCTGACCCAGCTGCTGGGCGCGCTGAACGACAACGTCTTCAAGACCGCGTTGATCACGCTGCTCACCTTCCGGGCCGGCAGCATTACCGACCTTTCGCCCGGGCTGCTCGCCACCGTGCTGCCGGGCGTGTTCATCCTGCCCTTCTTCCTGTTTTCCGCCACCTGCGGCCAGCTCGCCGACAAGTACGACCGCGCCATGCTGGCCCGCCTGAGCAAGCTTCTGGAAATCGTCGTCATGGCACTCGGCGCCTGGGGCTTCATCGCCGGCAATCTGCCGGCGCTGGTCCTGGCTCTGTTCCTGATGGGCACGCAGTCGACGCTGTTCGGGCCGGTCAAGTACGCCTACCTGCCACAGCATCTCGATGACGGCGAACTGGTCGGCGGCAACGGGCTGGTCGAATCGGGCACTTTCGTCGCCATTCTCGGCGGTCAGATACTCGGCGCCTGGCTGGTCGGCAACTCCTCGGCCGGCGCCATCGCGCTGGTCGTGCTCGCGCTGGCCGTGACCGGCTGGTGGACCAGTCGCGGCATCCCGCTGTCGCCGGCGCCGGAACCGGCGATGCGGCTGGACTGGAACCCGCTCAGTGCCACGCGCGACACGTTGCGCTTTGCCACCGGCAACCGCACGGTGTGGCTGTCGCTGCTCGGCGTGTCGTGGTTCTGGTTCTACGGCGCGACGCTGCTGGCGCAGTTTCCGGTCTATGCCGCCGACGTTCTGGGCGGCGGCGAAGGCGTGTTCATCGTATTGCTTGCGGTGTTCTCGATCGGCGTCGGCGCCGGTTCGCTGGCGTGCGAAAGATTGTCCGGCGGCAAGGTGGAAATCGGTCTGGTGCCGTTCGGCGCCATCGGTCTGACGCTGTTCGGCATCGATCTGTTCTTTGCCACGCCGGCAGCACCGGCCGCGTACGACGGCAGCGCGGCGGGCTTCCTGCAGCAGGCCGCGCACTGGCGCCTGCTGATCGACATCGCGCTGATCGGCATCGCCGGCGGCATCTACATCGTGCCCCTGTATGCGTTGATCCAGAGCCGCTGCGAGAAGCATCATGTCGCACGCGTCATCGCCGCCAACAACATCCTCAATGCAGGTTTCATGGTGGTGTCGGCGCTGGTCAGCCTGCTGCTGCTGCGCGCCGGCCTTGATATTCCGCAACTCTTTCTGGTGACCGCACTGTTCAACGCCGTGGTCGCGATCTACATCTACACGCTGGTGCCGGAGTTCCTGATGCGCTTCATCGTGTGGATATTGATCCACACGGTATACCGGCTCGACACGCGTGATCTGGAACGCATCCCGGACGCAGGCCCGGCCGTCGTCGTGTGCAACCACGTGAGCTTCGTCGACGCACTGGTCATCACGGCCGCGTGCCGGCGACCGATCCGCTTCGTCATGGACCACCGCATCTTCCGCACGCCCATCCTGAGCTTCGTGTTCCGCACCAATCGCTGCATTCCGATCGCCCCGGCAAGGGAAGACCCGGTGCTGCTCGAACGCGCGTACGACGACATCGCCGCGGCGCTCGAAGCCGGTGACCTGGTGGGCCTGTTCCCGGAAGGACGCATCACCGATACCGGCGAGCTGTACCCGTTCAAGCCGGGCATCACGCGCATCGTGGGGCGCACGCCGGTGCCGGTCATTCCACTCGCCCTGCGTGGCCTGTGGGGCAGTTTCTTCTCGCGCAAGGACGGGCCGGCAATGCGCAGGATGCCGCGGCGCGGTCCGTTCAGCCGCATCGAACTGGTGGCCGGTGACCCCATTGCGCCGGAGGCCGCGACACCGGCGGCGCTGCAGGCCATCGTCGCCGGGCTGCGCGGCGAACGGCGATGAGGTGCCTGCGATGCTGACCGCCATCCTGTGTCTGCTCGGCCTGATCGCCGGCGCTGCGCACGGCGGGCTCGAAAGCGCTCTCGGCGCCGCCGTCGGCCTTGCCGCCGGCCTGTGGATCAGCGCCCGCAGTGCACGGCGGGAACGCGACCTGACGCAGAAGCTGCGCGAGCTCGATGACAAGTCACGCTGGCTGTACGACGCGCTGACCGCATTGCAGCGCGAGCGCAGCGCAGCGCCCCCGGTCGAGGCCCCATCGCCGGACAGCGTAGTCACGGTCGCGCCTGTCGTCGATCCTGCGGCTGCGCCGATCGTTTCGCCGACGCCGACGACCGTCAGCGCACGGGCCGCCCCGCTCGATGCGCTGCATGCACCCGGCGTGCGCGCCGCAGCAGTCGCCGGGTGCATGGACGCGGCCGCGCCCGAATCCCGCAGCCCCTCCGCCGGCCCATCGTGGTCGGCCCTGTGGGCGCGCCTGATGGGCGCCAATCCGCTGGCGCGCATCGGCGTCGTCGTGCTGTTCTTCGGCGTCGCATCGGCGCTGCGGCTGGCCGCGCAGGCGGGCCTGCTGCCGCCGGAGCTGCGGCTTGCCGGCGCGCTGGCGGTCGGGCTGGGCATGATCCTCGTCGGCTGGCGCATGACCGGCGCCGGGCCGCGCCGCATGTTCGCGCTGGCGGTACAGGGAGGCGGCTTTGCGCTGCTCTACCTGTCGGTGTATTTCGCGCTGGAGCGCTACGGCTTCATCGGGCCGGCGCCGGCCTTCGGACTGTTCGCCGCGCTTGGTGCCGCCTGCGCACTGATGGCCGCGCGCCAGTCGGCGCAAAGTCTGGCGCTGCTCGGCCTGTCCGGCGCCTTCGTGGCACCGCTGCTCGCCACCACCGGGCAGGGCGACCACATCGTGCTGCTGTCCTACATCCTGCTGCTCGACATTTTCATCATCGCGCTGTCGTGGCGCCATGCCTGGCGCGCATTGATACTCGCCGGCTTTCTGTTCACCTTCGTGGTCGGCACCGGCTGGGGGCTGCGCAGCTACACACCGGACGACTATCTCGCGGTACAGGGCTTCCTGATCGCGTTCTTCCTGCTGTTCAGCGCCACCCGGGTCGCGCTGACGGTCGCCCGTGCGCCGGGTGAAGCGAAAACGGAATCGGGCTGGAACGCCGGCAGCCTGCTGTTCGGCCCACCATTGGCGGCCGGTGTGCTGCAGGCGGCGCTGATGCAGCCTTTCGAGTATGGCGACGCGCTCAGCGCGATCGCCGCCGGCCTGTACTACCTCGGGCTGGCCTGGCTGCTGCGGGTGCGCGCATCGGATGCTTCACTGGCCTTCCGCGCGCACGCCGGCATCGGCGCAGCGCTGCTGACGCTGGCCGTGCCGCTAGCGCTCGACCTGCAGATGACCGCCGCGGTCTATGCCATCGAGGGAGCGGCTGCACTGTGGTACGGCTGCGTGCGCGGATCCAGGCTCACGCTGTGGTCCGGCGCGGCACTGCAGGGGCTGGCCGGCCTGTGGCTGGTCGCCGCGCTGCCTGAGCTGACGCTGGCGTGGCCGCTGGTCAATGGCCGCACGCTCGGCTGCCTGCTGATGGCCGGTGCGGCACTCGCCTCGGTGCGCGTGCTGCGCGTCACGGCGGCAACCGGTGACGGACTGCCGCAGGCACTGACCGTCTGGCTGGCCGGCTGGTGGCTGTTCGGCGGCCTGGCCGACATCGATGATTTCGCGCCGTCCGCGCTGCAGCCGGCGCTGGCGCTTCTGTTTGCGATGGCCAGCGCCGCCCTGGCCGAACAGCAGGGGCGCCGCCGCAAATTCGTCACCGCACGCGCACTCGCCGCACTGTCGCTGCCGGTGCTGTGGGCGGGCAGCCTGGTTGGCTGGGACATGCAGCACCACCTGCTGTTCGGCGCGATGGCGCTCGCGCTGCCGCTCGCCTGGGCCACCCATCTGTGGATCCTGCGCCGGCAGGACGAAGACGATGCCGGCCTGTTCAGCCGCTTCCGCCATGTCGCGACGGCCTGGACGCTGCTGCTGTCGGTCGGCGTCGAAGCCGGCGGCTGGCTGGATATGTGGCTGCCCGGACAGGACCTGTGGCGCTGGCTCGCCTGGATCATGGTCTGGCTGGTGACCGGCATCGTGCTGCAGCGAGCCCTGGCCGACGATCGCGACGAATGGCCCTGGACCGCGCAGCGCGACCGCTACGTCGGCTACGTGCAGCGACCGGTCGCCGCGCTGCTGCTGCTGTCGGTCGCGGCGCTGCAGCTGGCACACGATGGCAGCTCCGCGTTGCGCTACCTGCCGCTCGCCTCGGCCCTCGATGTGGTCAGCATCGCCGCGCTGCTGTGGCTTGCACGGGGTCAGTCACAGCGCCCGCCTCTGCGTCTGCTGCCGCGCCAGCTGCCACTGACCGGCGCCGTCGGTCTGCTGTGGGTGTCGGCACTGGCGGCGCGCAGCGTGCATCATCTGGCCGGGGTGGCCTGGTCGGCAGAGGCAATGTTCCACTCCACGCTGCTGCAGGCCGCGCTTTCGCTGATGTGGACGCTGACCGCACTCGGACTGATGATCCACGCCACCCGCAGCGGTGCGCGTACTCTGTGGTTCGCCGGTTTCGCGCTGCTCGCTGCGGTAGGTGCCAAATTGCTGATGGTCGATCTGGCCAGCGCGGGCACCGTCGAATGGACCGCCTCCCTGCTCGGGATCGGCGCACTCATCCTGATTGCCAGTTACGTCGCGCCGGTGCCGCCTGCCACCGCCCCCGAAGGAGTCACACCTTGAATACACGATTGACCGCCGCACTCACCCTTGCCCTGTGCGCCTTCGGCAGCGCACACGCTGCCGACATCAAGCCCGGCCTGTGGGAATTCAAGTCGAAGCTGGCGATGCCGGGCATGCCCGACATGTCGGCGCAGATGGAAATGATGCAGCAGCAGATGAAGAACCTGCCGCCGGAGGCGCGCGCCATGATGGAGAAGCAGATGGCCGCCCAGGGCGTCGCGATGGGCAGCGGCGGCACACTGCAGGTATGCATCACGGCGGAGGATGCCAAGGGCGCGAACGTCTATACCGGCAAGACCGACGGCGACTGCCGCTACACGAACGTCACCAACACCGCGACCCGGGTCAAGGGCACGATCACCTGCACGAAACCGAAGGCCAGCGGCGATTTCGAAGCCACCATCGACAGCCCGACCCATTTCACGTCGAAGGTGAACATGCAGTCGGCAGAAGGTGCGATGAGTGCCGACACCGACGCACGCTGGCTTGCCGCCGACTGCGGCAAGATCAAGCCGACGGCGCGTTGAACCCCGGCTGGCGCCGGATCGACGGCATCGGCCAGACGCGCCTTGTCTGCGGGGCGCCGTCGGGGAACCGGCGTGCGCTGATGGCCTCGAAGCTGACGCAGACCCTTGATTTCACGTATCGTCCGCGCTTCGACTTCCGGTGCCGGCGCTGACCGCACCGACTTGTGCACCTTCCCCCTCCGCATGCTGCCGGCGCGCGGCCAGACCTGAAGATGGCTTTACACCGCCGACGACATCCTTCCACGCTCGGCTTCGACGCGTTCGACATGGCCTGGGAAGCGACCCCGCCCGGCGTCGTCTACCTGACCCTGCGCGTGCGCCGCAGCGTGCTGTTCGCGCTGGCCGTAGCGGTGTGCCTGCATCTGGCGCTGCTCGGCTGGATCCTGCACAAGGACAGCATGCCCGAGCTGCCGCTGACCGGTACACCGAGCGAAACCATCAGCGCCCGCCTGGTCCAGCCGGAAGCCCCGCGTCCGCGCGCCGAGCCGCAACCGCCCGCGGTGCAACCGGCGCCCGTTCCGCCGCCGCCGACCCGTCAGACCGAGCGACCCAAGCGTGACCGCAAGCCCGCGCCGGTCAAACCGCAGCCGGAAGTGCTGCGTGCCCCGGTGCCCGACCCGGCCCCGGCCCCGCCACCGCCGGCGCCGACCCGGCCGAAACTCGACGACGAACCGACCGACATGGCGTCGTACGTCAATCGGCAGCGCGAACGACGGCAGGCGGCCGAAGCTTCGGAAGGGCGAGAGACCGCTGCCGGCATCGCACGCGAGCGGGTGCCCAGCGCGGACGAAATCGCCATGGCGAACATCAAGCGCAACCTGCAGTCGGGCACCAGCGGCGTATTCCAGATCACCCGCAAGGGCGTGCGGACGGCGTCTTTCGTGTTCCGCGGCTGGACCACCGACGCGGTCAACGCACGCCGTGAATACATCGAGGTCGATGCCGGTGTCGGCGGCGACATCGAGCGTGCGCTGGTCAAGCGCATGATCGAACTCATCCGCCGCTACTACCAGGGCAATTTCAACTGGGAATCGCGCGTGCTCGGCCGTACCGTCGTACTGTCGGCGGCACCCGAAAACAATGCCCAGCTGGAGGATTTCCTGATCCGCGAGTTCTTCCGCAGCGGCTACAGCTATCCGCCCTGACGCGCGGTGGGTGCGTCGGCACGCCCGATCATGCCGGCGCGCTGGGTTCGCTGTCGCACGGAACAGGATCGAAGGGACGCCTATGTTGGGTCATCCGGCTTCGCCAGACCGGCCAGCCGGCCCACCCTACCCGAGGTACATCCCATGAAGATATCGAACATGCTCCTTGCAGGCGCTACCGCGTTTGCGCTGTCCGGCTTCGCGCTGGCCCAGTCCACCCCGTCCGATCCGGCGAAGGCCGCGGGTTCAAGCGGCACGGTCAGCAGCCCGCTGATCGCCGATCCGGCGACAACCCGGACACCGGCATCCCCCACGCATCCTGCGATCGAAAACACGCAGAAGCCGCTCACGACCGCTCCGGATGCGGTCAGGGGCAGCACGGTACAGCCGGGTTCCGCTGCGCAGGAACGGATGAACAACACCAGCGCCGACGAACGGCTGCGCATGAATTCATCTAACGCCGCCTCGACCGACTCGGCGGCAGAAGCCCGCAGGCTGTCGGACGAAGGTGCGACCGGAGCAGGCGACAGCACAGCCCGCCCGCGTGCCGCGCGTGCCGACCGCAACTGAAAGCGCCTGACACGCGGCGCCGATCTGCTGCACGGGGGGCGGCATGGCGACGGTTGCAGTGCTGCGCCCGGGACTGTGCCGCCCGCTTTGTCGCACTCGTCGCTGTGGCCATGCTGCCGGGGCTGGCGGGTGCAGCCGGACCGGGCACCGACCCGGCACTCGCGACGGCATCACCCGAAGTGCGCCGCACCGTCGTCCGGATCATCGCGTCGCAGGACAGCGCCGGTGCGCCCTTCCACGTCATCGACAAGAAGCAGGCACGCCTGTTCGCGTTCGACGCGGACGGACGCCTGCTCGGCACGAGTGCGGTGTTGTTGGGTGCCGCCATCGGTGACCACTCTGTTCCCGGCATCGGCAACCGGCCGCTGGGGCAGATAAGACCGGAGGAACGCACCACGCCCGCCGGGCGCTTCGTTTCGGAACAGGGGACGAATCTGAAGGGCGAGGATGTGACCTGGGTGGATTACGACAATGCGGTGTCGATGCACCGTGTCCGCACCGGCAAGCCCGCCGAACGGCGTCTGGAACGCCTGGCCACGCCGACACCTGCGGACAACCGCATTTCGTATGGCTGCATCAATGTGCCGGCGGCCTTCTATGACCGCCACATCCGGCCCGGTCCGCAATCGCTGAAGCCAGCGGTGGTCTACGTGCTGCCCGAAACCGGCTCTGCGACAAATGCGTTCGCGCCCGGCAACTGACAGCGCCGCACGGCTCTCCCGGAGATTTGTGCGCTGGCAGACGGTCAGCCCGGCGGCAACGCGCTACGGTCAGTGTCGGCGTGCCGGCGCAATGCCTGCACGTATCGTCAATCCGACTTCACCTGTACCCGGGCTCCCCACATGAACAGCATTGTCTATATCGTCGGCGCCGTCGTCATCGTTCTCGCCGTTCTGTCCTTCTTCGGCTTCCGCTGACCCGCCCGGACGCCTGAAACACTCAGGCGCCCGGCGTGCCTACCTGCGCAAGAAAGAAGCGCAGCATTTCGCGCGTGGCATCCGGGCCGCCGGCATCGGTATAGGAGCCGGCTGCCTGTCCGCCTGACCACGCGTGGCCCGCGCCATGCACCACCCAGTGCTCGGCGAGCGCTGCCCCGTCGTGATCGTCATGCACGATGCGCGTGTAGTGACGCCCCTTTTCCGAAACGCCCTGCTGCGTGTGCGTGCGGCGCTTTTCCGGCTGCCCTGCCACGCGGCCAAGCGCGGCAGCAATGACCTGTTCGCCGTTGCGCGGATGCACGGTGTGGTCCCGATCGCCGTGAAACACAATGGTCGGAACCGCGCGTACTGCCGGCTGAGCCGCGCCGCGACGCTTCTTCATCCCACCTGTCATCGGTGAAGTGTCCGGCGCACCCCCCGACATCACCGCGAACGCCTCGGAGACGCTGCCCGCCGCGCCGCACGGCAAGCCGGAATGCACACCCGCTGCGGCGAAAATGTCCGGATAGGCGTTGGCAACGATGTCAGCCATCGCGCCGCCTGCCGACAGCCCGGCAACGAACACGCGCCGGGCATCGATGCCATGCGCCTGCATCACCGACAGCGTCAGTGCAGCCAGGGCCGCGGGCTCACCGCTGCCGCGCTTCTGATGGGCGTGCTCGAACCAGTTCCAGCAGCCTTGCGGATTGGCCGCCTGCGACTGCGCCGGATAGAGCACGACGAATCCCAGCTCGTCGGCCAGTGCATTCATGCCGGTACCCGCGGCGAAATCGTCAGGGTTCTGCGTGCAGCCGTGCAGCATCACCACCAGCGGCAGCGCGTCGCTGGTGCGTCCGGCCGGCTGGTACAGCTTGTACTGGCGCGTCACCCCGCCATGCACGAAGCGTTCGTCGGTGAAACGACCGGCCTGCGGCGCAGGCGCATCCGGTCGCAGCGCCGGCTGATCGGTGCCGAGCAGGCCGGATGGATTCTCCTTCACTTCGAAAGCCTCGCCCTCGAAGGCCTGCGAAGGCATGCCGGCCGCCGCCGCCATCCCTTCGAGCGCGCGCTGGATGGCTTCGGTGGCTTCGTTCAGCCGCCCGGCTTGCGTGAGCCGGGTGGCGTCGCGCATCAGAAGCTGGAACTGGGTGTGCATGGGAACCTCATTCATGGAAGCGGATGTCGTCGGGGCTCAGGGCACGCGATCGGCCAGCGCGGCCTTCACCGCAGGACTCGCATGCAGCGCACCCAGCACATCGATCGAGGCGATGGCGGCGCGTGCCAGTTCGGGGGTGACGTCGTCGGCCAGCGTGACCAGCCCAAGCACGCGTATCTGCAGCGTCTCGCCGCCGTCACACACGGCCTGCAGATCAGCCGCACTGAAATGCTGCAGGCCCAGCACGAACATACGGCGCGTCACGACGTGCTTCACCGCGTCGGCGTGGCTGGCCAGGTGATTGCGGATGGCAGTACGGATGAAGTCGCTCCGGTTGCCGTAGAACCCCTCGGCGACCAGCAGATCGATCTGGCCGAGATCGACAAAACCGAGATTGATGGTGATCTTCTCGGACTCGGCAGGCTTCACCTTGACGGCGGACAGTGAGCGGACTGTATTCATGCGAACCATCCTAACACCATCCATATGGATGGCCTACGGATGTTTTCACTTCGTCAGCGCGGTCTTCGCTGCACCGCGCCGGGCCAGCGCCGCGCAGCCGGCGGCGAGGCGGTCCGCTTCGTCACTGTTGCCGGCATCCACCAGCGGCAGCAGCGCCGCCAGCGGATTGAGCAGCGCCAGCAGAGCGGCACCCGCCACCTTCATGCCGATCGGTGCCTTGTCCAGCGACACGTGCGGATCGGCCAGACTACCCTGCACCCGCAGTGGCGAACGCAGGGTCAGCGGACTGAAATCCTTCGGCAATGCGACTGCAGTCAGGTCCAGCGTCTCGGCCGCAAGCGAAAGCGAACCGCTGACCGACACGGTCGAATCCTCCGTGTCGAGCACCATGACCTGCGGGCGCAGCACGCCTGCCTCGGCCTGAATATCGGCCACCGCGCAGTCCAGCGGCAGCGTGCTGTCGCCGCTGACCAGCAGGCCAAGCGCTTCGGCCAGATCCAGCCCGGCCGCTTCCACCACCAGATGCGACATGCGGCCCTCGCGCAATTGCGCCCGCACCCGGCCTTTCAGGCTGGCGAGGATGTCCGCCGTCGACCGCCCCTGACCGGTCACCGTGACGCGCCCGCCGAGACGGCCGACAACATATGGCGGTGCGTCGGTGCGCGCCTGGTGGAGCCACTTTTCGAGTCGGACGTTGCCCCAGCGCAGATCCGCCGACCACAGCGCAACTTCGCCCCGGCCATCGAGTCCGATATCGCCTTTGAGCCAGCCCTCGGCGGTGCGCGCTTCGAGTTCGCTGATCGACAGCACGCCGGCAGCCAGCCCGAGCTGCGCGCGCAGTGGCTGCAGGGCGCCCAGCAGGGGTGTCCCCAGATCGACTTCGGCGATGTCGATGGCGATGTCGGCGTCCATGGCGCGCAGCGCAGCCAGATCGAAGGCGCCACCGGGCAGCACCTTGCCTTCGCGCGGGGCGGGCCTGGCACCATCGAGCGCCGGGCCCAGATCGGCCAGCAGCAGGCGCGCACCGCCCAGCCGGCCGCTCAGCAACGGCCGGTCGGCGCCCGCCCGATACAGGAAGTCGCCCTTCAGCCGGCTCGACCCCACCGTGGCGTCATCGATGCCGACCCGCCACTCGCCGCCGGACCTGGTCAGTGAGCCGGTGGCACGAAACGGCGGCGTACCCGGCAGCGTGACGCCGATCGGGTCGCCGATCGCCGCCAGCGACGACCCGGCAAGCTTGAAGTGGCCGGCCAGCCCCGCGAAATCCTGCACGCCGCTGGCGTTGCCGGTGAAGTCCAGCGTGGCGCGACCGATCGAACCGCTGACCGTCAAGGCGACTTCCGTGGTCTGCGCTTCGGACGCGCTCTCCGGTCTGGCACCGCTGGCGCGCAGCGTGACCTGTACCGGCTGGTCGCGGTAGGCGCCGGTCAGATCGACCTTCAGGACGCTGTCCGCCTGCTCGCCGGCGACTGAAACGCGCGCTTCCAGCGTGACGTCGTGCCGCAGGTCGCTGTAGCGCAGCAGACCGTCATTGATCCGGAACTCACCGAAGCGCGGCCATTCGGTGGTGTCTTCCGGTGAGCTGGCGGCGGCGAACTGCCACGATGCGCGCCCGTCGGCCAGTCGCTCGAGGTGGGCGTCGAGCGTGCCCGCCTGCAGGCTTTCGATGCGCAGCCGCTGCCCGCGCAGGGCACGCCACAGATCGATGTAACGCAGCCGCAAAGCGACGTCACGACCGTCCAGCAGATGCGGCGCGGTGCTCCAGGACACGCTCGCGATGTCGAGCCGGGCGCTGTGCAGGCGCACGCCGCCGATGAAACGCACGGCGAATGTACCCGGCGCATCGTCGATGAAACGCACGCGCCGCTCCAGCTGTCCGGACAGCAGGTTCTGCAGCGGCGACGCTAGGAAGGGCCAGCCGCGCCACTCGCCGATTGCGATGCCGGTCAGCAGCAGGAGCAGCATGGAGAGGGCGACGACGCGCGGTCGGCGCCAGGGACTGCTCGATGAATCAGACATCAAGGGCACGGGTGAGGAAGCCCACGATGCGGCCGGCGCAGGCGCCTACCGCATCGCTGAGGTCATGACCGCCGGCCACCGGCAGCAGTTCCGCCCTGCCACCGCTGGCCGCATGCAGCCTCAGCGCATCGGCATAGGGCACGACCTCGTCGTCCACGCCATGCACCAGCATTACCGGACAGGTCAGGGCCGGCAGGGTCGTGACCGGTGCGATGTCGTCGAGACGGGCGCCGATGACATGCTGCACATAGCGCGTGAGCGCCCAGCCGAGCGGCACCCACGGCACGCGCCGGCCGTTCAGCATGCGGCGCATCAGCGCAGCCGGATGGGCGAATGCGGACAGGCTGACGACGGCTGCCACATCGCGTCGCCGGGCGGCGCACAGCAGCGCGGCCGCAGCACCGACCGAATGGCCGAGCACCGCCAGCCGCGTGGCATCGACCTCGGGTCGCTGACTCAGCCAGTCGAGGCCGCTGGCAATGTCTTCCGCAAAGCGCGGCATCGACATGAAATCCTCTTCGTCGCTGGCGCCATGGCAGCGTGCGTCGATCAGCAGCACGGCCATGGCAGCCGCGTGCAGCGGCAGCATGGCGGGCAGCATCATGGCGGAATTGACGCCCCAGCCGTGGATCACCAGCACCGCAGCCGATGGCAAAGTGGCGCGTGTGGCCGTCGGCACCCACCAGGCGAACAGGGTTTTGCCGCCAGTGGCCGGGATGCGCAACGGAAAGGCAGTCAGGCCGAAGTCTCCCGGCGTCTGGTGATGCGGGCGTCGCGGTGCGGCAAACCCGCGCAACAGCCGTGACCGCGCGGCGCTGCTCAACGCCCACCGTGCGGCGACGAAGGCGGCGGCGCCGCGCTTCACGACCGAGTGGGTCGATGTATGCTTGACAGTTGAATGATGGGCCGCGCTGGCGGCGTGCCTGATCTGCGAATCGCCCGGCCGCATCAATCCGGCTTGACGCTGAGCTCGTCGCGCACCGCCCGCACGCCGTCGACCGCGCTGGCGAGTTCGAGCGCGCGATCGGCCTGATGCCGGTGATCGACCACGCCGATCAGGCTGGTGCGGCCGGTCAACGTAATGACGTCGATGTCGAAGCGGCTGACACCGGCGTCCTGCAGCAGCGCAATCCTGATCTGCCTCGTCACTTCCGCATCCTTGCGCAGGGTGGACCGGACGCTGGTCACCAGCGGGTCCTCGATGACTTCTGCAGACGCCCGCGGCGGCGCGGCCGGGGGGGCCGCGTCGCCTCGCCCGCCGCAACCGGCGGTCGACAAGACACCCAGACCTGCAAGCGCCGCGGCAAGCGTCACGACTCCGGACCGCCAGTGGGAAGATGCTTGCATTTCAGCCATACCGCGCAGGTCAGCCAATCGTGACGCCCGGACTGTGTGCCGATCAGGCTGGATGCTCTGTGCGTTGGCGAACCGATTCCAGCAGGCTTGTACGTGCGGCCCGCATTGCGGGGCGTCGGCGGAACAACCCGCGATGGGCACATAATCTGCAAGAAACCGGACAGGAGCCCGCGATGCTGAACAGAACCACTCCGGAAGGGACGGAACCGGACAGTCCCGAAGAGGCAACCGTGCCTTTCAACGGCCTGATCCGCTACGAGCGGCAGATGCCGATCCACCAGATCTCCTACTACCTGTGCGGCGACATCGGAGAGCCGCAGCACTACACCGAACTGTTCTACACACTGCGCACGGCAAGCGAGACCGACCTGATCTATCTGCACCTGAACTCGCCCGGCGGAGAATTCGATACCGGGCTGCAGATCATCAACAACATCCTCGCCTCCGAAGCACACGTGATCACCGTGCTGGAAGCGCGCGCCTACTCGATGGCAGCGCTGATCTTCCTGAGTGGCGACGAACTGGTCATCCATGACAACTGCCAGCTCATGTTCCACATCTATTCCGGCAGTTTTGCGGGGCGCGGCAACGAACAGCAGGCTGAAGTGATCGCCGTCGGAAAGTGGTTCGAAAAGGCGATGGGCCGCATCTGCACACCTTTCCTGTCCGACGCAGAGATCGGGAAGATCCTGAAGGGCAGCGACCTGTGGATGGATTCGGACGAGATCCAGCGCCGCCTGATGCGCCTGCAACGCGCCCGGGCGAAATCAGCGACGGCGCGGAAAAAGCCGGACGGCGCAACCTGAAAGGCCCCGGCCTCAGGGGTGGCGACACGAGCGACCTGCGGTAGATCACCCGCGATGACCCCCACCGCGGGAACGATGTCCCATCGAAATCCGGCAGCTCACAGCGCCGTTGAACCGGTTGCTTTCCGCAGACTGGCCGGACCGCGCCGCCTCCCAGAGACGTCAGCGTCCCGCCGTGTCCGGTCCGAATACATGTTCCGGGACCGGTTGCAGCATCGCGCCGTCGTCACCCAGCCAGATCTGGCCTTCGTTCACGATGCACTGCAGGTTCAGCGCGCGCTGCGCCAATCCGGCCAGCGCCTGCGTATCGGCCGTCGCCAGTCGAAGCACGGTGAGATTGTTCAGCCGCGCCAGCGTGGACTTCGACTGCTCCCACCATTGCACGGCGGTGCGGCCATAGGTCACGACGACCACCTTGCCGGCGCGCGAGGCGGCGCGGCGCACCAGCTTTTCGTCCGGCAGGCCGACGTCGAGCCACAGCCTGATGGCTCCGGTCAGGTCGGCTTCGTACAGATCCGCCTCGTCTTCGGCGCTCAGCCCGCGCCCGAAACGAAGATCCTCGGACGCGTACAGCGCGAAGGCCAGCACGCGCACCATCAGGCGCTCATCGTTCTCCGACGGATGGCGGGCGACGGTCAGCGCATGCTCGGCGTAGTAGCCGCGGTCCATGTCCGACACGTTCAGATTGATCTTGTAGATGGTGGATTTCAGAGCCATGGCCGACAATGCTGTCCCGTGAGTGTTCCGGCGCGTCGAATGCGCGCCGGAGCCGTGAAACAAGACCCGACAGGATACCGACTTGAAGAAGACCGATCTGTACAAGAATGACCGGCTGAAAGTGGTGGCGCAGATGAAGCATGCCGCCGGACAGCGCACCACACTGGGCGAGGCGCCTGCACCGGACCGCAAGGAGCAGCGCAAGCTCGATCAGGCGCGCGGCCTGGTGCCCTTTGCGGTGAAGATCGATTCGACCCTGGCGGCGCGCCTGCGTGATCTGGCAACCGAGCGGCAGATGTCGCTGAACGACCTGACCGACGAACTGCTGCGCAAGGCGCTCGATTAGGTTCCGGTGAGCGGCGGGATATCGATCTGGGTTGACGCCGACGCCTGCCCGGCGCCGGTGAAGGACATCCTGTTCCGCGCCGCCACACGCACCGGCCTGCGGCTGACGCTGGTCGCCAACCGCCTGCTGCGCGTGCCGGCGTCTCCGCTGATCCGCGCCGTGCAGGTGGCGCACGGTTTCGACGCCGCTGATCGCCACATCGAAGCGGCGGTGGTCGCCGGTGATCTGGTGATCACGTCCGACATTCCGCTCGCGGCGGCCGTGCTGGCGCGCGGCGCGCATGCGCTGGAGCCGCGTGGCGAGTGGTTCTCGCCCGGCACCATCCACGAGCGGCTGCAGATGCGCGCACTGATGAATGACCTGCGCGACAGCGGCGTCATGAGCGGCGGGCCGTCGGCGTTCTCGGTCGGCGACGGCCGCGCCTTCGCCGCGGCGCTGGACCGCTTTCTGGCGCAGGCGCGCTGACTGGCGGGCGGACCGCGCCCCGGGTCAGCCGAGCCGGTAAAGCGCGAAGCTGCCGAGGAAGTTGTGTTCTTCGGTCACCGGCTTGCCGGCGTCGTCGAGCACCAGCCGCTCCCGCACCGCAATGCCCAGCTTGTCGCACAGCGCCTCGAAATCGGCGACGGTGAAGAAGCGGACGTTCGGCGTGTCGTACCACTGGAAGGGCAGCCGGTCCGATACCGGCATGTGGCCGTCCATGATCGCCACGCGGTGCTTCCAGTAGGCGAAGTTCGGAAAGCTCACCACCGCTTCGCGGCCGACCCGCAGCATTTCACGCAACAGCTTTTCGGTACGGTGCAGCGTCTGCAGCGCATTCGAAATGATGACCAGGTCGAAACTCTGGTCCTCGAAGTCATACAGCCCTTCTTCCAGGTCGATCTGCAGCACGTTGATGCCGTTCTTCATGCCGGCGATCACGCGCTCGACGTCGATCTCGACGCCATAGCCGCTCGCGCCGCGCTTGTCCTTCAGATAGCGCAGCAATTCGCCGTCGCCGCAGCCCAGGTCGAGCACGCGCGCGCCTTCGGCGACCCAGGAGGCGATGACGTCGTGGTCGATGCGGATGTCCAGTGTGCTCATGTCGTCCTCACACCGTGATGTTGTCGAAGTAGGCGCGCAGCACCGCGTGATAATGCGGGTCGTCGAGCAGGAAGGAATCGTGGCCGGCGCTCGATTCGATTTCGGCGTAGCTCACGTTGCGCCGGTTGCGCATCAGCGCATCGACGATTTCGCGCGAGCGCGCCGGCGCGAACCGCCAGTCGGTCGAGAACGACACCAGCAGGAAGTCGGCCGTGGCCGGCGCGAAGGCCGCGGCAAGATCGCCACCGGCGTCGCCCGCCGGATCGAAGTAGTCGAGCGCACGGGTGGCCAGCAGATAGGTGTTGGCGTCGAAGCTGGCGGCGAACTTGTCGCCCTGATAGCGCAGGTAGGACTCGACTTCGAATTCGACCTCGAAGCTGAACTTGCGCCCGCCCTCGCGCAGCCGGCGGCCGAATTTCTCCGCCATCAGGTCGTCCGACTGATAGGTGATGTGACCCAGCATGCGCGCCAGCCTCAGACCGCGGCGCGGCAGCGTGTCGTGCTCGTAGAAGTGACCACCGTGGAAATCGGGGTCGGTGATGATGGCCTGACGCGCCACTTCGTTGAACGCGATGTTCTGCGCCGTCAGCTTGGGCGCCGACGCGATCACGATGGCGTGGCGCACGCGCGCCGGCCGGTGGATGGCCCAGGCCATGGCCTGCATGCCGCCCAGGCTGCCGCCGATGATGGCGGCCCAGCTGTCCACGCCCAGCCGGTCGGCCAGCAGCGCCTGCGCGGCCATCCAGTCTTCGACCGTCACGATCGGAAAATCGGCCCCCCAGGGCCGGCCGGTATCCGGATTGGCGCTGACCGGACCGGTCGAGCCGTGACAGCCGCCCAGGTTGTTGATGCTGACAACAAAGAATTTCGACGTATCGAGCGGCTTGCCCGGGCCGATCAGGTTGTCCCACCAGCCCGTGTTGTTCGGTGCGTCGGCATGCACACCGGCTGCGTGGTGGTGGCCGGACAGCGCCGGGCACACCAGCACGGCGTTTGAGCGCGCGCCGTTGAGCGTGCCGTAGGTTTCGTACATCAGTTCGAAACCGGGCAGCACGGCACCACTCTTGAGCGTCAGCGGCGTGTCGAAACGGGCCGACAGCGGTGCAACGACGCCGACGCTGCCGGAAGAAAGGGGGAAATCGTTGGCCATGAAAAAACCCGGTAGGCCAAAGCCAGGACCGGGTCGCCCTCGCTTTAGCCGTATTTATTATGCGCCCGCAAGCTGAGACAAATCGGCGCACCACACTGAATCCGCATTCTGGCGAAACGGGCGGGTTTGTCAATCTCCGGGCCGCCAGGCCCACTACGGTCGCCGGGTCGGCAAATCCGCGCGCGCGCCTCGACCGGACGCGAACCACCCGCTAGATGCTGACCGCAGTACCGCTGACACAAACCATCAGCATGCCATTGTCTGCGCCGAGCACTTCGTAGTCGATGTCGATGCCGACGATGGCGTTGGCGCCGAGCTTCGCGGCGACCTCGCCCATCTCTTCCATGGCGGCTTCGCGCGCGTCGGCCAGCGTACTTTCGTAGGCGCCGGCGCGGCCACCGACCACATTACGGATGCTGGCGAACATGTCCTTGAAGATGTTGGCGCCGATGATGGCTTCACCGGTGACGACACCGTAGTACTGGCGTATCGGTCGGCCTTCGAGCGTCTGCGTGGTGGTCATCAGCATAAGTGTTTCCCTTGTCGGTCAGTCTTCGTCCATCACGGCGGTGGTGTAGACGTCCTGCACATCGTCCAGACTGTCCAGCGCATCCAGAAGTTTCTGCATCCGTGCCGTGTCGTCGCCGGTCAGCACGTTCTCGTTCAGCGGTTTCATCGTCACCTCGGCGAACTCGGGCTTGAAGCCGGCCTTTTCAAGCGCATCCTTCACGGCGACGAAATCATTCGGCGGGCTCAGCACTTCGATCGAACCATCGTCGTTGCTGACGACGTCTTCGGCGCCGGCTTCGAGCGCGGCCTCCATCAGCGCATCTTCCGGCGTGCCGGGCGCGAAGATGAACTGGCCGCAGTGCTTGAACATGAAGGCGACCGAGCCGTCGGTGCCCAGATTGCCGCCGTACTTCGAAAACGCGTGACGCACGTCGGCCACGGTGCGCGTGCGGTTGTCGGTCAGGCAGTCAACCATGACCGCCGTGCCGCCGATGCCGTAGCCCTCGTAGCGGATCTCCTCGTAGCTCACGCCTTCGAGCTCACCGGTACCGCGCTTGATGGCGCGTTCGATGTTTTCGCCCGGCATGTTTTCAGCCTTGGCCTTGTCGACCGCCATGCGCAGACGCGGGTTGAAGTTGAGGTCACCGCCACCCATGCGGGCGGCCACGGTGACTTCCTTGATCAGCTTGGTGAATACCTTGCCCCGCTTGGCGTCCTGCCGCCCCTTGCGGTGCTGGATATTGGCCCATTTCGAATGACCTGCCATGAATGACTTCCGTCCGTGTTGTGCGAGGCATGATTTTAGTCGAGAGCGTCGCTCGCGCACGCTCAAGTGGGACGCAGGGTACCCGTTAACGCTGTGCGGGCAAGGTATGCCACGCCCGGCCCTCACCGACCTATGCCTGGACGCATGAAGACTCGACACTCGACAACGCTTTGCCTGCTGGCCATTCTCCTGTCGCTATCGGCCGCTGCCAGCGCCGACAACGGCGGGCAGGAACCGATCTGGCGCTTGAGCGGCTTTGGCACGTTCGGCGCCGGCTATCACGGCAGCGACGGCCTCACCTATAGGCGCGACCTCGAACAGGCCGGCGGCCATGACGGCGGTCGCGTCGGCTTTCGCGGCGACAGCCGGATCGGCGTGCAGGCCAGCGCAAGCTTCGATGCCGGCTGGTCCGCACAGATCCAGAGCGTCAGCCGGCTCGACAGCGAAGGAAAATGGACGCCGCAACTGTCCTGGACCTTTCTGCGCTACACACCGTCGGACACCCTGGACATGCGCATCGGAAGGCTGGGTGTCGACCTCTACCTCGATGGCGACTCGCGTCATGTCGGCTACGCTTTCACCGCCGTGCGACCGGCACCGGAAGTGCTGGGCGTTGTCACGCAGGACCTGTTCGACGGCATCGACCTGACGTTGCGCCGACCGGCTGGAGACGGACTGCTCAGCCTGCGCCTGTATGGCGGTCGCTCGCGAGGAGACCTTTCGCTGTATGGCCGACAGTATCGTCCGCCGGAGGCGCGCCGGCTCGGTGCCACGCTCGACTGGGTGAGCGAAGGACTGACGCTGCGCGCCGCCTGGGGTGACACCTATACAACACGAGATACGTCATTGCAGCCACTGGCTACAGCGCTGGCATCGGTTCCGATTCCGCTGGCACAGGCCCGGGCGGCACAGTTCGACACGTCACATCACCTGACCTTTGCCGGCCTCGGTTTTCTCTTCGAACGCGGTCCGTTCTCGGCACAGGGCATGTTCAGCTGGTCGCGCTTCTCGCAGTTTCCGACCTATCACGGACAGGGGGCCAACGTCATCCTGGGTTACCGGGTGGGAGCGTTCAAGCCCTACGTGACATACTCCCGCGTATCCCTCGACCCGAGTGAAGAGACCGACCTGTCCCTGCCCGCCCCCCTTGCAGGCCTGCAGTCGGCCTACGCGGGTGCCGTGGACCGCCTGACCATGAATCAACGCAGCATCGGCGCCGGCGTGCGCTATGACTTTGCGCCCAACTACGCCGTCAAGTTCCAGGTTGATCGAATCAACGCCGCCGAGTCGATACTGATCATCGATTCCCGTGGTATGCCGGCGCGTGATGTCGGCATGACGCTCTATTCGATCGCACTGGATTTCGTGTTTTGAAGCCGGCTACACTTCTTTCGTCCCGCCTGCTCGTGGCGCTATGGCTCGCGCTGTACGGCGCTGCGGCCGCGGCCAATGGCATCGCGGTGATCGTCAATCCCGACAGCGGTATCGACAGCATCAGCCGTGAAGAGGTGAGCCATCTGTTCCTTGGTCGCATCAAGCACCTGCAGCCCGGCATGCCGGCCCTGGTCATCGACACCCTGCCGCTGCGCCAGGCGTTCTATCAGTCGCTGGTGCGACGGGGCATTCCGGAGATCAATGCCTACTGGGCACGCCTGCGCTTCTCCGGCCGCACCCAGCCGCCACTGCAGATCGAGGACGCGGCCATGGTGATCGAACGGGTCGCGCGAGACCGCAACGCCATCGGCTACATCAATGGCGCCCTGGTCGATTCACGCGTCAAGACGGTGCTGCGCCTTGAGGACTGATCCGCTGACGCGAGCTCCGGACGTCGGTGCCGGCACCGCAACGTCGCACCAGTTCGGCGCCAGCGTCGTCTGGCGCACCACGCTGCTCATCCTGTTCTTTGCCGGACTGGTCGGCATCCTGGTCGCGCTCGCCAGCACGGTGATGGTGGCGCGCGAAGAACGCGAGCGCATGAAGCAGAGCCTGGTCGAGCTGATGGAAACGGTGGAGCGCACTGCAAGTGTCGCGGCCTTCGCGCGTGACGAGCAGCTCGCCAACGAGGTCGCGCGCGGCCTGCTGCGCAATGGCGCGGTGTCGCGGGTGGTCATCCGCGAAGGCGAGAACGAACTGGCAGCCGTCGGCGATGCATCGGTGGATACGCGAACGGTGACGCTGCCAGTGCTCACGCTGCCGCTTGCTTCCCCGTTCGATCCGGCGGAGCGGGTCGGCGAACTGCAGCTATGGCCTGCCGGCGAGCGGATCGAGCATGACGCCGGTGCCTACTCGGGCTACATCGCCATCATTCTGCTGGTACAGCTGGTCGTCGTCGTGCTGGCCGTCGCCTGGGTGGTGCTCAATGTTGTGACGCGACCGGTCAAGAAGCTGTCAGACGACCTGCACCTGCTCAAGGTGGGCAGCGGCGAACAAATCGTGCTGCCGCCTGGTCACCGGAACGACGAGATCGGTCGGCTGACCGAGGACATCAACAGCCTGATCGGCCGCACCGGCGATTTGCTGGCGGCCGAACGCGACATGCGCGCACAGCTCGAGGAATCGGAACGCAAGTTCAGGCTGCTGTTCGAAAGTGCGCAGACCGGCATCTTCACACTCGACGGCGAAGGCGTATTGCAGGACTGGAATCCGTGGTTTTCGCGCATGCTGGGCCTGCCGGCGCACGGCGACGCTGCCCGCCGCTATGCGCTGGGCGCGCTGCTGGGCGACGACACTTCGCGTCTCGACGCATTGATGGTGCGCACGCTGAGCGATCAGCGTCCGGCCGCAGCGGATTTCGAGATGCCGCATGGCACGGCGGGTTCGCTCTGGCTGCATCTGGTGCTCAACCCGATGCCCGGCAACCTGATGCAGGGCATCGTCAATGACGTGAGCGAACAGAAGCGGGCCGAAGCCAGCGCAATCGCCATGGCCGAGCGCGACCCGCTGACCGGACTGCTGAACCGGCGCGGCATCGAACACCGGCTAGGAGATGCGCTGGCCTCGCTCCGGCCTGACTCGGGCCTGGCGCTGATGGTGGTCGATCTTGACGGTTTCAAGCAGGTCAATGACACGATGGGGCATGACGCCGGTGACCGCGTCCTGGTTGCCGCCGCCCGCCATCTGGAGGCGGTGGTACGGCGCACCGATCTGGTCGCCCGCATCGGTGGCGACGAATTCGTCGTTGTACTGTGCGCGCTCGAAAGCGCCGACACCGCCCGCTTCATCGCTTCGAAGATCGTCAGCACGCTGGCGCGTCCGGTCGATTGCGGCGACGGCCAGTCGGCCACCATCGGTGCCAGCGTCGGCGTGGCCTACACGGCAGCGCCGGCTGACTTGGCCGACAAGCTGATGCGCCGCGCCGACGACGCGATGTACGAAGCCAAGCGCGCCGGCAAATCGCAGTTCCGGTTCGCGACCGGGAGTTGAGTGGACGGCCCCCTGGGCCGGGCGATGCCCGCCCCACCCCCCGAGGGGGCACGTCGCCTTGGGGCGGCCCGGCGGCGACTTCACGGCCCCCTGAATCGCGCGATGCCCGCCCCACCCCCCGAGGGGCACGTCGCCTTGGGGCGGCCCGGCGGCGACTTCACGGCCCCCTGAACCGCGCGATGCCCGCCCCACCCCCCGAGGGGGCACGTCGCCTTGGGGCGGCCCGGCAGCGACTTCACGACCCGGTGCGCTGAGCGGGAGCCGCGTCGCGCTTGCCAGCCGGGCAGCGTCCGCTGGTAGCATCGCGCCATTCCTTCCGAAGGACTTGAAGCCATGGCCGATCCGCTCTACGTCGCCCGCGCGGGCGATCTCTCGCTCGCCCTGCTGCCCAATATGGCGAATCGTCATGGACTGATCACCGGCGCCACCGGTACCGGCAAGACGGTCACGCTGCAGTCGCTGGCCGAGCGCTTCTCCTATATAGGCACACCGGTTTTCATGGCGGACGTGAAGGGCGACCTGTCCGGCATGGGGGCGGCCGGCAGCGTCAGCCCGAAGCTGCAGCAGCGCCTGGACCTGCTCGGCATCACCGATTTCACGCCCTATCCGAGCCCGGTCTGCTTCTGGGACGTGTTCGGCCAGTCCGGTCATCCGATCCGCGCCACCGTCAGCGACATGGGCCCGCTGCTGCTGGCGCGCCTGCTCGGCCTCAATGACACCCAGACCGGTGTGCTGACCATCGTGTTCAAGGTGGCTGACGATCACGGCCTGCTGCTGCTCGACATGAAAGACCTGCGCGCGCTGGTGCAGCACGTCGGCGACAATGCGGCGCAGTTCAAGACGCAGTACGGCAATGTGTCGACGGCATCGATCGGCGCCATCCAGCGCGGCCTTCTGACACTGGAGGAACAGGGCGCCGACCGCTTCTTCGGCGAGCCCATGCTCGACATCGCCGACCTGATGACGCACGACGAACACGGTCGCGGCACCATCAATGTGCTGGCGGCAGACCAGCTGTACAACTCGCCCAAGCTCTATTCCACCTTTCTGCTGTGGCTGTTGGCCGAACTGTTCGAACAGTTGCCGGAAGTCGGCGATATGGACAAGCCAAAGCTCGTGTTCTTCTTCGACGAGGCGCACCTGCTGTTCAACGACGCACCGCCGGCGCTGCTGGAAAAGGTCGAGCAGGTTGTGCGGCTGATCCGCTCCAAGGGCGTCGGGGTGTATTTCGTGACGCAGAACCCGCTCGACGTGCCGGACACCGTGCTCGGCCAGCTCGGCAACCGCGTGCAGCACGCGCTGCGTGCGTTCACACCGCGCGACCAGAAGGCGGTCAAGACGGCCGCGCAGACCATGCGCGCCAATCCCAAGTTCGACGCCGAACAGGCCATCATGGAACTGGGCACCGGCGAGGCGCTGGTGTCCTTCCTGGACGAAAAGGGCCGGCCTTCGGTGGTCGAGCGCGCCTTCGTGCTGCCGCCGGCGTCCCGCCTCGGCCCGCTGACCGAGGCCGAACGGGCTGCCATCATCCAGCACTCGCCGATGCGCGGTCGCTACGAACAGACGCTGGACCGCGAATCCGCCTACGAAAAGCTGACCGCATCGGTGGCCGCCGGCACATCGGCGACGCCGTCACCCACCGCGTCGGCACCCACCGCCGGCACGCCGGCCGCAGGCGAAGGCGGTCTGCTCGGCGGTCTGAACGATCTGGTGTTCGGCTCGACCGGACCGCGCGGCGGTCAGCGTGACGGCATTGCGCAGATGGCGGCCAAGACGGTCGCGCGCACCATCGCCAGTTCGGTCGGCCGCGAAATCATGCGCGGCGTGCTCGGCTCCATCCTCGGCGGGCGACGAAAATAACCGTACCGACTGCCGCCGCAGACGCCCGGCTGGGCATCTGGCTGGCCGTCATCGCGTCGGCCGGCTTTTCGCTGAAGGCCATTCTGGCCAAGCTGGCCTATCCATATGGCGTGGACCCGGTGACGCTGGTGGCGCTGCGCATGCTGCTGGCCGCCCCGGTATTCATCGTCGTCGCGTGGCGCGAAGCACGACACAGTCAGCCACTGACCACACGTGACTGGGTGACGGTCAGCGTGCTCGGCCTGTTCGGCTACTACGGCGCCAGCATGCTCGACTTCTACGGCCTGCTCTATATCTCCGCCGGGCTGGAGCGGCTGGTGCTGTTCACCTATCCGACGCTGACACTGCTGATCGGCTGGCTGGCGCAGGGCCGGCGCATCACGCCGCGCGAAATCGTCGCCAGCCTGCTGTGCTACGGCGGCATCGCACTGGCCGTCGTGCACGACATCGAGGTGAGCGGCGAAGTGGCGACCATCGCGCTCGGCTGTCTGCTGGTGTTCGGTTCGGCACTCAGTTTCGCCATCTATCTGACCGGGGCGGGGGCACCGATCCGCAAGCTCGGCGCGACGCGCTTTTCCGCGCTGGCAACCTTGGTATCCACGGTCGCCGTCGGCCTGCACTTCGCTGCGGTACGCCCGCTCGACGCGCTGGCGCAACCGGCACCGGTCTGGTGGCTGGCGGCGGCGATGGCGCTGTTCGCCACCGTGCTGCCGGTGTTCCTGCAGTCGGCCGCGATTCGCCGCATGGGCGCACAGACTGCAGCGCTGGTCGGCAGCACCGGCCCGGTCATCACGGTGTTCCTCGCCTGGTGGCTGCTCGCCGAGCCGGTGTCCGGCCTGCAGCTGGCAGGTACCGTACTGGTCGTGGCAGGTGTGCTGTGGGTGGGACGCCGCTGAGCGTCAGGCGGCGAGCGACGGCACGCTGGCTTCGGTGTCGCCCAGCGTGAAGCAGAAGGTGGCGCCGGCGCCGGGTTCGGAACGCGCCCAGACGCGGCCGTTGTGACGACGGATGATGCGCTGGACCAGCGCCAGACCGATGCCGGTACCGTCGAACTCGCCATCGCGGTGCAGCCGGTTGAACGGGTGGAACAGCTTGTCGGCATGTGCCATGTCGAAGCCGACGCCGTTGTCCCGCACGTAGATCACGGCCTGCTGGCCCTTGCCTTCGCTGCCGATCTCGATCTGCGCATGCGCGGTCGGGGCGGAGAATTTCCATGCATTGCGCAGCAGATTGTCGAGCACGATGCGCAGCAGGCCGACGTCACCGGCGACCAGCAGACCGGGCTGTATGCGGATGTCGCACTGGCGCGACGGCTCTGCGTTGCGCAGCACGTCGGTGATGTCCTGTGCCAGCGCGCTCAGGTCGACCGGCTGGCGCTGCAACGGCAGGCGCGTGACGCGCGCCAGTTCAAGCAGGTCATCGACCAGGTGTTCCATGCGCAGCGCGGCGCGCAGGATGCGCTGCAGCGAATCGCGCGCACTGTCGGGCAGGCCGGTCACGCCGGGGCTGTTCAGTTCGGTGTCGAGCACGCTGGCAAAACCGTGGATCGCACGCAGCGGCCCGCGCAGGTCGTGCGACACCGAATAGCTGAAGCTTTCCAGTTCCTCGAAAGCGGCCTTCAGACTGGCAGTACGGCTGCGCACCCGCTCGTCAAGTTCATGATTGAGCGCGCGCAGCTCCTCTTCGGCACGCACCTGCCGGCTGACGTCGCGCGCGCTGCCGCGGTAGCCGGCGATGTGGCCGGTGGCATCGCGCCACGGGCGGGCGGACAGCGCCATGATGCGCACGCTGCCATCCTGCTGCCGCCAGTCGATCACGACGTCGCGGAAGCTGCGCACCTCGCGCGCCAGCTGCGCCGGATCGTCCGGCCGCTGCAGGCCGGGCCGGCGCATCGCGAACAGGCCGTCCAGCGTGAGCCCGCGCAGCGGCCAGGCGCCATCCGAGGTATGCACGATGACGCCATCGATGTCGGTTTCCCAGAACCAGTCGGCCGCCGCTTCCGCGAAGTCGCGCAGCCGGGTTCGTTCCGCTTCCAGTTCGCTGATCTTCTTGTCCAGCTTGTCGCGCAGGCGCTCGGCATAGAGCGCGTCGGCGTCGGTCGGCACCGGCCGGATCGCCTTGCGGCTCGCGGCAGATTCCAGTTCCAGGATGAGCCTGTCGATTTCGCACGGCTTGACCAGGAACAGGTCGGCACCCAGCTGATAGGCCAGTTCCTCGTCGCGCCGGTCGGTGAAGGTGGCGGTGTAGAACACGAACGGAACGCCCGACAGCTGCGGGTGGGCGCGCACCGCGCGGCACAGGCCATAACCGTCCAGCTCCGGCATCAGGATGTCCGACACGATGAGGTCGGGGGTGTCGGCGAGCGCCAGGTCGAGTGCCTGCCGTCCGTCCGTCGCGGCCTGCACCTGGTGGCCACGCGCTTCCAGCGCTGCGCTCAGCATCAGGCGTGAGTTTTCGTCGTCTTCAGCGATCAGGATGTGCATCAGATGGCCTGCATCAGGACGTTTTCGATCTGCGCCATCACGCGCAGCGGATCGACCGGCTTTTCGATGTAGCCGTTGCAGCCGGCCGCCAGCACGCGTTCGCGGTCGCCCGCCATGGCAAAGGACGTGATGGCGATCATCGGGATCGGTGCGCCGGTTTCGCCGGCCCGGATGCGGCGCGCCACTTCCAGGCCGTCGATGTCGGGCAGCTGGATGTCGAGCAGGATGAAGTCCGGGCGCTCGCGCAGCGCCTCTGCCACGCCATCCAGTCCGGTGATCGCGCTGCGCGTGGCATAGCCACCGGCATGCAGGATGAAGGTGATCAGTTCGAGGTTGTTTTCGTTGTCCTCGACCACCAAGGCGGTCTTCATGGCTTGACCCCGTTGCTGGCGCGTCCCGAACCTTCGCGCGGCACGTGCAACGTGAAGCGACTGCCGAGCCCCGGCGTGCTGCTGACCTCGACCGAGCCGGACAGCAATTCGGTGGCGATCTTGCGCGTCAGGTAGAGGCCGAGGCCGGTACCGGGGGTTTTCACTCGCAGGTGGGAATCAATGCGTTCGAAGGGCTGGAACAAGCGGCTCAGGCCGGCTTCGTCCATGCCGATGCCTGTGTCTTCAACAGTGATGTCTAGCCAGCTTCCACGCACACACGCCTCCACGGTGATAGTCCCTTCGACGGTGTACTTTACCGCGTTGCTCATGAAATTCAGCAGGCATTGCAGCAGCCTGCGGCGGTCTGCCTGGACCATGATGCCGGGCGGCACCGACACCCTGATCTCCAGCTTCTTCTCGCGCGCGGCCGGTTGCACGGTCTGCACCGCTTCATCGACCAGCGCTGCCACCTCGATACGCTCCTCGAATACGTCGATGAAGCCTGCTTCGATCTTCGAAATGTCGATCACGTCGGTGATCAGGGCGAGCAGGTGCTTTGCCGAGCCGTAAACCCGCTGCAACTGATCCTGCTGGCGCGCGGTAAGTTCGCCTGCCATGCCGGCGAGCACGACACCAGTGAAGCCGATGATGGAATTGAGCGGTGTGCGCAGTTCATGCGACATCGAGGCGATGAACATCGACTTGAGCCGGTCGAGATCCTTCAGCTGCTCGTTCGCCTGCGCGAGTTCGGCGGTACGTTCGGTGACGCGCTGTTCCAGCGTTTCGTTCGCCACGCGCAGCGCAATCTCGTTGCGCTTGATGTCACCGATGTCGCGCAGCACGCTGGAAATGTACTGCACCTTGCCGCTGCCATCGAGATGCGCCAGGCGCACCGCAGACATCGGCACCAGCGTGCCGTTGCCTGCGCGCAGCGTTGTTTCGCCAATCCAGATGCCATCGCGCAGCACGGTCGGCAGCTGCACATCGATGTAGTGGCGATAGCTGTCGGCCGGATAGAAATCGCGTGCCTGCAGTCGTTCCGGCAGTTCGTCCAGTGGCAGTCCGAGCATGCGGCGCGCCGCCAGATTGAGATAGGACACATTGAGATCGGTGTCGACGGTGGACACGTAGTCAGGGGTCGCATCGAGGATTGCCGACAGGCGCGACTGTTCCTCCTGGGCGAGACGCCTCTCGCGCGCCACCAGGAAGCGCCCGAGCTGCGAGGCCAGTTCGGCAGCGAAGCGGGCTTCGTCATGCGCCCACTCGCGTGTCCGGCCACGCTGTTCAAGGCAGACCACGCCGGCCAGCCGGCCGTCGAGAAACGCCGGCGCATCGAGCATGGCGGCGAGGCCTTCCCGGTCGAGGTAGTTGTCGGCGAGCTGTGCGGTGGCAGGGTGCGCGCGGGCGTCGCCGGCAGTGATCGTGCGGCCGCTGCGCAGCGCCGAGAAATAGTCGGGGAATGCCGCGGCATCAAGCACCTGGCCCTGCGTGTGGCCGTGCGTGATGGCCAGCTGGTCGATGTCGAACAGATCGAGGCAGACCAGTTGCCGCGTGTCGTCGTCCAGCCGCCACACGCTGGCACGACTGACCGACAGTGACGCGGCGGCGACTTCGGTCAGCGTGGCCAGCGCATCGTCGTCACCGGCCGACAACGCGGTGTCGGTGCTCAGGCGCATGATCGCCGCCAGCTGCTTGTCCTGCCGCTCGAGCCGGCTGCGTTGCTCGCGCCGCGCGCGCAGATCGTCGGTCACGTCGATGAAGGTGGCCTGGATGGCCGGCTCGCCCCGCCACATGACCTGCCGGATATAGGCGTCCAGCGTACGTCGCTCGCCGTCGGCGCGCGTCACGCCGGCCTGCATCGGCAGGATGCGGCCGGACGACAGCTGGCGGCGGTTGCTGTCGCTGTCGACCACCGGCAGGTCGTCGGCGACGATCATGTCGGCCAGCGAACCTTGCGCCATCAGGTCGGCCACCGACTGGAAGCCCAGCAGCTCGGCTGCCCGCCGGTTCGCGAACAGCGGCTGGAAGCGCCGGTGGATGAGAATGCCCTGGATCGAGCCGTCGAACAGGTCGAGCAGCTGCGCCTCGCGCGTGTGCGCCCGGCGAGACGCACTCGCGCGCTCGTTCAGCGTGATCGACAGGGCATAGGACGCTATCGACAAGGTGATGATGAAGGTCTGCAGCAGCAGCAGCGCGCGCAGCGGGGTGTCGTTGCCGAACGGGCCGGTGCCCTGGCTCGTGCCCCAGAAGGCGAGCCCGTGCATGAGCACCAGCAGCAGGCTCATCCAGCGCACCTTGAGGCGGATGGCCGACAGCACCAGCACGGCTGGCAGCATGAACATGAACGGCTCCGGGCCATCCAGTACGCGCAGGAAGATCGCTGCCGTGGTCAGCAGGGTCAGCGCGAACCACGGCAGCACCTTCGGCAGATCGGCCGCTACCCGCCGCCAGTCCTGCCTGTCCAGCCAGCCGGCCACCAGCTGCACCGTCAGCACCGTACCCGCGAAGCTGGCGGCCGCATGCAGTGTCCAGTCCGAAACGTACATCGGCGCGCCCGGATGCCAGGCCAGCCGGGCGCCGTGGATAACCGACAGCAACAGCGCAATCGCGAGGAACCACATGTAGTGATCGGCGCGCATGCGTGGAAAGGGCTGCACCGGAAAATGGCGCAGCATCTGAGTGCCGGCGCCGGTCAGCAGGCCGATGACGATCGCCGAGCCGAGCGCCGGCAGCGGCGTTGCGCCGGCATGCAGCGCCAGCGCGAGATCGGTCAGCATGATGGCGGGCAGGTGACGCAGGCCGAACAGCAGCACAATGGCGAGCGCCGTGCCGAGCGCCAGCTGGATGACCGGCGGCTGACCGTCCGACAGGCCGAGCAGCGGATCGACCAGCACGGCAGCGGCATAGGCAGGCACGGCGGCGAGCAGCGGAGCGATCTTCACGGAATGAGGCACGATCACGTGTCGGCGATAAACTGATCTGCATGTTAAAGCCGTTCCGCCCCGGGCAAGTGTGCGGAACGAACGCCCGGCCGATGCGTCCACCTGCGCGACGTGGGCCGTTGCCTGCACCCTGGCATGTGCCCTGACGATCCACCCTGACGCTTTCCCATTCCCTGCCCACCCCACCTGATGACCCTGCGATGCGATCAATGATGCGGACAGCCGCCCTGTGCGGAGGATTCCTTCTGGCGCCTGCGGTACCGGCGGCCTCTTGCGTGACGCCCGGCAGTTGGCTGGAACCGGGGCAGGGCGAGACCGAAAGTGCCGCGCTGATGCGCCGCATGAACCGGCAGTCGGTCGTGCTGCTGGGCGAAACGCATGACAGTGCGGCCCACCATGACTGGCAGCTCGACACGCTGCGCGCGTTGCATGCGCTGCGTCCGCGCCTGGTGATCGGTCTCGAAATGCTGCCACGCAGCGCCCAACCGGCACTCGATGCCTGGGTGCGCGGTGAACTGAGCGAAGCGGCGCTGTTCGAGCGCACCGACTGGAAGCGTGTCTGGGGCATGCCGCCCGAGCTGTACGCCGGCATCTTCCGCTTCGCGCGCGACAAGGCAGTGCCGCTGCGCGCACTCAACATTGACCGCAAGGTGGTGCGCGAGGTGTCGCGGCTGGGGCTGGCCGGTGTGCCAACGGCGAGCCGCGAGGGGGTCGGAACGCCGGCCGGCGCGCAGGCGCCCTATCGTGACTGGCTCAGACAGATCTGGAGCGACCACATGCCGGCTGGCAAGGCGATGCCGGACGACGCCTTCGGCCGCTTTCTCGATGGTCAGCTTCTGTGGGACCGCGCCATGGCAGAGGCACTGGCCGGCGCAGTGCGCGAACAGCCGGACGCGCTGGTCGTCGGCCTGATGGGCAGCGGCCACGTCATCCACGGCTATGGCGTGGAACACCAGCTGCGCGACCTTGGCGTGCCCGATGTCGGCAGCCTGCTGCCGTGGGACGCCGACGGCGACTGCGCCGATCTGGTCGCCGGGGTGGCCGATGCGGTGTTCGGCATCGTGCCGCCGGCGCGGGGCGCACAGCCTTGATGCTGACGCCGGGCTGGCGTGCGCTTGCCGTGGCGCTGAGCGCGGCGCTGTCCCCCCTGCCGGCGCTCGCTGCACCGCAACTCGACCTCGTCGTCAGGCTGGAACCGACGCAGGGCAGCCTGAGCGCGCACGCGCTGATTGCGCTGCCTGCGCACGAGGCGATCGACCTGCGCATCGATGCCCGCCATCGCGTCACGTCGATGCAGCTCGACGGCGGCGCACTGCGTGCCTCGACCGAAGGCGGACTGCAGCGCATCCGCATTGCAGCGGCAAAACGGCCACGCCAGCTTGAATTGCGCTGGGCCATCCGGGCCGATGCGCCGGATGCCGGCGCCACACATCGCGATACGCTGACCGCCTTCGCGCCGCAGATTGGCGAAGCCGGCAGTTTCCTGGCGGCTGGCGGCGCCTGGTATCCGCTGCCCTTCGACAGCGCCGGCCCGCTGCTGCACCGTTATCGCCTGACCGTCGACCTGCCGGCTGCGCAGCGCGCACTGGCGCCCGGTGACCGCCAGTTCGACACGGTGCGCGACGGCCGGCGCACGGTGCGTTTCGACATGGCACAGGACAGCGAGGGGGCCGACCTGATGGCCGGACCGTGGGTCGAAGCCGAGCGCAGCGTGCGCTCGATCGATGGCCGCACGCTGACGCTGACCACATTGTTTCACCCGGACATCGCCGATCAGGCCGAGGGCTACCTCGACGCCGCCGCGAGCCACCTGGCGCGCATCGAACAGACCCTGGGCGCCTACCCGTACAGCCGCTTCAGCATTGCGTCGTCACCCACGCCGACCGGATTCGGCATGGCCGGCCTGACCTATCTGGGCATCGAAGTGCTGCGCCTGCCCTTCATCCGCCACACCTCGCTGCCGCACGAAATCCTGCACAACTGGTGGGGCAACGGCGTCTATCTTGCGCTGGCGGGTGGCAACTGGTCGGAAGGGCTGACCACGTTCATGGCCGACTACGCGCTGCGCGAGGCGAATCAGGGCGAAGAGGGCGCGCGTGCCATGCGGCTCGACTGGCTGCGCGGCCTGTCGGCGCTGTCACCGGCGGCGCAAGGCAGTCTGGCCAGCTTCGGCGGACGCACGCATGACGCGTCGCAATCCATCGGTTACCACAAGGCCGCACTGGTGTTCCTGATGCTGCACGACACGCTGGGCGCATCGGCATTCGACCGTGCGCTGCGCGACTTCTGGCAGGCACACCGCCATCGGCGCGCCGGCTGGCCGGACCTGCGCGCGGCGTTCGAACATGCCTCGGGCCGCGATCTCGGACGCCATTTCGCACTGTGGGTGGACGGCAGCGGACTGGCTGCCCCGACGATCGCCGGGGCTGTGGCCGGTCCGGACGGTCTGACCGTCACGCTGCAGCAGCCGGCACCGCACTATCCGCTGGAGGTACCGCTGCATGTGCGGATTGCCGGGCAGGTCCGGATCGAACGGGTGGCGCTGCCGGGTGCGCAGGCACGGGTCAGCCTGCCGCCCGCGGCGGGCTGCGCCGAGCTGGCGCTCGACCCGGATTTCCGTCTGGCGCGCCGTCTGGCACCGGGCGAAGCACCGCCGGTGCTGCGCGAAGCCACGCTGGACGACACGCTCGGCCTGACCGTGCTGCCGGGCGACGAGCGCCTCGCGACGGCGGCCCGCACGCTGACTGCACAGTGGCTTGACCGCACGCCGACCATCGTCGACGCCGCAGAAGCGCCGGGCAGGGCGTCGCGCATGGTCATCGGCAATTTCGCGGACATCGACGGCTGGCTGGCACGGCACCGTCTGCCGGCGCGCGACCGGGACGGCGAGGTCGTCGCCTGGGCGCTGCGCGCTCCGGCTGGTGGCACACTTGCGCTGGTTGCCGCGCGCGACGCAAACGCGCTGACAAAGGCGACGCGCACCCTGCCGCACTATGGGCAGCAGGGCTGGGTCACGCTGGCCGGCGGCCGCGCCGCCACACGCGGTCAGTGGCCGGCGGCGACGGTCTGGACGAAAACCTGCGTGCGCTGAGCGTATTTATATATGGGGGGCTTGCTCCGGGTGGCGGATCAGCCACGCGGCGTAACGGCGCTCGTAATCGAGCTTGTCTTCCTGATAAACGGTCCATACGCAGCGTTCGCAGGCGGATTCGCAGCATTCGGAATCCATGGGCATGCTGGGCGGCACGGGCGCCGGGTCGCTCGGGATGGAAGGGCGGGCGATGGTCAGTTCGGTCATGATCGGATCAATGTGCGGATGTGGCAGGCGGCGCGGTTGTAACAGGTTTCAAGTCGTGACAGTTCTGCATCCAGGTCGAGCGCCGGATCGGCTCGTTTCAAGTGCTGTTCCAGCGTGTATGCCACATCAGACAGCTCGATCGCGCCAACGTTTCCGGCGCTGCCCTTCACACCGTGAATCGCCTTGAGCAACGCGTCCGGCTCGCCAGCCAGCCGTGCCAGACGCGCGCCGGCCAGAATCGCTGGCGCATCAATGAGCCAGGTACGCAGGATGTCGTCCAGCGCATCGCCGAGCAGCGCACGCAGGTCATCAAGCCTTGCCGTGTCGATGACCCGGCTCTCAACAATGTCAGGATCGGTCGGCATGCACCTAATCAATGGAAGGATGCTGCGTTATCGGCCGCAGGTGCGCCGGCTGAATGCCGCTCAGCTTTCCCAGATCACCGGTTCGCTGGCGCGCAGTGACCTTTCCATCTGTTCGATCAGCGGTACCGCGCGCTGTGCCAGCGACACGGGCACCGGCGCGCGTGCCGGATCGACGTCGTCGGGTTCAGGCTGGCCGCGCTGTGCCGCGCGGCTGCTTTCGGCCGCCTCGCGCAGCCGCGCGATGGCGTCCGGCAGTTGTTCAAGTGTGATAATTCCACGCGGCTCGAAAGCCTTGCCCATCAACGACAGCAGGTCCTTTGCGACGTCGCCGAACATGATGGTGTCCGCAGTGGCCCGGGATTTGAAGGTGATGATCATGATGGTTTCGCCGTCGGATGAAGAAGTCCTGATTGTCGCATCGCGCGGGAGGCCGCATGCGCATCGGCATTGATCTGGGTGGAACAAAGACCGAATTGATTGCGCTGGACGGCAACGGTACGGCGTGCCTGCGCCGACGCGAGCCGACGCCGTCCGGCGACTATGCAGCGACGGTCGCCCTGATCGCCCGGCTGGTGCACGACGCCGAACAGCGGCTGGGCGTGCCTGCGACGGTGGGCATCGGAACTCCGGGTTCGCGCTCGCCGCTGACCGGGCGCATGCGCAACGCCAATTCCACCTGCCTGAACGGCCAGTCCTTGCAGCAGGACGTCGAAGCCGCACTCGGGCGCGAGGTGCGCATGGCCAATGACGCCAATTGCTTCGCGCTGTCCGAAGCGGTGGACGGCGCGGGGCGGGGGGCACCGGTGGTGTTCGGCGTCATCCTGGGCACCGGCGTCGGTGGCGGCATCGTCGTCGATGGCCGGGTGCTGGAAGGCGCCAATGGCGTGGCCGGAGAGTGGGGTCACAATCCGATGCCCGCGGGGCCGGATACCGAAGGCGGTGCGCCCCCGCCATGCTACTGCGGTCGCGCCGGCTGCATCGAAACCTGGCTGTCCGGTCCGGCGCTGGCGGCCGATCACCGCCGGGTGACCGGCGAGCCGCTGGCGCCGGAGCAGATCGTCACGCGCGCCGCAACCGGTGATGCCGCCTGCTCAGCCACGCTGGCGCGCTACGAAATCCGGCTGGCGCGCGCACTGGGCGGTGTCATCAACCTGCTCGACCCGCAGGTGATCGTGCTCGGCGGCGGGCTGTCCGCCTTGCCGGGTCTGTATGAGCGGGTGCCGCAGCACTGGATGCCGCATGTCTTTTCCGACCTGATCACGACCCGTCTGTGCCCGCCGGTGCATGGCGGTTCCTCCGGCGTGCGCGGTGCCGCGTGGCTCTGGTAGTCCATGCAGATTTTTTCCATGGTGCGGTAAGGTTCGGCGCGCCGCAGGGTCTACTGCCGTGCAAACCACATGACCGGTTTGATTTTTCCACCCTCAGGAGATCACACATGAACAAGTCCGCCGCCCTTTCTGCCGCCCTCGCATCCGTGTTCGCCCTCGGCATCGTGACAAGCCCTGTTGTCGCGGCTGCAGAAGGCAAGGAGAAATGCTACGGCGTGGCCAAGAAGGGCGCCAATGACTGCGCATCCGCCAATGGCTCGCACAGCTGCGCCGGTCAGGCCAAGGCCGACAATGACCCGAACGAGTGGGTGTTCGTCGCCACCGGCACGTGCGAAAAGATGGGCGGCAAGACCGCTGCGCCGAAGAAGGGCTGATGCCCGGGGGATGTAGCCGGACGGCTGCATCCCTGTTCCGAGATTCCCATGATCCTGCATCCTGCCTCGCCGACCGGCATCGGTCTGCGCCAGCCGCACTACGCCCGCGTACTGGAAGAACGACCGCGCATCGGCTTTATCGAGGTGCACAGCGAAAATTTCTTTCATGACGGTGGCGCCGCATTGCGCACGCTGGAGCGCGCCCGCGAATGCTATCCGGTCAGCCTGCACGGCGTCGGTCTGGCACTCGCGTCGGTCGACACGCGCCATGACGCCCATGTCGAACGGCTGGCGAAGCTGGTTCAACGCATTGAACCCGAATTCGTGTCCGAGCACCTGTGCTGGAGCGCAGTCGATGGCGTCCACTTCAACGATCTGCTGCCCTTCCCCTACACCGACGAGGCACTCGCGCTGGTCGCCATGCGCGTGAATGCGCTGCAGGACCGCCTGTGCCGCCCGGTCATGATCGAGAACCTGTCGGCCTACGTGCAGTTTCACGGCGCGCAGATGAGCGAAGCCGAATTTCTCGCCGATCTGGTCTGCCTGACCGGTTGCGGACTTTTGCTGGACCTGAACAACCTTTACGTGAATGCCCGCAATTTCGGCACCGACCCGATGGATGCGCTCGAACGATTGCCGATGCACGCGGTACGGGAGATCCACCTGGCCGGTCATGCGGTGACCGAATACGGCCTGATCGACACCCATGGCAGCGCGGTGTGCGACGACGTGTGGGCGCTGCTCACCGCCGTGCGCCGGCGTGGTGTCGGCGCACCGGCACTGATCGAATGGGATACCGATCTGCCGGAACTAGACATCCTGCTGGCCGAGGCGGCCCGGGCCGATCGCATCGGCGCCGACGCCGGCACATCGGATGGAGACCGCCATGTCTGCGCTGCTTGACGCCCAGCGGCGCTTCGCTGGTGCCTTGCGCAGCGCGCAGGGCGAACCGGCCATGCTGCCGTTGCTCTCCGGCGACGCCGAACGCAACCGCGGCCTGCTCGGTGTCTATCGCGGCAATGCGGTGGCCAACGCCAACGCCGCGCTGACGCTGGCCTACCCGGTGTGCCGGCAGATCACCGGCGACGACTACTTCGATGCGCTGGTACGCCGTTACTGGGCGCAGACGCCATCGACCGACGGCGACCTCAATCGCTACGGCCACAGCTTCGCCGACTTTCTCGACGGCTTCGAACCGGTGCGCGCGCTGCCCTACCTGCCCGACGTGGCCCGCCTCGAATGGTCGGTGCATGTCGCGACGACGGCGGCCGATACCGCGCCACTGGGTGGCGAGGCCTTTGCCGGCCTCGACCCCGAGGCGCTGGCCACGGCGCGCCTGCGCATGACGCCCGGTTTCGCGCTGCTCGGCAGTGCATGGCCGATCGCCGATATCTGGCTGCAGCATCAGCCGGACGCCGCAGGCGGTTCGGGCGGCGCCTTCGACATCGATCTTGAACAGGCTCAGTACGCCGTCGTGTGGCGCGACGGGCTGCGTGTGCGGGTGGCGGCGCTGTCCGCCGGCGCCCACGCATTCTGGGCCGCCATCGCGCTGGTGGGTGCCAGCTTCGGCGACGCCTGGGCCGGCGCCAGCACGCAAGAACAGGACTTCAACCTCGCAGCCACCATTGAACAGGCCATTGCATGCGGCTGGCTGCACCACATCGAAACCAGGGGAAACGAACAATGAACGCTGTAACCCGCGCATACGACCTCGGCGCGCCGCTCGCGCGCCTCGCCGATCAGGTGCAGCCGCTGCTGCTGCTCGCCCTGCGCCTGTATATCGCCTGGGTGTTCATGAAGGCCGGTCTGACCAAGATCGAGGACTGGGACACCACGCTTTTCCTGTTCACCGAAGAGTACAAGGTGCCGCTGCTGCCGCCCGCCATCGCGGCCTTCATGGGTACGGCCGGCGAAATCGTGCTGCCGCCGCTGCTCGCCATCGGTCTGGCCGGACGCTTTGCCGCGCTGGGCCTGTTCGTCGTGAACATCATGGCGGTCGTGTCCTACCCCGCACTGTGGGAATTCGAGTGCCCGGCGGCCGTGGAGGCGCACCTGTGGTGGGGCGTCGGGCTGCTGGGGCTGGCCGCGTTCGGGCCCGGCGCGCTGTCGGTCGATCGGCTGCTGGGCCGGCGCCGCGACTGAGTCGACGCGGGTGCCGGGCCGGCTTTCCATGTCGGCGCTGAAACATGGTGCAACACAGCATTGGCGTCGCCGGGGAACGCCAGGCCGTTCGCGTTGCCCGACCGGTATTCGATACCGGGTACGCTGCTTTGACTGTTTCCTTCCGCTGCATCCTGCTGTGCGCAGCCGGCCTCGCCAGTGCCGCAGCATCGGCCGACACGACGGCGCCGTCACACCGTCTCGGCCTGCAGATCGGCCCCTACGTCCATCACTGGGACCACGAATCCGACCACAACGATACGCCGGCCCTGTTCGGCCTCGAGTACGAGTCGCCGACGCGCTGGAACGTCGGCGCGGCGTGGTTCCGCAATTCCTTTGATCAGGCGAGCGAGTACTACTACGCCGGCCGCAGCTGGCCGATCGACGCGGTCAGCCCGAACCTGTACGTGAAGGTGACGGCCGGCGCACTGCTCGGCTATACCGGCGAATACGAAGACAAGATTCCATTCAACCGCAAGGGCGTGGCGTTTGCGGTCATTCCGGCGCTGGGCTACCAGTACGACCGCTACAACGCCCAGATCGCGCTGCTCGGCACGGCCGGCTTCATGGTGACCTTCGGCATCGATCTGGGGCGCTGGTGAAGGTCGGGTGAAACGACAGCCCGACGATGCGACCGGCGGCAGTGCGTCACACCGGCAGCGTCGGTTCGCTGCCGCCGCGCTGCAGGATGACGCCGCAGCCGCGGGTTTCATGCAGGTCAAGCCGTTCGAGCGAGGGGATCAGCGGCGTCGCCAGCGTCATGATGCGGCGTGCCAGGCTGGCGGTGTCGGCGTCCAGGCCATTCTCATCCATCATTTCATGCAGCGGCGCGTGGTCGAGCCGTTCGAACAGCGGCGCGAACTGCGCCTTCACGTCGCCGAAATCGACCGTCCAGCCCATGACCGGATCGAGTGGGGCAGCCAGATGAAGGCGCAGGGTGAAGGTGTGGCCATGAATGCACCGACGCGGATCGCCGTCGGGGGCGCGCTTGAGCTGCACGGCACTGTCCAGCGTGAATTCCTTCCACACGCGGTGCTGCAGGCCGTCGAACTGTGCACCGCAGCTTGCGGTTTCGTAAACGGTGACCCAGCACAGGCCGGGCAGCGCGGGTTTCAGCTGCTGCCATATCCAGGCGGCAATGTTTTCGCTGGTCGGATTGTCCAGCCCGGCGATGTCATTCAGGCAAGCGAGATGCAGCTGCGCATGCAGCGGCGCCCACAGTGCGTCGATCCGGTCGTGGTCGACAGGCGCTTCAGATGTCCGCTTCGCATGCAGCAGCACTTCGAAGCCGTGGCCGTGCATGCGGCCGCACTTGTGGCCGGGCGCGACGCGCGGCAGCTGATGCGCCGACTGGAATACGTGGCGGCGCCACACGTGCGCGTCGCCGTGCCGGTCCAGTTGCACGCCGGCGTGGCGGGTGCTGCGCACGCCGACGGCGTGCACTTCGGGCAGGTCGAGCTGTCCGCGCAGCCAGCGCGCGAGATTTTCGTCGCCGGGCCGGGTGACGGTGTCGTTCAGCAGCCGGTAGTCGAGCGGCGCGAGCACCGTGCGCAGGCGAGCCGCCAGCGCATCGACCTCGCCGCCGGCCACACCGCCCCAGCCCTCGGGCAGCGCGGCGCGCACGCTGCCGGTGAAGCTGTGGCCGTGCAGCGCGTGCGCGCGGTGGGCGGTCGGCAGGTGTTCGAGGTGGCGCGCGGCTTCGAAGTCCGCAGCGGCAACTTGGAGCAGGATGTCTTTCATGATCGGGGGTCGGGGCATACGGTTGCGGCAGCGCCGCAGTGTGCCTGAGTGCGCAGTACTATCAGTATCGATCGAATTGCAGAAGGAGCACACCTCATGTCCATCAGTCTGCTCGGCGCGGTGAAGGCCGTGCCCTGGGGCGACGTCATCGCGGCAGCACCGAGCGTGGTGCAGGGCGCCAATGCGTTGTGGGACCGCGTCGCAAAGAAGCGGCCGAAGGGCGAGCCGGCGGACGCACCGGCGACTGCACCGGCCGGCGCGCCGGCCGAGGTACGGCTGGCCGCGCTCGAACAGGTGGTCACCGAACTGCAGAAGGAGGCGCTTGCCTCGTCGCAGCTGATCCGTTCGCTGGCCGAACAGAATGTGCAGCTGGTACGCGAGATCGAAGTGCTGCGCATGCGCTCGCGCGTCATGCTCGCCGCCGCCGTGGTGTTCAGCGTGGCACTGGCGGCCAGCCTTTATTTCGCGCTGGCGGCGCGCTGAATCCGGCGGATCGCGTCACAGCGCTGCCCGTCGCCGGTCCGCATGACCATGACGTCCCCCGATATCCTGACGCCGCGCCTGCGGCTGCGCGCCATGGGTGCCGATTTCCTCGCTGCGTCCGCCGACGGGTGCGACATCGACGAGCTGTCCGCGCTGATCGGACTGAACGTGGCCACCGCGTGGCTGCGTGAATCCGACCTGGCCGCCCTGCGACTGCAGGACGTGACGACCGACCCGGCCAGCCTGCCCTGGTCGGTGCGCGCGCTGGCACTGCGCGACAGCGACGAAATGATCGGCCACGCCGGCTTTCATTCCCGCCCGGCGCCCGATTATCTGGCGCCGTACGCCGCCGATGCGGTCGAAGTCGGCTACACGATCTACCCCTGTCACCGCCGGCAAGGCCTGGCACGCGAAACGCTGGTCGCGCTGATCCGCTGGGCCCACGTCGAGCAGGGTGTGCCGCGCTTCGTCGCGTCGGTCAGCCCGGACAACCTTGCATCGTGCGCGCTGCTAGCCAGTGCGGGTTTCCGGCGCATCGCATCGTTCATCGACGAGATCGACGGTCTGGAATACGTACTGCTGCTCGACGCACCGGACGTGCCGCGTCTGCTCGGCATCGAGTAAGGCCGGACGGCCGGGCCTGTGCGGCGCCGTCAGTGTGCCTACAGCTTGAATCGGCCCACCAGTTCGCCAAGATGGTCGGATGCGCGCCCGATCTGCGACAGGGTGGCCGAAGTGCGCTGTATCGCCTGATCGGTGTTCTGCACTACTTCGGAAGCCTGCTCCGCCGACTGCGCCAGCGCGGTGGTGGCAGCCGACTGTTCCTGCGTCGCTTCGGCAATTTCGCGCACTCGTTCTGCGGCGCGCTGCATGCCGGCCTCGATGCCGCCGATCTCCTCGGCCACGCGGGTGGCGCGCTCGACGCCGGATTCGACCGCTTCGCGTGTGCTGTTCATGCTCTGCACGGCGCGGTCGGTTTCGCCGTGCATGGCAGAAATCATGTCCCGGATCTCGGTGGTGGCGTTGCTGGTGCGTTCCGCCAGCTTGCGCACCTCGTCGGCCACCACCGCGAAGCCGCGGCCCTGTTCGCCGGCGCGGGCGGCTTCGATGGCGGCATTGAGCGCCAGCAGATTGGTCTGGTCGGCGATTTCGCGGATCACCTGCACGATGCCGTTGATCTGCACCGAACGTTCGGCCAGCCCGGTCAGCGAGCCGGCCAGCGTTTCCATGCTGCCGGCAATGTCGCGCATGTGCGTCTGCATGCCATGTACCGCCTCGCCGCTGCGCTGCGAGGCGGTGTGCGTGTCGAGCATGACGCAATTGGCGTCGTTCGCATGGCTGGCGATGTGACCGATCGATACGGTGATCTCCTCTATCGTTGCCGCATTGTCACCGGTGGTGCCGGCGAGCGAGCGTGAGCTGTCGGCGATGTGGCGGGTGGCGTCCGATGCGTCGCGGATGCCGCCGACCAGCGCCTGACTCTGGTCGCGCACCTCGATGAACATGCGCTGCAGGCTGCCGAGGAAGGCATTGACCGAGGTGGCGACGCGGCCCAGCTCGTCACGACTGCCGGTTTCCGGCAGACGGCGCGTCAGGTCGCCTTCGCCGCTGGCCAGCGCCTGCATCGCTTCGGCCAGGGTTTCCAGTGGCCGGGTCATCGCGCCGAGCAACACGAACAGCACGCCGGCGGTCAGCAGCACACTGACGACGCCCATCGCGATAGCGGTGTTGCGCAGCGAATCCGCCGAGGCGGTGATCACGCCTTCCGGCACCGACACCACGCTGCCCCACCAGCCGTCGCTGTCGCTCAGCGACACGCGCTGCAGGAAGTGAAGCACACCGGCGGCGTCACGCCACTGCAGGCTGCGACCATCGCGCAGCGCAGCCAGTGCATCGGCCGGCAGGTCGGCGGCCGGCTTGCCGATGCGGGCGGCATCGGCGTGCGCGACCACAAGACCGGACGGCGCGTACAGCGCAACCGTGCCGACGTCGAGCGGCTTGAGGCGGCCCAGGTCGTCGGCCAGCCGGTCGAGCGCCATGTCGACGCCGGCGATGCCGGCGAAGCGGCCATTGACGACAATAGGTTTGACCAGCGAGGTGATGAGCATCTTGTTGCCGCCCACCACGTATTCGTAAGGTTCGGCGAGATAGGCGCGGCCGGTCTGCTTCGGCTGCTGGTAATAGTCGCCGGCACCCGGCTTGTCGTAGTCGATCAGGGCTTCGACCGACAGCGTCTCACCGCTGCGGCTCCAGTAGGGCACGAAGCGGCCGCTGGCGTCATGACCGGCGGTACCGGCGAAGTCGGTGTCGCGCGCGTCGAAGGCATCGGCTTCCCAGCCGGTGTAGACGCCCAGCAGCGCGGGCCGGCCTTCCAGCGTGCGACGCAGCACACGGCTGACGGCGTCTCGATCCGGCGTGCCCTTGGCGTGCAGGCCTTCGAGCGACAGCGCCAGCGTGGACGACACCGCCATGGCTTCGTCCAGATCGGCGCCGACGTCATGCGCGACCGAGGTCGCCACGCTTTCGGCGCGTGCCAGCCCCTGTTCCAGCACGGCCTGATGGCTGCGCCAGGCGAGTACGCCCAGCGTGACCGAGAAGCAGAGCAGGACGGTAATGACGGTGGATGCCAGCAGCTTGGTGCGCAGATTCAGGGCGTGCAGATTCATGATCAGGCTCGGTTTCGGTGACAAGGCGTTGACGACGACCAAGAAAGTTTCTTTAAGAGAATAATTTATGAACGTGGTGCAATGTTCAGGCTCCGGCGGGAAGGTCATCGCCCGACCGACCGTCTGGTCGACCTGCACCGACCCGATGCTCGACGTGCTGCATCTGCACGGGACGTAAAAAAGCCGACCCCGAGGGCCGGCTTCCCGTGCCGGGCGGACAGATGACCGCCCTCCTCATGCAACCCGCTCAGGCGGCCGCGCGGTACTGGTCACGCAGCGCACGGATCTGGTCATGGTTGCGCTGCGCGCCGATCAGCTGGCGCTGCACCAGATTGCGCAGTTCCGGCGGCAGCGGCGCCTCCAGCGCCTTGCGGTAGCGCGCCAGCGCACGGTCCTCGCCACGTTCGGCTTCCTCCAGCATCGCCATATCGTCCTTGCCCGGCAGCGCGCCGCGCACGCTGACCCAGCCGCGATGCAGCGCACCGACCACCGTACCCGATGTGTCGGCCTCGCCGCCAGCCCGCACCACTTCCGTCTGCAGTTCCTGTGCAGCGGTGCGGCATTCCTGTGCCCGCTGCCTGAACATCGACTGCAGCTTCACCGAGTCCGCCTGATCGGCGCAGGTGTTGAATCCGTACTCGCCATCCTTGCAGGTTTCGATCAGGCCGTTCAGCACTTCAATCGTTTCGCTCTGGTTCATGATGTCTCCTTGGATGAATGACAGGCATATGCGCTGTCGAGACTTCATCCTAAGGAAATGCGGTTCGCCCGGCTGCGGGCGATCACGAAGCCCGGTGTAGGGGATGACCGACCCGCCGGTTGCATCCTGTTGCAGTCATCCGCGCGCGCCGTGCCGCGGCACCAACGAGCGCGAGGCCCAGACCCAGCATCGCCCAGGTGGTCGGCTCGGGTACCGGCGTGATGGCAACGGCGTCGAATGCGCTGCCGCGGATGATGCTGGTCTTCGGATTGTTGGCCACGTCCGGATCCGCATTGCTGAAGCGCAGCACCAGACTCAGGTAGTTGAAATCGTCGATGTCGAGCACACCGGGCAGGGTTTGCTCATCGGCCAGCAAGGCTGCGCCGCGAAAGTCGAAGCTGATCGAATCGAGCACGAAGGCGGTGGCGCTTATTGACGGATTGAACACCGCGAAGGGCGCAATGCTGCCACCGTTGAAACTGCCCCAGCCGCCAGCCAGGAAATCGCCGTCGATCTGCTGCCAACGTCCGTTCTGCGCCTGGATCGTGAAGCTGCCCAGATTGACGTCGACGATGTCGACGAACAGATCGTCGAGCGCACCGCTCCAGGTCGGTATGGCGCCCGAAGGCGCGACGCTGGCGTCGATGCGGAAACTCATGCTGAACTGTGCGCCGGCACCGGCCGAAAACGGGCCCGGATTGGTATCGCTGTTCTGCATCTGCACGTCGACCAGGATGTCGGCGGCCAGCAGCGGCGCGGACGTGAAGCCCAGACCGGCTGCGAGCAGCAGCACACGGGACATCGATGAAAAGGCAGGCAGTGTCATGAAGGCATCCTCCGGATCGTGGGCCGGTGACTTACCGGCGAAAAAGACCAAACTGGAGACGTAGCAAGCATCGCGCCGCCTGCCGCAAAGCGCCGTATGCCGTGGGACTCATGCCAGCCGCCTGCAATATGTAAGATTCTTCGACGCCCGGATGCGCTCAGTCCGGCAGTCCGAACACGATGACGGCATCGCCCTGACGGTAGCCCCAGATGGCGCTGCCGCCGGCCGCCACCGCCACATACGGCTTGCCGTCGAGAGTGAAGGCAATCGGCGGCGCGTTCACGCCGGCGCCGGTCTGAAAGCCCCACAGCCGCTTGCCGCTGACGCTGTCGAACGCGGACAGGTGGCCATTGCCTTCGCCGGTGAACACCACACCGGATTTCAGCGCAAGCACGCCGCCGACCAGCGGCTCATCGGTTTTCACCGTCCATTTGAGCTTGCCGCGCTGCCTGAGGTCGATCGCCGCGAGCACGCCCCAGTTCGCCTCGTCCGACGGCTCCATGCTGTCGTAGCGCTGCGCCGGCTTGCCCGCCGTGGCGGCACTTTCCTTGATCCAGTAACGCATCGGCATGTGCATCGCGGCGACGAAGGCCAGGCCGCGCGCGGCGTCGACGGCGGCCGGCGACCAGTTCACTCCGCCGGCCACGCCCGGCGTGATGCGCGTGCCGTCCTTGCTCGCCGCAGCGAACAGATTGTCCTGCTGCACGAAGGGCTCCGACTTGTACAGCAGCGCGCCACTGGCGCGATCATGCACATAGAACCAGCCCAGCTTCGACGCCTGGCCGACCGCAGGCACCACGCGGCCACCCGGTTCGCGATGGTCGAACAGCACCGCGGGGCTGGCCACGTCGTAGCCCCACTTGTCGTGCGGAATCTGCTGGAAGTGCCAGGCATGGGCGCCGGTCTTCGCATTGATGGCGACCAGCGATGCGGTGTACAGGTTGTCGCCCGGGCGCGTAGTGTCGTTGATCTGCGGGCTGGGGTTGCCGGTGCCGAAGTACAGCAGGCCGCTTTTTGCGTCATAGGCCGGCGCATTCCACACCGAGCCGCCGCCGTACTCCCACGCGTCCTTGTGCTGCGGCGCGCTGGCACGCTCGCCGGCGATGTCGCGGTTCAGCGGCAGGCCATCGGCAGTTTTCTCGACGAAGTCGCCTTCCCAGCCGCCATCCTGCGGCTTGCGCACGGTGTCGAACTGCCACACCCGCTGGCCGGTCTTCGCGTCGAAGGCCGCCAGAAAACCGATGCCGCCGTACTTGCCCGCCATGCCGACCACCGACGCGAGCTGGCCGGCGCGGCCGGGCACGTCCAGATGCAGCCCGTAACCCACGCCGTTGATGCCGACGATCACCTTGCCTTCGACCACCAGCGGTGCAGCCGCCGCGCCGACGCCCGAACCGCCGCCGACCTCGCCCTTGATGCCTTCGCTGCTTTCGGTCGTCGCGTTGTCCGGCCGCGCCAGTTCGATGTCCCAGTGCGGCTTGCCGGTGGCGGCGTCGAGCGCAACCAGGCGCGCGTCCACGGTGGCGACGAACACGCGGCCGTCGTCGAACGCCACGCCCCGATTCGCCGGGCCACAGCACACCTTCTCCGTGCGCTTCCTGTGCGTGTAGCGCCACAGTTCGACACCGGACCGCGCATCGAGCGCCACCACATGCGAACCGGGCAGCGACACGTACATCTTTCCCTCCACGACCAGAGGCGTGGCCTGGAAGGTCTGCGCGATGCCGCTCTGGTAGATCCACTTCGGCACCAGCTTCCGTACGGTCTTCGGCGTCAGGCCCGGTATGTCGGCAAGACGCGTATTCGCGTGGTCGAGGCCGAAGGTGGGCCAGTCGCGATCCGGTGCGGCGACCACCGGTGCGGTGGCGAGAGCGGTGAGCAGGCAGAGCGCATTCGGAATCAGACGGTGCATGGCAGCGGTCGAAAACGGAAAGCCGTGATGATAGGCCGTCAGGCGCATCGCGTCGGCCATGGGAGTGCACGGCTGCCGAAACGCAAGTTTGCAATCCGCTGGTCCGTTCGGACCACGCACGTTCGCTTCGCGCTGCTTTCGCTGTAACGCTCGTCTGTCACATTCGAGGATGCGCGGCCGAACGTGCCGGCAGGTTTTCCCATCCTTCTGTTTTCCCCCGCATTTCCGGAGATCCGACATGTTCCGCAAGACCGCAATCGCCCTGCTGCTGGCTGCCACCGGCGTCAGTGCTCACGCCGCGCTGAGCGCCGGCGACATCGCCTTCACCTCGTTCAACGCGGACGAAGACGGCCTGTCCTTCGTGGCGCTGGCTGCCATCGACGCCAACACCACCGTTTTCTTCTCCGACAACGAGTGGACCGGCAGCGCCTTCAATACCGGCGAAAGCTACAGCCAGTGGAATTCCGGCGCCTCGGTCATCGCCGTCGGCACCGTCGTACGCTTCGCCGCCTACGACGCCGAGGCGCCTTTGGCGTCGGTCGGCACATTGAGCCGCGCCACCGTGTCGGGCAGCAGCAACTGGGGTCTTGCCGGCTCGAATGAAACCGTTTACGCCTACCTGGGCAGCAGCGCCACCGATCCAACCACCTTCCTCGCCGCCATCACCAATGGCACCTTCGAAGCCAACGGCCCGCTCACCGGCACCGGCCTGACCGAAGGCACATCGAACGCCGTCCGCCTCACCGCAAAGGCTGGCGCGTCGACCCAACCTGACTACGCCGAGTACAGCGGCTCGCGTGGCACCTTTGAAAACGTCGCTGCCGCGAAGCTCGCCCTGGGCGACCTGAACAACTGGACGATCGACACCGTCAGCAACAGTTCTTCTGCCAGCATCGTTCCGGACACCACCGCGTTCTTGATCACACCGGTGCCGGAACCCGAAACCTACGCGCTGATGCTGGCCGGCCTCGGCCTGATCGGCGTCGCCGCCCGCCGTCGCAAGTAAGTTTCGTCAGCCCGGGCGTTCCGCAGCGGGACGTCCGACACCGGCGGGCACCCATGCGGTGCCCGCCGGGCAGGAGGGAGCGGTACACTTGTCGCATGTCTGCTCCCGCCTTCGTCCATCTCCGTCTTCATTCCGAATTTTCCATCGTCGACGGCATCGTCACGCTCGACGCGGCCGTCAAGGCCGCCGCGCAGGACGGCATGCCGGCGCTGGCGATTTCCGACCTGACCAATGTGTTCGGTCTGGTGAAGTTCTACAAGGCTGCACGCAGCAAGGGCGTGAAGCCGATTGCGGCGGTCGATGTCTTCATCACCAATGAAGCCGAACGCGACAAGCCGTACCGACTGCTGCTGCTGGCGCGCAACCGCGAGGGCTACGGCACGCTGTGCCGCCTGCTGACCCGCGCCTATCTGGAGAACAAGCACCGCGGCCGGGCGGAAATCCGGCGCGAGTGGTTCGAAGCGGCCGACACCGGCGCAGCCGGCCTGATCGCGCTGTCCGGCGCGATGCAGGGCGATGTCGGGCTGGCGCTGCTGGCCGGCAACATGGAATCGGCGCGCCGGCTGGCGGCCGACTGGTCGCGGCTGTTCAATGGCGATTACTGCATCGAGCTGCAGCGCGCCGGCCATCCGAACACCGAGGTGTATGTGGCCGATGCGTGCGCGCTGGCCATCGAAACCGGCATTCCGGTGGTGGCGACGCACCCGGTGCAGTTCATGGCGCCGGACGACTACAAGGCGCACGAGGCGCGCGTGTGCATCGCCCAGGGCTACGTGCTGACCGACAAGCGGCGGCCGCGCGATTTCACCGAACAGCAGTACTTCAAGACCTCGGCCGAAATGGCCGAACTGTTCGCCGACATCCCCGAAGCGCTGGACAACACGGTCGAGATCGCGCGCCGCTGCAATCTCACGCTGACGCTGGGCAAGAACTACCTGCCGCAGTTTCCGACGCCACCCGGCATGACGATCGACGACTTCATGATCGCCGAGGCAAAAGCCGGTCTCGAGACGCGGCTGGCATTGCTGTTTCCGGACGAGGCGGTGCGCGCGTCGCGCCGCGACGAGTACGAGGCGCGGCTCAGGTTCGAGTGCGACACCATCATCCAGATGGGCTTCCCCGGCTACTTCCTGATCGTGGCCGACTTCATCAACTGGGCCAAGAAGAACGGCGTGCCGGTCGGGCCGGGTCGCGGCTCGGGCGCCGGCTCGCTGGTCGCCTACTCGCTCGGCATCACCGATCTCGATCCGCTCGCCTATGCACTGCTGTTCGAACGCTTCCTGAATCCGGAACGGGTGTCGATGCCTGACTTCGACGTCGACTTCTGTCAGGACAAGCGCTGGATGGTGATCGAGTATGTGCGCCAGAAGTACGGCGCCGACGCGGTCAGCCAGATCGCCACCTACGGCACCATGGCCTCGCGCGCGGTGATCCGCGACGTCGGCCGCGTGCTCGACATGGGCTACAACTTCTGCGACCAGCTGTCGAAGCTGATTCCGGTGGTACAGAACAAGCCGCTGTCGCTGGCCGAGGCGCGCGAACAGGCGCCGCAACTGGCCGAGCGCGAACAGAACGAGGAAGAGGTGCGCGAACTGCTGCGCCTCGCCGAGCCGCTCGAGGGCCTGGCGCGCAATGTCGGCATGCACGCCGGCGGCGTGCTGATCGCGCCCGGCAAGCTGACCGATTTCTGCCCGCTGTACCAGCAGGACGGCGACGACGCGGCGCCGGTCAGCCAGTTCGACAAGGACGACGTCGAAGCCATCGGCCTGGTGAAGTTCGACTTTCTGGGCCTGCGCAACCTCACCATCATCGAACTGGCCGTCGACTACATCGAGCGCATGACCGGCGAGCGTCCCGATCTGCTGAGCCTGCCGTTCACCGATCCGGCCGCCTACCAGGTGTTGAAGGAAGCCAACACCACGGCCATCTTCCAGCTGGAATCGGAAGGCATGAAGAAGCTGCTGTCCAAACTGCAGCCCGACCGCTTCGAGGACATCATCGCCGTGCTGGCGCTGTACCGCCCGGGGCCGCTGGGCTCCGGCATGGTCGATGACTTCATCCTGCGCAAGAAAGGTCAGCAGGCGATCGACTACTTCCATCCCGATCTCGAAGGCTGCCTGTCACCGACCTATGGCGTCATCGTGTATCAGGAACAGGTGATGCAGATTTCGCAGATCATCGGCGGCTACACGCTCGGCGGTGCGGACATGCTGCGCCGCGCCATGGGCAAGAAGAAGCCGGAGGAAATGGCCAAGCACCGCGAAACCATCGCCGCCGGTGCCGCCACCAAGGGCTACGACCCGGCGCTGGCCGAACAGCTGTTCGACCTGATGACGAAGTTCGCCGAATACGGCTTCAACAAGTCGCACACCGCCGCCTATGCCGTCGTCACCTACCACACCGCCTGGCTGAAGGCCCACCACTGCGCCGCCTTCATGGCCGCATCGCTGTCGTCCGACATGGACAACACCGACACCGTGAACATCTTCTTCCTCGACGCGAAGAAGAACCGGCTCACCGTGCTGCCGCCCGACATCAACCGGTCCGAATACCGCTTCGTGCCGGTGTCGCGCAGCGAAATCCGCTATGGCCTGGGTGCCGTGAAGGGCACCGGCGAGCAGGCGGTGAACGCCATCATCGAGGCACGTACGAGCGGCGGGCCCTTTGTCGACCTGTTCGACTTCTGCCTGCGCGTCGACCGCCGCACGGTAAATCGCCGCACCATCGAGGCGCTGATCCGCGGCGGAGCGTTCGACGCGACGCGCGAGGGCGCCGACCCGGACCGCAACATCCTGATGTCCAGCGTTGCACTTGCCATGGAAGCGGCCGAACAGGCGGCGGCCAACGCACATCAGGGCGGCCTGTTCGACGACGCTCCGGCGGGCGTCGGCACCCGCGCCCCCGAGTACGTGAGCTGCAAGCCATGGAGCGAACGGGAAAAGCTGCAGAACGAAAAGCAGGCGCTCGGCTTCTATCTGTCGGGTCACCCGTTCAACAGCTATGCGCAGGAGTTCTCGCGCTTCGCGCGGCGCAAGCTGGCGCAGCTCGAATCGTCGCGCGACCCGACCGTGGTCGCCGGGCTGGTCGTCAGTTCGCGCGTACAGATGACGCGTCGCGGCAAGATGGCTTTCGTCGTGCTGGACGACGGCACGGCGCAGGTCGAGGTGTCGGTGTTCAACGAACTGTTCGACGCTTCGCGCAACAAGCTGCGCGAAGACGAAGTGCTGGTGATCGAGGGCCGCGCTCAGTTCGACGACTATTCCAATTCGATGCGCGTCGTCGCCGAAAGCCTGCTGACCGCCGGCGAGGCGCGCGCGCGCTTTGCGCGCCGGCTCGAACTCAGGGTCAATGGCGAAGTGGCCGGCGCAGGTGGTGCGCGCGCGGCCTGCGCACGTCTGCGCAGCCTGCTCGAACCGTTCCGCGCCGAGGGCGGGTGCCGGGTGCGTCTGCACTACAGCAGCGGCCAGGCCATCGCACCCCTCGATTTCGGCGACCAGTGGCGGGTGCGGCTGGACGACGCGTTGTTCGACGGGTTGCGTGACTGGTTGCCGCCGGAATCGGTCGGTGTCACCTATGCCTGAGCACGCGCCACCGCGCACCCGGCTGATCGATCTGGCTGCGCTTGATGCACTCACTGCCCGGGCGCAGGCCAGCCCGCGCCGGCGCATGAACGACAACCTGCATCCGCAGGACGCCCATCCCGCGCACCGGCTGCTGAATGCCGTCGAGCCGGACAGCTACGTCCAGCCGCATCGCCACCTGGATCCGGCGAAGGACGAAACCATCCTGTGTCTGCGCGGCCGTTTCGGCTGCATCCTGTTCGACGACACGGGCGCCGTTCAGTCGCTGCATCGGCTGGGTGCGGGCTACGCCTGTGGCATCGATATCGGTCATGGCCAGTATCACAGCCTTGTTTCGCTCGAATCGGGCTCGGTCATGTTCGAAGCCAAGTCGGGGCCGTATCTGCCTCTGGGCACCGGAGAGGCGGCGCCGTGGGCGCCGGGTGCCGGTGATCCGGCCGCCGGGGCCTATCTGCGCTGGATGGCGGGTCTGTTTGCCGCCCTGCAGGCGGGCTGACCCCGCTGTGGCATACTCGAATGTCCATTGAGCGGTACCCGGTCACGCTTCAGGCGGCATTTATCGTGCATTCCGGCCCTTCAGTCCGCGACCTGCCTGCCGTCAACCCTGTCTGACCCGCTCATTTCTACGGATACAGATCCCGCCGTGCAGACTGCCCGAATTGCTTTGCTGGAAGACGACCCGGTCCAGGTGGAAATACTGGGCACCTGGCTGCGTGCCGCAGGCCACGACGTGCATGTTTTCATGCGATCTCGTGACCTGATGCGCGAAGCGGTGCGTGAAAGTTACGACCTGCTGCTGATCGACTGGGAATTGCCCGACCTGCCGGGTGCCGATGTGCTGCGCTGGCTGCGCAACGAGCGCCAGTTGCAGACGCCGGTCATTTTCGTGACGGCGCGGCAGGACGAGAACGACATCGTCACCGCGCTGGCCGCCGGCGCCGACGATTACATCGTCAAGCCGGCGCGGCGCCTTGAACTGCTGACCCGGATCGAGGCGGTGCTGCGGCGCAGCCGCCCGCCGGCAGACCAGCCGGTGGTCGAGGCCGAGCCCTACCATTTCGATCTGAATTCACACACGGCGCGCCTGCACAACGAGGTAGTCGACCTGACCGAACGCGAGTTCGAGCTGGCCGTGTTCCTGTTCCGCAACGTCGGTCGCCTGGTATCGCGCGGTCACCTGCTGGAATCGTTGTGGGGCCGCAAGGGCGATGTGCCGACACGCACCGTCGATACCCACATGTCGCGCGTACGCTCCAAGCTCGCCCTGCGTCCGGAGAATGGCTATCGACTCGCGTCGACCTACAACTATGGCTACCGGCTGGAGCGTGTGTCCGGTGACGCCCGGCCGACCGAGAGCGAAGCGGTGGACTGAGTTGCACAACTCGCAGACCGACAACAAAAAAGGAGCCATCGGCTCCTTTTTTGTTGTCGGCTTGGTCCGGATTACTTCGACAGCGAATCGCGGATCTGGCGCAGCAGCACGACCTCTTCGGCTGGCTCGGCCGGCGCCGCCGGTTCCGCCGCCTCTTCCCGCTTGAGCCGGTTGATCTGCTTCACCATGATGAAGATGATGAAGGCAAGAATGACGAAGTTCAGCGCGATCGTCAGGAAGCTGCCCCAGGCGAACACCGGTACGCCCGCCTTCTTCAGGTCGGCCAGCGTTTCCGGCACGCCGGGCGGAATATCCTTGAGCACGATGAAGAACTGGCTGAAATCCAGGCCACCGAAAATCGCACCCACGATGGGCATGATCAGGTCGGCGACGACCGAGTCGACGATCTTGCCGAAGGCTGCGCCGATGATGACGCCCACCGCGAGGTCGACGACATTGCCCTTCATGGCGAATGCCTTGAATTCCGAAACGAAGCTCATGCTGATCTCCTTGTTGATATGGGTGCAATTCGCGCGCGGGCGGCGCGCGCGAACCGGTGACTTCCGGCGGCGAGCAAGATAGCACACGGCCGGCGTGGCGCCGGTCCGGGCTGCCAGCCGCCATCTCTGATACGCTCGCCAGCCACCGTGCCGCTTGCGTCAGCCGGATCGAGCACCGTCCGGCAACGCGGCACGTGTCATCAGCCGGTCTGTTTCGTATGGAGAAGGCATGAAGATACTCAAGCTTGCCGCTTTCGCGCTCGGCGGCGTCGCTGCGCTGCTCGCTGCGGCCGTGCTGTACGTGGCGATCACCTTCGATGCCGTCCGCGTGAAGGAAGAACTGAGGCGCGTCGTGCTTGAACAGAAGCAGCGCACGCTGGACATCGAAGGCGACGTCGACCTGTCCTTCTATCCGAATCTCGGCCTGAAGCTGGGCCGCACCGCACTGTCCGAACACAATTCGACCGAACGCTTCGCGGCCATCGACGGTGCGCGCGTCTCGGTCGCCGTGCTCCCGCTGCTGTCGGGTTCGCTGGTCATCGACGAGATCCGGGTCGAGGGCGCCAGCGTCACCCTGATCCGCTACAAGGACGGCTCGTTCAACTTCGAAGACCTGCTCTCGGCCGAAAAGGACGAGGGCTCGCCGGTCCGCTTCGACATCGCCGGTCTGAAGCTGTCGCGGTCGGCACTCGCTTTCCGCGACGAGGGCAGCGGTGCGGTGCACACGCTGGACGACATCGAGCTGGCGGTCGGCAAGCTGTCGAATACTGCACGCGGCAAACTCGACATGGCCGCGCACTGGACGTCGGCGCAGCCGACGGCCGACACGCGCATCGTACTGGCCGCCGGCTATGACTATGACCTGCTGACCCAGCGCTTCGCGCTCGAAGCGCTGGGCGCGACCATGGAGGGTACGCTGCTTGACCTGACGGACCTGCGCGCCGCACTGACGTCGACCCGGCTCGAAGCGGGCGCCGAAGGCCGCATCGACATCCAGAAGCTGGCGTTTGACCTGTCCGCCAGACGGGCCGGCGAGGCGCTGTCGGCGAAACTGGCAGCGCCTGCGCTGCAACTCGATGCCGGCGGCGCCCGCGGCGACGAAATCAATCTGGCCGCGAAGATCGATTCGAGCGCCCGCATGGCGGACATCAAGCTGCAGTTCAAGGGCATCGAAGGCAGCCCGCAGGCGGTCCGGGTGGCCGGACTGACGCTGACGCTGGACGCCCGTCAGGACACGGCGACCGTCAAGGCCGCCCTGGCCACGCCGCTGAACGTTCAACTGGACGGGCCGTCCGCCGAGTTGTCGGCGCTCGAGGGCTCGATCGACATCGCGCATCCGTCGTTGCCGATGAAGAGCGTCAAGCTGCCGGTCAAGGGCTCGGCTCGCGCAGACCTGAAGGCGCAGACCGCGGCGCTCGATCTCGACACACGGCTCGACGACAGCCACATCCTGCTCAAGCTCGCCGCGACCCGCCTGCAGCCGCTGTCGCTGACCTTCGACGTCGACATCGACCAGCTCAATCTCGATCGCTACCGCCCGCCTGCAGCAGCCGGCGACGCAACCAGGCCCGCCGCCGGCAACCCGGACGACACGCCGGTCGATCTGTCCGCGCTGCGCGACATCAATGCCACTGGCAGCGTGCGCATCGGTGCGCTGCAGCTGGCTGGCGTGAAGATGACGAAGATGACGCTGAACGTGAAGGCGTCGAACGGAAAGCTGGAGGTATCGCCCTATTCAGCCACGCTCTATCAGGGCGCGGCCAGCGGTGCGCTCATCCTGAATGCCGATGGCAACCGCATCGCGCTGAAGCAGACGCTGTCGGACATCGACGTGCATCCGCTGATCCGCGATGCAGCCGGCAAGGACCTGCTGGAGGGGCGCGGCACGGTCATGCTGGATGTCGCGACCTCGGGTACGACGGTCGGCGCCCTGAAGCGCGCACTCGATGGCAATGCGTCGCTGAAGCTGCGCGACGGCGCGATCCGCGGCATCAATCTGGCGAAAAGCCTGCGCGAGGCGAAGGCGAAGCTGGGCGGCGGCACCACCGTACAGCAGGCCAGCGCCACCGAAAAGACGGACTTTTCAGCACTCAGCGCCAGCTTCCGCATCGACGACGGCATCGCCCGCAATTCGGATCTGACCGCCAGCTCGCCCTTCCTGAGGCTGGCGGGTGCCGGCACCGTCAATCTGCCCGAGGCCAGTGTGGATTACCTCGCCCGCGTCACGCTGGCCGCAACCAGCAAGGGGCAGGACGGCCGCGCCGCAGACGAGCTCAGGGGCGTGACCGTGCCGGTGCGCCTGTACGGTCCGTTCGCCAGCCTCGACTACAAGATCGAGCTCGCCGATCTGGTCAAGGGCGCCGCCCGCACGGCGGTCGAGCAACAGAGCCAGAAACTGCAGGAAAAAGCCCGTGACAAGGTGCAGGAACAGGTCGGCGACAAGCTCAAGGGGCTGTTCGGCCGCTGAGCAGCGGCGAGTGAGAGCGGCGGCCTCGCCGCGATCGAGCAGCGATGGTCGATGATCAGCGTGCGTATCGCGGCGAGGCCGCCGCTCCCACAGCCGCTCCCACAGGCCCGCGCCCGTAAGGGCCCGTCAGGCCGGCATTTCCCAGCTCGCGCCGATGGCCGCGATGCCGGCGCGGGCGACGATGGCATCTTCGCTGGACTTCACGCCCGATACGCCGACCCCGCCGACGCATTCGCCGTCCACGATGATCATTTCGCCGCCTTCCAGCGGCAGCACCGGCATGCGCAATGCGGCGAGGCGACCGCTGTTGACCACATCCTCGATCGCCTTGCTCGGCTTGCGAGCGAGCGCGCAGGTGCGGGCCTTCTCCGGTGCGATCTGGGTGCTCATCGGCGGCGCGCCATCAAGGCGTTGCAGCCACATCAGGTTGCCGCCGTCGTCGACGATGGCGATGGTGACGGGCCAGTTGCGTTTCAGGGCTTCGGCTTCCGCCGCGGCCGCAATCTGCCGCGCGTCGTCGAGCGTCAGGGTGAGGCGGGTTCTCATGGTCGTACTCCGTCAATGTCAAGAGAGGGCGTTGAACCCGAAAGCCGGTACTGCTCCGCTGCGCTGCGGAGAAGGCCGGTCAGGGGTTTTCGTGCGACGCTTGGCCGTGACGGGTGGTCCGGCGGGTGCGCGGGCCGGCGGGCGGATTGCTCACCGGCACTGTGCGTCTGGCTGACTTCTGTGGTGCATGTTCCACGCGGCGAGCAAACTGGTGGGCTGCCGCGGGGCCGGCAATCTACCGGCGTCACGGTCAGCATCCTACACTGTCGGCCTGCCCGCGCGAGACGGGTTCCGCACACAAAACCGACAAGGAGAACGCATGGCCAGCAATCTGGGGATCGATCTGTACTCGCCGAAGGAGATTGCCGAGAAGGTCGAAAACATCGGCATCGTCAAAGCCAACCTGCCGGTGCGCACGATGTTCATGCTCGGTGTGCTGGCTGGCGCCTTCATCGGCTTCGGTGCGCTGTACTTCACCCTGGTGGCCAGCGATGCCTCGCTCGGCTTTGCGCTGACCCGTGTGCTGGGCGGGCTTGCCTTTTCGCTCGGCCTCATCCTGGTGGCCGTGGCCGGCGCCGAGCTGTTCACCGGCAACAATTTCCTGGTCATGGCCTGGGCCGAGGGGCGCATTCCATTCAGTCTGCTGGCGCGCAACTGGGCCATCGTATATGTGGCGAATGCGGTCGGCGCGCTGGGCATGGTGGCCCTGGTGTTCCTGTCACATCACGGCGACATGAACGGCGGAGCGGTGGCGGAAACCTATGTGAAGGTGGCGGCGGCCAAGACGGCCACACCTTTCCTGATCGTGTTCGTGAAGGGCATCCTGTGCAATGCCCTGGTCTGTCTCGCAGTCTGGCTGGCGACCGCCGGGCGCAGCGTGACCGACAAGGTGCTGGCGATCGTGTTTCCGGTATCGGCGTTCGTGGCCGCCGGATTCGAGCACTGCATCGCCAACATGTATTTCATTCCGATGGGCATGTTGCTGCATGCGAACGGCGTGCTGCCGGCTGGCGTCGATCTGTCGGGACTGACCGCGGCCGGGCTGGCGGGCAACCTGGTCGCGGCGACGCTGGGCAACATCGTCGGCGGCAGCATTCTGGTCGCCGGGGTGTATTACATGACCTTCCGCCAGCGCGCCTGACGGAACCGGGGGCGTCCACCGCGCGGGCTTCGCGTTCAGGACTGCCGTTCGGTGCCGCCCATCAGTCCTGATGTTCGGTGCGGCGGCCGACCGGCAGCCCGAGTTGCTTGAGCTTGCGGTACAGGTGGGTACGCTCCAGCCCGGAGCGCTCCGCCAGCCGGGTCATGTTGCCGCCTTCGCGCTCCATGTGGTGTTCGAAATACAGCCGCTCGAACGCCTCGCGCGCATCGCGCAACGGCTGGTTCAGGCCGGGCAGTGCCGCGTTGCCGGCGGGGCGCAGCAGCGCGCGCAGCGCGCTCGCGTCCAGATCATCGTCGAGCGTGGCCAGCGCAGCCGAACGCAGTGCCGACACAAGTTCGGCGTAACCGCCCGGCCACGGGTGCTGGCGCAGCAGTGGCCGAGCCGACTCGGCCAGCGCGCGCACCGGAATTTCGCCCGCGTCCGCCAGATGTTTCAGCACGTCGTCAGCCAGATCGCCGATTTCGTCGCGCAGTTCGGCCAGCGTCGGCAGCGGCAGCACGACGTCGAACAGCCGCGACAGCAAGGCATCGTCCCAGCCGCCGGCGGCCTGCAGTTCCGCCAGCGGCTGGGCACAGCTGGCAATCAGTTTCGCGTCGAGCCGTTCCAGCCGGTCGACCGCGAAGGCGAGGTTTTTCTGCTGCATGCGCGACAGCGTGCCGATATCGCCAGCATGGATGACGCCGCCGCGCGCTGCGTCGAGCTGTTCCTGCGTGATGGCGCCCGGTATGCCGGCCAATTCGATCCAGCGCCGCCCGGGCACCGCCAGCGTGCGTGCTGCCAGTTCGGCGAAGCTCGACGGGCCGCAGCGCAGCATGATGATGCGCGAACGGCTCGCCATCTGTTCCAGCCGGCGGCGCAGGTCGCGCAGCGGGCCGCTGCGCGTGACGCCGGTCAGCGAAGGCGCGGCCGGGCGCTGTTCGGCTGGCGCACTGCGGATCAGCGCGCGCTTCACGCTGGACAGCAGCTTGGCCAGCGCGATCGGCTTTTCGAGGAAATCGAGTGCGCCGATGCGTGTCGCCTCAACGGCCGAATCGATGGTGCCGTGGCCGGACATCATGATGACCGGCATGGTCAGTTGCCCGCCCGAGGCCCATTCCTTCAGCAAGGTGATGCCGTCGGTGTCGGGCATCCAGATGTCCAGCAGCACCAGGTCAGGTCGCGCGGACAGACGCGCATTGCGCGCCGCAGCCGCGTTCTCCGCCAGCGTCACGTCATGCCCCTCGTCCCGCAGGATTTCGGACAACAACTCCCGGATACCCATCTCATCGTCGACCACCAGTATGCGAGCCATGTTTTCCTGACTTTCAGGCTGCCAGCGGCAGCGCTATGCGGATTTCAGCGCCGTGCGGCGCAATGTTTTCGATTTCGATGCGACCATCGTGCTCATCCACGATCTTCTTCACGATGGCCAGCCCAAGGCCTGTACCCCGTGCTTTCGACGTGACATAGGGTTCGAACGCGCGCGCCAGCACCTGGGCTGGAAAGCCGTGGCCGTTGTCGCGCACCGACAGCTCGACGCGGTTGCCGCGGCGGCGCGTGTGCACGCTGATCTGCGGCGTGCCGGCTTCGGCCGAAGCATCCTGCGCATTCTGCAGCAGGTTGTGGATGACCTGTCGCAGCTGGCCGGCGTCACCACTGATGTGCGGCAGGTCGGTCGCCAGATTCCGTTCAATGCGGGGCGTCGAGGTTTCGTAGAGGCCGAGCACTTCGTCCACCAGCCGGTTCAGGTCGAGCGGCGTCAGTACCGGCTGCGGCAGCCGCGCGTAGTCGCGGAAGGAATTGACCATGTTCTTCATCGCCTCGACCTGATCGACGATGGTCGAGGTGGCACGCGCCAGCAGGCGCTGGCCGTCCTCGTCGAGCTTGTCCGCCAGCTTGAACTGCAGCCGCTCGGCCGACAGCTGTATCGGCGTCAGCGGATTCTTGATCTCGTGCGCCAGTCGGCGTGCCACCTCGCCCCACGCGGCGCTGCGCTGCGCGGCAATCAGCTGCGTGATGTTGTCGAACACCACGACGAAACCGCCGCCGCCGGCCTGCGGCAGTTGCGAACCGCGCAGCAGCAAAGTCTTGCCCGGGCCGAACGGATCGGCGATGTCGATCTGCCGGCTCCACGACTCCTGCCCCTCGTCGATGGCCGCCAGGATGGTGTCGCGCAACTCAGGATGACGCGGCCATTGAGCCAGCGCAATGTCTTCCCAGCCTTCGAGCCGGTCATCCAGGATGGCCAGCGCGCCCTGGTTGGCGGCACGCAACCGGGTGGACGGACTGAACGCCAGCACACCGGTCGACAGATTGCCGAGGACGCCTTCGAGGTAGGTGCGTGCCGCCTCGGTCTCGCTGCGGCTGCGCTCGGCCTGCGCGCGCGCATCGTTGAGCTGTTCGGTCATGCGACGGAACGACTGGGTCAATGTGCCCAGCTCGTCGCGCGTGGCGAGCGCCGGGATCGGGCTGAAATCGCCCTGCATCACCGCATCGGTGCCGCGCGCCAGGATGGACAGCGGCGCCGACATGCGTCGGCTGATCACGAAGGCCACGGCCAGCGCCGACAGCAGCGCGAGCAGCAGCGCCAGCGTCAGTGTCAGCGCGAAGATGCGCTTGAGTCCGGCACGCGCCAGCGACAGTTCCTGATAGTCGCGATAGGCGCTCTGCACCGCCTCCGCATTCAGCGCCAGCGAAGCCGGCAGCGGCTGCAGCAGCTGCAGCACCGGGGCGTCGGACGCCAGTGTCGCGCCGCCGATGAACACCAGCGCACGCACGGTCAGGCCGTCGTTGCTGTCGGTGTCCACGGTGGTCAGACCCATGCCCTGACGCGCCTGGCGCAGCTGCGACGGCGATGGCAATGAAGGCACCAGCCGGGTGGCCGACGAACTGGTCGTGACCACCTGTCCCTGCGGCGAAAACAGCGTTGCACTCTCCACGCCGGCCTGCTCACGCAGCACGTCGAGCCGTGCGCTGCGCTTGAGCACCGGTGTGTCGGACAGGTCGCGCGCCATCGTACGGGCCTTTTCCAGCAGGTCGGCTGACAGGTAGTCGAGCGTGTTGCGACCGAGGATGAGGCCGCCTTCGAGTGCCTGTTCGATGCGCACGTTGAACCACGAATCGACGGAACGCGACACGAAATTCACCGACAGCACGTAGATCAGCGCGCCCGGCGCCACCGCCAGCGCAGCAAACGCCGCGAACAGGCGCAGCTTCAGGCGCGAGCCGAACACCGCGGCGCGGTGCTCGCGCAGCAGGTGCGCCACCAGCCAGGTCACAAGACCGAGCAGGCCGAGCGCCACAGCCACATTCAGGCCGAGCAGCAGCGGGTAGCTGCGCGCGAACAGCGCGGTATTTTCACTGGCCAGCGACAGCAGCAGCAGCAGCACGCCACTGAGCGCAGTACTGGCGAAGATGAAGTTCCTCATTGCCGCACCGCCTGCTGTGCGGTGAAACCCCAGCGCTGCCACTCGGATTCCAGCGTCCAGTCGCGATTGCTCATCGCGCTGAGCTGGAACGGCTTGGGCAGCTGGGTCACATCGAGCCGCAGGCGCAATGCGGCGACATAGCTGCCGCCGGCCTTCAGACGCCCCGAGTCGATGATCGGCCAGTTGCGCAACCGGCCGATCAGCTTGAGCGCTTCGTCCAGCGTGTCGAAGCCCTGATGCAGCGCGCCGGTGGATACCCGGTACTGCTGGGTCAGTGCGTGATAGCTCAGCCGGTAGGTCAGCGCGCGCTCGACCACGTCTTCATCAAGCCAGTACCAGCGTGGCCGGCTGATTTCGAATTCGAGCACGAAGTACAGCGCCACACCGCGTGTCACCGCTTCGGCAAGCCGCGGCGACAGCGTGACGCCGATGTCGGTCGACAGCTGATAGCCCTCGTCGCTGTGATCGAGCCGGACATCGCGCATTTCCACATCGGCCGCAGCGTGACCGGGGGTCATCAGGCAGACCGTCAGCAGGCAGGCCAGGATGCAGCGCCATACCCCCGGCCAGAGCGGGAGTCGTTCAGACACCGGGGGTTTTCTGCAGCAGGGCGTAGTAGAACCCGTCATGCTCGGCGTCCGGCAGCAGTTGCAGATCGAATGCGCCGCATGGGCTCAGGCGTTGGCAGTCGGCATGGCGGGTCACGAAGGCGGCGACCTGTTTGTGGTTTTCCGCGCGGAAGACCGAACAGGTGGCGTAGAGCAATTTACCACCTGGCGCCAGCACGCGCCAAAGGCTGTCCAGCATGGTGCGCTGCTGCTTCGCGAAACGGGCGATGTCGTCCGGCCGGCGCAGCCACTTCGCATCCGGATGTCGCCGCACGACGCCGGACGCGCTGCACGGCACGTCAGCCAGGATGCGGTCGAACAGCCTGCCGTCCCACCACTTGTCGACCGCCGCGGCATCGCCGATCTGCACCCGACCGTCCAGCCCGAGCCGTGCAAAATTCTCGCTGATGCGCTGCGCACGCGGCGCGCTGTGGTCGAGCGCCAGCAGTTCGATATCGGCGCATTCCAGCAGATGAGATGCCTTGCCGCCCGGTGCTGCGCAGGCATCGAGCACGCGCTGCCCAGAACGTACGTCGAGCAGTCCGGCGGCGCGCTGGGCACCCAGATCCTGCACCGACATCAAGCCGTCGGCGAAGCCCGGCAGGCGGGCGACCGGGCAAGGCTTGTCGAGCAGCAGGCCGGCATCACCGTGACGGGTCGTTGCGATGTCCTCGGCTGCCAGGCGGGCTTGCACCTCCTCCACGGTCGCGCGCCGGAGATTGACCCGCAGTGCCATTGGCGGATGGTTGTTGCCCTGCTGCGCGATGTCCTGCCAGTGATTCGGGTGGTCGCGGCGCAAGCGGTCAAGCCACCAGCGCGGGTGCTGCAGGCGCGCTGCGTCGTCACCCGCGACCGCGGCATCCAGTTCGTCGCCGCGCCGCTGCGCGCTGCGCAGCACCGCATTCATCAGCCCGCCGAAGCGGTCACCACCGAGCGTGCGCGCCGCGTCGACCGCCTGGCTGACCGTGGTGTGCGCGCTGTCCGGCCGCGCATCGAGGCGGCACAGCGCAACCAGCAGCAACGCACGCCGATCAAGCTCGCGCAGCGGCTTGGGCACCAGCACGGCGAGCCGGGCCTCGATCGCGGCATGCGCGCGCAGGCACTGGTAGGCCAGATCGCGCACGGCGGCGGTATTGGTCGACAGTGTGTCAGGCATGCGGCTGAACGCGTCGTCCAGCGCATCACCCTTGAGTACGGCAGCCACGGCGTGGGCGGCTCCGAGCAGGGCTGCCGCCAGTGAATCGGCGGCGACCGGCTGACCGGAAGAAGATACGGAATTCAATGCATGGGTACCGGCAAGAGGCGAGTCAGGACCCGCTCCGGAGCGGGTCCTGACGGGGGTAAGCAGACGATCAACCCGTCCAGGCGTGCTGGCGCAGCGCTTCGATCGGCGCATAGCGCAACGCAGCCTCGTGCGTGGCGACCAGGATCACCTTCGGTGCCTGACCGGCGTCAAAGGCTTCACGCCAGCGTGCTGCGCACAGGCACCAGCGGTCGCCGGCCCGCAGGCCGGGGAAGTCGTACTCCGGGCGCGGCGTCGACAGGTCATTGCCGCGCGCGCGGGAAAACAGCAGGAAGTCGTCGGTCAGCACCGCACACACGGTGTGCGAGCCGAAGTCGTTGTCGTCGGTGTTGCAGCAGCCGTCGCGGAAAAAACCGGTCAGCGGCTTGAACGAACAGGGCTCGAGCGGCCCGCCGAGCACGTTGCGGGCATTGCCGTCGGGCCGCCAGTCGCGATCCATGTCAGCGTGCCAGCGCGCGCAGGCGCGCCACGCGTTCCGCCGTTTCCGGGTGGGTGCTGAACAGGCCGCGCAGGCCGCCGCCCGAAAGGGGATTCATGATCATCATCTGGCCGGTCTCCGGGTGCGCTTCGGCGGTTGCCATGGGGATACCCCGCGCGTAAGCGTCTATTTTAGTGAGTGCGTCCGCCAATGCATGCGGATCATTCGATATTTCCGCGCCGCCCCGGTCGGCCCCGAACTCGCGCGTGCGCGAGATCGCCATCTGGATCAGCATGGCAGCAATCGGCGCCAGCAGGGCAACAATGATGCCGACCACCGGGTTGGCCGGACGGCCGTCCGCATCACGGCTGCCGCCGAACAGCATGCCGAACTGCGCCAGCGCCGAGATGGCGCCGGATACTGTGGCCGAAATGGTCGAGATCAGGATGTCGCGGTTTTTCACATGCGCCAGTTCGTGCGCCATCACGCCACGCAGCTCGCGCGCGGACAGCATGCGGACGATCCCGGTGGTTGCCGCCACGGCTGCATTCTCCGGGTTGCGGCCGGTTGCGAAGGCATTCGGTTGCGCTTCGTCGATCAGGTAGACGCGCGGCATCGGCAGTTCGGCCTGCTGCGCCAGTTCAGCCACCATGTTGTAAAGATAGGGCGACGAGGCGGCGTCGACTTCGCGCGCGTTGTACATGCGCAGCACCATCTTGTCGGAGAACCAGTAGGCCCACACATTCATCGCGCCGCCGAACAGCAGCGCGAGCAGCATGCCCTGCTGCCCGCCGATGGCCGCGCCGACGACGCCGAACAGCGCGACGATGCCGGCCATCAGGATCGAGGTTTTCAGCCAGTTGCCAAACATTGTGCTTACCAGTCAGTGAAATCGGACGCCGTATAGATTGCGCACTCAGCCGAAAATTCAAGCCGAAAACCGCAGTTGATCGGCGTTGCGGGCAGGGTGGCAGGAAAGGCGCGACTACAAGGCAGGAGGCTCCCTGCAAGGACGAGCAACGCCACCGGGCGCCCGGCCGACGCTCAGCCCGGCAGCTGTGCCTGCTGGCCCGCTGCAAGCGCGTGACCGCGCAGGAATTCGGCCACCGGCAGCCGGCGCCCGCCGGCCTTCTGCAGTTCGGTGATGCACAGAGAGCCTGCGCCGCAGCCGATCACCACGCCTTGATCATCGACCCGGCTGATCAGGCCGGGTGCGCCCGGCTCGGCCAGCACTTCGGCCCGCCAAAGCTTGATCGGCGTGCCATCCACCGACATCAGCCCGCCGGGAAAGGGATCGAAGGCGCGCAGCCGGCGACCCAGTTCGGACGCGGAGCGACGAAAGTCGAGGGCCGCTTCGGTCTTGCCGATCTTGGCCGCGTAGCACGCGCCATGGTCCGGCTGCGCGCGCGGCGTGACGCGGCCTGCCAGCAGGTCGGGCAGGGTATCGATCAGCAGCCGCGCGCCGGCTTCGGCCAGCCGGTCGTGCAGCGTGGCGGTCGTGTCGATGTCCGTGATGTCGACCACATGCTCGGCGAGCATCGGGCCGGTGTCCAGACCGATGTCCATCTGCATCAGCGTGATGCCGGTGCGGGCGTCGCCCGCTTCGATGGCGCGCTGTATTGGCGCCGCGCCGCGCCAGCGCGGCAGCAGCGACGCATGGATATTGATGCAGCCGAGGCGCGGAATGTCGAGCACGGCACGCGGCAGCAACATGCCGTAGGCGACGACCACCAGCAGGTCGGGCGCAGCCTCCACCAGCGGCGCGCGCAGTTCCGGCGTTTTCAGCGTATCGGGCTGATCCACCGTCAAGCCATGCGCCAGGGCGCACGCCTTCACCGGACTGGGCGTGAGCTTCATGCCACGGCCGGCCGGCCGGTCAGGCTGGGTCAGCACAAGCGGGATGTCGCAGTCGAAACCGATCAGCGCCTCGAGCGCACGAGCGGCAAATTCCGGTGTGCCGGCGAACGCGATGCGCGGCGGGTCAGTGAGTGAGCGTGAGGGCATCAGGCGCTTTCGCGGGCCTGCTTCGCGATGCGATTCTTGATGCGGCTCTGTTTCAGTTGCGACAGGTGATCGACGAACACCTTGCCCTGCAGATGATCCATTTCGTGCTGGATGCACACGGCGAGCAGGCCATGTGCATCGATTTCGTGCTCGGTGCCGTCGAGCGAAAGCGTGATGACCCGGATGTGCTCCGAGCGCGTCACCTTTTCGTAGATGCCGGGTACCGACAGACAGCCTTCCTCATACACCTGCTCGCCGTCGCGCTCGACGATGCGCGGGTTGATCAGCGTGATCAGCCCGGTCTTGTCCTCACTGATATCAATCACGATGACCTGCTTGTGCACATCGACCTGGGTCGCGGCCAGTCCGATTCCGGGTGCGGCATACATCGTTTCTGCCATGTCGGCGGCCAGTCTGCGCGTGCTTTCATCGACCCCCTGCACCGGCGACGCTTTCTTGCGCAGACGGGGATCGGGAAATTTCAGTATCGGAAGTAGTGCCATAAAAGTCGTGCTGATTTAATGGATTAGCAGTGAATTTTCATGCAGACTGTCATTAGTTGAAGCAGCTTGCTACACTGACGCATGCCGATGGCCTGAGCCTTGCCTGCCGTCATGCAACGCGCGCCGCAATCCATGGTGCAACCCATGATCTCCGGCGGCGGAACCAGGACGTGCGCGGCTCATGTCGCCGCGCACGCTGCCGTAGCAAACGCTTGAACCAATATCGAGAGGCAAACCCCCGGCCGGGTTCCGGCGGTGCAACACGAAACGAGGCGACCCTCCGTCCGTAACCGTTGTGCTACCGGCATCCGCCAGTGCGAGGCCACACCATGCGCAAGATTATATGCTCCCTGCTGGTCGCCCTTTCAAGCGCGACCGCCTTCGCCCAGTCAGACGGTGCGCCCGCCATTGCCAGCAACGCGCCTGACCGCCATGTCGTCAAGCCGGGGGACACGCTGTGGGGCATTGCCGGCCTGTTCCTGAAGGAGCCGTGGCGCTGGCCCGAAGTCTGGCGGATGAATCGCGAACAGATCCGCAACCCGCACCTGATCTACCCCGGGCAGATCGTCTATCTGGAAGATTTCAACGGCTCGCCCCGCCTGCGCGTCGGTCAGCCGGTCAAGCTTTCGCCCAGGACCTACGAAGAAGCGGTGCCCGAGCCGATTGCCTCGATTCCGCACAAGGCCATCGAACCCTTCCTGACCAGACCGATTGCGGTGGAAGCCGGTTTCAACGAAACGGCGCCGCGCATCGTCGGCACGCAGGAAGGCCGCGTGTACCTGAGCGCGGGCGATGTGGCCTACGTGACCGGCGTGACCGACAGCTCGTCGCTGTGGCATGTCTATCGGCCTGCCGCGCCGATCCGCGATCCGGAAACCAAGGCCGTGCTGGGCTTCGAGGCCGAATACCTGGGGGATGCGCGGCTGACGCGCGAAGGCGACCCGGCTACGTTCGAGGTCGAATCAGCACAGTTCGAAATGGGCAAGGGCGACCGGCTCATTCCGGCCCCACCGTCTGAACTGGTCGCCTACGTGCCGCGAGCCCCCGAAAAGAACATCGAAGGCAGCGTGGCGCGCATCGTCGGCGGCGTGGCGTCGGCCGGACGTCACAACGTGGTACTGCTGAACCGTGGCGCGAATGACGGCGTAGAGGTCGGTCACGTATTCGCTGCCTTCGTCGCCGGCAAGCAGGTCACCGAGCGCCGCGACCAGCAGATCAATACCTTCCAGATCCCGGACGAGCGCTCGGGCGTGGTGTTCGTGTTCCGGGTGTTCGACAACATTTCCTACGCGCTGGTGATGGATGCCAAGCGCCCGATCGCCGTCGGCGACCGCATCCGCAAGCCCTGAACGCCGACGACTCGATCGCGCGGTCGCCGGTGGAGCGCGTATCCGATGCATCGCTTGCAGCCTGGCTGCGGCTCACGCTGACACGCGGACTCGGGCTGGACGCACAACGCCGTCTGCTGTCGGCATTCGGCCCGCCGGAGCGGGTGTTCGCGGCGTCCGGCCCGGCGATCGCCGCGGCGGTCGGCGACAAGGCGGCCCGCCTGCTGGCCGCCTTCGATGACGATGCAGCGATCGCGCGAACGCTCGACTGGGCGCACCAGCCGGGCAATCACCTCGTCACGCTGGCCGACGCCGCGTATCCGCAAGCCCTGCTCGAAATCCCCGATCCCCCGACGCTGCTGTATGTGAAAGGCCGCGTCGAGTTGCTGAACCGGCGTGCGCTTGCCATCGTCGGCGCGCGCAACGCCACCGCACAGGGCGCACAGACGGCCGAACAATTTGCGCGCGAGCTGTCGCGCGGCGGCCTGACCATCGTCAGCGGCCTCGCGCTGGGCTGCGACGCCGCCGCCCACCATGGCGCGCTCGACGGCCCGGGTTCGACCATTGCGGTGATCGGCACCGGTGCCGACCGCATCTACCCGCCGCGCAATCAGGACCTCGCGCGCCGCGTGGCCGCGCAGGGCGCCGTGCTCACCGAATTTCCGCTCGGCACACCGGCGCTACGGGAAAACTTTCCGCGCCGCAATCGCATCATTTCCGGCCTGTCACGCGGTGTGCTGGTGGTCGAGGCGGCCGCACGCAGCGGCACGCTCATCACCGCCCGCCTTGCCGGCGACCAGGGGCGCGAGGTGTTCGCGATTCCCGGGTCGATCCACTCGCCGCTGTCCAAGGGCTGCCATCAGCTGATCCGCCAGGGGGCCAAGCTGGTGGATGACGCGCGCGACATCCTGTCCGAGCTGCAGCCTGAGGCGCCACCGGCCGGGGCCACCGCCGCACGCGTGACGGACGACGCCTCGGCGCTGCTTGATGCAATGGGCTTCGATCCGGTCGGAATCGACCTCATCGCGCAACATACCGACTTGACGGCAGACACCCTCTCCGCCATGCTGCTTTCGCTGGAACTCGAAAGGCGGGTGGCGTTGCTGCCGGACGGTCGATTCCAGCGCATCAGGTGATACGGTTCGGGTCAGCCCGAGCCGGGTGACAAACCGCCGGTGGGCCTTGCCGCCAACCGGCACGCGCGGAGCCGAATCATGATCGACGTTCTGGTCTATCTTTTCGAAACTTACGCGCATCTGGACAGTTATCCCGAGCCTAACCAGCTCGCGCGCAAGCTCACGGCTGCCGGTTTCGAGCAGGACGAAATCGAGGAAGCAATGGGCTGGCTGTCCGGTCTTGAAAGCGCCGGTGGCGCCGACAAGCCGAAGATTGCCGAAGAAAGCCGCTCCATCCGGCTGTACTCGGCGGCGGAGCAATCGCGGCTCGATACCGAATGCCGTGGCTTCCTTTCATTCCTCGAAGATGCCGGTGCGATCAACGCCCTGACCCGCGAAATCGTGGTCGAGCGTGCGCTGGCGCTGGAGGATGACGAGGTGTCGCTGAGCCAGCTCAAGGTGATCGTGCTGATGGTGCTGTGGAACCAGCAGGCGACCACCGACACCCTGGTCCTCGAGGAGCTGCTGTCCGACGAAGACGAGCCGCGCGCCCCGCATTGATCCGGCGCGCGACGTGGCGGGCATGGCGGGGTCCCGCGTATTCGCTTGCCTGTTCGGAATTTTTGTCCCTATCATGCGCCGCTTTCACGCCGCTTGATCCGGCGCGCACCCGGTGCGCCGCAGTCGGCGATCGGGTCATCGGGCAGGCATGGGCAAAAAACTGATCATCGCGGAAAAGCCGTCGGTAGCGCAGGACATCGCGCGCTCCGTCGGCGGATTCACGCGCGAAGGTGACTACTTCGAAAGCGACGACTACGTGTTGTCGTCCGCAGTCGGCCATCTGCTGGAACTGGCCGTGCCCGAGGAATACGAGGTCAAGCGCGGCAAGTGGTCGTTTGCCCACCTTCCGGTCATTCCGCCCCGCTTCACGCTCAATCCGATCGACAAGACCGCCGAGCGGTTGCGCCTGCTGACCCGGCTGATCAAGCGCAAGGATGTCGACAGCCTCGTGAATGCCTGTGACGCGGGCCGCGAGGGCGAGCTGATCTTCAATTACATCGTCGAGCACAGCAAATCGACCAAGCCGATCGAGCGTCTTTGGCTGCAGTCGATGACGACGACGGCGATCCGCGACGGCTTCGTGAAGCTGCGCAGCGCGCAGGAGGTCGAAGGTCTGCGTCAGGCCGCGATGTCGCGTGCCGAAAGCGACTGGCTCATCGGCATCAACGGCACGCGCGCGATGACCGCGTTCAACTCGAAGACCGGCGGCTTCCACCTGACGACGGTCGGCCGGGTGCAGACGCCGACGCTGGCCATCGTCGTGCGGCGCGAGGAAGAAATCCGTCGCTTCAAGTCGCGCGACTACTGGGAAATCGAAGGTCTTTTCGGCGCAGTGGCGGGTGAGTACACCGGCCGCTGGATCGACGAGAAATTCAAGCGGCCGGAAGGCGACGAGCACGCCCGCGCCGAACGCGTGTGGGACGAGGCGAAAGCGCGTGCCATCCAGGCCAAGTGCGCCGGCAAGACCGGCACGGTCGAGGAAGAGGCCAAGCCATCGACCCAGCTGTCGCCGCTGCTGTACGACCTCACGTCGCTGCAGCGCGAAGCCAACGGACGCTTCGGTTTCTCTGCCCGCGTCACGCTGCAGATCGCGCAGGCACTGTACGAGAAGCACAAGGTGCTGACCTATCCGCGTACCGATGCGCGCGCGCTGCCGGAAGACTATCTGCCGACGGTCAATGACGTTCTTGCACGCCTGCCGCAGACCTATGCGCCGCATGCCAACGAAATCGTGAAGCACGGCTGGGTCAAACCGAACAAGCGCATCTTCAACAACGCCAAGATTTCCGACCACTTCGCCATCATTCCGACCGGCACCGAGCCGAAGTCGCTGTCCGAGGCCGAAGCCAAGATCTACGACCTGGTGACGCGCCGCTTTCTCGCGGTGTTCTTTCCGGCCGCCGAATACCAGATCACCACCCGGATCACCCGCGTCGAGGGCGAAGCCTTCAAGACCGAGGGCAAGGTACTGGTGAATGCCGGCTGGCTCGCCGTGTATGGCAAGGAGGCGGCGCTGGTCGATGACGAGGCCAAGGCCAAGGGTGAAACCGTTGCGGCCAGTCTGGTGCCGGTCAAACCGGGCGAGACGGTCAAGGTTGAAGACATGCTGGTCAAGGCGCTGCAGACGCGCCCGCCGGCGCGCTACTCGGAAGCGACGCTGCTGTCCGCGATGGAAGGCGCCGGCAAGACCATCGACGACGAAGAGCTGCGCGCAGCGATGGCCGGGCGTGGTCTGGGCACACCGGCGACCCGCGCGCAGATCATCGAGAACCTGATCCTCGAAAGCTACATGCTGCGCGAAGGTCGCGAACTGATTCCGACCGCCAAGGGTTTTCAGCTGATGATTGCGCTGCGCGGCCTGAAGATCGACGAACTCAGTTCGCCCGAACTGACCGGCGAGTGGGAATACAAGCTGTCGCAGATCGAGCGCGGCGAGCTGTCGCGCGAAGCCTTCATGGGCGAGATCGCCGACATGACGCAGCGCATCGTGCATCAGGCGAAGAGTTACGAAAGCGACACCATTCCGGGCGATTTCGCGACGCTGGAAGAAAAGTGCCCGCGCTGCGGCGGTGTCGTGAAGGAAAACTACAAGAAGTTCCAGTGTCAGAGCTGCGACTTCGCGCTGTGGAAGATCGTCGCCAGCCGCCAGTTCGAAACGCACGAAATCGACACTCTGCTGCGCGACCATCAGGTCGGACCGCTGACCGGCTTCCGCAACAAGATGGGCCGGCCATTCAATGCGCTGATCAAGCTCAACGACAAGCTGGAGCCGGAGTTCGACTTCGGCCAGCCGCGCGATGACGAAAATGCCGAGCCGGTCGATTTCTCGTCGCAGACACCGCTTGGCGCCTGCCCGAAGTGCGCGGCAAGAGTGTACGAACAGCCGATGTCCTACATCTGCGAAAAGGCGGTCGGTCCGGACAAGAGCTGCGACTTCCGCTCGGGCAAGATCATCCTGCAGCAGCCGATCGAACCGGAACAGATGCAGAAGCTGCTGGAGGCCGGTCGCACCGATCTGCTGAAGGGGTTCGTGTCGTCGCGCACCAAGCGCAAGTTCTCCGCTTTCCTGGTGCGTCAACCGGATGGCAAGGTAGGCTTTGAATTCGAGCCGCGCGCGGTCAAGCCGAAAGCCGGGGCGAAGGAGACCAAGGCAGCAGTGCCGGGCGCCGATCTGGCGGAAAGCGAATCGCCTGCCGGAGCGGCGATGAAGAAGGCGGTCGCAAAAAAGGCTGCACCGGGCAAGACCGCAGTGAAAAAGGCCGCGCCTAAAAAAGCTGCACCGAAGAAGGCCGCTGCGAAAAAACCGGCCTGACGGCAGGGTTCTCTTCCTCGCCGATGTGATGCGCCTGGCGCATCCGCTCGCGCGAAGTCCGGTGCATGCGGGCTGGCCGCGTGATCTCTGGCGGCCAAAAAAATGCCCGACTCGAGGCCTGAGTCGGGCGAAGCGGGAAAGGGTGAAGCGCGGGTACTACATCTTCTTCTGCACGTCGCGCGCGGTGTCCTGCACCGCCTCGCCACCGGACTCGATGTCCTTGCCGGCGCCGGCAATCGTGTTGCAACCCGCCAGTGCAAGACCGGCACTCAGAATAAGTATCGTCATCAGCTTGTTCATGCTTGTCTCCGTTGGGAAAGTGGGTGCTGCGTTCATAAATCTGGCCTTGTGTTTCAGATCGTGCTGCGAAGCTGCGACACCGCGGGCAGGATTTCACCGTCATCGTCGCTCGAAGCCGCATCACCCTCTGAGTCGGGCGTCAACATCAGACCGTCGTCCACCGCCTGCAGACGATAGGCAGGCACCGCCAGACGCAGGCCGGCATTGCCCGAGCGCGACACGCGCACCATGGCGTAGCGCGCGCTGCGTTCGCCGTGGCGCCCGGACACGGTCTGCTCGACCACGCCCAATGTGACGCCGTCGGTGTCGAACACCTCCCGTCCATCAAGCTTCGACAATGCGGATAGGCTGTCGGGTGCGGCGGTGCCGCGCCCTATCTGGAAAGCGGTCAGCAACGCGGCGCTCAGCAGGGCGCCACACAGCGCCGACATCAGCAATCGAATCGTCATGATGCGTTTCTCCGTCTGCATGACACGACTGCAGTATGCGCAGCGGTCACGGCGCCGCCTGTCGTCCGCACGGCGGGGTGGCTGTAGGACGATTCCCGCATCGACGCAGGTGCGCACGGCCCGTCTCGGGTACGCTCGCGCTCTGACCCTTGCTCTGACCCCTCTCGTGGAGAAAATGTGATGGCTATGCTGGTACTCGGTCTGGTGTTGCTGCTGGGCGTCCACTCGACGCGGCTGATTGCTCCGGGCCTGCGCGACGCAGGCGTCGCGCGCCTCGGTCTGCTGCCGTGGAAAATCCTTTATGCGGTGCTGTCCCTGATCGGCCTGGTGCTGATCGTGCAGGGTTATGGCGAAGCGCGCATGGCGCCGACGCTGCTGTGGGCACCACCGGTATGGACGCGCCACCTGGCCGCGCTGCTCACGCTGCCGGCCTTCGTTCTGATGGCCTGTGCCTATGTGCCGGGCACACGCATCCGCGCAAAACTCGGCCATCCGATGGTGGCCGGCGTGAAGATCTGGGCGTTCGCCCACCTGATCGCCAACGGTACGCTGGCCGACCTGCTGCTGTTCGGCAGCTTTCTGGTGTGGTCGGTCGTCATGTTCGCCACGCTGCGCCGGCGCGACCGCGCAGCCGGTCTGCGACGCCCGGCGGGCAGTGCATCGCGCGATGCAATCGCCATCGTCGCCGGTGTCGTCGGCTGGGCGGTGTTCGCCGGCTGGCTGCATCTCGCGCTGATCGGCGTGAAGCCTTTCGGCTGAACGTGCGGCCATGATCACCCTGCACATCGAGCGGCTTCGCCCGGGCGACGATCTGAGGCGCTGCCTGGAAGCCGTCGCGCGCCGGCAGGACATCGGCGCCGCCTTCGTGCTGTCGGCGGTGGGCAGCCTGGCGCCCGCCACGCTGCGACTGGCGGGTCGCGACAGGGCCACCGTCATCGATGGCAACAGCGAGTTGCTGACGCTGTCCGGAACGGTGAGCCGACACGGCGTTCACCTTCATGTCATGGTGGCCGACGCCGACGGACGCGTCACCGGTGGTCACCTGCTGGCGGGCAGCATCGTGCGCACCACGATGGAACTGGTTCTCGGCATCGCCACCGGCTGGGACATCCGGCGCGAGATCGACCCGGCAACCGGTTTCGAGGAAATGGTGGCCGAGAACCTGCATGAACTGCTCGGCGCCCGTGGCCCCGATTGAGCACACTGCCTGCAAATGAGGCGTCGTGCCCACATCCTTGCTGGCGGCGGCGCTGCCCTCGCCATACAGCTTTCGCCCACAGCCTTGTCCACAGAAACTGTGGATGGACTGCGTGACCAGCATGCGCGAGCAATCACCTCAATTGTCCGCACCCTGCCTCAATAATGAGCAACCCTATTGACACCGTTGCAGCATGCGGCGCTCCGGCCGGTGTTACCGCGTGATGAAGCATCTTGTCCACAGATACTGTGGATAACCGGCATGCGGCGCACGGCGATCGGCACACGCCGTGTAAGCTCGCACCGATCTGACGACAGGACGCAACACGTGGCAAAGGTGGTACCCGATGGCTGGCGCGAAATGGATGGCGGCAACGACGCCGGCGATGCCATCCGTCCGGGTGCCGCAGCAGAGCGCGAACGCGCCACGCTGGCGCTGCTCGAGCGCGCGCTGCCGGCGGCCTACACCGTCTATCACGGCGTGCACTGGACGCGTCTCGATCAGGGGTTTTCGATCTACGGCGACATTGACTTCGTCATCGTCAACGCCGCCGGCAACCTGCTCGCCATCGAACAGCGCAGCGGCTATCTCGAAGAAGGTCAGCACGGCCTGCTGACCCGCCACCGCGGACGCGACCGCAATGTCGCGGTCGGCATCGCGCGCTCGCGCCATGCCCTGCACACCCGTCTGGCATCGCGTCTGGGCGGCGCCGATGCCACACTGCCCAGCCTCGAATACCTGCTGTACTGCCCGGACCACTTCGTGCGCCAGGCGCATACCGCCGGCATCGAGCCGGAACGCATCGTCGACGCGGCGCTGCGCGACACGCTGGCAGCGCGCATCCAGTCGATTCTTCCGCCGGGCGAACACGGCGCGCGCGCCGCCGAAGTGCATCGTTTCCTGCGCGACGAAATCAAGCTCGAAGCCGACGTCAGCGCGCGCATGGGCATCGCGCGCGAGCGCGTGACCCGGGTTGCCGGCGGCCTCTCGCAGTGGGCGCGCGCGCTCGACTTCACGCCCTACCGACTGCGCGTCGTCGGCACGGCCGGTTCGGGCAAGACGCAACTCGCGCTCGCCGAGTACCGCGCTGCAGTCGAAGCCGGGCTGCGTCCGCTGTATGTCTGCTTCAATCGTCCGCTGGCCGATCACCTCGCGCGCATCGCGCCCGAGGGCGGGCTGGCGTGCACCTTCCACCACCTGTGCGAGCGCGTGCTGGCCGAGCACGGCGAGCGGCCCGACTACGCACGCCCCGACGCGTTCGACGCGCTGATCGCGCGCGCCGGCGAACTCGACGTGCCGGACGCCCTCCGTTTCGACACCGTCATCGTCGACGAGGGCCAGGACTTTTCCACCGACTGGGCGACCCGGCTGTGGCGGCATGCCGCCGACGAGGCGCGTCTGATCTGGCTGGAAGACCCGATGCAGAACCTGTATGGCCGTACGCCGATCGATCTTCCCGGCTGGGTGACGCTGCGCGCGCGCAGCAATTTCCGCAGCCCGCGCCCTGTCGTGCACATGCTGCAGACGCTGCTGCAGGACGTGCTGCCCGAAGCCGCGCAGATCGAGGCGGCATCGCCGTTCGATGCCGACGACGTCGAGCGGCTGGTGTATGACGCCGAACATCCGCTGACCCAGCGCGTCAAGGAAGCGATCCGCCTGTGCTTCGCCGCCGGCTTTCGCACCGAAGACGTCGCCATCGTCAGCTGGCGTGGCCGCGAACAGTCGGAACTGCTGCGCCACGACCGGCTCGGCGCCAACGCGCTGCGCAGCTTCACCGGCCAGTACGACCTGCTCGGCCAGCCGGAATATTCCGAAGGTGATGTGCTGATCGAATCGGTCTACCGGTTCAAGGGTCAGTCGGCGCCGGCGGTCATCCTCGCCGAAGTCGACTTCGATGCGCTGGACGAGCGCACGCTGCGCAAGCTGTTCGTCGGCGCCACACGCGCCATGATGAAGCTGGTACTGGTGGTCAGCGAACGTGCCGGGCGCACGCTCGACGAACGCCTTGGGCGGGGCTAGCGGTACATGTCCATCCCTGCTGACGCCATGCAATCCCCTGCGTCCGTGCGCACCCGCACGCCGCGTCTCCGCACGCTGGCGCTGCCACTGCTCGCCATCGGCCTTCTGCTGTCGATCGCGCTGTCGCTGTCGCTCGGCAGCGTGCCGGTCAGCCCGGCACAGCTGTGGCAGATCATGACGACCGGCGGCGATGCCGGGGTGGCCGGCGACGTGGTGCTCGGCCTGCGACTGCCACGCGTGCTGGCGGCCGCAGCCTGCGGTGGACTGCTCGCGCTGGCCGGCGCGCTGATGCAGGTCCTGCTGCGCAATCCGCTGGCCGACCCCTACGTGCTCGGCATTTCCGGCGGCGCCTCGGTCGGCGCACTGCTGGCCATGGCGGCCGGACTGGCGGGCGCGCTGTTCGAGCTGTCCGCCCTCGCCGGGGCACTGACCGCGATGGCGCTGGTGTTCGGGCTGGCTCACGGCGAGGGCGGGCGCACGCCGACGCGGCTCCTGCTGACCGGCGTCATCGTGTCGGCCGGCTGCGGCGCGGCGGTGTCCTTCATGCTCACCGTGGCGAACGAGCAGTCGCTGCGCGGCATGCTGTTCTGGCTGATGGGCGACGCCGGCGTGGCCGCGCCGCCCGCAGCCGCGCTGTGGGCGCTGGCCATCGGCGTGCTGGTGTGCGTGCCGCTGGCGCGTGACCTGAACCTGCTGGCGCGCGGCGACCTCACCGCGCAGACGCTCGGCGTACCGGTGCTGCGCCTGCGCCTGGCGATCTACCTGATCGCGTCGGCGCTGACCGCCGTCGCAGTGACCACGGTCGGCGCGGTCGGATTTGTCGGTCTGGTCGTGCCGCACCTGATGCGGCTGGCGCTCGGCAACGACCAGCGTCTGCTGCTGCCGGCCAGTGCGCTGGCGGGCGCCCTGCTGCTGCTGCTGGCCGATACCGCAGCGCGCACCCTCATCGCGCCGGCGCAACTGCCGGTCGGCGTGCTGACGGCGCTGCTCGGCGTGCCGGTATTCCTGTTCCTGCTGCATCGCCGTCAATGAGCACCGTCGCTCCCCTGCTCGTCGCGCGCGGTGTCAGCGCCGGCATCGACGGACGCACCTTGTGCGCCGCGCTCGACCTCGACATCCGGCCGGGTGAAATGCTCGCGGTCATCGGCCGCAACGGCATCGGCAAATCCACCGTGCTGAGCACGCTGGCCGGGCTGCGTGCGCCGCTGGCCGGCCAGCTGACGCTAGACGGCATGCCGATCGGATCGGTGGCGCCGCGCGCGCTGGCACGCCGGCGCGCGCTGCTGGCGCAGTCGCACGAAGACGCCTTCGCGTCGACCGTGCTCGATACCGTGCTGGTCGGTCGGCACCCACACATCGGCCGCTGGTCGGACGACAGCGCGCACGACGTGCAGGTCGCGTTCGACGCGATGGCCCGCGTATCGCTCACCGGCTTCGAGGCGCGCGACGTGCGCACGCTGTCCGGCGGCGAAAGACAGCGTGTGGCCATCGCCGCGCTGCTGGCGCAGGACGCGCCGCTGTGCCTGCTCGACGAGCCGGTTACCCATCTCGACCTCGATTACCAGATGGACACGCTGTCGCTGTTCGCCGGCATGGCGCATGACGAGGGGCGCGCCGTGGTGGCCGTGCTGCATGACCTCAATCAGGTGCTGCGTTTCTGCGACCGCGCGCTGCTGCTGACCGGCGGCGGCGAGTGGGTCTGCGGAGCGGTCGACACGGTGCTGCAGCCAGACACGCTGTCACGCGCGTTCTGCCATCCGCTGCGCGAGCTGCGCGACGGTGAGCGTCGCTATTTCGTGCCGGCATGATGCGTCAGATCTGGCTGCTGATCGGACTGATGCTAGCCGCAAACCCGGCGCGTGCCGCCGTCAGCGTGACCGACGACGCCGGACGCCGCGTCGTGCTGCCGGCCCCCGCGCAGCGCATCGTCAGTCTGGCACCGCACGTGACCGAGCTGCTGTACGCCGCCGGCGCAGGCGCGAAGCTGGTCGGCGCGGTGGAATACAGCGATTTTCCGCCGGCGGCGCAGGCGCTGCCGCGGGTCGGCAGTTCCAGCGCCGTCGACATCGAGGCGGTCGCAGCGCTGAAGCCCGATCTGGTCATCGCCTGGCAGAGCAGCACCCGCGCCGCGCAATACGGTCAGCTCGACCGGCTGGGCATTCCGGTTTTCGTCAGCGAACCGCGCTCGCTGGATGACATTCCGCGCACGCTCGAACTGCTCGGCCGGCTGGCCGGTACGTCCAAGATCGCGGAGGCCGCAGCGCTCGACTTCCGCACGCGACGCGACAGGCTGGCGGCGCGCTATGCATCCCGCCCGCCGGTCGGCGTGTTCTACCAGATCTGGGACCGGCCGCCGATGACGGTCAATGGCGAGCATCTGATCAGCGCCGTGATGGCGCTGTGCGGCGGACGCAATGTGTTTGCCGATCTGCCCATCCTCGCGCCGACAGTGACCGAAGAGGCGGTGCTGGCCGCTGCACCCGAGGTCATCGTCGCCAGCGGCATGGCCGACGCGCGCCCGGAGTGGCTGGACGCATGGCGGCGCTGGCGCAGCCTGCCGGCCGTCGCCCGGGACAACCTCTACTTCATTCCGCCGGAACAGCTGCAGCGCAATACGCCGCGCGTTCTCGACGGCGCGACGCAGATGTGCGAACAGCTGGAACAGGCGCGCACGAAGCGACGCTGAAAGTCCGCAAGCGATCGCGCAGGACGGCGGGCGCCCGGAAACGGGCGCCGCCTTGACCCTTGCTAATTGCCCCGTTCCGCCCGCGCCGCCAGCCAGACCAGCGCGAGCACCGGCACGCCGAGCAGTGCGGTGCCGGTGAAGAAGAATTCATAACCACGCGCGTCCACCACGACGCCGGAGAACCCGGCGATGAACTTGGGCAGCAGCAGCATCAGCGAACTGAACAGCGCGTACTGCGTGGCCGAATACGCCACATTGGTCAGCCCCGACAGATAGGCCACGAAGGCGGACGACGCAATGCCGGCCGACAGGTTGTCAGCCGAGATCGCGAAGATGAGGCCGCTCACATCGTGGCCGCGACCGGCCAGCCAGACGAACAGCAGATTGGTGACCGACGAGAGCAGCGCACCGAGAAACAGCGTCTTCATGACACCGATGCGGGCCGTCAGCACGCCGCCGATCACCGCACCGGCGATGGTCATGCCCACGCCGTACACCTTGGCGACCGTCGCCACCTCATCCTTCGTATAGCCCATGTCGACATAGAAGGCGTTGGCCATGATGCCCATGACCACGTCGGAAATGCGGTAGGTGCCGATCAAAGCCAGCAGCAGAACCGCCTGCCAGCGGTAGCGGCGGATGAAGTCGAGCAGTGGCGACAGTGCGGCGCCGTGCAGCCACGCCGCCAGACGCAGCAGCGGGCCGTGCAGGCCCCCGCGCATAAGCCAGTCGCGGGCGCGCGCCTCGCGCTGCACGGTTTCGGCCGACACCACCACCTCCGGCTCGCGGATCAGCAGCGTGGTCACCACGCCGACCGACATGCTCGCCGCCATCACGAGATAGGCGAAGCGCCAGGGCGCGTGCTCATAAACGAGTTCGGTCGCATCGACCGATGCCGCCAGCCAGAGCACGCCGGCCGAGGCGACGATCATCGCGATGCGGTAGCCGCCCTGGTAGGTGGCCGCCATCGCACCCTGCAGCCGCTGTTCGACCGCCTCGATGCGGTAGGCGTCGAGCGCGATGTCCTGCGTCGCCGAGGCGAAGGCAACCGCCAGCGCACAGTACGCCATGCGGCTCAGGTTCTGCGCCGGATCGGTTGCAGCCATGCCGAGCAGCGCCAGCGCGATGGTGAGCTGCGACGCCAGCAGCCAGCTGCGGCGCCGACCGAGCATTCCGGTCAGCAGCGGCAGTGGCAGGCGATCGACCAGCGGCGACCACATCCACTTGAACGCGTAGGCGAGACCGATCCAGCTGAAATAGCCGATGGTAGAGCGATCGATGCCCGCCTCGCGCAGCCAGTACGACAGCGAGCCGAGCACCAGGATCAGCGGCAGGCCGGCGGAGAAGCCGAGAAACAGCATGCCGGCGACGCGCGGGTGCGCATAGACCTTCAGACTGTCGAGCCAGCCGGCAGCAGTGGAGTGCGGGGTCACGGGCGAGGCGCAGGGGCGGAGAAGAAGGCCGGAAGATACCAGCCCCGCCGACCGACCGCGCAGCGGCGCCGTTCGAACAACCGTGAGTTCAGGCGTATTCCGGGAAGAACAGCCCCATCACAGCGGCCATGGAACTGCTTGCTTCGGCGCATGCGCCCTCGAAAGCCTGCGGTTCCAGCCGGGTCATGTTCCACGCCTCGGGTACTACAGTGGCCACAATTCGGGCCGAATCGAGCAGTTCGCCGTCGTGGCCGACAGCGCAGCGCGCGAAATGCAGCAGGCAGGCTTCGAACTCGTGCGGTGCGCCACGTGCCGGGTCTATCTGCGCGCCGATGGCGGTCGAAAAGCTGACCGGCAACTGCCATGATCGCAGAAGTTCGGCACCAATTTCGGCGTAGTCGCATCCGATGACGTCGCGTTCGATCAATTCCGGCGCGGCGCCCGACGCGTGGCACTGCGCCAGCGCTGCTTCGGCCAGTTGAGGAACATGCATGTACATCACCATGTGGCCGATGTCGGCCAGCAGGCCGCCGACGAACAGACGTTCGGCATCAAGCAGGCCGCAGCTCTTGGCGGCCGCGCGCGCCAGCAACCCGCGCATCGCGGACGCGCGCCAGAAGCGGGCAACGTCCATGCGCTCGGGGCGCATGCCGGAGAAGACGGCGGTCACCGTGGTGGCCAGCACGATGTCGTGCACCTGCTGCATGCCGAGCACGCTGACCGCGCGCGACATGGTTTCGACCTTGCCGGGAAAGCCGTAGAAGACGCTGTTGACGACGCGCAGCACGCGCATCGTGATTCCGGGATCCGCCACCACCACTTTCGCAAGGTCGAGCACCGAACCTTCCGGGTCGTCGAAGACCTGTTTCACGCGATGGTAGATGGCCGGCAGGGTCACCAGCTCTGTCGTGCGCTGCGCCAGTTCCTGTGCGGTATGGAAGGACATGTCGGGTGTCGGAACGATGGCAGTGAGCTGAATTCGGCAATCTTGCCGAAAACTTGAGTTACCGGCGCCGAACCCGCGCCCGCTGGCGGGCAATCCCGATTCGCGCGCGGCTCATGATCGCCTGCCGTCGGAACCCAGCCTGTGCTGCAACTGCTGCAGCAATCGCCAGCCACCCCACAGCCGCAGGCCCCAGCGCCAGACGCGGCGCGGCCGCAACACGAACAGACAAACCGCTGCCCCCGCAATGATCTCCGGATGTACCCGCACCCACCGAACACCTTCGCGTACCGTGTCGCCAAAGCGCAGTGCCGGCGACAGCGCGGCCGATTGTTCCACGGCAATGCTGCGCAGCGTTCGCGAGCGCTCCAGCAGCCGCTCGCGCGTCAGGGCAAGGCGCATGCGTTGCGGATTCATGGTTGCAGGCTGTCGCGGTCGCGTTTCAGCTCGTCAAGCGACGATGCGAACAGTCTCGTGCCCTCTGCCATGCGCGCCCGCGCAACGACCGCCGCGAGCACCCCGAGCGTGATGAACAGCGTGGAAAACAGCGTCAGAGCCAGCAGGCGGTGGCTGTCCCACAGAAGCACCGTCAACAGTACCGCCAGAAAGGCGATGCCAAAGGTGAGAAAGGCGATGGCCAGTGCGCCATACACCAGCAGTTCGGTCAGACGCAGCGCTTCATCGCGCGCCTCTACCGTGACCAATTCCAGCCTGACATGGACAAGTTCGATCAGGCTGGAGAAGAACCCCTTCAGCGATACGGCAAGACGCTCGGGCCGTTGCGGTTCCGACATCGCGCTCAGCGACGACCGATCAGCAGCCCGATCAGCAAACCGGCGCCGGCCGCAACGCCGATCGCCTTCCACGGGTGGTCGTGTACATAGTCATCGGTGACGCGCGCCACTTCGCGCGACTTTTCCTTCAGCGCGGCTTCGGCGTCGGCCAGCTTGTGACGTGCGGAGGTCAGGTTCTCCTGCATGCGCACGCGCAATTCACCCACTTTTTCACCCGCCTGATTGGCCGTGACCTTCAGCAGTTCTTCCGCGTCCGCGATCACCACCTTCAGGTCCGCAATCAGCTTTTGCTTGGTTACCGTTGATTGATCGATGAGTTCGGACATTGATGTTCTCCTTGTTGAATGGGCTGCCTTTAAAGACAAGAAGTTAACCCCTTAAGTTGCCTCGCGCAACGCACCTGTGTGGGCCTGCACCCTTGAAGCACGTAGGCGACCGGCTACGCCGATCAGGCCAAGACCGGCCAGCAGCATGGCCCAGGTCTGCGCCTCCGGCACCGGTGCGAGTGCGGATGCGAAGGCGGACGCGACCTGCTGGTGAGCTGCCGTGGTGATGTGCACACCATCCCAGAACAGATATCCGGCACCGTTGCCGTCGATGCAGGACACGCTTTCGATGCAGGCGTCCGTCGCGTTCGTGAGGCCGAACGCTTGCGGATCGGCATTGACCGCGGTGGTCAAAGCGAAGGTATCGGCGGTGAAGAAGTTCGCATCCGGCAGCGCAGTGTCGAGATCGGCCAGCAGATCGGCCAGTGCGGCATTGTGTCCAAGCGATATCTGCGTCGCCACCAGCGAAATGAAGGGATCGTCGTCGGCCAGCTCGGGTACCAGACCGAGGTTGGGCAGGTTCGGGATCAGGAAATTCTTTGCGCCTGCGGCATACAGCGTGGTGACCGAACTGTAGAGATTGCCGATGGCGTTCGTCACGTAGTCCTGCGGATCGACCGATCCCGGTGTCGCTTCGGACAGCAGGAAGTAATCGTTCGGGCCGGCCCAGATGAAGTACAAACCGCTCGCGCTGGCTGTTCCACCGCTGCCGCCCAGGTAGCCGTTAACCTGGGCCACAACGCCGGTGCCGTTGAAGAAATTTGGCGGAAACAGCGAATCGTCGTCATCGATGAAGTTGTCCGAACCGCCGCCGACCGGTGTGCCGGTGCGGGCGCCCGCCACGGCAAAGTTCGACAATCCGGCGCCGAGCGTGTCGGCCAGATACTCGACCGCCGTGATGCCGTTCGACAATCGCCCCTCGAAATACGGGAGAGGCGGATAGAGGTTTCCGGTCAGCGCGTAGAGATTCCCGTCATCCGACAGGCTGTCGCCGAAGGCATAGATGCGGTCATACGCCGCAGCCGGCAGCGGCAGGGCGAATGGCGCGGTAAGCAGGGCAAACAGCACGACACGGCTTGTCTTCATGGAGCACTCCAGTGATGAACGGAAAACCCGATGGCTCGAGACTGAAGGATCAGGGCAGGCTGACATCGTAGTCGACAATCAACGGCGCATGATCGCTGAATCTGTGATCCTTGAAGACCCTTGCTGCGCGGGCCTTCGCGGCGATTCCCGGGGTCGCGATCTGATAGTCGATGCGCCACCCGACATTGTTTGCGCGCGCCTGGCCGCGGTTGCTCCACCAGGTGTAGCAGTCGTCGGTGGCGTCAGGGTGCAGGCTGCGATAGACATCGACCCAGCCGCCCTGGACGAGCAGGGTGCTCATCCACGCCCGCTCTTCGGGCAGGAAGCCTGAATTCTTCAGATTCCCCTTCCAGTTCTTCAGGTCGATTTCCCGATGCGCGATGTTCCAGTCGCCGCAGATGACGATTTCGCGGCCGCTGGCGCGCAACGCCGCCAGATGCGGCACGAAGGCGTCGAGGAAGCGGAATTTCGCCTCCTGCCGCTCCGGTGCGCTGGAGCCGGACGGCAGATAGAGCGAAACGACTGTCAGGTCACCGAAATCGGCTTCCACGTAGCGGCCTTCGTCATCGAATTCCTGCTCGCCGAAACCGGTGATCACGCGAGAAGGTACCCGCCGCGCGTACAGACCGACGCCGCTGTAGCCCTTCTTCAGCGCGTAGTGGAAATGGCCGGGCAGACCGCCGAGGGCGGCGGGGGAGCGCATCGCATCGTCGAGATCGGCCGCCTGCGCCTTCAGCTCCTGCACCGCCAGCACGTCCGGCGACTCGCCAGCCAGCCAGGTCCACACACCCTTTGTCGTGGCCGAGCGGATACCGTTGAGGTTCAGCGACACGATACGTAACATGGCCGGTTCATCCGATTCGTTGGGAAATTCCGTGGATTCTAGACGTTCATTCGTGCAGTTCGCCTGCGACACCGGCGTGCTGCGCTTCGGCAGCTTCACCACCAAGGCGGGTCGCCAGTCACCGTATTTTTTCAACGCCGGGTTGTTCAACAGCGGCGCGTCGGTGCTAAAGCTTTCCGAGTTCTATGCCGAAACAATCCTGAACCGTGCGCCTGCGTTCGACATGCTGTTCGGTCCGGCCTACAAGGGCATCGTGCTGGCCGCCGGCGCGGCGATGCAGATGGCGCAGCGCGGTCGCGACGTGCCATTCGCGTTCAACCGCAAGGAAGCGAAGGACCATGGCGAGGGCGGCACGTTGATCGGTGCGCCACTCAAGGGTCGCGTGCTGATCATCGATGACGTGATCAGCGCCGGCACATCGGTCCGCGAATCGGTCGAACTGATCCGTGCCGCCGGCGCGACGCCGGCCGGGGTCGCCATCGCGCTTGACCGCATGGAGCGCGGCAGCGGCGCCTTGTCAGCGGTTCAGGAAGTGGAACGTTTGTACGGCATGCCGGTGGTGGCCTGCGCCAGTCTCGATGATCTGGTGGGCTATCTGCAGCTCACCCCCGGCATGGAGAGCAATCTGGCGGCGGTGCAGGCGTACCGCGCGCAATACGGAGTCGGCCCCTGAAGATGAACACCCTGGAACTGCGTCACCTGCTGCCCGGTCTGGCTTTGATCGGCCTGATGTTCGCCCCGTTCGCCGAGGCGCGCGTCTATTGCTGCAAGGATGCGCGCGGACAGCAGGTGTGCGGCGACGTGCTGCCGGAATCCTGTGCCGACCGCAGCTACCGGGAACTCAACAAGCAGGGCGCCACGGTGAAGCAGGTCGATGCGCCGATCAGTGCGGAACAGCGCGCAAAGCGCGACGCCGCGGCGCAAAGGGCCAGCGACGAAGACCGCGCGCGCCAGGAACAGCGTCGGCGCGACGCCACGCTGCTCAATACCTATTCGAGCGAGCGCGACATCGACATGGCGCGCAAGCGCCGGGTGACCGACATCGAAGAGCTGCTTGTGCAACTGCGCGACCAGCAGCAGACGCTCCGGCAGCGCCACGTCAGCCTCGAAGCGGACGCCGCGCGCTTTGCCGGCAGGCCGGTACCGCCGGGCATCAAGGACCGGCTGGACACCAACGCGCAGGACATGCGCCTGCTGGCCGACAACATCGCAGCGAAAGAGCGCGATCTGGTCGAGACACAGCAGCGCTTCCAGGAAGATCTCGCGCGTTTCCGCCAGCTCGCCGGCCAGAACTGAACGAGCGATCTATCTGGCCGGCACGTCGAGCGCGCGCCGGTACTGGATCGCTTCGGCCACATGCGCCGGGGCGATGCAATCCATGTCCGCCAGATCGGCGATCGTCCGCGCCACCTTGAGACAGCGGTGATAGGCGCGCGCCGACAGGTTCAGCGCCGTCATCGCCTGGCCGAGCAGCTTGCGCGCCGGATCGGTGAGCACGCAGTGCAGATCGATGTCGGCCGCCTCCAGCGACTGGTTCGGCCGCGCCTGACGCGCGAGCTGCCGACTGCGTGCAACCTGCACCCGTGCGCGCACAACGGGCGTGGCTTCGCCCGGGCCTGCGCGCAGCTCATGCTCGGCCAGAGGCGCCACGGTCACCATCAGATCGATGCGGTCGAGCAGAGGCCCCGACAGGCGATTCCGGTAGCGCGCCACCTGATCCGGCGTGCAGCGGCAGCGCGCCGACGGATGACCCAGATAGCCGCACGGACAGGGGTTCATCGCCGCGACCAGCTGGAAACGGGCCGGAAACTGCGCCCGGTGGGCCGCGCGGGCAATCGTGACATGACCGGTTTCCAGCGGCTCGCGCAGTGCTTCGAGCACGCGGCGGTCGAATTCGGGCAGTTCGTCGAGAAACAGCACGCCATGATGCGCCAGCGAAATTTCGCCCGGCCGCGGTACGGCTCCCCCGCCCACCAGCGCGGCCGCGCTGGCCGAATGATGCGGTGCGCGAAACGGCCGGGTCGTCAGACGGGCGGCATCGAACAGGCCGGCGCCGGACAGCACGGCCGCCGTTTCGAGCGCCTCGGCTTCTTCAAGATCGGGCAGCAGGCCGGGCAGACGTGCCGCCAGCATCGACTTGCCGGTGCCGGGCGGGCCGCTCAGCAAAAGCGAATGATTGCCAGCGGCGGCGATTTCCAGCGCACGGCGGGCCTGCAGCTGGCCCCGCACATCGGCCAGATCCGGCCACACCGGTGCGGCACGCTGCGCCGGCGCACTCGCGCGGGGCAGCGCCTCGCGACCGCACAGGTGGGCGCACACGTCGAGCAGCGAACAGGCAGCGCGCACATCGACGCCGGCCACCATGACTGCCTCGGCCGCCGATTCCGCCGGCAGCACGAAACAGCGTCCGGCATCGCGCGCGCCAAGCGCCATCGGCAGCGCACCGCGCACCGGGCGCAGCGCGCCGGTCAGAGAAAGCTCGCCGGCAAACTCATGACGGTCGAGCGTTGGCGCGGCGAGCGCACCGGACGCGATCAGGATACCGAGCGCGATCGGCAGGTCGAATCGGCCGGATTCCTTCGGCAGGTCGGCCGGCGCCAGATTGACGGTGATGCGCCGGGCCGGAAATTCGAAGCCGGAACAGAGGATGGCCGCGCGAACGCGGTCGCGTGCTTCGCGCACTTCCGCATCGGGCAGGCCGACCAGCGAAAACGCGGGCAAACCGTTTGCGACGTGCACTTCGACCGCCACCTCCGGTGCGTGCAGGCCGGCCAGCGCACGGCTGCGCAGGATGGCGAGTGACATGTTGTCGTCATGGTATGCGATGGGCGCAGTCTAGCGCACACCCTGCCTTGCCATGCCATGGGAATCAGTCGATCGCTGTAATGCGGCGCCGGGCGGTTACTTCGATCTCGATTTTCATGCGCGGGTCGGCCAGGCCGGCGGACAGCATGGTGGCGGCCGGCCGCACGTCGCCGAAGTGCTTGCGCAGCACCGGCCAGCACTTCGGAAACGACGCCGCATCGGGCACGATGTAGGTCACGCGCACGACGTCCGCCAGCGTCGCACCGGCCAGCGCCAGCGCGGCTTCGATGTTGCGGAAGCACTGTTCGGTCTGTGCGACGAGATCAGCGGCGATCGTCATGGTTGCATAGTCGAAGCCGGTGGTGCCGGACACGAAGATCCAGTCGCCGTCGACCACGGCGCGCGAGTAGGCCGCCTGCGCTTCGAAGGTGGAACCCGAATCGATCCAGCGACGCATCATGATGTCTCCCGCACAATCAGGGCGCTCAGGCCGCCCGGAACAGCATGACCGCCAGCCCGGCCGCCAGCGCCGCCACGACCAGATTGACCCAGGCGCCCCAGCGCGCGCCGTAGCCGGGTGGAAACTCGGCCGGTGTCAGCGTGTGGAGCAGGCGCAGGTACTGTCGCGACGACCATCCGGCCACCCATGCGCCGAGCACGATGAACGCCAGCCCGAACCACAGCGACGCGCCGGACAGGCCGGCCCCCTGCTGTACCGGCGACACCAGCCGGATCAGGATGCCGGCACGTTCGACGACGAAACCGAAGGCGATCAGCGCCAGACTGGTACGGTTCCACGCCAGCAGCGTGCGCTCGGCGGCAAACAGCACGCGCGGGTCCTTCAGGTCAGACACGATGATGGGTCCTCTCGGGTGGTGACGCGGCAGGCACCACTGCAAGCAGCCTGCCCGCACGATGGATGCCAGACACGGACGTTAGCAGACCCGGCGAACGCTGCCCTGACGGGATGCGCGGGCCGGTCGAGCGAACCGGCCCGCGGTGATTTAGAATCGCGGGCCTTCGAGTACGCACGGCACGGCCATCCGCCGACCGACGACCCGTCGAATCGTCACAGGCACTGCCCTGCCGCCGCCACGAGCGACGGCGCGGTCCTGTCACACCACCTCATCTATCCGGAGAAAACCGTGCCCAGCCTGTTGCCCAATGTCGACCCCCAGGGGCTGCTCGAGTATTCGGTCGTGTACACCGACCGCGCGCTGAACCACATGTCGCAGTCCTTCCAGGGCGTCATGAAGGACATATCGCGCGTGCTCAAGCAGGTCTACAACGCAAAATCGGCGGTCGTCGTGCCGGGCAGCGGCACCTTCGGCATGGAAGCTGTAGCGCGCCAGTTCGCCACCGACAAGAAGGTGATGGTCATCCGAAACGGCTGGTTCAGCTTCCGCTGGACGCAGATATTCGACATGGGCCGCATCCCTTCCGAATCCGTCGTGCTGAAGGCGCGCCAACCGGTGCCCGGCTCGCAGAAGGCGTTCGCGCCGCCACCGATCAGTGAAGTGGTCGCCGCCATCCTCGAACACAAGCCGGCCGTGGTGTTTGCACCGCAGGTTGAAACGTCGGCCGGCCTGCAGCTGCCGGACGATTACCTGCGCGAGGTCGCCGCCGCGGTGCGCGAAGTCGATGGCCTGTTCGTGCTCGACGCCATCGCCGCCGGCACGCTGTGGGTGGACATGGGCGCACTGGGCATCGATATCGTCGTCAGTGCGCCGCAGAAGGGCTGGAGCGGTTCGCCGTGCGCCGGGCTGGTGATGCTGGGCGAGCGCGCGCGTACGCGCATCGATGCGACCACCAGCACCAGCTACGCCGCCGACCTGAAGAAGTGGCTGCAGATCATGGAAACCTACGAAGGCGGCGGCCATGCCTATCACGCCACGCTGCCGACCGACGGTCTGACGCAGCTGCGCAATGTCATGCTGGAGACCGAAAGCTTCGGCTTCGACAAGGTCAAGGCCAACCAGATCGAGCTGGGTCGCCAGATCCGCGCGCTGATGGAAGCGCGCGGCTTCGAAAGCGTCGCCGCCGAAGGTTTCAAGGCGCCGTGCGTCGTGGTCAGCTACACGAGCGATCCGGATATCCAGAACGGGAAGAAATTCATGGCGCAGGGCCTGCAGATCGCCGCCGGCGTACCGCTGCAGGTCGACGAACCGGCCGACTTCCGCAGCTTCCGCATCGGCCTGTTCGGTCTGGACAAGCTGCAGAACGTCGAACGCACGGTGCAGAACTTCAAGGCGGCGCTGGACAAGGTCGAGTAGTTTCGGCCGGGCCAGCGGTCGAGCGCGGCAGGTCGAGCACGAATTCCGCACCGCCCTCCGGGTGGTTGCGGGCGGACAGTACACCGCCGTGCTGTTCGACGATGCCGTAGCTGATCGAAAGGCCGAGGCCGGTGCCCTTGCCGACCGGCTTGGTCGTGAAGAACGGCTCGAAAATACGTGACAGGTACTCGTCGGGTATGCCCGGTCCGTTGTCGCGCAAGCGCATGCGCACCCGGTCGCCTTCGTTGGCGCAGCTCAATGTGAGTTCGGCGACCTGATCCTCGGTGCCGGCGGCATCGTAGGCGTTCTGCAGCAGATTCATCACCACCTGTTGCAACTGACCGGCGCTGCCGGTGACCACACAGGGCTCGCGCGTCGCCCAGTGCAGTGCAACGGCCGCGCTGGTGCCCTTGTGTATCCAGTGGATGGCCCGCTCGATCACGGCATTGAGATCGACTGCGCTGCGCCCTTCCGGGTCAACGGCGGAAAAGCGCTTCAGCCCGTTGACGATGTCGGCGGTGCGCTGCGCGCCTTCCATCGTGCCTTCGATCAACGACGGCAGATCCTTCAGCAGATGTTCGATGCGCAGCGCGGCGCGCAGCGCGGCCAGTTCGGCGTCCGACGCCCCGGCGTGCACGGCGTCGATGTAGCGGCCCATGCGTTCGCTGTACTTCTTCAGCGCGTGAACGTTGCCGAGCACGAAGCTGATCGGATTGTTGAGCTCGTGCGCGACTCCGGCCACCAGACGGCCGAGCGACGCCATCTTTTCCGAATGCAGCAACTGCTGCTGCGCCAGTTTCAGCGCCTCGTGCGCCTCGCGCAGCTCGTGGTAGGCACGCTTCAGTTCGGCGGTGGGCCGGCCGACCAGCACGGTGCCGGCGCGCCGGCCGTTGCGCGTGAAACGCGGCGTCAGATTGGTGTCCACCGGCACCCCGGCGCCCGCGGCGTCGCGCAGGTTCAATTCGACCGCCTCACCCCGGCGCGACGGATTGGCATCATCGAGCACACCGCGCATGCGGGCGCGGCTTTCGTCGTCGGCCAGCAGCGCGAACACCGGCGTACCGCGCAACGCGTCGTCGCTGCGCCCCACCAGCTCGCACAGTGCGGCGTTGGTTTCCTCGATCTCGCCGCGCTCGTTGCACACCAGCAGCACGTCCGACATCGCCGACATGACGCTGAAGATGAACTGCTGCGACTGTTCCAGTTCGACGTTCTTCTGCTCGAGCGCGATTTCGTCGCTGACCAGCTGCGAATACACCTCGTCCATGCGCTGGATCACGTCCAGCCAGGTCGCCTCGTCCACGCCTTCGATATGGGCGCGCGCGAGCAGAGCTTCGGTGTTGGCGGATTTCGGGCGTTCGGTCATCGCGGCAGGCAGGGGCGGCGTCAGCGGCGCATGGTAACGCCGACAGCGGCTACCCCGCCAACGGGTCGGAGCCCGCCCGTGGTCAGAAGCGTGCGCTCAGGGTGAAGCGCATGCTGCGTGGTTCGACCGGATGGAAATGACGGTCATCAATGCCGCCCGCCGCTTCGCCGCGCAGGCGAGAGGTGTAGAAGTACTCGATGTCGTTGTCACCGCTGTCGAACAGATTGAACACGTCAAGCATCAGCCGCAAGTCGCGGCTGAGCCGGTGGCCGACGCGCAGGTAGGCCAGCGTGGTCGAAGCGGAACGTTCGGAGTTGTCCTCGACCAGCGGACGCGGGCCGACGTGGCGAAGCTGCAGGTGACCGAACCAGCCGTTCGCCAGCGGATTGTCGTCGGTCAGGCTCAGGCCGGCAGCCACGACGCGGTCGACAGCGCCCGGCACGTGATTGCCGACCGGATCGCTTTCGGTGAAGCGGGCGCGCGAGGCAGCTACATCCAGATCGAACAGCAGCCACGGACGCATCGTCCAGCGGTTGTTCCACTCGACGCCGCTGCGCCGGCTGGCCCGGTTGGGCTCGGTTTCACCGGCATCGCCGACGAACAGCAGTTCCGAATCCAGCTTCAGCGTCCACACGGCGAGGGAGCTTTGCAGACCCGGTATGATTTCCGTACGTACTCCGACTTCGCTGCCCGTGGTGCGCACCAGCGCGTCCACCGGATCGGTCGGCAGCCCGCCGCGGGCGGTGACACGTGCAGTGGTACCGCGGGCATCGTTGCTGTGGAAGCCGTTGCCAAAGTTCACGAAGTACTCGGTGCGCGCCCACGGCCCGAAGATGAGCGACAGCTTGGGTGACGCGATGTGGTCATTCGCGTCGCCACTGTTGGCGGCGATCGAACTGCTGACGTCGAAGTCGTAGTGGTCCAGGCGCAGGCCGGCCAGGCTGCGCAGCCAGGGCGTCCATTGCACACTGTTTTCGCCGTACAGGCCGACGCTGGTCTGGCGCACGTCGCTCTGCTGGGTCACGCCGGTGGTGCGGCGCGCGACCGTGGTGTAGAGCCCGACCGGGCTCAGCCGGTCGTGTCGCACCTGCACGCCCAGCGTGTTGGTCATCGGGAGCCCGGCGAGCCGGCCGTCCCAGCTTCGACTGGCGGTCATGCCCAGTACCTTGCGCTGCTCGGACTGACGGAACTGGTCACCGTCGGCCGGGTTGTCGAGGAAGTAGGTGAAGTTGGACCATAGATCCAGTTCGGACTGGATGGCGTAGACGTTGAAGCGGAACGCGCCGTCGTCATAGGCGCGCTGGTGGTTCACCGACAGGCTGTAGCGCTGCGTCTTTCCGCCATCCGTCGGGTCCACCGTACCGTAGCGGTCGATCAGGCCGGACTGCACGGCGCGCAGCGGAATCTGGTCCGTCGAATCCCAGCGTGAGGTGTAGGCCATCGCGGTGACCGAGGTGCGGTTCGCACCTTCACCCAGGGTGTAGCGCAATACGCCGTTGATGCGCCGGAAATCTTCCGGGTTTTCCCACGGGCCGTCGTTGCGCGAAGTTTCGAGCGCATAAAGGAGGGTGCCCGCGCCGGCTTCATGGGCATTCATCAGCAGCGCGCGCCGGTAGCCGTCCTTGCCGATGCTGACTTCGGCCGTGCCGTAATCGAGCCGGTCGCGCAGGCCAAGGCGAGCCGAGCCGGCAGAGGCGAAGTCGCCCTCCTCGGCGTAGTAAGGACCCTTGCGGTAATCGATGCGCCCAATCAGCTCCGGTATGAGCCAGTTCAGGTCGGTGTAGCCGTGGCCGTGCGCGTGCGTCGGCATGTTGGCGGGCATGCCATCTATATAGGTGGCGAAGTCGGTGCCGTGGTCGAGGTTGAAGCCGCGCAGGAAGTACTGGTTCGCCTTGCCGCCGCCACTGTGCTGCGTGACGATGACGCCGGGCACGAACTCCAGCACCTCGGCCGGGCGAAGCGTCGGCCGGTTCTCGATCAGACGCGCCGTGACGCGGCCCTGACTCGCTGCATCGGAGCTGCCGACCGCATTGTCGTAATGCCCCTCGACCGTCACTGTATCCAGCTTGTGGGCGGACGGCGTAGCCTCATGGGCCAGCGCGGTGCCCCACGCCCCGATGACGGGCACGCAAAGCGCCCCGAACATCCCCCTTCTCAAGGTCACTGCAGCGAGCAAGTCTTTCGCCGACACAACTCTATGCCTGTTCACGTTCTTGTATGAAGAAACTAAAAACTTAGCATAAAAGGGAAAGATTACAGTTGGTGGACGCTGGCCGAATCCATGTTCCGGCGTGACAACCACCGTCCGGTGATCGGTCTTCGGCAGCTCGGTTCGGTGCGCCGGAGGCAGCGCTCGTGTCAGGTGGTCGGCTTGATGTGCACGTGGCCATGTCCGCCGCGCGCGTGCCGCCGCGTATAGCTGTGCCCGCCGGGCCCCGCGTGGTGGTGGCCGGCATCGAGCTCGACGCTGATCAGGTTGATCTGGCCATGATGCACGCCGCGCTCGGCGCACACCGCGTCGGCGAACTGCCGCACCGCCGCGATCTCGCCCTTCAGGATGACGGTCTCGAGGCAGTGGTCGTGGTCGAGATGGGCGTGCATCGACGACACCGTGAGGTCGTGGTGTGCGTGCTGCAGGCTGATGATGCGCTCGGCCAGGTCGCGTTCGTGGTGATTGAACACGTACGACAGGCAGGCCACGCAATGCGTCGCGCTGCCCGTCTGCTGGGCCGTGCGGTCCAGTTCGGCACGGAACAGGTCACGCACCGCCTCGGAGCGGTTGCCGTAGCCGCGCTGCGCGATCCAGTCGTCGAACTGGGCGGCCAGCTGGTCGTCAAGGGATATGGTGAAGCGCTGCATGCGGACTCCGTTGTCAGTGCACGGTGCACACCATGCAGGGATCGAAGGATCGCACGATATGCTGCACCGCCACCGGCGTGGTTTCGCCATCGCGCACCGGCGCGCCTTCGAGCGCCGATTCCAGCGCGCCGGGCCGGCCGGCGGCGTCACGCGGCGAGAAGTTCCAGGTAGTGGGCGCGACGATCTGGTAGTTGGCGATGCGACCTTCGCGTACCGAAATCCAGTGGCCGAGGCTGCCGCGTGCCGCTTCGCCGAGGCCGGCGCCGCAGCCTTCGTCCGGCAGCCGGCCGGGCGAGCAGAAGGGCTCGCCCGGCCGCACGGCGCGCAGCCAGTCCTCCACCATGATCACCACGCGCGCCAGTTCGAGCAGGCGCGCGACGACCCGGGTGTAGACCGTGCCGCCGTAACGGCCGACCAGATCGACGATGAGCGGATGGCCACTTGCCAGTTGACGCGCGATGGCGCCGGTTTCGACCACCTCGCCGGCCAGCCGCGGCGCCTTGTTCCAGGTGTAGGCGCCAGCCTTGTCCGGCTCCGGCAGCGTGACGCCGCTGCGCGGATGCTGCGGACCGCCGGCGTCGCTCAACCAGGCGTGGGTGGCGTCTTCGCGGATGGCGGCCGGGTCGAGCGGCGACAGCGCGCCGGCGTGCCACACACCGGCCCCGAGTGCGGTACTGCCGTCCGGCTGCGGGTAGGCGCCGTAGCTCAGGAAGCGGCCGGGGCCGGCACCGAGCGTGGCCAGCGCCGCATCGCGCGCGACGGTCAGGAAAAAGCGCAGGTCGCCGTTCAGCGGATCGGCCGCGTGCCAGGCGTCGAGCGCCGCTTCCGACTCGAGCGCGGCCACCTGTTCCAGCGGCGCGGCATAGGTGCGGGTTTCGAGGAAGCGGCGGAACTCGCGCACGCGCGCCAGCAGGCGCACCTTTTCTGCCGCGTCGATGGCGCGCGTCGAACCACCCGGATCGATGCTCTGCGTGTGCGGCCACTTGCCGGCCAATGTGCCGAGCAATGTGAACCAGCGCTGGCGCGCGGCGATCGCTGCTCGCACCTGTTCGCCGCTCTGCGGCGTGAAGCGGCGCACCGCCTCGGCATGCCAGGGCCGGCCGGCATACACCGGCCGCACGAAGTCGGGCATGAAGAACAGGTAGAAGTGAGTCAGATGATCGGCCAGGTTTTCGGTGGCGAGGATCACATTGGTGACGTGCTGGCCGTTGGCCGGCATCGCGATGCCGCCGAGCGCGGCCAGCGCGCGCGCCGCCGCCACCGACTGCGACACCGAACAGATGCCGCAGATGCGCGGCACATACACCAGCGCGTCATGCGGCTCGCGCCCGCGCAGGATCTGTTCGAAGCCGCGGTACATCGGCGCGTTCACGTGCGCCGACGCGACGCGACCATCGACCACGTCCAGCGTCACCTCGAGATCGCCTTCGACGCGGTTGAAGGGGCCGACGAGGAGGCGGGTCATGAAAACTTCCTGAAGAGCGTGCGGCAATTGTCGACACGCTTTACACCACGACGCCAGGATGGGTCGACATCTGCCGACGGAGACCCGCCTTCTCGCCCTGCATTCCGCGCCGGCTGTTGCATCCGGCGTTGGCGCAACAAGTCTGGCTCGATCCCTGCTTTCATCCGGGTTGCTGTCGACGACGTGCCTTCTCGCACGTTCATGACACGTCCGGCCTCGACGGAACGGACGTGTGTCCATCGCCCAAAGAAGGAAAGACCGACATGACCACACACCAAACGAGCACCCTGCTTCGTCGCCACGCCGCGCTGGCTGCCCTGATGGGCGGTCTGGTACTTGCGCCGGCTGCCCACGCGGCGAACTACACATTCGATGTGCTGTACGAAGGCGCAGGTGTGGCCGCTCTTGCCGCCGGCAGCGATGATCCGGGCGCCACCGTGCTCTACGACGGCGACACCTTCGTCTGGACCCTGTCCATCGTCGGCGATCGTTATTGGGAAGTACTCGAATCGGGCGATTTCTTTCCGCTGATGGCCTTCGGCGTCAGTGAAGCCGGCGACCGCACCGTGGACTACATGCTGACGCTCTACAACGACACGACCGAAGTATTCAGCGATACGGCGGCAGATGTGGTGAATTCGTCCGTGCATCTCGGTACCAACACCATCACGCTCGACGCCGGTGTCAAGTTCGACAGCATGCGTCTCGAACTGATGCTGATCAGTGCGACGGAAGACGGCAACCCCGCCGTCGCGATAACAACCTCGCCCTCCGGGCTGCTGCCCATCTTCGGCGCACCGGAACAGAACACTTTCTATCCGGGCATCGTGCTGGCGCCGATACCGGAGCCGCAACCCTGGGCGCTTGCCATTGCGGGCCTGATCACGCTGGGCGCGCTGAGCCGCCGCCGGCGCTGAATTCCGCACCCGTGCCGGCATCATTTCAGCCGCGTCCGCCGGGCCACCGGCGGCACGACGACATGGTCCGACACGGCGTTCACCTTCACCCGCTTCGGCGTGGCCGATTTGGATAGAGAGGCGAGCGCGACGAACCAGGCCTTGGGCATGTCGGTCGGCAGGCCGATCGGGATGCCGGCGATCTTCGGCGTGGCGTGGAAGGGGTGGCCGGGTTCCTGGAAGCCGGGTTCGGTGCAGCTGATGCAGGCGTAGCCGCCGCGCGTGCACGAGCCCTCGCCGTTCCACGGCCGGGTGTTGCAGTCGGCGTGCGCCTGCGTGCCCTTGCAGCCCATGTTTTCCATCATGCAGCCGAGGTCCGAGGGCTTTTCCGCGCTGGCCTTGAATTCGTAGTACTCGTTGCGCGTGCAGCCGTGGTGCACCAGCTGGTCGGCGTAGAAGCGCGGCCGGCCCAGCGTGTCGAGGTCGTCTTCCGCGAAGCTGTCGGCGGCCAGCGCCATCAGCGTGTCCAGCACCCAGCTCGGATGGGTCGGGCAGCCGGCGATATTGATCACCGGCAGGCCGCCGTGTGCGCGGAAACCGGCACCGAGCAGGCCGCCGCGCACGTCGTCCTCGTACTGCAGGCCGCAGGCGTCGGTCGGGTTGTCGCCACCCGCGGTGATGCCGCCCCAGGCGGCGCAGCTGCCGATGGCGATCACATGGCGCGCCTTTGCGGCGAGCTTGCGCACCCATTCGACCATCGGCACGCCGGTGCCGGCCATGACATGGAAGCGGCCGGTGCCGTTCGGCCCGCGCAGCAGCGACCCTTCAACGCACAGCGCATCCAGCGGCAGATCGCCATCAAGGATGCGGCCGAGCAGCGCGGTCACTTCGTTGCCGCTGTCCAGCGACAGCGATGGATGCCACAGCAGATCGATGCCTGCATCGCGCAGCTGACCGTGGAAATCGTCGGTATCGGCGCACAACAGCGACATGCTGCAGCCGCCGCAACCGCCGGACTGCAACCAGAGCACGTTCATGCATTCACTCCTTCGGTGTGCGCGCCGCCGGTGACGGTGTCGTGCAGCCAGCGGCGCGCCCGGGCGAGCGCCTGTTCGAGATCGGCCGCGGCCTGCGCATCCGGCTGCTCGCCCAGTTCCCAGCGGCGGCCACGGATGGCCAGTACATCACACACCGGCGGTGGGCGGCGCTGCAGGTCGACGAACACCTGCAGCAGCGCTTCCGGCGACAGCGCGTGGCTGGTGATCCGGCGCTCGCGCTGCGGCTGCACGCTGCGCACCTCATAGGCGGCATCCAGACCGCGCGCGGCGTCGACGAACAGCACGCGGTCGCGGCCGACCAGGTCGAGCGCGTGCTCGATCTGCAGCTGGTAGTCGTTGAGGCAGTCCACGCTGCCGGCGGGCAGGGCGCGTCCGGCATACGCCGCCAGCGCATCGACCAGCATCGGGCCGAGCGCGTCGTCGCCGCGGCTCGGATTGCCCCAGCCCAGCACCAGCAGCGGCGCCGTCATTGCGCCGCCTCGGCGTCGTGCGCCTGGCCGTCGCGCAACAATTCGCCGGTCGAACTGCGCAGCACGTGGTCGAGCACGCGGCCGTCGGCTGCGCGCAGGCTCACCGCCAGCGGCATCTGGCCAAGCGCGTGCGTGGCGCAGGACAGGCAGGGATCGTAAGCGCGGATGGCCACCTCGATGTGGTTGAGCAGGCCTTCGGTAATCGTTTCGCCATCGAGGTAGCGCAGCGCCACCGTGCGCACCGCCTCGTTCATCGCCTGGTTGTTGTGCGTGGTCGACACGATGAGGTTGCAGCGCGTGACCAGATCGTCGTCGCCGACTTCGTACTCGTGGATCAGCGTGCCGCGCGGCGCCTCGATGATGCCGATGCCGGAGCGCTGGCGCGGCCCTTCCGCCTGCAGCGGACCGCCGGTGATGAGCGGATCGTCGAGCAGCGCCGCCACGGTTTCGACGCCGTGCAGCAGTTCGACCATGCGCGCCCAGTGGGTGGCCAGCACGGCGTGCACCGGCCGCCCGCCGTGCGCGGCGACGAAGGCCTGACGCGCCGCTTCGGCATTCGGCGTCGGGATGAAGTCGCAGTTCTGCACGCGCGCCAGCGGACCGACGCGGTACCAGCCGTCGTCGACACCCAGGCTGCGGCGGTAGGGGAATTTCATATAGGTCCACGGCCGCACCGCCTCGTCGATCAGCTCGCGGTAGCGCTGGTCGTCGAAGCCGTCGACCGCGATGCGCCCGTCGGACTCGCGCAGCCGCAGCACGCCGTCGTACAGCTCCATCGCGCCGTCGTGGCCGACCAGCGACATCATGGCAGCAGGGGTGTCGGCGAAGTCGGCGTAGCGGGTCGGCAGATTCTCGTGCAGCCGGCGGGCCAGCGTCACCGCGTCCTGCGCCCAGGCCAGCACCTGTGGCAGTTCGGCGCGCAGCGCGTCGCGCTCGGCCGGATCGACCGCGCGGTTCATGCCGCCGGGTATCGAGCCGGTGCCGTGAATCCGCTTGCCCGAGGTGATGCGGATCACCTCCTGCCCGAACTTGCGCAGCAGGATGCCCTGACGCGCGGCGTCCGGAAAGGCCGCGGCCACGCCGACGATGTTGCGCTGGTCGACGCCCGCGTCGAAGCCGAACAGCAGGTCGGGCGAGGCGAGGTGGAAGAAGTGCAGCGCGTGGCTCTGCACGATCTGGCCGTAGTGCATGAGCCGGCGGATGTGCTCGGCCGCCGGCGGCACCGGCCAGCCGCCCGCCACGCGGTCGAGCGCCTTGGACGCTGCCAGATGGTGCGACACCGGGCAGATGCCGCACAGCCGCTGCACCATGACCGGCACTTCCCAGTACGGACGGCCTTCGATGAATTTTTCGAAGCCGCGGAATTCAACGATGTGCAGCCGCGCCTGACGCACGCGGTTGTCGTCGTCGAGCAGCAGCGTCACCTTGCCGTGGCCTTCGACGCGCGACAGCGGGTCGATCGCGATGCGGCGCAGGCCTGCGGGGTTGTCGGCGGTTTCGAGCGGGCGCGTGTTCATGATCCTGAAAACGTCAGTTGATCGGCGTCGTGGGGATGGTCGGCAGGGTGTACGGCAAGGCGCGAGGACGCGGCAGGATGGCTCCCTGCAAGGACGAGCAACGCAGCCGGGCGCCCTGCCGGCCGTCCACGCGACGTCGAAGCGGTCTCACCCGGAGGATGGATGGTGCAAAGCACCTAACAACGTTGATGGGCAGGGCTTCTGGTTTCATGGCAAGCGGTCAACTGAGGTTTTCAGGATTATTCAGTCATAGCGGATCAGTCCGGGTGCCGGCACCGGCGTGCGCCCGGCGATCAGGTCCTGCAGCAGTTGCCAGAAGGCGTCGGCCGGCGGCGGGCAGCCGGGCAGCGCGTGGTCGATATGCACCACCTCGTGTATCGGCAGGACGCGGTTCAGCGGCAGCGGCAGCTCCGGGTCATCCGGCACCTCGCCGTACACCGACTGCAGGATGTCGCCGACGTCCAGGTGATTGCGCAACGCCGGCAGGCCGCCGGTGATGGCGCAGGCGCCGACCGCCACCAGCACGGTGCAGTGCGCGCGGAAGGCGCGCAGCACTTCGACGTTCTCGGCATTGCACAGGCCGCCTTCGACCAGGCCGATGTCGCATTGACCACGCTCACCCACGGTCTTGATGTCGGTCAGCGGCGAGCGGTCGAACTCGACCCGCTCGATCAGTTCGAACAGCCGCTCATCGATGTCGAGCAGCGACATGTGGCAGCCGAAACAACCGGCCAGCGACACGGTGGCGACACGCAGCTTGCGCGGCGCTTCGGGGATGGGCGGCGCGTTCATCCGCGCGTGTCCCCGGTGTCGAAGCGGCGCCGGCCGATCGGCACCGCGAAGCCGACCCGCTTGGGCAGCAGCGCGCCGACCGGGCAGATGTGGGCGGCGCGGTCGTCCACCGACAGCGCGCTGTCGCCGAGTCGGCCGCTGGCGCTGTCGATCACCAGCCGGGTGGCGATGCCGTGGCCGCCGATGGCGAACACCCGCTTGCCGTCGATCTCCTCGCTGGCGCGCACGCACAGCTGGCACAGGATGCAGCGGTTGGGTTCGAACAGCACGTCCGGGTGACTGGCATCGACCGGCCGCTCCGGGTTCAGCACCTCGAAATTCAGGTCGGTCATGCCGGCGCGCTCGGCCTGTACCTGCAGCAGGCAGTGGCCGCTCTTTTCGCAGCCGGGGCAGAAGTGATTGCCCTCGACGAACAGCATCTGCAGCAGGCGCAGCCGCTGCGTGGCCAGCAACGCGGTCCGGCATTCCACCTTCTGGCCGGCCACCGCCGGCGTCACGCAGGCGGCCACCGGGCGGCCGTCTGCCAGCACCGTGCACAGCCGGCACGACGCGCTGGCCGACACCTCTGCACTCCAGCACAGGTGCGGCACCTCGTGACCGGCGCGCGCCGCGGCGGTCAGTATCGTGTCGCCCGGCTGCAGCGCGATCGGCTGGCCGTCAAGGTCGAAGGTCGGATCGACAGCGCTCATGCCTGCGTGTCCGTATGCAGATGCGCGCCCGCGTCGCTGCGGCCGGTGGCGCGGCGCGCCGACGACAGTTCGGCGTCGAGGTCGATGTCGGGCTGAAACTGGGGCGCGGTCGCGCGCTGCGCATATGCTTCGCCGAAATGCCGCAGCGTGTCGCGCAGCGGATTGCAGGCCGACGCACCGAGGCCGCAGTGGGTGCCGCTGTGCAGCACCGTATCGAGATCGTGCAGGCGTTCGATGTCGAAGGCCGACGCGCTGCCTGCGCCGCGCGCGTGCGCCAGCTTGTCCAGCCGCCGCACCACCAGTTCGGTGCCGACCCGGCAGGGCGTGCACAGGCCGCAGCTTTCGTGCGCGAAGAAGCGGGCGAAGTGGCGCGCCACTTCAAACAGATCGCGCGAGCGGTCGAACACCATGAAGGCGCCGGCGCTCGGCACGTCCTCGAAGGCGATGGCGCGGTTGAATTCGGACGCCGGCACACAGGCGCCGGACGGCCCGCCGACCTGCACTGCCTGCACGTCGCGGGCGCCGCAGTCGTCGAGGATCTGCGCAATGGGTGTGCCCAGCGGATATTCGTACAGACCGGGCCGCGCGCAGTCGCCGGACACCGAATGGATTTTCGTACCGGTTGATTGCGCGGTACCGATGCCGGCCCACCAGGCGCCACCGCGGCGCGCGATATGGGCGACCGCGCAGAAGGTTTCGACGTTGTTCACCACGGTCGGCCGGCCGAGATAACCGGCCTGCACCGGGAAGGGCGGACGGATGCGTGGCGTGCCGCGCTTGCCTTCCAGCGATTCGATCAGCGCCGATTCCTCGCCGCAGACATAGGCGCCGGCACCCAGGTGGATGGCGATATCGAAGTCGAAACCAACGACGCCGCACGCGTCACGGCCGAGCAGGCCTTGGGCGCGGCGACGCACGAGCACTTCTTCGAGCTGCGGTAGCAGGTAGCGGTATTCGCCACGCAGGTACAGAAAGCCCTGCTGCGCGCCGACCGCACGCGCCGCCGCCGTCATGCCATCGAACACGGCATCGGCATGACTCGCCAGCAGCACGCGGTCCTTGAAGGTGCCAGGCTCGCCCTCGTCGGCGTTGCAGACGACGCAGCGCAGCGGACCCGGCGCGTCGCGACAGGCCTGCCATTTGCGTGCGGTCGGGAAGCCTGCGCCGCCGCGTCCGCGCAGGCCGGACTGCGCCACTGCGTCGAGCAAGGCCTGCGGCGGCTGCGCGAGCACCACCGGCAACGTCGGCGCATCGGCGGCCAGACCGCTCAGCAGCACGTCGGCGCGCTGCACGCCGTCGATCACGTCGAACCACGCCGCCGGCCACTGCTCGACCGGCGTGCCGGCCAGCAGCAGATCGGCCAGCGCATCGACGCGTGCCGCGTTGAGCCGGGTAATCACCTGATGGTGATTCACCAGCAGCGCCGGCCCCTGGTCGCACAGCCCGGTACAGGAACAGCGGTCGACGCTGAAACGGCCCTGCGCCTCGATTTCGCCAGGCGCCACGCCGAGGCGTGCGCAAAGTTGCGCCAGCAGCGCTTCGCTGCCCAGCATGCGGTCGGTGATGTTGTCGGAAAACAGAATCCGCGTGCGGCCGACCGGGCGGGTGTGGAAGAAACGGTAGAAGCCGGCCACGCCTTCGACCTGGGCCAGCGTGAGGCCGAGCGCGGCGGCGATGTGGGCAAGCAGCGGGCGCGGCAGCCAGTGCGTGACGGCCTGCGTTTCGCGCAGCACCTGCACCAGCGCGAGCGGATCACGCTGCCAGCGGTCGAGCACCGCGTCGGCGGCCGCCCGCGCCGCCTCGCTCGCGATGTCCGCAGCGTCGCCCATCAACCCTCCAGCCCGAAGCGCACCATCTTTCCACGCAGACCGACGCGCGACAGGCCCAGTTCCTTGGCGGCGCGCGTCTTGTTCCAGCGGTGGCGCAGCAGGGTTTCGCGCAACACCATGGCTTCGATGGCATCCAGCCGCTCGGCCAGCGTGCCGCTGGCCGGCAGCGGGGTGGCGCTGGCCGTGGCGGTCAGGCCGGCCTGACCATGCAGCACGCGCAGCGACAGCGACTGCGCCTCGATGCGTTCGCTGTCGCTCAACGCGAGCGCGCGCGCCAGTTCGTTGCGCAGTTCGCGGATGTTGCCGGGCCACGGGTAGCCCATCAGACAGGCCATCGCCTCATCGCTCAGCGAGGCGCCGGGGCGCCCCAGTTCGATGCCCACCTCATCGATTACGCGGCGAGCGATCGGCTCGATGTCGCCGACCCGCTCGCGCAGCGGTGGCACGGTGAAGGTGGCGCCGGCGATGCGGTAATACAGATCCTCGCGGAACAGCCCTTCGCGCACCCGCTGTTCGAGCTCGCGGTGGGTGGCGGCGATGACGCGCACGTCCACCGGCAGCGCGCGTGTGCCGCCGACCGGACGCACCTCGCCTTCCTGCAGCACGCGCAGCAGGCGCACCTGGAAGGCGGGCGATGTTTCGCCGATCTCGTCGAGGAATACGGTGCCGCCGTCGGCGCGCTGGAACAGCCCGATATGGTCTTCGTAGGCACCGGTGAAGGCGCCGCGCTTGTGGCCGAACAGTTCCGATTCGAGCAGGGTTTCCGGTATCGCCGCGCAGTTCTCGACGACGAAGGCGCCGCCGGCGCGCGGGCTGGCGTAGTGGATGGCGCGCGCCAGCAGTTCCTTGCCGGTGCCGGATTCGCCGAGCACCAGAACCGACAGGTCGTAGCGCGCGACGCGCGCCGCCATTTCGCACACTGCATCGAGCGGGCTGCCGGGCGCGCGCTCGATGCGGTCGAAGCCGAAGGTCTTGCGCGCGCGCTCCAGCCTGTGCGCGGCACGCTGACGCAGCACCGGCGTGGCGGTGCGCAGTTCGAGGTCGAGGCGGGCGGTTTCCTGCTGCAGCGTCTGCGCTTCAGCGGCGTTGCGCACGGTGGCCAGAAGGTGGTCGGGCACCCAGGGCTTCAGGATGTACTGGTAGATGCCGGCGTCGTTGATGCCGGCGATGATGTCTTCCGAATCGGTGTAGCCGGAAATGACGATGCGCACGACGTCGGGCCAGTGCTCGCGCACCTCTTTCAGGAACAGCACGCCGGTCAGCCCCGGCATGCGCTGGTCGCACAGGATGACGTTCACCTCGTGCCGCTCCAGCAGCTGGCGCGCGTCGTCGGCACCGCTTGCGGTCAGCACGGAGAAGTCCTCCTCCAGCGTGCGGCGCATCGCGTCCTGCGAGCGCACTTCGTCGTCGACCACCAGCACGGTGGGCAGGCGCAGCGTGGCGTTCATCGTGCGCCGGCCTCGCGGTGCATTGCCAGATGGCGCGGCGTCCAGGCATGCGGCAGCTTGTGCACGAAGTGGTGGCGTGCGATGTGGAAGCTGGGGTCGAAGCCGTAGAAGTTGCGGTGCATGCGGGACAGTTCTTCCTGGCGGTAATCGGCGAGTGGACGGTCGGCTTCGTGGGCCGCACGCTCGATCTGTTTGCGCATCACGCGATCGCGCAGATTGTACGACGCAGCCAGCAGGCGAGCGTCCCGCACCGCCGCATCGAGCGCGTCGCGGGCCGGCACGTCGAGACTGCGGTCGATGAAGCCGATGCGCAGCGCCTCGGGCGCCGACAGCGGCAGCCGGCGCTGCATCAGCACGTGCGCAGCGTCGGCGCCGAGCCGGCGCGGCGCCAGATAGGTCCAGTATTCCGATCCGTACAGATTGCCCATGTTCCTGTAGTGCGGGTTCAGCATGACGCCGCGCTGCGCCCACACCTCGTCGGCCGCCAGCGCGAGGAAGGCGCCGCCGGCACCGGCGTTGCCGCGCAGCAGCGACACGGTGAGGCGGTCGGTGGTGGTGATGATGTCCAGCGCGACGTCGTTCATCGCGTTGATGTTGCGCCACGATTCGTCGGCCGCGCTGTCGCCGTCGCGGTGCGCCGCCGCCTCGATGCCGTTGAGGTCGATGCCATTGCTGAAGAAGCCGTCGCCGCCAGCGATCAGCAGCAGCTGCGTGTCGCGCCGCTTCACCTCGGCCAGCGCGTCACGCAGGCGCAGACACTGCACGGTGGACATCGCGCCGTTGCAGAAGTCGAAACTCAGCACGCCGACGCGGGCGCCGCGCTCGCCGTGCTCGGTGTAGCGCAGCTCGCCCCACTCATCGGCCGCCCGCGTGAGCGGCACGGCACGTTCGGGCAGCGTCGCGGCCTCCGCCGCAAAGGCCTGCGTCGCCGGCAGCTTGATCGGCGACGCGGCGTCGCCGAGCGCGACCGACACGCGGCCTATCCAGACACCGCCATCCACGGTACGGCGCAAAAGCGCACCGTCGCGCTGCGCCAGCACATCGCCCGGTGCCCCACCGAAACCGGCCAGCGCCTGCGCGCTCGCCGGGTGTGCGTCGAACAGCCGGCAGGGCCGGCCGAACAGCGCGTCGGCCACGCCCGGCTGGCCGTCGGACGCACGGATCTTCGCCAGCACGGTGGCGCTGTCGTCGCGCGACCAGTCGATCGCGCGGCGCGCCTGCGGCAGCACGCCGCGCCAGCCGTCGGCGGCGGGCACGCTTTTCTGCGGCGTGTCGCAGGCGGTGAAGCGGGCGAGCGCCTGCAAAGTCGCCGCGACCGCCGCCTCGGTCACCTCGCGCCGGTAGATGTCGCCCTTGGACGCCGCACGCAGCGGGAAGGTCGCGGCCGCCCAGACCGGACCGGCGTCGAAATCGCCATCCGCCTGCAGCACGGTGACGCCCCATTCGCGCCGGCCTTCCAGAATCGCCCAGTCGAGTGCCGCCGGGCCGCGGTCGCCCGGCGGACCCGGGTGCACGACGAAGCACGGAACGGCGCGCCACACCGGCTCCGGGATGCGCCGCTTCAGGAAAGGCGCCAGCACGAGGTCCGGCTGGAACAGCGCAACCGCCTCTTCGGTCACCGCGTCGGCGATGTCCAGTTCCACCGACAGCACATGACCAAGCGCCGTCAGTTCGGCGTACAGACGCTGGCTCAGGCTGTTGAAGCTGTGGCACAGCAGCAGGATGCGCAGCGCCGGCATCAGCAGATGCGCGGCAACTGCTCTCCGCTCAGCCAGTCGACCACGCGCCGGCCACCGAAGCGGGTGTTCATCTGCACGAAGTGGTGCGCGTCTTCCTGCACGACGCCGATGCGCGCGGCGTCCGCACCGTGCGGATGCGCGCGCATGGCCGCCAGCACCGTGTCGGCGTTCTCGGGCGGGACGATGGCGACCAGCTTGCCTTCGTTGGCGACATACAGCGGGTCGAGCCCGAGCAGTTCGCATGCGGCATCGACTTCCGGTTTGACCGGTATCGCCGCCTCGTCGAGCAGGATGCCGACGCCCGACTGGCCGGCGATTTCGTTCAGCGTGGTGGCCAGGCCGCCGCGCGTCGGGTCGCGCAGCACGCGGATGGCCGGCGACGCGGCCAGCATGGCGGCGACCAGCGTGTGCAGCGCTGCGGTGTCCGACACGATGGTCGTTTCGAATTCGAGCGATTCGCGCTGCGACAGCACGGCCACGCCGTGGTCGCCCACGGTGCCGGACAGCAGGATGACGTCGCCCGGCCGCGCGTTCGCGCCCGACACGTCGATGCCGTGCGGCACCACGCCGACACCGGTGGTGCTGATGAACACGCCGTCGCCCTTGCCCTGTTCGACCACCTTGGTGTCGCCGGTGATGACCGGCACGCCAGCTTCGCGCGCCGCCGCCGCCATCGACTGCACGATGCGCTTCAGATCGGCCAGCGGAAAGCCTTCTTCGAGGATGAAGCTGGCCGCCAGGTAGAGCGGCGTCGCGCCCATCATCGCCACGTCGTTCACCGTGCCGTGCACGCTCAGTGCGCCGATGTCGCCGCCGGGGAAGAACAGCGGCGAGATCACATGCGCGTCGGTCGCCATCACCATGCGCTGGCCGGCCGGGAGGGCGAACGCGGCGCCGTCGTTGCCCTGACGCAGCCACGGGTTGTCGAAGGCGGCGAGGAAGATTTCGTCGATCAGCTGCGCGGCGGCGCGGCCACCGGCGCCATGGCCCATGTCGATGCGACCGTGCCGGATGTCCAGCGGCCGGACGTAACCGGCGCGCACCGTGCCGCCCTTGCTGTCGTCTCTCGCGTTCATGCGCTCACCTTGACGGGAATGTCCCAAGGAGTGTCTGAATGAATCGATCGCACAAGCGTTGCCGACGCGCACCCCGCAGCCAAGGCGCGCAACGAAGTCGAGACTGGCCGTCTCGACGAGGCGTGCAACGCAGGCTGCGGGGTGCACGCCGGCAACCCTTCGGGGCGTCGGCCAAGCCTCCCCGTGCCGCGTTGCACCTCCTTTGCTGACAGCCAGTCAGCACGCGTCGGTGCGCCTTGCACGCGAAGGCTTGGCCATAGCCGCTTGTGTGATCGATTCATTCAGACACTCCTAAACCGGCCATACGCGTAATGCGCGGCACAGGCGCCCTCGCTCGACACCATGCACGAGCCCACCGGATTCTCCGGCGTGCACACGGTGCCGAATATCCTGCAGTCGGTCGGCTGCTTGACGCCGCGCAGGATGGCGCCGCACTCGCAGGCCTTGTTGTCGGCGACCGGCGTGTAGCCGAGGCCGAAGCGGCGCTCGGCGTCGAACTGCGCGAACGCCGGGCGGATCTTCAGCGCGCTGTACGGCACTTCGCCCAGACCGCGCCATTCGAAGGTCGGCCGCAGCTCGAACACCTCGGACACCTTCTGCTGCGCGCCGAGGTTGCCGTCGCGGTCGACCGCGCGCGAGAACTCGTTCTCGACGTGCGCCCGGCCTTCGTTCACCTGCCGCACCAGCATCAGGATGGCCTGCATCACGTCCAGCGGTTCGAAGCCGGCGATCACCACCGGCTTGCGGTATTCCTCGGCGAAGTGCTCGTACGGGCCCGAACCGATGACGATGCTCACGTGCGCCGGGCCGACGAAGCCGTCGATCGGCACCGTGCCGTAGCGGCGCACCTCGGGCGATTCGAGAATGTGAGTGATGGCCGACGGCGTCAGCACGTGGCAGCACAGCACGCTGAAATTCTCCAGCTCCTCGCGCTGCGCGCGCAGGATGGCCAGCGCGGTCGGCGGCGTCGTCGTTTCGAAGCCGATGGCGAAGAACACCACTTCGCGCCCCGGGTTGTCGCGCGCGACGGTGAGCGCGTCGGTGGCCGAATACACCATGCGGATGTCGCCGCCGCGCGCCTTGGCCTTCGTCAGCGACAGGTTGTCGGAGGCCGGCACGCGCATCGTGTCGCCGTAGGTGCATACGATGGCGCCGCGTTCGAGCGCCAGGCCGATCGCCATGTCGACGCGGCCGATCGGCAGCACGCACACCGGGCAGCCCGGGCCGTGGATCATGCGCACGTTCGGCGGCAGCAGTTCGCGCACGCCGTAGCGTGAAATGGCGTGCGTATGGCCGCCGCAGAACTCCATGAAGCTGTACTGGCGGGCCGGATCCGCTTCGGCCCGCAGGCGCTCGCCGATCTTGCGGGCGACGTCGCCGTCGCGGAATTCGTCGATGTATTTCATGCGGATGCTCCGTCTGCGGCGGCCGCTTCGGCCATTTCGCCGAACAGCGCCAGCGTGCGCTCGGCCTCTTCCGGGTCGATCATGCCAATGGCGTGACCGACATGGACGATGACGTAGTCGCCGACCTGCGCCTCGGGCACCAGTTCGATCGACACGTCCTTGCGGATGCCGCCGAGGTTCACCACGGCGCGTTCGTCCTCGCGCAGTTCGACCAGGCGGGCGGGAATGGCTAGGCACATGACAGGGACTCCGTGAGCACGCCGGGTGCGAGGTGGATCTGCTGTGCGACCGCCCAGGCCTGGCCCAGGGCCAGACCGGCATCGCCACAGGAGGTGGCCTGCGGTCGCAGCACGCGCAGGCTGCGGCGCTGCAGCCGCAGCGTGACGCGGCGGGTCAGCAGCGCGTTCATGAAACAGCCGCCGCCGAGGCAGACGGTGTCGACCTGGGTGGCCTGCGCGGCGGCGATCGCCCACTGCGCGAGGCCGTCGGCCAGCGCCACGTGGAACCAGGCCGCGGCTTCGTCGGCCCTGCCGTCCGGCCAGTCGAGCAGGCGGGCAAGCAGCGGGCGAAGGTCCAGCATGCTGTCGCCCGCGACCTCGACGACGCTGTCCAGCGTCGGCTCGCCGTGAACGGCAAACCAGCGCTGCGCGGCCGCTTCGAGCGCGATGGCGGCTTCGGCCTCGTGCGACTGGCGCACGCTGACGCCGAGGGCGCCCGCGGCGGCGTCGAACCAGCGGCCGGTGCTGGTGGTGGGCGGGCTGTTCAGGCCGGTATCGAGCATGCGGGCGACGGTGCGGGCGGCCTGCGCGCCGACTTTTGAGCTGTAGCGCGCTTCGATGTCGGCGCCACGGCCCAGCGTCTGCATCGCAGCGGCCGACATGCGCCAGGGCTCACGCGCGGCCACGTCGCCGCCGGCCAGTCGCAGCGGCCAGAGGTGGCCGAGCCGGCGCCAGTCGCCGGGGGCGACCCACAGCAGTTCGCCGCCCCAGGCGAGGCCGTCGGTGCCGAGGCCGACGCCGTCGAGCGCCAGCCCGATCACCGGTTCGGTCAGTCCATGTTCCGCCATCACCGCGGCGATGTGCGCGTGGTGGTGCTGCACGCCGATGGCCGGCACGCCGAGCCGGTCGGCCAGCGCAACCGCCCGCTGCGTGCTGAAGAAGTCCGGATGCAGATCATGTGCGATCGCTGCGACCGGCGAGGTCGCCTGCGCGAGCAGGGTGTCCAGCGAACGGCCGAGCGCCACACAGGCCTGCGGGTCGCCGAGGTCGCCGTGCAGCGGCGACCACATTGCGCGGCCGTCCTCGAACAGGCAGGCGGCGTTCTTCAGCCAGGCGCCGGCCGCCAGCACGGTGGGCGTTGTCTGGCTCATGAGGCGACGCTCCGCACGATGTCGTCCAGACCGGCCCGCAGCCCGGCCACCGCGTCGCATGACAGCCGTGACTCCATCCACGCCAGCCAGTCGCCCATGCCTTCGCCGGTGGTGGCCGACACGCGTATCACCTGGATGTCTGGATTGACGCGGCGCGCGAAGGCGATGCAGCGTTCGACGTCGAAATTCAGATACGGCAGCAGGTCGATCTTGTTCACCAGCATGAGCGTACTGGCGGCGAACATGTCCGGGTATTTCAGCGGCTTGTCCTCGCCTTCGGTGACCGACAGGATGGCCACCTTGGCCGCCTCGCCCAGGTCCCACATCGCCGGGCACACGAGGTTGCCGACGTTCTCGATGAACAGCAGGCTGCGGCCGTCACCGTGCCCACGGTCGTCGCGCTGCAGGCGGGCGAAGGCTTCGGCCACCATGGGCGCGTCGAGGTGGCAGCCCTTGCCGGTGTTGATCTGCAGCGCCGGCGCGCCGGTGGCACGGATGCGGTCGGCATCGAAGGAAGTCTGCTGATCGCCCTCGATCACCGCCACCGGAAAGCCCGGCGCGCGCGCCTTCAGCGCCTCGATGGTGGCGCACAGCAATGTCGTCTTGCCGGAGCCCGGGCTGGACACGAAATTCAGCGCGGTCACGCCGTGCGCCGCGAACAGTGCGCGGTTCTGCGCGGCCACGCGGTCGTTCTCGCCGAGGATGTCGGTTTCGAGCCGGATGGCGCGCGCCTGGCTCATGCCGGGCACCGACACCTTCGCCGCACCGGCGCCGAAATGCAGGTCGCCGCTGGATGGGTCGACCGCGATGTGCGACGCATCGGCCGGCGTCGGTTCCGCCAGACGGATCGCCGGCGCACCGGCCTTCACCCGGCGCGCCGCCGGCGAATAAGGGCTGGGCGGATGGGCGTGCCCGTGCCCCTCCATCGTCACCTGGCTCCCGTCTCCGGCACATCCGCATACAACGCACATATCGATCTCCTTGGTCCTTGCCCGGTCCGGGCCCCGACTTCCGTGTTGGCGAGCGTGCCCGCGACGGCGCGAAAATCCTGCAGCGCTGCGCAACCGCTCGATCGCGAGCACGCTCGCTCCCACAAAAAACCGCTTCTCAATCCTCGACCTGCATGTCGATCACCTTCAGTTCGGTGCCGCCGGTCGGCTGCAGCCGGTAGCCGCCGCAGTGGGCGCAGGCGTCGCCGCGCTGCGCGATCTCAACAGTGAGGCTGCAGTCCATGCACCACGCCTGACCCGGCGGTTCGTCGATGTCGATCCGTGCGCCGTCGAGCAAGGTGCCGGGCGCGATGGCTTCGAGTGCGAAGCGCAGTGCTCGCGACTCGACGCCGGCCAGCTGGCCCGCCTCCAGCCGCAGATGCGTGACGCGGGCGAAGCGCTCGCGCTCGGCAGTACGTTCGACCAGCTGCAGGATGCCGCCGGCCAGACTGGCTTCATGCATGGGCCGCCTCCGGCACACCCGCCACCTCGTAGCGCACGCAGGGGTCGTACGCCGCCATCAGCAGCGCGACACGGCGCGCGCAGTCGGGTTCTGCGGGGTCAAGTTTCTCGATCGCGGCGGCCACTGCGCCGTCAGCATCGAAATTCCATTCGGTCGGCGCCAGCACGTGACAGGCATCGATGCGCGCGTCGTCGCTGCGACCATCCAGCCGCACGTGATGCATCAGCAGGCCGCGCGCCATTTCCACCCAGGCCAGCCCCTCGCCCGGTGCCAGTGCAATGCGGCCGCTGCGCAAACGGCATTCGCCGCCGGGCAGGGCAAGGCGCACCAGTTCGGCCAGCCGCGACGCGTAACGGTCGGACGCAGAACGCGGCGGCACGGAATCCGCCAGCCGCGTCCAGCAGCCGGTTTCGGCACAGGCACCATCGATGCGCGGGCGACGGGTGAAGGCCGGGTCAGCCGTCATCTCGGCGGCCAGTGCGCGCAACGCCGCTTCACTGGCATGCACGTGCAGCAGAGGCGCCGCGGCGACCGGTGCATCGGCCAGCGCGGCGTTGTCGCGCAGCAGGCGGGCCAGCCAGGACGGTGCGGCATCGCGCCAGTCGGCAAAGGCCTGCAGCGGTGAACGCTCGAAGGCGGCCAGCCAGGGCGCCGGCGCGACGCCGAGGAGGTGGCGCTCGATCCAGTCCGGCATGTTGTCGGCGAAGGCGGCGTCGCACCCGCCGGCGCGCAGCACCGGACAGGTGGCGAGCGCGCGCTGTGCGTCGGCCGATGGCCCGGCCGTCAGCAGCGCCGGCCAGTCGAGCAGGATGCGGCGCAGGTGTTCGCGCAGTGTTTCGCCGCGCAGAGTGTCCGGCCGCGGCGCATCGACGCCCAGCGCTGCGTCGACCGCGGCGCCCGCGCACAACCGGTGCGCGTGGCTGCACAGGCTGAACACGGCACCGAGCAGATCGGGCAGCGATTGCGCCGGGCGACCGACAGCCAGGCGCGCCGCCCAGTCCGGACGCTGACCGCTCAGTGCGGCCGGGCGCCGAGCACCCGGTTGCACGCGCAGCACGCCGGCCAGTGCGTCGAGCGACATCATGGCGCGCGGCTCCGGCCGAACAGGAAGCCGCGGCGGGCCGGTCGTTCGGGTTGTTCCGCCGCGTCGTTCGCCACCTCGGGCAGCGGTTCGCGCAGTCGCGCCAGCACCGCCTGCGCGGTGGCGACGGCGGTGTCCTGCGACGCGAAATCGAACATCGGCGAAAACAGCGAACAGGCGTCGAAGGTGCCGATGGCGGCCTCGTGCGCGCCGATGAAGTCGAAGCGCTCGCGCCCGACCGCCAGCCGGCGCGTGACGCCGACGCGCCCGAGCTCGTCCTCGCGGGCCAGCGGCAGGCGCACCAGATTCATGAACCACGGCGTCACCAGCACGCCGCTGGCCGCCGCCGGCAGGTCCGGCTCGGACGTACAGGGCTCGAAACCCACCGCCTCGATGCGCAGCGCCCCGTTCACGATCGGCAGCCCGGCCATGCGGGTGTTGGCGATCTGGCGGAACAGCGCTTCGAGGGCGCTTATGCGGTAGGCGAGCATCGGGTCGGTGGTCATGTCGGTCGCTCAGGTGCGGTGAGGTGAGGCGATCAACCTCAGTCGATCACCATGAACTGGTCGGCATCGCCGTCGCACTGCGGGCAGCGCCAGTGCGGCGGCAGGTCGGTGAATGCGGTACCCGGCGCGATCTGCCACACCGGGTCGCCCTGCTGCGGGTCATACACCCACCAGCAGATCTTGCATTCGAGCTTCGCATTGTCCGGCAACTTGCCGGCGTCGCCGAGATAGCTGCCTTCGAAGCGCACATTGGCCGACATGATCAGTCGCCTTCCACCCAGGCCAGCACTTCGGTCAGGCGCTCGAACGAGTCCTCCAGATCCTCCTTCGCCGCCAGAGCGACTTCCGGCAGCGCGGACACTTCGACCGTGTTCAGGATGACCACGTCCTGCGAGTTGTAATACACGACGCGCCAGGTGTTGGGCACGCGCGTATTGGTGATGCGGCAGTTGCCATAGCCGCGCGACAGGATGAGCACGCGGCCGGTCCCGAGGTGGTGATCCATGAAGCCGATGTCTTCGACCGACATCGGCAGCAGCGTCAGGTTCACCACGTGCGCCGGCTTGCCCGGCTGCCAGCCGCGCCACTGGTCGCCGATCTCGGCCAGCAGCGCCGGTGCGTTCTGCACATTGGGCGGCAGCGCGCCCTGCCAGCGCGGCGCGGTGATCCACAGGTCTTCGGTGGCCGAAGTACGCAGCACCTGCGGAATGGCGCCCACCTCCATCGTGTCGGACACGACACGGCCACCGTCGCTAACAATGACGCGCCAGACGCCGGCGAACACCGATTCCTGCACCGCCACGTGGTGGCAGGCATCGCCGTCGGTGCGTACCTGCGCGCTGACCTCGCCCTCGCCCATGACCTGGTTGATCAGCTTCAGGTCCTCGGGCGGCAGGCGGGTCAGGTCGATGCTGCGGTTGCGGCCGTCGGTGCGCGTCTCGCCCAGGCAGGCGAGCACATCGCGCAGCGCCAGATGCGCCTGTTCGTGGCCGACCAGCTCTTCCGGCTCGGGCAGGACGGGCGGGCGGAAGGTTTCCATGCCCTGCGGCATGTTGAGGTAGTGCAGCGTTTCGTCTTCAACCTGGGTGCCGGGGCCGATGACGGCGACCGGAATCGGGAAAGCGGGAAATTCTTTCACGTGTCGTACTCCGTTCAGTGACAGGACGAATCGGATGCGCTGCCATTGCGCACCGGAATGCCGATGGTGGGTGCGCGCGACGCGGGCATCGCCAGCGCTTCGCCGACGCGCTCGACATAGACCTGCCAGTCGAGCATGCCGGACAGCACGGTGACGTACTGGCCGTCGCGCACGAACACCAGCGCCGGCCAGCGAATCGAGCCGTAGCGCTTGGCGATCGCGTCCTCGTGTTCGCGCGTGGCGACGCCGATGGCGAAGCGCTGCGCGAAGTGCCGATGCAGTTCCGGCAGCACGACGGCGAGATCCAGCGCCTCGGGGAAGCGCACCGGGTCGCCGGCCAGCAGGATGACGCGGTCGCCGCCGCCGCCGGCCCAGTCGGCGACGTTGTCGGCGGTCAGCCAGGTCGCGCCGTGCGTGCTGACCAGCCGCTCGATCAGCGGCGACACGAGAGCCGGCGCGGCGACCGGCAGTGTGACGACCGTTTCGGATGATGCGGTTTCGATGCTCATGCGCTTTCTCCCTGCGTGGTGTGCTGCGAGTTTTCCGGTGTGGTGTCCTGCACTTCGGCGCGGGCGCCGGACAGCGCCCGCAGTTGTTCGCTGCTCATCGCCGACGGCAGCGCGAAGGCGGCAGCGCCGTCACCACCCTCGCCCTGCATGACGGCTTCGATCAGGTCCAGCGTGGCGTCGACTTCGCGTGCGCGCTCGACCGTGATGCGTTCCTGCGCACTGTCGAGGAACACCAGCAGCCAGTCACCGACGGCCAAATCGCCGACCAGCGCGCTGCGCACGCGGCGTTCGCCCAGCCGGCCCGCGCAGCGCGCGTGACCCGGCTCCACGGCGATCACCTGCATCGGTATGCCCAGACACATGATCAGGCTGTGCCCACAGTCGAGTCCTCCGCACCTGCGGCAGGAAAGAAGCGGGCGTCGCCGCTGCGGCAGGCGAGCGCTTCCGGCGGACGCTCATCCTCGTAGCGCGCCAGTTCGAGCTCGGCGAAGGTGATGCACTCGCGCACGGTCAGCGGCGTGGTGCGCGGCACCGGTCGGGCGCCCCAGCGGCGCAGCGCCTCCAGGCCAAGCGCCAGCGCGTCGTCCATCGCACGGCGCACCGTCGGTCGCAGGCTGCCGCCGTAGTCCTCCAGCTCTTCCGGCTGACAGCCGATCAGCAGCACTTCGCGCGGGTACCGCCCGGTCAGCTGCGCCAGCATCAGCACCTCCTGGAAGCCGGTCTGGTGCAGGCTCATCTTCTTGGCGCCCATGAAACGCGGCACGTCGTCGTTGGCGATGCACTTGAGCGTGCCCGGTTCGAGGCCGTAGTCGATGGCGTCGAAGATGAGCAGGCAGTCGGCTGCCTGCACATGCTGCACGAGGTACAGGCCTTGCGTGCCGCCGTCGATCAGCTGAACGTCGGGGCCCCCTTGCGGTGCGAAATCGAATTCGAAGCGATGCTGCAGCGCTTCGACGCAGCGCACGCCGAAGCCTTCGTCGGCCCACAGCACGTTGCCGATGCCGAGCACGACGATGCTGTCACGGGGTGGGTGACAGCTGCTTGCGGACGGATTCGGGGTCACGGTCAAAATCCCTTCGGAAAGAATCAGTGAGCGCCGCGCGGAAGCGTGGCGTGGGGCGTGGCGCGCAGCGACTTCCAGGCGTGGAAGCTGTCCCAGGCGGACTGCAGCGCGAGCCAGAAGGCGGCGTCGGTGCCGAACAGCAGGGCGCAGCGGATGGCGGTGTCGGGCGTGAAGGCGCGCTGGCCGTGCACGATCTCGTGCAGGCGGCGGCGCGACATGCCGAGCGCGCGCGCGGCTTCGCTCTGCGACAGCCCGAGCGGCTCGAGATAGTTGCGCGAAAGAAATCGTCCCGGATGCCACGGCGCACGCACCGGAATGCCGGCGGGTACGCGTTGCGGCGGTGGCAGTCCGGGGCGCAGGCGATGCACCGCGAGCCGGCTCTCGGACGAGGCGGCCGACATGTCGTCAGTCCTTGAACGTGCGGTGGCCGGAAATCATCGTGCTCACCACGCTGGAGCGACCCATGATGTCTTCGCGGATCGCCGCGTAGATATGGACGATGATGAACACGACCAGCGCCCACATGCCGAGGTGGTGCCAGGTATGCACGTCCTGCGACTGGCCGAACAGCGGGATCACCCAGCCGAACATGCGTTCCTGCCACGACCCCATCTGCGCGCCTTCACCGTACAGCGCAAAGCCGGTCACGATCATGAACACGGTGAGCACCAGATAGCCGAAGAACATCGCGAAGCGCGCCAGCGGGTTGTGCCCGACGTAGCGCCCGGGACGCGGGCTGATGAAGGCGTACCACTTCAGCATGCCCAGCACCTCGACCCAGTAGGCCCTGGTGAAGAGCGGCACCCAGTACAGTTCGCGCGCATGGTGATTGCCGACAATGGCCCAGTAGGTGCGGCCGAGCAGACCGACCGCCAGGATGTAGCCGGCGGCGAAGTGGGCGAAGCGGATGTAGCCCATCAGGTAGTTGGCGCTGGCTTCGCCCGGCTGCGTCGGCAGCGGCGAGCCGATGAAGTAGCCGGTCAGCGCGAGCACCGTGATCGCCAGCGCGTTGATCCAGTGCCACACGCGCACCGGCGCTTCATACACGTAGACCGACTTGATCGAGCGGCCGTGGGCGACCGCCCCCTCGTCGATGCCGGTGGCGTGGGACAGCTTTTCAGTAGTGGCGGACATCTGTCGTCTCCCGCGGTTGGATGCTTCAGATGCGCGACGCGAACATGAACAGGCCGGCAACGCCGAGTCCGGCCGCCTGCACGCGCCACACCCAGCCGGGCACGCGCGCCAGCGCAGCGCCGGTGCCCAGACCGATGGCGTGCAGCAGCGCCGAGCCGAGCATGAAGCCGGCGGCGTAGGTCGCGAACGACGTACCCGCCGCCCACTCGGCGCCGTGCGCCACGCCGTGCACCACACCGGCTGCGGCGACCAGCGCGAAGCCGGCGGCCGCCGGCAACTGGCGGCGTGCCTGCAGCAGCACGCCGAACAGTGCGACGCTGAGCGCGACACCGGCTTCGATGTACGCACCCGCGACACCCGCGCCGGTTTGCACGCCGACGTAGGCTCCAGCCAGCAGCGCAAGCAGGAAGAACGCCGGGCCGGACAGGCGTTGCGCAGCCGGCAGCACGGCGGCCGACCAGATGCCGACGGCGATCATCGCCAGCAGGTGATCGACGCCGGCGAAGGGATGCGCCAGACCGGCGGCCAGACCCTGTGCGTCGTGACCTTCATGCGCATGGGCGAGGCCGGCCGCCAGCGTCAGGGCAGCCGCGACGCAGACGCGGCGGACCGTGGAACAGGCCGGAAAAAAGGATGGGGACGTATTCATTGATTCCTCCTGATGTCTAGTTGTCGTGGGCGCCGTTCAGCGCACCTTCACCGTGGTCAGTTCGCGGCCGTCCTCGCTCATCACGTGCGTCGAACAGGCGAGGCAGGGATCGAAGGAATGCAATGTGCGCAGGATTTCGACCGGCTGTTCCGGATTGGCCATCGGCGTGTTCATCAGGCTGGCTTCGAAGGCGCCGATCTGCCCCTTGGTGTCGCGCGGGCTGCCGTTCCAGGTGGTCGGCACGACGCACTGGTAGTTCTCGATGCGACCATCCTTGATGCGGATCCAGTGGCCCAGCATGCCGCGCGGCGCGGCGACGGTGCCGACGCCCTTGGCTTCCTTCGGCCAGGTCTTCGGGTCCCACTTCTCGACGTTGGCGGTGCTGGTGTCGCCGGCCTTGATGTTGCCGATCAGCTGCTTGTAGTCGTCCATCATCATTTCGGCTGCGTACTGGCTTTCCAGCGCGCGCGCCAGCGTTCGGCCGATGGTGGTGGGCAGCAGCTGCTTGGCGCTGTACTGCGTTTCAGGCAGGCCGAGCGCCTTCGGGATGCCGCTGTTGATCGCCGCGGCCGAGCTTTCGACCTGTTCCTTCACGCGCTGGCACCACGTGTTGCCCTTGAGCGCGTGCGCATAGCCAAGGATGTAGCGCGACAGCGGGCCGACCTCGACCGCGTGGCCGCGCCAGCGCGGCGACTTGATCCACGAGTACTTGGCGCTTTCGTCGATTTCCTCGATGTTCGTGCGCGTGCCCTTCGTGTTGGCACCGAGCTCGTAATTCGGCTCGGTGACGCCGTCCCACGGGTGCAGGCCCTTGGATTCGTCGGCGTACTTGTACCAGCTATGATTGACGAATTCCTGCACCTGCTCGGGGTCGCGCGGATCGATTTCGTGAATGTCGTCCCAGTTGCCGTCGAGGATGACGCCGCCCGGCAACTGGTGCGTGCTGTGGTCGTACGGCACCTTCTCGTAGGTGCCGTAATCGGCCACGTTGGTCGCCGACAGGCCGCCGCCGTACAGCCAGCCGGCGTTCTTGTAGATCGTGCCGATGGCCAGAACGTCCGGGATGTAGACGTTGTTGTTGAACTCGATCATTTCCTTGATGCGCGCCTCGACGAAGTTCAGCCGCTCCATGTTGATCGGCGCGCCGGCCGCGCCATCGCCGTCGATGTTGATCGCGCACGGCACGCCGCCGACCAGATAGTTCGGGTGCGGGTTCTTGCCGCCGAAGATGGTGTGCACCTTGACCCATTCCTTCTGCAGGTCGAGCGCTTCGAGGTAGTGGGTGACCGCCATCAGGTTGGCTTCCGGCGGCAGCACATAGGCCTTGCTGCCCCAGTAGCCATTCATGAAGGGGCCGAGCTGGCCGCTTTCGACGAACTTCTTCAACCGGTTCTGGATGTCGCGGAAATAGCCGGGCGAGGACATCGGATGCGACGGCGACACCAGATGCTGCAGTTCGCTGGTCTGCTTCGGGTCGGCCTTCAGCGCCGACACCACGTCCACCCAGTCGAGCGCGTGCAGGTGATAGAAGTGCACCGCGTGGTCATGCACCTGCAGCGTCTTCGCCATCATTTCGCGGATCAGGTGCGCGTTCAGCGGAATCCGGATGCCCAGCGCATCCTCCACCGCACGCACCGAGGTGAGCGCGTGACAGCCGGTACAGACGCCGCAGATGCGTTCGACGAAGGCCCAGGCGTCGCGCGGATCGCGCCCCTTGAGAATCACCTCCAGACCGCGCCACATGGTGCCGGTCGACACCGCATTGCGGATGATGTTGTTCTCGTCCACATTCACTTCGCAGCGCATGTGGCCTTCGATGCGCGTGACCGGGTCGACGACGATGCGCCGGCCCGAGTTGTCCATGTTGAAACCCTGCGTTTCGTAAGCACCCATCTTCGTATCCTTTGCTGGAACCAGTCCTGCCCGCGCGGGCAGGTCCGTGATCAGTGGTCAGCCGTGCTGGCGGGGGTATCGTTCTTGTGCGAGGCGCGCTTGATCGCCGATACCGCGGCGTGCGCCACCGCAGCCGCACCGACCACGCCGGCGGCGGTCGCGCCGACCTGGTCGGCGTTCGCCTCGATGCCGAACTGGTGGATGTCGGTCAGCCGGTCGTAGAACGAACCCTTGTCCCAGAAGCCGTCTTCCGAACAGCCGATGCAGCCGTGGCCGGCCTTGATCGGGAAGCTGGTGCCCTCGTTCCACTGCACGGTGGAACAGGCGTTGTAGGTGGTCGGGCCCTTGCAGCCGACCTTGTAGAGGCAGTAGCCCTTGCGCGCGGATTCGTCGTCCCACGCCTCGACGAACTGGCCGGCGTCGAAGTGCGGGCGGCGGTAGCACTTGTCGTGGATGCGCTGGCTGTAGAACATCTTCGGCCGGCCCTGGCGGTCCAGTTCGGGAATGCGGTCGAAGGTGAGCATGTAGGTGATCACGCCGGTCATCACCTCGGCGATCGGCGGGCAGCCCGGCACCTTGATGATGGGCTTGTCGAAGATGACCTTGTGCACCGGCGTGGCCTGGGTCGGGTTCGGCTTGGCCGCCTGCACGCAGCCCCAGCTGGCGCAGCTGCCCCAGCTGATGATGGCCTTGGCGTCCTTGGCCACGTGCTTCAACTGGTCGATGAAGGGCTTGCCGCCGATGATGCAGCTCATGCCATCCTGGTTCAGCGGCGGGTTGCCCTCGACCGCCAGGATGTAGTTGCCCTTGTACTTGGTCATGATCTCTTCGAGGATCGCCTCGGCCTGGTGCCCTGCGGCGGCCATCAGCGTGTCGTCGTAGTCGAGCGAAATCATCGACAGCACCACGTCCTTCGCCAGCGGATGCGCCGAGCGGATGAAGGATTCGGAACAGCAGGTGCATTCCAGCCCGTGCAGCCACAGCACCGGCGTGCGCGGCTTGGTTTCCATCGCTTGCGCGATCTGCGGCACGAAAGCCGGGCCGAGCCCGAGCGACGTGGCCGTCAATGAGCAGTACTTGAGAAAGCTGCGGCGCGAAATGCCCTGCCGGCGCATCACCTCGTAGAAGGTTTCCATCCTGGTGTCTCCCCTGTGCGTCTTGTTGTCATGCCACGCCCCGATCGAACCTCTGGTTCGCGCCGGTGGTGGGGATGACTAACAAGATGCGGGCCAGCCGGAAATTTTGCGCTGCAGCAAAATAGGTATTCAGATCAAGACCTTGTTCCGTATCGGAAAAGGTATTCGAGCGGACAGGCGAGGCGGCTGGCGTCGTCAGGCGGGGGTGGAAGATGGATTTGCGCTTTCCACCCGGGGGCGGAAAGTACGCTTGCAGTGCGCACGGGCACGCCGGCGCGCGCCCGGCCGGGTCAGGCCGGCGCGCGCAGCAGCTGGTCCTGCACGTGCTTCTGGCCGTGTTCGATCAGGAACTGTTCGAAGGCGGCGGCCACCGGGGCGAGCGTGCGTGCGGCCAGATGAATGACGAACCACTCGCGCTCGATCGGATTGCGTTCGACCGGCAGCAGCGCCAGTTCGCCCGATGCCAGCTCGTGCCGGCAGATGTGCTGCGACATGAAGGCGAGGCCGAATCCGGCGGCGCACATCTGCTTGATCGCCTCGTTGCTCGACAGCTCGGAGCCGACGCGCAGATTCAGCTCGGCGTCGCGGAACAGCTTTTCCAGCGTCGTACGCGTACCCGAACCGCGTTCGCGCACCAGCAGGTCTTCCTGCGCCAGGTCCCGCAACAGCAGCGGGCCGCGCGACATCAGGGGATGTGACGGCGCGGCGATGAAGGCCATCGTGTGGCGCGCAAACGGCGTGGCCTGGGTTTTCAGCTCCTTGGGCGCACGGCCCATAATGACCAGATCGACCTCGTGGCTCGACAGCAGGCGCACGATTTCGTCGCGGTTGCCCACCTTGAGCTTCACTTCGACATTCGGATTGTCGCGCGCGAACACGACCAGCATGCGCGGCACCAGATATTCGGCGGTGGTCACCACGCCGATGCGCAGCCGGCGCGACACGACGCCGCGGTGCGCGGCCATTTCGTCGCCCACCTCGCGCCACAGTTCGAGGATGCGTCCGGCGTAGTCGGCCATCACCTCACCGGCCGTCGTCAGCCGGATGCCGCGTCCTTCGCGTTCGATCAGCGGCGTGCCGGCCGACTCCTCAAGCAGCTTGAGCTGGATCGACACCGCCGGCTGCGTCAGATTGATTTCACTGGCCGCACGCGACACGCTGCCCAGTCGGGCGACTGCGTGCAGTGCGGAAAGCTGGCGAAGCGTGGCGTTCTTGAGCATGTACACACTCCCGGACAGGGGATCACAGACACCCGACCTTCACAGGCAGCGCGACACCGACCGGCGGATACGTCGCGCTGCAGCACTTTGCCAGAAATCCATCAAATCAAGACCTCTTGCACAGCACGCCGGCCACCGCGCCGATGAACTGCTGCAATGCGACATTCTGCTGCACCTTCGGTTCATAAGCGTAACTTAATATCAAAAGGAAAAAAACAAACTTTTCTTATCCATAAGTTCTCCTTATCGTCGGCGCCTCGGATCGAGCTTGCAGCACACAAACGACCGGCAGGGCGCCGGAACGAATCATCAGGGAGGAAGACATGGGCGACATGAACACCCCGACGCAGATCACCGACGCGAAGAAGCGCTACTCGGCCGGCGTCCTGAAATATGCGCAGATGGGCTACTGGGACAGCGACTACGAACCGAAGGCGACCGACATCCTCGCGCTGTTCCGCATCACGCCGCAGGACGGCGTCGATCCGATCGAAGCCGCCGCCGCGGTGGCGGGCGAATCGAGCACCGCGACCTGGACCGTCGTGTGGACCGACCGCCTGACCGCCTGCGACATGTACCGCGCCAAGGCCTATCGCGTCGATCCGGTACCCAACACGCCGGGTCAGTTCTTCGCCTACGTCGCCTACGACCTGAGCCTGTTCGAGGAAGGTTCGATCACCAACGTCGCCGCATCGATCATCGGCAACGTGTTCAGCTTCAAGCCGCTGAAGGCGGCGCGGCTGGAAGACATGAAGTTTCCGGTCGCCTACGTGAAAACCTTTGCCGGCCCGCCGACCGGCATCATCGTGGAGCGCGAGCGGCTGGACAAGTTCGGCCGCCCGCTGCTCGGCGCGACCACCAAGCCCAAGCTCGGCCTGAGTGGCCGCAACTACGGCCGCGTGGTGTACGAAGGCCTGAAGGGCGGGCTGGATTTCATGAAGGACGACGAGAACATCAACTCGCAGCCCTTCATGCACTGGCGCGACCGCTTCCTGTTCGTCATGGACGCGGTCAACAAGGCCAGCGCCGCGACCGGCGAGGTCAAGGGCAGCTACCTGAACGTCACCGCCGGCACGATGGAGGAAATGTACCGGCGCGCCGACTTCGCGAAGGATCTGGGCTCGGTCATCGTCATGGTCGACCTGGTGGTCGGCTACACGGCGATCCAGTCGCTGTCGCACTGGTGCCGGCAGAACGACATGATCCTGCACCTGCACCGCGCCGGCCACGGCACCTACACGCGGCAGAAGAACCACGGCGTGAGCTTCCGCGTCATCGCCAAGTGGATGCGCATGGCCGGGGTCGACCACATCCACGCCGGCACCGCGGTGGGCAAGCTGGAAGGCGACCCGATGACGGTGCAGGGCTATTACAACGTGTGCCGCGACACGCACACCGAGGTCGACCTGCAGCGCGGCATCTACTTCGACCAGGACTGGGGCGCACTGAAGAAGGTGATGCCGGTCGCGTCCGGCGGCATCCATGCCGGCCAGATGCACCAGCTGATCGACCTGTTCGGCGACGACGTGGTGCTGCAGTTCGGCGGCGGCACCATCGGCCACCCGCAGGGCATCCAGGCCGGTGCCACCGCCAATCGCGTGGCGCTGGAAGCCATGGTGCTGGCGCGCAACGAAGGCCGGAACATCGCCGAAGAAGGGCCGCAGATCCTGCGCGACGCCGCGAAGTGGTGCTCCCCCCTGGCCGCCGCCCTCGATACCTGGGGCGACATCACCTTCAACTATGCGTCGACCGACACCTCGGACTACGCGCCGACGCCGTCGGTGGCGTGAATACGGCGTGAGCACGGCGTGAGTCGGGGACTGGCGACCGTCGGAGCGAACGCAATGGCTGTACGAGCGGCGATGGTCTGTGGGAGCGGCGGCCTCGCCGCGATAGGCACTTTGCACAGCGACCATCGCCGCACGATCGCGGCGAGGCCGCCGCTCCCACAGGCCGCCGCTGTACCCACAGTTCGCCGCCGCTCTCGCAGGCCGCCGCCGCGGCCAGAGAACATCAACTGAACAAGGAGAACACCATGCGCATCACCCAGGGCACCTTTTCCTACCTGCCGGACCTGACCGATTCCCAGATCGCGGCGCAGATCGACTACTGCCTGGACCAGGGCTGGGCGGTCGGCATCGAGTACACCGATGACCCGCACCCGCGCAACACCTTCTGGGAAATGTACGGCAACCCGATGTTCGACATCCGCGACGCGGCCGCCATCCTGCTCGAGGTGAACGCCTGCCGCGCCACCTTCCCGCAGTACTACATCCGGGTCACCGCGTTCGACTCGACGCACGGCACCGAATCGGTCGTGCTGTCGTTCATCGTGAACCGGCCCGATGCGGAACCCGGCTTCCGCCTGATCCGCACCGAAGAACCGGGTCGCACCGTGCGCTACAGCATCGAAAGCTATGCCGTGCAGGCGCGTCCGGAAGGCGCGCGTTACTGAAGGAGTTTTGCCTCATGGACGCCGCCACCGCCCCCCCGACCGGAATCGCATCGCCGCGCTCGATGTTCGCATCGTCCGGCGTGCAGGCCCTGCTCGACCAGCTCGATGACGAGCTGATCGGGCTTGCGCCGGTCAAGAGCCGCATCCGCGACATCGCCGCACTGCTGCTGATCGACCGGCTGCGCGCCGAGCAGGGCCTGCAGTCGAAGCCGCCGTCGCTGCACATGTGCTTCACCGGCAACCCCGGCACCGGCAAGACCACGGTCGCGCTGCGCATGGCCGAGGTGCTGAAGCAGCTCGGCTATGTGCGCAAGGGCCACATGGTGGCGGTGACGCGCGACGATCTGGTCGGCCAGTTCATCGGCCACACCGCGCCCAAGACGAAGGAAATCATCAAGAAGGCGATGGGCGGCGTGCTGTTCATCGACGAGGCCTACTACCTGTACCGGCCGGAGAACGAACGCGACTACGGACAGGAAGCGATCGAAATCCTGCTGCAGGTGATGGAGAACCACCGCGACGACCTGGTGGTGATCCTGGCCGGCTACCGCGACCGCATGGACACCTTCTTTTCCAGCAACCCCGGCATGGCGTCGCGCATCGCGCACCACATCGACTTCCCGGACTACGACCAGGACGAGTTGATGCGCATCGCCCAGCTGATGCTGCGCAACCTGAACTACCGCTTCGACGACACCGCCGAATCGGCGTTCGAACGCTACCTTGGCCTGCGCCGCCAGCAGCCGCACTTCGCCAATGCGCGTTCGGTGCGCAACGCGCTCGACCGCATCCGGCTGCGCCACGCCACCCGGCTGTTCGCCACCGACACGGCGCCGACGCGCGATGCGCTCTGCACGCTGTACGCCGAAGACGTGCTGGCCAGTCGCGTGTTTTCGATGAACCGACAAGACAGCTGACATGAACCCCGACACCCTGAACCACATCCGCGCGATCGCCTTCGACCTCGACGGCACGCTGGTCGACAGCGCACCCGACATCTGCGCCGCGCTCAATGCCGGCCTGGCCCAGGCCGGCCTGGCGAGCGCCGATCTCGACACCGCACGCGGCTGGATCGGCGGCGGCCCGGATCTGCTGATCCGCCGTGCGCTGGCGCATTTCGGCATCGCCGACCCCGACGGCGTACTGCAGACGCAGCTGCGCCAGTCCTTCGACGACGCCACGCTGGCCGCACCGCTCAAGTACGGCCATGTGTATGACGGCATCGCCGACATGGTCGAAGGGCTGTACGGCGTGTTTCCGCTCGCCGTGGTCACCAACAAGCCGACCCTGCTGGCGCGTGCCGTGCTCGGGGCGGCCGGCCTGCTGCCTTTCATGGCGTCGGTGCATGGCGGTGACCGGGCGGACGAACTCAAGCCGTCACCGGCGGCGCTGTTCGCCGCCGCGCAGCGGCTGCACGTTGCACCGCGCGAGCTGCTGATGGTGGGCGACAGTTCGGCCGACCTGCTGGCGGCGCGCGCCGCAGGCTGCCCGGTGGTGCTGGTCGGCTGGGGCTATGGCGCACATTCGCTTCCGGAAGGCATCGAGCCCTGGCATGTCGCATCGCCCGCGCAACTGCTGCAGGAAATGGTGTCGCGCTGCGCCGAACCGCGTTAGCGCGACCGGGATGGAGAGGGAAGAGCAGGCAGCACCCCGGCCGGACCGCGCCCGCAGAGGCGCGGCCGGACAACCGGGCAAAACAATGACCTGAGCAGTGACCTGTGCAGTGACCTGAGGGGGAGACCGAAATGCCGACAGGCGGACGCAGCACGTTGATTCAGTTCCTGATCGAGGAGCGGCGCCGGCACCCGGGTGCCACCGGCGACCTGAACGGCCTGATTGCCGACGTCGCGCTCGCCTGCAAGGCGATTTCGCGCAAGGTGGCGTTCGGCGGTCTGGCCGACGTGCTGGGTGACCACGACAAGAGCGGCTCGGGTCGCGCGATCAACATCCAGGGCGAAACGCAGAAGACGCTCGATGTGCTGAGCAACAACATCTTCCTGCGCGCCAACGAATGGGGCGGTCACGTCGCCGCCATGGCGTCCGAGGAGCTGGACGACATCCACCTGCTGCCGGGCCACTATCCGCGCGGCAAGTATCTGCTGGCATTCGACCCGCTCGATGGCTCGTCCAACATCGACGTCAATGTGTCGGTCGGCAGCATCTTTTCGATCACGCGCGCCGTGCGACCGGGCGAAGACGCGACCGGCGCCGACTTCCTGCAGCCGGGCACGCAGCAGGTCTGCGCCGGTTACGCCATCTACGGCCCGTCCACCATGCTCGTGCTGACGCTGGGCAACGGCACGCACGCCTTCACGCTCGACCCGGTGCTCGGCGAATGGGTGCTCAGCCACGCCAATCTGAAGGTGCCGCGCAGCACGCGCGAATTCGCCATCAATGCGTCGAACAGCCGCTTCTGGGAACCCGCGGTGCGCCGCTATGTCGATGAGTGCCTGGCCGGCAAGACCGGTCCGCGCGGCGAGGACTTCAACATGCGCTGGATCGCCTCGCTGGTGGCCGAAACGCATCGCATCCTGATGCGCGGCGGCGTGTTCATGTATCCGCGCGACACGAAGGACCCGTCGAAGCCGGGCCGGCTGCGCCTTCTGTACGAGGCGAATCCGGTGTCCTTCCTGATCGAGCAGGCGGGTGGCATGGCGAGCACCGGGCACAGCAGGCTGATGGAGGTGCAGCCGACGTCGCTGCACCAGCGCATTGCGTTCGTCTTCGGCTCGGCCGAAGAAGTGACCCGCATCGAGGCCTATCACCGCGAACCGCAACCGGACACCTATGAGTCGCCGCTGTTCGGGCGGCGCGGACTGTTCGCCGGTCAGAACGGCTGAGCGGGACTGAAGGTAAAGAATCCAGTCATCACGAGGTTGCCATGTCAGTCAGACACCCCATCGTTGCGATCACCGGCTCGTCCGGCGCCGGCACCACATCGGTCACCCGAACTTTCGAAAGCATCTTCCGCCGCGAAGGCGTGGCCGCGGCCGTGATCGAGGGCGACAGCTTCCATCGCTACGACCGCGCCGAAATGAAGCGCGCCGCCGCCGAGATCGATCCGAAGGAAAAACCGCACTTCAGCCATTTCGGCGAAGAGGCCAATCTGTTCGACGAACTCGAAACGCTGTTCCGCACCTACTCGGAAACCGGGACCGGGCGCAGCCGCAAATACCTGCACAACGACGAGGAGGCCGCCCCGTACGACCAGCCGGCCGGCACCTTCACGCCCTGGTCCGACCTGCCGCCGAGCGAGCTGCTGTTCTACGAAGGCCTGCACGGAGGCGTGAAGACCGACAGCATCGACGTGTCGCGCTACCCCGACCTGCTGATCGGCGTGGTGCCGGTGATCAATCTGGAATGGATACAGAAGATACATCGCGACCGCAGCACGCGCGGCTACTCGACCGCCGCGGTGACCGACGTCATCCTCGGCCGCATGCACGACTACGTGCATTACATCTGCCCGCAATTCACGCGCACCCACATCAACTTCCAGCGTGTGCCGGTGGTCGACACCAGCGACCCCTTCATCGCGCGCACCATTCCGACCGCCGACGAAAGCCTGGTGGTGATCCGCTTCTCGAATCCGCGCGGCTTCGACTTTCCCTACCTGCTGAGCATGCTGCACGACTCCTTCATGTCGCGCGCCAACACGCTGGTGGTGCCGGGCGGCAAGATGGAACTGGCGATGCAGCTCATCTTCACGCCGATGATCCTGCGCCTGCTGGAACGGCGTCGACAACAGCGGGCGGCATGAACGACATGGTGACCCGACGGAACAGGCGGCGACGAATGCCGCCGCAGCGAACATGGTGAGGCGGATCGCCATCGACGGCTGCGGACGCACCGCGCGCAACGCGCGCGCGGCGATCGGCGCGCACGCGGCTTTCTGCGCCAACGGCGGGCTGGAACTGGTCAGCGTGGCGGCGCGCGACGACGCCCCCGGCGATGCCACGCCGGCCTGGGGCCAGCACGGTGTCGACATCGTGCTCGATTGTTCAGGCGGCGATCCGCGGCGGCACCTCGCGGCGGGCGCGACCAAGGTGCTGTGCGGCGCACCGGCCGGCGGCTTCGCCTTCGACGGCATGGTGGTGTTCGGCGTGAACCACATGCGGATCGACGGCTCGCACCGCCTGCTGCATGGCGCATGCAGCGCCACCCACGGCATCGCACCGGTGGCGCGCCTGCTGCATTACGCGCTGGGCATCGAGCACGCGGTGATCACGCCGATGCTCGACGTGCAGCACTGCGCCGGCGTCGCCTGCGAGCGCGAAGGCAGTGTGGCCGCGCAGCTGCAGCAGGTGCTGCCCCGCCTGCCGGGCGCACTCGACGAAACACCGCCGGTGCATGTGCCGGACTGCGATCTGGTGCTGCTCGGCATGATGTTCGTCGCCTCGCGGGACACCAGCGTGGAAGAGGTGAATGCGCTGATCCAGTGCGCCAGCTTCGGCGCCTGGGGCGAACTGCTGCGTTACTGCGACGGCCCGGACGCCGGCACAGCCGCCGCGAACGACATGCACTCCTGCCTGTTCCAGGCAGCGCTCACCCAGGTGTCGGGCCGCATCGTCAAGGTGTGCGCCGGCTACCGCAGCGAACTGGGCTACGCATGCCGGCTGGTCGACACACTGGAAGTGATGGCGCGCGTCTGATGCGGCCCGGCCCGCGGCCGGATGTGCTCAGCAACCGGTGCGTGCGCTGGCCGCCCGTCGCCAGTGACCGGGCGGCAGGCCGAAGCGCTGCGTGAAGCGGCGGGTGAAGGTGCTCTGGTCGGAGAAACCGGTGTCGAGCGCGATGTCGCCGAGCGCACGCGAGCCGTCGTCGAGCAGGGCGAGGGCGGCGTCCAGGCGCAGGCGGGTCAGGTAACGGTGCGGGGCTTCGCCGAAGGCGTCGACGAACAGGTCATGGAAGCGGCGCGGGCCGTAGCCGAAGCAGGCCGCCAGATCCTTCAGCGGCGGTGCGTCGCCGGCGTGGCGGCGCAGCCAGGCGTCGATGCGGGCGACCGGAAAACGGCGCGCGTCGTCGTTCGCCGGGGCGGTGTGCAGGCGGTGCGCCAGGTCATCGGCAAAGCGGGTGGCCAGCAGCCAGTGACGCGGACGCGACACGCGCTCGCCGGCCAGGCCGAGCAGCGGCTGCACGCGCCGGCGCAGAGGTGCGTCGATGACGAAGGCGCGCGGACGCCGGAACAGCGAGGCCGGCAAGGCGACCGAATCGGCCGGGAGGTCGACCACGAGCTGGCGGTTGGCGGCATCCAGCCCGCGGTAGTCGTGCCGGGTGCCGGCCGGTATCAGCAGGCCGGCGCCGGCATCGACCCGGTGCAGATGGCTCTCGAGTTCCAGTTCGGTACCGCCGTCGCCGCCCAGCACGACCTGGTGGAAATCGTGCGCGTGTCCGGCCGGTTCGGCCGCGTAGCAGCGGGTATCGACGTTGGGATCGGTGGCGTGCATGACAGGGCTTTCAGCGACGCCGGCACAGTAGCACGCCGCCCAGCGCCAGCGCGAAACCGGCCATCTGCAGCGGCGCCAGCCGCTCGCCGAACAGCAGGGCGGCCTGCACCGCGGCCAGCGGCGGGGCCAGCAGCACCAGCACGCTGACCTTTGCCGCCGAGCCACGGCGCACCATCCACACCAGCAGCGTGCTGCCGATGGCCGACAGGCCGAACACCGCCCAGGCCAGTGACGCCCACAGTGCCGGGCCGGGCACCCATAACGACTCGCCGAGCGCCAGCGCGACGACCAGACAGACCAGCGCGCCACCGGCATTCTGGATCGCGCTCGAACTGAACAGGTCGGCGGCGGCGATCGAGCTTTTCTGCACCAGCGTGCCTGCGGTGATGCCGGCCACGGCGACCAGCGCCACACCGACAACCAGCGGCGACAACGCCTCAGGGCCCACGCTTGCCAGCCGCGGCGCCAGCACCAGCACGACCCCCAGCGCACCGGCCAGCAAACCCGCCCAGAAATGACGGCCCGGCGGTTCGTTGAACAGGCGCTGCGCGATCAGGGCGGTGAACATCGGCTGCAGCGTGGCCAGCAGCGCCATCACCGCCGGCGACAGCCCGTGCGCCACCGCCCAGTAGCCGCCGCCCATGTAGACGCCCTGCAGCAGCGCACCAGCCAGCAGATGCTTGGGCCACTGGCTGCGCGCCGGCCAGGCGACACGCAGCGCGCCGGCGATGGCGGCGTACATCAGTGTGGTCAACGTGAAGCGGGCGAGCAGGAATAGCGCCGGATCGGCCACGCCGTCGATCGCCCGCGCAACGATGAAACCGGTGGACCAGACGACGACGAACAGGGCAGGGGCGATGACGGCGAGCACGACACGGGACCCGGAATGAGAGGGCTGCCAGTCTGCACGGGCACCGCGGTGATGTCTTGTCGAAAACTGCAATGACTGCCTGCGCCGGACACGGCGGCGGCGGCGGGCCTGTGGGAGGGACCTGTGGGAGCGGCGGCCCCGCCGCGATTGATGCTTCGATTATCGCTGATCAACGCGAGTATCGCGGCGAGGCCGCCGCTCCCACAGGGACGGCATGCTGCACAGAGACCATCGCGGCGCGATCGCGGCGGGGCCGCCGCTCCCACAGGGACAGCACGCTGCACAGAGACCATCGCGGGGCTGATCGCGGCGAGGCCGCCGCTCCCACAGGGATGGCACGCTGCACAGAGACCATCGCGGGACTGATCGCGGCGAGGCCGCCGCTCCTACAGGGACGGCACGCCGCACAAAGACCATCGCGGGGCTGATCGCGGCGGGGCCGCCGCTCCCACAAGTCCAGCTCCTACAGGCTGCCGCCGGAGAACAGTGCCTTCCTGATCACCGCGTGCACGCCCCAGTTGCCATCCACCACCTGGGTCACGGCGAAGTCGACGCCGACCGACAGCAGCGAAATCGCTTCGTCCTCGGTGAGCTTCTGCGTGTCCATCAGGAAGGCGCGGCTCTTGCGGAAGGCGTCCTTCAGTGCGAGGTCGACCGACGATTTGGCGTAGATGTCGCTCTGCGCCTTGTCGCCCAGTTCGGCCAGGTAGTTGGCGAAGCTGAAGCCGTGGATCACCCATTCCTCAGGTGTTTCAAGCAGCGGGTAGGCGAGCTTTTCGAGTGCGGTGCCGGCGAGGTCGGCCTTCTTGTGCAGGATGAACTGGAAGGTGCCGGTCAGTGAACATTCGATGGCCGTGCCGCACAGTTCGGAGTCGCCCTGACCCGCGTGCGGATCACCGACCGAAAACAGCGCGCCCTTGACGGCGACCGGGTAGTACATCGTTGCGCCCTTGCCGATGCGCCAGTTGTCGATGTTGCCGCCGGTATAGCTGGGCGGGATGGAATCGACCATGTCGGCTTCCTTCGGCGCCACGCCGGTCACGCCGAAGTGCGGCCGCGTCGGCACGCGCACGTTCTTCAGCACGCCGTGATTTTCCTTGATCGTCGAGTGATCGACGACCACGCCCGGGTAGTCGATCGTCTTGTGCACCACGCCGAACGGATCGGTCTGCGGTGTCCACTGGAAGTTGTACACCGCCTGCGCCCAGTTCTTCTCGCTGCTGGCGTCGATCTCGTAGATCGTGATGACTTCGCGTTCCTTCGGCTCGGTGATCAGCTCCTTGAAGTGGAAGCCCCACCAGGCCGCGGCATTGACGCCGAAGCTCTTGCCCTTGTACTTCGGGTTGGCGCTCGGCCGCGGCGTGACGTCGACGATGCGCACCTCGAGCACGTCGCCCTCTTCCGCGCCCTTCACGTACACCGGCCCGGTGCATATGTGTACACCGAGACCTTCGCCGGCGCCGCGCCCGAACAGGCTGGCGTCCATCGGCCCGGCACCGCGGCGGATGACGCCCTTCTTCTTCTTGTCCCAGTAGAAAACGCTTTCCGCGCCCGGGTCACCCTTGATCATGCGATCGAAATCGTCGCCCGCGTGGTGGGTCAGCGTTTCGATGGTGACGAAATCACCCGGCTCGACGGTCACCTGCGGCTTCAGCGACTTGCTGAAGTAACCCCAGTGCACCGTGTCGGCGCTGGCCGCGATGTAATAGTGATTGACTGCCTTCATCGTGCCGGTGGCCGCATCCTTGGCCATCGCCGAGCCGACCCAGCCGGCGCTCAGCGTGCCGAAGCCGGCCGCCAGCGAACCCTTCAGCAAGCCGCGCCGTGACGGATCCGGCGGCGCCGGCGTATCGAGCGCCGCCTCGCCATTGCCATCGACCTGTACCGTCAGGCGGCCTTTTGCATCACAGAAACTGCAGTGCTGATGTGCGGGATGAGTACAGCTCGACATGCGGACGCTCCTTCTGGACAGTGGGGATGTGCAGCACCGCGTGTTGCAGTGCATCAACCGTGCCAGACGGAAAGTCGTTAAGAATCAATGGGCGGGTGTGTGAAATTTGCCCGCTTGCGGTGCGTTGCGCACTGCAACAGGGCTCGCCGTGATGAGCATCTCTGACCTTGCTCTGCGAGCGTGCGGGTGCAGGGCGCTGGAGCTACCTAGAGTGACGGGCTTCAGATCATTGCAACGCTGGCCGCCGCAATGCGTGGAAAGCTGTAAAGCACACTGTCCATGAAACTCGAACTTCAGTTCGACTTCCGGGTAAGCGCAAGAACCTCGGCTACCAAAAGCGTCGGGGTTCACACACAGCTTTTCCATTCATCAGCCAGTCTGCGCCTCAACCGCCGCTGCCAGCAGAGGCGCAACCCGGCGAAGGCCGTCCAGACTCAAATCGCCGCTTCGATACATGTCGTACCACGACTTGCGCCAGCGGATGATGCGTTCGCCATCGCGCAGCTTGAGGCGCTTCAGTGTGTACTCAGCCTTGGCGCGATGCGCTGCCGGCACCGCGTCGGTAACACGCATCTGCAGAGACGGAAGGATGATCTCGAACCACCCCTGACCGACCTCATAAGGATCAAGCACGTCGGCATCGGCATTCTTCTTCGAGGAATTCAACGTCGCAGATGCAAAGCGGTAGTTGCTCCACTCGTATGCGAGCTTTGGGTGGTTTTTGTAGCTGAGGTAATGGTCCACCGTGCCGCCGGTCGGGTCGTGCATGGCAGCGTAGCCGCACATATCAAAAAAGCCTTCCGAAAGTTTGGCTATGTAGGGCTCCCAAAGTGCCTTCGGGCGTTTGGCGCCGGGATTCGCCGCAAGCCAGTCATTTCCCGGTGCCTTCACCTTGCTGTCGAAATCCTTCGGCTTCCGCACCTTGGCAACCGGAATCATCCCTTGTCCCCACGCAAGACTTTGATGGCATTTGTTTTCACGAGCCAACGCGGCCAGAACTCATCGCCTGCGGGCAATAGCTTCTTGAGCTGCGCATGAATAGCCTTCTGACTGTCCAGCCCCGCTGGCAGGGGCTTGTCGCCACGCATGAAGGCCTCGGCTGCTTCGATGGCGCGCTCTGCTTCGACCGAACGCGCCTGTTCCAGGCCGAAGGTTTCGGATACCAGCCAATTGGTTGCGTCACCCTGTGTCGCCCAACCACCCTGGTCGATCTCAACGCGACCGTCACGCAGGGAAAGGTGGATCAGATCGTCCTTTACCGGATCGAAGTAGGGCTCGAGCGAGGCGGCCACCAGTGGCGCATGCGTGGCTACCAGCATTTGCGGCGGCTTGCCGTTCTTGCCGCGCAGAATGTCGATCGCCTGCAGCACGCTGGGCAGCACCGAGCGTTGCCAGCGCGGGTGAAGATGGGTTTCCGGCTCATCGAACAGGATGACGAAACGGTCTTCAGGCTTCTTTCCCAGCAACTGCGCAGCCACCCGGTGTTCATGCCAAGCCCACACCAGAAAGTAGGCGAGCGCGAGCATGCGGCGCACACCGGCCGATGCCAGCGTCACCGGTACCGTCTGATTGCCGACCAGCAAGGTTGGCCGGTCTCGCCCTTCGCCGACGAACAGCCTTTGCGGCTGGCCAACCCTCAGTGGTTCGGACGGTGGCGATATGACCCGCAGCACCTCTTCCAACGCCTGGAACTGCGGCTTGCGCCCCTCTTGCCAGTTCACCCAGTCGCGCTCCAGGCCCTCGCATACGCGCTGGCCCTTCACGTCGAGGCCATTCCATACATCGGCGGCCTGGAAATGATAGGCCGACGGTCGACCGGGATCGTTGCGCCAGTAATTGCGTGCCGGGTCCCACACCGAAAAGCCGCCATCGATGCGGATATAGACGACGATGCCCGGAATCGGCGGCCGCTTGGCATCCAGCGGCCAGGTTTCATCGGTGCGCCGGAAAGTGGATACCACCGGCTCGGCTGCTTTGGCGACGCCACGGACCACGTATTCGATCGATGCCTTTTTGCTGGATGGAGCCGGCAACGCCACCTGTCCCGCCCATGTACGAGTCAGCGCCCACCAAGCCAAATCGAGCAGAAAGCTCTTGCCCAGGCCGTTGTCACCGGCGATCAGATTGATTCGCTCCGCCCAGTCGACCCGAACATCCGGCGACAGACCGACGTCTTTTAGATGTAGATATTGGAGCATGTCGTGGAAGTGTCCTCTTCGTGTGCCCGCGAGATTAGATCAAACCCCGACACGAAAAGCGAAGCGAACAGGCATTTCCCTCGTTTCTTTTATGAAGGGGGGGCATCGCCCCATCGTCGCTCTCGAACAGCAGGCATTCGCCGCTGGGTTGATCAGTCATGTCGCAGAGGTGGAAAGGGGTGCAAGACGCGGCGGAAAGGCAGCCGCAGCCGACACGGTCACGCCAATCACGCCGACCAGGCCTCGCCCAGTGCCTGCGCCTGCTGCAGCACCAGTTCCACCGCCTTCTCCTGTTCATCCGGCGGGTAGCGGTACTTGCGCAGGATGCGCTTCACCATCAGGCGCAGCTTTGCCCGCACGCTTTCGCGTTCCGACCAGTCGACCGTCAGGTTCCGGCGCAGGCTGTCGGTCAGTTCCTGGGCGATCTTCTTCAGGATGTCGTCGCTGAGTTCGCGCACCGCCGATTCGTTGTCGGCCAGCGCGTCGTAGAAGCGCACTTCGTCTTCGCTCAGGCCCATTTCCTCGCCACGGCTGGCCGCCGCACGGAATTTCTTCGCCATCGCGATCAGCTCTTCGATCACTTGGGCGGTTTCGATGGCGCGGTTCTGGTAGCGCGTGATGACGTTGGCGAGCAGTTCGGAAAACTTCTTTTCCTGCACGACGTTGCTGCCGAAGCGTGACTTGATTTCGCCCTGCAGCAACCGGTCGAGCAGTTCGATCGCCAGATTGCGTTCCGGCAGGTTGCGCACGTCGGCGAGAAAGTCGTCGTCAAGAATGCCGATGTTCGGCTTGTCCAGCCCGACGGCATTGAATACATCGACCACGTCTTCGGACACGACCGCCGAGCTGATGATCTGGCGGATGGCCAGTTCGCGCTCATCGTCGGTGCGCTTCTGCTGTGTGATGTCGCGCTTGGTCAGGATGACCTTGACCGCCTGCAGGAATGCCACCTCCTCGCGCACGGCCTTCGCCTCGTCCAGCGTGCAGCACAGCGAAAAAGCCTGGCTCATGGCCAGCGCATTGTCGGCGAAACGCTTCTTGCCATCCGGCTGGCCGAGCACGTGGTTGGCCGCACCGGCCAGGCGCTTGTGGCTGGCGGTCAGGAAATCGCTCCAGTCGTAGCCGTGCAGGAGCGCGCGCAGCAGGTCGAGCTTTTCCGCCAGCAGCGCATAGGCTTCCGCGGCATCGACCGTCGGCCGGCCGCGGCCATTGCTGGCGGTGTACTCCCTCAGCGCGCTTTTCAGTTCGTTGGCGATGCCGATGTAATCGACCACCAGCCCACCCTGCTTGTCCTTGAATACCCGATTGACGCGGGCGATCGCCTGCATCAGGTTGTGGCCCTTCATCGGCTTGTCGATGTACAGCGTGTGCATGCACGGCGCGTCGAAACCGGTGAGCCACATGTCGCGCACGATGACCAGGCGCAGCGGATCACCCGGCGCCTTGAAGCGCTTCTCGAGCCGCTTCTTCACCTTGGCACTATATATATGCGGCTGCAGCAGGGCGCGGTCCGAGGCCGAGCCGGTCATGACGATCTTGATCGCACCCTTCTCCGCGTCGTCGTCGTGCCAGTCGGGGCGCAGCGCCACGATGGCGTCGTACAGATGCACGCAGATTTCGCGGCTCATCGCCACGACCATGGCCTTGCCGGACTGTGCCTTGCTGCGTTCCTCGAAGTGCGCGACCAGATCGGCCGCCACGCGGGCGATGCGCGGTTCGGCGCCGACCACCTTTTCGAGCGCGGCCCAGCGGCTTTTGAGTTTCGCCTGCTGGCTTTCTTCCTCGTCTTCGGCCAGTTCGTCGACCTCGTCGTCGATCTGCGGCAGGTCCTCCTGCTTCAGCGACAGCCGAGCCAGTCGCGATTCGAAGTAGATCGCGACCGTGGCGCCGTCCTCGCGCGCCTGCTGCATGTCGTAGATGTGGATGTAATCGCCGAACACGGCGCGCGTATCGCGGTCTTCGCTCGATACCGGCGTGCCCGTGAAGGCGACGAAGGTGGCGTTGGGCAGCGCATCGCGCAGATGCTGCGCATAGCCGACCTGATAGCGGGTGACGTACTCAGCCTCCGGCTGGGCCACCTTCAGCGCCGGCCCATCGTCATTGGCGGCATCGGCTGAACCGGCGCGCGCGGGGCGCACCGTTTTCAGTTTCGCCTCGAAGCCGTACTGCGTGCGGTGCGCCTCGTCGGCGATCACCACGATGTTGTGGCGATCCGACAGCACCGGAAAGCTGTCTTCGTCTTCGCCCGGCATGAATTTCTGGATGGTGGCGAACACGATGCCGCCCGACGGGCGGTTGCCGAGCCGGGCGCGCAGATCCTGCCGGGTGGCCGCCTGCACCGGCTGTTCGCGCAGCAGGTCCTGCGCCAGCGAGAACACGCCGAACAGCTGGCCGTCGAGGTCGTTGCGGTCGGTGATGACGACGATGGTCGGGTTTTCCATCGCCACGTCCTGCATCACGCGGGCGGCGAAGCAGGTCATCGTGATGCTCTTGCCGCTGCCCTGGGTGTGCCACACCACGCCGCCCTTGCCGCGGATGAGCGGCGCGCCGTCGGGTCGCGACGCGGCCACCACCTGACGGATCGCCGCGCGCACCGCGTGGAACTGGTGGTAGCCGGCGATCTTCTTCACCAGCCCACCATCGTCTTCGAACAGCACGAAGAAGCGCAGATAGTCGAGCAGCATCGGCGGCGCGAGCACGCCGCGCACCAGCGTTTCGAGTTCGTTGAACTGGCCCAGCGGGTCGAGCACGTCCCCATCGATGGTGCGCCACTGCATGAAGCGCTCGGAATTGGCCGACAGCGAACCCAGCCGCGCCTCGCTGCCGTCGGCAATCACCAGCAGTTCGTTGTACTGGAACACATCCGGGATCTGCGCCTTGTAGGTCTGGATCTGGTCGTAGGCCTTCCAGATGCTGGCGGTCTGGTCGGCCGGGTTCTTCAGTTCCAGCAGCACCAGCGGCAGCCCATTGACGAACAGGATCACGTCGGGCCGGCGCGTGTGCTTCGGCCCCTTGATCGTGAACTGCCGGATCGCCAGCCACTCGTTGCACGCGGGGTCGGCCCAGTCGATCAGCCGCACGAAGTCACCGCGGGTGTCGCCCTCCTGCTGGTACTCGACCGGCACGCCGCCGATGAGCAGCCGGTGAAACAGCCGGTTCGCCGCGAGTAGCGCCGGCGTGCCCAGATCGAGCACCTGGCGCAGCGCATCTTCGCGCGCCGGCGCGGGAATCGCCGGGTTCAGCCGCGCGATCGCGCTGCGCAGCCGCCCTTCCAGCACCACCTCGCGGTAGTGGCCGCGCTCCGGGCGGCTGCCGTCAGGCGCCAGATCCGGGCCGTCGAGCGGCGTGTAGCCGACGTCGGCCAGCCAGCCCAGCACTTCCTGTTCGAGGTGGTCTTCGGTCACGGTTGCGCCTTGCTCGCCAGCAACTCCGGGCGATTCCTGCGCAACCACGTCTGCGTATGTTCAAGAAGCAAAGCCGCCTGCCTGCAGCATTCAGTCACGGCACTATCGCTGACCGGATCGCCCTCGTAGTCGTTCAGGTTGCGTTGCTTGCGCAGGGCGTCCAGCACGATCACGGCGTCCCGCTCCAGCCCCAGCGTCTTTGGCAATACCTGCAAGGCGGTCTGGTGATGGCCGGGCTGGCTGGTCGATGTACGGTAGCCATTGGCCCACAAGCCAATCATCGCGCACTGCATGATGGCCTTGTAGGCCGCATCAAACCGGTTTTCCGAACTGAGCGCCTCGATCCCGGCATCCGCCAGGTTACGGCTGGCAGCCGCCAGCAGGCGTTGCACGCCAGCCGCGCTCGCTTCAAAGCTTTGCAGCTTGTGAATCGCCAGCAAGTTTTCCAAGTTCATGCTCGGTTCCGATCACGAATAATTTGGGTTTGGCGAGAAGCTCGCGGATGAAAGGCTCGCCCGCCGCAATGTGCCTGGCAACTTCCTGAGCGCTGTAGACCGCCGGATTGATTTCACGCTGCAGGGTTTCCTGCGCCGGGTACAAGGCCTTCACGACATCGGCGAAGGCCGGCGAGCCGATCAGCATCAGATCCACGTCGCTGCCGGGCTGCTCGTCGCCACGCGCCATCGAGCCGAAGACGAAAGCCAGCGCAATATCGCCAGCCAGGGGTTGCAAGGCGTCGGCCAGCACATCCACAAGGCCGCTGGTCTTGCGAAACAGGCCGGCCAGTTCAGGGAAGACCGGACACGCCCGGTTGGCCTGGTAACGCACCTGGTTACCCTGCTCCTGACGCAGCAGCAAACCGGCCTGAGCCAGGCGGGTCAATTCCTTGTGCAGGGTGCCGGCGCTGGTGCCGGTCAGGCGCGCCAGTTCCCGCACGTAATAACTTGAATCGGGATGCAACAACAACAGGCTCAACACCCGCTGGCGATAACTCCCGAACAACAGCTCCATCAACATAGTCGTAGCTCCATTGGCTTCGACTGTAGCCTTATCGGCTACTTAATGCAAGATGGGTGACTGAAAGCGGGCCGCTGAATGTATGGAAAACGGCATTTTCCATACCTATCAGCGACTACATGTACGCGAAGTTCGCAATCGCCAGCCCGAGATGAGCCCCGACCGACCCAATGGGTACGAAGTGAAGGTTTGCAGCTACGCCACTTCAGCCGCCATCGCTTCGGCTTCCGGCAGGCGCAACTGGCCGGAAATCAGGCGGGGCAGCAGGGTGTCGCGGAGGGTGGCGAGGGTTTGGGCTTGCTGCTCGTTTTCCGTAAGGCGCGAGAACAAGACGGTGGCTGCATCCGTGAATCTCTCGACGACTGGGCGCGGCGGCAGTGCAACCGGAATCGGCCGGAAGGCTTTCTTGCTGATCTCCATGAAGGTCGAGCCGTTGGCACGCCCCTTGATCACATCCATGTTCAAGCGGCACCAGAACAGCATGTACAGCGGCGGCAATTCACTATTCGGAAGAATTGCGATGTAGCCCTGATTGATGGCAAGCGGCACGTTCGCAATCGCGAGATAGCCGATGGGGGCGCGGGACGACATCAACAACGTCCCTGCGGGCAGCAAGCCAGAACTGACTTTTGACAAACCTTTGGCGGAAAGCCTGCGTTCCGTGTCGAGCAGAACTGGCGCGGGCGCGCCTGACAGGTCCTTGGGCGTCGTCCAGCGGAACTCGGGCGGGTGCCAGAAACTTTCGTCCTTCGTATCGGGCGTGCCACCGCCGGTCGTTTCGGTGATCTCGCCGACAGGCCGAACTTTCCAGCCTGTCGGGAGCAGCCCCAGTTCCGATTCCTCGAAGCTGTCGGGGAAGAGGGCGGCGGTGGCGTCGTCCATGCCTTCCGGGGGGCGGCCTTCCATGCGGGCGCGGACGGGGTCGAAATCGACGAACCACGACTTGAACAGCGCTTGCGCGATGGCTTCGAGCGTAGCGTTGGTTTCGCGCAAGAGGGCGACTCGCTCCGAGAGTGTGAAGTAAAAATCTCCGATTACGTGCTGAGCGTGTCTCGGAGGGACAGGTATGTTGAGCTTGCCGAAATCGCCCTTCTTAAAGTGCGGGATCATCGTTCCAACATGCATATTGTCGATCTGCGACTGAACGATCGACGAGCGCAGTGCAGCGAAAAGGTACTTCGGATAGATCCTGTTCGAGTCGGCTCTTACCGCAACCATGTCCTGGGCGATGCAGAAGTCCACCGGATCTGGCACCCAATTTGTTCGTCCCGGGCTTCCCTTACATACAAAAAGAATATCGCCCGGCTCTGGATGTGCTCGAAACCAAGTGAGGTATGTCTCAGGCGCCACAAAGCGCGTCGAGTCGTACGACGGATAAAGACTGCTCGGATCGATGCAATTGGTGGCAATCAAGGGTATTCCGACATCACCTACTGGGCATGTTCGGCCTCTGTTGTCGACAATCGCCTTCAGCAAAGAAGTAAACGAGGCCCACTCAAAACTCATACCCCAGCCCCCCAAGCTTCTGCCGGATCAACTGGTCCAGTTCCGCGCCCTTCGCCATCTGTTCGCCGAGCTTTTCGGTCAGCGCCTGCATGCGGTCGGCAAAGGCCTCGTCGTCGTTCTCGACCGCTTCGGCGCCGACATAGCGGCCGGGGGTGAGCACGTGGCCGTGCTCGGCGATCTCGGCCAGCGTCACGCTGCGGCAGTAGCCGGGCTCGTCCGTGTAGTCGCCGGCGCCGGCTTCACCGCGCCAGGCGGCGACGGTGGCGGCAATGCGGGCGATGGTGTCGTCGCTCAGTTCGGCCTGCACGCGGCTGATCATGCGGCCCTGTTTGCGGGCGTCGATGAACAGCACTTCGCCGGGGCGGCGCGGTTTGTGGCGGGTGAGGAACCACAGGCAGGCGGGAATCTGGGTGTTGAAGAAGAGCTGGCCGGGCAGCGCGATCATGGTTTCGACCACGTCGGCGTCGACCATCGCGGCGCGGATCTGGCCTTCGCTGTTCTGGCTGGAGCTCATGCTGCCGTTGGCCAGCACGATGCCGGCGCGGCCGGTGGGCTTCAGGTGATACAGCATGTGCTGCAGCCAGGCGTAGTTGGCGTTGCCGGCCGGCGGGTTGCCATATTCCCAGCGCGGGTCGCCTTCGAGGCTACCGTGCCACCAGTCGCTGATGTTGAACGGCGGGTTGGCGAGGATGAAGTCGGCGCGCAGGTCGGGGTGCTGGTTGCGGGTGAAGGTGTCGGTCGGTTCCTTGCCCAGATTGAAGTCGATGCCGCGGATGGCGAGGTTCATCGCCGCCAGCCGCCACGTGGTGGGGTTCGATTCCTGGCCGTAGATCGACACGTCGCCCAGCCGGCCACCGTGCGCCTCGATGAATTTCTCCGACTGCACGAACATGCCGCCCGAGCCGCAGCAGGGGTCGTACACCTTGCCGTGATGGGGTGCCAGCACGGCGACCAGCGTCTTGACGATGCTGGCCGGCGTGTAGAACTGCCCGCCCTTCTTGCCTTCGGCGCTGGCGAACTGGCCTAGGAAATACTCGTACACCTGGCCGAGCACGTCGCGCGCGGCACCCGGTTCGCCTTTGCTGTCGGTGCCGAAACCGATGGTGGACACCAGATCGATCAGTTCGCCCAGCTTGCCGTCGGGCAACTGGGCGCGCGCATAGCGCTTGTCGAGGATGCCCTTGAGCTTGGGGTTTTCCGCTTCGATCAGCGACAGCGCGTCGTCGATGCGCTTGCCGATGTCGGGCTGTTTGGCGGCGGCGCGGATGGTTTCCCAGCGCGCCGCTTCGGGCACCCAGAACACATTGACCTCGCGGTAGTAGTCGCGGTCTTCGAGTTCTTCGGCGAGCTGGGCGGGCGTACTGTCGGGCAGAAAGTAGTCGTCGGTTTCGTCGGCGAAGCGGCGCTTCAGTTCGGCGCGGCGCGCGGCGAAGGTGTCGGAAATGTACTTGACGAAAATGAGGCCGAGCACGAGGTGCTTGTATTCGGCCGCGTCCATGTTGGCGCGCAGCTTGTCGGCGGTGGCCCAGAGAGTTTTCTTGATGTCGTCTTGCATGGGTTTCCAGGTCGTGGTCGGCGTGCGCCGACTGACCTGCTAACGCGCGGGCATCGGGCACCGCGCGACTGTAACCACAAACGCGAAAGTCACAAACGGGAACGGTGCGGCACCGGGCGCGGCAGACAGACGTGGGATAGACGTCAAATAGACATCGGGGCGGGCCTGAGGACGCACCTGAGGACGGCCTCGGGTCAGACGTGATATATATTCACATATCTATTCATTAATCCATTCAAAGTATGTCGCCGCACGCTGAAAGCATTCGCATGCGCCTGTCCGGGGGGCCGCTGTCTGCGCGCCAACTGTCTGAAAGCATGGGCATCAGTCAGCCGACGATGTCGCGTGCGCTGACCGACCTGGGCGACGACATCGTGCGCATCGGCGCGGCGCGATCCATTCGTTACGCGCTGAGGGATGCCGCCCGTGGCTTGCCGGACATCGCGATATACCGGGTCGATGCGGAAGGCCGGATCAAGCTGCTGGGCACGCTTGTACCGGTGCGTTCCGAAGGATTCGTGATGCGCCAGACCGACGGCGTCACGCTGTACAGCGAAGGTCTGCCCTGGTGGCTCTTCGATATGCGCCCGCAGGGCTATCTGGGTCGGGCCCACGCGGCGCGCCATGGTGCTGAACTCGGGCTGCCGGCCCGACTGGCCGACTGGAGCGATACGCATGCCTTGCGGGCGCTGCTGGCGCATGGTCACGACCTGGTCGGCAATCTGCTCCCCGGCGATGTGGCGCGCGACCGGTTTCTGGCCATGCCGGTTCCGGCGCCCATCCCCGATGCGGAAAGGGCTGAAACCTATGCCCGACTGGCGTGCGAGGCGGCCCGGGGGGACACCCCGGGATCATCAGCGGGGGGGGAACAACCGAAATTCACCGCCTATGCCATGACACCCGGCGGAGCCCGGCATGTGATCGTGAAATTCAGCGAACCCGAGAACAGCCCGGTCAGCGAGCGCTGGCGTGACCTGCTGCTGGCCGAGCATGTCGCGCTTGAAACGCTGCGTGACGCGGACGTGCCGGCTTCTTCCACCCAGTGGATCGACCACGGTGGTCAGCGCTTCCTGCAGATCGAACGCTTCGATCGCATCGGCCGTCTGGGACGGCGGGCGCTGTTCTCACTGACTGCGCTGGATGCAGAGTTCGTTGGCGCGGCATCGGTCGGCTGGCCCGACATTGCGGCCAGGCTCGCCGCTGCCGGCCATATCCGTCCGGAAGCGGCGGCCGGCGCCGGTCTGCTGTGGGCTTTCGGCACGCTGATCGGCAACTCGGACATGCATGCCGGCAATCTGTCCTTCGTTGCCGAGTATGGACGTCCATACGACCTCGCACCCGCCTACGACATGACGCCGATGACCTTCGCACCGCGCAGTGGTGGTGGCCTGCCCGACACGGTTCCCGAAGCCGTCATTCACGCAGGCGTAGCAAACGAAACGTGGCGTCAGGCCGAGGCGCTGGCACGCGCCTACCTCGCCGGGATCATGGCGCAAAACGGATTCAGCGAGCGATTCCGACCCTGCGTCGCTGCGCTGGAACGTCACGTCAACAGCGCAAGTGCGCGGATCGAACGACTGGCTTGAGCGTGCCGACGAAGACCTCGGCACCGGCAAGGAAAGCAAGGCCTGAACACGGCGTAGATAACGGCGGGTTGGCGAGGATCAGGTCGGCGCACCGGCCGGAAAACGTCCGATCAGGCCTTCTTGACGAATTCCGACTTCAGCTGCATCGAGCCGAAGCCGTCGATCTTGCAGTCGATGTCGTGATCGCCTTCGATCAGGCGGATGTTCTTCACCTTGGTGCCGACCTTCACGACCGACGAGGTGCCCTTGACCTTGAGGTCCTTGATGACGGTGACCGAATCGCCGTCCTGCAGCACGTTGCCGTGGGCATCCTTCCACACGCGCTTGTCCTCGACGGCCGCCGCGTCGCCGCTGGCCCACTCATGGGCGCATTCGGGGCAGACGAGCATGGCGCCATCCTCGTAGGTGTACTCGGAACTGCATTGCGGGCAGGGGGGCAGGCCGCTCATCGGGATTCCTTCAGTCATTGCGCGCGCTTCGGACGGCGATGAACCGTCCGGCGCCGCGCCAGCCGAAGTGCAGGCGGGCCGAAATGGCGTGCCGCGCTTCGCTCGAAAGGCGCGCAGTGTACTGCGATGAACGCCATCCGCGCGGGCGGCAGCGCTCAGTCGTCGGCCACCTGTATGACCAGCTTGCCGAAATTCCTGCCTTCGAGCTGGCCGATGAACGCAGCGGGTGCGTTCTCCAGACCGACGACGATGTCTTCGCGCGCCTTGATCCGGCCCTCGTTCACCCACGCGCCCGTCGCGTCCGCGAACTCGTTCCAGCGCGGCCCGTAGTCGTCGAAGATGATGAATCCCTGCATGCGGATGCGCTTGCGCAGCACGGTGCCCATCAGCAGTCCGAGCCGGTCGGGGCCGGGCGGCAGGCCGGTGGCGTTGTAGGCCGAAATGAGCCCGCACACCGGGATGCGTGCCCTGGTGTTGAGCAGCGGCAGCACGGCATCGAACACCGGCCCGCCCACGCTTTCGAAGTACACGTCGATGCCTTTCGGGCAGGCGGCGACGAGGCGACCGGGCAGGTCGTCGGCGTGGTGATCGAGGCAGACGTCGAAGCCGAGTTCATCGACCACGTAGCGGCATTTGTCCTCGCCGCCGGCGATGCCCACCACGGTGCACCCCTTGATCTTCGCGATCTGTCCGACGACCGAGCCGACGGCCCCGCTGGCCGCGGCGACGACGACCGTTTCGCCCGGTACCGGGCGACCGATGTCGAGCAGCCCCATGTAGGCGGTGAAGCCCGGCATGCCGAGCACGCCCAGGGCGCGCGACGGATGCGTCTCGTCGGCGGGCAGCGGTGTCAGGCCCTGGCCATCCGAGATCGCATAGTCCTGCCAGCCGCTGGCGCCCAGCACCCACGCGCCGGGCTTGAAGTCGTCGTGACGCGAGGCCTCGACGCGCGAAACGGTGGCGCCGACCATGACGTCGCCGATCTCCACCGGCGCGGCGTACGACGGTCCGTCGCTCATCCGGCCACGCATATAAGGGTCGAGCGACAGGAACACGGTGCGCAACAGAAGCTGGCCCGCTTCGGGCGTCGGCGGCGGACCGCTTTCGAGCCGGAAGTCTTCCGCGGTCGGTGCGCCGCGCGGCCGGGCATTCAGAACGATGCGTCGATTGACGGTCTTGCCTTGCGACATGGCGCGTGTCCTTTCGGGGTTGATCGGCTTACTTCAGTGCCTTGACCAGTGCGTTGAACTGCACGTGAAGCGATTTGTCATGCGGCGTCACCGGCGGAATCGGCTTCACGATATCGAGCAACTGGTACACCACCATCTGCGCCACCCGCACCGAAAACTCCACCGTGAACACGGTATCCAGCGGGATGTCGACGAACTGGCTGATGAAGGCGAAATTCTTCGTGTCGGGCGGCACCGGCAGCGGGCGGTCGCCGGGCGCGCGCGGCATGAACATGCTGGTGATGTAGGGCATGCGGCAGGGGATGCAGTTGGCGGTGTCCATCGTTTCCAGGTCGAAGCGCAGATGGCCGCACAGCTCCAGCAACAGCTCGGCGCCGGTGCAGTCGGCCATCGCCTTGGCGACGAAGTTGCCGATGCGGTCGGGGAACAGCCCGTAGCCCCAGAACACCTGCACATCGGCCGGCTGGTTGGCGAAGTGCGGCTGGTGCGCCAGCACGATGGACATCAGCCAGTTCGAATCCTTGAACGTCACCAGACCGCCGGTGCCGGCCTCGTTGCCGCTGAAGCGCTGCATCAGGTCGAAGAAGGCCGGGTCTTTCAGCGTGACGGTGAACGACGCCCAGTCCGATTGCGCGACGCAACTGTTGAACGCCGCCGGGTTGCCGAACGACGGCCGCCCTTGGGCGAGCGTTTCCCACAAGGTCCAGCTGCCGTTGCGGGCCTTCTTCAGTTTGGGCGGTGCCGCGCTCATCGAGCCCAGGCTGGAGGCATCGGTCATCGAGCCGTTCTGCACGAAGGTCAGGTCGCCGTCGTCCAGCGACATAGTCTGCGCGTCTCCCTTCATGGTGCACTGAATTGCGCTGACTTCGAACGGGCCGTCGGCCGTCCGCTGTTCGAGCCCGGTGACGGTGCAGTCATTGATCAGGCGCACGCCCTGCGCTTCGAGCCAGCGCTGCAGCGGCACCACCAGCGAGTCGTACTGGTTCAGCACGGTGCGCTTGACGCCGGCCAGCGTTTCGATGCGCGAGAACTCCAGCATGAAGCGGTGCAGGTAGCGCCTGAACTCGATCGCGCTGTGCCAGGGCTGGAAGGCGAAGGTGGTGACCCACATGAACCAGAACTCGGTCTCGAAGAAGGCGGGTGACAGGTGGTCGGTGATGCGGCTGTCGCCGAGCGACGCTTCGTCGGCATTGGCGAGCTTGAGCAGTTCCACCCGGTCGTGCATCGAAAAGCCCATGGAGGCCACCGGCACCCGGGCGCGGCGGCTGTCGACCAGGCGCGCCATCGCGTTGGATACATGCTTTTCGTTGAATTCCTGCGTTTCCTCGAACACGCTGAGCCCGGGTCGTTCGAGCGACGGGATGGACTTGAACAGCGCCCAGGTGCACTCGTAGTTGTCGGTGGTCAGCATGCGACCGCCGCGCATCGAATAGCCGCGATCGGCATCGCCCGCGCCGTCGAGGCTGCCGCCCATCACCGGGCCGGCTTCGAGGATGGAAATCCGGCTGCCCGGCATGCCGCCGTCACGGATCAGGAAAGCGGCGGCGGCCAGCGAGCCGATGCCGCCACCGACGAAAAAGGCCTTGCGTGTCGACGTCGTGCTCATGGTGTCCTCATGGTCCGGTCGGTTGGCCGGATGGCCGGGCATCGAAGCTATGCGACGCACCTATCGGGGTCTGTACGGTGGGCAACATGCCGGCGCGCCGAAGCACTGCGTACGCCATCGAACAGACCCGGAAAGCGGGGCCATTCAGCCTGCGTGGTTCATCCCGCTCTCCGGCTTACGAGGCGTGGCGCGCGCGCCACGCCGATCCCGCTCCGGCGTCCCGATCCACGCACCCCGAAGGACACCCTCCCATGGCCTACCAAAGCATCAACCCCAATGACGGCAAGCTGCTCAAGAGCTTCGAGCACATGAGCAGCGGGCAACTCGACACCGCACTGGCGACGGCAGAGTCCTGCTTCCAGGTGTGGAAGCACACCGGCTTTGCCGAGCGTGCAGCCATCGTGAACAAGGCAGCGACGCTGCTGCGCGCCCATGTCGATGACTTCGCGCGGCTGGCGACGCTGGAGATGGGCAAGCGCATCGATGAAGCACGCGGCGAGGTCAGATTCAGCGGTGACATCCTGGCCTACTACGCCGAGCACGCGGAATCCTTCCTGGCGCCGGTCACGCTGCACCCGAAGGTCGGTGAAGCGCATATGGAAAGCTCGCCGATCGGTGTGCTGTTCTGCGTGGAGCCGTGGAATTTCCCGTTCTACCAGCTCGCCCGCGTGGCCGGTGCGCAGTTGATGGCGGGCAATGTGCTGGTCGTGAAACATGCCGGCAGCGTGCCGCAATGCGCCATCGCCTTCGAGAAGCTGCTGCTCGACGCCGGCGCACCGGTCGGCGCCTACACGAATCTGCTCATTTCGTATGAGCAGTCCGACCGCGTGATCGACGACCCGCGCATCAAGGGCGTGGCACTGACCGGCAGTGTGCCGGCAGGGCGCGCCGTGGCTACCCGCGCCGGGCAGAACCTGAAGAAATCGACGATGGAGCTGGGCGGCAGCGACGCCTTCATCGTGCTCGACGACGCCGACCTGGCCCAGACCATTCCGTGGGCCGTGTGGGGCCGCATGTACAACGCCGGCCAGACCTGCTGCGCGGCCAAGCGCTTCATCGTGCAGGACGCCGTCGCCGACCGCTTCCTGGCCGGCTTCCGCACTGCGCTGGAAGCCCTCAGGCCGGGCGACCCGATGAACGAGAGCACGACGCTCGGTCCGCTGTCCTCGGAGGCGGCGCTGGTGCAACTGCTGGCGCAGGTCGATGCCGCCGTCAAGGACGGCGCCACGCTGCTGCTGGGCGGCGCGCGTCTGGACCGCCCGGGCGCGTTCATGCAACCCACGATCCTGACCGACATCGCGCCCGGCAACCGGGCGTTCCGGGACGAGTTCTTCGGCCCGGTGGTGTCGTTCTATCGCGTGAAGGACGAAGACGAAGCCATCGCGCTGGCCAACGATTCCGACTTCGGCCTCGGCGGTTCGGTGTGGACGCGGGACGAAGCGCGCGGCAGGCGCGTGGCCAGCCGCGTCGACACCGGAATGATGTTCATCAACAACCTCGACTGGAGCGATGCCGAACTGCCGTTCGGCGGCATCAAGCACTCGGGCTATGGCCGCGAACTCGGCGACCTGGGCATCCAGGAATTCGTCAACAAGAAGCTGGTCCGCAGCGGGCACACCGCCGCACCCGTCTGATCACGCACACCGGAAAGTGACCACCATGAACACACCCTCCTCCCCCCGCCTGCTTTCCGACGAAGCGCCCGTCTGGTTCATCACGGGCTGTTCCACCGGCTTCGGTCAGGAACTGGCCCGGCAGGCCATCGCACTCGGCTACCGCACGGTGGTGACCGCGCGCGACCCCGCCAAGCTGGACGATTTCGAAGAGAGCGACAAGGTCCTCGTGCTGAAGCTCGACGTCACCCGGCCGGATCAGGTCGCGGCCGCCATCGAGGCGGCCGAGGCGTGCTTCGGCGGCATCGACGTGCTGGTGAACAATGCCGGCATCGGCTATTTCGCCGCGATCGAGGAGGGCGAGGCCGCGGAAGTGCTCAGGATGTTCGAGGTGAACGTGTTCGGTCTGACCGCCATGATCCAGGCGGCGCTGCCGGGCATGCGCAAGCGCCGCGGCGGCTGCATCGTCAATCTGTCGTCGCTGGCGGGCCTGCGCGGCATGCCGGCCCTGGGGCAATACAACGCCACCAAGTTCGCCGTCGAAGGCTTGTCGGAAGCACTGCGCCGCGAGGTCGAGCCGCTGGGCATCCAGGTGATGGTGGTCGAACCCAGCGGGTTCCGCACCGACTGGGCAGGACGCTCGGCGAATGAAAGCGCACTGCAGATCGATGATTACCAGGCCACCGCAGGCGCGGTGCGCAGTGCCGTGCGCGAGTCGTCCGGCAAGCAGCCGGGCGACCCGGTGCGTGCGGTCAAGGCCATCATCGAAGCGGTCAGTTCAGGTCAGCCGCCGCATCACCTGCTGCTCGGCAACGACGCCTTCGAAGGCGCCATGGCCAAGGTGGACGAACTGCGCGAGGGCTTCACCGCGGGCGAAAAAGTGGCGCGCGCGGCCGATTTCCCGGCGACAACGGCATGACACACACGATGCGGGTGGCACAGGTCGAGCAGTTCGGCAGACCGCTGGTGCTCAAGGACATCGACATCCCGACACCCGGAGCGGGCCAGATCCTCGTGAGGACCGAGGCCTGCGGCGTCTGCCACACCGATCTGCACGCCGCGGCCGGCGACTGGCCACTGAAGCCCGCGCTGCCCTTCACGCCCGGGCACGAGGGCATCGGCATCGTTACGGCGCTGGGGGCCGGCGTCACCGCCGTAAAGGAAGGCGACCGGGTAGGTGTGCCCTGGCTCTACTCGGCCTGCGGCCACTGCGAGTTCTGTCTGGCAGCGCAGGAACCGGTGTGCGCCGGTGCGCAGTTCGGCGGGTACACGAAGAACGGCGGCTTCGCCGAATACATCATCGCCGATCCGAATTACGTCGCCCACATCCCGGCGGGTCTTGCCGCACGCGATGCGGCGCCCTTGATCTGCGCCGGCATCACCTCATACAAGGGCCTGAAGGAAACACAGGCCCGACCGGGACAATGGGTGGTCGTGTCGGGCATCGGCGGCCTGGGGCACCTGGCGGTGCAGTACGCCAAGGCCATGGGCCTGCACGTGTGCGCGGTGGATATCGATGATGGAAAACTCGACCACGCAAAACGCCTGGGCGCCGATGCCGTGGTGAACGCCCGGACCGGTGACCCGGCGGCAGCGGTCAGGCACATCACGGATGGCGGTGCGCATGGCGTGTTGATCACGGCGCCGTCGCTGCCGGCGTTCAAACAGGGCATCGCCATGACGCGCAAGCATGGCACCTGTGTGCTTGTGGGCATACCACCCGGGGAGTTTCCGACGCCGCTGTTCGAGGTGGTGGCCAACTGCATCACCATTCGCGGTTCCTTTGTCGGCAACCGGCAGGACATGGCCGAAGCACTGGCATTCGCTGCCGATGGCAAGGTGAAGGCTGATATCGAAGTGCAGCCCCTGTCGGCGATCAACGCGGTTTTCGAACGTCTGGCCAAAGGCGAGGTGCCCTCGCGCGTGGTGCTGGATTTCACGACTTGAGCGGGCTTCGTCCGGGGCCGGCGTGGTGCGCAGTGATTCCGGCACGCTCTGGCTTTCCGGTCTGAACGATCGCATCGGAAATGCTTGCCTGAAAGCGGTGGCATTCCGAGCGCAGCGGCCGCCATCCGGCCGCTTAAAGCTCACACGTCGAGGTTCCTAACCCCCAGCGCATTGCTCTCAATGAACGCCCTGCGCGGCTCAACGTTGTCGCCCATCAGCGTGGTGAAGATTTCGTCGGCGGCGATGGCGTCGTCGATCTGCACCTTCAGCAGGCGGCGCACGGTCGGGTCCATCGTGGTTTCCCACAGCTGTTCCGGGTTCATTTCGCCCAGGCCCTTGTAGCGCTGCTTGCCGAGGTTGCGTTCGACTTCGTTCAGCAGCCAGCGCGTGGCTTCGCTGAAGCTTGTGACCTCCTGCTGCTTGTCGCCGCGCTTGACGATGGCGCCGGGGCCGACCAGGCCGGCGATCAGTTCGGCGGCGTGGCGGATACGCTGGTAGTCGCCGGACAGCAGGAATTCGCTGTCGACGCGGCCGATCTTGCGGTTGCCGTGGTGCATGCGCTCGATGCGCAGCTGCCAGGTTTCGGTCTTGTCGTTGTATTCGGCCAGCAGAGTGACATTGGACGGGAGCTTGGCGGCGAGCCGGGCGGCGCTGTCGCGGGCGGCGGCTTCGTCGTCGAGGCTCAGCGCGATGTTGTGTTCGAGCAGCGTGCGCAGCAGTTCGCCGTCGGCGTACTCGGCCAGACGTTCGACAATGGCTTCGGCCAGCAGGTATTCGCGCGCCATCTCTTCGAAGGCGCTGCCGGACAGCGGCTCGGCGCCCTCACGCGGCACCAGGCTGGATTCGTCGAACGCCAGCTTGAGCAGGTACTGGTTCAGCTCGTGGTCGTCCTTCACGTAAAGCTCCGTGCGGCCGTGCTTGATCTTGTACAGCGGCGGCTGCGCGATGTAGATGTGGCCACCTTCGACCAGCTCGGGCATCTGGCGGTAGAAGAAGGTCAGCAGCAGGGTGCGGATGTGGGCGCCGTCGACGTCGGCGTCAGTCATGATGATGATGCGGTGGTAGCGCAGCTTTTCCGGCTTGTATTCGTCCTTGCCGATGCCGGTGCCCAAGGTCTGGATCAGGGTGACGATTTCCTGGCTGGAAATGAGCTTGTCGAAACGCGCCTTTTCGACGTTCAGGATCTTTCCCTTCAGCGGCAGGATGGCCTGGAACTTCCGGTCGCGGCCCTGCTTGGCGGAGCCGCCGGCGGAGTCACCCTCGACCAGGTAGAGCTCGGCGTTGGCCGGGTCCTTCTCCTGGCAGTCGGCCAGCTTGCCCGACAGGCCGAAGGAATCGAGGATGCCCTTGCGGCGCGTCATGTCGCGTGCCTTGCGGGCGGCGTCGCGCGCACGTGCGGCTTCTACGATCTTGCCGCAGATGGTCTTGGCGTCGTTCGGACGTTCCTGCAGGAAATCGGTGAGCTTCTGCGCCACCACTTCCTCGACTGCCGGACGCGCCTCCGATGACACCAGCTTCATCTTGGTCTGCGAAGCGAACTTCGGGTCGGGCATCTTCACCGACAGCACGCAGGCGAGACCTTCGCGCATGTCGTCGCCGGTGATTTCGACCTTGGCCTTCTTGGCGATTTCGTGTTCTTCGATGTACTTGTTGATGATGCGCGTCATCGCCGCGCGCAGCCCGGTCAGGTGGGTGCCGCCGTCGGTCTGCGGAATGTTGTTGGTGAAGCACAGCACCTGTTCGGCGTAGCTGTCGTTCCACTGCATCGCGACTTCGACGTCGATCTGCACATTGCCCTGCATCGAAGCACCGGCGCTGCAGAACACATTGGGATGCAGCGCGGTCTTGTTGCGGTTGATGTATTCGACGAAACCGCGCGCGCCACCGAGGAAGGCGAAATCCTCTTCCTTGTTGTTGCGCTGGTCGACCAGCTTGATCTTGACGCCGTTGTTCAGGAAGGACAGTTCGCGCAGCCGCTTGGCCAGAATGTCGTAGTGGAATTCGATGTTGTCGAAGATGGTTTCGTCGGCCAGGAAGTGCACTTCGGTACCGCGCTTTTCGGACGCACCGAGCACCTTCAGCGGCGACACTTCGACGCCGTTCTGCATTTCGAGCAGGCGTTCCACCGGTACGCCGCGTTCGAATTCCATGAAGTGCTTCTTGCCGTCACGGCGCACCGTCAGGCGCAGCCACTTCGACAGCGCATTGACGCAGCTCACGCCCACGCCGTGCAGGCCGCCGGACACCTTGTACGAGTTCTGGTTGAACTTGCCGCCGGCGTGCAGTTCGGTCAGCGCGATTTCGGCGGCGGAGCGCTTCGGTTCGTGCTTGTCGTCGAACTTGATGCCGGTCGGAATGCCGCGGCCGTTGTCGGTGACCGAAATCGAATTGTCGGTGTGGATGGTGATCACGATGTCGTCGCAGTGGCCGGCCAGCGCCTCGTCGATCGAGTTGTCGACCACTTCGAACACCAGGTGGTGCAGGCCGGTGCCGTCCGACGTGTCGCCGATGTACATGCCCGGCCGCTTGCGCACGGCTTCCAGCCCTTCGAGGATCTGGATGCTGCCTTCACCGTAGGCGTCGGCGTTGGGCGCCTCCGGGACCTTGGGCGCTTCGGGGACATTCGGTGTGAGCTCGTCAGACATGGCGTATTCCGGTGCTGCGCACGAGGTGCGCGGGGTCCATCAAAAAACACGAAGCCCGGCGCGCAGGCCGGGCGGTGGTGCAGGCGGCGCGGCTTACACGCGCATCGGCATCACGACGTACTTGAAGCCGTCGGTGCCGGGCAGCGTGATCAGCGCGCTGCTGTTGCCGTCATTCAGGCGCAGGCTCAGGGTGTCGCCGGCCACGTTGCCGAGCACGTCGAGCAGGTAGCTCACGTTGAATCCGATGTCGAGGGCGTCGCCGGTGTACTCGACCTCCAGCTCTTCCTGCGCCTCTTCCTGCTCGGCATTGCTTGAAATGAGCTTGAGCAGGCCGGACGACAGCACGACGCGCACACCCTTGAACTTTTCGTTGGTCAGGATGGCGGCACGCTGCAGTGCCGGCAGGAAGGACGCGCGCTGCAGCATGATTTCCTTCGGGTGGTCCTTCGGAATCACGCGTTCGTAGTCAGGAAACTTGCCGTCGATCAGCTTCGAAATGAGCTCGACCGAGCCGAAGCGCAGGCGCGCCTGGTTGCCGCCAAGTTCGATGTCGACCGGGTCGTCGGTGTCGGCCAGCTGGCGCGACAGCTCGAGCACGGTCTTGCGCGGCAGGATCACGTCGAGCTTGTCGGTCACGCCGGGCAGCGCTTCGGACACGTAGGCAAGACGGTGGCCGTCGGTCGCGACCAGCCGCAGTTCCTCGCTGCCGACGGCCAGCAGCAGGCCGTTCAGGTAGTAGCGGATGTCCTGCTGGGCCATCGAATACTGCACCAGCGACAGCAGCCGCTTGAGCTTGCGCTGGGTCAGGCTGAGCTTGACGGTTTCACCCTCGGCGACCTGCATGCGCGGGTAGTCCTGCGCCGGCAGCGTCTGCAGCGTGAAGCGGCTCTTGCCGCAGCGCACCGTGAGCTTGCGGTCGTCGGCGTCGAGGCTCACTTCCTGCCCTTCCGGCAGGGCACGCAGGATGTCCTGCAGCTTGCGGGCAGCGACCGTCAGCGCAGCCGGCTGGGCGGCGCTGATGTTGCCGGTGGACCGGGTACGGATCTGGATTTCGATGTCGGTGGCCAGCAGCGTGAGCGCATCGCCCTCGGTTTCGATCAGGACGTTGGACAGGATCGGCAGGGTGTGGCGCTTCTCGACGATGCCGCTGACCGACTGCAGCGGACGCAGCAGCTGTTCGCGTTCTATCTTCATTAAGAGCATTTTATAAACCTCTGTAAACCGTTAACGTCGACCATTTTCTGTGGAGAACACCTTAATTCTTATTATTTTCAGTTGCTTGAAGTATGTATTGTTGTATGTACAACTGCCATTTCTGCGCTTGAACAAATGTGGATGAAAACGTGACCCGCTGAAAACACCCCGCTTATCCACAGCGGCCATACAGGGAATCACACCTGTTTATCCGTACAGCTTCAATACCGCTTCATCCACACTCTTCCTGCGGTGTTTTCCGGCTATTTGCGCAAGGTCTGCACGAGCACGTGCAGGTCATGATTGAGCACTTCGTCCTTCAGCCTCAGGTCGGCAATGGTGCGGCAGGCGTGCAGCACCGTCGTGTGGTCGCGCCCGCCGAACGCTTCGCCGATCGCCGGATAGCTTTCAGGCGTCAGTTCCTTGGCCAGCCACATGGCGACCTGACGCGGCCGCGCGATGGCACGCGTGCGCTTCTTCGAATACATCTCCGACACCTTGATCTTGAAATAGTCGGCGACGGTCTTCTGTATGAATTCGAGCGTGATCTGCCGGTTGTGTGCGCCCAGCAGGTCCTTCAGCGCCTCGCGCGCCACTTCCAGCGTGATCGGAACGGTGTGGAAGTGGGCGAAGGCGATGATCTTCTTCAGCGCGCCTTCTAGTTCGCGCACATTGCTGCGGATGTTCTTGGCTACCAGGAAGGCGACGTCGTCACCCACCTTCACCCGCTCCATTTCGGCCTTCTTCTTCAGGATGGCGACGCGCATTTCGAGTTCGGGCGGCTCGATCTGCACCGTGAGCCCCCAGCCGAAGCGCGTCGTCAGGCGTTCTTCGACACCCTGGATGTTCTTCGGATAGGTGTCACAGGTGATGACGATCTGCTTCTTGCCGTCGGTCAGCGCGTTGAACGCGTAGAAGAACTCTTCCTGCGTGCGCGTCTTGTTGTTGAAGAACTGGATGTCGTCGATCAGCAGCACGTCGAGCGACCGGTAGTAGCGCTTGAAGGCGTCGAAGCTTTTCTGCTGGTAGGCGCGCACCACGTCGGCGTAGTAGTCGTCGGCATGCACGTAGCGGACGACCGCGTCCGGGTTGTGCCGCATCACTTCGTTGCCCAGCGCATGCACCATGTGCGTCTTGCCCAGCCCAACACCACCGTAGATGAAGATGGGGTTGTAGGACATGCCCGGGTTCTGCGCGACCTGTATGGCGGCTGCGCGCGCCAGTTCGTTGGCACGGCCGGTGACCAGGTTGTCGAAGGTGAACCCCGGGTTCAGGCGCGAGCGGTCGCGTTCGTCGGGTCGACCGCGGTTGCGTTCGTTGCGATCGGTCTGCGCGTCGCCATTCGACTTGATGATGGCCGGCGGCGTGACGCGGGTGGTTTCCTCACCATCGGCTCGCAGATGCGTCTGGCGGACGCGCGGCGCGTCGGACGACGACGACGGCACCAGTATGGGCGCTTCGGCAGCGTCGTTCGCCTGGCTGCCCAACTGGGGCAGACTCAGGCGCACTGACACCGGTTGCGAAAAATACTCGAGACCGAGCGCTTCGATGCGCGACACATAGCGCTCGCGCACCCATTGCAGGACGAAGCGGTTCGGGGCGACCAGCGCCAGTGATTCGGTTTCGGCATCGGCGCATGGATCGATGCGCAAGCCTTTGATCCAGGTGTGAAATTGTTGCGCGGGAAGTTCCTGCTCGAAGCGGCTGAGGCAGACTGCCCAAAACTGTTGCATCATGGTCTGCGAGGTCGCCGGGTCGATTTCTAGGGGGTATGGCACAGCCTTGTGACCTGACCCGGAACAGACGATCCGTGTTGAAGGATCGCCTCTTTTCGGTGTTCCGGGCACTGCGGTGACCGGTGGCCCGGGTCCGCTTTTGCCAGCTGTTTTGAGTGACGGATTCTAGCGCTTTCGGCCCTGCTTATCCACACCGGCCAAACCCGCGCCGGCGTGGGGCGATTGACAAGGCGCTGATCTTGCGATGTAATCGCGGGCTTTTCCGTATACATAGTGAGCAGGCCATGAAACGCACATACCAGCCGTCATCTGTCCGCCGTGCCCGCACCCACGGTTTCCTTGAACGCATGCGCACCCGCGGCGGCCGCGCTGTCATCCGCGCACGTCGCGCCAAGGGCCGCGTCCGGCTCGCGGTCTAACGCAGCCAGACCCTTTCAGCCGCCGCCTGCGCCGCCATGTCCGTGATCGTCCGGTCGTCTGCCATCAGGCAGCAAGCCGGAGGTTGAGCGCGCAGTGAGCGAAGCAGGCACGGCAGATTCATCGGAAACGCCCGCGCGAGGAACGTACAGTTTCCGCCCGGTCTTCCGGCTCAGAAAAACGGATGAGTTTTCATCCGTTTTTGCTTTACGGCGCACGCAGCGCAGTCGTCATTTCGTGATCCATCACGGTCCGGTCAAAGCGTCAGGACCGGATGCCGAGACCGGAGCGCGTCTGGGTGTCGTGGTCGCGAAGCGGCACTTGAAGCGCGCGCACGATCGAAATCTGGTCAAGCGACTGGCGCGTGAAGCATTCCGCCATGCGCGGACGGGGTTGAGGCCGCTCGACATGGTGCTGCGCCTGAATTCGCGGCCCGAAAATCTGGACCGCAAGGCCCTGCGGGCGGAACTTGACCATCTTTTTGGCCGGATGCGCCCGCCGGTCACAGCGCCCGATGCCGGGCCGTCCAGCGGGAAGCCGCCTGTTTCGGAGCCAGCCAGTTGAAAAGTCTTCTGCTGTCCGTACTTGCCGTGTATCGCTACGCCGTCAGCCCGATGCTGGGTGCGAACTGCCGTTTTCTGCCCAGCTGTTCCGAATACGCCACCGAAGCGATCCGCCGCCATGGCAGCTTGCGCGGCAGCTGGCTGTCGCTCAGGCGCATTGCGCGCTGCCATCCGTGGAATCCCGGAGGACATGATCCGGTGCCGTGAGCACTGAATCTCGCGCGCCGCATCCACGATCGCTTTCCACTCAACGACGCATTTTTCAGACGATTCCCCAGATGGATACCCAACGCTCCGCCCTGTTGATCGTTTTCCTGTTTTCGCTGTTCATGCTGTGGGATGGCTGGCAGCGCCAGTCGCAACCGCCGGTGGCCGCAGCACCCGCTGCCGGTGAGGTTGCGCAGTCGCCGGGTGCACAGGCACCAGTGCCGACCGTGAGCGCGCCGGCCGGTGCAACCGACGTACCGGCCGTGCCGGTGGTGGCGCAGAAGACCGCGACCCGCGTGCTGACCGATCTGTTCGTCGCGGACGTGTCGGCTGAGGGTGGGTCCATCATCCGGCTCGAATTGTTGAAGCACAAGGCAGGCCCCGAGACGACCGGCAATTTTGTGCTGCTCGATAATGGTGGTGCCCACCTCTATCACGCGCAGAGCGGCCTGATCGGTGAGGGGCTGCCGACACACAAGACGGTTTTCCAGCTGCCGGAAGGCGAGCTGACGCTGGCTGATGGCCAGGACAAGGTCGAATTGCGCATGACGGCGCCCGGTGGTGAGGGCATCACCGTGACCAAGGTGCTCACCTTCACGCGTGGCAGCTACCAGATCGGTACGCGCTACGAAGTGGCGAACGCGTCGCAGGCGCCGGTCAATGCGCATGCCTACTTCCAGCTGCTTCGCGACGGTAAGCCGACCGCGGGCGGCAATGCGATGCTGAGCACCTTTACCGGCCCGGCCTTCTACACCGATCAGGGCAAGTACCAGAAGATCGATTTTTCGGACATCGCCGACAATTCGGCGAAATTCGTCAGCAAGGCGCCGGATGGCTGGGTGGCGTTGGTGCAGCACTATTTCGTCAGTGCCTTCGTGCCGCCGAAGGGCGCTGATCGCGAGTTCTTCGCGCGCAAGGTCGGCAATGACCTGTACACCGCCGGCGTCGTCGTGCCGCTTGCTGCGGCTGCGCCGGGCGCCACCTCGTCGATCGAGGTTCCGCTCTATGCCGGCCCGCAGATCCAGGAGGATCTGGTGGCGCTGGCACCGGGCCTCGATCTGGTGGTCGATTACGGTTTCCTGACCATCATCGCATCGCCGATGCACTGGGTGCTGGAGAAGCTGCATGACATGGTCGGTAACTGGGGCTGGGCCATCATCCTGCTCACCGTCCTGATCAAGGCCATCTTCTTCCCGCTGTCGGCCGCAAGCTACCGCTCGATGGCCAAGCTGCGTCTGGTCACGCCGCGCATGCAGCAGATCAAGGAACGCCATGGCGGCGACCGCATGCGCATGCAGCAGGAAATGATGGAGCTGTACAAGACCGAGAAGATCAACCCGCTCGGCGGCTGTCTGCCGATCGTGGTGCAGATCCCGGTGTTCATCGCGCTTTACTGGGTGCTGCTGGGCAGCGTCGAAATGCGCAACGCGCCGTGGATCGGCTGGATCACTGACCTGTCGATCAAGGATCCCTACTTCGTTCTGCCCATCATCATGGGTATCACGATGTTCGTGCAGACCAAGTTGAACCCGACGCCGCCGGACCCGATCCAGGCCAAGGTGATGCTGTTCCTGCCGATCGTGTTCACCGGCATGTTCCTGTTCTTCCCGTCCGGACTGGTGCTGTACTGGGTGGTGAACAACGTGCTGTCGATCGCCCAGCAGTGGCAGATCACCCGCATGATAGAAAGTGGCAAGACCGCCAAGACCTGAACCCACGGCCCCCGGTTCCGGCGTTGAAGGCGCCGCGACTGCAATCACCCGCGACGGGTTGTATTGTAGGCGCGGCGCCTTCTTCGTTTCCGGACTCCCGACCATGAATCCAGCCAGGCATCCCACCGACACGATCGCAGCCGTCGCCACAGCGACCGGCCGCGGTGGCATCGGCGTCGTCCGTGTGTCCGGCAGCCGGGCGGCCGATGTCGCCCTCGGTGTGCTCGGCCGGTTGCCGCCGGCGCGTACGGCCTCTTTCCTGAAGTTTCTGGCGGCCGACGGTGCCGTTCTGGATCACGGCATTGCGCTGTGGTTTGCGGCCCCGGCGTCGTACACCGGAGAAGATGTGCTTGAACTGCACGGCCACGGTGGCAGTGCGGTGCTGCAGGCGGTACTCGCACGGTGCTTCGAACTTGGCGCCCGCCCTGCCCGCCCGGGCGAATTCACCGAACGTGCATTCCTGAACGACCGCATCGATCTGGCCCAGGCCGAAGCGGTGGCCGACCTCATTGACGCGAGTACGTCATCGGCGGCCCGCGCGGCGATGCGTTCGCTGGACGGTGAGTTCTCGCGCCATGTCCATCAACTGGAGGACGCGCTGGTCAATCTCCGGCTGTTCGTCGAAGCGACGCTGGACTTCCCCGAGGAAGACGTCGAGTTCATCGAACAGGCGGGCGCGCGGCACAAGCTCGACGAGGTGATGCGGGCGGTCGGCGCCCTGCGCGAAAGAGCGCGCTGCGGTTCAGTGCTGCGCGATGGGCTGACGGTCGTGCTGGCGGGCGCGCCGAACGTCGGCAAGTCCAGCCTGCTCAATGCGCTGTCCGGTGAGGATCGCGCCATCGTGACCGATATCGCCGGCACCACGCGCGACACCCTGCGCGAGCTGATTTCCATCGATGGAGTACCGCTACACATCATCGACACGGCGGGGCTGCGCGAGACGACGGATCCGGTCGAACAGGCCGGCATTGCCCGCACGAAGCGCGAGCTCGATCGCGCGCATGCCGTTGTTCACCTGATCGACGCGACGACCGGGTTCGATGCGGCGGCGCGGCTCATTGACGAAGGCTTGCCGGACGGACTGAAGCGCATACGCGTATTCAACAAGATCGATCTCACCGATGACTCGCCCCACTCCGAGCGCGCGGGCGATGTCGTCTCGCTATGGCTGTCTGCCCGCGAAGGGTCGGGGCTGGACCTGCTTCGCGCAACCCTGCTCGATTGCATTGGTTGGCACGGTGGCGCGGAAGACGCGCTGTCTGCCCGTGCCCGGCACCTGCATGCGCTTGATGCGTCGATAGGCCGGCTCGACGCGGCGCGTGCCTGCATCGCGGGTACGGTGTTGCAGCTTGATCTGTTCGCTGAAGAGTTGAGGCTCGCCCATCGCGCCCTGGGTGACATCACGGGTGAATTCACACCGGACGATCTTCTGGGCGAAATCTTTTCCCGCTTCTGCATCGGAAAGTGATGTTCCACGTGAAACATCCGGGCGCCTGTCGTGTTCGCTGATTTCACCCTGCTGTTCGTTGGCGCATTCTTCGCGGGTCTTGTGGACGCCATGGTCGGTGGTGGCGGACTGGTGCAGATACCGCTGCTGTTCAACGTGTTTCCGGGCGTCGCGCCCGCGACGCTTTTCGGTACCAACAAGGCCGTAAGCATCGTCGGGACAGCATTCGCGGCGCGCCGCTACCTAGGCAAGGTAGACATGGACTGGCGGGTGCTCTGGCGTGCTGCGCTGGCGGCATTCATTGCGTCATTCGCCGGTGCGGCGGCGGTGGGTCTGTTCCCGCCGCAGATGCTGCGACCTTTGGTCATCGTGCTGCTGGTCGCTGTGCTTGCCTACACGCTGAAGAAAAAGGACTTTGGCGCGTCGTCGCGCGGAATGGACAGAAAGCCGCGTCCCGTGCTCGCACTGTTGCTTGGCGCTGCGATCGGTTTTTACGACGGCTTCTTCGGGCCGGGCACTGGCAGCTTCCTGATCTTTCTGTTCATCCGCTGTTATGCGTGGGATTTCCTGCGCGCGTCGGCGGCCGCCAAGGTGGTCAACGTCAGCACCAATCTCGCCGCCCTGTGCTGGTTCGTGCCGGTGGGCGCCATCATGGTGAAGGTGGCAGCGCTGATGGCGCTGGCCAATCTGGCGGGCGCCTGGGTCGGTGCACACCTTGCAATGAAAAACGGCGCACTGTTCGTGCGCCGCGTGTTCATCGTTGTGGTGGGTGTGCTGATCGCGCGTCTGACCTGGGATGTGCTGTCAGTCTGAACGTTGTTCCACGTGAAACAACGTGATCAGAGATCAGCGCTAAAGATCAGTACCCGAAGCGGATCGGCGGCAGCACGATGGTCACGCCGCCACCCCCACGATGGCCGTGGTGGCCGTAGTCGCCATAACCGTAATAGCGCGGCGGCGCGACATAGTAGGCGGGTCCGCCATAGTAGTGGTGGCTGATGCGCGGACCGTGGTGTCGGTGGCCGTAGCCGCGCTGATGGCGCCCGAAATCATGGTGCCCCCGGTAGTCTTTCTGGTAGCCATGATGGCGGTCTCCGCGGTGCCCACGCCAGTCGTCGCGGTCAGCCATGGCAACTCCGCTGAAGGTCAATGTAAGCGCAGCAAGTACCGAACTGAGGGTTTTCATGGTTCTTACTCTTGGTGAACACGACACAAGCGTAGTCAGAGCGGACGCTTTGCGCCGTAAGCAACTGTAAGAACTTGCAAGGCTGCAAGGCCGTGCGACCTTGGTAATCGATGCCTTCGGTCGTATCATTCAGCCCCTTCGCCTTATTTTGCATTGCAGCGAAAATGGATTTCCCGACTCGTTACGACGTGATCGTCATCGGCGGCGGCCACGCCGGTACCGAAGCCGCGCTGGCGGCTGCGCGCACCGGCGCCCGTACGCTGCTGCTGACGCACAACATCGAAACGCTGGGCCAGATGTCGTGCAATCCGTCGATCGGCGGCATCGGCAAGGGTCATCTGGTGAAGGAAGTCGATGCGCTCGGCGGTGCGATGGCACTGGCCACCGACGAGTCCGGCATACAGTTCCGCACACTCAACGCAAGCAAGGGCCCGGCGGTCCGTGCCACCCGCGCACAGGCTGACCGCGTTCTGTACAAGGCGGCCATCCGCAGCCGGCTGGAGAACCAGCCGAACCTCGATCTGTTCCAGCAGGCCGCCGCCGATCTGATCATGGACGGCGACCGCGTCGCCGGCGTCGTGACGGAAGTCGGTATCCGCTTCCGTGCGCGGTCGGTCGTGCTGACGGCCGGCACCTTCCTGAATGGCCGGGTACACGTCGGTCTGGAGAACCATTCCGCCGGTCGCGCGGGCGATCCACCCGCGATCCGGCTGGCCGAAAAGCTGAAGGAACTTGCGCTCCCGCAGGGTCGCCTGAAGACCGGCACGCCGCCGCGCATCGACGGTCGCAGCATCGATTACTCAGTCATGGAAGCGCAGCCGGGCGACGATCCGGTGCCGGTGTTCAGCTTCATCGGCCGCCGCGCCATGCACCCGCGCCAGGTGCCGTGCTGGATCACGCACACCACGACGCGCACGCACGACATCATCCGCGGCGGTCTTGATCGATCGCCGATGTACACCGGCGTGATCGAAGGCGTCGGTCCGCGCTACTGCCCGAGCATCGAGGACAAGATCCACCGTTTCGCCGACCGCGACAGCCACAACATCTTCCTGGAACCTGAAGGCCTGACGACGCACGAGGTGTATCCGAACGGCATTTCGACCTCGCTGCCGTTCGATGTGCAGGTCGATCTGGTGCGCAGCATTCCGGGACTGGAAAACGCACACATCCTCCGTCCCGGCTATGCGATCGAATACGACTACTACGATCCGCGCGGTCTGAAGTCGTCGCTGGAAACCCGCGCCATCGAAGGCCTGTTCTTCGCCGGTCAGATCAATGGCACGACCGGCTATGAAGAAGCCGCGGCGCAGGGTCTGCTGGCCGGCCTCAATGCGGCGCGTCAGGTGCGTGGCCTCGACGCCTGGTGCCCGGCACGCAGCGAAGCCTATCTCGGCGTGCTGGTCGACGACCTGATCACGCGCGGCGTATCCGAGCCCTACCGCATGTTCACTTCGCGCGCCGAGTACCGGCTCAGTCTGCGCGAGGACAACGCCGATCTGCGGCTGACCGACATCGCGCGCGACATGGGATTGATCGACGATGCGCGCTGGGATGTCTACAACCGCAAGCGCGACGCGATAGCCGGCGAAACGCAGCGCTTGCGCGCGACTTGGGTACGCCCGGACACCGTTCCGGCGAGCGACGCCATCCGCGTGCTCGGCAAGCCGATTGAGCACGAGTATTCGCTGTTCGAACTGCTGCGCCGACCGGACGTGAGCTATGCCTCGTTGATGACGCTGCCGGGCACGCCCGAGCCGATCACCGATGCCGACGCGATCGAACAGCTGGACATCCTCGCCAAGTATCAGGGCTACATCGATCGCCAGCAGGACGAAGTCGAGCGGCTGCGCGCCACCGAAGACATGCGCCTGCCGGACGATATGGATTACGCCGCCGTGACCGGCCTGTCGCGCGAGGTGCGCCAGAAGCTGGTCCAGCACCGCCCGGAAACGCTGGGCCAGGCCTCGCGCATCCAGGGCATCACGCCGGCGGCGATATCGCTGCTGCTGGTGCATCTGAAAAAGCGGCAGGCCGTGCGCAGCGCAGCCTGAGCCTTGAGCCGCCCCCGAATTGAAGTTGCCCCAAGCGATCTGCCCATGACTCTGCAAACCGAACTGGCCGCCGGCCTCAACGTCCTCGACCTGTCGATTCCCTCCGCCGCGCAGACGCGGCTGCTGCGTTTCATCGCGCTGATGGCCAAGTGGAACGCGGTGTACAACCTCACCGCGATCCGCGAAGAGTCGCGCATGCTGACGCATCACCTGCTTGACGCGCTGTCGATTGCCCGCTTCATTCCGGACGGCTCGACGCTGATCGACATCGGTTCCGGCGGTGGCGTGCCGGGTATTCCGCTGGCCATCGCGCGACCCGACCTCGACGTGCTGTCGATCGAGCCGAATTCCAAGAAGGCCTCGTTCCAGCAGCAGGTACGCATCGACCTCGGTCTGGAGAATTTCGACGTGCAGGTTGCCCGCGCCGAAGCCGTCGAACTGCCGCAGAGCCGTGATTTCATCGTGTCGCGCGCCTTCGGAGATCTGGCCGACTTCATCAAGGTGGCCGGGCATCTGCTGAAGCCCGACGGCCAGATGCTGGCGATGAAGGGCGTTTATCCGGACGAAGAAGTGCGGGCCATTCCTGCCGGCTGGGCCTTGCGCCGGGCCGAGGAACTGCAGGTGCCGGGCGTCGAGGGCGCGCGCCATCTGCTGTGGCTTGCCCGCGTGCCTGCTGCAGGCTGACCGGCAGATGCCGCGCATTTTCGCGATCGCCAACCAGAAGGGCGGAGTCGGCAAGACGACGACCAGCGTCAACCTCGCCGCCGCGCTGGGTCAGGCTGGCCAGCGTACGCTGCTGGTCGACCTCGATCCCCAGGGCAACGCCACGATGGGCGCCGGCGTCGACAAGCGCACGCTCAAGTCCAGCGTCTACCCGGTGCTGCTCGGCCTGGCTTCGCTTGCCGACGCGCGTGTCACCAGCCCGCATGCCGGTCTGGACGTGCTGCCGGCCAACCGGGATCTGGCAGGCGCCGAAGTCGAATTGGTCGAAATTGAAAATCGGGAAAACCGATTGAAAAAGGCCATTTCAGAGTGCGCAGACGATTACGACTTCGTGCTGATCGACTGCCCGCCCAGCCTCAGCCTGCTGACGCTGAACGGCCTGTGCGCGGCGCACGGCGTCATCATTCCGATGCAGTGCGAGTACTACGCGCTCGAAGGCCTGTCCGATCTGGTCAACACCATCAAGAAGGTGCATGCGAACCTGAACCGCGACCTGAAGGTGATCGGCCTGCTGCGCGTCATGTTCGACCCGCGCAGCACGCTTTCGCAGCAGGTGTCGGCGCAGCTCGAATCGCACTTCGGTGACAAGGTGTTCAGAACGGTCGTTCCACGCAACGTCCGTCTGGCCGAAGCCCCCAGCTACGGCGTACCGGGCGTGCTGTTCGACAAGAGCGCCAAGGGTGCGCAGGCCTACACGGCCTTTGCGCAGGAAATGATCGAGCGGGTGAAAACCCTCTAGCTGCGCACATCCGCAATAAAAAAAGAAGGCAAACAATGACCCCACCCAAACAGAAAGGTCTCGGCCGCGGGCTGGACGCGCTGCTGGCCGGTAACTCCGGCGAGTCCGGCAACGCCGGCGAGCTGCGCACGCTGGCGGTCGGCGCCCTGCAGCCTGGCAAGTACCAGCCGCGCACGCGCATGGACCCGGGCTCGCTCGAAGAGCTGGCCGAGTCGATCCGCGCGCAGGGCATCATGCAGCCCATCCTGGTGCGCGAGGTGGCGCGCGAGCGCTTCGAAATCATCGCCGGCGAACGCCGTTGGCGTGCCGCGCAACTGGCCGGGCTGACCGAAGTGCCGGCGCTGGTGCGTGAAATCGCCGACGAAGCGGCGCTGGCGATGAGCCTGATCGAGAATATCCAGCGCGAGAACCTGAATCCGCTCGAAGAGGCTGCAGGGGTACAACGGCTGATCGACGAATTCGGCATGACGCACGAACAGGCGGCGAATGCGATCGGCCGCTCGCGCTCGGCCACCACCAATCTGCTGCGACTGCTGCAGCTGGCCGAGCCGGTGCAGGAACAGCTGATCACCGGTGATCTGGACATGGGTCACGCGCGCGCGCTTCTGACGTTGCCGCGCGCCGACCAGATCGCGCTGGCCAATCGCGTCGTGGCGCAGGGCCTGACCGTGCGCGACACCGAAAAGCTGGTGGCGCAAGGCGGCGTGGCCGAACAGGGCGGCAAGCGCGCCGCCAGCGTGCCGCGCGATCTGGCGCAGCTGGAAGAGGAGCTGTCCGATCTGCTGGGCGCCGCGGTCAGTGTGCAGGCCAACGCGCGTGGCGCCGGCAAGGTCGCCATCCGTTTCAATGACCTCGACCAGCTCGACGGCCTGATCGCTCGCCTGCGCGGCTGATCGCCCAGCCCGGCGTTCTGCCGTCGTCCCGACGCCGCATGCGTTCAGCCATCGAATTCCTGCTGCTGGGTCTGGTGTGGGGGGCATCGTTCGCGTTGTACCGCGTGGCGATTCCTGAATTCGGCCTTGCGGCGACCGTAAGCCTGCGTCTGCTGCTGGCGGCGACGGCGCTTTGCCTCGTGTTCGGATCACCGTTGCGCGGCGTTGCGGCGACCGACCGGCGGCGCACGCTCGGCTGGCTCGCGCTGATCGGCGCCGGTACCACGGCGCTGCCCTTCACGCTGTTCGCCGAAACGGTCATGCGATCCAGCGCCGGCTTTGCGGCGGTGCTCAATGCCAGTTCGCCCCTCTTCTCCGCCCTGCTCGCGGTGTGCGTGTGGCGGGAGGCGCTGTCCGGCAGCAAGGCGGTCGGGCTGATGCTGGGTTTTGCCGGCGTCGCATTGCTGGCCAGCCTGCGCGAGCTCGGCCCGCTGCGCATCGGAATTGACGCCGTGCTGCTCGGTCTCGTGGGTGCTGCCTGCTACGGGCTGGGCGTTCAACTGGCGCGGCGCAAGCTCGGCGATCTGAAGGCATCGTCGGTGGCCACCGGTTTTTCGGTCACCGGCGCAGTGCTGCTGCTGCCCTGGGCGCTGGCGTCGCTGCCCGGCGCGCCGCCGTCATGGCCGGCGATCACTGCAGTGCTGGTACTCGGCTTCGTGTCGACGGCGCTTGGCAACTTCATGTATTTCCGGCTACTTGGCCGTATCGGTGCGACACCGGCGCTGAGCGTCACTTTCGTGATTCCGCCGTTCGCCATGCTGTGGGGCCACCTGCTGTTCGAGGAGGTGCCGACACCCGCCATGCTGGCCAGCACGGCCGTCATTCTGGTCGGTACGGCATTGACGCTCGGCTGGCGGCGAACCCCCGGGTGATATTCCCGGTCAACGGGCTGCACCGGACTGCCGTTATCCACAAGGGTCGGTGCGCTTCGCATGGCTTGTTCACCGTCTGCGGCTGGACTAGACTTGCGACCCGCGCCGCCGAGTTGATGCCGGAGAGCCCGGCCCCGCGATAATCATTGGTTAAACAACTGTCGAGGAACGTCATGAGAACGATCATTTCTGCCGCCGTCTGTGCCATCGCGCTCGTGAGCGCACCGGCTTTCGCCAGCAAGGACCTGGCGACCGCCAAGGGCTGTCTGGGCTGTCACGCCATTGAAAAGGCCGGCGTCCTCGGCCCGGGCTATCAGGCTGTGGCGAAGAAGTACGAAGGCCAGAAGGACGCCGAAGGCAAGCTGGCGGCCTTCATCCGTGCCGGCACTCCGGCCGGTTCCAAGCTGATGTGGGGCGGTGCGGTGCCGATGCCGGCCAATCCGGGCGTCAGCGAAGCCGACGCCAAGAAGCTGGCGGCCTGGATCCTCGCAGGCGCCAAGTAAGGCAGCAGCGCACGTATCGCAGCAGAAGGCCGGCTGGCAACAGCCGGCTTTTTCTTTTGTTGCGCCGGAATAGCGGCCCTTACACCCCCCATCATCGGGCCAACGGGCGACGTTGACCTTGCTACGCTCGCGACCGACATGTGTCTGTCAGGAGAAGTCGAGCATGAGTGCAACGGCCCCGCCGCGCGTCCGTTACGGCAAGCAGGTCACCGAATCGATCAATCAGACCCGGGTGCGCTATGTCATCCTGTTCGGCTGCGCGGTGGCGACCCCCTTCCTCTTTCCGCCGACCTGGCCGCTCGTGCTGCTCGCCGTCGCCAGCTACGCGCTGCGCATGTTCGGCGTCGAAGCCATCTACCACCGCTACTTTTCGCACCGCGCCTTCAAGTGCTCGCGCCCGGTGCAGTTCGTGCTCGCAGTGATTGCTTCGCAGTGCGGCCAGCACGGGCCGCTGTGGTGGGCATCGGTGCATCGCGTCCATCACCAGAACGTCGAACAGCCGAACGATCCGATATCGCCGCGCCAGCACGGGCTGATGCAGTCGCACGTCGGCTGGGTCTGGTGCGAGCGCTACAAGGACACCGATCTCGACGTGGTGCCCGACTTCGCCCGCTTTCCGGAAATCCTGTGGGTGAACAAGCACTACACGCTGCTCATGCTGTCCGGTGCGTTCTTCATCTGGCTGTTGGCGACGGCAGGCGCCTTCGGACCGACCGTGACCGGCGCTGCGGCGCTGATGTGGGGCTTCTTCCTGCCGACCGCACTGGGCGTGCAGACGGTGTCGCTGGTCAATTCGATCGGTCATTTCGGCCACCTGCCCGGTGGCTACCGCCGCTTCGACACCGACGACGATTCGGTCAACCGCCCGCTGCTGGCGCTGCTGACGATGGGTGGCGGCTGGCACAACAATCACCACCGCTACGGCGCCAGCGCACGCGCCGGCTTCGCCTGGTACGAAATCGACCTGACCTACTACTTCCTCAAGCTGCTGGCCATGCTGGGCATCATCCGCGACCTGCGCGACCAGCTTCCGGATGATGTGCGGGAAGAAGGCGGGCTGGCGCCGGCCGCCGCAAAGGTCGGCGACTCGCGCTGATCGGGTGTCGCACTTCTTTACAGAGTGGATGGCAGTGCTGCAACGCATCACCGGAGTGCCTTGTTCCGTTAATGCATTTTTATGACATTACTGTGATGGAACGATAGTTGCTGCGCTCCCGCATTTCGTTCCAGGAGCTCCACCATGGTCTTTCGTCGTCTTGCTCTGCCCCTGCTGCTCGCCTCGCTCGCGGGTTCTGCGCAGGCCATTCCGCTGCTCGATTTCGGCGTCGGGGATGAAGGCTTCGGCACCGAGTTCCTGCCGGCGAATGACGACGGCTCGACCAATCTGCTGGACCTGCCGTTCGACATCAACTTCTTCGGCAGCACCTACAGCACCTTCTTCGTCAACAACAACGGCAACATCACGTTCGAGTCGGCACTCGGCACCTTCACGCCGGATCCCTTCCCGTTCGCCAGCCAGCCGATGATTGCGCCGTACTGGGCCGATGTGGACACGCGTGTCGCCGGTAATCTGTGGATTCACTCGCCGAATGCCGACACCCTCGCGGTGACCTGGTCGTCCGTCGGCTACTTCGGTGACCAGATTCCCGGTGGCGGTGAAGAGGGAGGCGAAGGCGGCGGTGATACGCTGCTCGCCGCGGCCGTCGGTCCGAAGACGAACAGCTTCCAGCTGGTGCTCCGCAATCGCGCCGATACCGGGGTGGGCAACTTCGATGTGGATTTCCGCTACGAGCGCCTCGAATGGACGACCGGCGACGCCAGTGAAGGCTCGGATGGCCTGGGTGGCATTCCCGCACAGGCCGGCTACGATGCCGGTGATGGCGTCAATTTCCTGACGTTGCCCGGGTCGCGCTCCGACGCCGTGCTCGACCTGCAGCACAGCAGCAATGTGTCGGCCGAGACACCGGGACTGTGGACATTTGCGATCCGCAACGGCGCACCGCCCGGATCGTCGCCGTCGAACCCGCTGTTGCCGGTGGCCACCGATGAGGGCTGGTCGTTCACCTTCAACGTACGCCCGGGCGAAACCTTCTTCATCGACCCCGACATCGCCATCGGCTACGACTACTTCCTCGAAAGCGGTCCGCTGTTCGCCAGCGTGCTGCTGCCGGAACTGGGTGACAACGCCTACGAAGTCTGGCTGTGGAACGGTGCCGAATGGGTGTTCGCCGACAACGTGCTGGCCGGCGAGGAATACACGCTGAGCGATGGCGTCGACCGCTTCCGCGTGCTCGGCATCGAAGAAAGTCTGGCACTCGATCCGCTGAACCCGACCGCCTTCGTGACCGGACTGACCTTCGCCGGAGCCGGTGCGGTCCAGCTGTCTCAGAACCCCATCGTGCTGTCGTTGCCGGTGCCCGAGCCGGAAACGTATGCGATGTTCCTCGCCGGTCTGGGCCTGATCGTGGCGGCACGCCGCCGCGCGCGCAGCTGACGCAGGCGCGCCTCAGGAGTGCTGAAAAGCCGGCGTGCGAGCTGACGCAAGCGCACGCCGGCTTTTTTGTCGACCGTCCGTCCGGCGCCGCAGCGCACAAACAAAATTGACGCTGCTCCCGGCCGCCCGCAAAATCCGGCGCTGACCTTCTTTCAGCCTTGCGGAGACTTTCCATGACCCTGCCCTTCCCGTCGCGTCCCCTGCCTGCGCTACTCGTTCTGTCGGCCTGCCTGCTCGCGGCGTGCGGCGAGCAGTCCGATACGGCGCCGTCAGCGGCACCCGGGGGCGGCTTGCCGGCGATGGACGCGCCGCTGATCGTGCGGCTGGGTCATGTGGCCCCGCTGACCGGGCCGCAGGCGCATCTGGGCAAGGACAACGAGAACGGCGCCCGGCTGGCCATCGATGACCTGAACGCCGAGGGCTTCCAGATCGGCGACAAGCCGGCACGTTTCGAACTGCTCGGCGAAGACGACCAGGCCGATCCGCGCCAGGGCACGACCGTGGCGCAGAAGCTCGCCGATTCGCGCGTCAACGCGGTCATCGGTCACCTGAACAGCGGCACCACCATTCCGGCGTCGCGCATCTATCACGACGCAGGCATCGTTCAGGTGTCACCGTCGGCGACCAATCCGCAGTACACCCGGCAGGGTTATGCCGGCGCCTTCCGTGTATTCGCCGACGACGTGCAGCAGGGCGGCGCGCTCGGCGCCTTCGCGATGAAGAACCTGAATGCGCGGCGCATCGCCATCATCGATGACCGCACCGCCTACGGCCAGGGTCTGGCCGACGAATTCGAGAAGGCCGCCAAGGCGGCCGGCGCCGAAATCGTCACCCGCGAGTACACGACCGACAAGGCGACCGACTTCGCCTCCATCCTGACCAAGGTGAAATCGACTTCGGCCGACCTGCTGTTCTACGGCGGCATGGACACCCAGGCCGGCCCGATGGCGCGCCAGCTGAAGACGCTCAACCTGGGCATCCCCATGCTGTTCGGCGACGGCGGCTGCACGGTGGAATTCCACAAGCTGGCCGGCGAAGGCGCGGAAGGTCACTACTGTTCGCTGCCCGGCGTGCCGCTGGAAAAGATGGCCGGCGGCACCGCTTTCCGCGACCGCTACAAGGCGAAGTTCAACACCGACATCCAGCTCTACGCACCCTATGCGTATGACGCGGTGCGCGTGGTGGCCGAGGCGATGAAGAAGGCCGGCTCGACCGACCGCATGAAATTCCTGCCCGAGCTCGAACAGATCAACTACCCGGGCCTGACCGCGCAGATCGCCTTCGACGAGAAGGGCGACATCAAGAACGGCGCGGTGACGCTGTACCAGGCGAAGGCCGGTGCCTGGTCTCCGCTGGAGACGATGGGCGGCGACGCGACGCCGTAAGCGCCGCGTGGACATTTTCATCCAGCAGATCATCAATGGTCTGGTGCTCGGCAGCATCTACGCGCTGGTGGCACTGGGCTACACGATGGTCTACGGCATCCTAGGGCTGATCAATTTCGCGCACGGCGAGGTGGTGATGATCGGCGCGCTGACTGCGCTGACCGCCATCGGCCTGCTCGTGCCGTCGGGGTTGCCCGGCCCGGTGGTGGTGCTCGGCGGCCTGCTGATCGCCATTCCGGTCTGCATGGCGGTCGGCTTTTCGATCGAGCGCATCGCCTACCGGCCGCTGCGCAACGCGCCCCGGCTGGCGCCGCTGATCACCGCCATCGGCGTGTCAATCGTGCTGCAGCAGCTGGCCATGATGGGCTGGGGCCGCAACTACCACACCTTCCCGGCCATCCTGCCGACCACGCCGCACCAGGTGTTCGGCGCCGCGATCACCGACCTGCAGATCCTGATCGTCGTCACCGCCGCCGTGTTGATGGCCGCGCTGCTGTGGCTGATCACGCGCACCCGGCTCGGCCGCGCGATGCGCGCGACGTCCGAGAACCCGGCGGTGGCGCGGCTGATGGGGGTCGACGTCGACCGCGTCATCGCCTTCACCTTCGTGCTCGGCTCGGCGCTTGCGGCGGTGGCTGGCGTCATGGTCGCGGCCAATTATTCGATCGCGCACTACGCCATGGGCTTCATGCTCGGCCTGAAGGCGTTCACCGCCGCCGTGCTGGGCGGCATCGGCAATGTCGGCGGCGCCATGCTGGGCGGCCTGCTGCTGGGCATCATCGAAAGTCTGGGTGCCGGCTACATCGGCGACCTGACCGGCGGCTTCCTCGGCAGCCACTATCAGGACGTGTTCGCCTTCTTCGTACTCATCCTGGTGCTGGTGTTCCGCCCGTCCGGCCTGATGGGCGAAAAGGTAGCGGAGCGGGCATGACCCTGCCCGGCGACCCCAAACTGCGTGCCCGGCTGGGCATCGTGCTGATCGGCATCGCGCTGGCGGTGCTGCCCTTTGTCGTCGGCGCGAACTTCGGCAATTCGTGGGTGCGCATCATCGACTTCGCGCTGCTCTACGTCATGCTGGCGCTCGGTCTGAACATCGTGGTCGGCTTCGCCGGCCTGCTCGACCTGGGTTACATCGCCTTCTACGCGGTCGGCGCCTATCTGTATGCGCTGCTGTCGAGCCCGCATCTGGCCACCGCATTTCCCGCCGTGTTCGCCAGTGCGCCGGCCTGGTCCGTGTGGCTGGTGCTGCCGCTGGGTGCACTGGTCGCCGGTCTGTTCGGCGTGCTGCTCGGCACGCCGACGCTCAAGCTGCGCGGCGACTACCTCGCCATCGTCACGCTCGGCTTCGGCGAAATCATCCGCATCTTCCTGAATAACCTGAACGCGCCGCTGAACCTGACCAACGGACCGCAGGGCATCAACAACATCCAGTCGGCGGAGATCGCCGGCCAGTCGCTCGGCCGCAGCTTCGAACTGTTCGGTCTGCAGATCCCGTCGGTCACCGCGCACTACTACTTCTTCCTGGCGCTGACGCTGCTGGTCATCTTCATCTGCGTGCGCCTGCAGGATTCGCGGCTCGGCCGCGCCTGGGTCGCCATCCGCGAAGACGAACTGGCGGCGCGCGCCTGCGGCATCAATACGCGCAACGTGAAGCTGCTGGCGTTCGGGCTGGGCGCGACGTTCGGCGGCGTGGCCGGCGGCCTGTTCGCCGGCTTCCAGGGCTTCGTCAGTCCGGAGTCGTTCGGCCTGCTCGAATCCATCATGGTGCTGTGCATGGTGGTGCTGGGCGGCATGGGCCACATCGCCGGCGTCATCCTCGGCGCGCTGCTGCTGGCGTTGCTGCCCGAAGTGCTGCGCTGGGGTGCCGCACCGGTGCAGCAGTGGCTGTTCGGCAAGGTGCTGGTCGATCCGGAATCGCTGCGCCTGCTGCTGTTCGGCGTCGCGCTGGTGCTCGTGATGCGATGGCGACCGGCCGGCCTGTGGCCGTCGGCGCTGCGCAAGCGCGAACTGGCCGCACACGCGGAGGTGGCATGAGCGACCCCGCAGGCACGATCGCGCAGGAAGCCGTGCTGCTGTCGGCCAGCGGCGTGTCGAAGCGCTTCGGCGGCGTGCAGGCGCTGCGCGACGTGTCGCTGACGATACGGCGCGGCGAGGTGTATGGCCTGATCGGACCGAATGGCGCCGGCAAGACCAGCTTCTTCAACGTGCTGACCGGCCTGTACAGCCCGGACGAGGGCCGCGTCACCTTCGACGGGCGCGACCTGCCGCCGGGCGTGCCGCATCGCATCGCCGGCGCCGGCATTGCGCGCACCTTCCAGAACATCCGGCTGTTCGGCGCCATGAGCGCGCTCGAGAACGTCATGGTCGGCCGGCACATCCGGCTGCGCACCGGCGTCATCGGCGCCATCCTGCGCACGCCGGCGGCGCGCGCCGAAGAAGCGGCCACCGAAGCGCGCGCGCATGAACTGCTGCGCTATGTCGGCATCGATCAACTGGCCAACCAGCAGGCGACCCACCTGAGTTACGGCGACCAGCGCCGGCTCGAAATCGCCCGCGCGCTGGCGTCCGAACCGAAGCTGCTGGCGCTCGACGAACCGGCGGCCGGCATGAACGCCACCGAAACCGGCGGTCTGCGCACGCTGATCGAAAAGCTGCGCGGCGACGGGCTCACGGTGCTGCTGATCGAGCACGACGTGAAGCTGGTGATGGGTCTGTGCGACCGCGTGGCCGTGCTCGACTACGGCGAGAAGATCGCCGAAGACGTACCCGACGTGGTGCGCCGCCACCCGCGCGTGATCACCGCCTATCTGGGCCAGCAGGCCGACCCGGAGGCCGCCTGATGCTGGAAGTACGCGGTCTGACCGTGCACTACGGTGGCATCCGGGCGGTCAAGGGCATCGATCTCGACATCGCGGCCGGCGAGAAGGTGGCGCTGATCGGCGCCAACGGCGCCGGCAAGACCAGCACGCTGAAGGCGCTGGCGCGCATGCTGCCGGCCGGCGGCGAAGTGCGTTTCGACGGCGGTGACATTTCGCATGCCCCGCCGCACACGCTGGTCGGTCGCGGTCTGGCGCTGGTGCCGGAAGGCCGCGGCGTGTTCGCCCGTCTGTCGGTGCGCGAAAACCTCGACATGGGTGCCTATGCGCGCGACGACCGCGCCGCCATCGCGGCCGACCTCGATCGTGTCTACACGCTGCTGCCCCGGCTGAAGGAACGCGCCGGCCAGACCGCGGGCACCTTGTCTGGCGGCGAACAGCAGATGGTCGCCATCGGTCGCGCATTGATGAGCCGGCCGCGCCTGCTGCTGCTCGACGAGCCGTCGATGGGCCTGTCGCCGGTCATGGTCGATACCGTGTTCGGCGTCATCCGCGACATCGCGCGCGACGGTGTCACCCTGCTGCTGGTCGAACAGAACGCGCGCCTTGCGTTGTCACTGTGCGACCGCGGCTATGTCATGGACAGCGGGCGCATCACGCTGGCCGCCAACTCAGCCGAACTGCTCGACAACCCCGCCGTGCGCGCCGCCTACCTGGGCGAGTGAGAAGACAGCCGCCGCCGACCGGCGCAGCGATGTGTGCAATCGGCTGATCGAACAGAACATGGCTGTCATCGACAGCCTGCGCGACGGTCGCTGACCGACTCGCAGGCTGCCTTGCTGCAACGACGTTCAGGCCCTGGTGCGGCGGCGACGCGCCACCATCAGCAGCAGGCCCAGACCGGCGCCCATCATCACTACCGACGACGGCTCCGGTACCGCGCTGATCTGCAGGAAGGGGCGCAGCGAGGCATCGGCCGACGCCGACGAGGCGTACAGCGCGCCGACATAGCGGCTGTTGCCGTCAACGTCGAATTCCACCACGTCGCGCTGCGCCAGCAGCACACCGTAGTTCGACGACGGATTGTCGAGCCAGTTGCGCACCAGCGCCGTGGCATCGAAGCTGACCCAGGTATTCACGCTGTTCTGCACCGTGCTCGAGCTGGCCGCCATGGCGGTCATCGGCGCCGTTTCCCAGGTCACGCTGCTTTCGTTCCACGCTTCGAGGACCTGGAACATTTCGGTGGTCGCGGGATGTTCGGCACTCGGGCTTTCGAACGGCGACAGCGACGGCACGCCATACAGGTTGATCGTCGCGCTGCCGACGCCGGCCGACGTCAGGTTTAGCAGCCCGAGGTCGAAGCGGATCAGGGTTTTGGTGTCGTGCGCCCGCTCGACGCCGCCTTCGCCGAAACGCGGGTCGGTGTCCGCGGTGCCGAGGAAGTTGCCGAATGGCACGGCGGCCGGCGGGTTCAGCGCCGACAGCGTGGTCGTGTCGAGATTGGTGCGGCGCGGGGCCGGAATGCCGAATACACCGTCGATGCCGAATTCGTAGATGAACACGTCTTCGCTGGACGCTTCGTCCGGCTGCAGCGTGACATTGACGGCGGCATTCGCGGCGTGACCGAACGACAGGGCGGCTGCGAGGACAGCCGGTGCAAACAGGGTTGAAGCTTTCATCTGAACCTCCGGAGTGTTGTGGGGTGACTGCGTCATGCGGGAACCGGACCCGTGTCGACGACACGGTCAGGCTCGCGACGTCTACGCAGCCACTGCGCCGTCAGATGCAATGTCACCCTCGATCATCGACGGTGGGGCAGCGATTGATGCCATCGACATGAACGGGTTAAGCTTGGCGTCCCGCTTCCCGAGGAACCGTCAGCATGGTCCGCCTGCCCGCATGGCTGCGCCTCGTGCTGTGCACACTGCTGTCAATGCCGGCTGCGCTGGCGGCGCCGCCCGCACTGATGCACGCGCAGCGCCATCACGACGGCATCGATCCGGCCGCCTACTGGGTCAGCGAAAAACTGGACGGGGTGCGCGCCGTGTGGGACGGGCGGGTACTGCGCTTTCGCAGCGGGCGCCCGATTGCGGCGCCGGTCTGGTTCACCGGGTCCTTGCCCGCGCTGCCGCTCGATGGCGAACTGTGGATCGCCCGTGGCCGCTTCGATGTGCTGTCCGGCATTGTTCGACGCGATGCGCCGGACGATGACGACTGGCAGCCGGTGCGCTACCTGCTGTTCGACCTGCCGGGCGCACCGGGCGACTTCAGCCAGCGTCTCGAGCGCCTGACCCGCATCGTCGCCGACGCGGGCCTGCCCTGGCTGCAGATCGTGCCGCAGTGGCGCGTGGCCGACCGGGCCGAACTGGCGTTGCGCTTCGACGAGGTGGTCGCCGGTGGCGGCGAAGGGCTGATGCTGCACCGGGCCGACGCGCTGTGGACCGCGGGGCGCAGCGATACGCTGCTCAAGCTCACGCCCTTTCTTGACGCCGAAGCGACCGTGATCGGTCACGTGCCGGGCAAGGGCCGGCACCGCGGCCGGCTCGGCGCGCTCGAGGTGGTGGATGCCGAAGGCCGGCGCTTTCGCATCGGCAGCGGCTTGAGCGACGCGGCACGCGCCGCGCCGCCGGCCATCGGTGCGCAGGTGACCTACCGCTACCGCGAACTGACCGCCCGCGGCCTGCCGCGCTTCCCGGTTTTTGTCCGGGTGCGCGACCTGCCGTAGCGTCTTCCGTGGGAGCTGCGATCCACGGTTGGCCCTGCATGGCCAACCGGCTCCGCGGGCGGCGCGCAGTGCTCGCCGAAACCCCTGCTCCGCCCTTGTGGGAGCGGCGGCCTCGCCGCGATGCGCACTCTGCCCCGCGATGGTCGCTGATCTGATCGCGACGGGGCCGTCGCTCCCACAGTCGCTGCGCTTGAGGGCTTGCTGTGGTCTCCGGGCGCGCTGCCCATGTGGGCGCGGCGATCCACGGTTGGCCCTGCATGGCCAACCGGCTCCGCGGGCGGCGAGCAGTGCTCGCCGAAACCCCCGCTCCGCCCTTGTGGGAGCGGCGGCCTCGCCGCGATGCGCACTTCGCACTGCGATGGTCACGGCTCTGATCGCGACGGGGCCGTCGCTCCCACAGTCCCTGCGCTTGAGGGCTCGCCGTGGTCTCCGCGCTCAGTTCTTCGCGAACGGCGTCGGGCGGGGCGTGCTGTCGGCTGACGGCGGCAGGATGGGCAGAGTGAAGCTGGGCTGGTCACCGGTCAGTGTCTTCAGAAAAGCCACGATGCGCGCGTTCTCGTCCGGCGAGAACTTCCGGCCCAGTTGCAGCCGATCCATGATGGTGACCGATTCGGCCAGCGTATTGGCCGCACCGTCGTGGAAGTAGGGGTAGGTCAATTCCACGTTGCGCAGCGTCGGCACCTTGAAGTTGAAACGGTCGATGTCCTTGCCGGTCACCGCCGAGCGGCCTTCGCCCGAACTCGTGGACTTGTACGGCTCGACCAGCCCCAGCTTCTGGAATGTCGCGCCACGGACCGCCTCGCCGTTGTGGCAGGCGATGCAGCCACTGTCCTTGAACAGCTCCTAGCCGGCCAGCCACTGGTCGAAACGCGAGTTCGGCGTCACCGGCGTCTTCTCGAATTCTGCGATCGCCAGCGTCACCTGGTCGATGTCGATCTCCTCCTTGACGAACACCTGGTGGAACTCGCGCAATTTGACCGACCACCGCGTGGCCAATCTGGAGTCAAACCAGACTGATCAACGTCAGCGATGCTTTCGGTCAGCGCAATCATGCCGACGCGGCCAGAAAGGCCATCAGCGCGGCGCGTGCCGGTGGCAGCGCGGCACTCAGGTCATGCTCGGCATCGAGGGAAATCAGCGGTGTGCCAGGCCGCGCGGCCACCAGCCGGTGTGCTTCGCTGATCGGAACGGTGCTGTCGCGCAAACCGTGCGCCAGCAGCACCGGGCAGCGGACTTTTGGCAGCGTGGCCAGCGGCGCAATGTCGTCGAAGCGCGCGCCGATCACGCGCTGCACGTGGCGCGTGATCAGCGCGCCGAAGGGGCGCCACGGTATGCCCATCGCCGAGAGGTGGCGCCGCATCATGTCCTGCGGGTGCGCGAAAGCCGACAGGCTGATCACCGCCTGCGCACGCGGCCGGCGGCTGGCTTCCAGCAGCACCGCGGCGGCGCCGACCGAATGGCCGATCAGCGACAGCCGCGCCGGATCGACGTCATCACGCGCGCACAGCCAGTCCAGCCCGCTGGCCACGTCGTCGGCGAAGCGCGGCAGCGACATGAAGTCGATGTCATCGCTGTCTCCATGGCCGCGCGCATCGATCAGCAACACCGCATGTCCGGCCTCGTGCAGCGGGCGGGCGAGTGGCAGCATCATCGAGGCGTTCGCGCCCCAGCCGTGCATGACCAGCGCGGCCGGTGCGCGTCCGGCGGTGTCTGCCGGCACGAACCAGCCGTGCAGGCGTCGGCCATCGCAGGCCGTCAACCAGACGGTGACCGCCGGCAGTCCGAAGTCTGCCGGCGTGGTCGCATGCGGCTCGCGGGTGGCCGCAAAGCGTCGCAGCAGCCAGCGGCGCCAGGGCGAGGCGCTCACTCGGGTACGCAGATGCGCCCGTGCAGCGCCGCCTGCACGGTTTTCGTCACCAGTGCGACCAGCACCAGCGTGAGCACCGCAAGCAGCGCAAGTGCCAGCACACCGTAGAAGCCCTGACCGGTGCGTACGCCCATTTCGAAGGTGGCGATGGTCATTGCCGCCAGCGGAAACGAATACGCCCAGGCAGAAATGAAGAACGGCAGGCGGAAGAAGCGCAGCGCATTGCTGGCCAGCAGCAGCGTCAGGAACAGCGCACAGAAGTACAGGATGCGCGCGAACGCATCGACCTCGCCGCTCAGCGCGACATACGACAGGAAGCCGACCGACGGGGGTGCGATCAGGATGAACAGCGTCGGCGCAAGACGTGCCGGCAAGGGTTCGTGAAAGAACAGGCGGTACAGCACCAGCGTCATCAGCACGATCCAGAACACGAGACCGATGCTGAAGAAGAACCAGCTCACATCGGCCGGTGCAAAGCGCACGCCCACGATGGGCACCAGGATGTTGCCGACCACCGGGATGAACCAGGCCGGGTTGGCGTGCTGTATCGCGTAGTGTGTGTGGTGCAGCCAGCTGCTCATGACGTACAGCGTGAAGCCGAGTTGCAGCGCGGCACCGATGCGCCACATCCGGCTGGCCGCTGCAGGCGCGTCGGGCGCCCACGCAATCGCCAGCAGGATGAGTCCGATCGAGATGGCCGGAAAGAAATTCAGCCGCACCGGGTGCCGTCGCTCCGCCGCCACCTCGGCCGGATGACGCACCAGTTTGGCGGCGTACATCGCGAGCAGGAAGAGGTAGAGCGCCGACGCCATCCAGCGCAGCAGCTGCGTGATCTCGACGGGTGCGCCGAGCGCGTGGTACGCCTTCATCCACGCGATTGCAAGTCCGGCAGTCCCCATCACGATGGCGAACAGCGACACCGGAAAGTGGGCCAGGCGACCGGCATGCGCTGCGGTTTCGTTGAAGGTGGCGTCACTCATGGCTTTTTTTCCTCGCGTTGATCGTCGGTTCCGGCGGCCACGCCGGTGGCCGGTCGGATACCGGCTTGTTGCCTACAGCGACCTGGTCGAGAAGTACCAGTCCACCGTGTCGTAGCCTTCCGACGCACGCTTTTCAGCGGCTTCGGCGGTTTTCGGCGGTGGCACGATGACCGGCTGGCCCGGGCACCAGTTTTCCGGCGTGGCGACGCCATTGGCATCAGAGGTCTGGAGTGCGGTCAGCAGGCGCACGAATTCGTCGATGCTGCGGCCATTGCTCATCGGGTAATACACCATCGCGCGCAGCACGCCATTCGGGTCGATGAAGAAGGTGGCGCGCACGGCCTGCGTGTCGGCGGCACCCGGATGCACCATGCCGTAGGCGCGGGCGACGTCCATCTTCAGGTCTTCGATGATCGGAAACGGAATGTCGACGCCGAACTTCTCCTTGATGTTGCGCACCCAGGCGAGGTGGGAGAACAGGCTGTCGATCGACAGGCCCAGCAGTTCGCAGCCCATCCCGGCGAATTTCGGAGCCGCCTTGGCGAAGGCGATGAATTCGGTCGTGCACACCGGCGTGAAGTCGGCCGGGTGCGAGAACAGGATGAGCCACTTGCCGCGGTAGTCCTCCAGCTTGCGGTCACCGTGCGTGGTACGGGCGCTGAAGGCCGGAGCTGGTTCGTTCAGGCGCGGGAAGGTCGATTGCTGGGTGTTGTCCATTTCAGTTCTCCATGTCTCGAATGCATGTGCCGGTGCGGTGTCGTCTGCCCGGCGGATCAGGTCGACCACGCAGTGCGCGGCCGGCATGTCGTGTTATCAAGTTGTGTGCCACCTGTTCGGGTTCGATGAATATCTGGAGAAACAAAATAATTTCAATAGCTTGAAGCCATTCCCCTGCGCGTGACAAAGTCATTTCGGGCTGCCAGGGCAGCGTGCGGCAGTGCACCTGACTGCCAAACATGGCGCTCCTGCCCGTCATGTCGGGCACATCTGCCGTGTCACCGCGACTGGCGCATCGAAGCACGATCAGAACACGGCGACGGCGCGTGCTGCCATCGCACTGACGGCGTTGGCAGCCTCGCTGCCAAAGGCAGCCGGATCCGCTGGGTGCTACCGCATGAGCGGCCCTGCATCCCACTGATTCAATGGGCGTTCTGCTCTGGTGAGCGCGGCTGGCACGACCTTTGATAGGACAGTGCACGACATCCTTCGCGCACTGCCGAGCCCACCGTGTATTTCCACCCGATCGAAGACCCTGACGCTGGCCATATCGGTTATCTGCTGGCCGATGCCGGCTCGCTGGACGCCGTCATCATCGATCCGCCGCCGCGCAGTACCGAACTGCTGCTTGCGTTGCTGGCCGAGCGCCGATTCCGGCTGAGCCACGTGCTGCGCACCCATGTCCATGCCAGCCAGCCGCTGAACTGCAGCGCGCTGAGCGAGCTGACCGGTGCCACGCTGGTCATCGCCGATGGCGTCGGCATCAATGCCGCCTGCCCGGCGAAGGTCGAGCGCGCGGTGCACGGCAGCACGCTGGTGTTCGGCCAGGAGGTGCTGCGCGTGCTGGCCACGCCCGGCCACACCGCGCACTGCGTGAGCTATCTGTGGCGTGATCGCCTGTTCTGCGGCGATGCCTTCGATCTGGGCAGCTGCGCCGATGGAGACGATGACGCCGATGCCGGCCTGCTGTACGACAGCCTGACCTGCCGCCTCTTCATGCTGCCGGAACAGACCCTGGTGTTTCCGGCCCATCCGCTGCGCGGCCGCCGCGTGGCCACGCTGGGCGAACTGCGCCTGCGCAGCGCACCGCTGCTCGCCGGCAGTCGCGACGCCTTCATCACCGACATGACATCCAGACGCGCCGCACTGCTGCGGCACGCGCGTCCTTCGCCCCCGGCGAAGCGGCGCTGAAACGCCACGCCTTCCACTCACCACCCGGAGACTTACCCATGAAGAAAGTACTCGTCACCCTCGCACTCGCCACCCTGTCGTCGGTCGCACTCGCCGACAAGCAGGCCGTCACCGTCATCCTCAGCGCCGAAAGCGGCATGACCCAGGGCATGGCCATGGTGCTGGCCAACCAGATGCAGGAACAGGGCGGTCAGGTCGATATCCTGCTGTGCGACAAGGCCGGCGACCTCGCGCTGAAGGGCGCCGGCGGCACGCCGCTCAAGCCCAAGGACGTCACGCCCGCGCAACTGCTGGATGCCGCCATGAAGAAGGGTGCCACCGCCTCCGTGTGCGCCATCTACCTGCCGAACACCGGCCACAAGCCGGACATGCTGAAGGACGGCATCGCGCCGGCCAAGCCGGATGCCATGGGTCGTGCGCTGATGGAACCGAACCGCAAGATCGTTGCATTCTGATCGTCGCGGCGGGCGGTCTGCGGAAAGTGGGCCGTCTGCGTCCGCTCACCGACCGGCCGCCCGGCGCATGCTTGCCCAGACCCTCCTTTTCAGCCTGATCGGCAGCCTCGGCGCGATCGCCGGTTCGGCACTCCTGCTGCTGTTCGCCCCGCGCCGGCGCGAATGGCTGCTGCCGGCACTGATCAGCTATGCCACCGGCACGCTGCTCGGCGCCGCATTTCTCGGCATGATCCCGTCCAGCCTGCAGCAGGCGCCGGCGCACGCCGTGTCGGCCACCGTGCTGGCCGGCATCGTGCTGTTCTTCGCGCTGGAAAAGGCCGTGCTGTGGCGGCACTGCCACGACGCCGAATGCCCGGCCCATGGCGCCACCGGTCCGCTCATACTGATCGGCGATGCCTTCCACAACTTCGTCGACGGCGTGGTGATCGCCGCCGGCTTCCACGTGTCGCCGGCGGTCGGCGTGGCCACCGCGGTGGCCGTGATCGCCCACGAACTGCCGCAGGAAATCGGCGACTTCGCGCTCCTGCTGGGCCACGGCTATGGTGCGCGCAAGGCGTTGCTGCTCAACGCGCTGTCGGCCTCCGCCACGCTCCCGGGCGCGCTGCTCGGCCACTTCTGGCTGGCCGAGGCGCGCGCCGCCGTGCCCTGGGTGCTTGCCCTGTCGGCCGCCAGCTTCATCTACATCGCCGTGTCCGACCTGATGCCGCGCCTGCACCGCACGCTCGCACTCAGGGATTCGCTGCGCGATGGTGGGCTGCTGCTGCTGGGGATTGCCACCATTGCGCTGTTGCGGATGGGGCATTGAAGCTTCAGGCGTTGTGGTGTCGGCTGCGGAGTACAGCGCCTGCGAGCAATCAGCCAGGCACTTTGTTGTAGCGTTGATGGCCGCGGTCGCTAAACTCATCGCTGCGTCATTGGCCCCCAAGGAGCCGGCAGCGGCAGCTTCGGTTGCACTGCCTGAAATCGTCATGCGTGAAGGCCGTTGGACAAGAGATCAACTGAAGCTTGCCTTTCATTTGTATTGCCAGCTTCCATTCGGAAAGCTGCATTCGCGCAATAACGAGGTCATGCAGTTGGCCAGCCAGATCGGCAGAACGCCGTCAGCCGTGGCCATGAAGCTTGTGAACTTCGCCAGCCTCGATCCGGCGATCACGAGTACGGGCCGCAAGGGCCTTGATGGCGCGTCTGCGCTCGATCGTGAGATCTGGGCGGATTTCCATGCTGACTGGGAAAGTCTGGCACTTGAGTGCGAGCGACTGCGCAAGCAATTCGTGGCGGATGCTGCGGTCGACCCGATGGAAGAGGAGACGCTACAGGGCTTCGAGATTCCGGACGATTTCACCGGCGAATCCCGCCGCGTCCTGACCGAACAGCGCATCAAGCAGAACTTCTTCCGCCGCGCTGTGCTGGCCAGTTATCGCGGTCGATGTTGCATGTCCGGTGTTTCCGAACCGCGGCTGCTCATTGCAAGCCATATCGTGCCGTGGACGGCGGACAAGGCAAACCGGCTCAATCCGGGCAACGGGCTGTGTCTTTCCGCCATCCATGACCGTGCTTTTGACCAAGGGCTCATTTCGCTGAGCGACGACTGGAAAGTTCTGCTGTCGGACAAGTTGCGCCGATCCGACGAGCCCTTCGTCGAGTCCGTCTTCAAACCGCTCGAAGGCCGTGCGATTGAGCTACCGCATCGCTTTGTGCCTGAGGCCGCTTTTCTTCGAAGGCACCGCAGCGAGGTATTTCTCGACAACCGCTGGGCAGGTTTCGCATGAATGATTGCAGCATTTTCGACTACCTCTACCGCAATGCAGGCAACTACAGATCGTGGCGCAGCCTGTTGCTCGAAGGATGCGCGACTTCAGCCGACATTGAGGGAGTCAAGGCAAGCCTTGACCGTGGTGAGTTCTTCATCGCCGAACAGCTCGGAATTCCGGCCGCGTATGCGAAGCCGGGGGAAGACAGGAACACGCCGACCGACGATGACCACGTCTGGCATGAGTTTTCCGAGCTGAGACCCGCACTGGCAGACTAGATGGCTGGCGAGCCGTGGGGAACGGTCGCCGAACTCGTGATGCGGTTCAGGTCGGTGACGCGATGGGATGAGCGGCTGTCGCCTCATTGGGATTTGTAAGGTGATCCGCACAAGGGGCTGACCCCTCCCACGGCCTTGATCGACTTAGGTTCCCGGCTTCAGGCCGCGGTCGCGCCGTCGTCCCCGATCAGCAGCCGCGTATCCGACAGCCACTGGTAGGGCGGCACTTCGAGATTGGTCGGCGCCGGCTGGTTGCGGAACACGCGTCCTGCGAGGTCGAAGGTCGAGCCGTGGCAGGGGCACAGGAAGCCGCCCGGCCAGTCGTCGCCCAGCCCGGAACTGCTGCCGGTGTCGATCTTTTCGGTCGGCGAGCAGCCGAGGTGGGTGCAGATGCCGATCACCACCAGATAGTCGGCGCGGCGCGCGCGCTCGCGGTTGGCGGCGTAGCCGGGCTGCTGGGCCTCGGCCGATGTGGCGTCTGCCAGCCGTGCTTCGTGTCGCTCGAGCGCGGCCAGCATGTCGGGCGTGCGGTGCAGCACCCACACCGGTTTGCCGCGCCATTCGACGGTCATCATGCTGCCGGGCGCCAGCTTGCTCACGTCGGCTTCGACCGGCGCGCCGGCGGCGCGCGCCCGATCGGACGGCGCGAAGCTGGACAGGAAGGGAACGGCGGTCGCTGCGACGGCAATTGCGCCGACGCCGGTGGTGGCGATCAGCAGGCGGCGGCGGTCGGCGCACATCGCGTGCGGGAGGAGGGCGGGCAGTTCGGTCGTGTGGGTCATGGCATGGGCTCCGGTGATGCGGAAAAGGAGGAAGCCGGCGACCCGGGTCACGGTGGGCATCGGGGCCGCACGCACGGGCTGCGCGCGTGTTGAAGGGCGCGGCCCGCACGGTCGAGCGGGGCGCTGCCTGCCCCCGGTTGCCGGTTTCTGTCACTGGACATTCGCAATCCGCGTGCCACCCGGTACGCGCACCGCTGCGCGCCGTTTGCGGGCGAAACACCGGTGGGCATTCACTGCCGCACTGCCAGCGCAGGCAGGGCTGCCTGCCAGCGATGGCGCAGTCGCGCCGCCCGCAGCGCCGGTTTCAGTCCTGCGCGATGCCCAGCGCGCGCAGCCGGCGGTACAGCGTGCGTTCGCTGATGCCGAGCTTGCGGGCGAGCTCATGGCGGCTGCCGGTGTGGTTGTGCACCACGCGCGCAAGCATCTGACGCTGCGCCTCTTCCAGATCGACCGCGCCCCCGCCGTCTGCCGGCAGCCCGTCGGCGGCGTCACTGCGGGCAGGGCCCGCGCAGCCGATGCAGATTTCCTCATCGAGATGCTGCGTGCCGATCTCTTCGCCGTCGCACAGCAGGCTGGCGCGCTCCAGCACATTGCGCAGCTCGCGCACATTGCCCGGGAAGGCATAGGCCTGCAGCGCGCGCATGGCCGCTGGCGCCACAGTCAGCCGACGGCCGGGTGCGACGCGTGCCAGTAGCGACTCGACCAGCAGCGGCAGGTCTTCGCGCCGTTCGCGCAGCGGCGGCACGACGATGGGGAAGGCGTTCAACCGGTAGTACAGGTCCTGCCGGAAGCGGCCTTCGGCAATCATCTGCTTCAGCGGCCGGTGCGTGGCCGACACCAGGCGGACGTCGGCGCGCATCAGTTCGGTGGAGCCGACGCGGCGATAGGTGCCGGTTTCCAGCAGGCGCAGCAGCTTCACCTGCATGGTCAGCGGAATGTCGCCCAGCTCGTCGAGGAACAGCGTGCCGCCGCTGGCCGCCTCGACCAGACCCGCCTTGCGTGCGATGGCGCCGGTGAAAGCGCCCTTCTCGTGGCCGAACAGCTCGCTTTCGAACAGGGTGTCCTGCAGGCCGGAACAGTCCACCGCGACGAAGGGGCGGTCGGCGCGCCGGCTGGCGTCATGCACCGCCTGCGCCACCAGTTCCTTGCCGCTGCCGGATTCGCCCTGCAGCAGCACGCTGGCGTCCGAAGGCGCCACCCGCGCCACCAGTTCGAGCATGCGCTGGAAGGCGGGCGCGCGGCCGATCAGACCGCTGCGTTCGGACACGCCGCGCGCCACCTTCAGCGGCTCCATCTTCTCGATGAACCACGCGATGTCGCCGCTGCCGTTGCGCACCGGTGTGAGTTCGATGTTCACGTACTCCTCGCCGCGCGGCGTCTGGTGCAGATGCAGCACGCGCTCGCGCTGCTCCGACTCCAGGCTGCGCGCCAGCGGGCAGGCCTCGCCGGCGCGGTCGCACGGCACGCTGTAGTGGTGCGACACGTCGTAACAGGTGCGCCCGACCACGCTGCGCCCACCGCCGTACTGCGCGCGGTAGGCCTTGTTGGCGGCGATCACGCGGTAGTCGCGGTCGAACAGGATGTGCGGTTCGGGTGCCAGTTCGATGAAGGACACCAGTTCGGGCAGCGGACGCAGTTCGTCTGACATGGCACTGACAGTTCTGACGTGATCGGGCTGTCAGTCTGTGTCGCTGTCAGCCACAAGGTCAAGCACTGCATGCTCACAAAGATCACAAGCCACTGAAACGCAATGAATTTTTAAACGCCGCTCCAGCTGGCACGACACTTGATAAGTCATGGCTGTTCAAGCGGAGTGCGCCATGAATCTGGCAGACCGGAAGTTGTTGCGTGAAATCGTCGTCGTCGTCGTCCTCAAGCTGGTGGTGCTCACCGGCCTGTGGTGGGCCTTCGTCCGCGACGCCCACGTGAAGGTCGACGCAGCCGCGGTCGCGGCCCAGGTGTCGGCGCCGTCCCGCATTGAATTTCCTTCGACCACCGGAGACCGTCATGGTCAGTGAACAACTCGTCGATCTGTCCCGGCTGCAATTCGCGGCCACCGCGATGTACCACTTCCTGTTCGTGCCGCTGACGCTGGGCATGGTGTGGCTGCTGGTCATCATGGAAAGCGCGTATGTCATGACCGGCAATGTGATCTACAAGGACATGACGCGCTTCTGGGGCAAGCTGTTCGGCATCAACTTCGCGCTCGGCGTCACCACCGGCATCACGCTGGAATTCCAGTTCGGCACCAACTGGGCCTACTACTCGCACTACGTCGGCGACATCTTCGGCGCACCGCTGGCGATCGAGGGGCTGATGGCCTTCTTCCTCGAATCGACCATGATCGGTCTGTTCTTCTTCGGCTGGGACCGCCTCTCGCGCCGCCAGCATCTGCTGGTGACGCTGCTGATGGCCATCGGCACCAATCTGTCGGCGCTGTGGATCCTGATCGCCAATGGCTGGATGCAGAACCCGGTCGGCGCAGAATTCAGTTTCGTCACGATGCGCATGGAACTGACCGACTTCTGGGCCGTGGTGTTCAACCCGGATGCCCAGGCCAAGTTCGTGCATACCGTGTCGGCCGGTTACGTAACCGGCGCCATGTTCGTGCTGTCGATCTCGTCCTGGTATCTGCTGCGCGGTCGCGACATGGAATTCGCCAAGCGCAGCTTCCGCATCGCCGCAGCGTTCGGCTTCGCGTCGGTGTGTTCGGTCATCGTGCTCGGCGACGAATCGGGCTACACGGTGGGTGAGGCGCAGCAGACCAAGCTCGCGGCGATGGAAGCGATGTGGGAGACCGAACCCGCGCCGGCCGGCTTCAACGTGATCGCGATCCCGAACGAAACGGAAATGCGCAATGACTACGCGCTGCACATTCCCTACGTGATGGGCCTCATCGGTACGCGCTCGCTGGACAAGGAGCTGCCGGGCCTGAAGGACATCCTGGTCCGCAACCGCGAACGCGTGGTGACCGGCATCGAGGCGGTGAAGCTGCTCGACACCCTGCGCGCCGATCCGGAGAACGCCGATGCACGTGTGGCCTTCGACAAGGTGAAGGCCGATCTCGGCTTCGGCCTGCTGCTGAAGAAGTACGTCGCGTCGATGGACGAGGTGACGCCGGCGCTGATCGACCGTGCCGCGCGCGACACGCTGCCGCGCGTGACCCCGCTGTTCTGGACCTTCCGCATCATGGTCGCGCTCGGTTTCGCCATGCTCGCGCTGTTCGGCCTCGCGCTGTGGTACTCGATCAAGGGCGATTTCGCACAGCGGCCCTGGCTGCTGAAGTGGTCGCTGTGGTTTCTGCCGATGCCGTGGATCGCGTCGGAAATGGGCTGGTTCGTCGCCGAATACGGGCGTCAGCCCTGGACCATCTACGGCGTGCTGCCGACCCACCTGTCGGTATCGACGCTCAGTGTCGAAAGCCTGTACGGCTCGCTGGCCGGCTTCGTCACCTTCTACACCGTGCTGCTCATCGTCGAGATGTACCTGATGGTGAAGTTCGCCCGTCAGGGCCCGGGCAGCCTCGGCACCGGTCGCTACGACCACGAGGCGTCCCACGCCACCCCCGCCTCGCCCGCACACGCCTGAACGGAGAACGATCATGTTCGACTACGAAACCCTGAAGGTCATCTGGTGGCTGCTGGTCGGCGTGCTGCTGATCGGCTTCGCCATCATGGACGGCCATGACATGGGCGTGGGCACGCTGCTGCCCTTCGCCGGGCGCAACGACGAAGAGCGGCGCGTCATCATCAATACCGTCGGCCCGCACTGGGACGGCAATCAGGTGTGGTTCATCACCGGCGGCGGCGCCATCTTCGCCGCCTGGCCGCTGGTGTACGCGACCGCGTTCAGCGGCTTCTACTGGGCCATGCTGGCCGTGCTGTGGGCACTGTTCTTCCGCCCGGTCGGCTTCGACTATCGCAGCAAGATCCACAACGCGACCTGGCGCAGCACCTGGGACTGGGGCCTGTTCATCGGCGGTGCAGTGCCGCCGCTCATCTTCGGCGTGGCCTTCGGCAACCTTCTGCAGGGCGTGCCCTTCTACTTCGAAAACACGCTGGTGTCGCACTACACCGGCAGCTTCTGGCAGTTGCTCAATCCGTTCGCACTGCTGTGCGGCGTGGTGAGCACGGCGATGATCACGATGCACGGCGCCATCTATCTGGCGCATCGCACCGAAGGCGACATCCAGCGCCGGGCGCGCACCGCCGCGCTGCTGTTCGGCCTCGTCATGCTGCTGGGTTTCACCGCTGCAGGCATCTGGATTGCAGCAGCCGATTTCGGCTACGCCATCACGTCGGTCGTCGACACGGCGGCACAGCCCGATCCGCTGGCCAAGACCGTGGTGCGCCAGCCGGGCGCCTGGCTGGCCAACTACGCCGCCGCACCCGCGACGCTCGTCGTGCCAGCGCTCGCCTATGCCGGCGCGCTGCTCGCCCTGCTCGCCGTGCTGCGCGGCCGCACGCTGATCGCCTTCGTCGCGTCGTCGGTCGCCATCAGCGGCGTCATCGGCACCGCAGGCGTGTCGATGTTTCCCTTCGTCATGCCGTCCTCGACCGTGCCCGGCGCCAGCCTGACCGTGTGGGACGCGGTATCGAGCCAGCGCACGCTGGGCATCATGTTCTGGGCCACGCTCATCTTCATGCCCGTCATCGTCCTCTACACGAGTTGGGCCTACAAGGTGATGGCCGGCAAGGTGACCAGGGCGTGGCTGCGCGAGAACGAACATTCGGCCTACTGAATCACGGCAATCTGAGGAGATGACCATGTGGTATTTCGCCTGGGTACTGGGCATCGGCTTTGCGGTGCTGCTCGCCATCCTGAACACGCTGTGGGGCGAGAACGAGGCGGCGCGCGAACAGTCGCGTCTCGATGCCATCCGCGCACGCGGGGAGAATGATCATGGCCGCGACGCCCACGCCGGCTGAGCCGGCAGCCGCCGGGTCGATACGGCCGCTGCCGCTGCTGGCGGCCATCGCCATCATGCTGGGCATCACCGCGTGGCCGCATGCGCTGGCAGCGCCAGCCGGCGGCGCCGACCACTGGGCGGCGACGGCGCTGTTCTGGGCGATGAGCGCCGGCTTCGTGTCCGGCGTCGGCTTCCGCCCGCGTTTCATCCTGTGGCGGGCAGGCTTTTCGGGTCTGGCCTGCTTCACCGGCATCGCGCTTGCCGTGCTGCGCCTGCAGACCCTTTAGATACTTTCCCAGAAAGCCATACACGGCGGAAAGCCGGGAGGAGACATCATGACAACGCGGATACAGGACGCCACGGTCACGGCGGCGCCCACTGACATCGGCCGGCGGCGCTTCATGCTGCGCGCGTCGGCACTGCCGCTGGGTGCCGCGGCACTAAGCGCGGCGACTTCGCGCCCGGCGAGGGCGGCGGTGAAAACCTCGGCGCACATCGTCATCGCCGGCAGCGGGCTGGGCGGCGTGGCCATCGCCAATCGCCTTTCGCGCGAACTCGACGGCGCGAAGATCACGATTGTCGACCGCAAGGAAATCCACAACTACCAGCCGGGCTACACGCTGGTGGCGACCGGCATCTGGCCGGTGGCGAAGGTGAGCGACCGCAACGCCGATCTGCTGCCCGGCCGCGTCGAATGGGTGAAGGACATGGCGGCCGGCTTCGACCCCGACGCCAACACCCTCGTCACCGAAGGCGGCCAGCGCATCCGCTACGACTATCTGGTGGTGGCCACAGGTCTGCACCTCGACTTCGCGCAGATCGATGGCATGGACGTGTCGGCCATCGGCGCCAACGGCCTGACCAGCGTCTACCCGGGGCCGCAGGCGGCACAGGCGACCTGGCTGGCGATGGATGCGTTCCGCCGGCAGGGCGGCGAGGCGCTGATGACGCTTCCGGCGACGCCGCTCAAGTGCGCCGGGGCGCCGCTGAAGATGACCTTCATGCTGGTCGACCGACTGCGCGAAGCGGGCATGCGCGCTTCGTCGAAGGTGGGTTTCCACTCCGCGCTCGACAACATCTTCAGCGTGAAGCCGGTGAATGACGATGTGCTGCGCCGCTGGGCCGACCTGGACGTGCCGGTCACCTTCAACAGCAAGCTGGTCGGGATCGATATCGGCGCGCGGCGCGCCACCTTCCTGACACCCGAGGGCGAGCGCAACGAACTGGGCTACGACTTCATCCACGTGGTGCCTCCGATGCGTGCGCCGGACGCGGTGAAGAACAGCCCGCTCGCCTGGCAGGACGGACCCTTCGCCGCAGGCGGCTGGCTGGAGGTAGACAAGGACACGCTGCGCCACCGGCGCTACCCGAACGTGTTCGGTCTGGGCGACATCAACGGCACGCCGCGGGGCAAGACGGCGGCAACGATCAAGAAGAGCGCGCCGCTCGTCGCGCGCAACCTGATCGACGTGATCGCCGGCGGCGAGCCGTCGCAGCGCTTCGACGGCTATACCTCCTGCCCGCTGCTGTTGCGCGAAGGCTCGGCGCTGCTGGTCGAATTCGACTACGAAGGCCGGCTGGTGCCGTCACTGCCGATGATCGAGCCGCTGCAGGACAGCTACTTCGCCTGGTTGATGAAATACCGCCTGCTCAAGCCTGCCTACATGGCGGTGGCCAAGGGCAGGGTGTGAGGAGAACGACATGTACGAAATATGGCTGGGCCTGAACATCGTTTTCGAACTGGCGCTGACCGCATTGCCGTGGCTGGGGGGGGCCGCGGCGGTATGGATCGCGCTCATGTCGGCGGCGCTGTTGCGCCGGCACGCCCACTGGCGGGAAGCGCTTCCGGCATCGCTGGTGATCGGCGCAACCTTTGCCGCACTGGCCGTCTGGCTGGTGCCGTTCGTGACCCGGTCCTCGATCAGCGAAATGGGCTACTGGGTCGACTGGGCCAATCTGATCGGGCTGTCGGTGGCTGTCGGCGGTCTGGCGTTCGCTTTCGTCTGGCCCCTGCTGACGGCGGTGTCCGGCCCGCGTCAGGACACGCCCACGTCGGGACAACCCACATGAAAACCGCTCACGACCTGGTCTGCCAGGCGCGCGCGCGCATCCGTGAAGTCGAGCTGGAGGCTGCCCCCGCGATGCTGATCGATGCGGACATCCTGATCGACGTGCGCGAAGCCGACGAATACGCCACCGGCCACATTCCCGGCGCCATCAACATACCGCGCGGCCTGCTCGAGTTCCGGCTGAGCAGCACGCCGGGACTGGAGTCGCGTGCCCTGAGCGTTGTCGTGTACTGCAAGACCAGCGGTCGTGCGGCGCTGGCGGCAGCGGCGATGGCGGACATGGGCTACCTGAACGTTCACTCCATCGCAGGCGGCTTCGATGCCTGGGCCGCAGCCGGAAGGCCGGTGGTCAAGCCCGCGCTGCCGGATTTCGAATGAGACCTGACCCCGACCGTGCGCTGCCGAAGCCGGACGATGGCGCTGCACGTCGGTGATCGCAGTCACTGGCAGGCACGCGCGAAAGGCGCACGATGAAACCATGCATCCGCACTGACCCTGGAGAAAACACATCATGAGAAGACTGTTCCTCGCCGCCGCGCTGTCGCTGGCAACGCTCACCGCATCCGCTGTCGACATGGCGATTTCGGCGGCCGACGCCCACGCCGCCGTGCAGAAGGCCGACAGCAAGGTGCTGCTGGTCGATGTGCGCGATCCGGTCGAAATCATGTTCGTCGGCTTCACCGACGCGGCGCACGTGAACATTCCCTACCTGATCGTCGATCGCACGAAGTGGAATGCCGAAAAGAACGTGTTCAAGACCTTCCAGAACCCCGACTTCGCGGCTCAGATCAAGGCCGAACTGGACAAGCGCGGGCTGGGCGCCGATGCCGAAGTCATCACCATGTGCCGTTCCGGCAGCGAACGCGGCGAGCCGAGCGCATCCTTTCTGCGCGCAAATGGTTTTCCGAACGCGCGCTACGTCGAACACGGCTTTCAGGGCGCGCAGATCAAGGACGGCCCGCAGAAGGGCTTCCGCCTGCAGAACGGCTGGCAGAACTCCGGCCTGCCGTGGAGCATGAAGATGAATCCGGACAAGATGTATCGCAGCGACCGGCCGTAACAAGGGCGCGATAATCGGGCGCTGCTCAAGGCTGCCGTTGCCCGATGACCATCGCCCGCACCCGAATTGTCCTGCTGCATCTGTTGTGGTGCGTGCTGCTGGCCGTGTCCGCGACGGCCGTCCGGGCCGGCGACACGGATGACACGCTGCATGTCTATGTGCAGCGCGGTTGTCCGCACTGCGCCGAGGCGAAGCGCTTTCTCGACGAAGTGCAGACCTCGGCGCGGCCGGGGCTGCGCATCGTCTATCACGACGTGATCGCCGATCAGGCGGCACGCGACGAGCTGATCGCGCTGTCGCAGCAGGCCGGCATCTGGCCGCCCGGCGTGCCCACCTTCGTGCTGGGCGGGCGGGTGATCAGCGGTTTCGAGGGCGGGCCGGCGCTGCTCGCCTTCATCGCCGACACCGGCCGGGCCCCGCCGTCCGCCACGCTCCACCTGCCGCTGATCGGCGAACTCGATGTGGCGCGGCTGGGCCTGCCTGCATTCACGCTCGCACTCGGCCTTCTCGATGGCTTCAATCCGTGCGCGATGTGGGTGCTGCTGTTCCTGCTGTCGCTGCTGGTGCGCCTGCAGGATCGTCGACGCATGGCGCTGATCGCCGGCACTTTCGTGCTGGTCAGCGGTGCGGTCTACTTCGCCTTCATGGCGGCCTGGCTCAACCTGTTTCTGGCGGTCGGTCTGACGCCGCTGGTGCGCGGCGCACTGGCTTCGCTGGCGCTGCTCATCGGTGCGATCAATGTGAAGGATTTCTTCGCCTTCGGCCGCGGGCTGTCGCTGTCCATCCCCGAGTCGGCCAAGCCCGGCCTGTATGCACGCATGCGACGCGTGATGCAGGCACCGTCATTGCCGTTGTCGCTGCTGTCGGTGGCTGCGCTCGCCGTGCTGGTAAACCTGATCGAGCTGCTGTGCACGGCCGGTCTGCCGGCGCTCTACACCTCGGTGCTGGCGCAGCATGCGCTGAGCCCGGCGGCGCACTACGGTTATCTGGCGCTGTACATCGCCGGCTACATCGCCGACGACGCACTCATGGTAGGTACCGCGGTTGCCGCATTGGGCAGCGGCAAACTTACCGAGCGCGGCGGGCGCGTGCTCAAACTGGTCAGCGGGCTGGTGATGCTGGCGCTCGGCGCGGTGATGCTGCTGCGCCCCGACTGGCTCGTCTGATCAGCAACTGCTGTGGGCGCGGCGATGCCTTGTGGGAGTGGCGATCCACTGTTGGCCCTGCATGGCCAGCCGGCTCCGCGGGCGGCGAGAAGTGCTCGCCGAAACCCCCGCTCCGCCCTTGTGGGAGCGGCGGCCTCGCCGCGATACGCACTTCGCACTGCGATGGTCACGGCACTGATCGCGACGGGGCCGTCGCTCCCACAGTCGCTGCGCTTGAGTGCTCGGCGTGATCTACGGGCGTGCTGCCCTTGTGGGAGCGGCGGTCTCGCCGCGATGCGCACTTCGCACTGTGATGGTCACGGCACTGATCGCGACGGGGCCGTCGCTCCCACAGTCGCTGTGCTTGAGGGCTCGCTGTGGTCTCCGGGCGCGCAGCCCTTGTGGGAGCGGCGGCCTCGCCGCGATGCGCACTGCGCACTGCGATGGTCGCGGCACTGATCGCGACGGGGGCGTCGCGCCCACAGTCGCTGTGCTTGAGGCCTTGCCGTGGTCTCCGGTCGCGCGGCCCTTGTGGGAGCGGCAGCCTCGCCGCGATACGCACTGCGCACTGCGATGGTCGCGGCACTGATCGCGACGGGGCCGTCGCTCCTACAGTCGCTGCGCTTGCGGCCTTGCCGTGGTCTTCGGGCGCGCCGCCCTTGTGGGAGCGGCGGCCTCGCCGCGATGCGCACTGCGCACTGCGATGGTCACCGCGTTGATCGCGACGGGGCCGTCGCTCCTACAGTCGCTGCGGTTGAGGCCTTGCCGTGGTCTTCGGGCGCGCCGCCCTTGTGGGAGCGGCAGCCTCGCCGCGATACGCACTGCGCACTGCGATGGTCGCCGCACTGATCGCGACGGGGCCGTCGCTCCTACAGTCGCTGCGGTTGAGGCCTTGCCGTGGTCTTCGGGCGCGCCGCCCTTGTGGGAGCGGCGGCCTCGCCGCGATGCGCACTTCGCACTGCGATGGTCACCGCGTTGATCGCGACGGGGCCGTCGCTCCTACAGTCGCTGTGCTTGAGGCCTTGCCGTGGTCTTCGGGCGCGCCGCCCTTGTGGGAGCGGCGGCCTCGCCGCGATGCGCACTGCGCACTGCGATGGTCGCCGCACTGATCGCGACGGGGCCGTCGCTCCCACAGTCGCTGTGCTTGAGGCCTTGCCGTGGTCTCCGGTCGTGCGGCCCTTGTGGGAGCGGCGGCCTCGCCGCGATGCGCACTGCGCACTGCGATGGTCGCCGCACTGATCGCGACGGGGCCGTCGCTCCCACAGTCGCTGTGCTTGAGGCCTTGCCGTGGTCTCCGGTCGTGCGGCCCTTGTGGGAGCGGCGGCCTCGCCGCGATGCGCACTGCGCACTGCGATGGTCGCCGCACTGATCGCGACGGGGCCGTCGCTCCCACAGTCGCTGTGCTTGAGGCCTTGCCGTGGTCTCCGGTCGTGCGGCCCTTGTGGGAGCGGCGGCCTCGCCGCGATGCGCACTGCGCACTGCGATGGTCGCCGCACTGATCGCGACGGGGCCGTCGCTCCCACAGTCGCTGTGCTTGAGGCCTTGCCGTGGTCTCCGGTCGTGCGGCCCTTGTGGGAGCGGCGGCCTCGCCGCGATGCGCACTGCGCACTGCGATGGTCGCCGCACTGATCGCGACGGGGCCGTCGCTCCCACAGTCGCTGTGCTTGAGGCCTTGCCGTGGTCTCCGGTCGTGCGGCCCTTGTGGGAGCGGCAGCCTCGCCGCGATACGCACTGCGCACTGCGATGGTCGCCGCACTGATCGCGACGGGGCCGTCGCTCCCACAGTCGCTGTGCTTGAGGGCTCGCTGTGGTCTCCGGGCGCGCGGCCCTTGTGGGAGCGGCGGCCATCGGTTAAAGGAGCGGTCAGCGGTCGATGTCGACACCGGCGGCGTGCGCCTGCTGGTCGGCGTGGTAGCTGGAGCGCACCATCGGGCCGCAGGCGGCGTGGGTGAAGCCCATGGCGTTCGCTTCGCGTTCGAACATCGCGAAGCCGTCCGGATGCACATAGCGGAGGACCGGCAGGTGGCCGCCGGACGGCTGCAGGTACTGGCCCAAGGTCAGCATCTGCACGTCGTGCGCGCGCAGGTCGCGCATCACCTGCAGGATTTCGTCGTCGGTTTCGCCCAGCCCGAGCATCAGGCCGCTCTTGGTCGGCACCTCCGGATGCAGCGCACGGAATTCCTTGAGCAGGCGCAGCGAATGCGCATAGTCAGAGCCCGGTCGCACCTGTGCGTACAGCCGCGGCACCGATTCGAGGTTGTGGTTCATCACGTCCGGCGGCGCGGCGTTCAGGATGCCCAGTGCAACGTCGAGCCGGCCGCGGAAGTCGGGCACCAGCACTTCGATGGTGGTGCGCGGCGAATGGGTGCGCACTGCGCGGATGCAATCGACGAAGTGCTGCGCGCCGCCGTCGCGCAGATCGTCGCGGTCCACGCTGGTGATCACCACGTAGTTCAGTTTCAGCGCGGCGATGGTTTTCGCCAGCTTCTCCGGCTCGTCGACATCCAGCGGGTCTGGCCGGCCGTGGCCGACGTCGCAGAACGGGCAGCGGCGCGTGCACTTGTCGCCCATGATCATGAAGGTGGCCGTGCCCTTGCCGAAACACTCGCCGATGTTCGGACAGCTCGCCTCTTCGCACACCGTGTGCAGGTCGTGTTCGCGCAGGATCTGCTTGATCTCTCCGAAGCGGCTGTCCGGGCGCGCGGCGCGCACGCGGATCCAGTCCGGTTTGCGCAGCGTTTCCGCCGGCACCACCTTGATCGGGATGCGGGCGGTCTTCAGCGAACCCTTCTGCTTGTGGGTCGGGTCGTAGGTGGTGTCGGTCATGGCGGTGTCGTGCCTGTCGGGTAGAGGGCGCGCTGTAGCGCGTCGGTCAGTTGCCGGCAGATCGCCTCCGGTGGGAGATCGATGCCGAGGTCGCGCGTCTGTGTCACGCGCAATCCACTGTAGCCGCACGGGTTGATCGCGGCAAACGGTGAAAGATCCATATCGACGTTGAGCGACACGCCGTGATACGTGTGGCCGTGCTTCACGCGCAGGCCGAGCGCGGCGATCTTGGCGTCGTCACCGGCCGGGCCGACATAGACGCCAGGTGCGCCCACGCGCCGCCGGGCGTCGATGCCGTGACCGGCCAGCAGGTCGATGACCGCCTGCTCGATGCGGTTGACCAGTTCGCGCACGCCGAGGCCGGCACGTTTCAGGTCGAGCAGCGTGTAGATCACGACCTGGCCGGGGCCGTGGTAGGTGATCTGGCCGCCGCGGTCGGATTCGACCACCGGCACGCCGATATCGTGCAGCAGGTGTTCGCGCTTGCCGGCCAGCCCGAGCGTGAATACAGGCGGGTGTTCGACCTGCCAGAACTGGTCCGGCAGGTGTTCGGCTGCGGCGCGTGCGTTGTACGCCTTCATCGCGTCGAACACCTCGCGGTAGCCGGCCCGTCCGAGCGGCACGACCTGTGCCGTCACAGCACCACTTTCACCATCGGGTGGCTGCTCAGTTCGCGGTACAGCGCGTCGAGCTGTTCGCGCGAGGTGGCGTTGATGGTCGCGGTGAGGCTGATGTAGCGCCCGCCCGACGACGGCCGCATTTCCAGGCTGGCCGGCACGAAGTCCGGTGCGTGGCGGAGCACCACATCGACCATTTCCTGCGCGAAGTCGTCATGGCGCTCGCCCATGATCTTCAGCGGAAAGTCGGTCGGAAATTCGAGCAGGCTGTCGGTCATGTCAGCATGTCACCAGCTGAACCACAGTCGTATCGTGTCCCAGATGCGGCGGAAGAATCCACCTTCCTCGACCGCCATCTGCGCCACCAGCGCCACTTCGCCGACCGGCTGGCCGTCGACGAGCAGCTTCAGCGTGCCCAGTTGCTGGCCGACGGCGACCGGCGCGATCACCGGTGTGGTCAGCACGATGTCGCGCGTGGCCTTGGCCGCCTGGCCGCGCGGCAGCGTCAGCACCACGTCGCTGGCCGGACCGACCGTCACCTGCGCCGCGGCACCCTTGTATACAGCGGGCTGGCCGAGAGCCTCGCCGGCGGCGGCGAGCTTCGCATTTTCATAGGCGTTGAAGCCGTAGTTCAGCAGTGCGCGCGACGATTCGATGCGGCCGTTCTCGTTCGGTGCACCGAGCAGCACCGACACCACGCGGCGGCCGTCGCGCCTGGCCGACGACACCAGGCACCATCCGGCGGCATCGGTGAAGCCGGTCTTCAGGCCATCCACACTGGGGTCGATTGTCAACAGGCGGTTCCGGTTGCCCTGCTTGATGTTGTTGTAGGTGTAGTCGAGCGTCGAATACAGCCCGTAGTAATCCGGAAAGTCGCGGATCAGCGCACGCGCCAGCAGCGACAGGTCGCGTGCGGTCGTGAAATGTCCGGCTTCCGTCAGGCCGTTGGCGTTGCGATACTGCGTACCGGTCATGCCGAGGCGCTGCGCCTCGCGCGTCATCATCTGCGCGAAGGCTTCTTCCGAACCGGCAATGACTTCGGCCAGTGCAACACAGGCGTCATTGCCAGACTGGATGATCATGCCCTTGAGCAGTTCGTCCACGGTGACCGGGCGATCCGGTGCGATGAACATTTTCGAGCCGCCGGTCTTCCAGGCCTTCACGCTGACCGGCACGGTCTGGTCGGGTTTGAGCTGACCGGTCTTGAGGGCCTTGAAAGTCAGATAGGCCGTCATCAGCTTGGTCAGCGAAGCCGGCTCGACCTGGTCGTCCGGCCGCGATTCGGCCATGACCGTGCCCGATTCATGGTCGACCAGCAGCCACGCCTTCGCGTCCGGCTGCGGCGGCGGAATCAGGTCTGCAAGGACAGGAGACGGGATCAGCACGCTCAGGACGGGAAGGACAAATGCAGTGCAGCGCAACAACTTCAGCATGTAGGTTTACCGGTGTGGGAGAACAGCTGGCATAGTTTAGCAAAGCTGGCCGGGTGGCCGGCATGGATGCTGCTTGATGCTGTATCGTGGTGCACTGCAAAATCCGCGGCGCGCCCAAGGGAAGGAACTTTTGACCGACGCCATGACTCGGAGGCCTCTATGGTTCTCGCACGTACGCTGCTGTTCATCGGCTTGATGTTGATCGCGCTGTCGTCCCTCGGGACGAGCGCGGATAGCGCCGTTGACGACAGTTTCGATGCACCGTTCGGGTGCGAAACATGCACCGGCGTCGAAGCGTCCCTCGATGTGCCGCTCGATCCGCACGGTGCGCTGATCCATTTTCTCAGTATCGCGGGTGACCCGACCGATCCGGTCGCCGCCCACGTCATCCCCGGCCGGTCCTTCTCTGCGCGCCCTGCGCTGGATAGCGAAGTGTTCGCTCTGCAGCAGCTCGAACCCGCGCAGGTTCTGTTGCGGCCGCCCCGGCTCGCCTGATCGGGCGTCCTCCGGGGATGCCACGCGCCGGGTTCCGCCTGGTGCTCCTGATCGTTTCATGGCTGCGTGGCCGGACGTGCACGCAGTCAGTCCTGTCCATCGAAATCACTACGCAGATCCATGAAAACAAAAGCAATTGCCTTGCTGGCCGTCATTGGCCTTTGCGTGCAGGTGGCTCACGCCGCCGAGCCTTACACGCTGGAACAACTGAAGGCACTGGCGCTGGAATCGAATCCTTCGCTGGGCGCCGCGCGGGCCGATGTCGATGTCAGTCGCGCCGACACCATCACCGCCCGCGCCTACCCCAACCCCGAGCTGGAGGTGATGGGCGGCGACCGGAACTCGCGCGGCCCCAACCTCGCGCCCGGTTCGCTTGGCACGATAGCCCTGTCGCAGCGCTTCGATTACCCGTCGCAGCGCGACGCCCGGCTGCGTGTGGCCGAGGCGGGCGTGGTGTCGGCGCAGTCCGGCGTGCAGTCGTTCGAAATCGACCTGCTGGCGCAGCTGAAGCAGAACTACTACCTGGTCATCCGTTATCAGGATGAGCTGCGCGCCGCGCAGGAAGATCTGGAGCTGGCGCGCTCGATCCGCAACCGGGTCGAAGTGCGCGTCAATACCGGCGAGGCGCCGCGCTATGAACTGATCCGCGCCGACACCGAACTGCTGACCGCGCAGAAGAATGCCGACGCCGCCGTGCTGCGCATCGTGCAGGCGAAGGCGCGGCTGCGTGCGCTGGTCGCCGGCCAGCTGCCGGAAGATTTCGACCTGCAGGGCGAGCTGGAACGCGACGCCGAGCTGCCGCCGCTGGGTCAGCTGCGCGACGACATGCTGGCGCGCAACCCGGAAATTTTCCGCCTGAAAGCCGAGATCGATCGTTTCACCGAGCAGCGCGAACTGGAAAAGCTGCGCCGCATGCCGGACGTTTCGCTCAAGCTGGCGCGCGACCGTGATCCGGAATACGACGCCAATCGCATCGGCGTCGCGGTGACCATTCCGATCTTCGATCGCCGTCAGGGCCAGATCGCCCAGGCCGGCGCGCAGGTCGAGCGCACACGCCTGCAGCTGGACAACCGGCTGTTCCAGCTGCAGCAGCAGCTCGATGCCGCCTACCGCCAGTTCGAACTGTCGCGCAATCAGGTCAGCGCACTCGAGACCGGCATCGTGCGCGAAGCCGAAGCCGCATTGAAGGTGGCCGAAGCCGCCTACCGGTTCGGCGAGCGCGGCATCCTCGACTTCCTCGACGCACAGCGCGTGTTCCGCGCGGTGCGCAACGAACTGATCAGCGCGCGCTACGAACTGAGCGCCGCCGTGGTCGAGATCGAGCGGCTCAGCGCCGTCCGCTGACGCGCCGCCTGCCCGCTCCGCTACCCATTCCAATCATCAAGATCCTGGACCGAACATGACTTCAATCACCCGTCCGCTGCTCTACGCCAGCCTGCTTGGCGCCTCCCTGATATTCGCCGGCTGCGGCGAAGCCGACAAGGCCGAACCGACCAGGGCGGCTGCACCGGCCGACCCCAATCTGGTGTCGGCCGGCGAAAACCTGACCCGCATCATCCAGCTGGGCGAAGTGACCAGCGTCGAACTGTCCGACATGCTGCGCGTGGCCGGTCAGGTCGATTTCGACGAACAGCGCATCACCCGCATCGGTGCCACCGTCACCGGGCGCATCAGCGAACTGCAGGCCATGCTGGGCCAGCAGGTGAAGGTCGGTCAGACGCTGGCAGTGCTCAACAGCACCGAACTGGGCGCCGCCCAGCTTTCCTACATGAAGGCGCGCGCACAGGCGCAGCTGAACCAGCGCAGCGTCGAGCGCGCCCGTCAGCTGCTCGATGCCGATGTGATCGGCAGCGCCGAACTGCAGCGGCGCGAGAGCGAACTGGCCATTTCGCAGTCCGAACAGCGCGCCGCGGCCGACCAGCTGCGCGTGCTCGGCCTGTCGCACAAGGCAATCGAAAAGCTGTCGGAAACCGGCGCCATCAACTCGGTATCGCCGGTCGTCGCGACCATGGCGGGCACCGTGGTCGAGCGCAAGGTCACCCAGGGTCAGGTGGTGCAGCCCAGCGAAGTGCTGTTTTCAATCGCCGACCTGTCGCGCGTGTGGGTCGAAGCCGAAGTGCCGGAGCAGCAGGCCGGCCAGGTGCAGGCGGGCCAGAACATTCAGGTCGAAATTCCGTCGCTCGGCCAGCAGCTGACTGCCAAGCTGATCTACATCGCCGACACCGTCGATCCGGTCACCCGCACCGTCACCGTGCGCAGCGAACTCGACAACAGCGACCGCTCGCTCAAGCCGGCCATGCTGGCCACCGTGCTGATCGAAACCCGCCCGACCCGACGGCTCGCCGTGCCGGGCAAGGCGGTCGTGCGTGAAAGCGACAGCGACCAGGTGTTCGTCGAAGTGGCGCCCGGCCAGTACCGCATGACGCCGGTCAAGCTCGGCCAGGCGATCGGCGAGGTGCGGCCGGTGATGTCCGGACTGACCGAAGGGCAGCGCATCGTGGTCGACGGTGCCTTCCATCTGAACAACGAGCGCAAGCGCAAGGAAACGGATTGATGCCGTCTTCGCCGCCTTGTCCCCACTCGCTACCGGATTGGATGAAACATGATTGAAGGACTTGTACGCGGGGCGCTCAAGCAGCGCCTCGTGATTGTCGTGGTTGCGCTGTGTCTGCTGGCCTTCGGCCTGGACGCCGCGCGCAAGCTGTCGGTGGATGCCTTCCCCGACGTGACCAACGTGCAGGTGCAGATCGCCACCGACGCGCCCGGGCGCTCGCCGGAAGAGGTCGAGCGCTTCATCACGGTGCCGGTCGAAATCGGCATGACCGGCCTGCCCGGCCTGGTCGAAATGCGTTCGCTGAACAAGCCGGGCCTGTCGCTGATCACGCTGGTGTTCACCGACAAGACCGATCTGTACTTCGCACGCCAGCTGGTGATGGAACGCCTGCTCGAAGTGCGCGACCGCATGCCCGAGGGCGTCGTGCCGGTACTCGGCCCGGTGTCCACCGGTCTGGGCGAGGTGTATCAGTACACGCTGGTCAGGCCGGACGACGGTGACCGCGAACTGACGCAGGCCGAACTGACCGAGCGGCGCACCGTTCAGGACTGGGTGGTGCGGCCGCTGCTGCGCTCGACCACCGGTGTCGCGGAAATCAACTCTCAGGGCGGCTACCAGAAGCAGTACAAGGTGCTGGTCAATCCGGACCGGCTGCGCCATTACGGCCTGACGGTGAAGGATGTGTACGAGGCGCTCGGCCGCAACAACGCCAACGCCGGCGGCGGCATCCTGCCGCAGAACGCCGAGCAGTACCTGATCCGCGGTGTCGGTCTGGTGCAGAACCTCGAGGACATCCGCCTCATCGTGGTGAAGGAGGTCGGCGGCACGCCTGTGTACATCCGCGACGTGGCCGAGGTCGCCTTCGGCCACGCGGTGCGTGTGGGCGCGGTCGTCAAGAACGGCACGACCGAGGCGGTCGGCGGCATCGTCATGATGATGGCCGGCGGCAACGCCAAGGCCGTGGTGTCGGACATCAAGAAGAAGGTGGCCGAGATCAACGACAAGAACATGCTGCCCGGCGGCCTGAAGATCGAAGCCTATTACGATCGATCCGAGCTGGTCGATGCCGCGCTCGCCACCGTCATCAAGGTGCTGATAGAAGGCGTCATCTTCGTCGTCATCGTGCTCTACCTGTTCCTGGGCGATCTGCGCTCTTCCATCATCGTGATTGCCACGCTGGTGATCACGCCGCTGGTCACCTTCATGGTGATGAATCAGGTCGGCCTGTCGGCCAACCTGATGTCGCTCGGGGGTCTTGCGATCGCGATCGGACTGATGGTGGACGGCTCGGTCGTGGTGGTCGAAAACGCCTTCGAGCGGCTCGGCCATGCCAAGGAAGAGGGCGAAAGCCGCATCCGCGTCATCCTGTCCGCGGTGATGGAGGTTGCCACGCCGGTCATCTTCGGCATCGGCATCATCATTCTGGTGTTCCTGCCGCTGATGACGCTGCAGGGCATGGAAGGCAAGATGTTCGCGCCGCTCGCCTACACCATCGCCATCGCGCTGTTCGTCTCGCTGGTGCTGTCGCTGACGCTGACGCCGGTGCTGTCGAGCTATCTGCTCAAGGGCGGTGCGGATCACGACACCTGGCTGATCAGGACGCTCAAGAAGCCCTACCTCCCGATGCTGACCTGGGCGGTGGCCAACAGCAAGAAGACGGTGTCGCTGGCGGTGCTGGCCTTCGTCGGCGCGATTGCGATGCTGCCTTTCCTCGGCACCGCCTTCATTCCGGAAATGAAGGAAGGTTCGGTCGTGCCGGCGATGGACCGGGTGCCCAACATTTCGCTCGAGGAGTCGCTGAAGATGGAGCGCGAGGCGATGCGGCTGGTGATGGAGGTGCCGGGCGTGAAGTCGGCGGTGTCCGGCGTGGGTCGCGGCGAGTCGCCGGCCGACCCGCAGTCGCAGAACGAGTCGACACCCATCGTGTCACTGAAGCCGCGCGACGAATGGCCGGACGGCTGGACGCAGGAAACCATCCAGGACGCCATGCGCGAAAAGCTGACGGCGCTGCCCGGCGTCAACATCATCATGGCGCAGCCGATTTCCGACCGCGTGGATGAAATGGTGACCGGTGTGCGCGCCGACGTGGCGGTGAAGATTTTCGGCTACGACCTCGACACGCTGCGCGACAAGGGCGCCGAAATCGCGCGCGTGGCGCGCACCGTGCCGGGCGCATCCGAAATCAAGATCGAGCGGGTGACCGGCCAGCAGTACCTGACGATCGAAATCGATCGCCGCACGATTGCCCGCCACGGCCTCAATGTGGCGGACATCAACGACCTGATCGAAGCGGCCATCGGCGGTCGCCACGTCACCGACGTGTTCGAGGGTGAGCGGCGCTTTGCCGCGGTGGTGCGTCTGCCCGAGCGCTTCCGCGACAACATCGAAGCCATCAGCAACATGCTGATCACGACGCCGGATGGCGCGCAGCTGCCGCTGTCCAGCCTGGCGAGCATCGACGTGCGCGATGGCCCGGCGCAGATTTCGCGCGAAACCGGCAAGCGGCGCATCGTCATCGGCATCAATGTGGCCAACCGCGACCTCGGCGGTTTCGTGGCCGAGCTGCAACAGAAGGTCGGTGCCGAGGTCCAATTGCCCGAAGGCTATTACTTCGAGTGGGGCGGCCAGTTCCAGAACATGGAGCGCGCGCTGGGTCACCTGTCGATCATCGTGCCGATCACAGTGGCAGCGATCTTCTTCCTGCTGTTCCTGTTGTTCGGGTCGGTCAGGTTCGCCACACTGATCATCACGGTGCTGCCGTTCGCGTCGATCGGCGGTGTGATCGGGCTGTTCATCAGCGGTGAATACCTGTCGGTGCCCGCGTCGGTTGGCTTCATCGCGCTGTGGGGTATCGCGGTGCTCAACGGCGTGGTACTGGTGTCCTACATCCGCAACCTGCGCAACGAAGGCATGGAACTGATGCAGGCGGTCGTGCATGGCGCAAAGATGCGCTTCCGGCCGGTGATGATGACCGCCACCGTGGCGACACTGGGTCTGGTGCCTTTCCTGTTCGCCACAGGACCGGGTTCGGAAGTGCAGCGGCCGCTCGCCATCGTGGTGATCGGCGGCCTGATCACCTGCACGCTGCTGACCCTCGTCGTGGTGCCCGCGCTCTACACCTGGTTTGACGACAAGCCCTACGAGGCTTGATCCGAGGAGAGTTGAAATGAAGGAAATCAGAGCTGTCATCCGCCCGAACAAGCTGGCCCGGCTGCGAACGGTGCTGCGCGAAATGCCGGGCTTCCAGGGCATGACGATCAGCAAGGTAGAGGGCTGTGGTTCGCCCAGCGACCACATTCCGCACAGCATCAAGGACGAACTGACCGACTACTCGGCCAAGGTGCGAATCGAAATCATCGCGCAGGCAGAGCTGGTGGATGAAATCGTGCGCCGCATCGTCAGCGTCGCCTGCACCGGCCAGACCGGTGACGGGCTGGTGTGGGTGGTGTCGGTCGATCGCGCGATCTTCATCAACAAGACGACGGTGGGTTCGCCGCACGGCTGAGTGGGCGCAGGCTTCCGTCGGGCGGTCGGCCGGCGCGCGGCCGACCGCTCGCGGGTACGCAACACGGTCCGCACGCGGATGGTGTTGCAATGTCATCAGGGCCGCACGGGTGCGGGAACGAAACGGAACGGAGCGCGCGATCTGCATCCCTGAAACAGCGCGATCCATCCACATCGAAAGTTCGCCGGCCTGTGCTGGACACCCGATACATGTCCGGTCCGGGCGGCTTGCGCGGGTAGCCTGATCCATGGACATCGCACTGCTTTTCGCCCTGATCCTGTTGAACGGCGTTTTCGCCATGTCGGAAATCGCCATCGTTTCTTCGCGCAAGGCGCGCCTGATCGGCCTCGCCGACGACGGCAACCGTGGCGCCCAGGCTGCGGTCCGCCTGCATGAAGATCCGTCCAATTTCTTTTCCACCATCCAGGTCGGCATCACCTCGATCGGCATCCTGAGTGGCGCCATGGGTGAAACCGCACTGGCCGATCCGCTCGCGGTCTGGCTCTCCGGCTTTCCGCTGATCGAGCCCTATGCGCGCACCATCGCGCTGTCCATCGTCGTGGTTGGCATCACCTATTGCTCGGTGGTGGTCGGCGAACTGGTGCCGAAGCGGCTGGCGCTGCTGGCGCCGGAAAGCATCGCCTCGCTCATTTCCCGTCCGATGGTGCTGCTGGCGCTGATCGCCCGGCCGCTGGTGGTCGTGCTGTCGGTGTCGAGCAATACCCTGCTGCGCCTGGTCGGTGCGCGACGCACCGAAGAGCCGCCGATCACCGACGAGGAAATCAATGTACTGATGGGTCAGGGCGCCGAAGCCGGCGTGTTCCACCAGAGCGAGCAGCAGATCGTGTCGAACGTGCTGCGGCTGGACGAACAGCGCGTCGGCGCCATCATGACGCCGCGCAAGGACATTTTTGCGGTCGATCTCGATGACCCGGAAGAGGACATTCGTGCCCGCATCGCCGACAGTCCTTACAGCCGTGTGCTGGTCTGCCGCGACGGCGTCGAGCACGTGCTCGGCGTGCTGCAGACCGGCAGCCTGCTCAAGCGCTCGCTCGCCGGCATCACGATAGACCGCGCCAGCATCGAGGCGCTGCTGACGCCGCCGCTGTACGTGCCCGACACGGTCAGCACCGCGCAGTTGCTGGAAAACTTCCGGCGCACCCGCAAGCATCTTGCGCTGCTGGTCGACGAGTACGGCGACCTGCAGGGGCTGGTGACGGTCAACGACGTACTGGCCGCCATCGTCGGCGACATTTCGGTCGAGGACATCAACGAGGCGCAGGAAATCGTGCAGCGCGAAGACGGTTCGTGGCTGGTCGATGGCAGCACGTCGATCAGCAAGCTCAAGTCGGTCGTCGGCCTCGACGAGGAACTGCCGGGCGAGGAAAGCGGCGGCTTCAATACCGTGGGCGGGTTCGTGCTGCATGTGCTGGGCCGCATTCCCGTGCCGGCCGACTATTTCGAGATGCCGGGTCTGCGGATCGAGGTGATGGACATGGATCGCAACCGCATCGACAAGGTGCTGGTGCAGCAGATTCGTGCCGAACCGTCGGACGCGCCGCCCGACGCCGGCTGACGACGCCCGGCAGCCGGCGTCAGCGCACCGTGTAGTTGCGCGCCTCCAGACAGGCGGTCATCGCGCGCACGTAAGCCGCGCGCGCCGGGGCGGCGTCTTCGGGCGGCACGCCGCCGGACACCCGGGTCGGGTCGTAGCCGGTCTGGGACGACGCCCAGTCGTGGCATTCGAAGCGGTCGGTCGCCTGCTGTTCCGCGCTCTGGCCGGCGGCCGGATAGACGAACAGCTCGTCCGATCCGGCGGGCTCGCTGTCGGCGTACCGGCCTTCCGGCGGCTCGACCACAACATAACCGTCGTCGCGCCGCGCGTAGTACACGTCGTCGTAGCGGTAGTACGGGCGTCCACCGTAGTCGATCACCGAGTAACCCCAGGGCAGTACCGTGATGAAGGCACCGATCGGTGGGCCGACCACCGAAAACCAGGCGCCACTCGGCCGGTACCACGCGCCGCTCGAACGGTAGTACGGCCGGCCGTGGTAATGATGGACATGCACGTCGCGCGGCAGTCTGTGCACCACGGCGCCGCGGCCCGGGTAGTGCGCCGGATGCCGGCTGTGCCCAGCCGGGTGGTAAGCCTGCGGGACGTGCCGCTCGATGCGGTTCTGGTAGGCGGCGCGCGGCACGGCGCGATCGCCGCGCCGGTCGTCGCGCGGCCCGGCGTCGCGTCGTTCGGTGCGCTCCGGGCTGCGCTGCGCGTTGCGTTGTCCGTCGCGCTGAGCTTCGCGGGGCGCCCGGGCACCGCGGTCCTCGCGCGGCCCCTGTCGCTCGCCGCGCGGTTCCTGTCCTTGCCGTGCGCCACCGCGATCGCCCCGGTCACCGCCGCCGCGGCCTTCCTGCGAAAACGCGGCACCGCTGCCCAGAAGCAGCAGCGCAACGAGCGCCGCGCCGGTGCGGCCGAGCCGGGTGTGACGGGTGTGCTGCGTGTCACCGTATTCCATGATGCGTCGTCCCTGTGGTGAATGCGGCGTGATCAGCGCACGGCGTAGCCGCGGCCTTCGAGGCAGGCGATGAGCGCGCGCCGGTAGCGGTTCGCCTGTTCGCTGCCGGCGGCGTCGCGCTGTGCGGCACGCTGCGCATAGGCGTCCTCGACCCGGGCGGCACGCGCTTCGCGCGAGGCGTCCGATGCCGCACCGGCGGCCGCGCCGACCACGGCACCGATCGCCGCGCCCTGCCCCGTGTGGTACGGACTGCCGACCGCGGCGCCGATGACGGCACCGGTCACCGTGCCGGCCGCCAGCCCGTAGCCGGACGGCGGGTCGGCTTCGACGCGCGGGACCGGTGTCGGTACAGTGCTGCGGGTCGCTGGATCGAAGCCGGATTCACCGACTGCCCAGGCATTGCATTCGTAGCGGTCGCGCCGCTGCGTGGTGGCGTTCTGGCCGCGCGACGGATAGACCGACAGATCGGTCACCGCCTTCACCGGCGGTGGCCGCGGCGACCCGGTGTAGGGCGCCGGCCGGGGCGGCGAAGCGCACGCGGCGAGCAGGCCGGCGCACAGCGCGGCCGTCAGGCCGGATCGCCAGACAGGCTGAAGGCAATTGCGGGGGGAGGACATGGCGGACGCTGCCTGCGAAATGCGGTCACCGGAGCGGGACCGCGACGCATGCAGTGTTGCAGGCGGATGTAGCAAACTCTGTAATGGCTCGTATGCAGGTGTTACGGCGCGCCCGCGAGCCTTGCTCCCTGTGCGATCAGTGCACGATCGGCGGGACGATCAGCGTGTGATCAGCAGCGCGTCCAGGCCGAGCTGCTCGCGCAGCGCGCGGGCGGCGCCCTGCGCCGCGTCGCGGCTCTCGAACGGGCCGGCGCGCACGCGGTGGCGGTCGCCGTCGCTCGATACGCTGATCCGGTCGGCCAGATCACCGAGCGCTGCGGCGATCCGGCGCGACAGCGCCTGTGCGTTGTCGAGCGTGCTGAAGGCGCCCAGCTGCAGCCAGTGGCTGGCGGTCGACGTATCCTGCGCGCCGTCGGCGGCCAGCGCGGCGATCACATCGTCGGCTGGCGCTGCTGGCCCCGGTGCGGGGCGCGCGATCTCCGGCTGCCCGGCGGCGCGCCGGGCCAGCAGGTCGCCGGCGCTGCCCGGTGCGAACACCGCCTCGACCTCGACCTCGGCGCTGCCGTCGTTCACATAGCCGAGCTTGGCGGCAGCCGTCCACGACAGATCGATCACGCGGCCGGGCTTGAACGGGCCCCGGTCATTCACCCGCACCACGACCGAGCGGCCGCTGGCCAGATGGGTCACCCGCGCATAGCTTGGAATGGGCAGGGTGGCGTGGGCGGCGGTCATGCCGTACATGTCGTACGGCTCGCCGCTCGACGTTTTCTGACCGTGGAATTTGCGGCCGTACCAGCTGCCGCGCCCGCGCTGGCGGAAGGGCCGGTGTTCGGTCAGCGGCACGAAACTCAGGCCGAGCGCGCTGTACGGCCGGTTGGCGAAGCGGTGCAGCGGTTCGTCGCGCGGCACGGCGTCGGGAATCGCGGCCAGCGTCTGTGCATCGGGGGCGTTGTCGCCCGGGCCGTCGTCGAGGTAGAAACCGCCCGGGCGCGGCTTGCCGGAGGGCGCGGGGGCGGCGACCGGCGCGGCGCTTGTCGCGGGGGCGGGGCTGGCCGGTGCAGAGGGGGCCGGCGGTTCGCTGACCGGTACGCCTGCGCAGCCGGCCAGCAGGGCGCACAGCGCCACCGGCCACAGGCTGCGGGCGGCGATCATCGGCTCAGCGGTCGCGCCGGCGGGACCGCCGGTGCGCCTCGATCGACATCAGCAGGCCGAGCCCGATGCACAGCGTGACCAGCGCGGTGCCGCCGTAACTCACGAAGGGCAACGGCACGCCGACCACCGGCAGCACGCCGGTCACCATGCCCATGTTCACAAAGGCATAGGTGAAGCATGACAGTGAAATCGCACCCGCCAGCAGGCGCGAGAACAGCAGCGGTGCGCTGGCCGCGATCATCAGGCCGCGACCGATCAGCAATATATATATGCCGAGCAGCACGAGGCAGCCGAGCAGACCGAATTCTTCCGCCATCACCGCGAAGATGAAGTCGGTGTGGCGCTCGGGCACGAATTCGAGGTGGGTCTGCGTGCCCTCCTTCCAGCCCTTGCCGAACACGCCGCCGGAGCCGATCGCGATGCTGGACTGGATGATGTGGAAGCCGCTGCCGCGCGGGTCGGCGGTCGGGTCGAGCAGCGTGCACACGCGCTGGCGCTGATAGTCCTTGAAGCCCGGCCACTTGACGCCTTCGGCGCACAGCGCGTCGCCTTCGACAGCCACCGTGGTGACCGCCACCACGCCGATGACCAGCACCGGAATGATGAGCTTCCAGGACAGCCCGGCGAAGAAGATGACGAACACGCCGGCCGCCAGCACCAGGATGGCGGTGCCCAGATCCGGCTGATGGAAGATGAGGCCGACCGGAATGATCAGGATGACCAGCGCGACCAGGAAGTCGCGTACCCGAAGCTGCGCCTCGTGGCGGTGGAAATACCATGCGAGCATCAGCGGCACCGAAATCTTCAGCATTTCCGAGGGCTGGATGCGCGTGAAGCCGATGTCGAGCCAGCGCTGCGCGCCCTTCGAGGTTTCGCCGAACAGTTCGACGCCGATCAGCAGCACGACGCCCAGCAGGTAGAAGGGCAGCGCCAGCTGCATCAGGCGCAGCGGCGGAATCTGTGCCACCAGCAACATCACCGTCAGGCCGGCCGCAAGATTGACCAGATGGGCGTCGAAGCGGAAACCGAAGTCGGCCGTGGCGCTCGCCATGACCAGCGTGGCCAGCGCCAGAAGCGTGCCCGCGATGATCACCAGCGGCAGATCGAGCTTGCCCAGCACACTGCCCAGCGTGCCGCGCAGCCACAGCCACCTATTCGCTGTCAGTTGCATCCGTGTCCTCTGGCGCCGGGCCGGCCGGCAGGTTGCCCAGCAGATAGTAGTCAAACACCTGGCGCGCGATCGGCGCCGCCGATTGCGAACCGAAACCTGCGTTCTCGACCAGCACGGCCAGCGCGATCTTCGGGTCGTCGGCCGGTGCGTAGGCGATGAACAATGCGTGGTCGCGCAGCTTTTCGGCCAGCTTGCTGGTTTTCAGGTCGCCACCGCGCAGCGAGAAGGCCTGCGCCGTGCCGGTCTTGCCGGCCGCGACGTACGGCGCGCCGGCAAAGGCGCGCGCGCCGGTGCCGACGCGGTTCACCTCTTCCATGGCGCGCTTGATCACGTCGATGTCGGCCTGCCTGAGATCGACCCTGCGCACCGGTTCCGGTTCGATCAGCTGGATGGCGCCGGTACGCGAATTTTCGATATGGCGCACCACGTGCGGCCGGTACACCACGCCGTCGGCGGCCAGAATCGCCGTGGCGTGCGCCAGCTGGATCATCGTGTAGGCGTTGTAACCCTGGCCGATGCCGACCGAAATGGTCTCGCCGGCATACCACTTCTGCTGGTCGGGCCGCTTGAAGCGCTTTTTCTTCCACGCCTGCGACGGCAGTACGCCGGTCGATTCGCCGTCGATGTCGATGCCGGTGCGGCTGCCCAGCCCGAGCTGTGCCATGAAGTTCGAAATGCCGTCGATGCCCCAGTCGGCCGCGAGCCGGTAGTAATAGGTGTTGCACGACACCACGATGGACTTGTGCATGTCGACCGAGCCGTGGCCGCCCACCTTGTCGTCGCGGAAGCGGTGGCCGCCGAAGTCGAAGTGGCCCGGATCGGCGATGGCGAATTGCGGTGTGCGCTTGCCGGCGGTCAGCGCACCGAGTGCCATGAAGGGCTTGAAGGTGGACCCCGGCGGGTAGGCGGAATAGATGGCGCGGTTGAGCAGCGGATGGTCAGGCGAGTTGTTCAGCGCGTCCCAGCTGGTGGTGTCGATGCCATCGACGAACAGATTGGGGTCGAAAGTCGGCTTGCTGACCAGCGCCAGCACGCCGCCGGTCGACGGCTCGATCGCCACCAGCGCACCGCGTCGGTCGCCGAACGCGGTTTCGACGACGCGCTGCAGCCCCGCGTCGAGCGTCAGCCGCAGGTTGTTGCCCTGCTGCGGCGGCGTGCGCGACAGCACGCGCACTGCGCGCCCGGCGGCGGTCACCTCGACCTGCTCGACGCCGGTCAGACCGTGCAGCTCGCGTTCGTAGTGCTGTTCCAGCCCGCTCTTGCCGATGTGGTCGGTGCCGCGGTAGTTCGCCGCGTCGTCCGATTCCTGGATGCGCTCGGCGTCGCGCCGGTTGATGCGGCCCATGTAGCCGAGCACGTGCGACGCCAGTTCAGCGTTCGGGTACTGGCGGAACAGCCGGGCGCGCACCTCGACGCCCGGGAAGCGATAGCGCTGCGCGATGAAGCGCGCGACCTCGTCGTCGCTGAGCCGGGTGCGGATGGGCAGCGAATCGAAGTTGCGTGATTCGTCCATCAGCTTGCGGAAGCGCTTGCGGTCGCGCGCCTCGATATTGACGATGGCCGCCAGTTCATCGATCGTGCGGTCGAGGTTGTCGACGCGCGACGGCTGTATCTCAAGCGTGTAGGCCGAGTAATTGCGCGCCAGCACCTCGCCCTTGCGGTCGACGATGAGGCCGCGGTTCGGCGTCACCGGCAGCAGCGCGATGCGGTTGTCTTCGGCGCGCGTGCGGTAGTAGTCGTGCATCACCACCTGCAGCCAGACGAAGCGCGCCAGCAGCAGCGAAAAGCACACCAGCACCAGCGCGCCGGCGAACAGCACGCGGCGGCGGAAGCGCACCAGCTGGATTTCCGGGCTGTGCAGATCGTTCATCGTCGCCCAGCGAACGCGGTGAGCGTGGGGGCCGAGCGCCGCCCGCCGGGCCGCCCCCAAGGGCGAGCGCAGCCCCCTTGGTGGGGGTGAGACAGGGGTTTCGCAGCGCATGGCGCTGCGCCTGTCGAACGGGCCGGCTGTGCAAAGCCGGCCTCCGTCCCAAGGGGTTTCGCAGCGCATGGCGCTGCGCCTGTCGAACGGGCCGGCTGTGCAAAGCCGGCCTCCGTCCCAAGGGGTTTCGCAGCGGGCTCAGATAGGACGGTTTTCATCCTTGTCCTCCGGCCGGTACTGCGGCAGCAACAGCACGAAGCTGATCGGATGCCACAGCAGCGTGGCGATGACGCTGCCGACGAAATAGCCCAGACCGGGAAATTCCGCGTCGGTGGACAGGCGCACGCACAGCATGACCAGCTGCGTGCCGACCAGCATGGGCAGCACGTGCAGCGACTGCTGCAACGGTCCGAACCACAGGATGCGGCGCGAAAACGTGCCGGCGGTGTAGGCGAGCAGCACATAGGCCAGCGCGTGCTGGCCCATCAGGCTGCCGTGGCCAATGTCCATCAGCAGCCCGAACACGAAGCCCGCGCCCATGCCCGCGCGCAGCGGCTCGCGTACGCACCAGAAGCAGAGCACCAGCGCCACCCAGTCGGGCAGCATCGGCGTGCGGCCGAGCGGCATCAGGTTGAGCAGCAGCGCGAACATCATCGACAGCCAGATGAACCACGGCCGGACCGGGCGCAGGATGCGGCGCGAACTGAAGCTGGGCTGGTTCATGGCTTGACTGCCTTTTCCGCGCGGGCGCTGCCGGCGGTGGCCGCCGCGTCGTCTGCCGGCAGCACCGGCTTGCCGGGCGCCATGATGAGCACCGTGGAATGCGATTCGACGCCGGCCAGCGGCACGCACAGGATGCGCACGAAGCCGCCCGAGCCGTCGCGGTCGACCGATTTCACGCGCGCCACCGGCAGGCCGGGTGCGAACACGCCGTCCAGCCCCGAGGTGACGATGCGATCGCCCTCGCGCAGATCGACGTCGGTCGCCAGGTAGCGCAGCTCAAGCGTGCCGCTGCCGGCGCCGAACATCACCGCGCGCACGCCGGTGCGGGCGATCTGCACCGGCAGCGCCTGGTCCTTGTCGGAAATCAGCGTGACTTCGGCGTTCAGCGGATAGACCCGCGTGACCTGGCCGATCACGCCGATGTCGTCGACCACCGGGCTGCCCGGCTCGATGCCCTGGGTCAGACCCTTGTCGACCACCACGCGGCGCGAGAACGGGTCGCGCACGGCATAGATCACCTCGGCCACCTGGGCATTCACCTGTACCCGTTCGCGCATGTCGAGCAGCGCGCGCAGGCGGGTGTTTTCGAGATCGAGCTGTTCCTGGCGCAGCCGTATCGTGCCCAGCGCCACCTGTTCGCGGCGCAGGTCCTCGTTTTCGGCCTGCAGCCGGGCGAGGTCGGCGAAGTATTCACCGGCCGAGCGCACGCCGGTGACCGGCATGCCGGCGGCGACCTGCAGCGGCGTGGTGACCACCGACAGGCCCTGGCGCAGCAATTCGAGATAGTTCAGACGGTGATCGACGACGATCAGCGTGAGCGCAGCGCTCACCAGCACCACCAGGCGGGCCAGCGGTGCCGGGCCGCGCCGGAAGAACGGGGGCGGGGAATGTCCGGCGACCGGAGAAGCCATGAATCAGGAAACCGAGGGGGTCGAAGCAAGCCCGCGACGCGGGCGGTGCCGGTCCCGCGGCACCGTCGAGGCGGCGGGCAGGGACCGGTGAGCCATCATGCGGCGTGTCACTCGTTGGCGAAGATGCTGCCCAGCTGGTCCATCTTTTCCAGCGCGGTGCCCGAACCGCGCACCACGCAGGTCAGCGGGTCGTCGGCCACCACCACCGGCAGACCGGTTTCTTCCATCAGCAGGCGGTTCAGGTCGCGCAGCAGCGCGCCGCCACCGGTCAGCACCATGCCGCGCTCGGCGATGTCGGCGCCCAGTTCGGGCGGCGTCTGTTCGAGTGCGCTCTTCACCGCCGACACGATCTGGTTCAGCGGCTCGGTCAGCGCTTCGAGGATTTCGTTGGACGAAATGGTGAAGCTGCGCGGAATGCCTTCGGCCAGGTTGCGGCCCTTCACTTCCATTTCCTTCACTTCGGAGCCGGGGAAGGCGGAGCCGATTTCCTTCTTGATCGCCTCGGCCGTGGTTTCACCGATCAGCATGCCGTAGTTGCGGCGGATGTAATTGATGATGGCTTCGTCGAACTTGTCGCCGCCGACCCGCACCGATCCGGCGTACACCATGCCGCCGAGCGAAATCACGCCGACTTCGGTCGTGCCGCCGCCGATGTCGACCACCATCGAGCCGGTGGCGTCCGACACCGGCAGGCCGGCGCCGATCGCCGCGGCCATCGGCTCCTCGATCAGGTACACCTGACTCGCACCGGCGCCGAGCGCCGATTCGCGGATGGCGCGCCGCTCGACCTGGGTCGAGCCGCACGGCACGCAGATGATGATGCGCGGGCTGGGCGAAAAAAGACGTGAATCGTGCACCCGCTTGATGAACTGCTTGAGCATCTGCTCGGTCACTGTGAAGTCGGCGATCACGCCGTCCTTCATGGGCCGGATGGCGGTGATGTTGCCGGGCGTCTTGCCGAGCATGAGCTTGGCCTGCAGGCCCACTGCCTGGATGGTCTTCTTGGCGTTGGGGCCGCCTTCGGTGCGGATGGCGACGACCGACGGTTCGTCCAGCACGATGCCCTGACCGCGCACGTAGATCAGCGTGTTGGCGGTGCCGAGGTCGATGGCCAGATCGTTGGAAAAATAGGAACGCAGGAAACCGAACATGAAGTGTCTTATGTGGAAGCGACCGCGGGCGGTCTGTACGGGTTTGGGCCGGATCAGTCTTCACCCGGGGGTGACATCGAGCTGCCTCGATGCGCCGGGCGCGGCCGGAGGTGTTTGCAGCGGCCGGGCGGGCAGCCTGAATAGTTCATAATGATAACCCAACACACCCCGACCCCTTGAACTGAAACATCTTTGTCCGCGGGTGCCCCGGCATCCGGCAACCCACACAGCCCCGCCATGTCCCTGACCGACCAACAAGTCCGCCACATCGCGAAGCTGGCGCGCATCGAGCTTGCCGACGGCCAGCTCGAACGCACCCGCGACGCACTCGGCTCCATGCTCGGCCTGATCGAGCAACTGCAGGCGATCGACACCACCGGCGTCGAGCCGATGGCGCACGCCACCGACCTCGTGCTGCGCCTGCGCGACGACGCCATCAGCGAAACCGATCACCGCAGCGCCTACCAGGCGGTCGCGCCGGCGGTCGAAAACGGCCTGTATCTGGTGCCGAAGGTGATTGAATGAGTGATCGAACGATGGACACCGTGAAGCAGCTGTCGGCCCGGCTCGCGGCCGGCGAAGTGTCGGCGGTCGAACTGGCGCAGGACTATCTGGCGAAGATCGAGGCCGCCAATCCGGCGCTGAACGCCTTTGTCGAACTGAACGAGGCGCAGACGCTGATCGAGGCGCGTGCCGCCGACGCGCTGCGCGCCGAAGGCCGCGCGGGTCCGCTGACCGGCGTGCCGATCGCGCACAAGGACATCTTCTGCCAGACCGGCTGGCATGCCCGCTGTGGCTCGAAAATGCTGGAGAACTTCGCCGCGCCCTACGATGCCGGCCTGATCGAGCGCGCGCGCGCGGCCGGTCTGGTGACGCTGGGCCGCACCAATATGGACGAGTTCGCGATGGGCTCGACCAACGAGTCCAGCCACTACGGCGTGGTGCACAACCCCTGGCAGCTCGACGCCGTGCCCGGCGGCTCGTCCGGCGGTTCGGCGGCGGCGGTCGCGGCCGGCATTGCGCCGGCGGCCAGCGGCACCGACACCGGCGGCTCGATCCGCCAGCCGGCCGCGTTCTGCGGCATCACCGGCATCAAGCCGACCTACGGCATCGTGTCGCGCTGGGGCATGATCGCCTACGCCTCGAGCCTGGACCAGGGCGGTCCGATGGCGCACACCGCGGAAGACTGCGCGCTGCTGCTCAACGCCTTTGCCGGCTTCGACACGCGCGACGCCACCAGCCTCGAACGCGCGCCGGAAGACTACACGCGCGCCCTCGACGCCCCGCTGGCCGGCCTGCGCATCGGCGTGCCGAAGGAATTCTTCGGCGAAGGCATGTCGGACGACGTGCGTGCCGCGGTCGACGCCGCGCTGGCCACCTTCCGCACGCTGGGCGCCACCACGGTCGAGGTCAGCCTGCCGCGCTCCGGTTATGCCGTGCCGGCCTATTACGTGATCGCACCGGCCGAAGCCAGTTCGAACCTGAACCGCTTCGACGGCGTGCGCTACGGCTATCGCGCGCCCGAGTACCGCGACCTGAACGACATGTACGCCAAGACACGCGCCCAGGGCTTCGGCGAGGAAGTGAAGCGGCGCATATTGATCGGCACCTATGTGCTGTCGCACGGCTACTACGACGCCTACTACCTGCAGGCGCAGCGCGTGCGCCGGCTGATCGCCGACGACTATCGCGCGGCCTTCCGCGACTGCGACCTCATCCTCGGCCCGACCACGCCGACCGTCGCCTACGGCATCGGCGACAAGGCGGACGATCCGCTGTCGATGTATCTGGGCGACATCTACACCACCTCGGTCAATCTGGCCGGCCTGCCCGGCATGAGCATTCCGTGCGGCTTCGGCGCCAGCGGCCTGCCGGTCGGGTTGCAGATCGTCGGCAACTATTTCGACGAGGCGCGCATGCTGGGCGCTGCACACCGCTTCCAGCAGGCGACCGACTGGCACCTGCGCACGCCACCCCGGTAAGCCGACATGAGCACGTCACAGCGCTACCGCTACAACAGCGAACAGCTCAAGCACATCCTCGATCAGGCGGGCATCTACATGTGTGCCTGCCCGGCCCAGGTCGCCACCCAGATGCTCGAGCTGCGCAAGCTGCATGCGTACCAGCTGAACTGCATGAATGAAATGCCGCAGCTGGCTGCCACGCACCGGCGCATCGCCGAGGCGGCCGAGCGCGCCCACGCGGTGCTCGAAGCCGCGCTCGACGACGTGCTGCGCATCGAAGGCTGGGACGAGCAGTCGCTCACCATGCCGGACGGCCTGCGCGCACTGCGGGACAGTCTGCTGTGAGTCGCCGGTGGCTGCGCGGACTGCCGCTCGCGGCCGCGCTGACGGCGGCGCTGGTCGCCGGCTGCGCGCAGTTCGCGCCGCAACCACCGATCGCCACGCGACCGCAGCCGGCGCCGGCGAGCGCACCGGAAGCCAGACGGCCGGCGCCGCCGATCAAGAGCACCAAGCCGCTGCCGATCCCGGAACGACCGCTGGCGGTGAAGACCGAATGCAGCTACCGCGACGACGTGGGCACCGAAGGCCGACTGGTGCTCGATGTGCAGGGCTCGCGCGTGCAGCGCTTCTGGTCGCAGGTCGACATGGGCAGCAAGGGTCGCTGCAGTTTCGACCTCGCGGCGTTCCGGCAGACCGCCTTCATGCCGACGCCGACGCTGGTCGCCGGCGCCTGCACGGTGCGCATGTGGGAACAGGGTGACCAGGTCACGGTGTCGTACCAGAACTGCGCCAGCCAGTGCTCGCCCGGCGCGCACGAATACCTGTGGCCCACCCTGGTGAGCCGCAAGACCGGCACCTGCCGGTAACCGCAAGACGGAAAGACACGGAAAGAGAACGCGATGAGCAGAGCCAACTGGGAAGTCGTGATCGGGCTGGAGACACACAGCCAGCTCAACACGACCTCGAAAATCTTCTCCGGCAGCCCGACCGCGTTCGGCGCCGCGCCGAACGTGCAGGCCAGCGCGGTCGATCTGGCGCTACCCGGCGTGCTGCCGGTGATGAACCGCGCCGCGGTCGAACGCGCCATCCGTTTCGGTCTCGCGGTGGGCGGCGAGGTCGCGCAGCGTTCGGTGTTCGCGCGCAAGAACTACTTCTACCCCGATCTTCCGAAGGGTTACCAGATCAGCCAGTACGAACTGCCGGTGGTGCAGGGCGGCGCGCTGACGATACGCGTCGGCGACGGTGACAAGGCCTACGAGAAGGTGGTGCGCCTGACCCGTGCGCACCTGGAAGAAGACGCCGGCAAGAGCCTGCACGAAGATTTCCATGGCATGTCGGGCATCGACCTGAACCGCGCCGGCACGCCGCTGCTGGAAATCGTCAGCGAGCCGGACATGACGTCGAGCGCCGAAGCCGTGGCCTACGCGCGCGCGCTGCATGCGCTGGTGCGCTGGGTCGACATCTGCGACGGCAACATGCAGGAAGGCAGCTTCCGCTGCGACGCCAACGTGAGCGTGCGCCGCCCGGGCGAGCCGCTCGGCACGCGGCGCGAAATCAAGAACCTGAACAGCTTCCGCTTCATGCAGCAGGCGATCGACTTCGAAATACAGTGGCAGATCGAACAGATCGAAGACGGTCACAAGATCCAGCAGGCCACCGTGCTGTTCGACCCGGACACCGGTGAAACGCGCGCCATGCGCAGCAAGGAAGACGCGCACGACTACCGCTACTTCCCCGACCCCGACCTGCCGCCGCTGGTCATCGCCGCCGACTGGATTGCACGCGTGCGCGGCGAAATGCCCGAGCTGCCGGTCGCGCTGTCGGCCCGTCTGCAGGCCGACTACGGCCTGTCGCCCTACGACGCCGCAGGTCTGACCGCCAGCCGCGAAATGGCGCAGTACTACCTCGACGCGCTGGCCGTCGTCGGCGCGGCGCAGGCGAAGCCTCTGGCAAACTGGGTCATGGGCGAACTGGCCGCGCGGCTCAACCGCGAAGAGCGCGACATCGCGCAAAGCCCGGTCACGCCGGCGCAGCTCGCCGGCCTGGTCGCGCGCATCGCCGACGGCACCATTTCGAACAACATCGCGAAGAAGGTGTTCGAAGCGCTGTGGAGCGGCGAAGGTCAGACGGCCGACGCCGTCATCGAAGCCCAGGGACTGAAACAGGTCACCGACGTGTCGGCCATCGAACCCATCATCGACGAGGTGCTGGCCGCCAACCCCAGATCGGTCGAGGAATACCGCGCCGGCAAGGACAAGGCCTTCAACGCGCTGGTCGGCCAGGTCATGAAAGCCAGCAAAGGCAAAGCCAGCCCGGCGCAGGTGAATGAACTGCTGAAGAAAAAGCTCGCCGGCTGAACGCGCAGCACCCTATATCCGGGCGCGGCGGCCTCGCCGCGATCTTCACTTCGATCAGCGACCATCGCTACACGATCGCGGCGAGGCCGCCGCTCCCACAGGGGCCGCTCCCACAGACACTACGCAGATCGCCCCCAAACGTCCGGCATCCGCGCTGCTCCAGTAAGCCCCGCCTTGAACAGACGACCCGAACCTCACTTCGAAAACATACCGACAGCGCACATCGACACCGCACNCGCTGCTCCAGTAAGCCCCGCCTTGAACAGACGACCCGAACCTCACTTCGAAAACATACCGACAGCGCACATCGACACCGCACCCCGACAGCACCCCTGGCTGCGCCCCGCCCTTCTTTACCGGATACCCCACACCATGCGCGTCCTCTTCTTCTTCGCCGCCCTCGCCTTCGCCATCGTCGGCATGTCCGGCATCACGCTCAGCCTGGTCAATGTCATCGACGACAGTCACAACGGCGGCTGGCCGCTGTGGCAGTCCCTGCCACTGGCCATACTTGGCGTGGCCGGTTTCCTGTTCTGCCTGGTGAAGGTGATCCGCGGCGTGCATGAAGAGGTACCGCGTACGCCGGAGTGATCGCGCGCCTGCCGCCTGCGCGCTTCAGGGCGACAGCCCCGGCGCAGGCAGCGCATCCATCGGGCTGCGCACCCCGCCGCCGCCCACCTTCAGCACATGCGTGTAGATCATCGTCGTCGCCACGTCGGCGTGGCCGAGCAGTTCCTGCACCGTCCGGATGTCATAGCCCGACTGCAGCAGCGCAGTGGCGAACGAATGGCGCAGCGTGTGCGGCGTTGCCAGCTTCGTCAGCCCGGTGCAAGTCACCGCCCGCTTGAAGGCGCGCTGAAAGGTCTGGTCATACAGATGGTGACGCCGCACCACACCTGACCGCGGGTCGACCGACACATCGGCTTGCGGAAACACCCAGAACCACGCCCACGATGTGCCCGCGCGCGGGTATTTGCGAGCCAGCGCATCCGGCATCTCGACCCCCGCGCGTCCGCAGCGACAGTCGTCGGCCCACAGCACCCGGGCGCGCGCCAGCTGCTCGCGCAGCGGCCGAATCAGGCTCTCGGGCAGCATCACCGCACGGTCCTTGCCGCCCTTGCCCTCGCGCACGATGACCGTGCGACGTTCGAAATCGATGTCCTTCACGCGCAGTTGCAGACCTTCGTTGATGCGCATGCCCGTGCCGTACAGAAGCTGAGCGAGCAGGCGATGTTCGCCCGCCATCAGACAGAGCAGGCGGGCCACTTCGTCGGGTGTCAGCACCACCGGCAGGCGACGCTTCGTGCGCGGCCGCCCGATGTCATTCATCCACGGCAGGTCGACGCCCAGCACCTTGCCGTAGAGGAACAGCAAAGCCGACAGTTCCTGCTTGTGCGTCGAAACGGCCACACGGCGCTCATTCGCCAGCCACGACAGAAACGCCTCGATCTCCGCCCGCCCCATTTCGGCCGGATGGCGCAGCCCGTGAAACCGGATGAAACCCTTCACCCAATAGACATAGGTCTGCTCGGTGCTTATGGTGTAATGCAGGTAACGTATCCGTTCGCGCAGCTGATCCAGCAGGCGAACCGATTTCAGGGGCGGAAGCGGACGGGTGAGGTTTTTCATCGCCGTTTAATGCTGTATAAATACACAGCATAGGTCGACGAAACCTGTATGGCAAAGTCATTTCGTGGGGATCATTGCAGCCCGTTTACCCAGCAGCTTCCGGAGTTATGGCGCAAAACTGCGCCAGAAAACAAAGTTAGACCTCATGGAACACAACTGGCCTGCGTTAGGTGTCATTGCGGCAATCGCATGCTGCGTGTATGCGCTCGATCGACGAATGCACAGACGTGCGGAAAGCGTCAGAAACTCCTGGAACTGCATCCGTTGTGGCGTGGTGTTGAATCCTATGGAGTCTTCTTATATCTCGGTTGCTGGCGGTGAAATCACAACCAAGGCAAGGGCGTGTCCTAGGTGCGCCCGCCGAGACTCAAGAGTTCGGGCCTTTGGTTGGGTCGTCTTGCTTGCTGCCTTTGCTGTCACGGGGGCTCTGCTTTGGCTGCAGTGAGGTCTAACCTGTCGCTCGAGCCGACGTCCGTCGGCAAGCCTCCGTCCGCTGCTCAGCTTCAACGTTAGGCATCTCGTGGAACCGTCAGAGTACTTTTCTCTACTTGCCGCTGGCCTACCGGTCGGTCTGGTTCTTCTGGCCGTCCTGAGCGGGAGAGATCGCGAGGCCATTCGCCGCAGGGTTGCTCGTTGGTGCCTTTGGTTCGGCGCACTATCTGCGGGAATTCTCGGCCTAGCCGCGCTTTTCGGAATTGATCTTGTGCCAACGAGAGGGGTTCTTGGTATGGCGTTTGTTGGCTTGCCGGCGCTCACGTCGGGTATGCTAATGTCTTTCTTCGGTCGCCCATGGCGCCGTACGACAGAGCCTCGTTAGACGTGCATCACTTACCGCGCAATTCAACAGCGTTTGCGAGGACAGCGCGTTTTCGATGCCTAACACTACATTCGAGCGGACCTGCGCGAAAAGCCGCGCAGGCCGCTCAATTTCGAAGTTGTACATCACCGGTGCTGTCGTTGCAGGCAGCAGGTCAAGATTGAAGCGAATCACGAAGGCCGCCACCAGGCCGAGTCGCGATTCGAAGCGCATCCGTCTGGCAGGCAGGACAGCGCCCCTTGTTGCGCCATGCCTCCGTGCTAGTGTTTCGAGGCATTGAGGGCGACAGCCGGTAGCGAGCGCTGATTGCCGTTTGGGTTTGGATCTAGGTCGAAAGGTAGCGGCTTCGCTATGCACAACGCACGTTCGTTCCAGTTTTCGGCGATGTCCAACACTGCGGTCGAGCGGAACGCCCAAAGCTGCGCTTTGGGTACCCTGCGCGGCTACGCCGCTCCGGCGTCCTCTCACCTACGGCGTTGAACATCACCGGTGCTGTCGTTGCAGGGTGCAGGTCAAGATTGAAACGAATCACGAAGGCAGACACCAGGCCGAGTCGCGGATCGAAGTGCATCCGTCTGGCGTGTAATGTGGCGCCCCTTGTTGTGCCATGCCTTTGTGCTAGTGTTTCGAGGCATTGAGGGCGGCAGCTGGTAGCGAGCGCTGATTGCCGTTTGGGTTCGGATCTAGGTCGAAAGGTAGCGGCTTCGCTATGCACAACGCACGTTCGTTCCAGTTTTCGGCGATGTCCAACACTTCGGTCGAGCGGACCGCCCAAAGCTGCGCTTTGGGTGCCCTACGCGGCTGCGCCGCTCCGGCGTCCTCTCACCTACGGCGTTAGGGCACGCTGCCAATGCTCAGCCTCATGCGTTTCTACGTCCTTCACAAGAATTGGCGTGCTCGCCTCGCGCTGAATTCTGCTGCCTCGAACATTTGGCTTTGCTGGGTCATCTCTCTTCTCTTCGTGGCTGGTCTAGCTTGGGGTGCTGCGTTCCGGAGCTTGGACATGGGTTCTGCTCTTTTTCTCGGCGCCACGGCAGTCGCTTCGTTTGCTGCGTCATTTGCGTTCTTGGCTGAAGCGAAACGCCTACACGCAGTCCGCCTTGCCGCAGGAAACGCCGTCTTTGCCGAGAAATGAACCCGCGTGCCCTAACACTACATTCGAGCGGACCTGCGCAAAAAAGCCGCGCAAGCCGCTCAATTTCGACGTTAGGCGTCATGAGCTCCCGTTACCGCAACGTTCAAGAAGTCTTAGACGACGCGGCCTCCGCGGTCGATTTCCTAGGATGCGAACAGCCGCTTTTGCTTACGAGCATTGGCATTTTCGGAAACCAGCCCCTCAATATCGTAGTTACTTGGGGTGATGCGGACGCCGTGGCGCTCCTACTCGACGCGGGCGCGCCGATCGATGCGCAGCACGAGGACGGCGACACAGCGCTTCATCATGCGTTACAAATGGGCCACTTCGAACTAGCGCGACTACTGATTAGCCGCGGCGCCGATCAGACCATCCGCAACAACGAAGGTAAGCTGGCTCGTGACTGTTGCTGGGAAGGCGAGTGGCAGAGGTTGGGGCTAAAGCATGACGCCTAACAAATCGCTCGAGCTGACGCGTGATAGATGAAGTGCCAAGCTCAGACACCGGCGCGCGCGCCGCTCAGCTCAAACGTTGGGCATCACCGGTGCTGTCGTCGCAGGCAGCGGGTCAAGATTGAAGCGAATCACGAAGGCCGCCACCAGGTCGAGCCGCGGATCGAAGTGCATCCGTCTGGCAGGCAATGTGGCGCCCCTTGTAGCGCCATGCCCGTGTGCTAGTGTTTCGAGGCATTGAGGGCGGCTGCCGGTAGCGAACGCTGATTGCCGTTGGGGTTCAGTTCAAGGTCGAAGGGCAGAGGCTTCGCTATGCACAACGCACGTTCGTTTCAGTTCTCGGCGATGTCCAACACTTCGGTCGAGCGGACCGCCCAAAGCTGCGCTTTGGGTGCCCTGCGCGGCTGTGCCGCTCCGGCGTCCTCTCACCTACGGCGTTGGGCCGCACACCATGTCTGATCGTCCCACCACGATTCCAGAGGATCGCCAGCTCACCGAAGAAGAGCGCTCGTTCCTCTTCTGGTTGCTGTCTGAAGGTGGCGACCGTTCTCGCGCTTTTCTGCCGCAGTTGCAGAAGGCTCATGTGGTTGGCCGCTGTGCTTGCGGCTGCCCAAGCATCAACCTCAGCGTTGGCGGCGTCACTCACTACGGTTCCACTGGAATGGACACCTTATGCTCCTATCGGTGGTCCTCACCGAAAGGGCATCTATTTGAGGTATTCGTGTTCGCCTGCGGTGGCCTGCTTGCCGGTGTTGATCTGTGGTCGATTGATGGCCAATCCACACCTACAGCAATCCCACCTACATCTGCGCTTCAACGGTCGGAGGATTGGTAGGGCATGTTTCCCCAAGACCACGTTCCGTGCGGCCCAACCCATCCTTGCACCGGACCTGCGCGAAAAGCCGCGCAGTCCGGTGAAGTCAAACGTTGTGCCTCTTGTTCATCCTACGCACATGGCTAGCTTCTATCTCCAGCTTCTTGTTCTTGTTTGCCTTCCTGCCGTCTACGTTGGCGGCGCAGCACTTCTTGCATGGTCTAGTTTCGACAGGCCATGGCTTTTTGTCCTCTCGGGCGTAATTCTTCTGTATGTGCTTTACGCCGTGGCGTTCTATTTCAGCGCGCCGTCTGCTGGTGGCTACACCGTTGTCCGAGCAGACCAGTTGCAGCCGGGTGCCCAAGGTTACGTCGAAACAACACATACCGGCCGGGTTGTCACTTCGCTAATCGGCGAGTATTTCAGACCTATCCTAATTTTCGCGGTTGCCGCAATTCCTACGTTGTGGCTCGTTGCTAGAGTGTTCCGCCGCTAGGTCATGCCATCCGTAGAGGCCCAACCCGGCAATCAACTCGGACGCTGCGCGATAAAGCCGCGCAGCGCCGGTTATTTTGGACGTTGAACATCACCGGTGCTGTCGTTGCAGGGTGCAGGTCAAGATTGAAACGAATCACGAAGGCAGACACCAGGCCGAGTCGCGGATCGAAGTGCATCCGTCTGGCGTGCAATGTGGCGCCCCTTGTTGCGCCATGCCTTTGTGCTAGTGTTTCGAGGCATTGAGGGCGGCAGCCGGTAGCAAGGGCCGGATTGCCGTTGGGGTTCAGTTCAAGGTCGAAAGGTAGCGGCTTCGCTATGCACAACGCACGTTCGTTTCAGTTTTCGGCGATGTCCAACACTTCGGTCGAGCGGACCGCCCAAAGCTGCGCTTTGGGTACCCTGCGCGGCTGCGCGGCTGCGCGGCTGCGCCGCTCCGGCGTCCTCTCACCTACGGCGTTGGGCATCACCGGTGCTGTCGTCGCAGGCAGCAGGTCAAGGTTGAATCGAATCAAGAAGTCGGCGAGCAGGCCGAATCGCGCATCGAAGCGCATCCGTCTGGCAGGCAGGACAGCGCCCCTTGTTGCGCCATGCCTCTGTGCTAGTATTTCGAGGCATTGAGGGCGACAGCCGGTAGCGAGCGCTGATTGCCGTTTGGGTTTGGATCTAGGTCGAAAGGTAGCGGCTTCGCTATGCACAACGCACGTTCGTTCCAGTTTTCGGCGATGTCCA
>NZ_JANINI010000020.1 GCF_024580145.1 Methyloversatilis sp. XJ19-49
GGCTTGAAAGCATCGAGCCAGACGTTAACAGCCATCTTCCGTGTTTACAACAACTTGCGTAAAAAAATTTATCTGACAGTGCTAACTGAACGGCATTAGGGCGGAGCGGGGGTTTCGGCGAGCACTCCTCGCCGCCCGCAGAGCCGGCCGGCCATGCAGGGCCGGCAGTGGATCGCCGCTCCCACAAAACCTTCGCCGCTCCCACGACGGCTGCCGCAGCGCGGAAGTCAGCGATCCTGTGCTTCGGGTCCGCCGGCGCACGACGCCAGCCGCCAGTGCCCGATCGCCCACGCGAGCAGGGCGTCGCGACCGGCAGCGATGACTTCCGCAGGCGGCGCGTGATTGAGGAAGCGCAGCGCTTGCGCCAGATCCGGAACGGCGTTGGCGGCTTCGAGCGGTCGGGCCAGCGTCTGCTTCGACAGCTTTTCACCGTGCGCATCCAGCACCAGCGGCACATGCGCGTAGCGTGGCCGCATCAGCCGTAGCGCCTGCTGCAGCAGGATCTGGCGCGGCGTGGAACCCAGCAGGTCGGCGCCGCGCACCACATCGGTCACACCCTGCTCGGCGTCATCCACGACTACCGCCAGCTGATAGGCGCAGAAACCGTCGGCGCGCCATAACACGAAGTCGCCTACATCCGCCGCGACGTCGATGGACTGCACACCGCAGATGGCATCTTCGAACGTGACCACACCGGGCGGCACACGGAAGCGCCAGGCGCGCGGCGGGATGCCGATCCGGTCGCGACAGGTGCCCGGGTAGCGGCGCGTGCCGTCGAGCGACAGTGGCTGGAGCTCCAGATCGCGCCGGGTGCAGGCGCAGGCGAACGCCAGATCCTGTGCGATAAGTCGGTCGAGCGCTGCGCGGTAAAGGCGTGTGCGCAGGCTTTGCCACAACAGCTCGCCATCCCAGTGCAGGCCGAGCGCGTCGAGTTGATGCAGGATGGTATCGGCAGCGGCCTTGCTGCACCGGGGTTCATCGACATCCTCGATGCGCAGCAACCACTGGCCACCGTGCGCGCGGGCGTCCAGCCAGCTGGCGAGCGCCGCGACCAGCGAACCCTTGTGCAAGGGCCCGGTCGGACTGGGTGCGAAGCGGCCGACGTACGGCAGCTGCAACCCCACACGCAGAGCATCCGGGGCGCGACTATCGGCTACCATGCGCCGTCACCCGCAATCGCCCCACCACGACAGCCCAAGGATAACCATGGCCACCCTCGACCTCACCGCCGACACATTCAACACGACGATAGAAAACAATCCGTTCGTCCTCATCGATTTCTGGGCCTCGTGGTGCAGCCCTTGCCGCAATTTTGCCCCGGTGTTCGAAGCCGCGTCGGAGAAGTACCCGGACATCGTGTTCGCCAAGATCAATACCGAAGAGGAACAGGGCATCGCTGCTGAATTCGGCATCCGCTCGATTCCCACACTGCTGCTGTTCCGCGACCAGATCATCCTGTACTCGGAAGCCGGTGCCCTGCCCGCGATGCAGCTCGAACAGCTGATCGAACAGGCGCGCGCGCTGGACATGGACGCGGTCCGCGCCGAGATGGCGGAGACGGCGGCGAAGGAAGCGAAGGGCTGAAATCCGGTCCGTCTTCGCCGGCAGTCTTTTGCGGGCGCAAGCGCGTCGGTTCGCGTCCGTATTGCCGATGCATCAGCGCGGGCGTCATCGGGCGATTTTCAGCTGCCCGGGATCAAGCATCAGGTAGCGGGCACACTGGCCGGCCGAGTGGTCACCATCGTCGCTGACGATGATGATTTTCGGGCGGCTGTCGATGATGGCAGGGCAGATGCCCTCGGCACGTTCGAAGCCTGGCAAGCCGGCGACTTCGACGCGATGTGCGGGCTCGCCTAAAATGCCGCTCCAGAACCAGAGGCGGAAATGCGCTGTTCCGCCCGCCACCGGACCACTGCTGAGCAGGTAGCCACCCAGTGACGGAATGCGCGACAGGCTGCGCAGGCCGTCGCCATCGAGATCGAGGGTGATCAGCAACGGCGCAATGCGCGGAGGCGCCCCGGCGTCGAACATCTCCGCGGTGTTTTCCAAGCTTGCGATCAACGCCCGCCCGTCCAGCAGCGGGCTGCGGAAACCGATCAGCAGGGTCTGGCCATCCGGACCGAATTCCAGTGCCTCGATGTTCAAACCGCCTTCGCGCTTCACTTCGCGCTTTGCGGCAGCGGCTTCGAGCACCGGGTGAGCCGCCAGAAGCGCCGGTTTCAATCCCTTGACGACCCTGGGTGCGACCACCCGACCCGCCTCGATCCGGAAGCGGACCAGCTTGTCGCGCGACTTCCTTTCATCCCCCTCACCATCGCGCGAGTGCGACGTGACGGCGTGGATGTTTCCCGCGTTGTCGAGCGCGATACCTTCCAGATCATCCAGCTTCCAGAAATCGTCGCTGGAATCGAGCCATCCTTCGATCCAGCCGCGTCGCAGCGGTGTGCTGTCGACACCGCCGTCGGGCGCGATACCTACCAGACTGAACGGACGCTGCCTTTCATCTTCGAGCACCAGGAAGCGTCCGTCTTCCAGCTGCTGTATGGCAGACGGCTCGTGGATGCCGGTGAGCGGCAGAAATGCGGGCGTGTCTTGTGCAGTCATGATTTCACGGCCTCCGGCGTCTTGGGGTCACATGAACGCGCGCGGAAGCGTCCGCTGGCGCACCGGACAATCAGGCACGATAGTCTTTCCAGGACACTGCGTGTCGGGTGAGCGCCACGCAAGGCCGCAACAGACGAAAACCCCCTGCAATCCTTCGGATACAGGGGGTTTTCGCGTCTTGCAGGGCGTTGTGGTGGCGAGACCGTCAGACGTTGAACAGGAAGTTCAGCACGTCACCGTCCTTCACCACGTATTCCTTGCCTTCGGCGCGCATCTTGCCGGCTTCCTTCGCGCCGTGTTCCCCCTTGAACGCGATGAAGTCGTCAAAGGCAATGGTCTGGGCGCGGATGAAGCCACGTTCGAAGTCGGTATGGATGACACCCGCAGCCTGCGGTGCGGTGTCGCCCTTGTGGATGGTCCAGGCGCGCACTTCCTTGACGCCGGCGGTGAAGTAGGTCTGCAGTCCGAGCAGGTCGTAGCCAGCGCGGATCAGGCGGTTCAGGCCCGGCTCGTCCAGGCCGAGATCGCTGAGGAAGGCCATCTTGTCTGCGTCGTCCAGATCGGCCAGTTCGGCTTCGATCTTGGCGCACAGTGCGACGACCGGGGCACCTTCCTTGGCTGCGTGCTCGCGCAGGCGGTCGAGGTAGGGATTATTCTGGAAACCGCCTTCGTCAACGTTGCCGACATACATCGCCGGCTTGAGCGTCATCAGGCACAGCGGTTTGAGCAACAGCTTTTCATCCTCGCTCAGTGCCAGCGTGCGCGCGGGGTTGCCGTCATTGAGGTGCGGCAACATCTTTTCCAGCACAGCGCACAGCTTCTGCGCGTCCTTGTCGCCGGCACGCGCCTTCTTGGTATCACGGTTCAACGTGCGCTCGACCACAGCAAGGTCGGACAGGCCAAGTTCCGTCACGATGGTTTCGATGTCGGCGATCGGGTCGACACGACCATTCACGTGCACGACATTTTCGTCGTCGAAGCAGCGCACGACATTCACGATGGCATCGGTTTCACGGATGTTGGCCAGGAACTGGTTGCCCAGGCCTTCACCCTTGCTCGCACCGGCGACCAGACCGGCAATGTCCACGAACTCGACGATGGCCGGCTGGATCTTCTGCGGCTTGACGATTTCCGACAGCGCGGCGAGCCGCGGATCCGGCACCTCGACGATGCCGACATTGGGCTCGATCGTGCAGAACGGGTAGTTCTCCGCTGCAATGCCGGCCTTGGTCAGCGCATTGAACAGGGTGGATTTGCCGACGTTGGGCAGACCGACGATGCCGCATTTGAGGCTCATGAGGGGGTTCCTTGTTTGGGCGGCTTTGCATTGAGCAGGGTGGACACGCGCGTCCAGTCACCGGCCGCGATCAGCGGCCAGGCGTCGAGTGCGCGCCCGATGGCGGCATCGATGTCGCGCTGTTCGTCGGCGCGCGGCCGGTGCAGCACATAGTCGGCGACTTCCGCACCCGGCGCCAGCTGGCGCGGATGGCCGATGCCGATGCGCAGGCGCCAGTAATCGTGGGTGGCCAGATGGGCGCTGATGTCCTTCAAGCCGTTGTGCCCGCCGAGACCGCCGCCGAATTTCAGGCGCAGCTCACCCGGCAATACGTCAAGTTCATCCTGTACGACCAGAATCTCGGCCGGTTCGATGCGGTAGAAGCGCGCGAGCGCGCCGACCGACTGGCCGGACCGGTTCATGAAGGTCTGCGGCAACAGCAGCGTGATGCCGTCGGCACGCGAACTGCCGACAAGGCCGTTGAAGCGCGCTTCGCGATTCAACGTGATGCCGAGCTTGCGTGCCAGCTGCTCACAAAACCAAAACCCGGCGTTGTGCCGGGTTTCGGAATACTCCGGACCGGGATTGCCCAGTCCGACGACCAGCCGGGGCACGGCTTTGGCACCGTTCCCGGACATCGCTTGCGATTACTTCTCGGCTTCGCCGTCGGTGGCGGCCGCTTCGTCGGACTTGGCGCCGCGCGGCAGCGTCAGCGTCACGACGACCGGGTCAGTGCCGTGAACGATGATCTCGACGCCAGCCGGCAGCGGAATCTGCGACACGTGAACCGACTGACCGACCGACAGGCCGGACAGATCGATTTCGAGATACTCCGGCAGCGCGCTGGGCAGGCACTTGATGTCGATTTCGTTCATCACGTGCGATACGACACCGCCCTGCATCTTCACGCCCGGTGCGTTCTCTGCGTTGATGAAGTGCAGCGGCACCTTGGTGTGCAGCTCGTGCGTCAGATCGACACGCTGGAAATCGACGTGCATGACCTGCTGGCGATAGGCGTGCATCTGCGTGTCACGCAGCAGCACCGATTCCTTCTTGCCGCCGACATTGATGGTCAGCACCGACGCGTGGAACGCTTCCTTGCGCAGGGCGTGGAAGATTTCGTTGTGGTCGAGCGTGATCGGCAGCGCCGGTTCTGTGCCACCGTAGATGATGGCCGGCACTTGCGATGCGCGACGCAGGCGGCGGCTCGCTCCGGTGCCCTGTGCTTCGCGCGTGTTCGCGTTGAGTTCGATAGACATGATGACTCCAGGTAGATGAAGCCGCCCGCGACCAGGCGGCTGGGGTGTCCCGCTTCAGAGAACGATGTTCATTCCATGAAAAGGGACGAAACGGATTCTTCGTTGCTGATGCGCAACAGGGTTTCGGCCAGCAGTTCGGCAATCGACACCACGCGGATCTTGCTGCAGGCCTGCGCGGCCGGCGACAGCGGAATGGTGTCTGTGACGACCAGCTGGTCGAGATCGGACTGTTCGATGCGGCTCACCGCCTCACCGGACAGCACCGCGTGGGTGCAGTAGGCCAGCACGCCGGCCGCGCCATTTTCCTTCAGTGCCTGCGCCGCCTTGCACAGCGTGCCGGCGGTATCGACCATGTCATCCATGATGACGCAGGTGCGGCCGGACACGTCGCCGATGATGTTCATCACTTCCGACACATTCGCCTTCGGGCGCCGCTTGTCGATGATGGCCAGATCGCATTCGAGGCGCTTGGCGAAGGCGCGCGCGCGCACCACACCGCCAACGTCGGGCGACACCGCCATCATGTTCGGATATTCCTTCTTCCAGATGTCGCCGAGCAGAATCGGCGTGGCGTAGATGTTGTCTACCGGAATGTCGAAGAAACCCTGAATCTGGTCAGCGTGCAGATCTACGGTCAACAGACGTTGTACCCCCACGGCCTGCAGCATGTTGGCGACCACCTTGGCGGTGATCGGCACGCGCGCACTGCGCGGCCGACGGTCCTGCCGGGCGTAGCCGAAATAGGGCATGGCGGCCGTGATGCGACCGGCCGAGGCACGCTTCAGGGCGTCGACCAGGATCACCAGTTCCATCAGGTTGTCGTTGGTCGGTGCGCCTGTCGGCTGCAGCACGAACACGTCCTTGCCGCGGACGTTTTCGAGAATTTCGACATTCACTTCGCCGTCGGAGAAACGCCCGACCTGGGCGCGTCCGAGCGACATGTTCAGCCGCTTGGCCACATCCGCCGCCAGTTTCGGGTTGGCGTTGCCGGTAAAGATCATCAGGCTGTCGTAAGCCATGCTGCCTCGCGATACGTGGTGAAAGCTCAACTTTAGACCGGACCGGCCGGCACTGCCCGCATCGGCAAGACCACCGATGCTCCGCGAACATCCAGCGGGCTCGTCAAAGCCCTGAAAACAACTCGGGCAGACCCGCATGCGCTGCGAGTCTGCCCGATGCGATCTGGCTGAGGAGGAAGGATTCGAACCTTCGCATGCCGGAATCAAAATCCGGTGCCTTAACCAACTTGGCGACTCCCCAAAACTGCTGCAACGCCTTTACGGCATCGCCCTTCAAAGCTGTACTGCGTCGTTCCTACTGCCCTGCCTTGTCGCCGGTCATTTGCCCGTGCAGCGGATGGACATCAACGCCGCATGCGGCAAATCCAGACCAGCCCTCCGGCCAGCCCGCCGCCAATGTTGCCAGCACCTGTTCAGCTTGCCTCCATGTCGTGCAGTGTGCGAACACACAAGCACCCGACCCGGACATCCGCACATTCTGCTCGCCGACTTCCTCGCCGAGAAGCCGGATCGCCTGCGCCACCGCCGCGAATTTCGTCGCGGCTACGGGCTGCAGATCATTGCGACCAAAAAGTAGTTGCTGAGCAGCGGCCTCAGCAAAGTCCGCTATTTTGCAAGGTTCGGTATTTCGTGTCAATTCCGGCGCTGCGAAAATAAACGGGGTCGGCACCGACACGGCAGGCGCGACGACGACGTAGGCTGCCGCCGGCAGCGAGACCGCCTGCAGCCGTTCGCCGACGCCCTCGGCAAACGCAGATCGACCGAACACGAACACCGGCACATCGGCGCCCAACTGCAGCCCGAGCGCCTGCAGACGCTCCCGTCGAAGATCAAGTCGCCAAAGGTGATTCAGCGCGATCAGCACGGTGGCGGCATCCGAGCTGCCACCGCCCAGTCCGCCGCCCATCGGCAGGCGTTTGTCCAGTTCGATGTCCACCCCTTGAGTGCAGCCGGTTTCCGCCTGCAGAAGTCGCGCGGCGCGCACGCACAGATCATCTTCCGCGGCGACACCCTCCAGCGGCTTGACGCGGCGGACTTCGCCGTCGGTACGCGGCGCAAAGCGCAGTCGGTCGCCGAAATCGAGAAAGCGGAAAGCGGTCTGCAGCAGGTGGTAACCATCTGGCCGACGACCGATCACATGCAGGAACAGGTTGATCTTGGCCGGTGCATCGAGCCAGACGCCCCATTCGACTGCGTGGGTCTCGGCAACACTCATCGGGTGGCACTCACTTCACCGGGCTCCATTCGTCGATCAGGAGCCGGAATGAATGCTCGCCGTCACTCGCTTCGATCAGTCGCGGCAGCGCGTCCGCACTGTCGTCTTCGTACTGGACGAACTCAACCCGCCAGCCGCGTTCCGTCAGGGCGGCAATGCGACCGGCCCCGTCACGCGACATGACCGATGCACCGCCCGGCCGCCCGGTGACCCAGTAGGCGGCACCCGTCAGCGGGATGTCGGCCCCGAACGCGGCGCGCGCCAGTTCGTCCAGCGTGGCCGCACGGGTGACGCGCTGGCCGTCATCGATCAGACGAACGCCGCTGGCATCCCGCGTCAGTTGGGCGAGCACCTTGCCGAGCGGGCCATTGATCTGGAGTTCGTCGCGCTCCTGCGCGTGCTGCCAGTCGAGGCTGGCGGAGGCGGACTGGTCGGGCCCCTTCACGACGAAACGCCCGCTGAGGAAAAACGCAGCGGCGCGTTCATCGCGCGCCATGCTGCGGATCAGCGCATGTTCATCGAGGCTGACAGGCGTCCGCGTGGCGCATGCCGACAGGGTCGCGGCGCACGCGGCAACGAGCACCATGCGAACCGCAGATCTCACGGAACGAAGCGCTTGATCGTCGATTCTAGCGCTGCGTTTTCAGGGTGCTGGGCAGCCACGGCACGCCAGAGTTTCACGGCATCTTCCTTCTGCCCCAGCAGCCATTTCACTTCCCCGAGATGGGCGGCGATCTCCGGATCCGGGCGGATCGAGAACGCGCGTTCCAGGTAAGTCAGCGCGCCATTCAGGTCGCCCCGCCGGAACATGACCCAGCCCATGCTGTCGAGAATGAACGGGTCGTCCGGCGCGAGTTCCAGCCCCTTGGCAATCAGCGTCTGCGCCTCATCCAGGCGGATGTTGCGCTCGGCGAGCGAGTAACCGAGCGCGTTGTAGGCATGCGCATGATCGGGCTTGACTTCGATCAGGCGACGCAGCCTCTGTTCGGCAACCTCGATACGGTTGTCACGCTCGGCAAGCATGGCGGTTTCGTACAGCAGCTCGGGCTGATCCGGCTCCGCTGCCAACGCCGCCTCAAGCACCGCCTCGGCTTCTTCGCCGCGGTTGGCATCGCGCAATAGCTGGAATTCGAGCATGGCCGAACGCGACCTGCTGCCGCCAGGCCGGTCGGCCAGCTGGCGCAGGTGAGCGCGCGCATCCTCGATGCGACCCATGCGGCTGAGCAGAAGCACATAACGCCCTTGCGCACCCAGGTAGTGGTCGCCTTGGCCGACCTGCTGGTACCAGTTCAACGCGTCTTCGTTCTCCTTCAGCTCTTCGGCCAGTTGCGCGAGGTAGAGCTTGACCAGGTTCGGATCCTGGTAGCGCATGCCCAGCAGCTTGGTGAAGTAACCCTGGGCACCCTTGTAGTCCTGGGTCTGCATCGCCAGCACACCGACGGCAAACACCACATCTGCATTGTCCGGCGCGCCGCCGAGCAGGACTTCGAACTGCTTGCGCGCGCCCGCGTAGTTGCGCTCTGCAACCAGCAGGCGGGCGAACTGCATGCGCACTTCACGCGCATCCGGATAGCGCTTGAGGTGCTGTTCCATCAGCTTGCGCGCAGCAAGCTGGTCTGATTCGGCCGTGGCCTGGGCACGCAGCAGCAGCCCGGCTTCCCATTCCGGTCGCAGCTCATTGGCGCGGATGGCCGATTCGAGCGCCCGCTTCGGCTCGCGCGCCACCATGGCCGACTGCGCGCGCGCGAAGTGCGCTTCCGGCAGCGTGAGATAGGGCTCGGTCAGCCGCTCAACCATCCGCATGGCTTCGGCCTTGTCGCTGAGGCGGCCCAGTACCCGGTTGAGCCGGAGCAGGCTTTCTCCGATCTGCGAGCCTTCCTGCGCCAGCAGCGCGAGCAGTTGCGGCTCGAGTTCCTGCGGCCGGTTGGCATTGACCAGCAGGCCGGACAGCATCTGCCGGGCCTGCACCGACTCCGGATCAAGTTCCAGCCAGAGCTGGGCCGCCTGCAGCGCAACTTCACTCTGCCGGCTGAAGGCGGCGATCTCGGCCGCGCGCTTGGCGATGCGCGGATCACGCGTCGACTGCGCCAGATCCATGTAGGCAGACGCCGAAAGCCCCAGTTCGCCGCGTTGGGCCGCGACCTCGCCCAGCAGCAGCTGATAGGTGATCTGGCGCGTCAGTTCGACATCGGGAAGCGGCGGAACATGGGGCGCGACAACCACCGGTTCGGGCTGTTCGGCGACTGCGGCCGTGGCTGACGGCTTGCTGCCGGTCTGGGCGCAGGCGCCAAGCAGAAGCGGAAGTACAAGTGCGAGCAGCAGGGGGCGGGTTGTCATGGGCAGAATCGCCTGGTGGGTTCAGAGTACGCTTGCGCGGTTAAGGCCTTGGAGTACGCCGACCGGAAATCGTTGCAGCCCCCGGCGCGTGATGGTATTCCAAATCCCGATTGGCCGTCGCGCACCTGTCTGTCGTTTCATGCCTGAACTTCCCGAAGTCGAAATCACACGTCGTGGCATCGCCGGCCCTTTGACCGGCCGCCGGATCGACGCCTGCACCATCCGTAACGGCGGACTGCGCTGGCCGGTGCCGGCGCATCTCGCCGGATCCCTGCCCGGACAGACACTGCGCGAAATCGACCGGCGCGGCAAATATCTGCTGCTGCGACTGGACCACGGCACGCTGATCATTCACCTCGGCATGTCCGGCAGCCTGCGCGTGCTGCCGAACGGCGTGCCGCCCGAAAAGCATGACCATATCGATATCGTATTCGGTGACGCCACGCTGCGCCTGCGCGATCCGCGACGTTTTGGCGCCATGCTGTGGCACGACGGACCGGACGCCCGGCATCCCCTGCTGGCCCACCTCGGACCGGAACCTCTGGGCGCCGATTTCAGCGCCGGAGCGCTGGCGGGCGCGCTGGCGCATCGACGCTGTGCGATCAAGCTGGCCATCATGGACAGTGCCGTGGTGGTCGGTGTCGGCAACATCTATGCATCGGAAAGCCTGTTCCGCGCCCGCATCCGGCCCGGCAAGGCGGCGCACCGGCTGACCGGGCCGCAGGTCGCCCGGCTGGCCGACGAAATCCGCCAGACACTGCGCGACGCGCTGGCGGCCGGCGGCAGCACGCTGCGCGACTTCCTGCACACGGACGGCCAGCCGGGATACTTCCAGCAAAGTTATTTCGTCTACGGCCGGGATGGCGAGGCCTGCCGGGTGTGCGGAACAGCCATCCGCAGCCGTCGTCTGGGCAGCCGATCGACCTTCTTCTGCACCACCTGCCAGAGATAGCGCGCGCCGCGTGTGCTAGATTGCCAAGTGATCGAGTGGAGCGCGCAATGAGCATGCAGGAAGAATTATCGGTCTATGGCAGCTGGCGCACGCGCGTCGAGCAGACCATTGTCCGTATCCGCGGCTGGCTCTTCGAAAGCAATCTGAGCGACGCACACAACGACCAGTGCATCGAACAGTTGCTGCTCAAACTGCGCGACGACCGGCTGGTCGTGGCCTTCGTTGCCGAGTTTTCACGCGGCAAGTCCGAGCTGATCAACGCCATTTTTTTCGGTGACCAGGGCGCGCGCGTGCTGCCGTCCAGTTCCGGCCGCACCACCATGTGCCCGACCGAGCTGATGTATGACCCGGTGCGCCCGGCCTGCATCGAGCTGTTGCCGATCGAAACCCGTCGCGGCACGACCACCGTGTCAGATCTGAAAACCCAACCCGGTGCATGGAGACGCCTGCCGCTCGACACCACGTCGGCGGCATCGATGCAGCAGGTGCTCGGCCGGGTCAGCGAACAGCGCAAGGTCGCGATCGGCGAAGCGGAGCAGCTTGGATTCCGCATCGACCTGAGCGGGGAAAACGGCCTGCAGCCGGACGCGAACGGCATGGTTGATGTGCCAGCCTGGCGACACGCAGTGATCAACATGCCGCACCCGCTGCTGCGCCAGGGCCTGGTCATCCTCGATACGCCCGGTCTGAACGCCATCGGTGCCGAACCGGAACTGACGCTGTCGCTGCTGCCCTCGGCGCACGCGGTACTGTTCGTGCTGGGCATGGACACCGGTGTGACTCAGAGCGATCTGTCGGTCTGGAAAACGCATGTCACCGCGGCGGGCGGCTCACGCCAGGGCAGGTTGGCCGTGCTCAACAAGATGGACAGCCTGTGGGATGGGCTGCGTTCGGAAGCGCAGATCGACGCGGAAATCGGGCGCCAGATCGAATCCTGCGCGGCGACGCTCGACCTGCCGGCAAACCGGGTGTTTCCGGTGTCCGCACAGAAGGGCCTGTTGGCGCGCATCCAGCGCGATGGCACACTGCTGGCGCGCAGCCGTCTTCCGCAACTGGAACGCGCGCTGGTCGAAGACCTGCTTCCGGCCAAGCGCGACATCGTCGGCGCAGCGGTCGAACATGACGCAGGCGGCCTGCTCGCCCGCACGCACGACATGCTGATCGGCCAGAAGAAGGCGGTGGATGATCAACTGGCGGAGTTCTCCGACCTGCGCGGCAAGAACCGCGGTGTCATCCAGTACATGCTGAAGCGGGTGCGTGCCGAGAAGGAGGAGTTCGAGCGCGGCCTGGAGCGCTTCTACGCGACACGCAACGTGTTTTCGTCGCAGACCAACACCCTTTTTGCCCATCTGGGCATGGACGCGCTGCGCACCCGCACGGCACAGACCCGCGAGCAGATGGAAAAGGCCAACTTTTCACTGCAGCTGCGTGACGCGATGAATGCCTTCTTCGGCGATGTGCGGGGCAGCCTGCAGCAGTCGGCCGTCAGCATCGACGAAATTTTCCGGATGATGGAAGCGATGTACCAGCGCTTTTCCTCAGAACATGACCTGCGGCTGGGCGTACCGGTGCCGTTTTCGGTCCAGCGCTACGAAAAGGACATCACAAGGCTCGAAAAGGCCTTCCACCAGCAGTTCAACACCTGGCTGAACATGCTCACGACGGAAAAGCGACAGCTTACGCAGCGCTTTTTCGAAACGGTGGCGGTGCAGGTGCGCAAGCACATGGAGGTGGTGAATCGCGATGTCGAGCACTGGCTGCGCGCCATCATGGCGCCGCTGGAAAATCAGGTGCGCGAGCATCAGAAGCAGCTGAAGCGCCGCCTGGAGAGCGTGAAGCGCATCCATGAAGCCACCGATACGCTGGAAGACCGGATCGAGGAACTTCGCCAGAACGGTGTGGCGATCGATCACCAGATCGAGGAATTGGCGCGGCTGCGCGCCGCGCTGGATGCCGCGCTGAAGGCTGCGGTGATACGCGAGATGGACGCCGCCGCCTGAGGCGTGGGCGTTCAGGCCTTGACGGCCGTGAGTATGTGGTACTTCGCCAACAGCTGGTCGTGCGTTTCCTTGCGGTCCGGGTCGAGCGGGATGCAATCGACCGGACACACCTGCTGACACTGCGGTTCGTCGAAATGGCCGACGCACTCGGTGCATTTTCCCGGATCGATCACATAGATTTCCTCGCCCTGCGAAATCGCCCCGTTCGGGCATTCCGGCTCGCATACATCGCAGTTGATGCATTCGTCGGTAATGATCAAAGCCACTTCAGTTGCCTCCACTCATTGCAGCCAGCCTGGCGCTGATACGCGCCAGAACCGAAGGCTGCACAAACTTGCTGACATCGCCGCCCAGTGAGGCGATTTCGCGCACCATGGTGGCCGAGATGAACATGTACTGGTCGGCCGGCGTCAGGAATACCGTTTCGACGTCGGCCCGCAGCGAGCGGTTCATTCCTGCCATCTGGAATTCGTATTCGAAGTCCGACACCGCGCGCAGTCCTCGCACGATGATGCGCGCATCGCAGGTCGCGAGGAAGTCCATCAGCAGACAGGAAAACCCGCGCACCTCGACATTCGCATAAGGCGCAAGAATTTCGCGCGCCATGTCGACCCGTTCTTCGGTTTCGAAAAACGGCCGCTTGGAGCGGCTTTCGGCGACGCCGACAATGACCCGATCGAACATTTCCGCCGCGCGCCGCACCAGATCCTCATGGCCACGGGTGATCGGGTCGAATGTTCCGGGGTAAACCGCAATGGTGCCGTTCATGTTCGTTCCAGCAACTGGTAATGGACTTGCCCGGCCTGCCCTTCGCGCGTCATGCGGAAGTCGCCAAGCATCGGCACTGGATGTTCCGCCTCGCAGTAGATCACCGCGCCTACCGCAGCCAGTGCATCGAGATGCGGGGCCAGCCTGTCGAGCAGGCCGTGCCCGTAGGGCGGGTCGAGAAACAGCACATCGAACTTCCGGGGCGGAGCGAGCACGAATGTTAGCGCATCGCCCCGCACCAGTTTGACCTCGGGTGCGGGCAACTGATCGACCGCCTCGCGCAGGCGGCCGAATGCGCGCGCGTCGCGCTCGACCAGGGTGACCGATTCGGCGCCGCGCGACGCCGCTTCGAAACCGAGTACGCCGGACCCTGCGAACAGGTCCAGACAGTGCTGACCGCTCAGGTCCTGTCCGAGCCAGTTGAACAGTCGCTCTCTGACCGCGTCCGGCGTGGGCCTGAGGCCGGGCACGCCCGCCACGGGCAGCAGGCGGCTGCGCCACCGGCCGCCGATGATGCGAATGCGTGACATGACCGCAATTCTAACCGCGGGGGCGTCTCCTGCAGGCCGTATCACCCCGGAAGAGCGGACACCACCGGGCGCAGATGCGCATCCGCATCCACGACCGCCTCCCGTCAGTCACCCGCGACGATCACCCGCACGATATTGTCAGCCGACAAGCGGCGCTGGAAAGCGTCTTTCACCTGCGCCGCGGTCACCGCTTCGGCGCGCCCGGGAAACTTCTTCAGCCAGTCGAGCGGCAGGCCATAGAAGCCGATGACGGCGAGACTGTCGAGCAGCTTGCGATTGCTGTCCAGCCGCAGAGAGAAGCCATCGACCAGATTGCGTTTGGCGGCCCGCAACTCGTCTTCGGTCGGCCCCTTGGCGATGAAGGCAGCCAGCGTTTCATCGACCACCTTCAGCGCGGCGGCAGCCTGGCTGCGCTCGGTCTGCAGGCCGATCTGGAAGGGTCCGAGCTGGCGCTGCGGGTTGAAATAGCTGTAGACGCTGTACGCATAGCCCCGCTTTTCGCGCACTTCCTTGGTCAGTCGCGACACGAATCCGCCACCACCCAGGATGTAGTTGCCGACCTGAAGCGGGAAGAAGTCCAGGTCGCCGCGCTGCAATGCCGGCTGACCGACGAAGATGTGACTCTGGTTGGCCGGGTGGGCGATGTTTTCGGTTGTCGCCTGCGGCAGCGTCACCGCCGGAATCGGCGCGAGCGGCTCGCCCTGCGGCAGATCGCCGGTCAGTTGCACGGCAATCGCTTCTGCCTGCTCGCGGGTGACGTCACCGACGATCGACACGACGGCGCGCGGCGCGACATAGTGCGTGCGATAGTGGGCGAGCAGATCGTCGCGACTGATCGCGGTGACCGATTCGATGGTCGGCGTGCGACCGTACGGATGGTCGCCGTACAGCGCACGGGCGAAGCGCTTGCTGCCGATTGCGTCCGGCTTCGTGTCCGCCTCGCGCAGACCGGAAATGGCACGCGCCTTTTCGCGTTCCAGCACGGCAGCCGGAAACTCGGGCCGCGTCAGCAGGGTGTGCAGCAGCGCCAGTGAACCTTCGCGCTCGCGAGCACTGGAGAGCGTACGCAGCGACAGGCCGGCACGATCGTTGTCGGCCACGCCGCCCAACTGGGCGCCCAGATCGGTGAATCGCTCGGCCAAGGTGTCCTCGTCGAGACCGCCCGCTCCGGTGTCGAGCAGACTTTGCGTCATCGAGGCCACGCCGCTCTTGCCTTCCGGATCACGCGCCGCGCCGGCGTCGAAATCGACCTGGACGTCAAGGATCGGCAGCACACGGCTTTCGACGAAATACACCCTGGCGCCGTTGGGCGCCACCCAGTGCTGGATATCGATGTTTGCTGCGGCCGGCAAAGCGGCAGCGGCCGCGACGAGCATGAAGGCAAGGCGCGTCAGCGCGTTGCGGAAAGTTGGGTTCATCCGGTTCCCCTGCTTGAAATCGATGGGCACGCTCAGTGACGCAGGCCGGCGGGCTTGGCGCGCGGCTTGGCGTTCGGGTCGAGCGGCTGCGGGTCGAGCACCGCGACGGTCAGCGTGTCGTCGCCGAAATATTTCTGCGCCACGGCCTGAACTTCGGCTGCAGTGACTGTACGCAGCTTGTCGAGCATGCGGTCACCATCGCGCCAGTGGTAGCCGGCCGCCTCGAGACGGCCGATTTCCATCGCCTGCACGTAAGTGGAATCGCGCTTGTAGACCTGCGACGCAATGGTCTGGGTCTTGATGCGTTCGAGTTCTGCATCCGACACGCCTTCATCCGCGATGCGCTTGATTTCCGCCCGCAGCGACGCTTCGAGCTCCTGCACGGTCTTGCCTTTGGCCGGGGCGCCGCCGAGCACGAAAGTGGCTTCGCCACGTGATGTCGAGTCGTAGTAGGCGCCCACTTCGGTCGCGATCTGGCTGCCGCGCACCAGGTTGCGCGACAGGCGCGAGGCGGCGTGGCCGTCGAGAATGCCGGCCAGCACGTCAAGCGCATAGGGCTCGCGATCGTTCTCTACATCGGCCAGCCGCGGTGCCTTCCACGCCATCAGCAGTTGCGGAACCTCGGCCGGCGCCTTGACGACGACCCGTCGCTGACCGGTCTGTACCGGTTCCGCAGTCGCCTTGCGCACCGGCAAGGGCTGACTTTTCATCTTGCCGTACTGTTTCCTAACCTGTTCGAACACCTTCTTGTGGTCGACATCGCCCACCACCACGACGTAGGCGTTGTTCGGGGCGTACCAGCGCCGATACCACTCGCGTGCGTCATCGGCGCGCATGTTCTCGAGGTCATTCATCCAGCCGATGATGGGCCGGCGGTACGGATGCGCAGTGAAGGCGCTGGCCATCAGCTGTTCGTACAGCTGCGACTGTGGCTTGTCGTCGGTACGCAGCCTGCGCTCTTCCATGACCACCTTCAGTTCGCGGCCGAATTCCTCGTCGGTGATGACCACGTTGCGCATGCGGTCGGCTTCGAGTTCGATCATGCGCGGCAGCGCGGCCGCCGGCACGCGCTGGAAATAGGCAGTGTAGTCCTGGCTGGTGAAGGCGTTGTCGCTGCCACCCGCACGAGCGACGATTTCGTTGAATTCGCCCGCCTTCAGCTTCTTCGTGCCCTTGAACATCATGTGTTCAAGCACATGCGCCACGCCGGTGGTGCCGTCGTGTTCGTCCATCGCCCCGACGCGGTACCACACCATATGCACCGCCACCGGCGCCCGCCGGTCTTCCTTGACGATGACGCGCAGGCCGTTCGCAAGGGTGGTCTCGTACGGGTTGGCAAGCACCGGATGCGCCACCAGCGCGCATGCCGCCAGAGCGCTGCATAGCGCGATACCACGGGGAAAACGGCGCAAATCCATCTGATACACTCTCCGGCAGTAAATGTGAGCGCGGCGAAATCCGCCTTCACGCCTCTGTTCCAAAGCCTTGCGCAAGCCGCAAGGTGTTCCAGTGACCGTCTCCCACATGTTTGGTTTCTTCAAGAAAGACAAAGCCGCCGCGCCCGACGCCAGCGAAGCCGCACCGGCCGCGCCTGACGTGGTCGCGGCGCAGGATAGCGCGCCTGCCGCCGACGCGCCGAAATTGTCGTGGGCGCAGCGGCTGCGCGCCGGGCTGTCGCGCACGCGTGCCCAGATCGGTGGCCAGCTCAATGCGCTGTTCCTGCGTACCAAGGTCGATGACGAGCTGCTGGAAGAGCTGGAAACCCTGCTGATCACGTCCGACGTGGGCATGGATGCCACCACCCATCTGCTCGACCGGCTGCGCGACCGCGTGAAACGCGAACGCATCGAAGAACCGGCGAAGTTGCGCGACGTGCTGCGCGAGGAACTGACCCGCCTGATCGCGCCGCTCGAGAAGCCGCTCGACGTGGACGCGCACAAGCCCTTCATCATCATGATTGCGGGCGTGAATGGCGCAGGCAAGACCACGTCGATCGGCAAACTGGCCAAGCATTTCCAGTCGCAGGGCAAGAGCGTGCTGCTGGCGGCCGGCGACACCTTCCGCGCCGCCGCGAGAGAACAGCTCGAAACCTGGGGCGCACGCAACAACGTGGCGGTGATCGCGCAGGATTCCGGCGACCCGGCAGCCGTGGTGTTCGACGCGGTCAATGCCGCCCGCGCGCGCGGCATCGACATCGTGCTGGCGGATACCGCCGGCCGCCTGCCCACCCAGCTGCATCTGATGGAGGAGATCGCCAAGGTGAAGCGGGTCATTGCCAAGGCGGATCCGACCGGGCCGCACGAGGTGCTGCTGGTGCTCGACGGCAATATCGGCCAGAACGCACTGGCGCAGGTTAAGGCCTTCGACGCCGCCATCGGCGTCACCGGGCTGATCATGACCAAGCTCGACGGCACGGCGCGCGGCGGCGTCATCGCGGCCATCGCGAAGCAGCACGCGCCGTCGCGTCCGATTGCGCTGCGCTACATCGGCGTCGGTGAAGGTCTGGACGATCTGCAGCCGTTCAATGCGGCGGAATTCGTCGATGCCCTGTTCGAACCGCCGAGATCCCTCTGATCGCAGCCCGAGCCCACGCCGCATGATACGTTTCGCTCAGGTCACCAAACGCTATCCGGGCGGTCACACCGCGCTCGAGCAGCTGGACTGCGACATAGCGCGCGGTGAAATGGTGGTGGTGAGCGGCCATTCCGGCGCCGGCAAGAGCACGCTGCTGCGCCTGCTCGCCGTGCTCGAACGACCGACCGAAGGCAAGGTTCTGGTGGGTGGCGAGGATGTGTCGGCGCTCAAGCGCGCCGCCCTGCCCTACTGGCGCCGGTCGATCGGCCTCGTGATGCAGGATCAGCGCCTGCTGTTCGACCGCAGCGCCTTCGACAACGTCCTGCTGCCGCTTTCGATCAGCAGCCATCCGTCGCGCGAAGCGGCCAACCGGGTGCGTGCCGCACTGGAACGCGTCGGGCTGTCCGGACGCGAAAAATCGATGCCGGTCGAGCTGTCGGGCGGCGAACAGCAGCGCCTGACCATTGCCCGCGCCATCGTGAACCGGCCGCAGATCCTGCTCGCCGACGAACCGACCGCCCACCTCGACGACGCCTACGCGCGCGACATCGCCGAGCTGTTCCGCTCATTCAACGAAGCCGGCGTCACCATGCTGCTGACCACGCACGACGACGCGCTGTTCGCACGCTACGCACCGCGCAAGCTGGTACTTGCTCAGGGGCGGCTGCAGTGAGGTGGCTGAAATGAAATGGCTGCGCCTGCAATTGCGCGCCGGGCTGCGCGCGGCGCGCCAGATGGCCCGCCAGCCATTCAACACGTTGCTGGCGGCGCTGGTGGTCGGCATCGCGGCGGCTTTGCCCGCCACCGGCTACATGCTTCTCGGCAATCTGCAGCGACTGGCCGGCAACGTCAGCGCCGCGCCGGAAATTTCCGTATTCATGCAGCCGGGCGCGAACGCCGACGCGGTCCGGACCGCCGACCAGCGTATCCGCGGCCTGGCGAAAGAAGCGAAGGTCGAACTGGTGTCACGCGACGCGGCATTGAAGCGATTCCGCGACAACGACGCTCTGGCCGAAATCCTCGACGCACTCCCCGACAACCCGTTTGCGGATGCTTTCGTGATCCGGCTGGACTCGGCCGATGCCGCCCGGCTGGAAACGCTGCGCACCGAATTTTCCAAGCTGCCTGAAGTCGATCACGTGCAGCTCGACTCCGCGTGGGCGAAACGGCTCGACGCGCTGATTGCTCTGGGCCAGCAGGCGGTGACGATGCTGGGTGTCGTGCTCGGACTCGGTCTGGTCGCCGTCACCTTCAACACGATCAGGCTGCAATTGCTGACGCAGCGCGACGAGATCGAGGTCAGTCGCCTGCTCGGCGCCACCGACGCCTGGATACGTCGCCCCTTCCACTGGTTCGGTGCGCTGCAGGGCTTGCTCGGCGGCGCACTCGCCGGCGCACTCGCCTTGCTGGCCACGCGAGCGCTGGCGGGACCGATCGCCGAAATCGCCGGTCTGTACAGCCTGGAATTCGTGCTGCGGCCCCTCGCGCCGGCGCACTGGGCTGCGCTGCTTGCGCTGTGTGCCGTACTCGGCTGGCTGGGGGCCAGCGCCTCGGTACGCCGCCATCTGTCGCGCATCGCCTGAGCGGGCTGCCGTGCGTCTCGCGCTCGCCGTTCTGCTCGGTCTGATCGTTGCACCGGCCTGCGCGGTGCTGCCGGCACCGGTATTGCAGGCGCTGCGCGCTGCCGACATTCCCGCAACGTCGATTGCGGTCATGGTGCAGTCAGTGGACGGCGGGCCCGCACGCATCAGCCATCGCGCCAAGGTCGCGATGAACCCGGCCTCGGTGATGAAGCTGGTCACCACCTACGCCGCGCTCGACAGTTTCGGCCCGGCCTACAGCTGGCGCACCGACGCGCTGATGACCGGCCGGCTGGCCGACGGCGTGCTCGATGGCGACCTCGTGCTGCGCGGCGGCGGCGACCCGGCGCTCAGCATCGAACAGTTCTGGTTGCTGCTGCGCGACCTGCGGGCACGCGGCGTGCGCGACATCCGCGGCGACGTGATCACCGACCGCTCGGCCTTCGCGCCGACGCGACACGACCCGGGCGCCTTCGACAACGAACCGCTGGCCGCCTACAACGTCGGGCCCGACGCTCTGCTGCTGGCGCACAACGCGCTGCGTGTGCGCCTGCTGCCACAGGCCGGTGGCGCTCCCGCGCTGTGGGCCGAACCCCCGCTCGATGGCATGCAGATCGACAACCGCGTACAACTGGTCGAAGGCGAATGCGGCGACTGGAAGGACGGCCTGACTGCGAAAGTCCTGCCGGCGCCAGACCGCAGCACGCTCACGCTGCAGATCACCGGCCGCTTCGCTCGACCATGCGGCGAACGCATCTGGAACATCGCACCGCTGCCGGCCGACGAGTTCTTTGCCCGCGCCCTGCGCGCCATGTGGGCCGAGCTTGGCGGGCGGATTACCGGACGGGTGCGCGACGGTGCAACACCGCCGAACGCGCTGCCACTGGCCGGCATCGATTCGCCGCCGCTGGCGCAGGTGATCCGCGACATCAACAAGTACAGCAACAACGTGATGGCGCGGCAGCTTTTCCTGACGCTCGGCAGCGGCGCCGGCACCCCGGCAGACACCGCGGCCTCCGACGCCGCCGTGCGCGCCTGGGCGGCGCGGCGCGGTCTGGCACTGCCCAGCCTGGTGCTGGACAACGGCTCCGGGCTGTCACGCAGCGAGCGCCTGTCGGCCGCCGACATGGCTGCGCTGCTGCGCCACGCCTGGGCGAGCAGTGTCATGCCGGAATTCGTGTCGTCGATGCCTGTGCTGTCGGTCGACGGCACGCTGCGCCGGCGACTGCGCAATTCGCCGGCCAGCGGTCAGGCGCATCTGAAGACCGGATCGCTGTCCGATACGCGATCGATCGCCGGCTATGTGCTCGACCGCAACGGCCAGCGAGTGCTGATGGTGGCCTGGCTCAACCACCCGAATGCGGGTCGCGCACAGCCGGTTCTGGAAGCCCTGCTCGAATGGGTGTGGGCGGGCAACCGGCAGTCCTTCCCGGTTACCGAATGAGGCCCATCGACGATCCGTCCGCAGGCGCGGCGGAAGGTGGTCGCAGTCCGGATCACCACGGTGGCCGTCCAGTCGCGCCGCCGGCCTGAGCCTGCGCGCTGACTGTCGTCCCGATCTGCCGTGGCAACCCGGTCTGCGTTCGGGTGACGTTCAGGAGCCGCGCAGGCCCTGACGCAGTGAGGTCTGCAACGCGGACGTTTCGCGGTGCAGCGCCATCAGACGTTCTGACAGCGCAAGGAGGTAGTCTTCCATCATGCGCGACAGTTCGCGCACCGACTGGTTGGGCGACCCGGCCATGGCACGGCTGGCGTCTATCTGATTCTGCAGGTCGCGCAGCACCGCCTGTTTTTCAGGCGGGCAGGTACTGATGAATTTTTCGATCACACGCCGTCTCTCCGCGAAGTAGGTCTGTGGATCGGACTGCGCAAGATCCTTCCAGACGTCAAAATCGAAGTCCTCTGCTTCTTCCGACACTCAATGTCCTCCGCCGAATCCGATTACCCAGTCGATTGCCGACTCGATCACTGATGGCGATTGGAACACAAGGGTCGCGGGCTTATCGCGGGAGGGTTTCACGGGCGGCGACCAGGCGGGCAGCCTGTTCGACACCCTGATAGGCGAGCTGGCCCGACAGATCGGGGCAAAGCGCATCGGTGTGAACCATGTCGAGCGTCGTCTGCACCCATGCGCGCACCTCCTGTGCGCGCATGAACAGGCCGCGCGCATCAGCTTCGGCGGCTTCATCGGCCAGACTCAGGGCCGTCACCATGGCTTCGTTGCCGAGCATTTCGATCGACGCCATCAGTCGCATGATTTCTGCATGATGCGCCTGCACGCTTGCTGCCGGCAGCAAGGCTGCCGCTGGAAACGGGGACGAAATCGGCTGGATGAGAGTTGCTTCGGCCATGATGAGGCTCCTTCGTCGTTCGATGGACGGATTACCGTTGGTATCTGTTTATCGACCGCAAAGACCCACTCTTTAGGGTCAGAGATTCCTGCCGGCAAATCCGCTGCAATCCATTGAAGCAAAAAGAAAAAGCCCACCCCATCCTGCGATGGGGCGGGCTTCCCGGCGATATCGCCCGATTTATTTCTATCAGGCCGCGAGTGAAACCGGGCTGATCAGACTGGACCGCGACACGCCGCGCGAGTCGCCAAGCGAGCTGAGCAGTTCCTTCATGTCGAGGATCAGCACGATCTGGCCGTTGGACAGCGTCGTCACACCAGCCACACCCTTCGGACGGAAGTCGTCCAGACTCTTGATCACCGCGTCCTCGCGCCCGGCGAAGTTGTCGATCGCGAGAATGAAGGACGATTCGGCGGTCTGCATCAGTACGCCGTACTGCGGCAGGTTCTTCTGCGGCCAGCCAAGCAGGCGCGCCAGCGGCAGCACCGGCATGACCTCGCCCCGCACCACCATGGTCGCGCGGCCACCGACTTCCTGAATGTCCTGCGGCTGGATCGGCAGGATTTCGCGCACCATCGACAGCGGCACTGCGAAGTGCTGTTCGGCCAGACGCACCAGCAACACCGGCAGGATGGCCAGCGTCAGCGGCAGCGAAATCACGAAGGTCGTGCCCTTGCCCTGGATGGACCGGATTTCGATCGAACCGTTGAGCTTCTGGATATTCGTCTTCACGACGTCCATGCCGACACCGCGACCCGATACATCCGACACCGTCGCCGCGGTCGAGAAGCCCGGCAGGAACACCAGGTTCAGGCTTGCACGCTCGTCCAGCGTATTGGCTTCCTCATCGGTGATCAGGCCCTTTTCGAGCGCCTTGGCACGCAGCCGCTCGGCGTTCATGCCGCGTCCGTCGTCAGCCACCATGATCACGATGTGGTCGCCTTCCTGACGCGCCTCGAGACGCACCACCGACTTGCCCGGCTTGCCCTGGGCGATCCGGTCTTCCGGCGTTTCCACGCCGTGATCCACGGCATTGCGGATCAGGTGGATGATCGGGTCGGACAGATCCTCGATCATCGTCTTGTCGATTTCGGTTTCCTCGCCGACCAGCGCAAGCTCGACATCCTTGCCGAGGTTACGTGCGAGATCGCGGGCGATGCGCGGGTATTTCTGGAACAGGCGGCCGATCGGCTGCATGCGCGTCTTCATCACCGCGTTCTGCAGATCGGACACCAGCAGGTCGAGCTGGCTCACGGCCGCATCGAGCGCATGGAGTGTTTCGTTGTCGCTCTTGCCGGCCAGGATGTCCGCGCGCAGCGACGTCAGGCGATTCTTGGTCAGGCCGATCTCGCCCGACAGGTTGAGCACCTGGTCGAGGCGCGAGGTATCGACCCGGATCGAGTTTTCACGGCCCTTTTCGGCATCGCGGCGACCGGTCGGTGCCGGTGCGCCCGGACGATCAGCGGACCGACGGCCGAACGCCGCATTAACCACTGCAGCGACCTCGCCATCATTGGCCGATCGCGCGGCTGCAGGTTCGGGCACTGCTTGTGGGGCAACCGGCACGACACCGGTCACCGCCTGGTGCAGGGTGTTCCAGTCAGGTTCGACGCCACGTGCGACGGTCTGCGCAGCCGGCGCTTCGGCACTGGCGTCCGCTGCGGCGACCTTGTCGAGCTCGCCGGCCAGTGCGGCGCGCAGGCGGGTCATCACGCCGGCGTCGGCGGCAGCCGGCAGCATGCCGCGCTCCAGGGCACCGAACATGTCACGCACGATGCCGGTCGCATCGAGGATGACGTCCATCAGCTGCGGCGTGATGGCCATTTCGCCATTGCGCAGCTTGTCGAACAGGTTTTCGGTCAGGTGACAGAGCGAGACCAGTTCGGACGCATTCAGGAAGCCGGCGCCACCCTTGATGGTGTGGAAGCCGCGAAAAATCTCGTTCAGCAGACTGCGGTCGCCAGGCGTCTTTTCGAGATCGACCAGCTTGTTGTCCACGCCGGACAGCAGGTCGGTCGCTTCGACCAGAAAGTCCTGCAGCAGATCTTCCATGCCCTGAAAGTCACTCATCGTTCGCTCCTGTGGCGGGCAGCGCATTCGACGCACCGCTCGCCCTACTGCTCCTGTTGTTCCGGCTTCACGGATGGCTGGCACCCGTTCGACCGACCCGTTCGTCTGCGCTGACCGAACGCTGTGTCACGACTGTCCTGCTGCTGCCTGCGATCAGAAGCCGAGACTTTCGAGCAGGTCATCCACCTGCTCCTGGCTGGTCACCACATCCTCGCGTCCTTCGGCCGACACGACCGGACCGTTCAGCAGGCTTTCCGGCGTACTGGCCCGCTTGTCGGCCGGCATGGCTTCAATCAGCACCTGCAGCAACCCGTTCTCGAGCTTTTGCGACATCTCCACGATTTTCTTGATCACCTGTCCGGTCAGATCCTGAAAATCCTGGGCCATCATGATTTCGTTCAACTGCGCCCGGGTATCGCGGGCAAAGGCCGGCACGTCGCCGAGAAAGCCGCGGGTTTCCGCGGCCAGCGCCTTGAATTCGTCAACCGACAGTTCGTTCCGGTACAGCTTTTCCCAGCGGTCATGCAGGGTGCTGGAGCGCTTTTCGACGTCATCCTGCAGCGGTATGGCGATATCGGTCGCGTTGAGCACACGGCTGGCCGCGCTCTCCGTCATCTGTGCAATGTAGGTCAGGCGGCTGCGCGCATCCGGCATCTGCTGCGCCACATCTTCCAGCGCATGGTCGTAGCCCAGCTCGCGCAGCGTGTCGTGCAGCTGACGTGCGAGGTGACCCACCTTGTTGAATACGTTGTCGCAACTGTGCTCGTCATCATTGCCCGGCGCGGCGGCCACGGCAGCCGGTGCCGAGTAGTCATCCGACACCGAATCGAACAGGGCTTCCAGATCGGCGCTGTCGCCGCTGCTGTTTGCCGCTTCCGGCACGACTTCGAGCCGTACCTTCTGCGGCGTCTCGGACGCGATGCTGTCGAACAGCGCCTGCAGGTCGTCGGAATCGCCGGTTTCGTCAAGCTTCATCTTCTTCACAATGTCATCTCCCGATGCCGGCTCAGGCGGCCTTCTGGTTCATCTTTTCGAAGATCTTGGTCAGTTTTTCACCCAGGGTGCCGGCGGTGAAAGGCTTCACGATGTAGCCCGAAGCGCCGGCCTGGGCGGCTTCGATGATGTTTTCCTTCTTGGCTTCGGCCGTGATCATCAGCACCGGCAGGCCCTTCAGGGCAGCGTCGGCACGGACGGCGCGCAGCAGCTCGATGCCGGTCATGTTCGGCATGTTCCAGTCGGTGACCAGAAAATCGAAATCGGACGACTTCAGCTTCTGCAGCGCGATGACACCGTCCTCGGCCTCGTCGACATTGGTGAAACCGAGTTCCTTCAACAGATTGCGCACGATGCGGCGCATGGTCGAAAAGTCGTCGACAACGAGAAACTTCATCTTGGGATCTGACATGGCCTACCTCTCTCAGGCTTTATGGGCTTGCAGCAACGGACGCAGCGTATCGGCCAGCACTTCGGCATCGAACTTCGCCACGTAGGCATCGACACCGACGCTCTTGCCCATTGCACGGTTTGCTTCCGACGACAGCGACGAGTGCATCACCACCGGTATATCGACGAATCGGGGATCATTCTTGATGTGTCGCGTGAGGACATAACCATCCATCTCGGGCATTTCCGCATCGACCAGTATCAGGTCGATCTCGTCCGTCAGCGGCTGGCCGGTCTGCGTCGTGTGCGCAGCCATGCCCTGCAGGCGTGCCCACGCTTCGGCGCCGTTGGTGGCGTGCTTGTGGCGGATGTTCAGCTTGTCCAGCACTTCGGCGATCTTCTTGCGGGCCACCGCAGAGTCATCGACGAAGAACACGTTCGGATCGTAATTGCCGCCCAGCGGCGGAATCTCGCCTACGACGGCGTCGCCGAAGGTACCGGCCAGGATGCTTTCCACGTCGAGGATGGACACCAGCCGGCCATCGTCTAGTTCGGTGATCGCGGTGATGTAGAGCTGCTCACTGGTGACGACCGACTCGGGCGCGCGCACGCGGTCCCAGTCGACGCGGATGATGCGATCCACTTCATGCACCAGAAAGCCCAGCGTACGTTTGCTGTACTCGGTCACCATCATCGCGCCACCCATGCCTTCGGGCGCGTCGGTCAGGTTCATGATGCGTGCCAGCGACAACACCGGAATGACGTTTCCACGCAGCGAAATCAGGCCTTCGACGCCATCCGGCATATTCGGGGTCGGCGTGACGATGGGCGTGCTGCTGACCTCGCGCACCTTGAACACATTGATGCCGAACAGCTCGTGCGTGCCGAGCGAGAACAGCAGGATTTCCATCTTGTTCGAGCCCGCCAGCTTGGTGCGGGCGTCCACCTGCTCGAGCAGGTTGTGATCGGGTCTGTCCATCGTGTTGTCTCCGGTCTTGTTCAGGCAGCCACGCGATCCATGCCCTTGCTGCGGCGGATCAGGCGGGTGATTGTTTCGGCGAGGCGCTGCGCCTCGAACTTGGACACATACTCATCGACACCCACCGATCGGCCCAGTTGCTGGTTGGAGCCCGACGACAGCGACGAGTGCATGACCACCGGAATGCCGGCAAATCGCGGGTCGGCCTTGATGTTCTTGGTCAGGATGTAGCCGTCCATCTCCGGCATCTCGACGTCGGTCAGGATCATGCTGATCAGTTCATTCACCTTGCGGCCGCTGGAATCGGCGTAGCTGGCAACCTTCAGCAGTTCGGCCCACATCTGGCCGCCGTTGATGGCGCTGACGTAACGCACACCCATCAGGTCAAGCGTGCGCGTGATCTGGGTGCGGGCGACCGGGGAGTCATCGCAGAAGAAAACCGTTGCGTCGTCGATGTCGAGCGGCTTGATGTCCTTGAAAGCCAGATCGTTATCGATATCCGCCGTTTCCGACAGGATCTTCTCGACGTCCAGCATCATGACCAGGCGGTTGTCCGCGAGCTCGGTCACAGCAGTCACGAGACCGCCGAGATTGGCGGTGAGCATGGCCGGCGGCACGCGCATCTGCGACCAGTCCAGTCGCAGGATGGTATCGACCGACTCGACCAGGAACCCCTGGGTGTGGCCGTTGTATTCGGTCACGATCATCACGTCGCGCGGCGTGTCGCTCGGGAACTGGGCAAACTTGGCCAGATCGACCACCGGCACCAGCGCACCGCGCAGGCTCACCATGCCTTCGACCGCATTGGGCATTTCCGGCGCTGCCGTGATGTTGGGTGTTCGCATCACCTCGCGCACCTTGAACACATTGATGCCGAATGTCTCGCGTCGCCCGGTGCGTATATCCACACCGAGCGAAAACATCAGTATTTCGAGCTTGTTGGTACCCGCAAGCTTGGTGCGGGCATCGATATTCTTGAGTAACTCTGACATGTCGGCCTCGTCTGTCTGTTCAGTGGCACGAAAACAACCGGGTGCAGGTGGTTTTACGGCAATGCATGGCAAGTCTTGAATGGCTGCAGACCTTCAGAAGCGCAGCAAATGCGCTGCCTGTCCAGCCTCACCGGGATTTCGGGCAGATCAGACACGGAATCGCGCGCCAGCGGCTTCCAGCTCGCGCGCCATCGAACTCAGGTGCTGCGCCTGTTCAGCCATGGAACCGATGGCACTGGTGTTTTCCTCGGTCATCTGCGCGATCTGCTCGATCTTTCGCGCGACCTCGTGACTGGCGGTGGTCTGTTCGCTGACCGATTCGGCAATGCCGCTGATGCCGTTCGATGTCGAGGCCGCCGCCTCGGCCGCGCGGCCGAGTGCGTCGACCACCCGGGCCAGCTGCTGGCGCGACGCGTTGATCGCGTCTGACCCACGCCGCACGACGGCATCGACGCCGGCAGCGTGTGCGTCCAGCGTGCGCGTGACAGCTTCGATCTCGAGGGCCGATGCGGCCGACTTCTCGGCCAGCTTGCGCACTTCGTCGGCGACCACCGCGAAGCCACGTCCCTGCTCACCGGCACGGGCTGCCTCAATGGCTGCATTGAGCGCCAGCAGATTGGTCTGTTCGGCGATGTCCTTGACCTGTCGGGTCATGCCGCCGATGGCGCGCGTGCTCTCCACGAAGGCGCTGGCCGCATCGGAAATTTCTCCGACCACCTGACCGACATCGTCCAGCTCACCACTCACCGCGTCGATCGCGCGCCGCCCCTGATCGGCTTCATCGCGGCTGGCGTCGGCGTGGTGACGCATGTCGGACGCACTGTCCGACACGCTGTTGATCGACACCGACAGTTCTTCGATGGTGGCCGCCATGGCCGACGCGGACTGGCTCTGATGGGTCGATGCATGACTGATCTGCTGTGTCGCGCTGGCGACGACATGGGTCACTTCAGACACGGCCGAGGCCGAAGCCTTCACCCGTGCGATCAGCGACGACAAGCCATCGGCCATGCGGTTGAAGCTGGCTGCGATATCCCCGAACTCGTCACGACTCGAAACGTCGATGCGCGCGGTCAGATCGCCATCGGCGAGCCGCTGTCCCCCTTCGATGGTGCGGCGGATGTCGTTCTGCAGCGAGAAGTAGAGCCCGAGCGCAAGGTAAAGTGACAGCAGCATGCCCGCTGCCAGCGCTGAAACGATCAGCACCTCCAGGCGGACCATCTCGCCTCGATGCACGGCAAGGCTGGCATCAAGGCTGGACAACAGCGTACGGGCAGTGCCCAGCGCTGCATCGACCGGCGCGCTTGCGCGGGCAAACACTTCGGCGGGCGGCAAATCGAAGGTCTGGCTGACCACGGAATTCTCGATCATCAGCGCGGTGGCGCCAAAGGCGTCGCGCAGTTCCGCCACATCCGCGGTGATTGCGCCTGCATGGGCGGGCGCATTCTTCAGTACGCGTTCGAGCATGCGTTCCGATGCATCGACCTGCGCCTTCGACAGTTGCAGCAGGGACCCCAGTTCGACCGCCTTCTCGGGCGACATCGAGCGGGTTGCACTGATCGACGCCGCCAGCCCGCGCAGCCGGGCCAGATATTCGACCGTCTGCGGCACGATGCCGATGGTCGCGTCCATCAGTGTGTAGCTGTCCGGAAAAGGATCGAAGGTCAGACCGGATGCATCGGCCACCATCCGGAAATCGTTCAGCAGACCGACGATCAGTTCCGAGTGCCGGTGGAAGTTCTCGCTGCCGGTTGCACCACTCATCAACTGACGGACAGCCCCCCATTCGTCATTCAGGCGATCGATCTGCGCACCCTGATCGAGCAGCGCAAGGTTGGCGTCATTCTGCGCCGCAAGCTTTGCGATGCCGGCCGCCACTTCGGCTGCCTTGGCTTCGACCTTGGGCGCCAGGCTGGCGTCGCCGTTGAGCATCGAAGAGGACATGCCACGATGCTGCTGCACCGTGGCGAGCACGCCCAGCAGGGTGCGGACATAGTCGGCACCGATGCGTTCGTTGTCCATCGCGCGCACCGCACCCATGCGGTCCAGCGTCTGCAGCGCGCCAACGCCGAACAGCAGCGACAGCAGGATGCCCATGACCAGCATCATCTTTGGCGCGAAGCGGAGACGTGACATCAATGCCCGGGCGGGCGACAGCAGGGCGTTCATCGTGTGGATCTCCTGGGCGGACAGCTCGGTGCGGATCAAATGGATCCGGCCTGCGACGCCGATCAGCGCGACGCCGCAGGCCGGTGGTCACAGTTCATAACGGCGGAGACACCGACACATTGAGTGCCGCGCCGTCGTCGCTTGATCCAGATCAGCCGCAGTACGGAATCAGGCGACGTAGCCGATCCGGAAGCCGCCCCACTGGCGGCCACAGACGTGGATCGGTGCCGAAATGTCGTGCACCACTTCCCCGGTGTCGCGCCGATAGGTCTGGATCAGGAAAGGCTGGGCATGTGCGCCACAGCGCTTGCCGACCGGGTCTTCAAAAATGCGCTTGGTACGGTTGCGCACGATGTCGACCTTCTCGTCGCCGGTCAGCGGCTGCGAGAACTTCTTGTTGTGGGTCGGGAAATAGCCCTTCCGATCAACCGCGCCCGCGTAGATCAGACCAGGGTGACCATCGAGCAGTGGCTCCTGGATGGCCGGAAGCAGCCGGTCGGTCAGGCTGTCGAAGCGTGTGGTGTACTTGACTGGCCGGGTGCCGGCGATCGGCTGGTAGTTCTCGTCGAACAGATCTTCGATCTTGATCTCGCCACGCTTGACCGCCGCTTCCAGACAAGCCCCGACCTGCGCGGCCGCCCCGGCGACCAGCTCCGGCATCCGCGCGTGCGTCGCCACCGCCTGTTCGCCTGCGGGGCCGAGGCGGAACACCTGGGCGAGTTCGGCCAGGTTGCTCGACAGCACGTCCAGGCGCCCGGCGTCGGTCGCCGCCACGCGCGACACCTCGCGGTTCGATTCAGCCATGGCGAAGATGCGCTGTACGTGCTGGTCAACCTGTTCGCCCAGCGCATGGTTCTGGCGCATCGCCGCAACCGTGCCGCCGACCCGTTCCAGCGTCGCATCGGCGCACTCGCGGATGCGCTCGAGCGTGGCCACCGCCTCGCCGGTCAGTGCGGCACCGCTTCGCGCCTCGACCGCGCTGGCGCGCACCACCGCGGCGGCCTCGCTGGTTTCGCGTTGCACCGCCGAAATCATGGTGTGGATCTGCCCGGTCGACGAGGCAGTGCGTTCAGCCAGCTTGCGCACCTCGTCGGCCACCACGGCAAAGCCACGGCCCTGCTCGCCGGCCCGGGCTGCCTCGATGGCCGCATTGAGGGCGAGCAGATTGGTCTGGTCGGCGATTTCGCGGATCACCTGCACCACGCCGCCGATCTCTTCCGACCGGCTGCCCAGGTGGTCGATCTGCCGTGCGCACTGTTCGACGCTGCCCGACACGCGCGACATCTCGGCGGCGACACGGCTGACCACCTGGGCGCCCTGCTGCGATAGTTCGCGCGAGCGCGCCGCGTCCTCGACCGTCCGGGCCGCCACGTCAGTGGCCGCCTCCATGCTGCTTTTCATGTTGCCCACGTCGGTACTGGCGGCGCACGATGCGGTGCACTGCGCGTCGGTCGAGCCGGCCACCCGCTCGGCCCCCTTGCCGAGCCGGGCGCACGCTTCCTGCAGGCGCGACGAAGTGAACAGCATCTTGGCCATCGCCGCACTGAATTCACCGACCAGGCGGTTATAGCTTTCGGCCAGCCGGGGCAGCGCACCCGGCCCCTGCACCGGCAACTGGAAGGTGAGATCGCCCTCCAGGCGGGCTCGTTCCATGCTGGCGACGAGCGCTTCGAGCGGCCGCTCGAACAGGTGCGCACAGCTCAGCCGAACCACCGCCAGCGCGACCAGCGAAAGCCCGGCGGCGAGCAGCACACCGCCGGTGTCGAGCGACTCCGCCCCCCAGGCAACCGTGCCCACGTGGGTCAGGAACACAACAGGATAAAGACACAACCAGAGCAGGTTGCGCCCGAGCAACGAGCGCGGGGGGGGGTACTGACATTTACGGTCTCCTCACCGGTGGGGGCATTGTTTGCCCGATATGAAGGAGACACCGACGTGTACCCGTCGATTGCCCCCCTCTCCGTCAGGGCATGGTTTGCCCGTCCGTCGTGAAGAGGGTTACGACAAAGCGTGTACGAGCTTTAATCTGGCGTCGCTGCGCACACCGTCACGTTCAGTCGATGCGGAACAGCTTGCCGAAGTTCGCGATGTCGAGCACCTGGCGCACCGGCGGGCTGCAGCGCGACAGTCTGATTTCACGCCGCGCGTTGCGCGCCTTGTCGCGCAGCATCAACAGCATGCCGAGCGCGGAACTGTCCACGTAATTGACGTCGGCGAGATCGACGTCGAGTTCATTCACTTCATCGCGCAACAGAAGTTGCTCGGTGGTGTCCCGGAATTCCTTGTGCGCCGAAAAGTCGAAGCGCCCGCCCAGGCTCATGCGCGCGACCTTGTCGGCGAAGGTGACCTTGATGTCCATGATGCGTATTCCCTTCTGAAATCAATGAATGGAGCTGCAATCCGCCGTCAGCCGTGGGCAGCCATGCGGCGACCGCCCTGCAGCGCAGCCATGATGCGTTCGGCAACATGCGTGAGCGGACTGACCTCGCAACACGCGCCGATCTGGGCCGCCTCGCGCGGCATGCCGTAGACGACGCAACTTTCCTGGTCCTGACCTATCGTCCACGCGCCCGCCTTGCGCATCGCCAGCATGCCTTGTGCGCCGTCCTTGCCCATGCCGGTCAGCAGCGCGGCGACCGCACTGCCGCGCGCCTGTGCCGCTGCGGAATCGAACAGTACGTCGACCGCCGGGCGATGCCGGTTGTAGGGTGGCGTCTGCAGCAGTTCGCACACGTAGCCACCGCCGGATTTGCGGATTTCGAGGTGGGAATGTCCGGGTGCGAGGTAGGCGTGGCCCGGCAGGATGCGTTCGCCCTGTTCGGCCTCCTTCACGCGCAGACGTGACAGCGAGTCGAGACGTCGGGCGAAGCTCGCGGTGAACATTTCCGGCATGTGCTGAACCATCACGATGCCGGGCATGTTTTCCGGCAGGCGGGTCAGTACGTCCTTGATCGCTTCGGTGCCCCCGGTCGACGCACCGATACACACGATGCGGTCACCCCAGTTGCTGCTCACCACGGGCGGCGGCGTCACCGCACTGGCAGCAGGGCGCGCAGGCGCATCGCGCCTCACCTTCACGTGTGCGCCAAACGCCGCACGTATCTTGTCCTGCACCTCCTGTGCATAGTCGGCCGGCAGTCCGACCATGGTGGCGCGCGGCTTCGCGATGTAGTCCACCGCGCCCAGTTCCAGCGCCTGCAGCGTCGCTTCGGAACCCTGCGCAGTCTGGCTGGAAATCATGATCACCGGCATCGGGCGCAGGCGCATCACCTTGTCGAGAAATTCCAGACCGTTCATCTGCGGCATTTCGACATCCAGCGTCAGCACGTCCGGCAACAGATCCTTCACCTTCTGACGTGCCACCAGCGGGTCGGGTGCCGTACCCACCACTTCCATGTCGGGCGCCTGGTTGATGATGGCGGTCAGCATGGCCCGCATGACTGCGGAATCGTCCACCACCAGTACCCTGATTCTTGGCTTGTTCATCAGCGTCACCCGGTCACGAGAACAACTCGATATCGCCTGACGCATCCGTGCGTGCAAGCCGCTCCTGATACTCGCGCTCGCGCCGCGCCAGCGTATCGTTGTTGACGCGTGCGAGCTTCTTCACCAGCACCCGTCCGACACGCGGAAAGAAGTAGATCTTGCGGGCATGCTTGTCCTGCAGATCCTGCGCGAGGACCGGAATGCCTTCCTGCTTCAGGTAGTCGAGCACGAAAGACGAATTGCGTTCACCGACGTTTGCGCTCGACAGCGACGCCATCACGCGTCCGCCGCCGAATACCTTGGCTTCGAGCGCCGAACGCCGGGCGCCCGACTTGATCAGCTCATTCACCAGCAGCTCCATCGCATACCCTCCGTAACGCGCCGAACGACTGGTCGCTTCGGTGCCGCCGTCGGGCAGCATGAAATGATTCATGCCACCAATCCCGCGTTCCGGGTCGCGGATGCAGGCGGCTACGCACGAACCCAGAACGGTCACCAGCAGCATGTCGCGTGTCGTCACGAAGAATTCGCCTGGCAGGATCTTCACCGCCTCGCGCGAAAACTTGCTGTCGAAATAGCGCTGCGACGACTGGTGTTCGATCAGGGAAGGGCCGCGACTATCGACCGCCGTCAGCACGACCATAAACCGTCCTTCCGAGATTGCGGAACAGATCGACTGCGTGCGAAAAGCTTTCCGAATGCCCGGCGAACATGAGCCCTTCCGGGCGCAGCAGCGGGACGAAGCGCTTCAGGATGGCGTACTGCGTCGGCTTGTCGAAGTAGATCATCACGTTGCGACAGAAGATCGCCTCGAGCGGCCCGCGGATCGGCCAGTTCGGTTCGAGCAGGTTGACGCGGGTGAAGCGGATGAGCTTCTGCAGTTCGGGGCGCACGCGGACCTCGCCGGCGCGAGCGCCGGTGCCTCGCAGGAAATATTTGCGCACCAGTTCGGGCGACAGCTTTTCGATGCGGTCTTCGGTATAGACACCGGCCTGGCCCTGCGCCAGCACCTGGGTATCGATGTCGGTCGCGATGATTTCAACCGGCGGGTTCATCGAGCCATACAGCTCGCAGCAGGTGATGGCCAGCGAGTAAGGCTCCTCTCCGGTCGAGGCGGCGCTGCACCAGATGCGCGCCGTCGGCTTGCCGAGCCGGGTCAGATGCTCCTTCAGCAGGTCGAAGTGATGCGCTTCGCGGAAGAACGATGTGAGGTTGGTGGTCAGCGAATTGACGAAGGTTTCCCACTCGGTGTGATCATTGCGCTCGAGCCGCTTCAGATAGTCAGCGAAGGTTGCATCACCGGTGGCACGAAGCCGCCGCGCCAGCCGGCTGTAGACCATGTCGAACTTGATCGGCGACAGCGAAATTCCGGCATGCTGATGTATCAGTTTTGCGATGCGGTCGAAATCGTCGCGCGTGAAGGAAAACTCGCGGGTTCCGCCGGTCAGCGACCTTGAATCCGCCAGTTGCCGGGTCACTTCGACTGCACTTGCTGCATTCCTGCCTGCCTGAATCACGATGCCGACCTCTCGGTTGATGTCATGCGGACGCGCGGTCAAGCCACGCGCTTGCTCAGAATTCCGCCCACTCCGCCTCGTCGGCGCGCAGCGCGGCCGAGGCCTGCGCCCGCTTTGCCGTTCCCGGCAAGCCCGCGCCCTTCGTGCGAGTACGCACCTGGGTGCTGTTTGCGGCCTCGCGGTCAGGCATGGCGATTCGTCCATTGCCCCTGACCGCGGCGGCGTCGAGCTTGAACTGACCGACAGCCCGCATCAGCGCGGCCGACTGTTCTTCCAGGCTGCTTGCCGCAACCGCTTCTTCCTTCACGAGCCGCGCGTTCTGCTGGGTCACGCCATCCATCTGCGTGATGGCGAGATTGACCCGTTCGATGCCGCTGCTCTGCTCGACCGACGCCGCCGTGATCTCGGCCATGATGGTCGTGACACGCTTCACCGAGCCGACGATTTCCTCCATCGTCTGGCCCGCCTCACCCACCAGGCGACTTCCCGACTGCACCTTGCCGACGGAGTCCGAAATGAGCGCCTTGATTTCCTTCGCGGCCGCTGCACTGCGCTGGGCAAGATTCCGGACTTCGGACGCCACCACTGCGAATCCCCGACCCTGTTCGCCGGCCCGCGCGGCTTCGACCGCCGCGTTGAGCGCCAGAATATTGGTCTGGAAGGCGATGCCGTCGATCACCGAAATGATGTCGGCAATGCGTTCGCTGCTGTCCGAGATTTCACCCATGGTCTGCACCACCTGCTGCACCACCTCACCGCCACGTACGGCGACATTCGACGCACCGACCACAAGCTGATTGGCCTGCATGGCGCTCTCGGCGTTCTGCCTGACAGTCGATGTCAGCTCTTCCATCGAACTGGCGGTTGCTTCCAGATTGGCGGCCTGGGTGTCGGTCCTTTCGGACAGTTCGGAATTGCCGCTTGCGATTTCCTTCGATGCGCTCGTGATGGCACTGGCGGAAACCCTGATCTGTTCCACCATTCGGGTCAGGGCGTCGACAGTCGTGTTCGCGTCATCCTTCAGCTGACCGAAGGTGCCCTCGTACTCGTTGCTGATGCGCTCCGAAAGGTCACCGCGCGACAAGGCACTCAGCACCCGCGCCACTTCCGACAGACCACCCTGTGCCGTCTGCATCAGCGTATTCAGACCTTCGACCATCTCGCGGAAGCGATGCTCGTAATTTGCCGCATTGCCGCGTGCCGAAAAATCGCCGCGTGCCGCGGCCTGCACCAGCACATCGATTTCCTGATTGACGGCGAGCAGGTTGGTGCGCACGGCGTCCATCGCCTCGGTGATGCGGGCTCGCTCGCCGGGCAGGCGGTCCATGGCGATCGAAAAATCACCCGATGCGTACACCTTCATCACCTGAACCATGCGCATCTGCACATCGATGTGCGCGCGCACGAGTTCGTTGGTCGAGCAGGCCATGTCTCGGTACACACCTTCGAACTTGCCGACATCCATGGCGTGTTCGAGCGCGCCCCCTTCGTGTGCGCGAGCCATCAGCGACTGTTCGGCGACAAAGGCCTGCAGCCGGGTCTGCATCGAATTCATTGCCGCAGCGACGCTGTGCTCTGCGCCCGCCATGACAGACAGGGAACTGCTCAGGTCACCCTTGGCAACGCGACGCGCCATGTCTGCAACTTCGCGCGGCTCGCCCCCCAGTTCATTACGCAGCTTGCGGATGGCGAAGCGTCCCAGGGCGATGCCGGCGCCCAGGCCGACAAGCAGCTCGATGGCGATCCAGAGCAGCGCAGCGGTGACCGTCTCGCGACTGTCTGTCGCGAGGCCTTCCGCCGCGGCGATCTTGGACGTGGCATAGCTGTTGATGCCTGCAGCAAGTGCTTCGCGGGCGCGGTCAAGTTCCTCGTAACTTGCCAGGGCGGTCAGCCCCGATGAAGAGAGGTGGGGCTGCGCCAGCGCGCTCCAGCGTTCAAAGCCCTCACTCAACTTGACCGCATCGCCGCTTGTGTCCTGTTGCGACATGTCTGCGAGCAGGCTTCGCATGGCACCGGTGCGCGCCTGAAACGCGCTGCGCGCATCGTCCGATGCGGAAACGTCCGTCAGCGCCAGCGCCTGCCGCAGCTGATCGTCAGCGGTCCGGAACTCATCCCACAGGACACGCGAACGCGTCGCAAGGGAGGCCGTCACTGCAATCTGGGTGGCCGATTCGCCAAGCTGGCGTGCCTGCCACAACGACTGGCCTCCCTGGAGTACCAGCAGGGCAAGCAGCGCACCGATCAGGTAGGCGCCTTGTTTGAAGAAGCTCATGGGGTATCTCGTTTCTTCTTGAGGTTCAGCGGGCAGGAAGATTGGGCATGGCAACGACATTTCCCGGGCTGCTCAGGGTGCGCAGGAAGGTCAGCAAATCGGCGAATTCGGCGCCGTCCAGCTGCAGCGATTGCATCAGCGGCGACCGCGTGGGTCTGGCTGTGCCCCCCGAGATGTAGTGCGCGAGAACACCTTCCAGAGTGTCGAGGCTGCCGTCGTGCATGTAGGGCGCGCGCGCGACGATTTCCCGCAGCCCGGGTGTCCGGGTGGCGTGCATGTCGCCCGGGTTGCCGGTGACGCCGCCGCGTCCGGTGTCCGGAGAACGAAGACCGATATCGTGGAATTTCTCGTCCGAGAAATTCCAGCCGGAGTGACAGGTTGCGCAGCGCGCCTTGCCATTGAACAAGGCAAAGCCGCGGATCGCCGACGCCGAAATGGCCTTTTCGTCACCGCGCACCCAGCGATCGAACGGCGTATCCCCGGTCACGATGGTGCGTTCGTAGGTTGCGATGGCCTTGAGCACGTTGTCTTCAGTCAGGCCCTTGTCCGGAAAGGCTTTCTGGAAGGCCAGCCTGTAGCCTTCGATCTCGCCCAGCCGCTTGACGGCGACGGCCATCGGAAGATCCATCTCGGCCGGTGCCTCGATCGGTCCGCGCGCCTGAGCTTCAAGGCTGCCTGCACGGCCATCCCAGAAGAAGGTATTGCCCCACGCATGATTGATCGTGGTCGGTGACTTTCGCCCCAGCGGCTTGCCACCGGCGCCGATCGCCTTGGCGAAGGGAACCTGCCAGCCGAAGGACGGATTGTGGCAACTCACGCAGCTCAGATTGTTATCGCGCGACAGACGGGTTTCGAAGAACAGCATCTTGCCCAGCGCCGCCTTCTCGATGGTGTAAGGATTGTCGGCCGGGAACGGAATGGCCTGCGGCCTGCGGTACAGATCCTTCTGGGCCTGCAGGTCGGCAGCGACTGCCGGCACGAAGACGGACACACAGAGTGCCGCCGTGATCACAACCACGAAATGCTTCATGCGAAATCCCATGTTCATTGATTCAGTTCTGCCTGGACGGATGCGTGCAAGCGCATCGTTCGAAAATTTCATGACCGGCGGTCACCCGATTCGTCAGAACTCTTCCCACTCTTCCTCGTCGACCGCCGCAGCGGTGGCAAGCTGAACCCGCCTCACCTTGCCCAGCGCCCCGCCGCGCGAACGCGGCAGCACCGGCTCGCTGTTCGCCGCCTCGCGCTTCGTCAGCGATGCCCCGTCGAACGCCACTGCGCCGCGACCGCTGCCC
>NZ_JANINI010000021.1 GCF_024580145.1 Methyloversatilis sp. XJ19-49
TACATCGACAGGGTGGCGCCGACGTACGGCTGACCGGCGGTGTATTCAACACGGAACGGCTCGTAGTCCATGCAGACGTGGTTCGTCGGCACGTAGAACAGGCCATTCTTCGGGTTGAACGAAGCCGGCTGCTGGTCCTTCGAACCCAGAGCGGCCGGGCAGATGCCCTTGCTGTTCACATCTTCGCCATTCAGCCGTGTCGAATACTTGGCCACGACCTGCGGGCGGCCGCTCTTCATGTCGACGTGCGTGGCCCAATTCACCTTCGGGTCGAATTTCTCGGCCACGAGCAGTTCGCCGGTCACGCGGTCCAGCGTATAGCCGAAGCCGTTGCGGTCGAAGTGCACCAGCGCCTTGCGCTTCTTGCCCTTCACGTCGATGTCGGCCAGGATCATTTCATTGACGCCATCGAAGTCCCACTCGTCGTGCGGCGTCATCTGGTAGGCCCAGCGCACCCAGCCGGTATCGACATCGCGTGCCCAAATGGTCATCGACCACTTGTTGTCGCCCGGGCGCTGCGACGGGTTCCAGGTCGAAGGATTGCCCGAACCGTAGTACATCAGGTTCTCGGCCTGGTCATAGGAATACCAGCCCCAGGTCGAACCGCCACCGATCTTCCACTGGTCGCCCTGCCAGCTCTTCAATGACGAGTCCTTGCCCACCGGCGCCATCTTGCCGTTGGTGAAGGTCATCGTCTTTTCCGGGTCCATCAGCATTTCAGCGTCGGGGCCGGTGCTGTAGCCCTTCCACACCTGCTTGCCGGTGTTGATGTCGTAGGCAGCGACGAAGCCGCGGACACCGAATTCACCGCCGGAAATGCCGGTGATGACCTTGTCCTTGAATACGTGCGGCGCCTGGGTATTGGTTTCACCGATCTTCGGATTGCCGTTCTTGACCGACCACAACACCTTGCCGGTCTTGGCGTCGAGCGCGACGAGGGTGGTGTCGGCCTGCTGCAGGAACACCTTGCCTTCGGCGTAGGCCAGGCCGCGATTGACCGTGTCGCAGCACATCACCGGAATCACCGACGGATCCTGCTTCGGTTCGTGCTTCCAGACGATCTTCTGGGTTTCCAGATCGATCGCGAACACCTTGTTGGGGAAGGGCGAGTGCACGAACAGCATGCCGCCGATGACCAGCGGACCGCCCTCGTGACCGCGCAATACGCCGGTCGAGAAGGTCCAGGCAACCTTCAGGTCCTTCACGTTCTTCTTGTTGATCTGGTTCAGGGTGCTGTAGCGCTGGTTTTCGAAGTTGCCGGCCTGCATGGCCCAGTTCTTCGGATCCTTGATAAGCCTGGCGATATCGGCATTGGCCAGGGCGGTCCCCGGAATTGCGAGTGCGGCGACCCAAAGCGGCACCTGCTTGTACTTGCTGGACATTGGCTTCTCCTTGTTGCTGTCTATTAACCGGGGCGTTCCGCAGGGCGAGACGCAACCGCCGGCCCGAGAGGTCATAAGTGGCTCGCCTCAATCAGGTTATGGGTTTTATAGCATGGCAAACTGCAACGGCAGGAGATTCTCCCCGGGGTGGGTGAACCATCGCCCGTCGATCGGGAAACCTTCCCTGTCAAATAGATAGCGTTTTCCCGGGTAGGTCCGGGCGGGTGCAGAAATTCGCGTTCAACCCGACCCGCAGGGCGAACTGTTGCACGATGCATCGCCGCCTGACGGCGCGGCGAATCGCTGTGTCAAGCCGCAGGGCGTGGCTGGCGGAAGTCGGGTCGGTAGGCCCAGGCGAGGCACAGCAATCCGAGCAGCGCCGGTACCCAGCCCAGTTCCGTAGGCACCGATTGCTGACGCGCGAACGCCGGATCGACCAGCGCACTTGCCAGATCGTCAGGCGATGCGAGCGCCTCGTAGCGCATGCCGGTCTGGGTGGCCAGATCGCGCAGGTGGGCGCCCTTCAGATTCGACAGGTGCTCGGTGCCACTGGCGCGCGTGCTTTCGATCGCAAGACCGGATTCGTCGACCATGGTCTCCTGCGCCGCGTTGCCGCCTCGCCCGCGCGAAGCCGTATTGCTCTGCACGACCTCGTCCGCCTTCCAGTAGCCGAGTGGCCGGCCATCGAGGTCCAGCTTTGGAATCGGGCTCAGCGTGGCGCCACCGGTACCGACGATCAAGCCCTTCACCAACCCCGGCTCGCCGTCGAAGGACGGGCGCATCTTCGGATTCAGCGGCGGCGCTTCATGGCCATCGGTCACGAACACCAGCGAAGGCGGCTGTTCCATATCTCGCAGCGCTCGGATCGACGAGAACAGCCCCTTCGATACCTCGCTGGCGCCGGCCCACGACATCTGGCCATCTATATTGGCAAGCGTCGCCAGCAGTTCGTGGTAGTTGCCGCACACTTCGACCGGTGTCATCAGCGCCAGCAGACGGTATTCCGAGAACACACCCCAGCCGATGCGCGAACCGCAGGGCAGGGTGCGCAACGACTGGCCGAGGCTGTGCTTGGCGTAGTCGAGCCGGTTGACCGGCTTGCCGTCGAGTTCGTAATCGCGCGTATTCATGCTCTGCGTGATGTCCAGCACCACCATGTGGTGATAGCTGCGACCGGGCAGCGGCAGAGGCGGCAGCACGACGGCGACCGCAAACAGCAGCGCCGCCAGACTGAGCGGCAGCGCGTGCGCGCTGCGCGCACGGGCCAGCAGCACCGCGGGCGAAAACATCATGGCAGCCCCAGTGTGAAGGCCTTCATGGTCGTCACCGCGCGCTCGCTGTTCTGGGGCAGCGGTGGCGCCTCGGTAAGCACTTCTTCGCGCTCGGGCGCAAGGCGCAGCGTGCGTTCGAGGTTGTACTTCGTGTCCCAGTGGTGCGGATTGCGCTGCAGCAATTCGCGATAGCTGGTCTTGGCCAGTTCGGCCAGCGGCAGCGAACGGCCGATTTCGTCCGGGCCGTACTTCAGCGCCTCGCGCAGATGAAGGTTGCCGAGGTTGTACAACACGGCTTCCAGCAGCGCACCCTCGGTCGCGCGCGACAGCGTCTTGTAGGCACGTACGGCACCTTCGTAGTCGTTGCGGGCGGCCAGTGACAGGGCGCGGGCGAATTCCGCTTCCAGCGTGTCCTGCGTGGCTGCGGCATCGACGGCCGTGGCGAGCAGACGGTTGAAGTCGCGCGCCTGCGACAGCCGGTAGGCTTCGTAGGCCGAAAACAGCAGGCTCGACACGAGCAGGATGACGAGCAGAGTGCCCGCCTGGCGGAGTTTCATGATGGAAGGTCCTGTGTCCAGGCCGGTTTCGTCAGCAGGCGACTGGCCAGCGCGAGGGCGCCGGCCAGCAGAGCCAGTGCGAAGAACCAGGCCGAGAAGTCGCGGCGCGGAATGCGTTCGGCGTAATCGAGTGGCAGGTTCTGCTGGCGGTCGACCTCGGCCACCGCCTGCTTGACCGCTTCAGGGTCTTCGGCTTCGAAAGCCTGATAGGGCACGCCGGTCGATTTCAGGAAGGCGTGCAGCGCCGCCTCCGGCATGTTGCCGTCGTCCGGGTCGCCATCCAGTCCCTGGCTGAGGGCGGAGCGGATGAATACCCAGTACACAGCGACCCGGTTCTTGTTCAGCGCGCGGGTGATGCGTTCGCGCATGTCGGGATCGACCTGGGCGGCGCCGTCCGATACCAGCAGCAGGATGCGGCTGCCCGAGTAGGCGCGCCGCTCGAACTGTTCGGCGCCTGCCAGCAGGGCGCGACCGATGTCGGTCTCCGACAGGCCGCGGCCGATGCCGCCTGCTTCGATCGCCGCCTGCACCACGTCGCCATGCTGTGTGAACGACACCACCGCCATCGGCGTCGAGCTGAACAGCAGCAGCGCGTAGCGGTCCTCCGGTCGCCGTTGTGCGAAATCGCTGAGCAGCCGGCGCGCCACCTTGCCTTTGGATTCGTGCGATGAGTCGATGACCGGCTGCCGGCCCTTGGGCACCAGTGGTTCGTCCATGCTGCGGCTGCGGTCGAGCACGATGGCGATTTCGGCGCCGCGACCGGTGCGCTGCAGCTCGGTGGCCGGCTGGCCGATGCCGGCCACACCGATGATGGCAGCCAGCATGGCGAGCGCAGCCGCAATGCGCCCGCCGCGCAGCAGCGCATCGCCCAGGCCGTCGCGCGGCAGCCAGTCGATGCAGGCGTAATCGAGCGTGTGGCGACGCCGCGGCCACAGCGGCAGCAGGGCCAGCGGCAGTGCGAGCAGCCACAGCGGCGATGCGAATTCGAGTCCGCCGAACAGGCTGCCAAAGAGGCTGCCAAGCAGACCATTCACCGCGTCATTCATGCCAGCGCCTGCCGTTCGAGCCTCGCCACGCGTGCGCACAGCGCAGCCGGTTCCTGCCCATCGACCGGGTGGTCGGCAAAGAAGCGCTTCTGCGAAGCCTCGAAGAAGCGTTCGAGTTCGGACTGCAACGGCGCCAGCCACGGCGCGCGGGCCAGCAGGGACGCCAGGTTGTGACCGCGCACCACATGACCGGCGGTTTCGTCGAGCGCGCGGTGCAGGCGTTGCCAGATCGCCGTCGATCCCGGGTCGAGGTGGCGCATGTCACGCGCTGCACGCGTGAATGGCAGGCTGTTGCGCGCGCGCATCTGGCGCAGCACGTAAAGCGCCAGCCAGGCGGCGGCCAGTGCAGCGGCCGCGTACAGCGCGAAGTGCAGTCGCCGCTCCAGCGGTGCGGTATCGATGCGCGGCGCCTCGGCATCGGGTCGCATTTCTTCCAGACCGGCACGCGCCAGCACAACCGTCGGCGTCAGTGGCGCGACGGTCACCGGCAGCACGCCGGTTTCCAGACGCACACCGGGTGTTTTCGTCGCAAGGTCGAGCGCCGGCAGGTCGAGCGCCCGCAGTTCGTCCGGCACATTGATGATCTGGTAGTCGATGACCAGCCAGCGCCGCCCGGCGGCATCGCGCTCGATGCGCACGTCGCGCCGCTGGAACCAGTTGCCGACCCGTTCCAGCTCGGGCAAGGATTCCGGGTCCAGCTGGCGACCTTCGTGGTCGAGCGCGATGCGCTGGGTGATCACGTCGCCGATGACATGGCCGAACGGCCGCAGCGGCTGCACATCGGGTGCGATCGACAGTGCCGCCGCTTTGGGGGCTGCCGGCGGAGCGTCCTGCACGGTCTCCCGAACCGCTGCCTGAGCCGGCGCAGCAGAGTCCTGCGCATGGCAGGGCCCGAGCGTCAGCAGGGCCAGTGCTGCGCCAAGGCTGAGCAGGCGCAGTCTCCAGTAGGTGGGTTGCATGTCAGACAGCCTCGAAAAAATAGCGCGACAGGGCGTCCGCATCGAACGTACCCGTCATGTAGAAGGGGCGCATGCCGCGGTCGGCGAACATTTTCTGCAGATCGGCCCGGCGCTGCGCGAAGGCGTCCTTCCAGCGCCGGCGGATGACCGGTCGCAGCCACAGCCCGCGCCTGCGACCGGTTTCGACGTCACGCAACGCAAGCAGGCCGTCACCGTCCGGCGCCTGCGGCTCCACTTCGTCCCAGATGACCAGCGGCACGACGTGTGCGTGCGAAAGCAGGTCGAGCGCCTTGCCCAGTTCCGGCAGCGGCGCGTGGAAGTCGGATGCCACGAACACCAGTGCCTGCCGGCCGGCGATCCGCATGCAGGCTTCGGCCAGGCCGGCGCTCGACGGCTGGTCGGCACGACTGCGCAGCAGCGCCTCGGCAATCATCAGGCCGGCGCCGCGCGAGCGCATCGGCGCCAGCATCAGGTCAGTGCGTTCGGTGCGGTCGAACGCCAGCAGGCCGAGCGCGTCGCCCATGCGGAAACTCGAATCACCGAGCGAGCGGGCGAACTCGGCCAGCCGCTCCAGCTTGGTGGCGGCCGAGCCGAATGCCATCGACGCCGACACGTCGGCCACCAGATAGACCGGAATGCCGGCGCGCTGGCGCGTCACGCGTACCAGCCAGCGCTGTTCCGGGTCGCGCACGCTGGCGCGCAGGTCGAGCCGGCGCGGGTCCGGCCGGTCGAACAGCGTCTGGTGGGCGATGAATTCCTGCCCGCTGCCCGCCGTCACGCTGCGGTGCGCACCCGGGCGCTGGCCGCCGACGCGTCGCGGCATGCGGTAGTGGAAGTCTTTCGGAGCGTTCATGGTGCCGGTCTTGCCCGTTGCCCGATCAGGGCGTGGCAACCCGTTCCAGCATTTGCGACACCAGCGCATCGGCCAGTTCGGCGCGGCGCAGTTCATAGACCGGCGTGAAGAACACGCGGTGCACCAATGTAGACGGCAGCACGGCGCGCATGTCTTCCGGCGTCAGGTAGTCGCGGCCGTCCATCCAGGCCACGACGCGCGCGGCACGCATCAGCATGCCCATGCCGCGCGGGCTGGCGCCGGCCAGGATCAGGCGCGACATGTCGACGCCGTCGATCTGCAGGCCGTACTTCACCGGGTCGCTGGTGGCGGCCCAGATGTCCATCGCGTAGCGCTGCAGCGCGTCGGTCGCGCTGACCGAACGCTGGATCGCCGCACCGATGGTGTTCATCTGCATCCAGTCGACGACACCCGGTGTCACCGTGTCGATCAGCGCATCGGTGTCGTGGAAGCGCGGGTCGAACACCAGCGCGCGCCGCGTGTCGTCGTCCGACGGCGTCAGCATGCGCAGTTCGAACATGAAGCGGTCGCGCGCGGCCGACGCCAGTTCGAAGGTTTCTTCGCGTTCGACGCGGTTGCGGTCGGCGAACACCGTCATGTGCGGAAAGCTGTATTCGCGGTTGAACGCAGACAGCGTGCGTTCGGCCATCGCGCGCAGCAGCAGCGACTGCACCTGCGGTCGGGCGCGGTTGATTTCATTGAAGAAAAAAGTCGTCAGCCGCTCGCCGTGCCGGAGCAGCGGGCCCGGCTCGATGCGCGGCTTGCCTTCGTTGTCTACATAGGTGTGATAGACGAGGTCGTTCGGCATCAGGTCGACCGTGCCCTCGACGCGCTCGAAGTCGCCACCGATGGCGCGGGCGAAAGCGCGCAGCACGGTGGTCTTGCCGACGCCGACATCGCCTTCGAGCAGCACGTGACCGCGGGCGAACAGCGCCACATTGATCAGACGCAGGGTGTCGTCCTGGCCGACGATGGCGCGACGTACCTCTTCTTCAACGCGCAGCGCAAGGCCGCGCCAGTCCTGCAAGGCTTCCTGGGAGAGCATCAACTTGGGTTCCGGCGACGTTTATGGACGGGTGATTTGCCCCGAACGATACAAGGTTTGCCGGTGAGACGCATGTTGCAGCGCGCCGGACAAGTGCTTCGCAAACGGCGTCGGACCTCCTGATACATGCGGATACCGACCGCTGCGCGCCCCGGATGAACCTCGGTGCCCGCGGTGGGTCGATCCATTGTCAGGCAGTTGCCCGATGCCCGAATTGCCATCCGGCGCACGCTCTGGAGGATCCGACGATGAATGCCGTACCGACCGAAACCGCCCTGCTGGGCGGCGGCTGTTTCTGGTGCCTGGAGGCGGTGTTCAACCGTGTCGAAGGCGTGATCGAGGTCGAACCGGGGTATGCCGGTGGTCCGGTGCCCAAGCCCACGTACGAGCAGGTGTGCGGCGGTCGGACCGGCCACGCCGAAGTGCTGCGCGTTTCGTTCGACACGTCGATGATCGGTTTCGCCGAATTGCTCGAGGTGTTTTTCGCGCTGCACGATCCTACGACCGAAAACCGTCAGGGCAACGATGTCGGCACCCAGTACCGTTCGGTGATCTTCTGCCGCGACGGCGTGCAGGCGGCCACCGCCCGCAATGTGATCGCGCAGCTGACCGCTGCGCAGCGATTTGCCGCGCCCATCGTCACCCGGGTCGAGGGCGATGTGACGTTCTGGCCGGCCGAGCCCAGGCACTTCAATTACTACGACCACAATCCGCTGCAACCCTACTGCATGGCCGTGGTGGCGCCGAAGATCGACACGTTGCGCCGGTTGTTCGCAACCCGCGTCAAGACCCCACTGCGGTGACCGGCGCGTCAGCCGGGTAAACTGCGTCCTTTCAATTCATTCAACGGAACGAAAAATGTCTGCCATCACCACCGAAAGCGGCCTCATCATCGAAGACATCACCCCGGGCAGCGGCGCCGAAGCGGTTGCCGGCCAGCGGGTCAGCGTGCATTACACGGGCTGGCTGACCGACGGCAAGAAGTTCGACTCGAGCAAGGACCGCAAGCAGCCCTTCGGTTTCAATCTGGGCGCCGGCCAGGTCATCGGCGGCTGGGACGAAGGCGTGGCGGGCATGAAGGAAGGCGGCGTGCGCAAGCTGACCATACCGCCGCACCTGGGCTACGGCGCGCGCGGTGCCGGTGGTGTCATCCCGCCGAATGCCACCCTGGTTTTCGAGGTCGAGCTGTTGAGCGCGGGCTGATTGCACAGGCTCCTGCAACTGCGCGGCCGGTTTACCCGCTGGCCGCTTGCAGCCTTTGTGTGCCTGTTCGTCTGCCTGTCTGCGGTCGGTGCTGCCGAGTCGGCTGTTGGCGATGCGGCGGTGGGCGACGACATGCCGGACCGGCTGCCGGATGACAACCCACCCGCAGCGGCTTTCGGCCGCCTGCCGCTGCGTCCGAACGCGCTGCCGGACGACGTGAACGACATGCTCGAACGTCACGCGCGTTCGCTGGTGCTGCGCGAGGCGCTGACCGACGAACGTGCGCAGCGCCGGCTGCTGCGTCGGGTGCGGCGCGAGGTGACCGACCTGCTGTCGACCGAAGGCTATTTCACGCCGAAGATCGAGATCGACGGCGACCCGCCCGCACTGGCCATCGAACCGGGGCCGCGTGCGGTCATCGGCCGCGTCGACATCGAATTCGAGGGGGCGGTGGCTGAACGCGCCGAGCGACGCGACGAGCTGCGCCGCAGTTGGCGGCTGGCCGAGGGGCAACCGTTCCGCCAGTCCGACTGGTCATCGGCCAAGCAGAACCTGCTCGATGAGCTGACCTCGCGCGACTACGCCGCCGGCGCACTCATCGAAAGCCAGGCCGAAGTGGATGCGGCCGCCGCGCGGGTCGACCTGCGGCTGCGGCTCGACAGCGGTCCGGCTTTCCGTTTCGGCGACATCGAAGCGACCGGACTGGCGCTGCACGACCTCGATCTGGTGCGCCGCTACTCGACCGTGCGCGCCGGCGATCCGTATTCCACCGACGCCCTGCTGGCGTTCGAGCGCGCGCTGCTGTCGTCGCCCTACTTCGGTTCGGCGCAGATCAGCGTCGATCGCGATCCGGCCTCGGCCATCGCAACACCGGTGCGCGTCGCGGTGGCCGAAGCCAGTTCGCGCCGCCTGTCGTTCGGCGCCGGCCTGAGCAGCAACACCGGCTACCGCGCCGAGGTGGCCTGGTCGGACAACAATCTGTTCAAGCGCTCGTGGCTGTTCAATACCGCCGTACGGCTCGAACAGCTGCGCCAGATCGCCTTTGCCGACGTGCTGCTGCCTCCGGCCGCCGACGGCTACCGCGACAGTTTCGGCGCGCTGGCCGAAAACGCGGATATCCAGGAGCTTGTGACCAAGCGCGTCGGCATCGGTGCGGTGCGCGCACGCATCCGCGGCAACATCGAAATCCGCCATTCGATCAGCCTGCAGCGCGAGCAGCGCGAAATAGACGGTCTGGTCACCAGCACGCAGAAGTCGCTCGCACTGAACACCTCCTGGACCTGGCGCGAGGTCGATGACCCGTTCGATCCGCGCAGCGGCTGGGTGCTCAATGCCCAGGTCGGCGGCGGCGTCAAAGGCTTGCTGTCCGACACCAATTTCCTGCGTACCTACATGAAGGCACAGTGGTTCATACCGGTCGGCGAGCGTGACCAGATCATCCTGCGCGGCGAAGCCGGCCTGACCAGCGGCAAGGCCGACGCGTTGCCGCAGGATTTCCTGTTCCGCGCCGGCGGCGCGAACTCGGTGCGCGGTTACGACTACCTTCAGCTTGGCGTGCGCGAAGGCAACGCCATCGTCGGTGGCCGCGTACTTGGCGTGCTCAGCGCCGAGTACGTGCACTGGTGGTCGCATCAATGGGGCAGCGCCGTCTTTGTCGACGCGGGTGACGCCACCGACAGCCGCAAGGATTTCGACTTCGCCTATGGTGCCGGAGCCGGCGTGCGCTGGCGTTCGCCCGCCGGCCCGATCGCGTTCGACATTGCCTACGGCGAACGCGAACAGACCTGGCGGCCGCATTTTTCGCTCGCCATTGCCTTCTGATGAACGTGCCCGATCAAGCCCCGCAACCCGACACGCCGCGCCGCAGCCTGCGCGCGCGCAGCCGTGTGCGCGGCACCGGTGTCGCCCTGACCGACGTTGCACTGATCGCGCTGCCGATGCTGCTGATGTACTGGCTGCTGGCGTCCTCCGGTGGCCTGCGCGCGATCGCCGCCGGCGCGCAGTGGGCGGTACCGGCGCTGCAGTCGGTCAAGGTCGAATCCGGCAGCCTGTGGTCGGCGCCGCGGCTGGCCGAAGTGATCTACGACGACGGCACGCTGCGCGCCGAAGCCACATCGCTGGCGCTCGACTGGGCGCCGGCCGCGGCGCTGTTCGATCGCCGGCTCGACATCGCGCGCCTGTCAGCGGGGGATGTGCGCATCGCCACGTCGTCCAGTGACGCGCCGCCGACCACGCCCTCCAGCCTCGCGCTGCCGTTCGCGCTGAAGGCACGGCTCGACATCGGGCGCATCGTGCTCGCCGAGTACTCGGCGCCCGATGTCGACGGCATCGTACTGACCGACGTCAAGGCGGCCATCGACTCCGACGGCGTGACGCATCGGCTGGACGAGGTCGCCGTGACCACGCCGTGGGGCGCGCTGGCGGGTGCGCTCGCGCTGGTCGGCGACGCGCCGTTCGCGCTGTCCGGCGAACTGGCTTTCACGGCGCAGGATTACTCGGCGACCGCCGTGCTGGGCGGCACGCTGGTCGACGGCGCCACCGCTGCGCTGCGCGCCCGGGGTTTCGGTCTGTCCGGTCAGGCCGACGTCAGTGCCCGGCCCTTCATCGAACAACCGCTGACCGCGCTCAGGCTGGCGCTCGACGAATTCGATCCGCAGCGCCTGAACGCCGCCGCCCCGGCCGGTCGCTGGACGGTCGAGGCGGATCTGCAGTCGCGCGACGGCGCGGCGCTTGCCCTGACCGGACCACTGACGGCGCGCAACCGCGAAGCCGGGCGCATCGACAAGAACCAGCTGCCGGTGCGTGCGTTGTCGGCGCAGGTCGAGGCGAGCCCGACACAAGTCGATCTGCGCGACCTGCTGATCGAGCTGTCCGGCGGTGGCGACATCCGCGGCACGGCTGGCTGGCGTGCCGAGGGCGATCTGCCGGTGCACGCGGCGCTGGTGCTGCGCGATGTGGATACCGCCGCGCTGCATGGGCAGGGGCTGGCGACGAAACTGGGCGGACGCATCGACATCAGCGCGTCGGGCGAGCGCCAGCAGTTCGACGTTGCACTGACCGACCGCGGCGCCAGCCGCATCGCGCTCGATGCGCGTGGCGACGTGGCGCAGCAACTGCTCACGCTGGAAAGCGCCCGGGTGTCGGCGCGCGGCGCCGAATCCACGCTGTCCGGCACGCTGAAGCTGGACGACACGCTCGCCTTCCGGCTGGCCGGCGCATTGCAGAAATTCGATCCTTCGGCGTTCGCACGCGTGCCGGCGGCCAGCCTGTCGGCGAAATTTTCCGCCAACGGTCAGATCAAGCCGCAGATCGACGCGCAGGTGGCGCTCGACTTCGCGCCCAGCACGTTGATGGGCGAGGCACTGGCGGGTGCGGTCAAGGGGCGGCTGCAGGGCAGGCGACTGTCGGAGGTCGATATCGCACTGGACTGGGCGGGCAACCGGCTGGCCGCGCAGGGCGCATTCGGCGGCCGCGCCGGCAAGGCGGACGACATGCTCGACTGGTCGCTGGACGCGCAGCGTCTGGCACCGCTGCGTGCGCTCACCGGGCTGGAACTGGCTGGTCGCATCTCCGGCAGCGGTCGGCTCGCCGGTACGCCGGAGGCGCCTTTCGGCACGCTGACGCTGGCCGCGCGCGCGCTCCGGCTGGGTGAGCTGGGCAGCGTGGCCAGCGCCGACGTCAGTGCCGAACTCGCGCCCGGTGCCGACGGGCGCATGACCTTGAAGCTGATGGCGGCCGATCTGCGCAGTCCGTCCGCACCGGCGCCCATCGAGGCCGTGCAGCTGGACATCGATGGCACGCGCGCGGCGCATCGCCTGTCGGCCAGCGTGAAACTTGCCGATCAGCCGGCGGAACGCGGCGATGCGCCGCTGCGCCAGTCGCTCGATCTTGCGGCGCGGGGCGCCTTGCTGTCATCCGGTGACGGCCCGTCGTGGGCCGGGCGCATCGACCAGCTGGTGCTGGTGCTGTCGCCCGAACTGAGTGCCACGCTGGTCCGCCCGGCGTCGCTGTCGGCGTCGGCGCAGCGTGTAGCGCTCGACGAAGCGACGCTGGCGCTGACCGGCGGCGGCGAAGTGGTGCTGGCGCGCACGCTGTGGACGCCGGAGCGCTTCGACGCCAGCGGTCGCATGCGCGGCTTTCCGCTGCGCCTCGTCTGGCGCGACCGCGAAGCCGGTATCGCAGTGCGTGCGCCGCTGAAGCTGGGTGCCGATTGGGCGGTCGGCGCCGCGCTGACCGGCGACGCAGGGTTGAGCGGTCGGATCGCCGTGTTCCGTGAAAGCGGCAACGCGGTCCTTTCGGGCGAAGGCCGGGTCGAACTTGCGTTCAGCGAGGCGCGCGCGCAGATCGATTTCGCCGGCCAATCGGCGGCCGTCACGGCACGCATCGCAGGCCCGGACATCGGCCAGCTGCAGGCAGCGGTGCGCGTGCCGCTGCGCCATGCCGGCAGTCTGTGGCTGCCCGACCTCGATGCACAGACCACCGGCGACGCAACGCTAGACGTGCCGACGCTGAACTGGATCGGTCGCGCGCTGCGGCTCGACATGACAACCGCCGGCAGCCTGAAGGCCAACGTGAAGATGGCCGGGCGGCTGCGTGCGCCGGAGCTGTCGGGGCGCATCGATGGCGACGGCCTGACGTTCCGGCTGGCCGACGAAGGCCTGCGGCTGGAGCGTGGCAGCCTGCGCGCGACGTTCGCCGGCGACCGGCTGAATCTCGACGGCCTGAGCTTCGAAAGCGCCAATGTACGCGCGCCGGCCGATCCACGTCTGAATGCCGCGGCGTTGACGAAGGAGCCGGGCCGCCTCGCTGCGCGCGGCACGGTCGATCTGGCCACGGTGGCAGCAGACATTGCGATCGAGGTGCGCCGCTTCGTGCCGCTGCAGGGCGGCGAGCAGTGGCTCATGCTGTCCGGTGACGGCAGCGTGCGCGGGTCGGCCAAGGCCGGCATTGCGCTGCAACTGGCGCTGACGGCCGACGCCGGGCTGTTCACCGTGCCGGAGCAATCGCCGCCGACGCTCGGCGACGACGTCGTGATGAAAGGTCGCAACGGCGGCGGCGCAAGCGGCCCGCCGCTGGCGCTGCAGATCGATGTCGATCTGGGTGAGCGGCTCTATTTCAAGGGGCGCGGGCTCGATACGCGGCTGGCCGGCCAGCTGGCGCTGCGCGATCAGGGGCGCGGCATCAGCGCCACCGGCAACATCCGCACGGTGGGTGGCCGCTATCGTGCCTATGGCCAGAACCTCGACATCGAACGCGGCGTCGTCAGTTTCCAGGGCTCGCTGGCCAATCCGGGGTTGAACGTGCGCGCCATCCGCCCGAATCTGCCGGTGCAGGCCGGCGTTGAAGTGAGCGGCACCGTGCAGCGGCCGCGCGTGCGGCTGGTATCCGACAGTGCGATGCCGGACTCGGAAAAGCTGTCGTGGATCGTGCTTGGCCGCGGTCAGGAAACGGCGCGCGGCTCCGATCTGTCGCTGCTGGCCACGGCCGCCGGTGCGCTGCTGGGCGGCGAGGGCGAAGGCATCACCGGATCGCTGGCCCAGGCGCTCGGTCTCGACCAGATCGCCCTGACCCAAAGTTCGATCGCCAGCGGTCCGCGCAGTCAGGTGGTCAGCAGTTCGCAGCGCAGCAGCACGACGGTCGGTGGCCAGGTGGTCAGCGTCGGCAAGCGGCTGACCAACAATGCGCTGCTGTCGTACGAGCAGGGCGTGGCCGGCGCGACCAGCGTGGTCAAGCTGACCTGGACACTGACCCGCCATCTCGCGCTGATCGGCAGCACCGGCACCGAACAGGCGGTCGATGTGCGCTACGTCTTTTCGTTCAAGTGACGGTTTTCCACAACCGGGTCGACATGCTGCGCTGCAGCAGCGTACGAAGGGTCAATTAACGCGTTATCTATAAAGTTGGGTGATCGGCGCACGTAAACAAATGAAAAATTTCTTTTTCTATTTGCGCATCGCCGCGACTTGAGTCAAGAGTGACCGATAGATGAACCTTTCGTCCCCTGTTAATGGGCTGCGTAAGACCGCCCTGTTGACGCTGCTGCTAACCGGCGTCACGGGTGCAACTCTTTCCTGGATGGCCTGGCAAGCCCTGCGTGCGCAGGAACGGATGCAGGCGCAAACCCGTTTCGATCGCAGCGTGGGCGAGGCCGAGCGCGCGCTGACCGAAGCCATGGCCGACTACGAACAGTTGCTGTGGTCCGGTGTTGCCCTGTTTTCCGCTTCGTCGACCGTGACGCGCGACGAGTGGCGGGCGTTTGCCCGTGGAATGCACCTGGACACGCGCTTTCCCGGCCTCAAGGGCTTCGGTTTTGCACAAGTGCTGACGCCCGTTGAACGGGCCGCACACGAGGCGGCGATTCGGGCTTCGGGGCAACCCGGTTACGCCATCCGTCCGGCCGGCGAACGCGACGTGCTGACCACCATCGTCTATCTCGAACCCGATATCGGTAACAATCTCGATGCCATCGGTTACGACATGTATTCTGAGACGGTACGTCGCGCGGCGATGGATCGTGCGGCAGACACCGGCAGGGCGGCACTGTCGGGCGCTGTTACGCTGGTGCAGGACAGAGCGGCACCCCAGCCTGGCGCATTGATGTTCGTGCCCGTCTATCGTACTTCGCGCGGGCTGCATACCGTCGAGGCGTATCGTGCGGCGCTCCGTGGCTTCGTCTATGCGCCGTTCCGCATCAGTGATCTGGCCCACGCGGCACTGGATGACCGCGCAGTCGACATGGTGCTTGAGCTGTTCGATGGCGTGGCCACTGACGAATCGGCGCTGCTGTACGAGCGTCGCCGTGCGGTGCTGACGAATCTGGGGACTTACACCCCAAGTTTTGTCGAGACGCGCCCGATCGAAGTCGGCATGCGCCGCTGGACCTTGCGCTTCACGACCTTGCCGGCATTCGACGTGGCTGCTCCGGCGAGCAAGGCCAATCTGGCCGCGGCCGCCGGTTTGGGGCTGACCGTATTGCTGTGCAGCACGCTGGCTGCCGTATTCGGTCTGCGAAGCCGGGCCGAAAATCTGGCGTATCGCATGTCGGTCGCCCATCGCGAAAGCGAGGCGCGCATGCGCTCGGTCATCGAGGCGAGCGCGGAAGGCATCCTGATCTGCGATGCCACGCCGGCGTCGCGCGTGCTCGGTGCCAATCCGGCGATCGGCAACATGCTCGGCATCGAAGCCAGCCTGCTGCAGGGCATGCCGCTGACGCAGCTTTTTTCGAGTCACGGTGACGTGACGCTGAAAAGGCAACTGAGCGATATCCGCCATGGCGACCGGCGGCTTCTGCGCTGCAACGTGAGCGCCGAGCATGCACACGGAGGCGTACGCAAGATAGAGCTGGCCATCACGGCCACCGAAGAGGAATCCGAAGGGCCGCGCCTGATCATCATGGCGACCGACCTGACGGAACTGCTGGATGCGCAGCGTGCGGCGAGCGAATCCGACCTGCTCAATCAGGCGATTCTGGAGCACGCGCCGTTCTGCGTGATCGCCACCGATACGGCTGGCGTCATCCAGTCGATCAATCCGGCCGGCGAACGGCTGCTCGGCTATACGCGTCACGAACTGGTGGGTGTCGCCACGCCGGAGCTGCTGCATCTGGACACCGAAATGCATCAGCGCAGCGCGCAGCTGACGGCCGAAAAGGGTGTGCCGGTGCGCGGTTTCGAGGTGTTCGTGCTGCCGGTGCGCGAAGGCGGTGTGGATGAGCGGGAATGGACCTATGTGCGCAAGGACGGCGTACATGTGCCCGTCAATCTGGCCGTCAATGCGCTGCGCGACGCGCACGGTGACATCCATGGCTACATCTGTTTCGCCTACGACATCACCGAACGGCGGCGCACCGAGGCCTATGTCCGCCGGCTGGCGCACCACGATACGCTGACCGGCCTGCCGAATCGTCTGCTGCTGAGCGAACGCTTCGAGCGTTCGGTCGAACGGTCAAAGCACACTGGCTTGCGGACCGCGTTGATCATGCTCGATCTCGATCATTTCAAGGACATCAACGACACTTTGGGGCACCATGCCGGCGATTCAGTGTTGCGCGTGGTCGCCGAACGCTTGCTGGCCACCGTGCGCGTCACCGATACGGCCGCTCGGCTGGGGGGTGACGAATTCGTCGTGCTGCTCGAAGACGTCGACAATGCGGAAGTCGCCGGCGAGATTTCCCGCAAGATCGTGCAGGCGCTGTCCGCGCCGATGGAGGTCGCCGACCTGTCGCTGACGGTCACGCCGAGCATCGGCATCGCGCTGTCTCCCGATCACGGCCTTGAACTGGAAGACGTGCTGCAGCGCGCCGATACCGCGATGTACCGTACCAAGCAGTCGGGCCGCAACGGCTTCACGCTGTACGAACCCGGCCACGCCTGAGCGGGCGGCGCGCGGCGTCAGGCGCGTCGCTCGCCGAGACTGCGGTCCAGCTTGTCTTCGACCTCACCGATGGCCGCCGCGAGCGAATTCACCGATTCGGCCGTCGTCTGCTGCATGGCCGCGCGCAACTCGGCGAATTCTTTCTGCATCGCAGCGTTCAGTTCGGTGAAGCGCGATGCTTCGGCCTGATCAGCCAGCAAGCGCTGCTCGCGCAGTTCCTTGGCATGACGGCGCGCTTCGAGCAGGGTGGAGGTGTGCAGCGTGAGTGTGTAGGCGCCGAGCAGCACCAGCAGCAAGGTCGTGGCACCGAGCAGGATGATGCCGGCCGGTGCGTTGATCGTCGCCACCAGCAGCGACACCTCGACCGGCATGACCAGCACGCTCCAGTTGGCGATCACGAAGGCGGCGAGCAGGCCCATCACCAGTATTCCAAGTGCGCCGAGCAGTTTCATCAGTGTTCTCCTTTTATTGTCATCGCACCATTGTCGTGCATGACCAGCCATACCGCCATCGGCATCCGCCTACGCCGGCGCTGCAGCCGGCTGCATGCGCGCCTCGCGGATCGGCAGATTGACCAGCGCCGCGATGGTCGCGAGCAGTGCATCGGCATACCACATCCACAGGTAGTTGCCGGTGTGCTCGAGCGCCAGCCCGCCCAGCCAGGCGCCGAAGAAGCCGCCGATCTGGTGCGACAGCAGCGTGAGGCCGAACAAGGTCGCAAGATAGCGCGTGCCGAACAGCTTGCCGACCACGCCGGCAGTCGGCGGCACCGTGGCCAGCCAGGTCACGCCGAGACCGATGGCAAACAGGTAGAAGGTCCATTCGGTCTGCGGCGACGCCAGGTAGATCAACACCAGCACAGCACGCGACGCGTACATCCAGAACAGGATCATCTTGCTGCGCCAGCGGCCGACCGCCCAGCCGGCCAGCAGGCTGCCGGCGATGTTGGCCAGCCCGATCAGCGCCAGCGCACTGCTCGCCACTTCGGCCGGCAGGCCGCACAGCCCCACCTCGCCCGGCAGATGGGTGATCAGGAATGCGATGTGAAAGCCGCAGGTGAAGAAGCCGGCATGCAGCAGCAGGTAGCTGCGGTCACGCAGCGCATCGCGCACCGCGTGACGCAGGCCGCCGCTGCCATCCGGCGCGGCATGACTGACCACCGGTTCGCGTGCCCGCAGGGCGCGTGCCAGCGGCAGTGCGGCCAGCGCCGCGATGGCCAGCGCATACATCGCTCCCATCCAGCCCACGGTGGTGATGAGCTTCTGTGCCAGAGGCGCAAACACGAACTGGCCGAGCGAGCCACCGGCGTTGATGATGCCGGCCGCCTGACCGCGTTTCGCCGAATCGAGCTTGCGCGAGGCGGCGCCGATCAGCACCGAAAAGCTGCCGGCGCCGGAGCCGGCCGCCGACAGCACGCCGAGCGCCATCATCATGCCGAAGCTGCTGTCCATGAAGGGCGTGAGCGCGCAACCCAGCGCCAGCACGATCAGCCCGGTGGCCAGTACGCGGCCCGGCCCGTAGCGATCGGCCACTGCGCCGGCCACCGGCTGTATCGCCCCCCAGACGAACTGGCCGATCGCCAGCGCCAGGCTCAGGCTGACGATGCCCAGACCGGTGGAGGTATTGATCGGCGAAATGAACAGGCCGGACGACTGGCGCACGCCCATCGTGACCATCAGCAGCAGGGCGGCGTAAAGCACGGCAGACAGGGCGGAGGGCATGGGAAGACAGGTGCAAGGTACAAGATGCAAGGTACAAGGAAATGCGTCGCCGCGCGCACCTTGAACCTTGTACCTTGCCCCTTGAATCTTGGAGCTTGTATCTTGAATCTGCTTTCAACCACTGCGCTTTTCGTCGCCACCGCACTGGCGGAGATCGTCGGCTGCTATCTGCCCTGGCTGTGGCTGAAGGACCGCGCGCCGGTATGGGTGCTGCTGCCGGCGGCGATGTCGCTGGCCGTCTTCGTCTGGCTGCTCACGCTGCATCCGACCGCCGCCGGGCGCGTCTATGCGGCGTATGGCGGCGTTTATGTGTGCGTTGCGGTGCTGTGGCTGTGGTTGGTTGACGGCGAACGCCCGCACCTTTGGGACATCACCGGCGTCTCGGTGGCGCTGGCCGGAATGGCCATCATCATGTTCGCGCCGCGCACCTGACGCCCATTCATCAAGGAGAATTCCGCATGGATCTGCAACTGAAGAACCGTCTCGCGCTGGTGTCCGGCAGCACCGCCGGCATCGGCTACGCCATCGCCGAGGCGCTGCTGCGCGAAGGCGCGCGCGTCATCGTCAATGGCCGCACGCAGGCGGCGGTCGACGCCGCCGTCGCGAAGCTGGGTGTGGGGGCGATCGGCTTTGCCGGCGATCTGGCCAGCGCGGCCGGCGCCGACGCGCTGGCGAAGGCGCACCCGGACATCGACATCCTGGTGAACAACCTCGGCATCTTCGAGCCGAAAGCGTTCGAGGACATTCCCGATGCCGACTGGACGCGCTTCTTCGACGTGAACGTGCTGAGCGGCGTGCGGCTGTCGCGCCAGGTGCTGCCCGGCATGAAGCGACGCAACTGGGGCCGCATCCTGTTCATATCGAGCGAGAGCGGCATCCAGATTCCCGCCGAAATGATCCACTACGGCATGACCAAATCGGCGCAGATCGCGATTGCGCGGGGTCTGGCCGAGTCGGTCGCCGGCACCGGCATCACCGTCAACAGCGTGCTGCCGGGTCCGACCCGCTCGCGCGGCGTCGAGGAATTCGTGCAGACGCTGGCCAATGAAAGCGGCCAGAGCTTCGAGGCCTTCGAAAAGGAGTTCTTCGAGAAGGTGCGCCCGACCTCGCTGATCAAGCGCTTCGCCACGCCGGAAGAAGTCGCCGCGATGGTCGTCTATCTGGCCAGTCCGCTGGCGTCGGCGACCACAGGCGCGGCGGTGCGGGTCGATGGCGGCACGGTGAAGGGCGCCTTCTGAACTGCGTGACGGCACGTCTCGGATTGCAGGGGAAACACGTTCTTCAAGGCTGTCCGGAATGAGGCGTCCTTGGTAGTGTTCGGGTGCAGTGCTTGCGCCGGCGCGGCCACAAGGGCACGACCCGGCAGATGGATGTCCTTCCTTATCCGGGAAAAACCGATGAAACTCAGACTTGCCGCCTCGTGCATCACCGCTTCGATCATGTACTTCGCCGCGGCGCCGGCGCTGGCAGCCGACTACTACCTGGAAATACCGCGCATCAATGGCGGTTCGGTCGCCGAAAACTACAAGGACCAGATAGAGGTCTTTTCTTTCAACTGGACGCTGTCCAACACGGCGTCCACCGGTCCGTCCGGCAGTACGGCATCGCGGCCGGTGTTCGGTGATCTGGAATGGATGCAGGCGGTGGATCAGAGCATCCCCAAACTGTTTGAAGGTGTGGCGAACGGCAATGTAGTCGGCAAGGTGACGCTCAGCTTCGTCAAGTCGGGCGAGGAGCAAGCCCATCGCTACTTCACGATGACCTTCGAAGACGCCACGCTGACCTCGTTGAGCCTGGCCGGGGCCTCGGGCGGTGACCCGCTGGCATCCCTCAGTCTGAGTTACAAGGCAATCGAACTTGCCTACTATCCGAAGGACAAGGGCGGAAAGCTCGGTGACGCCATCAAGGCGAACTGGGATCTGGAAGGGGTGAAGGGCGACGCACGCGTACTGATGCAGCTTGCATCACCCGACACGCCCATCGTGCTCGACGTGTCGCAACCCATACCCGAACCGGAGCAGGCGGCCCTGCTGCTCACCGGCCTCGGCCTGATCGGCTGGGTGGCGCGTCGCCAGCGCGCCCGCCTCTGCTGACTGCCACGAGGTTTGCCAACGCCGGTGTCCCCCGGCTGTTTGCATCGCCTGCAGCACGTCTTTCCCGCGTCCGCGCTTGTCGGAAACCTTCTCCGGCCGGGTGCGACGCGGCGCTTCCTGCGAAATCGTTCCGGCCGGGCGTGAGCTGCGCGCCGGCGCAGCGCCACTCACGCTGACCCGCCTCGCGGTCGCGCGCCATCCCTGCACACCGTTCATCTGTACGGGTTCCGCCGTCGCGACACGGCGCCTAAGCTCCGGGTCACTGCGGGCTTGCCGGCGCCTGCCACCGCTTTTCATCCGACCCCGAAGGAGCCTTACAGATGACACACCCCGTCGATCGTCGCCAGGTCATCAAGGGCATGGGCGCGCTGGCCGCGTCGGCCGCGCTGCCGTTCTCGATGCCGGCGCAGGCGCAGAAGAAGCCGACCGGCAAGCCCATCGTGATCGGGCTGACGATTTCGCAGACGGCCGCCGCAGGGGTGGCCGATCACGGCGATCACCTGAACGGTTCCATCCTCGCGATGGAAGAGATCAACGCCAATGGCGGCATCCTTGGCCGGCCGCTCGAACTCAAGCCGGTCGATGTGGATCTGCTGTCGCCGGAAAGCTGCCAGGCGGTGGTGCGCAAGCTGGTGGACATGAAGGTGCATGCCATTTCGTCGCCCTTCCTTTTCGTGCCGATTCCGGCCATGGATGCGTCGGTCGGCTACAAGTGCCCTTATCTGAACGGCAACACGCAGCGCGCGGCGACCGACCTCGTCGCCGCCAATCCGCAGAAGTACGGCCACATTTTCCAGATGGACCCGTCGGAGGTGTATTACGGCTACACCTTCCCGAAATTCCTCGAGGACATGCAGGACAAGGGGGGCTGGAAGCCGATCAACAACAAGGTGCACATCGTCCAGGAGCAGATCGCCTACAACCAGACGATTTCCCGCGCCTGTCAGGAAGCGCTGACGAAGAGCCGATTCGAACTGGCGAAGGTGACGGACATCCAGTATCCGGTGCAGGACTGGGGCGCGGTCGTCCGCGACATCAAGAAGACCGGCGCCGGCGCGGTCATGATCGACCACTGGGTGGCCGCCGAGTACGCCGCCTTCGTCAAGCAGTTCCGCGCCAATCCGCTCAAGGGCGCGCTGGTGTATCTGCAGTACGGGCCGTCGCAACCGGAATTCCTGCAGCTCGCCGGCAAGAACGCCGAAGGCTTCGTGTGGAGCACGGTGCTCGGCGTGTATGCCGACGAAAAGGGTCGCGCCTTCCGCGAAAAGTACAAGAAGCGCTTCCCGGCCAAGGTGATGGGCCTGTGCTACACCGGCAGCGGCTACGACATCGTCAATTTCCTCGCCCAGGCGTGGACGGCGGTCGGCGACCCGGACAAGTTCGATGCGGTGAATGACTACATCCGCAAGACGCCGTTCCGCGGCGTGTGCGGCTGGTCCTACCTGAACAATGCGCGGCAGGAAGGCGTGCATTACCCGGTCGGCACCGACGATCTGGAAAAGGGCATGGCCCAGCTCTACTTCCAGGTGCAGAACGGCGAACACAAGATCATCTATCCGAACAAGCTGATCGAAACGCCGTTCAAGCCCGCGTCCTGGATGTAATCGACGTGACCATGGCTCAGGCAGGGGACCCGCTGTTCGCCTGCGACGACATCCGCCTCGATCTGGGCGGGCGCGAAATCCTGCGCGGCGTGTCGCTGTCGATCCGGCGCGGCGAGGTGCTCGGCATGATCGGGCCCAACGGCGCCGGCAAGACCAGCCTGCTCGAAGTGCTGTCCGGGCGCATCCGGCCGAAGTCGGGCACGGTGACCTTCAAGGGTCGGGACGTGACCGCGCTGCGGCTGCACGAGCGCGCCCGGCTCGGTCTGGGTCGCACCTACCAGACGCCGGTTGTGCCGGAGGAACTGACCGTGGCCGAAGTGCTGAAATCGGCGCGCCAGGCCTACCCGCCCTATCTGACGCGCCACCACGCGGAGTGGGCGTGCGAGCTGCTCGGTCTGACGGTCGATGAAGACCTGATTGCCGGCCGGCTCGAAACCCTGAACCGGCGCAAGCTGCTGCTGGCCTGTCTGCTGATGCGCCGCCCGCCGCTGCTGCTGATGGACGAGCCGGCCGCCGGGCTGATCAATTCCGAAGTCGACGAAATCGACCATCTGGTGCGCCTGCTGGCCAAGGAGCTGAACCTGGCCATCCTGATCGTCGAACACCGCATCGAACTGCTCGACGCGATCGCCGACCGCGTCATGGTGATGGACGTCGGCGAGGTGATCGCCGAAGGCAGTCTGCAGCACATCCTCGGCGACGCCCGGGTGCGCGCCGCCTATTTCGACAGCATCGGCGAGGTGCACGCATGAGCGCCACCGCCACGCCACCGGCCGACGCCGGTCGAGAAATCCTGAAGGTGGAAGGCCTGTCCGCCGGCTACGGGCCGCTGCGCGTGCTGCACGACCTCGACCTGTCGGTGCATGCCGGCGAGCGGGTCGGCATCGTCGGCCTGAACGGTCACGGCAAGTCCACATTGTTCCTCGCCATCGCCGGCCTGACCGGCTGGCAGCGCGGTTCGATCAAGCTCAATGGCGTCGAGGTTGGCGGCACGCGCAGCCAGGGACCGGGTCGCTACACACATCGCGTGGTCAAGCTCGGTCTGGCGCTGATGCCGCAGGGCGATGAGATTTTTCAGGGACTGACGGTGGAAGAACATCTCGACAGCGGGGCCTTCACGCCGCGCGCCTGGCGCGAGCGCGCCGCGCGCAAGCGGCGCGTGCTCGAGATCTTTCCACCACTCGAAAAGCTGATGAAGACGCCGGTCGGCCGGCTGTCCGGCGGCGAGCGGCGCATGGTGTCGCTCGGTCGCGGGCTGATGGCCGAAGCATCGCTGTTCCTGGTCGACGAGCCGTCGCTGGGCCTCGCGCCGAAGATCAGCAAGAGCGTCATCAACGCCTTGATGAGCGTCGAACTGAATGACGCGGCGATGGTGATTGCAGAACAGAACGTGTCGCTGCTGGAAGGGCGCGTGTCGCGCCTGATCGGCATGCATGTCGGAAAACTCAAGGGCGAAGCATCCGCAGCGTCCCGATCCCGTCCGGAGGTCTGATTCGTGGAGTGGCCGTCCATCCTGTTGTCGGGCATCACGCTGGCGGCCATCTACGGCCTGCTTGCGATCGGCATTTCCATCACCTGGTCCAGCCTGGGCATGGTGAACATGGCTTACGGCCTGACCTTCGCCGCCTCCGGCTACGGCGGCTGGCTGATGGCCGAGCACTTCAGCGAAGCCGGTGTGCTGGTCATCCTGGCCGGCATCGTCACCGGCGCGCTGATCGGCGTCATCGTGTGCCTGATCGCCTTCATCCCCATCCACGACAAGCCCAACTTCAATGTGCGCGGCCTGATCGCCACGCTGGCGCTGAGCCTGATCGGTACCCAGCTGCTGCTGATGACCTTCGGCCCGCAGGCCAAGACGCTGCCGCCGCTGTTTGGCGAGTGGCAGTGGGAGATGACCGAAGAACTGATCCTGACCGCCGACCAGGTGGGCACCTTGCTGTCGTCATTGCTGCTGCTCGGACTGACGCTGGCGTGGATGAAGGGCAGCCGGCGCGGGCTGGAGATCCGCGCCATGATGATGAATCCGTATGGCGCGGCGATCTGCGGCATCGGCGTGCGCAGCACCGGCATCTACGTGATGGCGATCACTGGCGCGCTGGCCGGCCTCGGCGCGGTGCTGCTGTGCCAGACCTACTTCGTCAGCCCGTTCTCCGGCCTGACGCCGATGATCAAGGGTGTCAGCGTGGCGCTGTGCGGCGGGCTCGGCAGCGTGTCCGGCGCGCTCATCGCTGCCTGCATCCTGGGTCTGGTCGAGGCGCTAACCACTGCGTATCTGGGCGGGCAGTACGTGCTGATCACCCAGTTCATCGTCATCATCGTCATTCTGCTGATCCGCCCGCGCGGCATCGCCGGCATGCTGGACAAGGCGCGGGAGGCATGATGTTCAAGGTCACGAAATCGCTCGGCTGGAAGAACCCGCAGGACAGCTGGGCGCCCGATGCGCCGCGCTGGAAGCCGCGCATGCTGCCGGTCGGCCGGCTGCGCTGGTACTGGAAGGGACCGGCGCAGGGCAGCGCGCTGTGGCGTCTGCGCTACCCCTTCACGCGGCGCACCGTGCTGCGCACGCGCGGTGTCTACAACCCGAAGACGCTGCGTGCCGAGCGCACCATCGTCGATCGCCGGCCGATCTACTGGGCGCTCGGCCTCGCCCTGCTCGCGCTGCTGCCGCCCTTTGTCGATTCCGGCGCATTGCTGGCGGCGGGCGCCGTGTTCTGCATCTATGCCGCGATCAATCTGTGCTGGATGCTCACCATCGGCACCGCCGGCATCTTTTCGCTGGCCAGCCCGGCGGTGGTCGGCGCCGCGGCCTACGGCTCCTCATGGCTGGCCATTGAATACGGCCTGCCGTGGTGGACCCTGCCCTTCATCGGCAGCGGCATCGGCCTCGTCTTCGGCGCCATCATCGCGATACCGGCGACCCGCCTCGACGGCTTCTACTACGCGCTGCTGACGCTGGGCATCAACGAACTGTGCCGCGTCTATGTCGTGCAGTCGCGCGTGTTCGGCTCGGCAACAGGCGGCCTGTACGGCGCGCCCTCCTACATGCCGGAGGGTTGGGACGAAACCAGCCAGCTCAGGCTGGGCGTCTATGCCTGCCTGGCGCTGATGATCGCCGCGCTGTTCCTTTACCGCTTCGTCAATGGCACGCGTCTGGGCCGCATCCTGCGCGCCGCACCCGAGAAGAAGGAGGCGTTCGCCGAAGCGACCGGCATCGACTTCCGCTCGGCGCGGGTGCGCGTGTTCCTGATTTCGTCGATCGCGCTCGGTGTCATCGGCGGCTTCTACGCCACCCACTTCCGCGGCGCCTCGCCGACGCTGTTCTCGTTCGATCTGGTGCTGATGATGCTGGCGATGATCGTCATCGGCGGGCTGGGTCGCGCCGAAGGGGCCGTGGTCGGCACGCTCATCGTCATCTTCATCGAAAAGTACCTGATCGACTGGGGGCCGGCCCGGCTCATCCTGATCGGTCTGATCATGCTCGGCGTCGTGCTGTTCCTACGCGGCGGCCTGTTCGGCATGAAGCAGCAGTTCCGCGCCTGGCGGAACAAGAAGAAAAGCGAACGCCGTTCAACCCGCGCCGAAAAAGGAGGCGAAATGCTGCCCGAAGAAGCCACCGAAACCCGCGACAAGGACCAGATCTTCGCCCGCCGCTTCGACAAGCAGCAGCGCGATTTCCTGAAGACGCTGGTGACCGACGACGTGATCGAGGAACACCGAGCGAAGCCGCTCGGCCAGCACAGCGAACAGCTGGAGCGCCTGCTGGTGTATTTCCGCCGCGGCGTGCAGAACGACAAGTACGCCATCGTCGCCACCGTTCCTTTCAAGGAGTACCGCGTGATCGCGCTGTCCGGCTTCCGCGGCGTGGCGCCGCGCGTGGTCGACGACAAGGTGTATGCGACCGAGGACGAGGCCTATCACGGCGTGTTCCTGCGTCGCGTGCAGGACCTGCTCGAGTCGTAATCCATTTCATCAGGCGTTTCAGTACATGGCACAGATCAAGGTTTTCGGTTATTGCGACCAGCTCACGGTCAAGGCGGGCGACACGCTCAGCGTGAAGGCCAGCGTCGATGGCGCCGACAGCGTCACCGCCCAGCTGGTGCGGCTCATCCATGGCGACGCGCACCCGGATGGCCCGGGCTTTGTCGAGGAGGCGATCGATAGCCCGATCAACCGCGACTGGCCGGCGAAGAAGCAATACACCCAGGTCGGCTCGTTCCTGCGCGTGCACGACCCGGACCATCGGCTCGCCGTGACCGGCAGCTTCACGCTGCATGCCTTCATCACGTCGACGCTGCCGGACATCGGCGTTCGCCAGGCGCTTCTCGGCCGCTGGTCGATCGATCGCAACGAAGGCTATTGCCTGGGCATCAATCAGAAAGGCTATCTGGAGTTCTGGGTCGGCGACGGTCAGGCGGTCGATTACGTCGCGGCCGAAGTGCCGCTGGTGGCGCGCGTGTGGTGCTTCATCGCGGTCAGCTACGACGCCTCGACCGGCCGCGCGACGATCCACCAGCAGTCGGTGCTCAACCGCTACAACAGTCTGCTGTCGCCGGTCGCGCCGATGGATTACGGTTCGCACGTGCATGAAACGCTGCGCGTGAAGCCGGTCAGCGCCGATGCCCCCTTTCTGGTGGCCGGCGCGCAGGACTGGCACGAACTGCGCGGGCATTTCGTCGCGCAGTGCTTCTGCGGCAAGATCGACCGCCACGGCATGTACGACCGCGCACTGACGCGCGACGAACTCGAGGCGCTGGCGGCCGGCGGAGCACCGCACGCCAACGGTCTGCTCGCATACTGGGATACCACGCACGGCTATACCGACCGGGGCATCGGCGACACCGTGTTCGACACCGGCCCGTATCGCCTGCACGCCGAGGGCTACAACCGCCCGATCCGTGCCCAGACCGGCTGGAACTGGAACGGCCGCGACGACTGTTTCCGGCTCGCGCCGCAACAGTACGGCGGCATCGAGTTCCACGTCGATGCGATGATCGATTCGAACTGGGACGAAACGCTGTCGTTCACGATTCCGGCCTCGCTGCGCAGCGGTGTGTATGCGGTGCGCCTGCGCGTGGGCGACGGTGCCGGTCTGGCCGAGGATCATGTGGTGTTCTTCCTGCGTGCCGCCGTGCCGAAAGCGCCGGTGGCGCTGCTGATGCCTACCGCCAGCTATCTCGCATACGCCAACGAAAAGCTCAGTTTCGATGCACAGATCATCCAGCCGATGGCCGGCCAGCCGCCCATCGTCAGCGAAGTCGACATCGAAATGTACAAGAACCACGAGTTCGGCCTGTCCACCTACGACCACTTCCTCGACGGGCTGGGTGTGTCCTACAGCTCCTACCGCCGGCCGGTGGTTAACATGCGACCGAAGTACCGCATGTCGAGCATGGGGCTGACCTGGCAGTTTCCGGCCGACCTGTCCATCGTCGCCTGGCTGGAGAAGCTGGGCTACGACTACGAAATCCTGACCGACGAAGACCTGCACCGCGACGGCCTGGCCGCGCTCCATCCCTACAAGGTGGTGCTGAGCGGCTCGCATCCGGAGTACTACTCGGAACGCATGCTGGATGCGACCGAAGACTACGTCAGTGGCGGCGGTCGCCTGCTGTACATGGGCGGCAATGGCTACTACTGGTGCGTCGGCTTCCGCGACGACGAACCGTGGATCATGGAAGTGCGCAAGCTCGACTCCGGCTCGCGCGCCTGGGAAGCGAGACCCGGCGAGCACTATCTGTGCACCACCGGCGAGAAGAGCGGTCTGTGGAAGAACCGCGGTCGTCCGCCGCAGAAACTCACCGGGGTGGGCTTCACTGCGGAAGGCTTCGAAGAGTCGAAGTCCTACCGCCGCATGCCGGACAGCTACCACCGCACGGTGTCGTGGATCATGGAGGGCGTCGAGGGCGACATCATCGGCGACTTCGGTCTGGCACGCGGTGGTGCCGCCGGCGTCGAGCTCGACCGCTACGACCTCGCGCTGGGCACGCCGCCGCACACGCGCATCCTCGCGTCGTCAGGCGGTCACAGCGACAACTACATGCTGGTCGTGGAAGAGATCGTCTACATGCACCCGGGCTTCGGCGGCACACAGGAACCCAAGGTGCGCGCCGACATGACCTGGTTCATGGCGCCCAATCACGGCGCGGTGTTCTGCACCGGCTCGATCGCGTGGAGCAGCGCGCTGCCCAGCAACGACTTCGACAACAATGTTTCGCGCATCACGAAGAACGTGGTCGACGCCTGCCTGAAGGACGGCCCGCTGCCGGGCTGGGCATGGATCGCCGACGAGAAACAATGGCGCTGACGTGACGCCACTTAACGCACGGGGGCGCTGACCTCTCGCCCGGGGGGCGGGCGCGCCGTCAGATGAAACGCGCCTGATGCAGCTGGCGGTAGCGCACCGCCAGCGTGGCGCCGTCGATGTGCAGTTCTTCCTGGCGCAGCAGCGACGCTAGTTCGCCCTTGTCGCTGACCCCCAGTTTTTCGTAGATGGCACGCAGGTAGAAGCGGATCGTGGCCGGTGACAGGTCGAGCTGGCGCGCGATTTCCTTGTAGCTGCTGCCGCGCCCGAAGGCTTCGGCCACCGCGGTTTCGCGCGGCGTCAGCACGTCGAGACGCGAGCGGCTGCGCACCACCAGCAAGGTGAAGTCGCCCAGCAGGTGACGCTGCAGTACGACGGTGCGCAGCTTGAGCCGGAAGTCGTCGGTCTTCAGCCACAGGCCTACCGTGTCCGGCAGGCAGCCGTCGCCGATGTCCGGCCACTCGCAGCGCAGCGCCTCGACGAACTGCGGTTCGGCGTTCAGCAACTGGCCCTGGCGGTCGAGAATCGCCATGGCGACCTGATCGTTCGCCATGCTGGCCTTCAGATATTCCATCTGGAAGATGCGGTTCGACGTCCACGCCGAACACAGGTGCGGCATCAGATACTGCGCCATCTGCTGGTCGCCCCGGGTGAAGCGGGCGTCGCCGACCGTGCGGTACAGCGACAGGAAAACGAAGGCGGTTTCGGAGGGCAGATAGACCGAGGTGCAGAACGCCTGGCCGACACCGTGCTCGCCCATCAGTGTCGCCAGCCCGGGCGCCTCGTTGAACCTTCGCTGATCGAAGTACACGGTTTCCCGCGGCTTGGCTTTCACCGCCTTGGCCAGCGCATCGTCGTACTTGGTTTCTTCCCACAGCGGCACGAAGCCGTCGTCGAGATTGAAGGGCTGCGAGCTGTGCAGCGCGAAGCTGCCTGCAGCCGGCGACATGATGCCCCACCACGCCTTGTCGAATCCGACCAGCGGCTGCACCCGTTCGAGCGCCGCCTGCTGGAAATCGTCTATCGCCTTCGCCTGCGCCAGCGACTGCAGATCGAGTACCGCGTCGCTGAATTCGCCCACACTGAACATGGCGCCATCCTGATGAAAGACCTCCACGCCGGCCATCCCGACCGGCGACCCTCTCATGCATCACTCGTGCCAGTGGCCGGAATCGTTGGTACGCCTCGCAAATGGCGTGGCAACGCCATGCGTGACATGAATCCCCGATCCGGCCCGCCCTGCATTGATGCGTCGCACGATCCGATGCGCCAATTGCGGGCAGGGCGATGCTACTCCGATCAGCCGTGGCGACGGCACACCGACAGGTCCTGCACAACGCAGCCGGCTGGTTCAGCGTGCTGCGGAATCCGTAGAATCCGCCGCTCGACACGAATGCAACCGGAGAAATGATCATGAGCGATGGCGCGAAGTGCGGGGAAGCGGTACGCCGCGAAGTGATGAGCGATGCCTTTGTGGATCGCGCACTGGGCAACGCGACCGACTTCACGCAGCCGCTGCAGGCCTTCATCAATGAGCACGCGTGGGGCGGCGTCTGGACACGCGACGGTCTGGACCGGCGCACGCGCAGCCTGATCACTCTGTCGGCGCTGACCGCGCTGAAGTGCCCGAACGAACTCAAGGGCCATGTGCGCGGCGCGCTCAACAATGGCTGCACGGTGGAGGAAATCCGTGAAACGCTGCTGCACTGCGCGGTGTACGCCGGTGTGCCGGCGTCGGTCGATGCCTTCAGGGCGGCGCAGGAAGTGGTCGATGCGTGGCGGGCGGAGCAGTCAGCCGGCTGACGGGCGATTTTCGGCGAGCCGTCAGACCCAGCCCTGCCGCCAGCAGGTCGAGTCCTTCAGCTCGCGCCACTCGATGCGCTGCACCGATTTCGAATGGACCGCTTCGATATCTATCCAGCGGATCGCTGTTTCCGGCGGGTCGGGCTCGATCACCTTGCAGACGAGGAAGTGCAGGTTGCGGCCGACCGGCGCAACGGCGGTCCATTTGGTGAGCAGCAGCTTTTTCGGATGCAGGGGGTTCATGGTGTGACGGTCGCCGGGTTTGACGACTCCGACCGCGCCGCTGCGCAGCGATTCCCCACCTTTTCGAAAGTGGGCACGAATGTGCGTCTGCGCTCGGCCCGCTGCACGCCGACGCCCGGTCGGTCGGCTCCGGGGAGGCGGGCGGGTGCAGTCAGCGCGGGCCGCGGGCCTCCGGGCGGAAGCGCGCGATCAGGACGATCAGGGCGAGCGCCGCCGGCAGCCATGACAGGTCGGTCGGCACCGGACGGGAGACCGCCGCGTCGGCATTCTTCATGGCACGGGTCAGGGAGTCGGCGTCAGTCAGCGTGGCGTAGTCGAAGCCGACCTGCTGCGCGATGGCGCGCAGGTGCGTCTCGCGCAGTGCCGACAGGTGCTCGGTGCCCGGTACGCGCTTGCCGTCGGCAGTGCGCAGCTCGCGCTGGATGACCTCGCCCGCCTTCCAGTAGCCGACCGGACGGCCGTCGTCGTCGCTCTTCGGAATCGGCCGCGCCGCCTCGCCGCCGGCGCCGATGATCCAGCCGCGGATGTCGCCCGGCTTGATGTCGTCGAAGCCCGGCTTGTCGCCGTCGCGCAGCGGCGGCGCTTCCTGCCCGTCACTGACGAACACGATGCTCGGCGTGTCGCCGATCTCCTTCGCCGCCCGCACCGACCAGAACACGCCCTTCGCCACCTCGCTCGAATTGCCCCAGCGCATGCGGCCGTCGATCTGGTCGAGCGACGCAAGCAGGTCGCCGTAGTGCGCACACACTTCGATCGGCGCCAGCAGCAGCAGCGTGCGGTACTCGGCGAAGCCGGCCCAGCCGACGCGCGAGCCGCACGGCAGCTCGCGCAGTGCGCGCCTGGCCGATTCGCGGGCGTAGGCGAGCCGGCTGACCGGCACGCCGTCCAGTTCGTAGTCCTCCACATTCATGCTCTGCGTCAGGTCGAACACGACGATGGTGTCCCAGCTGTCGCGCGGCAGATTCACCGGCGGCAGCACGGCGGCGAACACCAGCAGCGCCAGCGCGGCGATCAGCGAACGCGCGTCGCGCTCACGCAAGCTGGCCAGCAGATTGCGCAGGAAGGCGCGTGTTCTCATGCGCGTGTCCTCACGGCAGGTCCAGCCGCACGCCCTGCAGCGTGGTGACGACGCGCTCCTTCGGCGGTGCCGGGCCGTCGTCGGCCGCGGCGGCGGCCTGCTCGATTTCGGGGGCGAGCCACAGCGCGCGTTCGAGGTTGTAGCGTGCGTCCCAGTCGTCCGGGCGTTCGCGCAGCGCGTCGCGGTAGCGCTGCTTGGCCAGTTCGACCAGCGGCAGTGCGTTGGCGACGTCGGCCTCGCCTCGCGCCAGCGCCTCGCGCAGATGCAGATTGCCGAGGTTGTAGCGCGCGCCCTGGCGCAGGTCCGGACGTTCGCCGGCGATCAGCGCCTTCCAGGCGCGGGTCGCGGCTTCGCTGTCGGCGCCGCGGCTCAGCGCCAGCGCCTGCGCGAACTGCGCCTCCGGCAGATCGACTTCGATGTTGCCTGCGGCGGCGATGGCGGCATTCACGCGTTCGGCCTGCCACAGCTGCGTGGTCTGCCAGCCGGCAGCGACACCAGTCAGCAGGGCGGTGGTGCCGAAGATCAGATGGACGGTGCGTCGTTTCACAGCCAGCTCCGCAGAAGTAGGGATCGATAGACCAGCAGCAGCGCACAGCACAGCGCCGCCAGCGAAAAGAGAAGACGGCTGTGGTCCTGCCGCGGCACGCGCTCGTCGAAGTCGAGCGGGAAGTTCTGCTGCCGACCGACCTCGGCCACCGCCTTCGCAAGATCTTCCGGGCTGTCGGCCTGATACAGCCGGTAGGTCACCGGCAGCGACTGGAAGAAGCGGTGCAGCGACACCTCGGCGATCGATTCCTGCGCGTAATAGGCATTGCGGATTTCGATCGCGGCCGGGTCATCGCCCTCGGCTTGCGGTGGCGGTGCGCTCGCTTCAGCGTCCAGTTCCGGCGCGTTGAGCGTGCGCAGGTACAGCCAGTGCAACGCGATGCGGTTGGCCTGCAGACCTTCACGGACGCGTTTGCGCGTCGGTTCGTCGAGGTGGGTGCCACCGTCGGTCACCAGCAGGATGATGCGGCTGCCGGTGTAGGCGCGCGTATCGAAGGTACCGATGGCGGCGGTCAGTGCGCGGCCGACATCCGTGTCGGACAGCCCGCGCCCCAGTCCGCCCGCCTTGATGCCGGCCTGCACCACGGCGTCGTGCTGGGTGAAGGGCACGACGTTCATCGGTCCGGCGCTGAAGAACATCAGCGCGAAGCGGTCGTCCGGTCGCTGCTCGACGAATTTCGACAGCAGGTCACGCGCCACCGCCGATTTCGGCTCACCCCGCGATTCGACCTGGTACAGCATGGAATGCGGATCGATGGTGCGCCAGTCGGCGGGTTTCATCTTGGCGTCCATGCTGCGACTGCGGTCCATCAGGATCAGGATTTCCGCGCCGCGCCCGGTGCGTGTCACCGTGGTTTCCGGCGTACCGGGACCGGCCAGTGCGAGCACGATGCCGACCAGCGCGAGCACCGCCAGCGCGCGCCAGGCGAATCCGGCGATACGACCGACGCGGTCGCGCGGCAGCCAGTCCAGCGTCGGAAACAGCAGCGTGTCGCGCCGCCGGCGCAGCAGCGGCAGCGCCGCCAGCGGCAACAGCAGCAGCGCCCAGGGCTGGGCGAAGTCGATGGCGCCGAATGTCATGCTTCGTGCCGCTTTTCGATGCTGCGCAGCCGGCGGGCGAAGCTGTGCAGCGGCAGCGCGTCATCCGGCTGGCCTGCGCCGAAGAACAGCGTCGCCGACTGTGCATAGAAGCGCTCGATATCGGCACGCAGCGGTGCGTAGTGCGGTGCGCGCTCGAACAGGCGCGACAGCGAAGCCGGCTGCAGGCTGCGTCCGGCGGTACGGTCGAAGGCGCGGTGCAGCGCCTGCCATGCGTCCGGTGCGTCGTTGCCGCGGCCGCGCAGCGCTTTCAGTTCGCGCAACGCACGGGCGAACGGCTGGTTACGGCCGGCGCGCCAGCTGCGCCAGCCCAGCCAGCCGCCCCAGGCCAGCAGTGTGGCGACGCACAGGCCACCCCACAGCGCGATCTGCCGGCGGATCGACGCGGTATCGACGGCGGGCGCTGCGCGGTCGGGCTGCAGCGCGTCCAGCGCGCCCTGAGCGAAGGCGTTGCGCGGCGTCAGCGGTGCTGCGCTGATGGGCCATGCCGGCACGCCGAGCAGGCCGCCGGAGGTCGCGATGTCGAGCGCGGGAAGCGTCAGTGCGGTGAGTGCCTGCGGCGCATTGATCAGCTGATGTTCGATCACCAGCCAGCGTCGCCCGTCGGCATCGCGTTCGACACGGATCGGTCGACGTTCCAGCCACACGCCGACGCGGCCCGGTGCCGGCGGCTTGGTGAGTTCGACCGGCTTGCCGTCGATGGCGAGCAGCACGCGCTGCGTCAGCAGATCGCCCAGCGCGTGGCCGAAGGCGCGCGGCTGCTCGACGCGCGCGGGCGCGCCCTGCGGCAGGGTTGGCGCAGCGGATGCCGGGGCGGCC
>NZ_JANINI010000022.1 GCF_024580145.1 Methyloversatilis sp. XJ19-49
GCCGAAATCACCCCCGAGTTCGTGCGCGATGAGGTCGCCCGCGGGCGCGCCATCATCCCGGCCAACATCAATCACCCGGAGAGCGAGCCGATGATCATCGGCCGCAACTTCCTCGTGAAGATCAACGCCAACATCGGCAACTCGGCCCTGGGCTCGTCCATCGGCGAGGAGGTCGACAAGATGACCTGGGCCATCCGCTGGGGCGGCGACACCGTCATGGACCTCTCGACCGGCAAGCACATCCACGAAACCCGCGAGTGGATCATCCGCAACTCGCCGGTGCCCATCGGCACCGTGCCCATCTATCAGGCGCTGGAGAAGGTCGACGGCAAGGCCGAAGAGCTCACGTGGGAGATGTTCCGCGACACGCTGATCGAGCAGGCCGAACAGGGCGTGGATTACTTCACCATCCACGCCGGCGTGCGCCTGCCCTACATCCCGATGACGGCCAACCGCATGACCGGCATCGTCAGCCGTGGCGGCTCCATCATGGCCAAGTGGTGTCTGGCGCACCACAAGGAGAGCTTCCTCTACACGCACTTCGAAGAGATCTGCGAAATCATGAAGGCCTACGACGTGTCCTTCAGCCTCGGTGACGGGCTGCGTCCGGGATCGATCTTCGATGCCAACGACGAGGCGCAGCTGGCTGAACTGAAGACGCTGGGCGAGCTCACGCAGGTCGCCTGGCAGCACGACGTGCAGGTGATGATCGAAGGCCCGGGCCACGTGCCGATGCAGCTCATCAAGGAGAACATGGACCTGCAGCTGGACTGGTGCGACGAGGCGCCCTTCTACACGCTGGGCCCGCTGACCACCGACATCGCCCCCGGCTACGACCACATCACCAGCGGCATCGGCGCGGCGATGATCGGCTGGTACGGCACGGCCATGCTCTGCTACGTGACCCCCAAGGAGCACCTGGGGCTGCCGGACAAGGACGACGTGAAGACCGGCATCATCACCTACAAGCTCGCCGCGCACGCCGCCGACCTCGCCAAGGGCCACCCGGGCGCGCAGATCCGCGACAACGCACTGTCCAAGTCGCGCTTCGAATTCCGCTGGGACGACCAGTTCAACCTCGGGCTCGACCCGGACAAGGCGCGCGAATTCCACGACGAGACGCTGCCCCAGCACGGCGCCAAGCTCGCCCACTTCTGTTCCATGTGCGGGCCGCACTTCTGCAGCATGAAGATCACGCAGGACGTGCGCGACTACGCCGCCGCACAAGGTCTCAGCAACGAGGCCGCGCTCACCCAGGGCATGGCGACGAAGTCGATCGAGTTCGTCAAGCAGGGCGCCGAGGTGTACAGAAAGGTGTAGGGCGCGCGCGGGGCTGCGCCCAGCGAACTGCCACGGCGCCCACGGGTGCAGTCCGGAGGGCTGCACCCGTGGGAGCTTGCTGTGGGAGCGGCGGCCTCGCCGCGATGCGAGCTCTGATCATCGACCATCGCTGCACCGATCGCGGCGAGGCCGCCGCTCCCACACGCCGCCGCTGCCACAGGAGTCACTCCCACATGACGTCAGTCCGGCCGTGTCGCCGCAACTTCCATTGCGCTGACGATATGTCGGTTTTTTTTACACAACGCGCTCATCAAGCCAGTTCAGCACGCCCGCGCAGGAAGATCANCGCCGCAACTTCCATTGCGCTGACGATATGTCGGTTTTTTTTACACAACGCGCTCATCAAGCCAGTTCAGCACGCCCGCGCAGGAAGATCACAGCCGACGCTGTTCGACGCCCATTTCGAACACCCTACGCCTCTGGCATTCCTCACACATGCGTCAACGCGATAACCCATTCTCGCCACAAGAGATTCCTGCGCTGCCGCGTTGATCCCGGTACTCGAGCACTTGACGGTCAGGACCCGCCGAACCGTGGCGGCGAAATCCTTTCCGTACGAAGGAATACCGCTTGCTACCAGCGTCTCCGGGCGAAAACGTTCATCGCCGTTCAGACTCGGAGATCACCAGAAATGAAAAAACGGGGTCGTCAGTTCCTCGCGCTTGCGCTGTACTGCAGCAGCTTTGCCGCTGTCGCGGCCGACCAGCTGGTGTGGTCGGAAACCTTTCAGCGGTTCACGCCGACGTTCGCCACTGTCGGTTCGATCAATACGGCATCCGTACCCGGTGGCACGTCCAGTGCGCTGGTGACCGACCCGACCCGCGTCAAGGGGCCTAATGGCGTCGAGTTCGTCGGCGGACGCATCTGGTGGCCCGACCAGCAGCTGAACCGCGTCGTGTCCGCGCTGCCCGACGGTTCGGAACTGAAGTCATACAACATTTCCGGCGCCTACGACATCGATGTGCAGGGCGGACTGCTGTACGTGACGCGGCAGAACTCGGGCGACATCCTGACGCTCGACCCGTCGCTGCAATTCCCGCCCGCCGATGTGTTCAAGAGCGGGCTGACGTCACCGTTTGCGATCGACGTGACCGCCGACAGCGTGTTCTGGAGTCAGGTGGGTACGTCGAACCGCCTGATGCGCTCGAACCTCGACGGCTCGAACGTGCAGACGCTGCTGACCGGCCTGACCTCGTATGACTTCGAAGTCACCGCCAGCCACATCTACCTGACGACGACCGATGGCTTCGTGAAGCGCAGCAACCTCGACGGCAGCGACCTCACCACGCTGGCCAGCGGGCTGGGCTTCCTCAATGGCATCGACGTCACCGACGACACGATTTACGTGTCGGCGCTGCAGGCGCTGTTCACGACACCGCAAGGCAACACCACATTGGGCGCGGGTCGCATCCTCAGCATGACGCTCGATGGCAGTGGTGTGGTGGAAGTGATCCGGGCGCAGCAGGATTTCGATCCCAACCTGCCGTTCAGCCCGTCGCAGATGCGCGGTGTGGCGGTGCTCGCAGTACCCGAGCCGTCGTCTTACGCAATGCTGCTGGCGGGACTGGCGCTGACCGGTGTCGCGGCGCGGCGGTTGCGGCGGGACTGAATAAGTCTGCCGAAATGAAAAGGGGTCGCAAATGCGGCCCCTTTTCATTCATGCGGTGGCCGGCGTGCTCAGTCGCCGGCCACCGCATCGAGGTGGCGCGTCAGCGCCGAGCGCACGTCCTGCAATGCGGAAACCAGTTCGGACAGTTCGCGCGCCGAACAGCCGGTGGCCGGACCAAGCACGGCCGGAATCTCACGGGCGCGCCGGCACGTGTCGTGGCCGGTTTCGGTCAGGCTCAATTCGACCAGTCGTTCGTCGGCCGTCGAACGGCGACGGGTGATCAGCCCTGCGCTTTCCATGCGCTTGAGCAGCGGCGTCAAGGTACCTGAGTCGAGGAACAGCTGTTCGCCCAGCGCCGACACGCTCAGCGGCCGGCCGGCGTCGCCGAGTGCCAGCAACACGACGTACTGCGGGTAGGTCAGGCCGAGCTCGTTGAGCAGCGGCTTGAAGGCCTTGGTCATCGTCAGCGATGACGAGTACAGCGTGAAACACAGTTGCGCCGTCACCGGCGTGGGGTGTGTCGTTTCGGAGATTGCGTCAGAGGCGGCATCTGAACCGGAAAAGCGGGATTGGCGGGGTTTCTGAGGCATCTTTCAATCGTATCAGCAAACAAATGGCCGCCTGCCGGGTTGTCGCGTCCGTGCAGACGTTGGTGCGCGCGGCCGGTTGTGCGACGACACATTTGTTGTCGAAGTTCCGGTCAAGACGCCTTCCGGCAGGCCGAAAACATCTCTGAATCTGAAAAAGGCAAGCCCGCGCGAAAGCCGGGTACGCAAAGTTACCGGTCTAATCCGTGTTCGCACGGGATGACAGCGGGACCGCCAATCATCATCCGCCCCGTCCCCTGACGTGGCGGGCATGCGCGGGCTGCACCGGTAACACCCTGTCACCGGTCTGGAGTGTGTCCGCCATGGTTAGACGTCGTCTGTCCGCAACATCCTCTTTCCGCCGCGCTCGCACGGCGCCGTCGCGCCTTGCTCTGGCATGCGCCCTCGCGCTCTCCGCCTGGTCTGCCTGTGCCGCGACGCCTGCAGTCCTCATGCAAGCGCCTGTACTGGACGCCGTTGCCGATGCCGTGCCGGAAGGCGGCATGTGGCCGGTTCGTCTTGACCTCGCGCGACTGCGCGCTGCGCGCAGTGGCGAAATACTGCGCTTTGCACTGCCCGACGGTACAACGCTCGACGTGGTGTTCGATTCGACAATCGACCAGCCCGATGGCGTGCAGTGGATCGGCCATCTCGCGGCCGGTCGGCAGTTTCCGGTTCGTCTGCGCCTTGATGGCGCATTGGCCTCGGGCGTCATCCGCACGCCGGATGGCGGCTATGTGCTGGGTCATGTAGACGGACGGCAGCTGGTCGGTGCTGACCTTGCGGCGCAGGCCGATCCGGTGACCGTCGAAAGCCTGCCGGCAATGTTCGCCCCGTCCGTCGCCGTCCTCGATGAAGCGCGCGGTATCGCGCGCAGCGCCGACGAACCGGAACTGCGAAAGCCGGCCGACGCAGCCCACCCGGTCACAGTCGATCTGGTTGCCATGTCGGCGCTGGAGCCCGGCGCCGACATGGCCTTGTCGATTCCGGACCACGGCGACTATCGCGTGGCCTATGACCGCACTGAACCGGGCGATACCGACAGCACGACCTGGGTCGGTCACCTTAAGGATTACGGCCCGGAGTTCCGCGTCATCATTACATCGGGTCCGAACGGCAGTGTCGGCAACATCCTGACGCCGTCCGGCGAAATCCTGCTGGTCAGCGACGGCGGCTCGCAGTGGCTGGTCGATCCGCAGCGCTCCGGTCTGTCGCAACTGGAGCCGGACCACGCCGATGCAGTGGGTGAAGTCGTTGCCGGTGGCCCGATGGAGGCCGAAGGCGCTGCCGAGGGCGGGCCGACCGCCGCCGCCAGCAGCACCACGACCGCCAGCAGCGCCACCACCTCGACAACCCAAGCGTCGGCCAGTGCCACCACGGTGGATGTGCTGGTGCTCTACACGGCCAGCTTCAAGACACGCAACGGCAGTCTGTGGGCGACCCGCATCGCGCAACTGATCGCGTTATCGAACCAGGCTTACATCGACAGCGGCGTTGCCATGCGCGTCCGTCTGGTAGGCAGCGAACTGGTCGGCGAGCCGGATACCACCTCGAATACGAATGCGTTGAGCGCCCTGGCGCGCGGTACGGGCAATTTCTCCGGCGTACCGGCGCTACGCAAGAAGTACGGCGCCGATCTGGTGACCCTGGTACGTCCGTTCAACATGAATGCGCAAGGCGGCAATTGCGGCGTCGGCTACATCGGCGGCTACAACGGTGCTCCGGTGTCGGCCTACGCTGCCTACGGCTATTCAGTGGTCAGCGATGGCCGCGATGTCGCCGGCACCGGCTACTACTGCACCGATTACACCTTCACGCACGAGCTCGGCCACAACATGGGCCTGATGCACGACCGCGACACGGTTGCGCGGCAGGGTGGCGGCAAGGGCAGCCACGACTACGCCTTCGGCTTCGGGCGCAACGGCAGCTTCGGATCCGTCATGAGCTACATCTCGCCGGTGATCGGGCGCTTTTCAAACCCTGACCAGAAAAACTGCGGCGGCAGCTTTGCGTGCGGTACGCCAGTCGGTACGCCAAGCAGTGCGCACAATACGCTGGCACTGAACAACAATCGCGGGGCGATCGCCGCCTTCAGTCCGACCATGGTGGCAGGTACCTTCCAGATATCGGGCACGATTTCCAGCGTCGGCAAGCCGGTGGCCGGCGTCGCGCTGAGCGCCAGCAAAGGTGGCAACTGCACACCCAGCGGCAGCACCGGCGCCTGGGCCTGCGTGGTGCCGCAGAAATGGAGCGGTGTCATCACACCTAACGTGCCGGCCGGCAGGGCAACCCCGGGCAACTTCAGCTTCAGCGCGATCAGCGCGGCGCAGACCGGCCGCAACTTCGTGCTGCCGGGACAGACCATCAGCGGCACCATCACTCAAGCAGGCAAGCCGCTACCCAACACCGCAGTCACTGCCGGCAATGGCGTCTCGTGCAGCGCGACCGATTCCGGCGGCACTTATCGCTGCACGGTTCCATGGGGCTGGAGCGGCACGGTCACGCCCGCCATGCCGGCCGGGGCTGTCACACCGGCCTCGCGGGCGGTCAGCGCGGTGAAGACGACGCAAAAGGGATTGAATTTCGTCGTTACCACAGTGCAGATCAGCGGGACGGTGACGCGCGCCGGCAAGCCGGTTGCCAAGCTCGTCATGCTCGGGAGCAGCGGCGCAAGCTGCAGCGCAATTGCCGCGAACGGCAGCTATGCCTGTACCGTACCAAAGGGCTGGAGCGGCATCATCCTTCCCTCGGCCGCAGCGAACCCACCTCATCTGTCGGTGACTGCCGTGAAGGCTGCGCAGCCGGGTCGCAACTTCGTGCTGCGCTGATCCCGCTGGCGGGCGACAAAGGTCGTTCCGCCCATCCGCCCGCTGCGGTTACCATATTGTCCTTCGGCCCGCTTTTTGCGGGCCGCGACCTTTGACGGGGTGGGCATGCAGATCACTTTCATCGGCGGCGGCAATATGGCCAGTGCGCTGATCGGCGGCTGGGTCAGACGCGGTGGCGATGCGGCGGGCATCTGCGTGGTCGAACCGCAGGCTGCGTTGCGCGCGCGCCTGGCCAGTGATTTCTGCGTACGGGCGATCGAAGCGCCGGACGGCGCCGCGCTGCGCTGCGACCTGATCGTGCTGGCGGTCAAGCCGCAGCAGATGCGCGAGGTGTGCGCCGGACTCGCACCCGGGCTCGACCACCAGACCGTACTGAGCATCGCGGCCGGCCTGCGCGCGGCCGACCTGTCGCGCTGGCTCGGCGGCTACACGCGCATCGTACGCGCCATGCCGAACACGCCGGCACTGATCGGTCAGGGCGTGACCGGCCTGTACGCCGACGCCGCAGTCAGCGCCAGCGAGCGCGCCCAGGCGGAACAAGTACTGGCCGCCGTCGGCACTACCGTGTGGGTGGCGGAGGAACGCCTGATCGACGCGGTGACGGCGCTGTCGGGCAGCGGTCCGGCCTATGTTTTCCACTTCATCGAAGCCATGGTGCGCGGCGGCGAGGCGCTCGGCCTGAGCGCCGATCAGGCGCACCGGCTCGCGGTCGCCACCTTCAGCGGCGCCGCCGCGCTGGCGGCGCAAAGCCCGGAATCGCCCGGCACCCTGCGCGAACGCGTCACGTCCAAGGGCGGCACGACCGAAGCGGCGCTGAAGTCGATGGCAGCCGACGGTGTGGCAGACTCGATCGTGCGCGCACTCGCCGCGGCAGCGGCACGCGGCGCCGAGCTGGGTGACCAGCTGGGTGCGCAATAGGCACCGACCGCGGCCCGATCATCTTTCCTTGCTGAATCACCTCACCACGAATCCATGCTGACCGACCTGATCCTGCTCGTCCTGAATGCCGTCGCCGGCTTCGTCACCACATTGCTGCTCGCCCGTTTCTACATGCAGTGGGCGCGTGTGAGTTTCCGCAACCAGCTTGGCCAGTTCGTCATCCAGACGACAGACTGGGCCGTGCTGCCGGCGCGCAAGGTGATTCCCGCTGTGTTCGGCCTCGACATGGCGACCTTCGTCGTGGCCTGGCTGCTGCAGGTCGCGCTGCTGCTGCTGGCGGCCACGCTGCAAGGCGGCCTCGGTGCGGACAACCTGATTCCGCTGATCTTCCTGCGCGGGCTGTTCGAAGTGGCGCGCCTGTCGGTGTGGTTCCTGATCATCGCGCTGCTCATTTCGGCGGTGCTGAGCTGGGTGTCGCCCGGCAACCCTCTGGGCAGCATCCTGGGGGCACTGACGCGACCCTTCCTGCAGCCGATCCAGCGCGTCATGCCACCGATCGCGAACGTCGACCTGTCACCGCTGGTGCTCATCCTGCTGCTGCAGATCGTGCTCTACCTGATCGATGCGGCGTCGCGACAGATCTTCGCACTGGTCATGTGACGCGGGTGAACCCCGGCGACATTCCAGCGGTGCTTGGGCGCAGAGGGATTCGTTGGGCATCGCTGCGCTCACCCCAACCTACGGTCGACTTGCCGCGGCTGCCCGGCTGGCATCGCTGCGCTCAACGCTACCTGCTTGCCGCCCCGTAGGTTGGGGGGAGCGCAGCAATGCCCAACAGCAGGCCTTCGATCATGCACTTCGGGAAGCGCATGGCCGCCTCTACCTGGCGGCCTTGTCGTTCGCGGGCGTCTCGTACACCACCTGACCCGATACCAGCGTCGCGCACACCTTGCCCAGCAGCTCACGGCCGATGAAAGGCGTGTTGCGACCCTGACTGCGCAACGTCGCGCGGCTGATCATGACAGGTGCATCAGGATCGAAGATGCATACGTCGGCGGCGCTGCCGATGCGCAGGTGTCCGGCGTCCAGTCCGAGCACGCGCGCGGCGTCCGACGTGATGCGGGCGAGTGCCAGCGGCAGCGGCAGATGCATTTCGCGCGCCCATGACAGCGTGAGCGGCAGCAGCAGTTCCAGCCCGGTGGTGCCCGGTTCGGCTTCGCCGAACGGCACCTGCTTGGCGTCGTCATCGACCGGCGTGTGATCGGAACACAGCGCGTCGATGCGGCCGTCGGCCAGCGCTGCGCGCAGTGCCTCGCGGTCGAACTGCGCACGCAACGGCGGAATGGTGCGGCACTGCGGGTCGAAGTAGCCGATGTCGACATCGCACAGGTGCAGCGAGTGGATGGCGACGTCGCAGCTCACCTTCAGTCCGTCGAGCCGTGCCTGATCGATCAGCATCAGTCCGGCCCGGCTGGAAATGCGCGCCAGATGCAGGCGACAGCCGGTGGCGCGGGACAGTTGCAGCATCTGGCCGATGGCCAGCGTTTCGGCGAGTATCGGTATGCCGGTCAGGCCGAGCCGCGCGGCCACCTCGCCTTCGTGCGCGACGCCATCGGACGACAGGTGCAGATCGGTCGGCTGCAGCCATACGGTGTAGCCGAACGTGGCGGCGTACTGCATGGCGCGAAACAGCACCTGCGTGTCGGCCACCGGCACATTGGCCTGGCTGAACGCAATGCAGCCGGCGTCGAACAGCTCGCCCATTTCGGTCAGCCGCTGACCTTTCAGACCCATGGTCAGCGCGCCGTGCGGATACACATGCGCGAGGTTGAGCATGCGTGCGCGGTGCTTCAGCATTTCCACCAGCCCCGGCTCGTCCAGCACCGGGTCGGTGTCCGGCGGGCAGGCCAGACTGGTGATGCCGCCGGCCACCGCCGCGGCCATTTCGGATTCCAGCGTGGCGCGGTACTCCAGACCCGGTTCGCGCAGCCGCGCGCACAGGTCGATCAGACCCGGCGCGACGATGCGTCCGGTGGCGTCGATCACGCGGTTGGCGTGGAAGCCGTCCGGTGCGTCGCCCAGCGCGACCACCTTGCCGGCTGCGATGTACAGGTCGGTCGGCGCATCGATGTCCTGCGCCGGGTCGATCAGGCGACCGCCCTTGATGTGGATCTTCATGCGTTGACTCCGGCGGAGGTCTGTCGAAATGTGTCGAGGGGTGCCATCACGCTTCAACAGACCCCAGCATCGCCATGACGGCCATCCGCACGGCGATGCCGAAAGTGACCTGCGGCAGGATGACGGCCTGCCGACCGTCGGCCACCGCCGAGTCGATTTCGACGCCGCGGTTCATCGGCCCCGGGTGCAGCACGATGGCGTCCGGCTTGGCCAGCGCCAGCTTTTCCTGCGTCAGGCCGAAGAACTTGAAGTACTCCTGCGGGCTGGGCAGCAGCGAGCCCTGCATGCGTTCGTTCTGCAGCCGTAGCATCATCACGACATCGACGCCGCGCAGACCTTCGGCCATGTCGTGGAAGACGCGACAGCCGAGCCGGTCAATGTCGGCCGGCAGCAGCGTTTTCGGCGCGATGGCGCGCAGGTCGGGCACGCCCAGCGTGGTCAGTGCGTGGATCTGGCTGCGGGCCACGCGCGAATGCAGGATGTCGCCGACGACAGCCACCGACAATTGCGTGAAGTCGCGCTTGTAGTGGCGGATGGTGTACATGTCGAGCAGGCCCTGCGTCGGGTGCGCGTGCCGCCCGTCGCCGGCGTTGATGACGTGGATGTGGTCGCGGCCGGTCGCTTCCAGGTGCTGGGCGATCAGGTAGGGCGCGCCGCTGGAGGCGTGGCGCACGACGAACATGTCGGCCTGCATCGCGGCGAGGTTGTCCACCGTGTCGAGCAGGGTTTCGCCCTTGTTGGTCGAACTGGTCGAGATGTTCAGGTTGATCACATCGGCCGACAGGCGCTTGGCGGCGATCTCGAAGGTGGTGCGGGTACGCGTGCTGTTCTCGAAAAACAGGTTGAACACGCTTTTGCCGCGCAGCAGCGGCAATTTCTTCACCTCGCGTTCGGCCACCACCGTGAACGGCTCCGCAGTATCGAGGATGCGCGTGATGACGTCGCGCGGCAGGCCTTCCGTGGTCAGCAGGTGCTGCAATTCGCCGTGCCGGTTCAGTTGCGGGTTGCGCGCCATGGTCAGTTCCCGGTCAGTCGCAGCGAGAGGGTGTTGCCGTCCTGCGCCAGTTTCACGCGCTGCCGTGGCGGCAGGTCGAGCGTCGCGGCGCAGTAGGTCGGCGCCACCGGCAGTTCGCGCCCGCCGCGATCGACCAGCACGGCCAGTTCGACCCGCAGCGGGCGACCGTAGTCGAACAGTTCGTTCAGCGCGGCGCGCACCGTGCGGCCGGTGTGCAGCACGTCGTCGACCAGTATCAGGTGCCGGCCTTCGACCTCGAAGGGCAGCGCCGACGAGCGGGTGTCGCGCGCCAGACCGCGCTTGGCATAGTCGTCGCGGTAGAAGCTCACGTCGAGCGATCCGATCGGCTGGGCCAGGCCCAGCAGGGCGTGCAGTCGTTGCGCCAGCCACACGCCTCCGGTGTGCAGGCCGACCAGCGCCGTATCGGAGCCGACCCGCGGCCGGATCTGGTCGGCCAGCACGACCAGCAGGTGTTCTGCGTCAGGCAGTGACATCGAAATAGTCCTTGAGGATGAGCTGGGCTGCGTGTGCGTCCAGTTTCTGCTTGCGGCTGCGCCAGTCGCGCACGCCGCCTTCGTCGCGCAGCTGGCTGTCCGCTTCGGCCGAGGTGTAGCGCTCGTCCTGCAGCACCACCGGCAGGCGGTAGCGCCCTTCGAGCTGGCGGGCGAAGCGTTCGGCGCGCGCCGTCATGTCGTGCGGCACGCCGTCGAGCGACAGCGGCAGACCGACCACCAGCGCGACCGGCTTCCATTCGTCGAGCAGGCGTCCGACGGCCGACCAGCGGGCGTCGTTGGTTTCGGCATCGAAGGTGAGCAGCGGACTGGCGCTGCGCAGTTCGCATTCGCCCACGGCAACGCCGATGCGTTTCTCGCCGAAGTCGAATGCCAGCACGGTACCGCGCGCAGGAAGACCACCCGGTTCAGGCATGCCCGGCCACGTCGGACAGCGACGCGAAATCGACGCCGAGCAGCTGCATCGCGGCGACCAGACGTTCTTCCGGCGGCAGGTCGAAGATGATGCCGCTGTCGGCACGCACCGTGAGCCAGGCGTTCTGCGCCATTTCCCACTCGATCTGACCCGCCTGCCAGCCCGCATAGCCCAGGGTGACCAGTACGTCGTCCGGCTCGATTTCGCTGCCCAGCGCCTGCAGCACATCGCGCGACGAGGTCAGGCCCAGCCCGTTGCCGACATCGATGGTGGATTGCCATTCGCCGACCGGGCGATGCAGCACGAAGCCGCGGTCGGTCTGCACCGGGCCGCCGAAATAGACCGGCTGGCCCTGGAAACGCGGCGATTCGAGCGTGAGTTCGATGCGCTCGAACAGATCTTCGAGCGACATGTCGATCGGCCGGTTGACGATGACGCCGAGCGCGCCCTGATCGTTGTGCTCGCACACCAGCGTGAGCGTGCGGGCGAAATTCTTGTCGGCCATGGCGGGCATGGCGATCAGGAAGTGGCCGGTGAGATTGACCGTGGAAGTCGTTGCGTGCGCGTGCATGGCGGGATTTTATCCGTGTTGTGCGTTTGTCGCAGAACCTGTGCGACCCTCGCGACTCGAAATCGCGATCTGATCGTGGAGGTATTTGTGGCAAAGAGTTCGTCCCGGCTGGTGTGGTTCCGTCGCGATCTGAGGGTGGATGACCACGCCGCGCTGTACCACGCACTGCGCGAAGGCGGCCCGGTGTGGTGCGCATTCGTGTTCGACACCGAAATACTGGACGAACTGCTGCGCGAAGGCTGGCGCGCCGACCGGCGGGTCGAATTCATCCACGCTGCCATCGTGGAGCTGGACGCGGTCCTGCGCGACCTCGGTGGCGGCCTCATCGTGCGCCACGGCCGAGCGAGCGACCTGGTGCCGGCCCTGGCGCGCGAGCTGGGTGTGGACACCGTGGTCTGCAACCGCGACTACGAGCCGGCGGCACAGCTGCGCGACGCCGAGGTCAGCGCCGAACTGGCGCGCCACGGCATCGGCTTCGAACAGTACAAGGATCAGGTCATCTTCGAGTGCGAAGAAGTGCTGACGCTGGCGCACAAGCCGTTCTCGGTATTCACCCCGTACAAGAACGCCTGGCTGAAGAAACTCACGCCCCATCAGCTTCAGGCCTATCCGGTACGCCGTTACGCGGCGGCGCTTGCGGCACGGTCGCCCGCAGACATTCCGTCGCTTGCGGACATGGGGTTCGAGCCGACCAATCTGGCGACGCTGAAACTACCCACCGGGGCGTCCGGCGCCGAAACGCTGTTCGACGAATTTCTCGACCGCATCGACCGCTACAAGCAGACGCGCGACTTTCCGGCGACCAAGGGACCGAGCTATTTGTCGGTGCATCTGCGCTTCGGCACGATATCGGTGCGCCGGCTGGCACGCGAGGCGCATGCGCGCGGTGGTGCCGGCGCCGAAGGCTGGCTGAACGAACTGATCTGGCGCGATTTCTACTTCCAGATCCTGTGGCACAACCCGCACGTGCTCAACGGCAGCTTCCGGCCCGAGTTCGACGCCGTGCGCTGGGTGGACGACGAAGCGCGCTTCGCCGCGTGGTGCGAAGGCCGCACCGGTTATCCGCTGGTCGATGCGGCGCAGCGCCAGCTGGCGCAGACCGGCTACATGCACAACCGGCTGCGCATGGTCAGCGCGTCCTTCCTGACCAAGGATCTGGGCATTTCCTGGCGACGCGGCGAGCACTGGTTCGCGCGCACGCTGAACGACTTCGATCTGGCGGCCAACAACGGCGGCTGGCAGTGGGCGGCGTCGACCGGCTGCGACGCCCAGCCGTGGTTCCGCATCTTCAACCCGGTCACTCAGTCGGAGAAATTCGACGCCGACGGCCAGTTCATCCGCCGCTACTGCCCGGAACTGGCGAAATTCGACCGGAAACGCATCCACGCGCCCTGGCTGGCGACCCCGCTGGAACAGCAGATGGCCGGCTGCGTGATCGGCCGCGACTACCCGGCGCCGTTGGTGGACCACGCGGCGGCACGCGAGGCGACGCTGGAACGGTTCAAGGCGGTGAAGGGGGGCGTGGAGTAGCGGCGGTGGGGTCGGGCATCGCTGCGCTCACCCCAACCTGCGGGATCGGCTTGTCGCGAGGCTTGTTGGGCATCGCTGCGCTCACCCCAACCTACCGGTGTGGCAGGCGGGCGGTGCGACAACCCGGAAACGACGCCTCAGTCCTGCCGGAACACGTCGCGATAGCTCGCGTAGATCGCGCCGAAGGTGACCGGCAGCAGCACCAGCCAGCCAAGCATGGCCGGGATCGACGCCAGCACGACCAGCACGATGTAGATCAGCGCGAATACCAGAAAGGCCGGCGCGTTGCGCAGGCAGGCGTAGAAGCTGACGCGCATCGACTCGATGGCCGTCATGCGGTGGAACATCACCAGCGCGGGTGCGAACCACACGGCCATCAGCACGGGCGCCATCAGCATCACGGCAATTACCAGCAGCAGCGAGGTTGCGGCTGACACGACCAGCAGCGCGGCGAATGCAGCGAGCCCGGCCAGCCCGGCGACGATGGCCGACATCAACAGCACGAACAATGTCACCGCGAGCATCGCGCCCAGATACCAGCCGCCCAGCGCGAGCAGCGGATTGACCCGCTCTCCGAAGCCGGCCCACAGATGCGCCAACTCGAGCGGTTCGCCGCGCGACAGAGCGCGACAACCGTGCATGATGCCGCCCAGCGTCACCATCGCCAGCAAGGTCGCCGCGATGGTGCCGAACAGCGGCACCACATTGAGCGCCACCAGCACCACCGTCCAGATGACGGTGATGACGATCCACAAACCGGGCGCCGCCAGGAAGCACTGCCAGCCCTGACGCAGCCATTCCAGACCACGGCCGGCCGGCAGGCCACGCGATTCTGGCGCCGCGACGTCCGGTACGGCAACCGACTGCGGCGCCGGCTCGAATGGGTTGTGGCCGGAGCTGTTCATGGTCAGCATGATTTCACATCCGTGCGCCATCTGAAGCATCTGTTGCGCCGACTGTCGCGTGCCGTCCACAACCGACGCGCTGCGCCGGCAGGACCTCACACGACGCACGCGCTTGCAACGGGCGCGCGGCGCATGTTCCACTAGACTTCAGAAGTGTTCGGCGACGCAGCAGCGGAGGTGCCGCGTCGCGCCCTTCCGGGAGACCTTCATGAAACTGACCACCCTGTGCGCCGTATCGGCGCTGCTGACGTCGTCCGCCGCGCTGGCCGGCGGCATGGGCCATGTGCCCGTCACGCCGATCGGCGGCGACCCGTACGGACCCGCCTCCGGTATCGGTGGTGCCGGACCGGGCGGCATGATCGGCCAGCATCCGCGCGACCTGATCCGGCCGAATGCGCGCAGCCGCGCGACCCACATCTATCCGACGCTGCGTGGCACGCAGATCCGCGACTATTCGCGACCGGGTGTGCGCATCGAGCAAGATGCCTACGGCACCAGCGTGTACCCCACCGCGCCGTACGGCAACGTGCGCGACTACCGTCAGCCCGGCTGGCGCATCGAACAGGACCGCTGATCCGCAGCCGCCCCGCCCGGCCGCGATTCCTTCAACCTCAAGACACGCCTGCCGCGCGGCAGGCGCCCTCCTCCGATGACCGAACTTCCGAAACATGAACTGACCATGACGGTGCTGATGACCCCCGACATGGCGAACTTCTCCGGCAATGTGCACGGTGGATCGCTGCTCAAGCTGCTCGATCAGGTGGCCTACGCCTGTGCCGCGCGTTTTGCACAGAGCTATGTGGTGACGCTGTCGGTCGATCAGGTCATCTTCCGCAGCCCGATCCACGTCGGCGAACTGGTCACCTTCCTCGCGTCGGTCAATTTCACCGGTACCACGTCGATGGAAGTCGGCGTCAAGGTGATGACGGAAAACATCCGCGAACACACGACGCGTCACACCAACACCTGCTACCTGACCATGGTGGCGATGGATGAGGCGCGCCGCCCGTGCCGCGTGCCCCCGCTGACGCCGGCCACGCCGGACCAGCGACGACGCCAGACCGCCGCCAAGGTGCGCCGGCAGATGCGGCTGGAATTCGACCAGCGCTTCCATGAACTGATGCAGGCCGAACAGGCGAAAGCCGGCGAGGTGAACGAATGATCGACTACGAGCACGACATATCCGCCATCGACGCTGCACTGCTCCGCCACGGCATGGCGTCCATCCACCTGCTGCGCGCCGGTGACGAAGCGGCGCTGGTCGACTGCGGCACCGGCCATTCGCTGCCCAATGTGCTGGCCGCGCTGGCGCACAAGGGCATAGCCGCCGAACAGCTGCGCTACATCATCCTGACCCACGTGCATCTGGACCACGCCAGCGGCGCCGGTGCCGCGATGCGCGCCTTTCCGGATGCGCAGCTGGTGGTGCATCCGCGCGGTGCACGCCACATGATCGATCCGTCGAAACTGATTGCGGGTGCGACCGAGGTCTATGGCACGCAGGCGATGGCCGACATGTATGGCGACATACTGCCGGTCGACGCGGCGCGCGTGATCGAAACGCATGACGGTTACGTGCTCGACTTCAATGGCCGCACACTCGAATTCATCGACACGCCGGGCCACGCGAAGCACCATCACTGCATCTGGGACGCGCGCTCCCGAAGCTGGTTCACCGGCGACACCTTCGGCCTGGCCTACCCGGAATGCACGGTCGATGGCCGCGCCTTCATCTTTCCCACCACATCGCCGGTGCAGTTCGATCCGGTCGCGATGCGCACGTCGGTCGAACGTCTGCTATCGCGGCAGCCGGAGGCGATGTTCCTGACCCACTACGGCAAGGTGACCGGCGTCCCGACGCTGGGCCGCGCGCTGCTGTCGCGCATCGACGCCCACGTGGCGATCGCCAGGGCGGCCGCCAGTGCCGGTGACGGCCGCAAGCAGGCGCTGCTGGCCGCGCTGGCCGCCTATCTGATGGACGAACTGCGCGCCCACGGCAGCCCGCTCACGCGTGACGAGGCGATGGCCGTGTGGGGGCTGGACATCGAACTCAACGCGCAGGGCCTCGAGGTGTGGCTCGACACTGCTAAGGCGTGATGGCGCGCGCCTGATCCCCGCTTGGCGCGGCGATCAGTCGTCGCGCTCGAAATAGCGCTGCCAGCGCGCGCAGCCCTCGCGGATCATCGTGAGCTTGTCATCGCGCAGACCCGCCAGATCGGCCAGATCGGCTTCGTCCAGCCAGCCCTCCGCGCGCAACAGCACAAACAGGGAAATCAGTTCCGAGTAACGGAACTCATACTTCCTGCCCATGACGCCGTCCCGCTCGGCCAGAAACCTGTAGACCGCCCACATGTCATCCTGCGTCGCAGCCGCCGCGGCGCGCGCCTTGAAATCTGCCAGCAGCGATGCTTCTTCGCGCGACAGCGCCGTGTCGAATGCCTGTCGCGCAATCTTCTTCTCGGTCTTCGACCAAGTGATGCGGTCCATGCATCGTGCTCCTCTCCGGTAGCGTTGGCTCCGACGTCACACTGGTAACGACTGGGCTATCCTCGCGCTGCGCGGCACATCCGCGCACGCCGTTCACCTGCTATCGATGGCCGGCGCTAAAAATATAAACAGGAGACTTCCATGCTGCAACGTGTCACGTCGCTGTCCGTCCGGCTGGTCGAAAGATGGCTGCCCGATCCGTTCGTGCTGGTGCTGCTGCTGACGCTGCTCGTGTTCGCGGCCGGCATCGGTGTCGAAGGCCAGTCGCCGGTGGCGATGCTCGAGCACTGGGGCAAGGGGTTCTGGAACCTGCTGCAGTTTTCGATGCAGATGGTGCTGATACTCGTGACCGGCTGGGTGCTGGCGACGACGCTGTTCTTCCGCCGCATTCTCGAAGCCATCGCAAAGCTGGCCCACACGCCGGGGCAGGCCATCCTGCTGGTGAGCGTGGTGTCGCTGGTGGCGAGCTGGCTCAACTGGGGTTTCGGTCTGGTCATCGGCGCGATGTTCGCGCGCCAGCTGGCGCGTGGCGTGACGGGCGTCGACTACCGACTGCTGATCGCCAGCGCCTACAGCGGCTTCGTCATCTGGCATGGCGGACTGTCGGGCTCGGTGCCGCTGACGCTCGCCACCGCCGACCACTTCCTCGCCGCCCGCACAGGTGTCATCGCCACCGGCGACACGATCTTCTCGACCTTCAACCTGCTCATCGTGCTGGCGCTATTCATCTGCGTGCCGATACTGAACCGGCTGATGATGCCGCGAGCCGAAGACACGGTGACGGTCGATCCGGCGCTGCTGGTCGATGTGGAATTCGTGCCCGACACCACCACCGACACGCCGGCTTCGCGGCTTGACAACAGCATCCTGCTGGCGCAGTCGGTCGGCATCATGGGTCTGGTTTTCTCCGGCTACTACTTTCTGGTCAGCGCCGGCACCTTGAACCTGAATATCGTCAATTTCATGTTCCTGTTCCTCGGCATCATGCTGCACGGCCGACCCAGCCGCTTTCTGGCGGCGATCGGCGACGCCGCGCGCGGTTCGAGCGGCATCATCGTGCAGTTTCCGTTCTATGCCGGCCTGATGGGCATGATCGTCGGTTCGGGGCTCGCGGTGACGATCTCGAATGTGTTCGTTGCCGTGTCGACCGATGCCACACTGCCGCTTTTTGCCTTCCTCAGCGCCGGCCTGGTCAACATCTTTGTACCGTCCGGCGGTGGTCAGTGGGCAGTACAGGGACCGATCATGGTCGAGGCCGCCGCCCGCATGGGTGCCGATCTGCCGCGCGTGGCGATGGCGGTGGCCTGGGGCGACGCATGGACCAACCTGATCCAGCCCTTCTGGGCCCTGCCGGCGCTGGCCATCGCAGGACTGCGCGCGAAGGACATCATGGGCTACTGCCTGATCACGCTGTTGATGTCGGGCGTGGTGATCGGCCTCGGGCTGACGTTCGTGCCGTGACAAGTCCGGGGTCTGCTGACATCAGCGATAGCGGGCCGCAGTGATGAACTGGCCGAAGGTTTCGCACCACACGATGACCGTCGTGTAGCGCGTGACATCGATCGACGGCGGCACCTCGACGACGAAATTGTCGAAGGTACGCACATCGCCCACGCGCACCATGGCCGGTTTCAGGCGCGCGAAATCGGCTTCGGTCTCGACGAATTCCGGCGACAGGTAGAGCTTGTAGTCCGGCCCGGGTGCCAGCCGGCCGGTCAGCGCGATGTGCGCACGCCCGATCGACACCGTGCCTTCGCCCCAGTGCAGCAGATCGCTGTCCTTCAGGTCGCGCCGGAACTGGCCGGTGAACATCGCACCTCCCGCGGCCGACGCGGCTTCTGCCGCGGTCGGTGGCGTGGGAGCGGTGAGGATGGGCAGGGCATAGATGCCAAGCGCGAAGCCGATGCCGAGCGCGGCGGCATGGGAGGCGACAAGCAGGAAGGCAGGTTTCATGGGCTCGGAGCGTAACGCGACCGGACGGAAAGCGGTAACTGAGAAAGACCGGACGCGCGATCGATTGCTGTCAGGCGCCACCGGAAGTCGACGTCGGCAGAAAAATGCCCCCTGAGACCACCGGGTGTCGCGCAGGCCAGCACATCGAAGCGACCGCAACGGGCGCGCCCTGCCCGCAGGTCAGCCAAGCGCCCGCTCGATGTACTGCCGCGGAACGCGCGGCTTCGGTACGCGGTCGGCGAACCAGCTGCGCACGTCCTCGTCCAGTCCGATGCCGTGCATGTAGTTGTACAGCGCCTTATTGAGTGCACGGCCCATCGCATCATGGTCGGTACCGACCGGGTCGACGAAGCCGACGTCGTTCTTCGCGAAGGTGACCGGTGGCAACGGCAGCAGCGTGACGCCGTATTCCTCCGGGCTGAGGCCGACCGGCGAATGCACGGTGCACACGAAGCGGTGGAAGAAGCCGGACTGGATGCAGCCGGCAGCGAACAGCTGGCGTACGTACTCGAGCGCATCCACGGTGTCCTGAACGGTCTGGGTCGGAAAGCCGTACATCAGGTAGGCATGCACCAGAATGCCGGCGTCGGCGAAGCCCTTGGTGACGCGCGCCACCTGATCGACCGACACGCCTTTCTTCATCAGCTTCAGCAGCCGGTCGCTGGCCACTTCAAGCCCGCCGGAAATGGCGATGCAGCCGCTGTCGGCCAGCTCGAGGCAGAGCTCGGGCGTGAACGACTTCTCGAAGCGGATATTGCCCCACCATGAGATGCTGACATCGCGCCGCTTCAGTTCGGCGGCGAAGGCCCGCAGCGATTTCGGCGGTGCGGCTTCATCGACCAGATGGAAGCCGGACTGGCCGGTTTCGGCGACGATGGCCTGTACGCGGTCGACCAGCGTCGTCGCGCTGGCAGCGTCGTAGCGCGAGATGTAATCGAGGCTCACGTCGCAGAAGCTGCACTTCTTCCAGTAGCAGCCGTGGGCCACGGTGAGCTTGTTCCAGCGTCCGTCCGACCACAGCCGGTGCATCGGATTGAGCATGTCCAGCAGCGACAGATAGCGGTCGAGCGGCAGGCCGTCCCAGGTCGGCGTACCGACGTCGTCGAAGGCAATGTCGGGCTCGACGAAATTGACGTACTGCACCGCGCCGGTGTCGTTGCGCACGAAGGTGCGCACCAGCCGCTGCGCGGAACGCCTGCCGACCAGATGATCGAGCAGCGCGAGCAGCGGACGCTCGCCGGCATCCAGCGTCACGTAGTCGAAGAAGTCGAATACGCGCGACTCGGCCAGCTCGCGCAGTTCGGTATTCACGTAGCCGCCGCCCAGCACGGTGACGATGGTCGCGTCATGCGCCTTGATTGTCTGCGCGATGCGGAAGGCGGCGTACACCGCGCCCGGAAAGGGCACCGACAGCAGCACGATGCGCGGTGAGTGGCGCTCGATCGCGGCGAGTGCGAGCCGTTGCAGCGCACGGTCGATCAGGGTCGGCGGCGCAGCCAGCGCCTGCGCCAGCGGGTCGAAGGTGGGCTGGCTCTGCGCGAGCGATTCGGCGTAGCGCACGAATTCGAACCGGTCATCGACCGCCAGCCGGATCGCGTCGGCGACGTCGTTCAGGTAGAGCGTGGCGAAGTGGCGGGCGCGGTCCTGCACGCCGAGCGCGCCGAACGCCCAGCCCAGCGGGTCGCCACCGTCTTCGTCGATATAGATGTCGAGCGATTCGAATCGCGGCCCCTCCGGCAGGAAGCCGCGCGACGCGATGCGGTGCGCCAGCGTGGGGTCGCGCCCCTGCAGGAAACCGAGGGTGGCGTCCATCGTCGCGGCGTAGCGATCGAATTGCACGAAGAAGCTTGTCAGGCTGGGCGAGCAATTACGATCCGGCAGCACAGCAACGGCATCGCGCACGGCACGCAGGCCGTCCGCCGCCAGCAGATCGAGCACCAGCGACAGCGCCAGATCTTCCTGCACCGCGTCGAAACCCTGCGCACGCAGGAAGCCCGTCAGATAGGCGGTGGACGGATAGGGCGTGTTGAGCTGGGTCATCGGCGGGATGACGGACAGCACGCGCGGGCGGACGAAGTCGGGGGAATGCGTGGCAGTCATGGTCCATGGGCGCCGCAACAGACGGCGCCGGCGCAGGGTAACCGAAGCCCGACGGCGCGGGAATGGGCGGCGCGCGGGCAGAGTGAGGGGTGCGGCGCGGCGCTCACCGCACAACGTCCGGTGGGCTTGTCGCGGGGCTTGTTCAACGTGCCGGCGTGGCCGCGGGGACCGACTGTGCGATGTCGCGGGCAAGTGCGTCGATGAGTCGGCCGTGGGCGGCGGCGAGGGCTTCGTAGCTGGCCGTACCGATGGCTTCGCTGGCGGTGAAGCGCCGGCTGGCGATATCGCGGCCGTCGCGGCGCAAGGTCCATACTGCGTCCAGCGTCACACGCTCGAAACCGTCGGCATCGAGGCGCAGCACGTCGACCGGCAGCGTGTAGTCGGGTCGGGCGATGCTCGACTGCGGCACGGCGACGACGCGCGCAAGACCGCGCTCGCTGGCCAGCGCGGCGGCCAGCCGGCGCCCCATTTCCGCCTTCAGCGAGCCGGCCCAGCGGTGGCCGTCGGCCGGTTCGCTGCGCGTGCCGTCGATCCGGCGCACGATCTGCAGCCGGTCCACCGCTTCGGGCAGGCCGATGGGACCGACGACGATGCTGGGCGCATCGGCTTGCGCCGGTGCCGGCGCAGCCACGGCGCCCAGCGTGTAGTAGCGCACCGGCGGCGAGCTGCCGCAGCCAGCCAGCGCCAGAGCGGCGGCAATCAAGCACAGGGAGCGAAGGCAGATCACGGTTTCTCCTCGGGCTTGCCGCGCAGCAGCGCTTCGGGGTGGCGTTCCAGCGTGTCGGTCAGGTGACGCAGTGACTGCGCCGCGCGCGACAGCTCCTGCAGGCTGTCACGCAGGTCCTGCTGCAGTGGCGCGTCGCTCGACAGCAGATGGCGCGTATCGGCGATCGCCGCGCGCGCCTCGGCCATCGTGCGCTGCGTTTCGATCACGGCGGCGCTCACTTCGTTTGACGCGATGCCGTCGAGCCGCTGCAGCAGCTGATCGGTGCGCTCGACCGCGCGCGCCAGCCCGGCGATCGCGGCACGGGTCTCCTGTGCGATGTCGTCCAGCGGCAGGCGGTCGAACTTGCCGGCGATGCGCGACAGCGTGGCCTGCAGTTCGTCCAGACTGCCGCGCTGGGTCGGCAGCTGCGGCGGACGCGCCGCCCAGTCGACCTTCTGACTGCCGGCCGGCGGGAAGAAATCCATCGCCACATAGAGCTGGCCGGTCACCAGATTGCCGTTGCGCAGCTGCGCGCGCAGGCCGCGCGCCACCAGGCGGTCGACGAAGGTGCGGAAGGCGGCTTCGTCGAAATCGTCATCCGGCTTGCCGCCGGTGCGTGGACGCATGCGGCCGGGGAACACCGCGATATCGACCAGCAGGCCGACGTCGGCAGCGTCGAGATCGACATCGGGTTCGAGCGCAATCACTTCGCCGATCTGGGTGCCGCGGAAATCGACCGGTGCGCCGACCGACAGGCCACGCACGCTTTCGGTGAAGCGCAGCTGCACGATCTGGGCGTCCGATCCGGGCTGCTTGAGCGCTTCGGCGCGCGTGCCGAACAGCTTGAAATCGAGCCCGGCAGGCGCCGGTTCGGCATCGCCGCCGTCCGGTGTTTCAAACGACAGCCCGCCGGCCAATATGGACGTGGCCGATTCGGTGTTGATCTGCAGCCCCTCTGCGCCGAGCTTCACGTCGATGCCGCTGGCGTTCCAGAATCGGCTGTCGGTGGTCACGTAGCGGTCGTACGGCGACTTGATGAACACCTGGATGTCGAGGTGCTGACCGGTGTCGTCGAGCTTGAAACCGGTGACCTGGCCGGCCGGGATGCGGCGGAAGTAGATCGGCGTGCCGACATCGATCGAACCCAGTGTTTCGGCATGCAGCGCAAAGGCGCGCCCGGGCACGTCCAGCGTGATGACCGGCGCCTCGTCCAGCGCGACGAAGGTGCGACCGGGTTCGGTCGACTTGCCGGCGTCCATGCCGACATAGGCGCCCGACAGCAAGGTGCCCAGACCGGTCACCGCGCTGCCCGATACGCGCGCGCTGACCACCCAGAAGCGGGTATCTGCGACGAGCAGCCGGCTCGCTTCGCGCACCAGCTGCGCCGTGGCGATGACGTGCGCGCCGTCGTCGGCCAGCGCCACCGCGCTGATCTGGCCGACATCGACGTCCTTGTACTTGATGCGCGTCTTGCCCGGCTCCAGTCCGGCGCCACTGATGAACTGGATCGTGATGGTCGGCCCCTGCTGGTACCAGGCGCGCGCGGCGAGGAACACGCCGATCAGCAGCGCAACCAGCGGAATGATCCACACCAGCGGAATGCGGAAGCGGCGCGGTGCGTCGACCGTGGCGGTCGGCAGTTCGGGTTCAGTCATGGTGTGCAGGGTGGGGGTCAGTAGACCGGCCGGCCAGCGGGTCCCAGATCAGTCGCGGATCGAAGCTCATGGCGGCGAACATCGTGAGCACCACGACGGCGCCGAAGGCGATGGCACCCGGGCCGGCTTCTATCGTCGCCAATCCACGGAAGCTCACCAGCGCAACCAGCATCGTGATCACGTAGATGTCGAGCATCGACCAGCGGCCGACGAATTCGACCAGCCGGTACAGCCGGGTGCGCTGCAGCAGGTTCTGCGTCGAGCGGCGCTGCACCGAAAGCGTGAGGTACACCAGCGCGATGATCTTCAGCAGCGGCACCATCACGCTGGCGAAGAACACTACCGCGGCCAGCGGCCATGAACCTGATTGCCACAGAAAGACGACGCCGCTCATGATCGTGTCCTGCTGGCTGCCGAGCAGCGATGTGGTGGTCATGACCGGCAGCAGGTTGGCCGGCAGGAACATGACGATCGATGCGATCAGCAGCGCCCAGGTGGTCGACACGCTGGCCGGCTTGCGCAGGTGCATCGGCGCGCGGCACCGCGGACAGCGCAGACTGTGCACCGCGCCTTCGGGCGGGCGCGCCAGCTGACCGCACACATGGCAGCTCAGCAGCCCGGCCTCGCGGGCGGTCAGCGCGCGCCGGCTCATCGGCTCGTCACCAGGACGCCAGCCGCTTCGTCGGACAGCGGGGTCTGCCACAGCAAACGCGTGTCGAAGGCCCGGCCGGCGAAGGTGAGCGCGAGAATGAGTGCAGCCGTGGCCCAGAACGCGGTACCGAGGATGACCGTCGCCAGATGCGACAGCTTGACCAGCGACACCAGCATGCCGAGCAGGAACACCTCGACCATGCCCCAGGGCTTGAGCGAACGCACGAGCCGGAAGAACGGCGCCATGCGCGGTGTCACGCGCCCGAGCCGCAGCGGCACCAGCACGAGCAGGATCATCACCAGCTCGAGCAGCGGAAACAGGATGGCGGTACCGAACACGAGCGCAGCGACCGGCATCATGCCGTCGCGCCACAGCACCTGCACCGCTTCGAACAGCGTCACCGCGACCACGCGACCCTGCATGTCGAGGCCGACCAGCGGCCAGGCGTTCGCGATCACGTACAGCACCAGTGCAGTCAGCGTAAGCGCCAGTGTGCGGTCGAGGCTGTCCGGCGGATTGCGTGCAATAAAGGCGTCGCAGCGCGCACAGCGCGCGGTCTGCCCGGGCAGCAGTGCCGGCTCGGTCTGCAGCAGGTCGCACTCGTGGCAGGCGACCAGGTCGGCAGGCAGTTTCAGGTGCGCGGCGGGTGCGGGCATGACCGGTGGCGTCAGGAAGAACCGCGATTCTGCGGTGCAGCGCAGACCGGTGCAATGACCGTGGCGTGTCGATCAGGCGGCCGCCGCCGCGTCGCGTGCCCGTAGCTTGGCGGTGATGTAGTCGGCGTGCGGGATGTAGAGCAGATCGGCCACCTTGCGCATCACGTGCGATTCATGGGCGTGCAGATGGCCGTCGGCGTAGGCGACCTGCCACATCAGCTCGACGATGTGCGCCTTGCGCTCGGCATCGAAGGCCTGATTGATCAGCGCCGTAAAGCGCTGATAGTCGTAGGCCTCGCGCGCCGTCGTGGTCGCCAGCTCGATCAGGCGCTCGATTTCATCATCGGTCAGGGCGAACTTGCCGCGCAGCGCGGTCATGGCCGCGGCGCGCTCGGCGTCGCCGATGTCCGGGTCGGCGCGCATCACTTCGACCAGCAGCACTGCGGTGGCCAGCTGCAGCTGATGTTCGGTGGCGGCGGCGTCAAGCGGCGCCGGCGCGGCAAAACTGTCGAACAGGTCTTTCAGGGTACGTAGCATCGTGTCCTTAGTCGGCGAAGCGAGGGCGCACCGTGTGCCCGCGTCACTGCGGACCCGCAAGTGCCGGTCGGCGTTCCCGTTGCGGCTGTGCCCGGATGTTACGGCAGCGGCGTCACGACGGCACCCTGCGCGATCGTTCCTCCGTTGAGTACCTGCAGATAGACGCCCAATTCGCGGTGGCCGTAGCGCTCCATCATGGTCGCCGGCAGCGTCATGTCGCGCTCGGCGGTCACCGGATTCACGTTGGTCGCACTGCAGCGCGGCGTGCGCATGACGACCCGCGCGCGCACCTCACCCAACTGAACCTCGCGGTCCAGCCAGCCGGATTCCTCCCACGGCTCCCCGCCATCCATATAGATGTTGGCGCGAAAGCGCATCGGATCGATGTCCGAACCGAGCGCTGCACCGACTTCGCGCACCGTGGCCAGATTGATCAGCGACACCGCATTCATCATGCCGTGCGACAGCACGCTGACGTCGGTGAAGCGGAAGCCCTCACCGCTGACGAAGGCCGGCGGGCCTTCCAGCCGCGCGTTGATGTGCTGTGCGATGAAGCGCGCCAGTCCGCTGCAGTCGGCTGGGTCATCGACATCGATGCGCAGATGGCGTCCGTCGGGTGCGCTGACGTGCAGGCAGTTGCCGGTGTCGTCGTAGCGGGTGGCCAGCGAAGCAAGTGCGGCGTGATCCATCAGCGCGATGAAATCGGTCTTCGGACGCGGCGCATAACTGCCGGCGTCGAAGGTCCAGCTGCCGTTGGTGAGCGCCCACTGCCGATCGAGCGGCACGCCTTCTCCGGTACGCAGCGCGATTTCGCCGAGCGGTTCGGCCGACAGACCCTTGACCGGATACCGGTACAACTGACGAACGGTTCTCATGGCAACTCCAGCTTGAAAGGTTGGCTGGATGCTCGGTCGGGCGTGCCGCGGCGGCAATAAGTCGTTTGCCGCAGGTGCGCAGTGTCAGTGCCGGAACAGCACGTGACCGGCCGGTTCAGAAGCGCCCGGCCTGATAGCGCTGGCCGAGCACGCTCTGCAGCGTCTGCACGACGCCGAACGCGTTCTTCAGCTGGCCGCGTTCGAAGTTCGACAGTTCGTCCGGCTTCAGGAAGTTGTCGGCACCGGCACCACCCGCCATCTGACGCGCCTGGTGCTGGATGCGCAGCGTGGCAATGTATTCGAGCGCGTCGCGCAGATCGTGCGCGCTCTGTTCGCTGATTTCGCCGCTGGCCGCGGCCACGGCCAGCCGGTCATGCGTGTTTACCGCGGCGTGGCCGCCGGCCAGCGCATAGACGCGCGCCAGATCGACGATGGGCACGATGCCGCTGTGCTTCAGATCCAGCGTGCCCCGGTGTTCGCCCGAGCGCAGCGTCGACATGCGGTTGAACAGGCCGAGCGGCGGCTGGTGCTTCAGCGCATTGCCCACCATGTAGGCGAGGAAGATGCGGTTGCCGCGCGTGCGCGCCAGCACATCCTCGCGCAGCGTTTCGAGCAGCGCGGTCTGTCCGTGGATGGCGCGCAGGTCGAAAAACACGCAGGTGAGCATCAGCGCCTTGGGTTCCGGCTCCGTCGTCCATTTGCGGAAGTACTGCGCCCAGCGCGCCTTCGGCTGCCGCCATGGGTCGGTCATCGCCATCATTTCGCCCGGACAGTGGATGTAGCCGCAGGCGTCGAGACCGTCGCACACGAAGGTGGCCAGCGCGCGGAAGTACTCGCCGTGCGCGACCGGATCGTAGGCGTCGTCGATGACCAGACAGTTGTCCTGGTCCGACTTCGCCGTCTGTTCGTTGCGCGCCTGCGACCCGGCGGCCACCCACACGTATCCGACCGGCGGCGGACCGAATTGCGCTTCGCCCAGCTGCAGCAGACGGCAGGTCAGCGCATCGGTGATGGCGGTGATGATGTGTCCGGTGCTGTAGGCGGTGGCGCCGGCGCCGGCCAGACTTTGCTGCAGGGCGCGCACCTGCAGGGCGGCCTCGGCCAGCCCCTCGACGCTCGTCTGCTTGTAGATGTCGCCCGCCAGGTGCACCGCCGACAGATTCTGCTGCGCGCTGACGTCGGTCGCCGTGATCATGCCGACCACGCTGTCGCCGTCCATCACCGGCACGTGGTGGATGTTGTGGCGCGCCATCAGCAGCAGGGCGTCGAAGGCGGGCTTTCGCACATCCATCGTCAGCGGATCGAGCGTGGCGATGTCGAGCACCGGCCGCGCGCTGTCCAGCCCCTGCGCGACGACACGGTTGCGCAGGTCGCGGTCGGTCACCACGCCGATCAGCCGACCCGCCTCGACCACCAGCACCGACGACACGCGCTGCGCGCTCATCTGCGTGGCCGCGTCGCGAATCGTGGTCGCGGGCGACACGGTGATCGGTGCGCGCCGGATCAGGCTGCGCACCGGCGTGGTGATCAGGTTCAGGTGCGGGTCGCTGCTGTGCGCGGCATCGGGCAGGGCGGGAAGATCGGATGTCATCGGACGGGTCATCGGTTCGTGAGGAGGCTGCAACGCGCATCATCGCGCTGAACGGCCGCTTGCGCGACCGCACTGCCTCATTTCAATTTACTTTGATATAATTTATTTGATGATATATTGTCTGGATGGACAGCACATCCGATACGGTCATCGATCTCGACACGCTGCGCGCCACCGCCGGCCGTGCCTGCGCACTGCTGCGCGTACTGGCGCATGATGACCGGCTGATCCTGCTGTGCCAGCTGGCGCAGGGCGAACATTCGGTGGGCGAACTCGAAACACGGCTCGGCATTGCGCAACCCACGCTGTCGCAGCAGCTGGGCGTGTTGCGGCGCGAAGGGCTGGTCAGCACGCGGCGCGACGGCAAGCACATCCATTACCGCATCGCCAGCGACGACGCACTGGCGCTGATGCACACCCTGCATGCGCGCTTCTGCGCGGTGCCACACGGAGCACACACATGAACATCGCCTGGGACGCCTTCACGCCCTGGACCTCGCTGGCCGGCGGCGCGCTGATCGGCCTCGCGGCAGCGCTGCTGATCCTGGGCAGCGGCCGCATCGCCGGCATCAGCGGCATCGTCGGCGGGCTGTTCAGACCGGCTCCGGGTGACACGGGCTGGCGGATCGCGTTCGTCGTCGGCCTGCTCGCGGCGCCACTGGTGTGGGGGCTGTTCGCCGCGCTGCCCGTCGTTCAGTCCGACGCCGGCACGGCGACCCTGGTCGTCGCCGGCCTGCTGGTCGGCGTCGGCACCCGCTACGGCTCGGGCTGCACCAGCGGTCATGGCGTGTGCGGCCTGTCGCGCCTGTCGCCGCGTTCGCTGGTGGCCACGCTGGCCTTCATGGGTGCCGGTTTCGTCACCGTCTATCTCGTCCGTCATCTGGCAGGAGCCTGACATGAAAACCTTCATCGCCCTGCTCGCCGGACTCGTGCTGGGCATCGGCCTGCTGCTGTCGGGCATGGCCAATCCGGCCAAGGTGATTGCCTTCCTCGACCTCGCCGGTGCGTGGGACCCGTCACTCGCGTTGGTCATGGGCGGCGCCATCGCGGTGGCGTTCCCCGCCTTCACGTGGGCGAAGTCGCGCACCGTGGCCTGGTCGGGCGAACGCCTGCAACTGCCGACCGCGCGCCAGATCGATGCGCCGCTGGTGCTCGGCAGTCTGACCTTCGGGGTTGGCTGGGGCTTGGCAGGATACTGCCCGGGACCGGCGCTGGTATCGCTCGGCATGGCGTCGCAGCCAGCCATCGTGTTCGTGGTCGCAATGGGAGTCGGCATGGCGGCCCACGCCCTGCTCACGCGGCCAAAGGCGTAAGCAGGTAGTCGATCAGCGCGCGTACGCTGGCGATGCGCTTGCCGAAAGGCAGCGCGCCGCGGCCGCGGAAGAACAGACCGGTTTTCAGGTCACCGCGCAGGGCGGCAGCCAGCTGGTGATCGATGCAGAATTGGCCCCAGCCGACCAGACCGTCACGCAGACCGCACTGCGCCAGGCAATCGAAGTGCTTGGCGCAGCGCGAGCGCTCATGCACCACAGCCTGCGTGCGCTCCAGCACCGCAAGATACTTCTGCAGCCAGGGCGTGCGCACGGCGCGCGCGGGCAGGCCGGCCACGCTGGTGAATTCGACCAGATCGTCGTCGCCGGCGTCGGCCAGAACATGCTTGAAGGCGTCCGAGGCGTCGCATTCTTCGGTCACGGCGAATGCGGTGCCGAACTGCACCGCTGCTGCACCCAGCGACTGCATGCGCCGGATGTCGTCGTGAGTGCGCAGGCCGCCGGCCACGATCAGCGGCACACGGCCTTCCAGCCCCGCGCTGCGCAGCCAGGCCAGGGTTTCCGGCAGCACGCGCTCGAAATCGAAACGCTCGTTCGACACGTCGGCCACCTTGGCAGCACCGAGGTGACCGCCGGCCCAGCCCGGATGTTCAAGCACGATGGCATCGGGCACGCGCTGCTTGCGTTCCCACTTGCGCACCACCAGCTGCACGCCACGCGCATCCGACAGGATGGGGATCAGCGCTGCAGAGGGGTGTTCGCGTGCGAGGTCGGGCAGATCGAGCGGCAGGCCGGCGCCGACCACCACGGCGTCGATGCCGCATTCGAGCGCGCAGCGCACCTGCGCCGCATAGTCACTCACTGCGCGCATCACATTCACGGCCAGAAGACCGTTGCCGCCGGCGATCTGTCGTGCGGCGCGAATTTCGCGCGCCAGCGCTTCCAGATTGTCAGCGTTGATTTCGGCTTTCGCATGCTCGCCCGACAAGCCTCGCGTGTGCGCCATCAGATCGGGATGCAAGCGACGCAGATCGACCGACGAAATCGTGCCGACGGCGCCGAGCGCTGCGACGCTGCCGGCGAGCCGGTGCGCCGATACGCCCACGCCCATGCCGCCCTGCACGATGGGCAGCAGTGAGCGACCGGCGAGCTTCAGTGGCGCAAGACCGCTGTTGCGCAGTCGATCGACAGGGTATCCGGAAGGAAGCGGCGCAGCCGGAGCGGCTGCGGGGGGCGGGAGGATTGCAGTCGGCGTTTCTGTCATGGCAGAGCAGGGGACGGGTGGCGGCAGATGGGCTGCGCCACCTTAACCGTCCGTCTGCCGCCCGGGCTTGACCTTGCTCAAGCCCGGGTGCCGATGTGTTACAGCCGTGTTTCAGCCACGACGACGACGCGCGGCGAGACCGATCAGGCCCAGACCCGCCAGCAGCATGGCGTAGGTTTCGGGTTCCGGCACCGGCGTGATCGAGAACAACGAGGTCGTGCCCGACACCTCGTTTGCCGTCGCGAGGAAGTACTTGCCACCGAATTCATAGGCTGAGAGACCTTCCGGCGACACCGAATCCGCGTCGACGATGAAATCGACGAAAGTGGCTGCCGTCGGATTGGTCACGTCGTAGATCGCGATGACGCTCTCTTTCGACCGTTCGAAGCCGATGAAGGCCAGCGTGCGGTCACCAAGTTCGAGCACCGTCACGCCTTCGGGTTCGACGCCCTTGTTGTCGCTGCGGCCGTCGTCGATCAGCGCCGGAAAGGCGGCAAACAGGCGCGCTTCCAGATCGTTGCCGCTGTCGAACACCTGGTTGCCGTCCTCGTCGAGGATGGAGAAGGAGCGACCGCCGAAGATGTGAATCTGGTCGTAATCACCGTCGCCGTCGAGATCGCCACCCGAGGTGGTGGCCGTCAGGCGGCCGAGATTGCTGTTCGCCTTCAGCGCGGCTGCATCCGGGAACACCGTCGGATCCAGGACGTAGCTGCTTGAGCCAACGCGCACTTCCTCGTTGAATTCGCCATCGACGAAGTCTTCCAGATTGCGCGAATCGCCTTCGTTGGCGGTGATGTAGTAGGTCTTGCCGCCCGACGCATACGACGCGATCGCATCCGGCATGTACATGCCGAACACCGGCGCGTTGCGGTAGTTGCCGGCCAGCTGGCTGTTGCCCGGGCCGTCGCGGTCCGAGGTATCGAGTTCATTGCCCGGCAGGCTGTGATCCTTCAGGCCGAGCGAAGTGACCGACACGATCTGCTGCGACAAGAGGTCGATCTTGGCGACCGCGTTGGCTTCCTGCAGCGTCACCATCGCGAACTGGCCGTCCTTCGACAGGGCGATGTACTCCGGCTCCCAGTCGATCGACGGCTTGCTGCCGGGCGTCACGACGCGGCCCAGGCCGGTGGTGCCGTCATAGCCGGCAAAGCCCAGCGTGGTGACCGAATCCTTCGTGGTGTCGATGATGCTGATCGAGCCGCGTTGCTCGATGGTGTCGAAACCCGGGCGGGCCAGCGGCTCGCCTTCGTTGGCGGTCATGATGCGGCCGTCTGCGGTGAAGGTGACCATGTCGGGCAGCGCGCCAACCAGATAGCTCTGCTGGAAGCTGCGGCTGGTGGTGTCATAGGTCAGCACCGAGCCGGCGTCCGTCTTGATCGGGGCGGCGATGGCGAAGGCGGCCACACCATTGCGGACGGCGACGCTGTTCAGTTCGCCGAAGGCCGTGGTGTCGATGTGCTGCACGAAACTGCCGGTGGCGGCATTCAGGATGTCCACACCCTTGAGCCCGCCCACCCACAGTTCATTGTTCAGGCTGTCGAAGGCGAGGATTTCCGACGTCTGGCCGTCGACGCTGGTGCCGGCGCCGTGCTCGAAGGTCCACAACTTTTCCCAGCCGGCCGCCTGCACGACCGGTACGAACAGTGCCGCAATCGCGGCGGCTGCAATCTTTCTGACCATTATTGATTCTCCTGTTGTCAGCGGGCCGGCAGTCCGGCCGCATTGACCCGACACAACAACAGGCGAAGATTGCAGTCGTGTTACAGCACTGTAACGTCACTGAAATTTACATTCATTCGTGCGTGAACCGGATCGGGCCATGTGGGTTCCGGCAGTGGGAGTAGCCCTGTGGGAGCGGCGATCCACTGCTGGCCCTGCCTGGTCAGCCGGCTTCGCGGGCGGCGAGCAGTGAGGTTTTTGTGGGAGCGGCGGCCTCGCCGCGATGCGCACTTTGCAATACGACCATCGCTGCACGATCGCGGCGAGGGCGGAGCGGTAATACCGTTCAGTTAAGGTCTTTTTTCAGAACGCGGACGGTGTAGCGCTTTGGCCGGGCTTTGACAACACGGGGGCATTGACGCCCCCGTCGTTTTTCGACGA
>NZ_JANINI010000023.1 GCF_024580145.1 Methyloversatilis sp. XJ19-49
TTCAACCTCGGGCTCGACCCGGACAAGGCGCGCGAATTCCACGACGAGACGCTGCCCCAGCACGGCGCCAAGCTCGCCCACTTCTGTTCCATGTGCGGGCCGCACTTCTGCAGCATGAAGATCACCCAGGACGTACGCGACTACGCCGCCGCCCAGGGCCTGAGCAATGAGGCCGCGCTCACCCAGGGCATGGCAACGAAGTCGATCGAGTTCGTCAAGCAGGGCGCCGAGGTGTACAGAAAGGTGTAGGGCGCGCGCGGGGCTGCGCCCAGCGACCTGCCACGGCGCCCACGGGTGCAGTCCGGAGGGCTGCACCCGTGGGAGCTTGCTGTGGGAGCTTGCTGTGGGAGCTTGCTGTGGGAGCTTGCTGTGGGAGCTTGCTGTGGGAGCTTGCTGTGGGAGCTTGCTGTGGGAGCTTGCTGTGGGAGCTTGCTGTGGGAGCGGCGGCCTCGCCGCGATGCGAGCTCTGATCATCGACCATCGCTGCACCGATCGCGGCGAGGCCGCCGCTCCCACACGCCGCCGCTGCCACAGGAGTCACTCCCACATGACGTCAGTCCGGCCGTGTCGCCGCAACTTCCATTGCGCTGACGATATGTCGGTTTTTTTTACACAACGCGCTCATCAAGCCAGTTCAGCACGCCCGCGCAGGAAGATCACAGCCGACGCTGTTCGACGCCCATTTCGAACACCCTACGCCTCTGGCATTCCTCACACATGCGTCAACGCGATAACCCATTCTCGCCACAAGAGATTCCTGCGCTGCCGCGTTGATCCCGGTACTCGAGCACTTGACGGTCAGGACCCGCCGAACCGTGGCGGCGAAATCCTTTCCGTACGAAGGAATACCGCTTGCTACCAGCGTCTCCGGGCGAAAACGTTCATCGCCGTTCAGACTCGGAGATCACCAGAAATGAAAAAACGGGGTCGTCAGTTCCTCGCGCTTGCGCTGTACTGCAGCAGCTTTGCCGCTGTCGCGGCCGACCAGCTGGTGTGGTCGGAAACCTTTCAGCGGTTCACGCCGACGTTCGCCACTGTCGGTTCGATCAATACGGCATCCGTACCCGGTGGCACGTCCAGTGCGCTGGTGACCGACCCGACCCGCGTCAAGGGGCCTAATGGCGTCGAGTTCGTCGGCGGACGCATCTGGTGGCCCGACCAGCAGCTGAACCGCGTCGTGTCCGCGCTGCCCGACGGTTCGGAACTGAAGTCATACAACATTTCCGGCGCCTACGACATCGATGTGCAGGGCGGACTGCTGTACGTGACGCGGCAGAACTCGGGCGACATCCTGACGCTCGACCCGTCGCTGCAATTCCCGCCCGCCGATGTGTTCAAGAGCGGGCTGACGTCACCGTTTGCGATCGACGTGACCGCCGACAGCGTGTTCTGGAGTCAGGTGGGTACGTCGAACCGCCTGATGCGCTCGAACCTCGACGGCTCGAACGTGCAGACGCTGCTGACCGGCCTGACCTCGTATGACTTCGAAGTCACCGCCAGCCACATCTACCTGACGACGACCGATGGCTTCGTGAAGCGCAGCAACCTCGACGGCAGCGACCTCACCACGCTGGCCAGCGGGCTGGGCTTCCTCAATGGCATCGACGTCACCGACGACACGATTTACGTGTCGGCGCTGCAGGCGCTGTTCACGACACCGCAAGGCAACACCACATTGGGCGCGGGTCGCATCCTCAGCATGACGCTCGATGGCAGTGGTGTGGTGGAAGTGATCCGGGCGCAGCAGGATTTCGATCCCAACCTGCCGTTCAGCCCGTCGCAGATGCGCGGTGTGGCGGTGCTCGCAGTACCCGAGCCGTCGTCTTACGCAATGCTGCTGGCGGGACTGGCGCTGACCGGTGTCGCGGCGCGGCGGTTGCGGCGGGACTGAATAAGTCTGCCGAAATGAAAAGGGGTCGCAAATGCGGCCCCTTTTCATTCATGCGGTGGCCGGCGTGCTCAGTCGCCGGCCACCGCATCGAGGTGGCGCGTCAGCGCCGAGCGCACGTCCTGCAATGCGGAAACCAGTTCGGACAGTTCGCGCGCCGAACAGCCGGTGGCCGGACCAAGCACGGCCGGAATCTCACGGGCGCGCCGGCACGTGTCGTGGCCGGTTTCGGTCAGGCTCAATTCGACCAGTCGTTCGTCGGCCGTCGAACGGCGACGGGTGATCAGCCCTGCGCTTTCCATGCGCTTGAGCAGCGGCGTCAAGGTACCTGAGTCGAGGAACAGCTGTTCGCCCAGCGCCGACACGCTCAGCGGCCGGCCGGCGTCGCCGAGTGCCAGCAACACGACGTACTGCGGGTAGGTCAGGCCGAGCTCGTTGAGCAGCGGCTTGAAGGCCTTGGTCATCGTCAGCGATGACGAGTACAGCGTGAAACACAGTTGCGCCGTCACCGGCGTGGGGTGTGTCGTTTCGGAGATTGCGTCAGAGGCGGCATCTGAACCGGAAAAGCGGGATTGGCGGGGTTTCTGAGGCATCTTTCAATCGTATCAGCAAACAAATGGCCGCCTGCCGGGTTGTCGCGTCCGTGCAGACGTTGGTGCGCGCGGCCGGTTGTGCGACGACACATTTGTTGTCGAAGTTCCGGTCAAGACGCCTTCCGGCAGGCCGAAAACATCTCTGAATCTGAAAAAGGCAAGCCCGCGCGAAAGCCGGGTACGCAAAGTTACCGGTCTAATCCGTGTTCGCACGGGATGACAGCGGGACCGCCAATCATCATCCGCCCCGTCCCCTGACGTGGCGGGCATGCGCGGGCTGCACCGGTAACACCCTGTCACCGGTCTGGAGTGTGTCCGCCATGGTTAGACGTCGTCTGTCCGCAACATCCTCTTTCCGCCGCGCTCGCACGGCGCCGTCGCGCCTTGCTCTGGCATGCGCCCTCGCGCTCTCCGCCTGGTCTGCCTGTGCCGCGACGCCTGCAGTCCTCATGCAAGCGCCTGTACTGGACGCCGTTGCCGATGCCGTGCCGGAAGGCGGCATGTGGCCGGTTCGTCTTGACCTCGCGCGACTGCGCGCTGCGCGCAGTGGCGAAATACTGCGCTTTGCACTGCCCGACGGTACAACGCTCGACGTGGTGTTCGATTCGACAATCGACCAGCCCGATGGCGTGCAGTGGATCGGCCATCTCGCGGCCGGTCGGCAGTTTCCGGTTCGTCTGCGCCTTGATGGCGCATTGGCCTCGGGCGTCATCCGCACGCCGGATGGCGGCTATGTGCTGGGTCATGTAGACGGACGGCAGCTGGTCGGTGCTGACCTTGCGGCGCAGGCCGATCCGGTGACCGTCGAAAGCCTGCCGGCAATGTTCGCCCCGTCCGTCGCCGTCCTCGATGAAGCGCGCGGTATCGCGCGCAGCGCCGACGAACCGGAACTGCGAAAGCCGGCCGACGCAGCCCACCCGGTCACAGTCGATCTGGTTGCCATGTCGGCGCTGGAGCCCGGCGCCGACATGGCCTTGTCGATTCCGGACCACGGCGACTATCGCGTGGCCTATGACCGCACTGAACCGGGCGATACCGACAGCACGACCTGGGTCGGTCACCTTAAGGATTACGGCCCGGAGTTCCGCGTCATCATTACATCGGGTCCGAACGGCAGTGTCGGCAACATCCTGACGCCGTCCGGCGAAATCCTGCTGGTCAGCGACGGCGGCTCGCAGTGGCTGGTCGATCCGCAGCGCTCCGGTCTGTCGCAACTGGAGCCGGACCACGCCGATGCAGTGGGTGAAGTCGTTGCCGGTGGCCCGATGGAGGCCGAAGGCGCTGCCGAGGGCGGGCCGACCGCCGCCGCCAGCAGCACCACGACCGCCAGCAGCGCCACCACCTCGACAACCCAAGCGTCGGCCAGTGCCACCACGGTGGATGTGCTGGTGCTCTACACGGCCAGCTTCAAGACACGCAACGGCAGTCTGTGGGCGACCCGCATCGCGCAACTGATCGCGTTATCGAACCAGGCTTACATCGACAGCGGCGTTGCCATGCGCGTCCGTCTGGTAGGCAGCGAACTGGTCGGCGAGCCGGATACCACCTCGAATACGAATGCGTTGAGCGCCCTGGCGCGCGGTACGGGCAATTTCTCCGGCGTACCGGCGCTACGCAAGAAGTACGGCGCCGATCTGGTGACCCTGGTACGTCCGTTCAACATGAATGCGCAAGGCGGCAATTGCGGCGTCGGCTACATCGGCGGCTACAACGGTGCTCCGGTGTCGGCCTACGCTGCCTACGGCTATTCAGTGGTCAGCGATGGCCGCGATGTCGCCGGCACCGGCTACTACTGCACCGATTACACCTTCACGCACGAGCTCGGCCACAACATGGGCCTGATGCACGACCGCGACACGGTTGCGCGGCAGGGTGGCGGCAAGGGCAGCCACGACTACGCCTTCGGCTTCGGGCGCAACGGCAGCTTCGGATCCGTCATGAGCTACATCTCGCCGGTGATCGGGCGCTTTTCAAACCCTGACCAGAAAAACTGCGGCGGCAGCTTTGCGTGCGGTACGCCAGTCGGTACGCCAAGCAGTGCGCACAATACGCTGGCACTGAACAACAATCGCGGGGCGATCGCCGCCTTCAGTCCGACCATGGTGGCAGGTACCTTCCAGATATCGGGCACGATTTCCAGCGTCGGCAAGCCGGTGGCCGGCGTCGCGCTGAGCGCCAGCAAAGGTGGCAACTGCACACCCAGCGGCAGCACCGGCGCCTGGGCCTGCGTGGTGCCGCAGAAATGGAGCGGTGTCATCACACCTAACGTGCCGGCCGGCAGGGCAACCCCGGGCAACTTCAGCTTCAGCGCGATCAGCGCGGCGCAGACCGGCCGCAACTTCGTGCTGCCGGGACAGACCATCAGCGGCACCATCACTCAAGCAGGCAAGCCGCTACCCAACACCGCAGTCACTGCCGGCAATGGCGTCTCGTGCAGCGCGACCGATTCCGGCGGCACTTATCGCTGCACGGTTCCATGGGGCTGGAGCGGCACGGTCACGCCCGCCATGCCGGCCGGGGCTGTCACACCGGCCTCGCGGGCGGTCAGCGCGGTGAAGACGACGCAAAAGGGATTGAATTTCGTCGTTACCACAGTGCAGATCAGCGGGACGGTGACGCGCGCCGGCAAGCCGGTTGCCAAGCTCGTCATGCTCGGGAGCAGCGGCGCAAGCTGCAGCGCAATTGCCGCGAACGGCAGCTATGCCTGTACCGTACCAAAGGGCTGGAGCGGCATCATCCTTCCCTCGGCCGCAGCGAACCCACCTCATCTGTCGGTGACTGCCGTGAAGGCTGCGCAGCCGGGTCGCAACTTCGTGCTGCGCTGATCCCGCTGGCGGGCGACAAAGGTCGTTCCGCCCATCCGCCCGCTGCGGTTACCATATTGTCCTTCGGCCCGCTTTTTGCGGGCCGCGACCTTTGACGGGGTGGGCATGCAGATCACTTTCATCGGCGGCGGCAATATGGCCAGTGCGCTGATCGGCGGCTGGGTCAGACGCGGTGGCGATGCGGCGGGCATCTGCGTGGTCGAACCGCAGGCTGCGTTGCGCGCGCGCCTGGCCAGTGATTTCTGCGTACGGGCGATCGAAGCGCCGGACGGCGCCGCGCTGCGCTGCGACCTGATCGTGCTGGCGGTCAAGCCGCAGCAGATGCGCGAGGTGTGCGCCGGACTCGCACCCGGGCTCGACCACCAGACCGTACTGAGCATCGCGGCCGGCCTGCGCGCGGCCGACCTGTCGCGCTGGCTCGGCGGCTACACGCGCATCGTACGCGCCATGCCGAACACGCCGGCACTGATCGGTCAGGGCGTGACCGGCCTGTACGCCGACGCCGCAGTCAGCGCCAGCGAGCGCGCCCAGGCGGAACAAGTACTGGCCGCCGTCGGCACTACCGTGTGGGTGGCGGAGGAACGCCTGATCGACGCGGTGACGGCGCTGTCGGGCAGCGGTCCGGCCTATGTTTTCCACTTCATCGAAGCCATGGTGCGCGGCGGCGAGGCGCTCGGCCTGAGCGCCGATCAGGCGCACCGGCTCGCGGTCGCCACCTTCAGCGGCGCCGCCGCGCTGGCGGCGCAAAGCCCGGAATCGCCCGGCACCCTGCGCGAACGCGTCACGTCCAAGGGCGGCACGACCGAAGCGGCGCTGAAGTCGATGGCAGCCGACGGTGTGGCAGACTCGATCGTGCGCGCACTCGCCGCGGCAGCGGCACGCGGCGCCGAGCTGGGTGACCAGCTGGGTGCGCAATAGGCACCGACCGCGGCCCGATCATCTTTCCTTGCTGAATCACCTCACCACGAATCCATGCTGACCGACCTGATCCTGCTCGTCCTGAATGCCGTCGCCGGCTTCGTCACCACATTGCTGCTCGCCCGTTTCTACATGCAGTGGGCGCGTGTGAGTTTCCGCAACCAGCTTGGCCAGTTCGTCATCCAGACGACAGACTGGGCCGTGCTGCCGGCGCGCAAGGTGATTCCCGCTGTGTTCGGCCTCGACATGGCGACCTTCGTCGTGGCCTGGCTGCTGCAGGTCGCGCTGCTGCTGCTGGCGGCCACGCTGCAAGGCGGCCTCGGTGCGGACAACCTGATTCCGCTGATCTTCCTGCGCGGGCTGTTCGAAGTGGCGCGCCTGTCGGTGTGGTTCCTGATCATCGCGCTGCTCATTTCGGCGGTGCTGAGCTGGGTGTCGCCCGGCAACCCTCTGGGCAGCATCCTGGGGGCACTGACGCGACCCTTCCTGCAGCCGATCCAGCGCGTCATGCCACCGATCGCGAACGTCGACCTGTCACCGCTGGTGCTCATCCTGCTGCTGCAGATCGTGCTCTACCTGATCGATGCGGCGTCGCGACAGATCTTCGCACTGGTCATGTGACGCGGGTGAACCCCGGCGACATTCCAGCGGTGCTTGGGCGCAGAGGGATTCGTTGGGCATCGCTGCGCTCACCCCAACCTACGGTCGACTTGCCGCGGCTGCCCGGCTGGCATCGCTGCGCTCAACGCTACCTGCTTGCCGCCCCGTAGGTTGGGGGGAGCGCAGCAATGCCCAACAGCAGGCCTTCGATCATGCACTTCGGGAAGCGCATGGCCGCCTCTACCTGGCGGCCTTGTCGTTCGCGGGCGTCTCGTACACCACCTGACCCGATACCAGCGTCGCGCACACCTTGCCCAGCAGCTCACGGCCGATGAAAGGCGTGTTGCGACCCTGACTGCGCAACGTCGCGCGGCTGATCATGACAGGTGCATCAGGATCGAAGATGCATACGTCGGCGGCGCTGCCGATGCGCAGGTGTCCGGCGTCCAGTCCGAGCACGCGCGCGGCGTCCGACGTGATGCGGGCGAGTGCCAGCGGCAGCGGCAGATGCATTTCGCGCGCCCATGACAGCGTGAGCGGCAGCAGCAGTTCCAGCCCGGTGGTGCCCGGTTCGGCTTCGCCGAACGGCACCTGCTTGGCGTCGTCATCGACCGGCGTGTGATCGGAACACAGCGCGTCGATGCGGCCGTCGGCCAGCGCTGCGCGCAGTGCCTCGCGGTCGAACTGCGCACGCAACGGCGGAATGGTGCGGCACTGCGGGTCGAAGTAGCCGATGTCGACATCGCACAGGTGCAGCGAGTGGATGGCGACGTCGCAGCTCACCTTCAGTCCGTCGAGCCGTGCCTGATCGATCAGCATCAGTCCGGCCCGGCTGGAAATGCGCGCCAGATGCAGGCGACAGCCGGTGGCGCGGGACAGTTGCAGCATCTGGCCGATGGCCAGCGTTTCGGCGAGTATCGGTATGCCGGTCAGGCCGAGCCGCGCGGCCACCTCGCCTTCGTGCGCGACGCCATCGGACGACAGGTGCAGATCGGTCGGCTGCAGCCATACGGTGTAGCCGAACGTGGCGGCGTACTGCATGGCGCGAAACAGCACCTGCGTGTCGGCCACCGGCACATTGGCCTGGCTGAACGCAATGCAGCCGGCGTCGAACAGCTCGCCCATTTCGGTCAGCCGCTGACCTTTCAGACCCATGGTCAGCGCGCCGTGCGGATACACATGCGCGAGGTTGAGCATGCGTGCGCGGTGCTTCAGCATTTCCACCAGCCCCGGCTCGTCCAGCACCGGGTCGGTGTCCGGCGGGCAGGCCAGACTGGTGATGCCGCCGGCCACCGCCGCGGCCATTTCGGATTCCAGCGTGGCGCGGTACTCCAGACCCGGTTCGCGCAGCCGCGCGCACAGGTCGATCAGACCCGGCGCGACGATGCGTCCGGTGGCGTCGATCACGCGGTTGGCGTGGAAGCCGTCCGGTGCGTCGCCCAGCGCGACCACCTTGCCGGCTGCGATGTACAGGTCGGTCGGCGCATCGATGTCCTGCGCCGGGTCGATCAGGCGACCGCCCTTGATGTGGATCTTCATGCGTTGACTCCGGCGGAGGTCTGTCGAAATGTGTCGAGGGGTGCCATCACGCTTCAACAGACCCCAGCATCGCCATGACGGCCATCCGCACGGCGATGCCGAAAGTGACCTGCGGCAGGATGACGGCCTGCCGACCGTCGGCCACCGCCGAGTCGATTTCGACGCCGCGGTTCATCGGCCCCGGGTGCAGCACGATGGCGTCCGGCTTGGCCAGCGCCAGCTTTTCCTGCGTCAGGCCGAAGAACTTGAAGTACTCCTGCGGGCTGGGCAGCAGCGAGCCCTGCATGCGTTCGTTCTGCAGCCGTAGCATCATCACGACATCGACGCCGCGCAGACCTTCGGCCATGTCGTGGAAGACGCGACAGCCGAGCCGGTCAATGTCGGCCGGCAGCAGCGTTTTCGGCGCGATGGCGCGCAGGTCGGGCACGCCCAGCGTGGTCAGTGCGTGGATCTGGCTGCGGGCCACGCGCGAATGCAGGATGTCGCCGACGACAGCCACCGACAATTGCGTGAAGTCGCGCTTGTAGTGGCGGATGGTGTACATGTCGAGCAGGCCCTGCGTCGGGTGCGCGTGCCGCCCGTCGCCGGCGTTGATGACGTGGATGTGGTCGCGGCCGGTCGCTTCCAGGTGCTGGGCGATCAGGTAGGGCGCGCCGCTGGAGGCGTGGCGCACGACGAACATGTCGGCCTGCATCGCGGCGAGGTTGTCCACCGTGTCGAGCAGGGTTTCGCCCTTGTTGGTCGAACTGGTCGAGATGTTCAGGTTGATCACATCGGCCGACAGGCGCTTGGCGGCGATCTCGAAGGTGGTGCGGGTACGCGTGCTGTTCTCGAAAAACAGGTTGAACACGCTTTTGCCGCGCAGCAGCGGCAATTTCTTCACCTCGCGTTCGGCCACCACCGTGAACGGCTCCGCAGTATCGAGGATGCGCGTGATGACGTCGCGCGGCAGGCCTTCCGTGGTCAGCAGGTGCTGCAATTCGCCGTGCCGGTTCAGTTGCGGGTTGCGCGCCATGGTCAGTTCCCGGTCAGTCGCAGCGAGAGGGTGTTGCCGTCCTGCGCCAGTTTCACGCGCTGCCGTGGCGGCAGGTCGAGCGTCGCGGCGCAGTAGGTCGGCGCCACCGGCAGTTCGCGCCCGCCGCGATCGACCAGCACGGCCAGTTCGACCCGCAGCGGGCGACCGTAGTCGAACAGTTCGTTCAGCGCGGCGCGCACCGTGCGGCCGGTGTGCAGCACGTCGTCGACCAGTATCAGGTGCCGGCCTTCGACCTCGAAGGGCAGCGCCGACGAGCGGGTGTCGCGCGCCAGACCGCGCTTGGCATAGTCGTCGCGGTAGAAGCTCACGTCGAGCGATCCGATCGGCTGGGCCAGGCCCAGCAGGGCGTGCAGTCGTTGCGCCAGCCACACGCCTCCGGTGTGCAGGCCGACCAGCGCCGTATCGGAGCCGACCCGCGGCCGGATCTGGTCGGCCAGCACGACCAGCAGGTGTTCTGCGTCAGGCAGTGACATCGAAATAGTCCTTGAGGATGAGCTGGGCTGCGTGTGCGTCCAGTTTCTGCTTGCGGCTGCGCCAGTCGCGCACGCCGCCTTCGTCGCGCAGCTGGCTGTCCGCTTCGGCCGAGGTGTAGCGCTCGTCCTGCAGCACCACCGGCAGGCGGTAGCGCCCTTCGAGCTGGCGGGCGAAGCGTTCGGCGCGCGCCGTCATGTCGTGCGGCACGCCGTCGAGCGACAGCGGCAGACCGACCACCAGCGCGACCGGCTTCCATTCGTCGAGCAGGCGTCCGACGGCCGACCAGCGGGCGTCGTTGGTTTCGGCATCGAAGGTGAGCAGCGGACTGGCGCTGCGCAGTTCGCATTCGCCCACGGCAACGCCGATGCGTTTCTCGCCGAAGTCGAATGCCAGCACGGTACCGCGCGCAGGAAGACCACCCGGTTCAGGCATGCCCGGCCACGTCGGACAGCGACGCGAAATCGACGCCGAGCAGCTGCATCGCGGCGACCAGACGTTCTTCCGGCGGCAGGTCGAAGATGATGCCGCTGTCGGCACGCACCGTGAGCCAGGCGTTCTGCGCCATTTCCCACTCGATCTGACCCGCCTGCCAGCCCGCATAGCCCAGGGTGACCAGTACGTCGTCCGGCTCGATTTCGCTGCCCAGCGCCTGCAGCACATCGCGCGACGAGGTCAGGCCCAGCCCGTTGCCGACATCGATGGTGGATTGCCATTCGCCGACCGGGCGATGCAGCACGAAGCCGCGGTCGGTCTGCACCGGGCCGCCGAAATAGACCGGCTGGCCCTGGAAACGCGGCGATTCGAGCGTGAGTTCGATGCGCTCGAACAGATCTTCGAGCGACATGTCGATCGGCCGGTTGACGATGACGCCGAGCGCGCCCTGATCGTTGTGCTCGCACACCAGCGTGAGCGTGCGGGCGAAATTCTTGTCGGCCATGGCGGGCATGGCGATCAGGAAGTGGCCGGTGAGATTGACCGTGGAAGTCGTTGCGTGCGCGTGCATGGCGGGATTTTATCCGTGTTGTGCGTTTGTCGCAGAACCTGTGCGACCCTCGCGACTCGAAATCGCGATCTGATCGTGGAGGTATTTGTGGCAAAGAGTTCGTCCCGGCTGGTGTGGTTCCGTCGCGATCTGAGGGTGGATGACCACGCCGCGCTGTACCACGCACTGCGCGAAGGCGGCCCGGTGTGGTGCGCATTCGTGTTCGACACCGAAATACTGGACGAACTGCTGCGCGAAGGCTGGCGCGCCGACCGGCGGGTCGAATTCATCCACGCTGCCATCGTGGAGCTGGACGCGGTCCTGCGCGACCTCGGTGGCGGCCTCATCGTGCGCCACGGCCGAGCGAGCGACCTGGTGCCGGCCCTGGCGCGCGAGCTGGGTGTGGACACCGTGGTCTGCAACCGCGACTACGAGCCGGCGGCACAGCTGCGCGACGCCGAGGTCAGCGCCGAACTGGCGCGCCACGGCATCGGCTTCGAACAGTACAAGGATCAGGTCATCTTCGAGTGCGAAGAAGTGCTGACGCTGGCGCACAAGCCGTTCTCGGTATTCACCCCGTACAAGAACGCCTGGCTGAAGAAACTCACGCCCCATCAGCTTCAGGCCTATCCGGTACGCCGTTACGCGGCGGCGCTTGCGGCACGGTCGCCCGCAGACATTCCGTCGCTTGCGGACATGGGGTTCGAGCCGACCAATCTGGCGACGCTGAAACTACCCACCGGGGCGTCCGGCGCCGAAACGCTGTTCGACGAATTTCTCGACCGCATCGACCGCTACAAGCAGACGCGCGACTTTCCGGCGACCAAGGGACCGAGCTATTTGTCGGTGCATCTGCGCTTCGGCACGATATCGGTGCGCCGGCTGGCACGCGAGGCGCATGCGCGCGGTGGTGCCGGCGCCGAAGGCTGGCTGAACGAACTGATCTGGCGCGATTTCTACTTCCAGATCCTGTGGCACAACCCGCACGTGCTCAACGGCAGCTTCCGGCCCGAGTTCGACGCCGTGCGCTGGGTGGACGACGAAGCGCGCTTCGCCGCGTGGTGCGAAGGCCGCACCGGTTATCCGCTGGTCGATGCGGCGCAGCGCCAGCTGGCGCAGACCGGCTACATGCACAACCGGCTGCGCATGGTCAGCGCGTCCTTCCTGACCAAGGATCTGGGCATTTCCTGGCGACGCGGCGAGCACTGGTTCGCGCGCACGCTGAACGACTTCGATCTGGCGGCCAACAACGGCGGCTGGCAGTGGGCGGCGTCGACCGGCTGCGACGCCCAGCCGTGGTTCCGCATCTTCAACCCGGTCACTCAGTCGGAGAAATTCGACGCCGACGGCCAGTTCATCCGCCGCTACTGCCCGGAACTGGCGAAATTCGACCGGAAACGCATCCACGCGCCCTGGCTGGCGACCCCGCTGGAACAGCAGATGGCCGGCTGCGTGATCGGCCGCGACTACCCGGCGCCGTTGGTGGACCACGCGGCGGCACGCGAGGCGACGCTGGAACGGTTCAAGGCGGTGAAGGGGGGCGTGGAGTAGCGGCGGTGGGGTCGGGCATCGCTGCGCTCACCCCAACCTGCGGGATCGGCTTGTCGCGAGGCTTGTTGGGCATCGCTGCGCTCACCCCAACCTACCGGTGTGGCAGGCGGGCGGTGCGACAACCCGGAAACGACGCCTCAGTCCTGCCGGAACACGTCGCGATAGCTCGCGTAGATCGCGCCGAAGGTGACCGGCAGCAGCACCAGCCAGCCAAGCATGGCCGGGATCGACGCCAGCACGACCAGCACGATGTAGATCAGCGCGAATACCAGAAAGGCCGGCGCGTTGCGCAGGCAGGCGTAGAAGCTGACGCGCATCGACTCGATGGCCGTCATGCGGTGGAACATCACCAGCGCGGGTGCGAACCACACGGCCATCAGCACGGGCGCCATCAGCATCACGGCAATTACCAGCAGCAGCGAGGTTGCGGCTGACACGACCAGCAGCGCGGCGAATGCAGCGAGCCCGGCCAGCCCGGCGACGATGGCCGACATCAACAGCACGAACAATGTCACCGCGAGCATCGCGCCCAGATACCAGCCGCCCAGCGCGAGCAGCGGATTGACCCGCTCTCCGAAGCCGGCCCACAGATGCGCCAACTCGAGCGGTTCGCCGCGCGACAGAGCGCGACAACCGTGCATGATGCCGCCCAGCGTCACCATCGCCAGCAAGGTCGCCGCGATGGTGCCGAACAGCGGCACCACATTGAGCGCCACCAGCACCACCGTCCAGATGACGGTGATGACGATCCACAAACCGGGCGCCGCCAGGAAGCACTGCCAGCCCTGACGCAGCCATTCCAGACCACGGCCGGCCGGCAGGCCACGCGATTCTGGCGCCGCGACGTCCGGTACGGCAACCGACTGCGGCGCCGGCTCGAATGGGTTGTGGCCGGAGCTGTTCATGGTCAGCATGATTTCACATCCGTGCGCCATCTGAAGCATCTGTTGCGCCGACTGTCGCGTGCCGTCCACAACCGACGCGCTGCGCCGGCAGGACCTCACACGACGCACGCGCTTGCAACGGGCGCGCGGCGCATGTTCCACTAGACTTCAGAAGTGTTCGGCGACGCAGCAGCGGAGGTGCCGCGTCGCGCCCTTCCGGGAGACCTTCATGAAACTGACCACCCTGTGCGCCGTATCGGCGCTGCTGACGTCGTCCGCCGCGCTGGCCGGCGGCATGGGCCATGTGCCCGTCACGCCGATCGGCGGCGACCCGTACGGACCCGCCTCCGGTATCGGTGGTGCCGGACCGGGCGGCATGATCGGCCAGCATCCGCGCGACCTGATCCGGCCGAATGCGCGCAGCCGCGCGACCCACATCTATCCGACGCTGCGTGGCACGCAGATCCGCGACTATTCGCGACCGGGTGTGCGCATCGAGCAAGATGCCTACGGCACCAGCGTGTACCCCACCGCGCCGTACGGCAACGTGCGCGACTACCGTCAGCCCGGCTGGCGCATCGAACAGGACCGCTGATCCGCAGCCGCCCCGCCCGGCCGCGATTCCTTCAACCTCAAGACACGCCTGCCGCGCGGCAGGCGCCCTCCTCCGATGACCGAACTTCCGAAACATGAACTGACCATGACGGTGCTGATGACCCCCGACATGGCGAACTTCTCCGGCAATGTGCACGGTGGATCGCTGCTCAAGCTGCTCGATCAGGTGGCCTACGCCTGTGCCGCGCGTTTTGCACAGAGCTATGTGGTGACGCTGTCGGTCGATCAGGTCATCTTCCGCAGCCCGATCCACGTCGGCGAACTGGTCACCTTCCTCGCGTCGGTCAATTTCACCGGTACCACGTCGATGGAAGTCGGCGTCAAGGTGATGACGGAAAACATCCGCGAACACACGACGCGTCACACCAACACCTGCTACCTGACCATGGTGGCGATGGATGAGGCGCGCCGCCCGTGCCGCGTGCCCCCGCTGACGCCGGCCACGCCGGACCAGCGACGACGCCAGACCGCCGCCAAGGTGCGCCGGCAGATGCGGCTGGAATTCGACCAGCGCTTCCATGAACTGATGCAGGCCGAACAGGCGAAAGCCGGCGAGGTGAACGAATGATCGACTACGAGCACGACATATCCGCCATCGACGCTGCACTGCTCCGCCACGGCATGGCGTCCATCCACCTGCTGCGCGCCGGTGACGAAGCGGCGCTGGTCGACTGCGGCACCGGCCATTCGCTGCCCAATGTGCTGGCCGCGCTGGCGCACAAGGGCATAGCCGCCGAACAGCTGCGCTACATCATCCTGACCCACGTGCATCTGGACCACGCCAGCGGCGCCGGTGCCGCGATGCGCGCCTTTCCGGATGCGCAGCTGGTGGTGCATCCGCGCGGTGCACGCCACATGATCGATCCGTCGAAACTGATTGCGGGTGCGACCGAGGTCTATGGCACGCAGGCGATGGCCGACATGTATGGCGACATACTGCCGGTCGACGCGGCGCGCGTGATCGAAACGCATGACGGTTACGTGCTCGACTTCAATGGCCGCACACTCGAATTCATCGACACGCCGGGCCACGCGAAGCACCATCACTGCATCTGGGACGCGCGCTCCCGAAGCTGGTTCACCGGCGACACCTTCGGCCTGGCCTACCCGGAATGCACGGTCGATGGCCGCGCCTTCATCTTTCCCACCACATCGCCGGTGCAGTTCGATCCGGTCGCGATGCGCACGTCGGTCGAACGTCTGCTATCGCGGCAGCCGGAGGCGATGTTCCTGACCCACTACGGCAAGGTGACCGGCGTCCCGACGCTGGGCCGCGCGCTGCTGTCGCGCATCGACGCCCACGTGGCGATCGCCAGGGCGGCCGCCAGTGCCGGTGACGGCCGCAAGCAGGCGCTGCTGGCCGCGCTGGCCGCCTATCTGATGGACGAACTGCGCGCCCACGGCAGCCCGCTCACGCGTGACGAGGCGATGGCCGTGTGGGGGCTGGACATCGAACTCAACGCGCAGGGCCTCGAGGTGTGGCTCGACACTGCTAAGGCGTGATGGCGCGCGCCTGATCCCCGCTTGGCGCGGCGATCAGTCGTCGCGCTCGAAATAGCGCTGCCAGCGCGCGCAGCCCTCGCGGATCATCGTGAGCTTGTCATCGCGCAGACCCGCCAGATCGGCCAGATCGGCTTCGTCCAGCCAGCCCTCCGCGCGCAACAGCACAAACAGGGAAATCAGTTCCGAGTAACGGAACTCATACTTCCTGCCCATGACGCCGTCCCGCTCGGCCAGAAACCTGTAGACCGCCCACATGTCATCCTGCGTCGCAGCCGCCGCGGCGCGCGCCTTGAAATCTGCCAGCAGCGATGCTTCTTCGCGCGACAGCGCCGTGTCGAATGCCTGTCGCGCAATCTTCTTCTCGGTCTTCGACCAAGTGATGCGGTCCATGCATCGTGCTCCTCTCCGGTAGCGTTGGCTCCGACGTCACACTGGTAACGACTGGGCTATCCTCGCGCTGCGCGGCACATCCGCGCACGCCGTTCACCTGCTATCGATGGCCGGCGCTAAAAATATAAACAGGAGACTTCCATGCTGCAACGTGTCACGTCGCTGTCCGTCCGGCTGGTCGAAAGATGGCTGCCCGATCCGTTCGTGCTGGTGCTGCTGCTGACGCTGCTCGTGTTCGCGGCCGGCATCGGTGTCGAAGGCCAGTCGCCGGTGGCGATGCTCGAGCACTGGGGCAAGGGGTTCTGGAACCTGCTGCAGTTTTCGATGCAGATGGTGCTGATACTCGTGACCGGCTGGGTGCTGGCGACGACGCTGTTCTTCCGCCGCATTCTCGAAGCCATCGCAAAGCTGGCCCACACGCCGGGGCAGGCCATCCTGCTGGTGAGCGTGGTGTCGCTGGTGGCGAGCTGGCTCAACTGGGGTTTCGGTCTGGTCATCGGCGCGATGTTCGCGCGCCAGCTGGCGCGTGGCGTGACGGGCGTCGACTACCGACTGCTGATCGCCAGCGCCTACAGCGGCTTCGTCATCTGGCATGGCGGACTGTCGGGCTCGGTGCCGCTGACGCTCGCCACCGCCGACCACTTCCTCGCCGCCCGCACAGGTGTCATCGCCACCGGCGACACGATCTTCTCGACCTTCAACCTGCTCATCGTGCTGGCGCTATTCATCTGCGTGCCGATACTGAACCGGCTGATGATGCCGCGAGCCGAAGACACGGTGACGGTCGATCCGGCGCTGCTGGTCGATGTGGAATTCGTGCCCGACACCACCACCGACACGCCGGCTTCGCGGCTTGACAACAGCATCCTGCTGGCGCAGTCGGTCGGCATCATGGGTCTGGTTTTCTCCGGCTACTACTTTCTGGTCAGCGCCGGCACCTTGAACCTGAATATCGTCAATTTCATGTTCCTGTTCCTCGGCATCATGCTGCACGGCCGACCCAGCCGCTTTCTGGCGGCGATCGGCGACGCCGCGCGCGGTTCGAGCGGCATCATCGTGCAGTTTCCGTTCTATGCCGGCCTGATGGGCATGATCGTCGGTTCGGGGCTCGCGGTGACGATCTCGAATGTGTTCGTTGCCGTGTCGACCGATGCCACACTGCCGCTTTTTGCCTTCCTCAGCGCCGGCCTGGTCAACATCTTTGTACCGTCCGGCGGTGGTCAGTGGGCAGTACAGGGACCGATCATGGTCGAGGCCGCCGCCCGCATGGGTGCCGATCTGCCGCGCGTGGCGATGGCGGTGGCCTGGGGCGACGCATGGACCAACCTGATCCAGCCCTTCTGGGCCCTGCCGGCGCTGGCCATCGCAGGACTGCGCGCGAAGGACATCATGGGCTACTGCCTGATCACGCTGTTGATGTCGGGCGTGGTGATCGGCCTCGGGCTGACGTTCGTGCCGTGACAAGTCCGGGGTCTGCTGACATCAGCGATAGCGGGCCGCAGTGATGAACTGGCCGAAGGTTTCGCACCACACGATGACCGTCGTGTAGCGCGTGACATCGATCGACGGCGGCACCTCGACGACGAAATTGTCGAAGGTACGCACATCGCCCACGCGCACCATGGCCGGTTTCAGGCGCGCGAAATCGGCTTCGGTCTCGACGAATTCCGGCGACAGGTAGAGCTTGTAGTCCGGCCCGGGTGCCAGCCGGCCGGTCAGCGCGATGTGCGCACGCCCGATCGACACCGTGCCTTCGCCCCAGTGCAGCAGATCGCTGTCCTTCAGGTCGCGCCGGAACTGGCCGGTGAACATCGCACCTCCCGCGGCCGACGCGGCTTCTGCCGCGGTCGGTGGCGTGGGAGCGGTGAGGATGGGCAGGGCATAGATGCCAAGCGCGAAGCCGATGCCGAGCGCGGCGGCATGGGAGGCGACAAGCAGGAAGGCAGGTTTCATGGGCTCGGAGCGTAACGCGACCGGACGGAAAGCGGTAACTGAGAAAGACCGGACGCGCGATCGATTGCTGTCAGGCGCCACCGGAAGTCGACGTCGGCAGAAAAATGCCCCCTGAGACCACCGGGTGTCGCGCAGGCCAGCACATCGAAGCGACCGCAACGGGCGCGCCCTGCCCGCAGGTCAGCCAAGCGCCCGCTCGATGTACTGCCGCGGAACGCGCGGCTTCGGTACGCGGTCGGCGAACCAGCTGCGCACGTCCTCGTCCAGTCCGATGCCGTGCATGTAGTTGTACAGCGCCTTATTGAGTGCACGGCCCATCGCATCATGGTCGGTACCGACCGGGTCGACGAAGCCGACGTCGTTCTTCGCGAAGGTGACCGGTGGCAACGGCAGCAGCGTGACGCCGTATTCCTCCGGGCTGAGGCCGACCGGCGAATGCACGGTGCACACGAAGCGGTGGAAGAAGCCGGACTGGATGCAGCCGGCAGCGAACAGCTGGCGTACGTACTCGAGCGCATCCACGGTGTCCTGAACGGTCTGGGTCGGAAAGCCGTACATCAGGTAGGCATGCACCAGAATGCCGGCGTCGGCGAAGCCCTTGGTGACGCGCGCCACCTGATCGACCGACACGCCTTTCTTCATCAGCTTCAGCAGCCGGTCGCTGGCCACTTCAAGCCCGCCGGAAATGGCGATGCAGCCGCTGTCGGCCAGCTCGAGGCAGAGCTCGGGCGTGAACGACTTCTCGAAGCGGATATTGCCCCACCATGAGATGCTGACATCGCGCCGCTTCAGTTCGGCGGCGAAGGCCCGCAGCGATTTCGGCGGTGCGGCTTCATCGACCAGATGGAAGCCGGACTGGCCGGTTTCGGCGACGATGGCCTGTACGCGGTCGACCAGCGTCGTCGCGCTGGCAGCGTCGTAGCGCGAGATGTAATCGAGGCTCACGTCGCAGAAGCTGCACTTCTTCCAGTAGCAGCCGTGGGCCACGGTGAGCTTGTTCCAGCGTCCGTCCGACCACAGCCGGTGCATCGGATTGAGCATGTCCAGCAGCGACAGATAGCGGTCGAGCGGCAGGCCGTCCCAGGTCGGCGTACCGACGTCGTCGAAGGCAATGTCGGGCTCGACGAAATTGACGTACTGCACCGCGCCGGTGTCGTTGCGCACGAAGGTGCGCACCAGCCGCTGCGCGGAACGCCTGCCGACCAGATGATCGAGCAGCGCGAGCAGCGGACGCTCGCCGGCATCCAGCGTCACGTAGTCGAAGAAGTCGAATACGCGCGACTCGGCCAGCTCGCGCAGTTCGGTATTCACGTAGCCGCCGCCCAGCACGGTGACGATGGTCGCGTCATGCGCCTTGATTGTCTGCGCGATGCGGAAGGCGGCGTACACCGCGCCCGGAAAGGGCACCGACAGCAGCACGATGCGCGGTGAGTGGCGCTCGATCGCGGCGAGTGCGAGCCGTTGCAGCGCACGGTCGATCAGGGTCGGCGGCGCAGCCAGCGCCTGCGCCAGCGGGTCGAAGGTGGGCTGGCTCTGCGCGAGCGATTCGGCGTAGCGCACGAATTCGAACCGGTCATCGACCGCCAGCCGGATCGCGTCGGCGACGTCGTTCAGGTAGAGCGTGGCGAAGTGGCGGGCGCGGTCCTGCACGCCGAGCGCGCCGAACGCCCAGCCCAGCGGGTCGCCACCGTCTTCGTCGATATAGATGTCGAGCGATTCGAATCGCGGCCCCTCCGGCAGGAAGCCGCGCGACGCGATGCGGTGCGCCAGCGTGGGGTCGCGCCCCTGCAGGAAACCGAGGGTGGCGTCCATCGTCGCGGCGTAGCGATCGAATTGCACGAAGAAGCTTGTCAGGCTGGGCGAGCAATTACGATCCGGCAGCACAGCAACGGCATCGCGCACGGCACGCAGGCCGTCCGCCGCCAGCAGATCGAGCACCAGCGACAGCGCCAGATCTTCCTGCACCGCGTCGAAACCCTGCGCACGCAGGAAGCCCGTCAGATAGGCGGTGGACGGATAGGGCGTGTTGAGCTGGGTCATCGGCGGGATGACGGACAGCACGCGCGGGCGGACGAAGTCGGGGGAATGCGTGGCAGTCATGGTCCATGGGCGCCGCAACAGACGGCGCCGGCGCAGGGTAACCGAAGCCCGACGGCGCGGGAATGGGCGGCGCGCGGGCAGAGTGAGGGGTGCGGCGCGGCGCTCACCGCACAACGTCCGGTGGGCTTGTCGCGGGGCTTGTTCAACGTGCCGGCGTGGCCGCGGGGACCGACTGTGCGATGTCGCGGGCAAGTGCGTCGATGAGTCGGCCGTGGGCGGCGGCGAGGGCTTCGTAGCTGGCCGTACCGATGGCTTCGCTGGCGGTGAAGCGCCGGCTGGCGATATCGCGGCCGTCGCGGCGCAAGGTCCATACTGCGTCCAGCGTCACACGCTCGAAACCGTCGGCATCGAGGCGCAGCACGTCGACCGGCAGCGTGTAGTCGGGTCGGGCGATGCTCGACTGCGGCACGGCGACGACGCGCGCAAGACCGCGCTCGCTGGCCAGCGCGGCGGCCAGCCGGCGCCCCATTTCCGCCTTCAGCGAGCCGGCCCAGCGGTGGCCGTCGGCCGGTTCGCTGCGCGTGCCGTCGATCCGGCGCACGATCTGCAGCCGGTCCACCGCTTCGGGCAGGCCGATGGGACCGACGACGATGCTGGGCGCATCGGCTTGCGCCGGTGCCGGCGCAGCCACGGCGCCCAGCGTGTAGTAGCGCACCGGCGGCGAGCTGCCGCAGCCAGCCAGCGCCAGAGCGGCGGCAATCAAGCACAGGGAGCGAAGGCAGATCACGGTTTCTCCTCGGGCTTGCCGCGCAGCAGCGCTTCGGGGTGGCGTTCCAGCGTGTCGGTCAGGTGACGCAGTGACTGCGCCGCGCGCGACAGCTCCTGCAGGCTGTCACGCAGGTCCTGCTGCAGTGGCGCGTCGCTCGACAGCAGATGGCGCGTATCGGCGATCGCCGCGCGCGCCTCGGCCATCGTGCGCTGCGTTTCGATCACGGCGGCGCTCACTTCGTTTGACGCGATGCCGTCGAGCCGCTGCAGCAGCTGATCGGTGCGCTCGACCGCGCGCGCCAGCCCGGCGATCGCGGCACGGGTCTCCTGTGCGATGTCGTCCAGCGGCAGGCGGTCGAACTTGCCGGCGATGCGCGACAGCGTGGCCTGCAGTTCGTCCAGACTGCCGCGCTGGGTCGGCAGCTGCGGCGGACGCGCCGCCCAGTCGACCTTCTGACTGCCGGCCGGCGGGAAGAAATCCATCGCCACATAGAGCTGGCCGGTCACCAGATTGCCGTTGCGCAGCTGCGCGCGCAGGCCGCGCGCCACCAGGCGGTCGACGAAGGTGCGGAAGGCGGCTTCGTCGAAATCGTCATCCGGCTTGCCGCCGGTGCGTGGACGCATGCGGCCGGGGAACACCGCGATATCGACCAGCAGGCCGACGTCGGCAGCGTCGAGATCGACATCGGGTTCGAGCGCAATCACTTCGCCGATCTGGGTGCCGCGGAAATCGACCGGTGCGCCGACCGACAGGCCACGCACGCTTTCGGTGAAGCGCAGCTGCACGATCTGGGCGTCCGATCCGGGCTGCTTGAGCGCTTCGGCGCGCGTGCCGAACAGCTTGAAATCGAGCCCGGCAGGCGCCGGTTCGGCATCGCCGCCGTCCGGTGTTTCAAACGACAGCCCGCCGGCCAATATGGACGTGGCCGATTCGGTGTTGATCTGCAGCCCCTCTGCGCCGAGCTTCACGTCGATGCCGCTGGCGTTCCAGAATCGGCTGTCGGTGGTCACGTAGCGGTCGTACGGCGACTTGATGAACACCTGGATGTCGAGGTGCTGACCGGTGTCGTCGAGCTTGAAACCGGTGACCTGGCCGGCCGGGATGCGGCGGAAGTAGATCGGCGTGCCGACATCGATCGAACCCAGTGTTTCGGCATGCAGCGCAAAGGCGCGCCCGGGCACGTCCAGCGTGATGACCGGCGCCTCGTCCAGCGCGACGAAGGTGCGACCGGGTTCGGTCGACTTGCCGGCGTCCATGCCGACATAGGCGCCCGACAGCAAGGTGCCCAGACCGGTCACCGCGCTGCCCGATACGCGCGCGCTGACCACCCAGAAGCGGGTATCTGCGACGAGCAGCCGGCTCGCTTCGCGCACCAGCTGCGCCGTGGCGATGACGTGCGCGCCGTCGTCGGCCAGCGCCACCGCGCTGATCTGGCCGACATCGACGTCCTTGTACTTGATGCGCGTCTTGCCCGGCTCCAGTCCGGCGCCACTGATGAACTGGATCGTGATGGTCGGCCCCTGCTGGTACCAGGCGCGCGCGGCGAGGAACACGCCGATCAGCAGCGCAACCAGCGGAATGATCCACACCAGCGGAATGCGGAAGCGGCGCGGTGCGTCGACCGTGGCGGTCGGCAGTTCGGGTTCAGTCATGGTGTGCAGGGTGGGGGTCAGTAGACCGGCCGGCCAGCGGGTCCCAGATCAGTCGCGGATCGAAGCTCATGGCGGCGAACATCGTGAGCACCACGACGGCGCCGAAGGCGATGGCACCCGGGCCGGCTTCTATCGTCGCCAATCCACGGAAGCTCACCAGCGCAACCAGCATCGTGATCACGTAGATGTCGAGCATCGACCAGCGGCCGACGAATTCGACCAGCCGGTACAGCCGGGTGCGCTGCAGCAGGTTCTGCGTCGAGCGGCGCTGCACCGAAAGCGTGAGGTACACCAGCGCGATGATCTTCAGCAGCGGCACCATCACGCTGGCGAAGAACACTACCGCGGCCAGCGGCCATGAACCTGATTGCCACAGAAAGACGACGCCGCTCATGATCGTGTCCTGCTGGCTGCCGAGCAGCGATGTGGTGGTCATGACCGGCAGCAGGTTGGCCGGCAGGAACATGACGATCGATGCGATCAGCAGCGCCCAGGTGGTCGACACGCTGGCCGGCTTGCGCAGGTGCATCGGCGCGCGGCACCGCGGACAGCGCAGACTGTGCACCGCGCCTTCGGGCGGGCGCGCCAGCTGACCGCACACATGGCAGCTCAGCAGCCCGGCCTCGCGGGCGGTCAGCGCGCGCCGGCTCATCGGCTCGTCACCAGGACGCCAGCCGCTTCGTCGGACAGCGGGGTCTGCCACAGCAAACGCGTGTCGAAGGCCCGGCCGGCGAAGGTGAGCGCGAGAATGAGTGCAGCCGTGGCCCAGAACGCGGTACCGAGGATGACCGTCGCCAGATGCGACAGCTTGACCAGCGACACCAGCATGCCGAGCAGGAACACCTCGACCATGCCCCAGGGCTTGAGCGAACGCACGAGCCGGAAGAACGGCGCCATGCGCGGTGTCACGCGCCCGAGCCGCAGCGGCACCAGCACGAGCAGGATCATCACCAGCTCGAGCAGCGGAAACAGGATGGCGGTACCGAACACGAGCGCAGCGACCGGCATCATGCCGTCGCGCCACAGCACCTGCACCGCTTCGAACAGCGTCACCGCGACCACGCGACCCTGCATGTCGAGGCCGACCAGCGGCCAGGCGTTCGCGATCACGTACAGCACCAGTGCAGTCAGCGTAAGCGCCAGTGTGCGGTCGAGGCTGTCCGGCGGATTGCGTGCAATAAAGGCGTCGCAGCGCGCACAGCGCGCGGTCTGCCCGGGCAGCAGTGCCGGCTCGGTCTGCAGCAGGTCGCACTCGTGGCAGGCGACCAGGTCGGCAGGCAGTTTCAGGTGCGCGGCGGGTGCGGGCATGACCGGTGGCGTCAGGAAGAACCGCGATTCTGCGGTGCAGCGCAGACCGGTGCAATGACCGTGGCGTGTCGATCAGGCGGCCGCCGCCGCGTCGCGTGCCCGTAGCTTGGCGGTGATGTAGTCGGCGTGCGGGATGTAGAGCAGATCGGCCACCTTGCGCATCACGTGCGATTCATGGGCGTGCAGATGGCCGTCGGCGTAGGCGACCTGCCACATCAGCTCGACGATGTGCGCCTTGCGCTCGGCATCGAAGGCCTGATTGATCAGCGCCGTAAAGCGCTGATAGTCGTAGGCCTCGCGCGCCGTCGTGGTCGCCAGCTCGATCAGGCGCTCGATTTCATCATCGGTCAGGGCGAACTTGCCGCGCAGCGCGGTCATGGCCGCGGCGCGCTCGGCGTCGCCGATGTCCGGGTCGGCGCGCATCACTTCGACCAGCAGCACTGCGGTGGCCAGCTGCAGCTGATGTTCGGTGGCGGCGGCGTCAAGCGGCGCCGGCGCGGCAAAACTGTCGAACAGGTCTTTCAGGGTACGTAGCATCGTGTCCTTAGTCGGCGAAGCGAGGGCGCACCGTGTGCCCGCGTCACTGCGGACCCGCAAGTGCCGGTCGGCGTTCCCGTTGCGGCTGTGCCCGGATGTTACGGCAGCGGCGTCACGACGGCACCCTGCGCGATCGTTCCTCCGTTGAGTACCTGCAGATAGACGCCCAATTCGCGGTGGCCGTAGCGCTCCATCATGGTCGCCGGCAGCGTCATGTCGCGCTCGGCGGTCACCGGATTCACGTTGGTCGCACTGCAGCGCGGCGTGCGCATGACGACCCGCGCGCGCACCTCACCCAACTGAACCTCGCGGTCCAGCCAGCCGGATTCCTCCCACGGCTCCCCGCCATCCATATAGATGTTGGCGCGAAAGCGCATCGGATCGATGTCCGAACCGAGCGCTGCACCGACTTCGCGCACCGTGGCCAGATTGATCAGCGACACCGCATTCATCATGCCGTGCGACAGCACGCTGACGTCGGTGAAGCGGAAGCCCTCACCGCTGACGAAGGCCGGCGGGCCTTCCAGCCGCGCGTTGATGTGCTGTGCGATGAAGCGCGCCAGTCCGCTGCAGTCGGCTGGGTCATCGACATCGATGCGCAGATGGCGTCCGTCGGGTGCGCTGACGTGCAGGCAGTTGCCGGTGTCGTCGTAGCGGGTGGCCAGCGAAGCAAGTGCGGCGTGATCCATCAGCGCGATGAAATCGGTCTTCGGACGCGGCGCATAACTGCCGGCGTCGAAGGTCCAGCTGCCGTTGGTGAGCGCCCACTGCCGATCGAGCGGCACGCCTTCTCCGGTACGCAGCGCGATTTCGCCGAGCGGTTCGGCCGACAGACCCTTGACCGGATACCGGTACAACTGACGAACGGTTCTCATGGCAACTCCAGCTTGAAAGGTTGGCTGGATGCTCGGTCGGGCGTGCCGCGGCGGCAATAAGTCGTTTGCCGCAGGTGCGCAGTGTCAGTGCCGGAACAGCACGTGACCGGCCGGTTCAGAAGCGCCCGGCCTGATAGCGCTGGCCGAGCACGCTCTGCAGCGTCTGCACGACGCCGAACGCGTTCTTCAGCTGGCCGCGTTCGAAGTTCGACAGTTCGTCCGGCTTCAGGAAGTTGTCGGCACCGGCACCACCCGCCATCTGACGCGCCTGGTGCTGGATGCGCAGCGTGGCAATGTATTCGAGCGCGTCGCGCAGATCGTGCGCGCTCTGTTCGCTGATTTCGCCGCTGGCCGCGGCCACGGCCAGCCGGTCATGCGTGTTTACCGCGGCGTGGCCGCCGGCCAGCGCATAGACGCGCGCCAGATCGACGATGGGCACGATGCCGCTGTGCTTCAGATCCAGCGTGCCCCGGTGTTCGCCCGAGCGCAGCGTCGACATGCGGTTGAACAGGCCGAGCGGCGGCTGGTGCTTCAGCGCATTGCCCACCATGTAGGCGAGGAAGATGCGGTTGCCGCGCGTGCGCGCCAGCACATCCTCGCGCAGCGTTTCGAGCAGCGCGGTCTGTCCGTGGATGGCGCGCAGGTCGAAAAACACGCAGGTGAGCATCAGCGCCTTGGGTTCCGGCTCCGTCGTCCATTTGCGGAAGTACTGCGCCCAGCGCGCCTTCGGCTGCCGCCATGGGTCGGTCATCGCCATCATTTCGCCCGGACAGTGGATGTAGCCGCAGGCGTCGAGACCGTCGCACACGAAGGTGGCCAGCGCGCGGAAGTACTCGCCGTGCGCGACCGGATCGTAGGCGTCGTCGATGACCAGACAGTTGTCCTGGTCCGACTTCGCCGTCTGTTCGTTGCGCGCCTGCGACCCGGCGGCCACCCACACGTATCCGACCGGCGGCGGACCGAATTGCGCTTCGCCCAGCTGCAGCAGACGGCAGGTCAGCGCATCGGTGATGGCGGTGATGATGTGTCCGGTGCTGTAGGCGGTGGCGCCGGCGCCGGCCAGACTTTGCTGCAGGGCGCGCACCTGCAGGGCGGCCTCGGCCAGCCCCTCGACGCTCGTCTGCTTGTAGATGTCGCCCGCCAGGTGCACCGCCGACAGATTCTGCTGCGCGCTGACGTCGGTCGCCGTGATCATGCCGACCACGCTGTCGCCGTCCATCACCGGCACGTGGTGGATGTTGTGGCGCGCCATCAGCAGCAGGGCGTCGAAGGCGGGCTTTCGCACATCCATCGTCAGCGGATCGAGCGTGGCGATGTCGAGCACCGGCCGCGCGCTGTCCAGCCCCTGCGCGACGACACGGTTGCGCAGGTCGCGGTCGGTCACCACGCCGATCAGCCGACCCGCCTCGACCACCAGCACCGACGACACGCGCTGCGCGCTCATCTGCGTGGCCGCGTCGCGAATCGTGGTCGCGGGCGACACGGTGATCGGTGCGCGCCGGATCAGGCTGCGCACCGGCGTGGTGATCAGGTTCAGGTGCGGGTCGCTGCTGTGCGCGGCATCGGGCAGGGCGGGAAGATCGGATGTCATCGGACGGGTCATCGGTTCGTGAGGAGGCTGCAACGCGCATCATCGCGCTGAACGGCCGCTTGCGCGACCGCACTGCCTCATTTCAATTTACTTTGATATAATTTATTTGATGATATATTGTCTGGATGGACAGCACATCCGATACGGTCATCGATCTCGACACGCTGCGCGCCACCGCCGGCCGTGCCTGCGCACTGCTGCGCGTACTGGCGCATGATGACCGGCTGATCCTGCTGTGCCAGCTGGCGCAGGGCGAACATTCGGTGGGCGAACTCGAAACACGGCTCGGCATTGCGCAACCCACGCTGTCGCAGCAGCTGGGCGTGTTGCGGCGCGAAGGGCTGGTCAGCACGCGGCGCGACGGCAAGCACATCCATTACCGCATCGCCAGCGACGACGCACTGGCGCTGATGCACACCCTGCATGCGCGCTTCTGCGCGGTGCCACACGGAGCACACACATGAACATCGCCTGGGACGCCTTCACGCCCTGGACCTCGCTGGCCGGCGGCGCGCTGATCGGCCTCGCGGCAGCGCTGCTGATCCTGGGCAGCGGCCGCATCGCCGGCATCAGCGGCATCGTCGGCGGGCTGTTCAGACCGGCTCCGGGTGACACGGGCTGGCGGATCGCGTTCGTCGTCGGCCTGCTCGCGGCGCCACTGGTGTGGGGGCTGTTCGCCGCGCTGCCCGTCGTTCAGTCCGACGCCGGCACGGCGACCCTGGTCGTCGCCGGCCTGCTGGTCGGCGTCGGCACCCGCTACGGCTCGGGCTGCACCAGCGGTCATGGCGTGTGCGGCCTGTCGCGCCTGTCGCCGCGTTCGCTGGTGGCCACGCTGGCCTTCATGGGTGCCGGTTTCGTCACCGTCTATCTCGTCCGTCATCTGGCAGGAGCCTGACATGAAAACCTTCATCGCCCTGCTCGCCGGACTCGTGCTGGGCATCGGCCTGCTGCTGTCGGGCATGGCCAATCCGGCCAAGGTGATTGCCTTCCTCGACCTCGCCGGTGCGTGGGACCCGTCACTCGCGTTGGTCATGGGCGGCGCCATCGCGGTGGCGTTCCCCGCCTTCACGTGGGCGAAGTCGCGCACCGTGGCCTGGTCGGGCGAACGCCTGCAACTGCCGACCGCGCGCCAGATCGATGCGCCGCTGGTGCTCGGCAGTCTGACCTTCGGGGTTGGCTGGGGCTTGGCAGGATACTGCCCGGGACCGGCGCTGGTATCGCTCGGCATGGCGTCGCAGCCAGCCATCGTGTTCGTGGTCGCAATGGGAGTCGGCATGGCGGCCCACGCCCTGCTCACGCGGCCAAAGGCGTAAGCAGGTAGTCGATCAGCGCGCGTACGCTGGCGATGCGCTTGCCGAAAGGCAGCGCGCCGCGGCCGCGGAAGAACAGACCGGTTTTCAGGTCACCGCGCAGGGCGGCAGCCAGCTGGTGATCGATGCAGAATTGGCCCCAGCCGACCAGACCGTCACGCAGACCGCACTGCGCCAGGCAATCGAAGTGCTTGGCGCAGCGCGAGCGCTCATGCACCACAGCCTGCGTGCGCTCCAGCACCGCAAGATACTTCTGCAGCCAGGGCGTGCGCACGGCGCGCGCGGGCAGGCCGGCCACGCTGGTGAATTCGACCAGATCGTCGTCGCCGGCGTCGGCCAGAACATGCTTGAAGGCGTCCGAGGCGTCGCATTCTTCGGTCACGGCGAATGCGGTGCCGAACTGCACCGCTGCTGCACCCAGCGACTGCATGCGCCGGATGTCGTCGTGAGTGCGCAGGCCGCCGGCCACGATCAGCGGCACACGGCCTTCCAGCCCCGCGCTGCGCAGCCAGGCCAGGGTTTCCGGCAGCACGCGCTCGAAATCGAAACGCTCGTTCGACACGTCGGCCACCTTGGCAGCACCGAGGTGACCGCCGGCCCAGCCCGGATGTTCAAGCACGATGGCATCGGGCACGCGCTGCTTGCGTTCCCACTTGCGCACCACCAGCTGCACGCCACGCGCATCCGACAGGATGGGGATCAGCGCTGCAGAGGGGTGTTCGCGTGCGAGGTCGGGCAGATCGAGCGGCAGGCCGGCGCCGACCACCACGGCGTCGATGCCGCATTCGAGCGCGCAGCGCACCTGCGCCGCATAGTCACTCACTGCGCGCATCACATTCACGGCCAGAAGACCGTTGCCGCCGGCGATCTGTCGTGCGGCGCGAATTTCGCGCGCCAGCGCTTCCAGATTGTCAGCGTTGATTTCGGCTTTCGCATGCTCGCCCGACAAGCCTCGCGTGTGCGCCATCAGATCGGGATGCAAGCGACGCAGATCGACCGACGAAATCGTGCCGACGGCGCCGAGCGCTGCGACGCTGCCGGCGAGCCGGTGCGCCGATACGCCCACGCCCATGCCGCCCTGCACGATGGGCAGCAGTGAGCGACCGGCGAGCTTCAGTGGCGCAAGACCGCTGTTGCGCAGTCGATCGACAGGGTATCCGGAAGGAAGCGGCGCAGCCGGAGCGGCTGCGGGGGGCGGGAGGATTGCAGTCGGCGTTTCTGTCATGGCAGAGCAGGGGACGGGTGGCGGCAGATGGGCTGCGCCACCTTAACCGTCCGTCTGCCGCCCGGGCTTGACCTTGCTCAAGCCCGGGTGCCGATGTGTTACAGCCGTGTTTCAGCCACGACGACGACGCGCGGCGAGACCGATCAGGCCCAGACCCGCCAGCAGCATGGCGTAGGTTTCGGGTTCCGGCACCGGCGTGATCGAGAACAACGAGGTCGTGCCCGACACCTCGTTTGCCGTCGCGAGGAAGTACTTGCCACCGAATTCATAGGCTGAGAGACCTTCCGGCGACACCGAATCCGCGTCGACGATGAAATCGACGAAAGTGGCTGCCGTCGGATTGGTCACGTCGTAGATCGCGATGACGCTCTCTTTCGACCGTTCGAAGCCGATGAAGGCCAGCGTGCGGTCACCAAGTTCGAGCACCGTCACGCCTTCGGGTTCGACGCCCTTGTTGTCGCTGCGGCCGTCGTCGATCAGCGCCGGAAAGGCGGCAAACAGGCGCGCTTCCAGATCGTTGCCGCTGTCGAACACCTGGTTGCCGTCCTCGTCGAGGATGGAGAAGGAGCGACCGCCGAAGATGTGAATCTGGTCGTAATCACCGTCGCCGTCGAGATCGCCACCCGAGGTGGTGGCCGTCAGGCGGCCGAGATTGCTGTTCGCCTTCAGCGCGGCTGCATCCGGGAACACCGTCGGATCCAGGACGTAGCTGCTTGAGCCAACGCGCACTTCCTCGTTGAATTCGCCATCGACGAAGTCTTCCAGATTGCGCGAATCGCCTTCGTTGGCGGTGATGTAGTAGGTCTTGCCGCCCGACGCATACGACGCGATCGCATCCGGCATGTACATGCCGAACACCGGCGCGTTGCGGTAGTTGCCGGCCAGCTGGCTGTTGCCCGGGCCGTCGCGGTCCGAGGTATCGAGTTCATTGCCCGGCAGGCTGTGATCCTTCAGGCCGAGCGAAGTGACCGACACGATCTGCTGCGACAAGAGGTCGATCTTGGCGACCGCGTTGGCTTCCTGCAGCGTCACCATCGCGAACTGGCCGTCCTTCGACAGGGCGATGTACTCCGGCTCCCAGTCGATCGACGGCTTGCTGCCGGGCGTCACGACGCGGCCCAGGCCGGTGGTGCCGTCATAGCCGGCAAAGCCCAGCGTGGTGACCGAATCCTTCGTGGTGTCGATGATGCTGATCGAGCCGCGTTGCTCGATGGTGTCGAAACCCGGGCGGGCCAGCGGCTCGCCTTCGTTGGCGGTCATGATGCGGCCGTCTGCGGTGAAGGTGACCATGTCGGGCAGCGCGCCAACCAGATAGCTCTGCTGGAAGCTGCGGCTGGTGGTGTCATAGGTCAGCACCGAGCCGGCGTCCGTCTTGATCGGGGCGGCGATGGCGAAGGCGGCCACACCATTGCGGACGGCGACGCTGTTCAGTTCGCCGAAGGCCGTGGTGTCGATGTGCTGCACGAAACTGCCGGTGGCGGCATTCAGGATGTCCACACCCTTGAGCCCGCCCACCCACAGTTCATTGTTCAGGCTGTCGAAGGCGAGGATTTCCGACGTCTGGCCGTCGACGCTGGTGCCGGCGCCGTGCTCGAAGGTCCACAACTTTTCCCAGCCGGCCGCCTGCACGACCGGTACGAACAGTGCCGCAATCGCGGCGGCTGCAATCTTTCTGACCATTATTGATTCTCCTGTTGTCAGCGGGCCGGCAGTCCGGCCGCATTGACCCGACACAACAACAGGCGAAGATTGCAGTCGTGTTACAGCACTGTAACGTCACTGAAATTTACATTCATTCGTGCGTGAACCGGATCGGGCCATGTGGGTTCCGGCAGTGGGAGTAGCCCTGTGGGAGCGGCGATCCACTGCTGGCCCTGCCTGGTCAGCCGGCTTCGCGGGCGGCGAGCAGTGAGGTTTTTGTGGGAGCGGCGGCCTCGCCGCGATGCGCACTTTGCAATACGACCATCGCTGCACGATCGCGGCGAGGGCGGAGCGGTAATACCGTTCAGTTAAGGTCTTTTTTCAGAACGCGGACGGTGTAGCGCTTTGGCCGGGCTTTGACAACACGGGGGCATTGACGCCCCCGTCGTTTTTCGACGA
>NZ_JANINI010000024.1 GCF_024580145.1 Methyloversatilis sp. XJ19-49
GGCGGCCTCGCCGCGATGGGCGCGTTGATCAACGATCATCGCGGCATCAATCGCGGCGGGGCCGCCGCTCCCACAGAACAGCTCCCACAGAACAGCTCCCACAGGTGCTGCTCCCACAGGTGCTGCTACCACAATATCCAGTGCTGCCGGTAAGCTGCGCCGCCATGCCGAATACCCTTTCCGCCGCGGTTCACAGCGAACTGCTCATCAAGAAGAGCCGCTTCATCGGTTGCGTCGAGCCGATGCGCGACCGCGCAGCGGCGCAGGCAAGGGTGATCGAGCTGTGGCGGCAGCATCCGGGGGCGACGCATGTGTGCTGGGCGCTGCTGGCGGGCGGACAGTCGGCAGCGGTCGATGACGGCGAGCCCAGTGGCACAGCCGGGCGGCCGATGCTCGAAGTGCTGCGTCATCAGGATCTGGAAGGCGTGCTGGCAACCGTGGTGCGCTACTACGGCGGCATCAATCTCGGCGCCGGCGGCCTCGTGCGTGCCTACACCGACGCCGTGGCGCAGGCACTGCTGACGGCGACCAAGGTGCCGCTGACGCGTCGCATCACGCTGCGCTGCACCCTGCCCTACGCGCTCGAAGGCACGGTACGGCGCGAAGTCGACGCGGCCGGCGCCACGCTGGGCGCGGTGAGCCACGACTCGCTGGTCGACATGCGCATCAGCCTGCCCGAACCCGCAGCCGCAGCCTTCATCGCCCGTCTGAACGACGCCACGCAGGGACGGATAGGCTGGATCCGCGACGACGCAGCCTGAACACCAGCCCGGCGCCGACGGCCCGGACTCGAAGTGCCCTCAACGCAAGACAAAGAAAGGCACATCCCTAACGCCGCTCAATTCAAGCACCAACGCCAGGCAACAGCACCACCCCGTGCCCTTGCCCCTTGCCCCTTGAATCTTGAATCTTGAACCTTGAACCTTGAACCTTGCACCTTGCACCTTGAATCTTGAATCTTGAATCTTGAATCTTGAATCTTGAATCTTGAATCTTGAATCTTGAATCTTGAATCTTGAATCTTGAATCTTGAATCTTGAATCTTGAATCTTGAATCTTGAATCTTGAATCTTGAATCTTGAATCTTGAATCTTGAATCTTGAATCTTGAATCTTGAATCTTGAATCTTGAATCTTGAATCTTGAATCTTGAATCTTGAATCTTGAATCTTGAATCTTGAATCTTGAATCTTGAATCTTGAATCTTGAATCTTGAATCTTGAATCTTGAATCTTGAATCTTGAATCTTGAATCTTGAATCTTGAATCTTGAATCTTGAATCTTGAATCTTGAATCTTGAATCTTGAATCTTGAATCTTGAATCTTGAATCTTGAATCTTGAATCTTGAATCTTGAATCTTGAATCTTGAATCTTGAATCTTGAATCTTGAATCTTGAATCTTGAATCTTGAATCTTGAATCTTGAATCTTGAATCTTGAATCTTGAATCTTGAATCTTGAATCTTGAATCTTGAATCTTGAATCTTGAATCTTGAATCTTGAATCTTGAATCTTGAATCTTGAATCTTGAATCTTGAATCTTGAATCTTGAATCTTGAATCTTGAATCTTGAATCTTGAATCTTGAATCTTGAATCTTGAATCTTGAATCTTGAATCTTGAATCTTGAATCTTGAATCTTGAATCTTGAATCTTGAATCTTGAATCTTGAATCTTGAATCTTGAATCTTGAATCTTGAATCTTGAATCTTGAATCTTGAATCTTGAATCTTGAATCTTGAATCTTGAATCTTGAATCTTGAATCTTGAATCTTGAATCTTGAATCTTGAATCTTGAATCTTGAATCTTGAATCTTGAATCTTGAATCTTGAATCTTGAATCTTGAATCTTGTATCTCGCCCCTCAAGCCGCGACCAGCGTATGCAGGCCGCTCCACAGCGCGCCGGGCGCAAGTTCGAGCGGCTGGTCGGCGAGCGCCGGTTCGAGGCACAGAAAATGGCGGAAGTCGCGGTCCGGCAGGTCGGTCAGTGCGCGTGCCTTGTGTTCCCAAGGGTTCCACACGACAAGATCGGTAAAGCCGGTGCTCTGCAGACCGAGCGCGCGGCCGGGTTCGTTCAGCACGACGCTGTCGGGTGCGCCGACATACACGCGGTCGATTTCGTCCTCGACCACCACCGCATCGAACTTGTCCTGCGTCGCCCGATCGCCCGCGGTCGCGTCCAGGTAGCGTTTGCCGCGCAGCCCTTCGACACGGCAGTTCTCGACTTCGCCGACGCGCAGATAGGTGTGCAGTGCGGCGGCGAACACGAAAGGTGCATCCCCGGTGTTTTCGGCGCTCAGTTCGAGGTCGAGCCGGTTGCCGCTCAGCATGACCGTCAGTTCGAGCAGAAAGGCATGCGGCCAAAGTGCGCGCGTGGCCGCGTCATCCTGCAGCGTCAGCGTCACGGTGACGAAATCGGCGGCCGCCCGTTGTTCGGTCAGTTGCCATACGCGGGTGCGCGCAAAGCCGTGGCGCGGCCCGTCGCCGCGCGCCGCGAACTGCGGAAAGATGACCGGGATGCCGCCGCGGATCGCCGCCTGCCCATCGAAGCGCGCCTCGGGCGACAGATAGAGCCGCTCCTTGCCGCCGGCCGGGACCCACGACAGGATGTGACCGCCGAACAGGCTGACGACGCAGCGCGCGCCGTCGGCCGCCTCGAGCGACAGCGCCGGCTGGCCATGAAATTCGGTGGGAAGGATGTGTCCGGTCTTGTCGGTCATGGTGTCGCCAAAGTAAGAATTCAGTCGTCGAGCCCGGCGCGCACGCAGGCCACATAGGCCGCGCCATCGGGCGGCTGGCGATCGCGCTGGGCGCGCCAGATGCTCTCGCCCAGGCAGTCGAGCACCCGGTGCAGCGCCTCGTGCTCGTCACCCATCTTCGCGCGCTGTGCCTCGAAGGCGGCGCGCAGCCCGGGTGGCTGGTCGATGGCCAGTTGCTCCTCGATCGCCAGATGCAGCGACAGGTGCAGGAAGGGATTCGTCTCGCCCAGTTCCGGCGGATATTCGCGCGTCAGCGCGCGTTCGCCCTGGTCGAGCAGCGCGTGGTATTCCGGGTGGCGGCCGATCAGCGTCAGCGCGATGGTTTCCATCTGCGTCAGCGGCTGGCCGCTGTTGCGCTTGGCCCAGGTGTCGAGAAAGAACTGCCGGGCCTGGTCGCGGGTGGGATTGAACATGGGGCGGAGCGGGATCGTGCGGGCGGTCATTGCACCACAAAGCCCCACCTGGCGTCATTGGTGCGTCAGCTGTCGTCCTCGACATGCACCGCCTGCAGCACCACGGCGGCAATCTCCTCGATCGATTTGTGGGTCGATTCAAGCCAGCGTATGCCTTCCATGCGCATCAGCTTCTGCGCCGCATCGACTTCGTAGCGACAATTGGAGAGCGAGGCGTACTGACTGCCGCGCCGCCGCTCTTCGCGGATCTGCGACAGCCGTTCCGGCGCGATGGTCAGGCCGAACAGCTTGCTGCGGTACTTCACCAGTTCGGTCGGCAGCTTGCCGCGCTCGAAATCTTCCGGAATCAACGGGTAATTGGCGACCTTCACGCCGAACTGCATCGCCATGTACAGGCTCGTCGGCGTCTTGCCCGAACGCGACACGCCGACCAGGATCACGTCGGCCTTTTCCAGTTCCTTGTGCGACATGCCGTCATCGTGCGCGAGCGAAAAATTAATCGCCTCGATGCGGTTCTGGTAATCGGCGCTTTCTTCCAGCCCCTTCTGCCGGCCGACGTTGTGATTCGCCGCCTGCCCCAGTTCGTCTTCCAGCGGCCCGACGAAGTGCTCGAACAGATCGAGGAAGAGCGCATCGGCCTGGCGCACGGTGCGCGCCACCTCGGCATTGACGATGGACGTGACCACGATGGGCCGCACGCCGTCGCGCATCTGCGACTCGGTGATGCGTTCGACGCAATCGAGCGCATTGTCGACCGAATCGACGAAGGGCACGCGGGTGTGCCGGAACTTCACGCCCTCGAACTGCGAAAGCAGGCTGCGACCGAGCGTTTCGGCCGTGATGCCGGTGCTGTCGGAAATGAAGAAGACGGTTCTCATGATGTGTTCTGATCCAGTTCAGTGCGCAAACCGCACAGTCCGCGCAAAATTTTCCGCAGTGCACCACCGACATTAACTAAAATACCGCGTTTCCGCGCACCCATCCGGTGCATCGGAGAAATGCACGGTCGCCGCAACAAGCGATCGCCCCATGTTCAAGAGAGGATACCCATGTCTCGCTACGTCATCCCGTTCGAACAGCTGCGCATGACCGACGTCGAAAGCGTCGGTGGCAAGAATGCGTCACTGGGCGAAATGATCAGCCAGCTGCCCAAGTCAGTGCGCGTACCCGGCGGCTTTGCCACCACGGCAGAGGCCTTCCGCGAGTTTCTCGCACAGGACGCGCTGGCCGATCGCATCCACGCCGCTCTCGAAGCGCTGGATGTGGATGACGTGAATGCGCTCGCGCGCACCGGCGCGCAGATCCGTCAGTGGATGATGGACACGCCCTTCCCGGCCGCACTCGAAGCCGGTATCCGCGCGTCGTACGCCGAACTGGATGCCGCCGGCAACGGCTCGTTCGCGGTGCGCAGCTCGGCCACCGCCGAAGACCTGCCGGACGCGTCCTTCGCCGGCCAGCAGGAAACCTTCCTGAACATATCCGGCATCGACAACGTGCTGCACGCGATCCGCGAAGTGTTCGCCTCGCTCTACAACGACCGCGCGATCAGCTACCGCGCACACAAGGGCTTCATGCACGCGGGTGTCGCGCTGTCGGCAGGCGTGCAGCGCATGGTGCGTTCGGACAAGGGCGCTGCCGGCGTCATGTTCACGCTCGACACCGAATCGGGCTTCCGCGACGTCGTGTTCATCACGTCCAGCTACGGTCTGGGCGAAACCGTCGTGCAGGGTGCGGTGAATCCGGACGAGTTCTACGTGCACAAGCCCATGCTGGCCCAGGGTCGCCCGGCGGTCATCCGCCGCACCCTCGGCAGCAAGATGATCAAGATGGAATTCACCGCCAGCGCATCGGCCGGCCGCAGCGTGCAGACCGTCGATGTCAGCGACGCCGAGCGCCAGCGCTTTTCGCTGACCGACGAACAGGTGCTCGAACTGGCCCGCTACGCGATGACGATCGAGGGGCACTATGGCCGCCCGATGGACATCGAGTGGGGCCTGGACGGCATCGACAGCCAGCTCTACATCCTGCAGGCGCGTCCGGAAACCGTGAAGTCGCACGAGTCCGGCATGACGCAGCATAAATTCCGCCTCAAGCAGTACGGCAAGGTGCTGGCCAGCGGCCGCGCCATCGGCCAGAAGATCGGCGCCGGCCCGGTGCGCATCGTCGAAAGCGCGACCGAGATGGACAAGGTGCAGGCCGGCGACGTGCTTGTCACCGACATGACCGACCCGAACTGGGAGCCGGTCATGAAGAAGGCCGCCGCCATCGTGACCAACCGCGGCGGGCGCACCTGCCACGCCGCCATCATCGCGCGCGAACTGGGCATTCCGGCCATCGTCGGCTGCGGTGACGCGACCGAAACGCTGACCGAAGGCGAACTGGTGACCGCCAGCTGCGCCGAGGGCGATACCGGCAACATCTATCGCGGCCGGCTGGATTTCGAAGTGGTCACGTCCGACCTGTCGAACCTGCCCGATCTCGATCTGAAGATCATGATGAATGTCGGCAATCCGGAACTGGCCTTCGATTTCGCGCAGTTGCCGAACGAAGGCGTGGGTCTGGCACGGCTCGAATTCGTCATCAACAACACGATCGGCATTCACCCGAAGGCCATTCTCGAAATCGACCAGGCACCGGCCCGTTTGCGCGAGGAAATCCGCCGCCGCGCGCGCGGCTACGCGAACCCCGAAGCCTTCTTCGTCGACAAGCTGGTCGAAGGCGTGGCCACCATCGGCGCCGCCTTCTGGCCGAAACCGGTCATCGTGCGCCTGTCCGACTTCAAGTCGAACGAATACAAGAAGCTGCTGGGCGGCGACATCTACGAGCCGGACGAAGAAAATCCGATGCTCGGTTTCCGCGGCGCATCGCGCTACATCGCGCACAGCTTCCGTGACTGCTTCGAACTGGAATGCCGCGCCATGCGCTACGTGCGCAACGAGCTCGGCCTGACCAACGTCGAAATCATGGTGCCCTTCGTACGCAATCTGGGCGAGGCGGCCGAAGTGGTGAAGCTGCTCGGCGAGCACGGCCTGAAGCGCGGCGAGAACGGCCTGCGCCTCATCATGATGTGCGAAATTCCGTCCAACGCACTGCTGGCCGAGCAGTTCCTCGAATACTTCGACGGCTTCTCGATCGGCTCGAACGACCTGACCCAGCTCACGCTCGGCCTCGACCGCGACTCCGGCCTCGTTGCCGGCGCCTTCGATGAGCGCGACCCGGCAGTCAAGATGCTGCTGTCGATGGCCATCCGCACCGCCAACAAGATGGGCAAGTACGTCGGCATCTGCGGCCAGGGCCCGTCGGACCACGCCGACTTCGCGCTGTGGCTGATGGACGAAGGCATCCAGAGCATGTCGCTCAACCCCGACACCGTCGTCGAAACCTGGCTCAAACTCGCCGCCCACGCGACCGAGAAGTAAGCACAGGAATCTGCGGGAGCGACAAGCAACGCTGCGTCTTCTGTGAGAGCAAAGGGCAGCGCTGCTTTCTCGGTAAAAGCCGCGAGCAGCGCGGTTTCTTCTGTGGGAGCAGCGTCCCCGGAACCACGGCGAGGCCGCGAACGCAGGGCTGTGGGAGCGACGTCCCCGTCGCGATTAGTGCCTTGATGGCCGCGGTGCAGAGTCCGAATCGCGGCGAGGCCGCCGCTCCCACAAGCCGCCGCTCCCACAGGAAACTCGCAGCTCGCCGCCCCATCGGCGCTGCTTCCGTCAGGATCGATGCAGCAGACGACAGCTCCAGAAGTTCTGCCTGCGAGTATCGCGATACTCGGTGCTGCGGCTGTGGGTACCGCGATGCGCGACGCTCCGGCTGTGGGAGCGGCGGCCCCGCCGCGATCTGTGCAGCGATGGTCGATGTGCAGAGTGACTATCGCGGCGAGGCCGCCGCTCCCACAGGAAACTCGCGGCTCACCGGCCGCATTGCTCACAGACCCAGCGAACGCTTCCTGCGACCTTTTTACCTGAAATGGGTAAATGCAGTCTATTTTCTCTTCATGAATAACCTGCCCTCATCGCGCCGACTCCGGACGGGCCGGATATCGATTCCGGGTCAGGTCTATCTGGTCACGACCGTGACGCGCGAACGCGAGACGGTATTTGAAGATTTGCCTGCCGCGCGCCAGACGATCCGCTCTCTGATGAAATCGGACGCGCGTGGCCATGCGAAAACGCTGGCATTCGTACTGATGCCGGATCACCTGCACTGGATGGTGCAGCTCGGCAACTCTCTCAGCCTGAGCCGCGTCGTGCAGCAGATGAAATCATTCAGCGCCCACGCTGCTGGCACGCCGTTGTGGCAACCGGGGTTCCATGATCACGCGTTGCGTAGCGACGAAGATCTGCGAGCCGCCGCACGCTACCTCGTCGCCAATCCGCTGCGTGCAGGGCTGGTCAGGCATGTCGGCGACTACCCCCACTGGGACGCAGTGTGGCTCTGACGAAACAAGTGGCGGGGGGCGCCGCCGGAGCTGTCCCTGTGGGAGCGGCGATCCACTGCCGGCCCTGCATGGCCGGCCGGCTCCGCGGGCGGCGAGCCGTGCTCGCCGAAACTCCCGCTCCGCCCTCGCCGCGATCGGTGCGGCGATGGCCGCTTTGCAAAGCGAGTATCGCGGCGGGATCACCGCTCACACAAGAAACATGCACCGCCCCCGCCCCCATAGCCCGCTGATCGAAAACCTGCAGACGAAAAAAAAGCGCACTTTGCAGTGCGCTTTTTTCATCGGAGACCGCCTTGCGGCGGCTTCACGCTGCCTGAAGAATCAGAGCGGCTTGATTTCCGAGGCTTGCAGACCCTTCGGGCCGCGGGTCACTTCGAAGGAAACCTTCTGGTTTTCCTGGAGCGACTTGAAGCCGTTGCCTTGAATGGCGGAGAAGTGCGCGAACAGGTCTTCACCACCGTCGTCCGGCGAAATAAAACCAAAACCCTTGGCGTCGTTGAACCACTTAACAGTACCAGTTGCCATTTTCAATTCCTTTGGATACAGATTTAAACAGGCCATCACGATGTGCGATGACCATAGTGCAGGGAAACCTCAAGGGGAATATGGCAAGCGGAGTACTGACTTGAAAATCGAGAACCGACGCACAACACGTTCATGCTTGAAATCACCTACAGGTGTGCTTATACGGTATTTAACGAAGCGATGCAAATGCTATTTCAACGGTAATTGCAGCAACCATCGCCGCCGTGGGGCGATATACATCGCGGCATGATGTTCATCGCGCGTTGCGGCCACAGGAACACCGATCGATAGCAGATCGTCCAAAAATGCCAATGAACTTCCACTCGTCCGTAAACACTTGCAGGTAAAGCACTTCTTTCAACGCTTGTCACAGACCTTTGATCGCCGACCGGCCTCGCACTGCGCGCGCGCCACGGTTGCGCGCTTCGCACACACCCTGTCGTCCCGGTCCGACACGCCACCACCGAAGTACATCGAAATTTTCGGCCATTCTCGCGACCTTGCGCACCCGCGTGATCTCGATCTGGCGCGATGCGGAGCGCCCTGTGATCACTATCCGTGCCAGCGCCCGATCAGATCAGACGTTGGCCGCACCGGCGCGTGGCTGCCGGACGACGCGCATCAACGGCTCAGGCCGCCTGCCCCGCGCACCAGCCGGACGACCACGCCCACTGGAAGTTGTAGCCACCGAGCCAGCCGGTCACATCCACCACCTCGCCGATGAAAAACAGCCCGGGCACTGCACGGGCGGCCATGGTCTTCTGGTCGAGCCCGCGCGTATCCACACCACCCAGTGTCACTTCCGCCTTGTTGTAGCCCAATGTGCCGGCGGGCTGTATCGGCCAGCCCTTCAGGCGGCGCGCGATGTCGCCCAGCGCGACACGCGGCAGCTCTACCAGCGCGGCACTCCAGCTGCCCGCGCCTTCGACATCCACCCACTGTTGCGCGAAACGCTTCGGCAGATGATCGGCCAGCAGGGCTGCCAGCGTCTGTCGGCCGGCGCGTGCGCCGTGCAGCCAGCCTTCCGCGTCGTGCACCTCGGGCAGCAGGTCGATCACGACCGGCTCGCGCGCACCGGCCTGCTGCCAGTAACTCGACGCCTGCAGGATCGCCGGGCCCGACAGGCCGCGATGCGTCAGCAAGGTCTGTTCGCGGAATGCCGGACCGTGGCACGACGCCACCGAATCGAAGGACGCGCCCGACAGCTCGCCGAAGCGCGCCAGCCAGGCCGGGTCAAGCGCCAGCGGCACCAGCGCCGGCTTCGGCGGCACCACCGCCAGCCCGAACTGTTCGGCCAGCCGGTAACCGAAGGGGGTGGCGCCTATCTTCGGCACCGTCAGCCCGCCGGTCGCCACCACCAGCGAGGTGCACTCGCACGGACCGTTGTCGGTGTCGACTCGAAACCCCTCATCGATGCGCGCCACCGACGTCACTGCCGAAGGCATCTGCCAGCGCACGCCGGCCACGTCGCACTCTGCCTTCAGCATGTCGATGATCTGCATCGACGAGTCGTCGCAGAACAACTGGCCCAGCGTCTTTTCGTGGAATGCGATGCCGTGGCGCTCGACCAGTGCGATGAAATGCTGAGGGGTGTAGCGCGACAGCGCCGAGCGGCAGAAATGCGGGTTCTGCGACAGAAAGCTCGCCGGCGTGAGATCGCGGTTGGTGAAATTGCAGCGCCCGCCGCCCGAAATGCGGATTTTTTCTGCCAGCTTCGCCGCGTGATCGATCAGCAACACCGAGCGTCCGCGCGCGCCGGCCGTCGCGGCGCACATCATGCCCGCCGCGCCGGCACCGATCACGATCACGTCAAACTTCATGGGAATCAATCAGGCCTGGATCATCTGGCCGACGAGTGTAGCGCGGGTGCGCGCGCCGACCCGCTCGCCACCTCATTCGTGCAAGGCTCGCCGATGCCGCCTTACCGCGCCGGGTAAACGCGGATTTCGTCGCCCAGATCGAACAGCAGCACCAGGCGCGACGTGGGGTAGGAAGCTTCCGCGTTCTGGGCGTCGGACCAATTGGAGAAGGTGACGGCGGTCTCGGGCGAATCCAGCCAGTGATTATCGGCCCGCTCATGCGGCGACGAGGCGCGGCAGAAGTATCTGTCGCTGATGCGGCACTCAAGGCCGAAACCCATGAAGACAGCATCGGACGGCAGGTCAAGCAGCCGCTTCAGCATATCGACCGAAGACGTCCACGACGGCTGTGGCGATCGCTCTGCAGTTGCTTCCGCACCACATTTCCCACCGCCGAGTCGATGCCTCATTGCTGAACCCTCCGTCATAAAAACGTCATGCTAGCAGTCGAGACCCACCCGGGATAGCCTGACGGCATATGAGCACCCGCTGCGTCGGTCGAACAAGAATCCAGCCATGAGACATCGCTCCGGCCCCGTCGGCTGCCACGGCATTTTGAGGAGGAGCGGCGGCCTGTGGGAGCTTCCTCTGAGGGAGCGGCGATGGATGTAGCTTCTGCAAGCTCTACCCTTGGTGAGGTCGCCTTTGCGCGCACACCGACGATCGCGGGCGGGCTCCGGAATCTGTGTTGGGCGCGGTTATTTTGTGGGAGCGGCGGCCTCGCCGCGATACGCACTCTGCAACGCGACCATCGCGGCACGATCGCGGCGAGGGCGGCGCGGGGGTTTCGGCGAGCACTGCTCGCCGCCCGCAGAGCCGGCCGGCCATGCAGGGCCGGCAGTGGATCGCCGCTCCCACAGGTGTTTCGGCGAGTAACGAACACCGCCCGCAGGGCCGGCAGTGGATCGCCGCTCCCACAAGGCAGCGCCGTCCCGCAGCCGGCGCCCTCACAGCCTTTTTCAGAGCTCCGCGAACACCTCGCACTCGGCGAGCGGCTTGCCGGCGATGTCCTTGGGGGACAGCAGCGGCGAACCTTGCAGCGACCAGTCGACGCCGACTGTCGGGTCGTTCCAGGCGAGGCTGCGCTCGTGCTCCGGCGCGTAGTAATCAGTGGTCTTGTACAGAAAGTCTGCCGATTCGCTCAACACGTAAAAGCCGTGCGCGAAGCCGGCGGGTACCCAGAACTGGCGATGGTTTTCGCCGCTCAGTTCCACGCCGTACCACTTGCCGAAAGTAGCCGAGCTGCGCCGCAGGTCGACGGCCACATCGAACACGGCGCCCTGCACCACCCGCACCAGCTTGCCCTGCGGCTGGTTCACCTGGTAATGCAAGCCGCGCAGCACGCCTTTGCCGCTGCGCGAGTGGTTGTCCTGCACGAACGGCACGTCCAGCCCGGTCGCCTCGCGGAACGCGCGCGCATTGAAGCTTTCCATGAAGAAGCCGCGCGCGTCGCCGAACACCTTTGGCTCGAGCACCAGCAGGCCAGCGATACCCGTTTCGACCACCTTCATCAGAACACCCTCTCATCGATGATGCGCAGCAGATACTGTCCATAGCCGCTCTTGGCCAGCGGTGCAGCGATGCGCCGCAGCTGCTCGTCGTCGATCCAGCCCTGCCGCCAGGCAATTTCCTCCGGGCAGGAAATCTTCAGGCCCTGGCGCTTTTCCAGCGTCTGGATGAATTGTGCTGCGTCGATCAGCGAGTCGTGCGTGCCGGTATCGAGCCACGCATGACCACGGCCCATCACCTGCACATCAAGCGCGCCGCGTTCGAGATACACGCGGTTCAGATCGGTGATTTCCAGCTCGCCGCGCGGCGACGGCTTCAAGGCCTTCGCGATCTCCACCACCTGCTGGTCGTAGAAATACAGCCCGGTGACCGCATACCGGCTGCGCGGCTTGGCGGGCTTTTCTTCCAGACTGATGGCGCGCCCGTTGGCATCGAACTCGACCACGCCGTAGCGCTCCGGGTCGTTCACCCGATAGGCGAATACGGTGGCCCCCGCGGTGCGCGAACTGGCCGCCTTCAGGTCGTCGGCAAACTCGTGGCCGTAGAAAAGGTTGTCGCCCAGCACCAGGGCCGACGGCGCATCGCCGACGAAGTCTTCGCCGATGATGAAGGCCTGCGCCAGACCGTCAGGGCTGGGCTGCACCGCATACTCGATGTTCATGCCCCAGTTCGAACCGTTGCCCAGCAGCTGCTCGAAGCGCGGCGTGTCCTGCGGCGTCGAAATGATCAGCACGTCGCGAATGCCGGCCAGCATCAGCGTGCTGAGCGGGTAGTAGATCATCGGCTTGTCATACACCGGCATCAGCTGCTTCGATACCGCGATGGTGACGGGATGCAGCCGGGTGCCGGATCCGCCGGCGAGTACGATGCCTTTGCGTGTCATGCGATGTCCTTGCGTGTCATGGAGTGCGCCCGAACGGCTTCGGCGGGTGTTCAGAGAATCTCGGCCAGCATGCGATCGACGCCCAGCTGCCAGTGCGGCAGCACCAGCCCGAACGTGTCGTGCAGCTTGCGTGTGTCGAGGCGCGAATTGAGCGGTCGTGCGGCCGGCGTCGGGTAGTCGGACGTGGGGATCGGCAGCACGGCGTCTGTGCCCACCTTGATGTCGTGCCCCGCCGCCCGCGCGGTCTCGATCACGTGCATCGCGTAGCCATGCCACGACGTTTCACCCGCGGCGACGCAGTGATACAGCCCGGCGAGCTGCGGGTTGTGGCGCAGCACGCGCGCGGTGTGCGCGGTGATGTCGGCCAGCAGCTCGGCACCGGTCGGCGCGCCGATCTGGTCACTGATCACCGTCAGCCGGTCGCGTTCCTTTGCAAGCCTGAGCATGGTTTTCGCGAAGTTGCCACCGCGCGCCGCATACACCCAGCTGGTGCGCAGGATGAGATGGCTCGCGCCCGATGCCGCAATGAGCTGTTCGCCCTCGAGCTTGGTGCGGCCATACGCACTGAGCGGATTCGTCTGCGCGGTTTCGTCGCGCGGCGCCTCTCCGCTGCCATCGAACACGTAATCGGTCGAGTAATGGATCAGGTGCGCGCCCAGCGCAGCCGCTTCGGCTGCGATGCGACCGGGCGTGGTGGCGTTGAGCATGCGAGCCAGTTCGGGTTCGCTTTCGGCCTTGTCCACCGCAGTGTGCGCGGCGGCATTCACGATCAGGTCTGGCGCCACCTTGCGAACCGTGGCTGCCACCGCGTCCGGCTGGCTGAAGTCACCCGACAGCTCGCCCGAGTTGTCGAAATCGAGCGCGATCACGTTGCCCAGCGGCGCCAGCGCGCGCTGCAGTTCCCAGCCGACCTGCCCGCCCTTGCCGAACAGCAGAATCTTCATGCGCCCTGCTCCGCACCGTACTGTTGCGTGACCCAGTCGCGGTAACCGCCACTCAGCACGTTTTGCACCCAGGGCTGGTTGTCGAGATACCAGCGCACCGTCTTGCGGATGCCGGTATCGAAGGTTTCCGCCGGCCGCCAGCCCAGTTCGCGCTCGATCTTGCGCGCGTCGATGGCGTAGCGGCGGTCATGGCCCGGGCGGTCCTTCACGTAGGTGATCAGGCGCGCATACGGGCCGGCCGCGTCCGGCTGCAGTTCGTCGAGCAGCGCACACACGGTTGTCACGATGTCGATGTTCGGCTTCTCGTTCCAGCCGCCGATGTTGTAGGTCTCGCCCAGCCGGCCGCGCGTCAGCACTTCGCGGATCGCCGCGCAGTGGTCCTTCACGTACAGCCAGTCGCGCACCTGCTGACCGTCGCCATACACCGGCAGCGGCTTGCCGGCCAGTGCATTGACGATGATCAGCGGGATCAGCTTCTCCGGGAAGTGATACGGGCCGTAATTGTTCGAACAATTGGTGGTCACCACCGGCATGCCGTAGGTGTGGTGCCAGGCGCGCACCAGGTGGTCGCTCGCCGCCTTGCTGGCCGAATACGGGCTGTTCGGCTCGTAGGGGTGGGTTTCGGCGAACGGCGGGTCGGTCGGCCCGAGCGAGCCATACACCTCGTCGGTGCTGACATGGTGAAAGCGGAACGCCGCCTTCTCGTCACCTTCCAGCGCACCCCAGTGGCCGCGCGCCGCTTCGAGCAGCGTGAAGGTGCCGGTGACATTCGTCTGCATGAAGGCGCCCGGGCCGTGAATCGATCGGTCAACGTGCGATTCGGCCGCGAAATGCACGATGGCACGCGGGCGGTGCGCCGACAGCAACCGGTCGATCAGGTCACGGTCGCAGATGTCGCCCTGCACGAACACATGGCGCGCGTCGCCATCGAGCGACGCGAGGTTCTGCCGGTTGCCGGCATAGGTCAGCGCGTCGAGATTGACGACCGGCTCGTCCGAAGCGGCCAGCCAGTCGAGAACGAAGTTGCTGCCGATGAAGCCGGCCCCGCCTGTAACAAGTAAGGTCATGGTCGATTCCACACAATGTTGCAATTCAGGATATCGCAACGAATTGAGCGATCGATGACAACCCGGCGCGATTGGGTGACAAACCCCTCAGATCGCGCGTTTTTGTGCGGCCTGCACCGCAGGCGAGCTTTGAGCTTCTGGGCAGAGAGATTCGAGGTTTTCTGCGGGAGCGGCGTCCCCGCCGCGATTCGGACTCTGCACCGCGACCATCGCTGCACTTATCGCGAAGTTCTTGTGGGAGCGGCGGCCTCGCCGCGATAGTCACTCTGCACCTCGACCATCGCTGCACTGATCGCGGCGAGGGCGGAGCGGGGATTTCGGCGAGCACTGCTCGCCGCCCGCAGAGCCGGCTGGCCATGCAGGGCCAGCCGTGGATCGCCGCTCCCACAGCCCTGCGTTCGCGGCCTCGCCGTGGCTCCGGGGACGTCGCGCACACTCCCTGCGCTGAAGGACTGGCCATGGTGCCGGGGGCGCTGCCCCTGTGGGAGCGGCGGCCTCGCCGCGATTCGGACTCTGCACCGCGGCCATCACGGCACTTATCGCGAAGTTCTTGTGGGAGCGGCGGCCTCGCCGCGATAGTCACTCTGCACCTCGACCATCGCTGCACTGATCGCGGCGAGGGCGGAGCGGGGATTTCGGCGAGCACTGCTCGCCGCCCGCAGAGCCGGCTGGCCATGCAGGGCCAGCCGTGGATCGCCGCTCCCACAGCCCTGCGTTCGCGGCATCGCCGTGGCTCCGGGGCCGCCGCTCCCACAGCCCTGCGTTTGCGGCCTCGCCGTGGCTCCGGGGAGGTCGCACACACAGGGGTCGCTCACTCGCAGGCGGCTCCCGCCTGGGCCGTGACCACATCACACATCTCAAACATCGCCAGCGGCGCCGACCTCGCCGACCAGGATGCCTCGCTCGCGCAGGTGCTGCATGATGATGTCCACCGTCGCCTGGATGTCCTGCATGCTGGTATCCACGCGGATCTCGGCTTGCTCGGGCGCTTCGTAGGGCGAGTCGATGCCGGTGAAATTCTTGATCTCGCCGCGTCTCGCCTTTTTGTACAGCCCCTTCGGATCGCGCTCCTCGGCCACGGCGATCGGCGTATCGACGAAAACTTCGATGAACTCACCCTCTTCCATCAAACCCCGTGCCATGCGGCGCTCGGACCGGAACGGTGAAATGAAGGCGGTCAGGACGAGCAGACCGGCGTCGACCATCAACTTCGACACTTCGGCCACACGGCGGATGTTTTCCACGCGATCGGCTTCGGTGAAACCGAGATCCTTGTTCAGCCCGTGGCGCACGTTGTCGCCGTCGAGCAGATAGGTGTGGCGGCCCAGCGCATGAAGGCGCTTTTCGACCTGGTTCGCCAGCGTCGATTTGCCGGCGCCCGACAGCCCGGTGAACCACAGCACGCAGGGGCGCTGGCCCTTCATCGCGCCGCGCGAGGTCTTGTCCACATCCACGTGCTGCATGTGGATGTTGTGCGAACGGCGCAGCGCGAAGCTCAGCATGCCGGCACCGATGGTGGCGTTGCTGATGCGATCGATCAGGATGAAACCGCCCGTTTCACGCACCCGCTCGTACGGGTCGAACGCGATCGGCCGGTCGACGCTGAGCTTGCACACCGCGATTTCGTTCAGCGCGAGCTGCTTCGCTGCGAGATGTTCCAGGGTATTGACGTTCACCTTGTGCTTGATGTCGGTGACCGTGACGGTGACCGTGCGCGCACCGATCTTCATCAGATAGGCGCGGCCGGGCATCAGCGGTTCGTCCTGCATCCAGACGAGGGTCGCCTCGAACTGGTCGGCCACTTCGGCCGGCGAATCGAGCGTCGAGATGACGTCACCGCGCGAAATGTCGATCTCGTCTTCCATCACCAGCGTGATCGACTGGCCGGCGATCGCGCGCGGCAGATCGCCGTCTGCGGTGACGATGCGCTTGACCGTACTGGTTCGCCCGGACGGCTGCACCCGGATGGCGGTACCCGGCGTGATGCTGCCGCCGGCAATCGTGCCGGCGAAGCCGCGGAAATCGAGGTTCGGCCGGTTGACCCACTGCACAGGCAGCCGGAACGGGCTTTTCAGGCGCCGCTTCTGGTCCACCTCCACGGTTTCGAGATAGCCCATCAGCGTTGAGCCGTGATACCAGGGCATGGCATCGCTGGGGGTCGTGATGTTGTCGCCCTTGAGCGCCGACATCGGAATCGCGACGATGTCCTCGAGCCCGAGCTGGCGCGCGAATTCGCGATAGTCATCGACGATGCGGCGGAACGTGGCTTCCGAGTAGCCGACCAGATCCATCTTGTTGATGGCGACCACCACGCGCTTGATGCCGATCAGCGACACCAGGAAGCTGTGGCGGCGCGTCTGCGTCTGCACGCCGTAGCGCGCATCGACCAGGATGATGGCGAGGTCGGCCGTCGAAGCACCGGTCACCATGTTCCGCGTGTATTGCTCGTGGCCCGGCGTGTCGGCGACGATGAACTTGCGCCGGTCGGTCGAGAAGAAGCGGTACGCCACGTCGATCGTGATGCCCTGCTCGCGCTCGGCCGACAGGCCATCGACCAGCAGCGCGAAATCGAGATCGCCGCCCTGCGTGCCGACCTTTTTCGAGTCGGCTTCGAGCGCGGCGAGCTGGTCTTCGAACAGCATTTTCGATTCGTACAGCAGGCGGCCGATCAGCGTGCTCTTGCCGTCGTCCACGCTGCCGCAGGTGATGAAGCGCAGCAGGCTCTTGTGTTCGTGCTGCTTGAGATAGGCACCGATGTCTTCGGCGATCAGATCGGAAACGTTTGCCATCAGAAGGCCTCCTGCCGGGCCGCCCCAAGGGAGGCCTCAGCCCCCTTGGGGGGCAACGAACGAATGTGAGTGTGGGGGCGCATCAGAAGTACCCCTCCTGCTTCTTCTTCTCCATCGAACCGCTGGAATCGTGGTCGATCACGCGGCCCTGCCGTTCCGAGGTCGTCGTCAGCAGCATTTCCTGGATGATGTCGGTCAGCGTGGTGGCAGTCGATTCGACTGCGCCGGTCAGCGGGTAGCAACCCAGCGTACGGAAGCGCACGCTCTTCATCTGCGGCACCTCGCCCGGGCGCAGCGGCATGCGGTCGTCGTCCACCATGATCAAGGTGCCGTCGCGCTCCACCACCGGTCGCGGCGCCGAGTAATAGAGCGGCACGATCGGGATGTGCTGCAGATGGATGTACTGCCAGATGTCGAGCTCGGTCCAGTTCGAGATCGGAAACACGCGGATCGACTCGCCCTTGTGCTTGCGCGCGTTGTACAGACTCCACAGCTCCGGCCGCTGGCTCTTCGGGTCCCAGCGGTGCTGCGCACTGCGGAACGAAAAGATGCGTTCCTTGGCGCGCGACTTCTCTTCATCGCGGCGGGCACCGCCGAAGGCCACGTCGAAGCCGTATTTGTCCAGCGCCTGCTTCAGGCTTTCGGTCTTCATGACGTCGGTGTGGATGGCCGAACCGTGCGTGAACGGGTTGATGCCCTTGGCCAGCCCCTCCTGATTCACATGCACGAGCAGATCCATGCCCAGCTTTTTCGCCATCTCATCGCGGAATTCGTACATCGCCTTGAATTTCCACGTGGTGTCCACGTGCAACAGCGGAAACGGCGGCACAGCCGGATAGAAGGCCTTCATCGCGAGGTGCAGCATGACTGCGCTGTCCTTGCCGACCGAATAGAGCATGACCGGGTTTTCAGCTTCCGCCACCACCTCGCGCATGATGTGGATGCTCTCGGCTTCCAGCCGCTGCAGGTGGGTGAGGGTGTCCGGATCGACGGGTTCGGGAGTGGTCTGCATGAGGGTTCTCGAAGGGTTTGCAGAAAAAGTAGCGGGCGCCACCGACTGCGTGGCGCGACGCGAAGGTACCGACCGGCCTGAGGATGCAGCCGGCACCGCGGAGTCGTTGACGGTGCGGCGACTGGCGCGTACCGACAGCGTGATCGCTGTCGCGCTCACGCCGGGCGACTGGTTGCGCATCCAGGTGCTCAGGATGTCGCCCGGGCTGAGCGACACGCCGCTGACCAGCAGATGCATCGGCGCGGCAGTCATCGTTGCCAGCCGCGACCACAGGTTTTTCCAGTCATCTGCACGCGGCGCGTGCGGGCACAACATCCAGTGCAACTGCCCGCGCCGCCCGCGCGCGAAAAGCAGCCATTGCCCGCTGCAAGGCACCGTGGTCGGGCGCCAGGCGATGGCACCGGTCCACCAGCGCTCCCCAACGGACACAGCCTTGCCCTGTTCGCGCAACGTCGCCTCGCCGTCCGGGTCGAGTTCCGGTTGCACACCCCAGTCGATGCGGTAGCGCGCGAGACTGCGTCGGGGCGGAACGGCCATGTGCTGTTGTTCGAACCATGCGGCAACGGCCTCGTCACTCCACAACCCGAACGGCAACCCGAGCGCATCAGGCAGGTTTTCGAACGCGGTGGCCAGCCGCTGTTCGGTCGCGCTGTCGAGCTTGCGCCCGCTGCCCGAAACCCGGCCGCGGCGTTTCAGCAGCACCGCGTCCCACCCGCCAGCCAGATACGCCTTGTGCGCCGCGATCACCGTCGGCGCGCTCAACTCGACCGCGCTCGACACCGCAGCCACCGTCATGCCCGACAGGCGCAGCTTTACCGCCTGACGGCGGCGTTCATTGAGGATGTCGGCAGACAGGTTTCGAGCGTCCATTATTCACAGACAGGTGTGGCAGGCGTCATGTAGAGTAAAACCATTCAGTGCGCAAACAGTGTGAATTAATTATTTAATGACCAGGTTTGTTGCCATCAGACCCAATTTCCGGAAGCGCTCATGAGAACCACCGCCGAACTCAAGACACTGCACACAGCACTGCTCGACATCGTCCGTGACGCCGGGCAATGCGTGATGGAAGTCTATGCAACGGATTTCGAAGTCACTGATAAATCAGATAATTCCCCGGTCACCCTCGCAGACCGCAAGGCTGACGACCTCATCGTGGCGCGACTCAAGGCGCTGACGCCTGATGTGTTCATCGTGTCGGAAGAATCGACGGAAGCAGGCCAGCGCCCTGCAGACGGCGCATCGTTCTGGCTCGTTGATCCGCTCGATGGCACTAAAGAGTTCATCAACCGCAACGGCGAATTCACCGTGAATGTCGCACTGATCGAGAACGGCCAGCCGGTGCTGGGCGTGGTTCAGGCGCCTGCTCAGGGCCGCATGTTCTCGGGCGTCGCAGGCCTTGGCGCCTGGGTGGACGACGCGGCGGGCGTACGTGAAATCCGTTGCCGCGCCACGCCTGAAGCCGGCCTGACCGTGGTCGCGAGCCGCTCGCACGGTGACGCGGCCGCGCTCGACGCCTACCTCGCGGGCCGCAAGGTCGCCGAGCTGCGCAACGCAGGATCGTCGCTGAAGATCTGCCTGGTCGCCGCCGGCGAGGCCGATGTCTATCCACGCCTCGGGCGCACGATGGAATGGGACATCGCCGCAGGCCACGCCGTGCTGATCGCCGCCGGCGGGCACATCGAGCAGATCGATGGTTCCGCCTTCACCTACGGCAAGCCGGATTTCGCAAATCCGCATTTCGCAGCCTGGGGACTTGGCGGCTGAGCCGCATGCGATGACTGCCTGGATTGTTCTATCGTCCATTGGGCTGCTGCTGATCCTGCTGGTACATGGCCGCATTGCAGCGGCCCCTCTGTTCGCAGGTCTCGCGAGCTGTTACTACCTGTTCGGTCTGCTCGACCAGAAGGCATGGCTTGCCAGCTACACCAATCCGGCGCTGGCCATGCTGGTCATGCTGCTGCTGGTGTCACTGGTGATCGAGCGCTCGCCGATACTCGAACGGGTGTCCGACAAGCTGCTGCGCGGCTCCCCCGTCGGCGCGGTCTTGCGTTTCACCTCGATCACAGCGCTGTTTTCCGCATTCCTGAACAACACCGCCGTCGTCGGCGCGCTGCTCGGTGTGGTCACCAAGCAGCGCCATCACCCGGCATCGCTGCTGCTGATTCCGCTTTCGTTTGCCGCGATTGCCGGGGGCGTGACCACACTGGTCGGCACCTCGACCAACCTGGTGGTGAGTTCGCTGATGGTGAATGCGGGCATGTCGCCGCTCGGCATGTTCGATCCTGCATGGGTGGGCGTACCCGTTGCGCTCGTCTGCATTGTCGTACTCGCCTTCAGCGTGCGGCTGCTGCCGCGCCATTCGGCCAACAGCCGCGAAGCGCAGCAGGCGTATTTTCTCGAAGCACGGGTCGAGCACACCTCGTCGCTGATCGGCCGCAGCATCGAGCAGAACCGGTTGCGCAATCTCGAAGGCCTGTTCCTGCTCGAAATCATGCGTGACGGCCGGCTGATTTCCCCGGTCGCACCGGCCGAAGTGATCGAAGTGGGCGACGTGCTCATCTTCACCGGCGAAATCGACAAGATGAGCGCGCTGCAGCGTTTCGACGGCCTGCAGGTGTTCGGCGTCGAGGCGGGTTCGCTGCTGCGGTCCAACCTGCTCGAAGTGGTTGTGTCCAGCCAGTCCGAACTGGCCAACAAAACCCTGCGTGACGTCGATTTCCGCACCATGTTCGATGCAGGCGTGGTCGGCATACGCCGCGGTGACAAGCGACTCACCGGCCAGCTCGGCCGTGTGCCGCTGCACGTCGGCGACAGCCTGCTGCTCGCCGTCGGCCCGGATTTCGCGAATCACCGCAACATCGACCGCAACTTCCACCTGGTGGGCGGCACCGTGCGGCCACGCCTTACACCGATGCAGAGCCGGCTCACGCTGACCGGCTTCGCAGCAGTGATTGCGCTTTCCGGTCTCGAAATCCTGCCGCTGTTCACCGGCCTGCTGATGTTGCTGGCCGGCCTCGTGCTGAGCGGGCTGCTCACCCTCGCGGAAATGCGGCGGCGCTTCCCGTTCGACCTGGTGCTCACCATCGGTTCATCGCTGGCGATCGCCCAGGTGCTCGACAGCAGCGGCGCCGCGGAATTGATGACCGGTGCGCTGCGCATGCTGTACGACGGTCACGGCGTGATCGGCGCCTTCATCGGCATCTACCTGCTGACGGTCATCCTGACCGAACTGGTCACCAACAACGCCGCTGCCGCCCTGGCCTTCCCCATCGCGCTGTCAACCGCACGTGCATTCGACGCAGACCCGATGCCCTTCATCATGGCCGTCATGTACGGGGCGAGCGCAGGCTTCCTGATTCCGTTCGGCTACCAGACCCATCTGATGGTGTACTCGCCCGGTCGCTACCGCATGCTCGATTTCCTGCGCGTGGGCCTGCCGGTTTCGATCGCGTATGGGGCAACCGTCCTGCTGCTCGTGCCGGTGTTTTTTCCGTTCGCGCGGTAAAGGCGAAGCCTGCAGACAGCGTCGCGCCCTGCGACTGAATTGACATCGCGCAGTCACGCCGGCTAAACCGGCAACCAACGCATCGCTTTTCGCAGGCGCGACGCTGCTGGCCGCTCGAGCGTGGCAAGCGGCAAAGGGCAAGAAGCAGGGTTTTGTGGGAGCGGCGGCCTCGCCGCGACCCTCACGCTGCAAAGTGACCATCACTGCACCGATCGCGGAGAACCGCTCCAGCAAGGTCCTTCACCTTCGACGCCTACCCTAACCGCTCAAATCACCACATCCACCATCCCGCCGCCGTAACCCGGCAGCACGGCCGACAGATTGGTCGCACCAAGGCAGCGTGTGAGCACATTGGCGTAGATCGCCCGGAAATCAATGGTGTGAGCAAGCGCGCGGCCGTCGCGCAATTGAGATGGCTGCAGGCCAGGCCAGCCATTGCCGAGGTGTATCCCGCCGTTGACGGTCGGGCCGATTGCCATCCAGGTTGTCGCATTTCCGTGATCCGTCCCGCCACTGCCGTTCTCGGCAGCGGTTCGACCGAACTCACTCATTACCAGCAAGGTGACACGTGATGCATCCCCACCCAAATCGGTGAAGAATGCATTGACCGAATCCGAAAAAACCGCGAGTAGTTGCGACATGCGTCCATCCGCCTGCCCGCCGCCCTGCCCGCTGTGCGTGTCCCATCCGCCGTAATTGAGTGAAATCAGCTCCAGCCCGGCGCGCCCCTTCACCAGCGAAGCCGCCTGGCGCAACTGCCTGCCGAATCCGCTCGTTGGGTAAGCCGCACCGTTTTCCGGTGTCATTTGCCCGGCGACCTGAAGCGCAGCCAGTTCGTCCAGCAGCCTGCCGCCAATGCCCTGCAACGCAGCGCCGTATGGATTGGCCGAAGCAGGCGCAGCCGCGTAACCACGCGTCACTACCTCGGCCAGCATGTTGCGGTCGCTGGTACTCGACGCCATGGCCAGACTGCCGAGATCCGGAAACGCAGGTACCGGTGTCGGGAGCCCGGCAAGACTCAATGGCACCTGATCGGTCAGACTCAGCGCCTTGCCCGTCACATTTCCCGACGACTGCAGCAGATGCCGCGCAAGCCAACCCGTATCGGCCGACGGCATCACCGCCGATTCGATAATGTCCTGACCGACGAAGTGCGAAGTCGAGGCGCCCGCATACTGCACGGCCGGCATGATGGCCACCTGCCCGGACTGATACATGTCACGCAGCGCCGAAAGTGAGGGGTGAAAGCCGAAGAAGCCGTCCAGATCGAGCGCCGAAGTCGCGCTACCCTCTGACGGAGGACGAATGGCGAGCGTTGGCCGCAAGCCGTAGTACGCATCATCGCCATACGGCACGGCAACGTTCAGCCCGTCCCATCCGCCGCGCATGAACACGACAACCAGAACACGGCCACCGGGTTCGGCCGGTGCTTCGGGTACGCCAATCGTCGAGCCCCAGCCTGCGCTCGGCCATGTCACCACCCCCGCACCAGCCAGGCCGAGTGCCTGCGCGAGAAACTTACGTCTGTTCATGTGACTCTCTTTCCACCAAGCCAAACCGGAAAATTTCGCACTACTCGTGTAGGAGCGATCCATCGATCATGATCATGCACATCAATCACCCGCGCCCATTCAACGACCGCATTCGAAATCAAGGAGCCGCACGGGGGCACCGCTCACCGCCCACTGAGCCGGCAGGCTTTTTTCCATATGGAACCGTGCCCCTGCAATTCGAGTAACGCTCAGATCAATCCCTACCCGCCCTACTGGAACTGATACTCCGGCAACGCCATCAACGCCTTGCCCAAACGGCGTAATCTCACCTCGGCATCCGGGGCAGTCGGGAAATAGGGGTAGGTTCCGTTTTCGGTGAGCACATCGAGCGCCAACTCGATGTGCCGACGCACGAACGTTGGCCCGAGCGTCCATTCCAGCATCCGCCCTGCGACGCCCTCGCCCGTCACATAACCCTGCTCCGTCATCGCAGCCGCCAGTGAAAACTGCGTCTGCGTGTCACTCGGGTTGTATGAAAGTAGCCGATCCGCGAACCGCGATCTCGACAGCAGCATGCTGGTGCTAAGCCAGCTCGCACCGGTTTCGCCATATCCCGTCGGCGACGGATTCATGAACAGCGCCATGCCTTGTCGCTGCACCTCAAGCGAAATGTCATCACCTGCGTTTTCACCACCGAACTGCCGTACCGCGCCCAGTACAAACTCGATCGGCGTCTTCAGCTTGGTGCCGCGATACGTCGATCCCATGAACTCCGTCGAAGTCAATATCGTCGCCACCACCTGGCGCATCTGGTCCGGCGCCGCCTGCTGCGCCACGAAGGTTGCGGCACAGCGCGTCACCAGCGATTCCACCGGCTGGTCAGAAACGAACAGGGTGACGAGCTTGCGGCAGATGAAGCGCGCGGTCGAAGCATGCGTCGCCACGATATCGAGCACGGTTTCACCGTCAGACTGACCGCCACCCGCCGCGATCGTATGCCCCAGCAACGTCTTTGCTGCCGTGTCGTGCTTCGTCGCATCGAAGAAGAACACACCGTCCCTCACCGTCCAGCCGGTGAATGCGCGTGCAACTTCTTCCACATCGCGCTGCGTGTAACCGCCCATAACGCCCATCGAATGAAGCTCCATCAGTTCGCGGGCGTAGTTTTCGTTGGGGCGGCCCTTGACGTTACTTCTACCGTCGAGCGTGTAGAGCATGGCCGGGCTGCGCGCACTGTCGCCGAGAAGCGTCCGGAAATTACCGAGAGCGTGCGATCGGAAACTTTCCGTTTCTTGCTTTTCGAAGGCGCTATTGCTGTGTGAGTTGAAATAGGTATTGAAGTGATTGTCCCAAAACCATGTCATGACTTCGCGTAGCTGCCTGTTGCTATACGTCCCGTGACGGACGAAGCGCGTGGCGACTTGGGTACCGTCAGTAGTCCATGCTGCATCACGCTGTTCCAAAGCACTGTCGTCCAGCGAATCTGGATTGAGTTGCTGCATTAACGCGTTGGCTGCCCCTGCCTCCACTCCACTTGCGTAGGAACTCGCCGTCGCACCAAATGAAGTTCTCTGTAGCGCATGCCAAACTTCATCGAAGGCATCAACCGGCTGGAACGAAAAACTGCGGTTCGATACGTTGCCGGCTCCATCTTTTGCCTCCAGTGAAAGTACAAGCGGAGCGCTGACGAACAACTGTTCTGGCGTGACAGCCACCGACCAGCGGCCCGACATCTGCGCAACCTCGACATCGCGCTCGACCGGCAACGACATTCCGCCCCCAGATATGGTGACGCGCAGGTTCGCACCAACAGTGTCATCCGTGATGGAACCAGACAAAACGAACCCCTTGATTGGAATTTCACTTCCGCTGGGCCGCGCATCCATCGTGATAGAAGGTGCCACGTCGTCTGTCACACGATGCAGCGTCAGCGTCGCATTCGTCTCATTCCGGTCACTGTCAATCGCCGTCACGTTTGCTTGTATCTGACCATATTCGCCCTCGGGGAGTGCGCCTGTATGGACGAACCAGGTACCTCCCGATTGAATGACGTTCGCGCTCTTGGTCAGGACCGCACCCGTGGGAAGCAAAAGACTCAAGATCACCTCCTGCACGGATTCATTGTCCGAGACTGTCCCACTTAAACGTACGCCAGCCGTAGATACGCGGGCCCCATTGTTCGGCTCCAGGATCGAAATAGAGGGGGGATGCAAATCGGGCGGATTTGTCTCGTCTTTCGTGAGTCCGAATGAAAAAATACCAACTGCGGTGACAACCTGACTGAACAAATGCTTTCCATCGCCGAACGGATTCAAGGCCCTCAGCACATAAACAGCACCCTCATCGAGACGCGGTAGATCCATACGAAATGTTCCACTTGCATCACTGATGCGCTGGGTCTCCCAGCGAAGCGAGCCGTCGGGCAGTTTTTCGTAAGCACTGACCGTCACCCCGCTCATCAGTGCAAGCGAGGACGAATCAACAACTCGCACGAGCGAGCTCCCGACCCTGAACAGTTGTGTTCCACTTTGAAAAACGGGCTTGCTGCTCACGACAAAGCCAAAGGGTCGTGCTTTCAAGACGAACGTGTCACCGGCATCAGAACCACCGAGATCAAACGTTGCTACACCGCTCGCATTGGTTGTCTGACGAGTCACAAAACTCTCAGCGCCGGTAGACGTGTGTTTGTAGACAAGTATTTCGCTACCCGCAAAAACGTCGTTCGTAATCGCGTCCTGGAGTTGAACTACCAGGGGGGCCCCCCCTACAACGAACTGATAGGCACCCGTGGTCGAGTACGGGCTGCTCACCTTCAGGCTTCCATCCGCAAGACTCGGCGCACGCAGCGCATACGCTTTATTACCCAGCCCCGCCGGATCCAGCCTGAGCAGGCCTGAGGCGTCCGTGCGGTAAGTACTCACACCTGCGTAAGTGTCTGCACCCGTCACTTCCAGCAACGTGACGCTGCGCGACGCATACGGC
>NZ_JANINI010000025.1 GCF_024580145.1 Methyloversatilis sp. XJ19-49
GCGGGCGGCGCGGCGGGCCTGGTGCTGATCGATCCGCTGAACATCGTGCTCAGCGCGAACCTGCTGCGCGGAGCGGGCGGCTACGCCGGCATTCCGGCCGGGCCGGACAATGGCGTCAGCGTCACCGGTGCCAACCTGCTGCTGCAGGCGACCAACAAGATCACGGTCAATGAAAACATCGTCGTGTCCAGCCGTCTGGTCGACAGCGATCACGTGGGTGGCGTGTCGATCGGCGATTCCGGCAGCATCACCTTCGAGGCGCGCGAAATCGAACTGAAGTCGGGCAGCAAGGTGCTTGCCCATGCGACCGGCGCCTTCAACGCCGGCGATGTCAACCTGCTCGCAAGCGACATCAATGCGATCGGTGCAGTCCGCTCGGCCGATGCGCGGATCAAGCTCGAGAACGCGACCGTACGCGGCGCGAACATCAAGCTGTCGGCGCTGGCGGATACCTCGCAGATCGTCCAGTTGCTGGAAACCGCGCCGAATATTTCGCTGTCGCAGGCGCAGACCTTTCTTGACACGGAAATGGATGACATTTCCGACGGTCCCGGCGGCGAATACCTCGCCATCACGACCGATGCCACCGCGCTGACCGAAATCAAGGGTTCGCTCATCAGCGGCAACGGCGACGTAACCATCAAGGCGCATGCCGGCGCGCGCGCCGGCTTCGAGAAGATCGCCACCGCCGATGTGATCATCGGCGATCACAATGGCGTCGCCAGCGAAATCAGCGGTCGCAAGATCGATGTCGCAGCGACGTCGGACACCTCACTCACCTTCAACGTGCTCGGCAATGCGCTGCGGCTGGCCGACCAGAGCTGGCTGCCGGCCGAAGACAGCGGTGAAGTGCAGTTGCTGAACGATCAGCTGTTCGATTTTTCCAGCATCCCGCTGGTGTCGCTGTCGGAATCCACCGCGCGCGTCACCGTCGATGGCGCGACCGAACTGACGGCGACCGACACGCTGACGCTGTCCTCCTCTGCCACGTCGGCCGCCAAGCCCACATTTGCCGGGCTGATCGTCTTTTCGGTGGCATGGGGTGAATCCACGGCGATTGCGGAAACCAAGGTACAGGGGACGACCCGGCTCGAAAGCGGCAATGCGACGTCGGTCAGCGCAGTAACCGACACCGAACTGAACGTGACCGCCAGCGTCAATTCGACCAACAAGCCGATCGACGCGACCTTCGTGCGTGCGTCCAACAACGCCACCACCAGCGCCATCGTCGGCGACGACACGACGACCACGGCCGGGTCGGTCGCCGTCGAAGCGAACACCAAAGCCGACATTTCGGCCGGCGCGATCGCGTCGAACACCGGCGGCAGCGGTCTGGGCATTTCGGTCGCAGTGACCACCTCGACCACGAACACCACGGCTACGCTAGGCGGCGACGTCACGACCACCAACGGCGACGTCAAGGTCGACGCGAAAACCGACATCGCCAAGAACAGCAGCGCCGCCGAAGCGGCGACGCTGGGCAACCCGAACACGCTGTCGGCGAAGATGACGAATTTCACAGCCGGCATCCAGCGCAATGTCGGCAGTTCGATACTGGGCGCCACCGGCCTGGTCAGCTCCGGTACGGCCAGCAAGATCACCGACTTCATGTTCCCCGGCATCAAGGAGGGCAAGTTCAATGCCGCCGGTGCCGTGTCCTACACCGATTCGGAAAACAACGCGAGCGCGAGCATTGCGGCCGGTGCCAGCGTGAAGGCGCAGGGCAAGGTCGATGTGGTGTCCCTGATCAACGACCGCCCGAGCGCCAGCGCAGATGCCAAGGCCACCTCGACCGGCACCGCGATCGGCGGCTCGGTGGTGATCGCGAATTTCGAGAACAACAGCGATGCGTGGATCGGCGAACTGGCCGAGGTCGACGCACGCGGCGCGATCCGGGTCGATGCGCAGACGCACATTCCGTATCCGTGGCAGATCGACTGGAGCTCGCCGGCTGTCATCCTGAATCACCTGCAGGGCAACCTTCTCGACCTCGTGCTGACCACGTTCGCGCTGAATTCGGCCAGCGGCAAGAGCGGCCTCGGCCTCGCGGCAGCGGTCACCGTGTTCACGCTCGAGAACAACTCGAACGCCTGGGTCGGCGAAGGCGCGAAACTCAACACGATCTACGACAACGCAGTGGATCCGACACTCGATCTGGCTGCGCAGTCGGTGACCGTGTACGCGAAGAACGATGTCAATACAGTGAATGCGGTCGGCATCCTGTCGAAGAAATTCCTCGGCAACAGCGGCGGCAAGGCGGCGATCGGCGGTTCGGCCAATGTGCTGGACATCAGCGGCGAGGCGGTGGCGGGCATCCGCGACGGTGCTGACGTGCGGGCCGAGCAGGACGTCGAGGTCAAGGCCGAAAGCAACAACCAGATGGTCACCGTGACCGAGGCGGGCGGCAGCTCCGACCAGGTCGGCATCGAAGGTGCGCTGTCGATGAATACGGTGCGCACCGACACGATCGCCTACATCGACGACAAGGCGAAGGTCGACGCAGGCAAGAACCTGACCATCGAGGCAGACAGCGAAATCCGGACAATTTCGGTGGCCGGCGGCATCGTCGTCACCAAGGGGCCGGTCGGCATCGGGCTGTCGGTGTCGCTGAACACGCTGGACGCCGACGTGCGCGCCTTCATCGGCAACCGCGATCCCCTCCTCGATCTGACGCCGGCCACCGGCATCATCAAGGTGGGCGACAACCTGACGCTGGATGCCACGGCCGACACCGAAATCAGCGCCTACTCGCTGGCCGGCGCTGTCGCCACCAGCAGCAAGTCGCAGACCGACGTGCCGGCCGGCGCGGGCGAAACCCAGGATGGCAGCTCGAGTGCGGCGGTGGCCGGTTCGGGGTCGTCGAGCGGCGGTTCGGCAGGTTCCGGCTCGTCGGGTGGCGGCGCGGCGTCGGGCACCGGCAAGGGCAAGTTCGGCATCGCGGTATCGGGTGACGCGTCGGTCAACGACATCGAAGCCGACACGCTGGCCTACATTTCCAGCGGCGTCGAGATCCAGCAGGCCGACAACGTTTCGGTCACCGCAGACAACACGCTGGACATCAACGCGCTGTCCGGCGCAGTGACCATTTCTACCCAGCAGGACGGCAACAGCATCGCCGGCTCGTACGCACAGAACACGCTTGCCGGCACCACCAGCGCCTACATCGCCGACGCGATCGTCACGCAGAACGGCACGCTGACGCTGGACGCCGACGTCGATGGCAACATCAAGACGCTGTCGGCCAGTCTGGCCGGTGCCAAGGGCAAGGCGGGCGTGGCCGGTTCGGTGTCGGTCAACGAAATCAGCAACACCACGCACGCCTACGTCGCGCGCTCGTCGCTGAGTGGCGTGAGCACTGCGTTCATCGGTGCAAGCGACCTGTCCGGCATCCAGTCCATAGCGGGCGCGATCGCCTTCGGCGGCAAGGCCGGCATCGGCCTGTCGTTCGCCTGGAACAAGCTCGACAACGACACGTTGGTGTATGTCGACGACTCGGATTTGCAGGCCGGCGGCAGCATCACGCTGGACGCGCAGACCGACAACGACATCGACACCATTTCGGCCTCGCTCGGCCTGAGCAAGGGGCCGCTGGCCGGTTCCGGCGCGGTGGCGGTCAACACCATCACCAACACGACCGAGGCACGCATCCGCGGCAAGAAGACCGCGCTCGGCATGGATGCCGCGAGCGGCATCGCCGTGCTGGCGAAGGACGACTCGGAAATCTTCGCGCTGGCCGGCGCCATCGGTGCGACCAGCGGCAATGCCGGCATCGGCGCATCGGTCGCCTGGAGCGAGGTCGGCAACTCGGTGAAGGCGACCATCGAAGGCGGTGCCGACGTACGCACGACAAATGGCGAACTGAAGGTGGATGCAGCCGCCGACACGCGGATCGATGCCACGGCGGTGGCCGGCGGCGTGGCGGACAAGGTGGCGGTATCCGGATCGTTCTCGTCGGTCGAAACAGACAACACGGTCAGCGCCAGCATCGTCGGTTCGAAGGCACAGGCTGACAACAACGCGGTCATCGTCACGGCGCGCGACACCTCCGGCATGCTGTCGATCGCCGGCAGCGCGGCGCTGTCGCTGGGCGGCGCGGCAGTCGGCGTCGGCGTCGCCTACAACGTGATCGACAACACCACCGAAGCGCTGGTGACCAACTCGGATGTCGATGGCACGAGCATCCGCCTCGAAGCCACCGAGAACGCCGAGATCGAGGCGGTCGCCGCGGGTGGCGGCGGCTCGGCCAAGGTGGCGGTGACCGGTTCGCTCGGCATCAACACGATCAGCAACAGCACCGTGGCCCACGCCTCGGGCTCCGACCTGGATGCCAGCGGTGACATCACGATCAAGGCGCGCGACGAATCGGAAATCCTGTCGATTTCCGGCGCGGCGAGCGGTGCCGGCACGGCAGCAGTGGGTGCGGCAGGTTCGTACAACTCTATCGGTGGCGAAGTGCGTGCCGAACTGTCGGGTGGCAGTGCCGATGGCGCCAATGTGCGCGTCGATGCCGAACGTCAGGGCACGCTCGACGTCTGGGCCATCGCCGGCTCGGCGGCGGGTACCGCCGGCTTCGCCGGCTCGATCGCCCTGAACAACGCCGGCGGTGGCACGACCGCGCGCATCGACGACGGTGCGATCGTCAATGCGACCGGCAATGCGGTGGTCACAGCGGAAGCGGATGACTTCATCAAGTCGCGTGCCGGCAGCGTGGCTTTCGGCGGCAGCATCGGTGCGGCCGGCGGCATCGCATTCAACGACATCCAGTCGACGACGACGGCGGAAATAAGCGGCGCGAATACGTCGGTCACCGGTCTCGGCAACAGCCCGGCGGAGTTGGTCGACAACGGTTCTCTTACCGCTTACAACAACAATCTGCTGCCGTCGCAGCAACCCCTGTCCGGCCGTCAGCTGAAAGACAGCGTGAAGGGCGTCAGCGTGATCGCGTCGTCCACCGCGATGGTCGAGAACATCGCGCTCAGCGCAGCGGGCGGCGGCAACGCCGGCGTCGCCGCGACGGTCGGCATCGCGATGATGGGCGGCAGCACGACGGCCCAGGTCACCAATGGGGCAAAGCTCAACGCCAGCCTGGGCACCAGCGACCAGGAAGTACGGGTCGCGGCCTATCACCACGATCAGATCGGCTCCGCCACCGGTGGTGCGGCGATCGGCGGCGACGCCGGCATCGGCGGGGCGGCCGACACGGCCGTGGTGTCGCACGTGACGACGGCGAACGTCGACAACGCGACGCTGCAGGCGAACAAGGCGGTGACCGTCGATGCCGGTTCGACCAGCAAATTCGAACAGGCCATCGTCGCCGTCGGCGGCGGTACCTATGCCGGTCTGGCCGGTACCATCGGTGTGCTGCTGGTCGATGGCACGACGCAGGCGCTGGTCAACAACAGCGACCTCGAATCACAGGGCACGATTCGAGTCGAGGCGACCTCCGACACCGAGGTGGACATCGATGCCGGTGCGCTCGCGGTCAGTGGCGTGGCCGGTGTGGGCATCACGGCCGCGGTGACCGTCGTCGAACAGGCGACGCTGGCGAAGGTCAGCGGCACCAGCCGGCTGGATGCTGACGGTGCGACGACGATACGAGCCGATTCCGGATTCGATCAGGAAGTGCTCGCCGCCACGGCGGCGGCAGCTGGCGGCGTCGGGGTGGCGGGCACCATCAACGTCGTACTGGCCAAGGGCACGACCGATGCGCAGGTCGGCACCGGTGTGGAGATCAATTCGGACACCGCATTCGGCGGTACCGATGCGCAGGATGTATTCATCGAGGCGGACGACCTCATCAAGGTCGAGAGCGGCGTGGGCAGTCTGGGCGTGGGCATCGGTGGTGCCGGCGTCGGTGCAGCGGTCGATGTCGTACTGGTACGCAGCGGTTCGTCGGCCACGGTGGCGACCGGCGCCAAGATCACTGCCGACGGCGACATTTCCGTCACCGCCGACAGCGTGCGCGATATCGATTCGACCGCTGTCGCGGCCGCTGGTGGTCTGAGTGCCGGCATCGCCGGGGCGGTATCGGTCATTTCCATCGGCACCCGGCCGGATGGCGACGCCAGCGACAACACCACCGGATCGGTCAGCAAGGCGACCGAACTGGCATCGCGCAGCGCCACCGGCAACCAGATCGACAGCGACACCGATGCCGCCGACGCGTCGGCGGCGCGCGCCAACGCGGCGCGTGCGGGCATCAACGCCTCGTCCGACTTCAACGCGACACCGAGCAATACGTCCGCCGCCGCCATCGTGGCCAGCGGCGCCACGCTGAATGCCGGCGGCAATATCGACGTGCTGGCGCACACGCGCAGCGATACCGACGCCGAAGCGATCGGTGCCGCGATTTCGGGCGGCGTGTCCCTGGGCGGCGGCATCGCGATTTCGATGGTCGAGGATCGCACGGTGGCCAGTCTGGCCGGCTCGACTACGGCAAGCGGTGACGTGACCGTGCGGGCGACCGACGATCAGCCAAATGTTTCGAAGCTGCGCACCTACGCTGGCGGCGCCGGTCTGGCCGGGCTCGCTGCCAGTTTCGCGTGGCACGAAAAATCCTCGACCGCGACGGCCAGTCTGGGCGGCATCGTGACGGCGAGCACCGGCAGCGTGACGGTCAATGCCAAGGTCGATCACAACCTCGACGCCGAAGGCGGCGCCGGGGCAGGCGGCGTTGTCGGCATCGGCGCCGCGATTGCCTATGTGGACGAAACCAGTTCGGCCGAGGCGAAACTGCTCGACAGCGCGCAGATCACCGCTGAATCGCTCGACGTGTATGGACAGTCGCGCACGACCTCGAAGGGCGAGGTTGTCGCAGCTGCCGGCGGCATCGTCGCGGGTGTCGGTGCGGATGCCAACGTCAGCGACGATTCCGCAGCCAGGGCGACTGTCGGCAACAACGTGAAGGTGACGACCGTCGGCGGCCTGACGCAGATCCGCGCCGACAGTGACCCGGTGGCGGAAGCGATCACCGTCGGCATCGCCGTGTCGGCCGGGCTGTCGATCGGCGTGTCGCTGGCCGAAGCCACCGTCGATACCGATTCTCTCGTCACCATCGGTACCGGCTTCGACGTGACGGCCGGAAACCTCACGCTGAAGGCGCAAACCCTGCCGCGCGCCGGATACGACACGGCGAGCGCCGACGCGCTCGCGGCCGGCGGTGGTTTGCTGCTGGGCGCAACCGCCACCGAAGCCATCGCCACGGTGGAATCGATCACACGCGTCCAGATGGGCTCCGGTCACGACATCAAGCTCGGGAGCGGTGTGTTCAACACGCTGTCGAAATCCACGGTCAGCGCGCTCAGCGACGTGAGCGGCATCGCGATCGGTTTCATCGCGGCCGGCGGCAACAGCGCGGAAACGACGGTCGACAGCACGACCGAAGCGCTGATCGGCGCCGGCACGATCAACGCCGGCAGCATCGTAATCCGCAGCGAAAGCCGCGACGAACTGGATGCCGAGTCCACATCCGGTGCCGGCGGCCTTGGCGTCGTGCTGGCGGCCAGCGTGGTCAATGACGCCGATGCGACGACCACGACGCAGGTCGCGGGCACGCTGCGTGCCGCCACGGTCGATATCGACGCGAAGCACACGACCGACTTCCAGGGTACGGCCGACAGCACGTCAGCCTCCGTCGCCGGCTATTCCGGGGCCTGGGTCACCAACACGGTGGACAACACGACCAAGGCGGAACTGCTGAACGGCACCCGCATCGAGAATGCACAGACCGTCGACATCGATGCCGAAACGCGCGTGATCAAGGGATCGGCCGGCGCCGACTGGACGGTGCAGGCGGCATCCGGCGGGATCCTGGCCGGGGCGTCGGGCGCCAGCTACTCGACGATACGCAACGACACCGATGTGGCGATCGGCAGCAACGCCTTCATCGGCAGCAACGTCGCCGGGCTCAACGCCGGTGCGATACGTCTCGGCGCAAAGAACGATGTCGATGCCTACGACGCCGTGCTGCTCGACACCGGGGGTGCCATCGCCATCGCGCACACCGAATCCTTCATCATTGCGGACAAGAACGACTCGGACATCACGGTCGGCGCGGGGACTCTGCTGCAGAGCGACGGCGACATCGTGCTCGATGCACGCACCGAAGCCATCGTCGACACCGAGGCGCAGAGCAAGACCTACGGTCTGGCGGGCGCGCCGTCCGGCGAGTCGCTGTCGCGCCTGATCACCAGCAACGACATCCACCTGAACGGTGCGCGGCTCGAATCGGAAGAGAACATCCGCCTGCTGGCCGGCCACAACAACAACCTCGTTGCCGACGCCGAAACCCGGCTCTGGAACAAGACGGTCATCCCGATCAACAGCGTGCCGGACGCACATGGTGAAGTCCGCCAGGACAACCGCATCAACATCGCCGCCTACAGCGCCGACCTGACCGGCATCACCGGCATCCGCGAACAGCAGATTGCGCGTGCGGCAGTCGCCTCGGTCAAGGACATCGACCTGAAGGCGGGCGAAGGCAGCCACACCACGCGCGGCTATGGCAGCGGCACCGACCTGTACCGCGAGGCGCTGGAAGCGCTGGGCAAGATCTTCGACGACGACATCAGCCTCGACATCAAGGGCGGTTCGCAATTCACCGACTCGCGTTCCGGCGTCAACGTCAATGGCACGGTGTTCGCCGGCACACGCCACCATCAGTACCTGGAGTTCGGTGCCAATGGCCAGATGGTGCGCCAGTCGGAGAACATGAGCTTCAGCCGGCGCAGCAATGTTTCGCTCGCGCGCGAAATCCAGTCGCGCATCGACTTCCTGCAGTCACGCTATGACGAGTACAAGGACGACAACGCGGATGTCGCCAATGGCTTCCTGAACGACATCCTGATCCTGCAGGCGCGCCAGACGCAGATGGGCGTCGGTGCGACGGTGAACTTCGTCGACATCGATCCGGCTGCAGCCTACACCGGCAACATCAGCATCACCGGCGACTGGCTCACGGGCGCCGCGTCGGCCGAACTGATCGCGCCGGGCGACTCGATCATCGAGGTGGTCAACAACGCCAACCAGTTCGTGCGCGTCAAATCTGGCATCGCGGCCCTGGATTGCGCTGCGGCGCTGTGCATTCCGGGCGAAGCGGGCGGTCTGGTGACGCTCAACGGCGTTCGCGTCAGCAACACGACCGAAATCAACGCCCGCAACCAGTACGGTCAGGTGGCTGGTTTCGCCAGCGGCAACGTGGTCGATCGCACCAATTCGCCGGACCCGATCATCCTGCTGAAGAATACCTACGAAGATCCGGTCAACCTGAATGCCCTGCAGCCCGAGATTCACGTCGACGGCGATCTGTCGAATGCCCGCGGCATCGTGAAGATCGAAAGTACCGGCTCTGTGCTGGTGGGCGCCGACATCGTCGCGCAGACGGTCGATATCGCCACCAAGGGCGATTTCATCAAGACCTTCACGGTCGGCTTCACGCATCAGGCGGGTGACCCGTCACTTGACAAGCTGGTGGCCGGTTTCATCAATCAGGCCGGCAACTTCGTCAATGGCCTGCAGCAGAACAATGAAGCCACGGCACGCAACGAATTCAAGATTGCGACCAATCCGACGTGGCGACTGTCGGGCTCGACCCAGACGCAGACCAAGACCTACACCGTCAACAATGTGGCGATATCGGCCAACGGCAGCACCATCGCCGGCAACAACGTGTTCATCAGCGGCGAGAAGCTGAACATCAACGGCCTGATCCAGAGCGGTCTGCCGGAGTTCAACGTGCAGATCACGAACACCATCCTGCAGCAGGCCAAGGGCGCCAACGGCGAATGGGTGGCGCTCGACATGATCGTCAATGGCGCGAACGTGAAGGATGTGTTCCGTCCGAAGGTGCGCTGGGATGCAGCGAACAACCGGCTCGAACTGGGCAGCATCCAGGTGCAGGGCGGCTACATGCAGTTCTATGGCGACATCTTCAGCACCGGCAACGGACGGCTGGAGGTGATGGACGGCTTCGGGCGCATCGCGGTGAACAACCAGACGACTGCCGATCTGGCCATCAACCGGCTCGATACCGGCGTCGGTGTCGAAGGGCGCATCAAGATCATCGACACCAGCACCAAGTCGAGTACCGGCGCGCCGCTGGAAACCGTCATCACGCGCAGCAACGGTCAGATCAACACCACCTACAGCTACGCCAGCGGCAATGCCTCGACCGAAGCCGTCCGGCCTGTCGTCGGCGTCGACGGCGATGCCGCGGGACGCAATGCCGAGTACAAGACGCGCGCCGGTCGTCGCTTCAACTGGATCAACTCCGACAACATCGACGCCAGCTACTACGAGGAATACACGCAGAGCTGCTTGCTTGATTGCGAGGTGCTCGGTGACTTCGGCGACTGGCTCGCGGCCAACCCGGGCGACAAGACCGGCTCCGACAACGACAGCACGACGATCGCGCGCCTGACCGGCGACTGGTTGAGCAACGACGCACGCACGGCCGACTACATCATGGACTTCCGGAAAGTCCGCTCGTCGATGACCGATACAGGGATCAGATACGTCAGGACCTATCGTTCCGGTGCCCTCGACGCCAACGAAAACATCGTCAGCAAGCGCAGCTGGGCGTGGAAGGAACGCAACTACTTCCAGCACAGCCTGAATGCGTCGAAGGCCATCGACATCAAGTTCATCGGCAACGATGTCGGCTTGCTCAACGTCGCCGGCAGTGGCGCGGTGGTGCTGCAGGGCGCGGTGCGCAACCTGACCGGCCCGACCACGCTGACCGGCACGAGCATCGGTGCAACGGAATTCGGTCAGATCATCGCCGGCAACCTGACGATGACGGCGACCAACGGTTCGATCGGTGGCCCCGCCATGGCCGGCAGCAACCACATCAAGCTTGACCTGCAGGGTACGGGCGCGCTGACCGCGAGCGCCACCGGTGGCGTGGCGCTGTGGGAAACCAAGGGCGACATGCGTCTCGTCAATGTCACCGGCGGAAACGGCAACCTGGTCGACCTGAAGGCCGACGCCAATCTGGTCGACGTCAATGGCGCGGCGAACAATGTGGTGGGCGGTTTCGTGCGGCTCACCTCGGAGAACGCGGGCATCGGCAGCCTTGCCGATCCGCTCGAGATCGACGTGCGCTCATCGACCGGCTGGATCGAAACGAGCGCGGCGGCTGACACCGGGCTGACCGAAACCGATGGCGACATGAGACTGCTCGCGGTGTCGGCCAATGGCGGCGACGTGCGGCTCGAGTCGGTCAATGGCTCGATACTCGACGTCAATGACGCCCAGCAGGTCGATGTGGAAACGCGCGCGCAACTGCTGCAGGCAGCACAGCGTGCGGGGCTGACGCCGGCTTCCGGTGCGAACCAGAGCATCGACAACACGCTCAAGGCCTACAACGACCAGAAGGAACAGGACTACCTGCAGTACTGGCAGATGCGCGGCCTGAAGGAGACCTTCGATGCCAACGGCATATCGACCGGTTTCACTGCTGCCGCCTATGACGCCGGCTACACCTTCGTGCTCGACACGCAGACCGAACAGGCGCTGCGCACCGCCAATGGCTGGGGCGACGCTGAAGTTGCGGTCTACCGGAACCAGCGCACCGCCTTCTTCCACCAGGCGGCGGCGGAATTCGGTACCGGTGATGCAGCGAGCTTCGACAAGAACTTCAGCTACAACGTCGCCACGCAGGATGCCACGCGCGCCAGCGCCCTGAGCGAAGGCGGCGCCTGGACCGAAGCGGAAGTCACCAACCGCGTCGCCGCCGGCCTGTTCAAGGACACCTCCGACACCGAAGTGCTGATCGAGGACGCCAACGTCATCGGCGAAAACATCCAGCTGATCGCCGCTCGCGGCATCGGCAAGGAAAGCACTGCACTGGTCATCGGCACCAATCCGACCGCCTGGTCGGAAGACGAACAGCTCGCGCTGATCGCCGCCGAGCGGGCCGACGTGCGCATCGACACCGATGCGAAGACCATCACCATCCTGCGCAAGGACGACGTCGATTTCACCGCGCAGAACAACGGCACGATCACCGCGACGGCGACCGACAGCATCTACCTCGGTTCGGAAGAGGACGTCCGGGTGGCCTCGATCGCGACGCCGGCCGACGTGCGGATGAAGACCGCCGGTGCGCTGCTGAGTGCCGCAACGATCGGTCAGGCGGCAGTGCAGTCGCGCAATTTGACGCTGGAAGCCGGCAGCGGCGATCTGGGTCAGGACACGCTGGCCCTGATCGTGCAGGTGGCCAACAACGCGACCGTGGCGGCGCGCGCTGGCGGTGACCTGTTCCTGTCCAGTCTGGTCGGCGACCTGCGCATCGACCAGATCTACACACCGGGCCTGGCCCGCATCCGCGCTGCCGGTGCCTTGGTCGAAGTGTCGTCGGATCTGCAGCGCGACATCCAGGCGCGCTATCTCAGCCTGTACGCCGGCACCACCATCGGCGGCGCCGGCAGCAGCGAACTGGACGCGCTGGATCTGGGTGCGTCGCCCGACGGCTGGGTCGAACTCGAAGCCGCAGACGGCATCCATGTGCGCGCCGTCGATGGTGCGCTCGACGTGCGCAGTGCGCTGTCCAGCGCCGGCGACGTCACGCTGCGCTCGCCCGGCAACCTGAACATCGGCGTCATCGACGCGGGTGGCAAGCTGATGCTCGATGCAGCCGGTGACGTGATGCAGTCGGCGCAGACCGTGGCGGCGGTGGGCAACATCGACCTGTCGGCCGCGCGCTACATCATGGCCGACGGGGCGACGCTGCGCGCCCGCGATGGCCGCATCGACATTGCGACCACCGGCGACGTCGTCGTCGGCCGCATCGAGGCGACCAACAATGCCACCGCCCAGGCCCTGCGCATCGTCGCCGGCGGCGGCATCCACGACGGTGGCGACATCGGCACCTACGATCTGGTCGCCGCCACGCCGGGCGCCGGTGTCGTGCTCGAAGCGACCGACGGCATCGGCAGCGCCACCTGGAACAACGGCACGCCACTGCCGGTGGCCGATGCACTGGAAACCGACATTGCGATGCTCGATGCCATGTCGACGGCGGGCGGCCTGCAGATCGACGAGAAGGACGATGTCGCGCTCGGCACCGTCGACACCGATGGCGACCTGGCGGTCAAGGCCGGTGGCACCATCAGCGGCAACAGCGCCTACACCGCGCGTGGCAATCTCGACCTGCTGTCAGGCAACAGCGTGACCGTTCTGGAAGCGACGGCGGAAGCCGGCAACGCGACGGTGATCGCCGAACAGGACATCATCATGGATGCCGTCACCGCAGGGCAGGGCGTCAAGCTGCAGGCCATCAACGGCCGCGTCAGCGTGAAGCGGCTGGCCGGCGATACGCTGGACATTTCCGGCAAGGGCGAGATCGATCTGGGTACACTCAGCGTCAAATCGAAGATGAGCTTCAGCACCGAATCGATCACCGCAAAGGTCATCCACACCGGCACTTCGGGTCCGCTGCTGATGAACGTGACGGGTCCTGGCGGCGGGATGGCGCGCTGGGTTGATCTGACGTTCGACAGCCCGATCGGCACGCGCTTCGAGCGGCTGTATTCGCAGGACGCGCGGATCGAGACGGAACGTGGCTGGCTGGAAGTGCTGGATGGCCGGATCGACAACCAGGCGCGCTTCATCAATCCGCAGAGCAATGTTTACATGGACAACGCGACGACGGTGATCGAGCCGGCGGACATCCAGCTCAATGCGCCGGACGGGCAGTTTGCGCTGCGTCTTGAGCGCTACCGTCTGGTGACCGACGAGACGGCGCTGACGCGCAGCCCGCTGCACGAAGTGGTCAATGCGACAGACCCGGACAACAGCGGTCGGGAGGAGTCGCGCAACGCGATCGAAGGTCGGGTGCCGAATCCGACGCGCCCGCAGGCGGTGAATGTGGTGCCGGCGCTGTCGCAGATCGCGATCAACATTCCGCTGGACATTCCGGCCGTGAATTCGGGCGATGAAGAGACGGAAGAGGACGCCGAGGCCCGTCGCGCAGCGGAGGAAGAAGCAGGCAATGAAACCCCGAAGGAGACCGCACAGTGAGGCGCGAACGCAGGTTGTTGAACAGACAGGCCGGCAGGATCCCGCTGGCCGTGGCCGCACTGATGGGCGCGCTGGGAGCGGGCGTGCCGGCGCAGGCGCAGGTCACACCGCAACTGCCGCCTGCAGCCGACCCGGGCAACATCCAGCAGCGCTCGCTGGAGCTCGAGCGGCGGCTGCGCGAAGAGCGCGAACGCCGGCCCGAGTCGGAGCCGTCGATCGACCGCGAAGGGCTCAAGCCTGCGCCGGCCAGAAAGCCGGCGGTGACGTCGAGCTTTCTGCTCAAGCGGATCGACTTCACGAAGTCGGAGCTGCTGTCGGAGGAGACGCTGCGCGGGCTGGCGGCGACGGTCGAAGGGCGCGAAGTCACGCTGGCCGAAGTGGTCGAAGTCGTCGAGCGCATCAACACGCTGTACCGCGAGCGCGGCATCCCGACCGCGCAGGCGGTGCTGCCGGCGCAGGAAGTGGCCGACGGCAATGTGACGATCAAACTGGTCGAAGGGCGTGTGGGTGACATTCTGCTCGAAGGGAACGCGAGCACGGCGGACAGCTTCATCCTGTCGCGGCTGGGCCAGACGAAGGGCGATCTGGCAGACGTGGGGGCCTTGGAGCGCAGCATGATGCGCTTCAACCGCAGCCAGGACGTGCAATTGCGCGCCGAACTGAAGCCGGGCGCGAAGTTCGGCGAAACCGATGTGGCGCTGACGGCGGTCGAGCCGCCGAAGCATGAAATGCGCGTGTTCGCCGACACCAGCGGCAGCTACGCGACCGGGGTGTATCGGGCCGGCGTGTTCTACCAGAACCGCAGCCTGTTCGGCTTCCGGGACGCGTTGAGCGCGTCGCTGATCGGCGCGGAGACGGGTGGGCACGAAGGGCGCGCGCTGTCGTACAGCATCCCACTGGGCACTCTGGGCACGCGGCTCACGCTGTCCTGGTTCGAAGACCACACCCGGATCAAGAACGGCCCGTTCGCACCGCTGCGCATCCGCGGTGAATCGACGGCCTGGACGGCGCTGCTGCGCCATCCGCTGCTGATCGGCAAGAACTACCAGCTCGATGTGCTGGGCGGGGCGAAGAAGCGCAAGACGGAAAGCTGGATCGAGGGGCGCAAGTTCCAGTCGACCGACATCGACGACGTGTCGGCGGGCGTGGATGCGCAGTGGTGGGAAAGCGACCGGATCTGGACCGGATCGCTGACCTACTCTACGGGGGATGCGGACCCGATCGACGATGTGGTGTCGACCTCATTCAAGATCTGGCGTGGCTCGGTGCGCCGTGTGCAGGAATTCGGCGAAGGCTGGTCGGTGCACAACACGGTGGCGTTTCAATACACGCGTGACGAGAACCTGACCTCGAGCGAACAGTTCCTGATCGGCGGCGAGGGCAGTGTGCGGGGTTACCAGACAGGGCTGTTCAGCGGCGACAAGGGGCTGATCGCGTCGGTGGAACTGCACCACCCGCTGCCGCAGGCGCCGGTGGCACCGATCAGGACCAGCGGCTTCCTGTTTCTCGACTACGGCGCGGTGGAGCCCTTCCGTCCGCCGGAATCGACGCGCGGCAGCGACACGATGGCGAGCTACGGCTGGGGGCTGAACGCGAACATCAACCAGAACATATCGGCCCGGGTGACGCTCGGGCTGCCGATCCGCGACCGCCCGCAGGAGCCGCGCGGCTACTACGTGCACGTGCAGGTCGTCGCACAGGTGTTCTGAGGTCGCCGGGTACAACCCCGGCGTGCGCCGGCACGTCTGGCCGCTCGGCTGATGCCTGCGCGGCGCCCCGCTTTTGCGCCAGCGGGCGATTGAAAAATGCCGTTCCGGATCCGATTCCCGAGCTGAAGACGTTCGGTCGATTGCCGAGGCGGTTCAGCGCCTCTTCCGTTGCCGGTTTGCCGACGATAGGGCCGTGATGCGTCACTTCTCGTGATATTGCTCAAGATCAAGTAGGAGTTTGTCCTACAAGCGCACATTGGTTTTTTTGATGATCGAAAAGGATCAGCAATGAAACCGACGCGCTCCACTTCAAATCTGCCTGGCTTGCGCACGCTATCGGCGGCGCTCGCGCCCTCTTTCTGCACGCTGGCGGGCATGGCGAGCCTGCCGCTGCTGATGTCACCGGCGGCGTGGGCGCAGGCGATCCAGGCCGATGGCCGGACGCTGACGACGGTGAGCACGGCCGGAGCGGTGACGGACATCCGGACCGGCACGAT
>NZ_JANINI010000026.1 GCF_024580145.1 Methyloversatilis sp. XJ19-49
ATCGCGATGGAAGAAGGTCTGCGCTTTGCGATTCGCGAAGGCGGTCGTACGGTGGGCGCGGGCGTGGTTGCCAAGATCATCGCTTAAGCAGGTTGATGTGCCCCGGCCTGCGTGAGCCGGCCGGGTTTGTTTTGCAGGGGCATAGCTCAATTGGCAGAGCGTCGGTCTCCAAAACCGAAGGTTGGGGGTTCGATTCCCTCTGCCCCTGCCATCCCGGTAATCAGGACGGGTAACTTTGCGGAGCGCCTGAGCGTTCCCGGACATTCATGACCGACCAGCTGAAGCTTGCGCTGGCCATTGCACTGCTGATTGCAGGGCTGGCCGGCTTCTATGTTTTCTCCGACCAGATCATGGCGGTGCGTGTGCTGTCCGTTGTGGGTGGCATCGCGGCTGGTATTGCCGTCGCCTGGTATACGGCACAGGGCCGCCGCTTCTTCGAATTTGCCAACGAGTCGGTGGCGGAAGCGAAAAAGGTTGCGTGGCCGAGCCGCAAGGAAACAGTGCAGACGACAGCGATCGTGTTTGGCTTCGTATTCGTCATGGCCGTTTTCCTGTGGCTGACTGACAAGAGCTTCGAGTGGGTGTTGTACGACCTCATCCTGGGCTGGAAAAAATCATGAGCAAGCGTTGGTACGTCGTACATGCCTATTCCGGTTTCGAGAAATCGGTGCAGCGCGCGCTCGTCGAGCGGATCACCCGGGCGAGCATGCAGGACAAGTTCGGCCAGATCCTTGTTCCGGTTGAAGAGGTGGTTGAGATGCGTGGCGGCCAGAAGGCCGTGTCGGAGCGCAAATTCTTCCCGGGTTATGTTCTGGTCGAAATGGATATGGACGAGGATAGCTGGCACCTCGTGAAGAGCACACCGAAGGTCACGGGTTTCGTTGGCGGCAGTGCCAACAAGCCGACACCGATTTCCGAGAAGGAAGTCGAGAAGATCATGCAGCAGATGCAGGAAGGGGTTGAAAAGCCCCGTCCGAAGGTGCTGTTCGAAGTGGGCGAATTGGTTAGGGTCAAGGATGGCCCATTCACCGATTTCAACGGATCGGTCGAGAGCGTCAATTACGACAAGAGTCGCCTGCATGTTTCGGTGACCATCTTCGGCCGTGCGACGCCGGTTGAGCTTGAGTTTGCACAGGTCGAGAAGGTTTGATCCCAGGCGCTAGGGTCGGGGTCAGGTCCAGCAATTGAGGCAGCGCCGTAAGGCGTTGTCTGGGTGCGCGGTGCAGCCTGAGGGCAGTGCCGCGCAATTGTTTCCGGTGTTGTCACCGGTAGAGGAGTGACAGGCGGTCCGGTGACCGCAAGTCACGCTATCACTCACATCAGGAGTCATCATGGCGAAGAAAATCGTCGGCTATGTAAAGCTGCAAGTGCCGGCCGGGAAGGCGAATCCGTCGCCCCCGATCGGTCCCGCGCTGGGTCAGCGCGGTTTGAACATCATGGAGTTCTGCAAGTCGTTCAATGCGCAGACCCAGGGCATGGAACCGGGCCTGCCGATTCCGGTGGTCATCACCGCCTACGCGGACAAGTCATTCACCTTCGTGATGAAGTCGCCCCCGGCGACCATTCTTATCAAGAAGGCTGCCGGCATCACCAAGGGTTCGCCCAAGCCGCACACCGACAAGGTGGGCAAGGTGACCCGCGGGCAGCTTGAAGAAATCGTCAAGGTGAAAAACAAGGATCTGACTGCGGGTGATCTTGACGCTGCAGTGCGCACGATCGCCGGTTCGGCCCGCAGCATGGGCATCACGGTGGAGGGGCTGTAATCATGGCGAAACTGTCCAAACGCGTTCAGGCGCTGCGCGCCAAGATCGATCGCAACCGCAGCTACCCGTTGGCCGATGCGCTCGCGCTGGTCAAGGAAACCGCGAACGCCAAGTTCGATGAATCGGTCGATTTGGCCGTGAATCTGGGCATCGACGCGAAGAAGTCGGACCAGTTGGTCCGTGGCTCGGTCGTGCTGCCGGCAGGTACCGGCAAGTCGGTACGCGTCGCCGTGTTCGCCCAAGGTGCGAAGGCTGACGAAGCCCGTGCCGCCGGTGCGGATGTTGTCGGCTTCGACGATCTGGCAGCCCAGGTCAAGGAAGGCAACCTGAATTTCGACGTCGCGATCGCGACGCCGGACGCGATGCGTGTCGTCGGTGCGCTGGGCCAGATCCTCGGCCCGCGAGGCCTGATGCCGAATCCGAAGGTTGGCACCGTGACCATGGATGTCGCCACTGCGGTCAAGAACGCGAAGGCCGGTCAGGTGCAGTACCGCACCGACAAGGGTGGCATCGTGCAATGTACCGTTGGTCGCGCGTCCTTCACGCCGGAGCAACTCACCACCAACATCAAGGCACTGATCGAAGCGCTGAACAAGGCGCGTCCGGCTGCGGCCAAGGGCGTGTATCTGCGCAAGGTGTCGGTCACTTCGACGATGGGTGTCGGCATCCGCGTCGATCAGGCGTCGGTGCAGTAAGGATTTGCGCCCGGCTCCGTCGGGCGCACAAACGAACTTTGGGCTGCCACCGCCCGTATGGGGTGGCAGGTTGTCAAAGACCGCAGGTGCCTGATTGGGCGTAATGGAGCAAACACTCCGCCTGCGCAGATGGCGTTACCCGACACAGGATGGATGGTGTCCTCACGGACAGTTTCTTCTCCTGATACGGTCGCCGCAGGTGGTTCGTCAGGTGGGCAGCGATGTGTGCCTGACGACCGTAATCATGGGAGTAGACCTTGGGACTCAATCTCGATCAGAAGAAGGAAGTCGTCGCCGGTGTGGCCGCTGAAGTTGCGGGCGCGCAGGTGATCGTGATCGCCGAGAACCGCGGTCTGGAAGTGGGCGATGTCACGCGTTTGCGTGCCCAGGCTCGAGCACAGGGTGTCTACCTGCGCGTTCTGAAGAACACGCTGGCACGTCGCGCTGTCGAGGGTACCCCTTTCGAGGGGCTGGCGAAGGAAATGACCGGACCGCTGATGTATGGCATGTCCGCCGATCCGGTATCGGCGGCAAAGGTCCTGCAGGAATTCGTCAAGGGCAATGACAAGCTGGTCATCAAGGGCGGCGCACTGGCCAATCACGTCATGGACGCCGCAGGCGTCAAGGCGCTGGCCACCATGCCGAGCCGCGATGAACTGCTCGCAACACTTCTGGGCACGATGCAGGCGCCGATCGCAAAGTTTGTGCAGACCCTCAACGAGGTGCCGGGCAAGTTCGTCCGTACCCTCGCGGCGGTGCGCGACGAACGCGAAAAGCAGTCTGCCTGAGTTCGGGCTTCACGAACGACTACATCACCATCCCGCGCCGCTGGAATTCATCCCGGCGCTTGAATCAGGAGTTTTTAAATGTCGATTAGCAAAGAGCAGGTCCTGGAAGCTGTTGCCGCAATGTCGGTTCTCGAACTGTCGCAACTGATCAAGGATATGGAAGAAAAGTTCGGCGTGTCCGCCGCCGCCTCGGTTTCCGTTGCTGCCGCACCCGCAGCCGCTGCCGCGCCGGCTGCTGAAGAGCAGACCGAATTCACCGTCATGCTGCTGGCCGCTGGCGAGAAGAAGGTTGAAGTCATCAAGGTTGTGCGCGCCGTAACCGGCCTGGGCCTGAAGGAAGCGAAGGACCTCGTGGATGGCGCACCGAAAGCGGTGAAGGAAGCCATCTCGAAGGCTGACGCAGAAGCCCTGAAGAAGCAGCTGGACGACGCAGGCGCCAAGGTCGAAATCAAGTAATTCCGACCCGATTGGCGGGAGTGCGTGCCTTCGGGCCGTACTCCCGTCGCCGTTTGGGGATACCAGGAAAGCGCGTGAGCGAACGTGTTTTCCTTGTCTTCCGAAGCGATCACGGAAGACCGTTTCCGGTCGAACGAAAGTCCCGCCTCGGGTGCTCATGCCCGCGCTTTCGTTGTCAGCCCAGGGGTTGGTAGAGGCCAGCCGCCGGTGACGTTGTCCTGATTGCATTCCGTGGTGAAACGCGGACGGCGCGCCGGGTGGCGCACGCTCCGTTTTCCCCGGCCATCGCACTCTATGCCCGGAGATTTCATGGCCTATACCTACACCGAGAAGAAGCGCATCCGCAAAAGCTTTGCCAAGCGCGATGCGGTGCTCGACGTGCCGTTCCTGCTGGCGACCCAGCTGGAGTCCTACACTCAGTTCCTGCAGGCCGAGATTCCCGCCGAATCCCGTCGCAACCAGGGCTTGCAGGCTGCTTTCACGTCGATCTTCCCGATCAGTTCGCATTCCGGCAATGCGCGTCTTGAGTTCGTGCATTTCATGCTCGGCGAACCCGCATTCGACGTCAAGGAATGTCATCAGCGCGGCCTGACTTTCGCGAGCCCGCTGCGCGCGCGCGTGCGCCTGGTCATCATGGACCGCGAAGCGCCGAAGGAAACCATCAAGGAAGTGAAGGAACAGGAAGTGTACATGGGCGAAATTCCGCTCATGACGACCACTGGTTCCTTCGTCATCAATGGCACCGAACGTGTCATCGTCAGCCAGCTGCATCGTTCGCCGGGCGTCTTCTTCGAGCATGATCGCGGCAAGACCCACAGCTCGGGCAAGCTGCTGTTCTCGGCCCGCATCATTCCCTACCGCGGCTCCTGGCTCGACTTCGAATTCGATCCGAAGGACTACCTCTACTTCCGCGTCGACCGTCGTCGCAAGATGCCGGTGACGATCCTGTTGAAGGCGATCGGCATGACGCCGACGCAGATCCTGTCGACGTTCTTCGAATTTGACGCCTTCGACCTGGCCGCCAAGGGCGGTATCCAAATGAAGCTGGTGCCGGAGCGCCTGCGCGGGGAAGTCGCAAAATTCGACATCATCGACGGTTCGGGCAAGGTCGTCGTGGCGAAAGACAAGCGTATCACTGCCAAGCACATCCGCGAACTGGCCGAGTCGGGCACCGAAGCCATCGTGGTGCCGGAAGACTTCCTCGTCGGACGCGTATTCTCGAGCGCCGTGGTCGATCCGGAAACCGGCGAAGTGCTGGCGAACGTGAATGACGAAATCACCGAAGAACTGTTGGCCAAACTGAGCGTGGCAGGCGTCAGCGAGATCTCGACGCTGTACGTGAATGACCTGGACCGCGGCCCGTACATTTCGCAGACACTGCGCACCGACGAAACCGCTGATCAGTGGCAGGCGCGCGTGGCCATCTACCGCATGATGCGGCCGGGTGAGCCGCCGACGGAAGATGCCGTCGAAACATTGTTTCACGGGCTGTTCTATTCTGAAGAGCGCTACGACCTGTCGGCCGTCGGCCGCATGAAGTTCAACCGCCGTGTCGGTCGCGATGCAATCGAAGGTGCCGCCACGCTGTCGAACGAAGACATCGTTGACGTCATCCGCATCCTGGTCGATCTGCGCAACGGCAAGGGCGAGATCGACGACATCGATCACCTCGGCAATCGCCGCGTGCGTTCGGTCGGCGAACTGGCCGAGAACCAGTTCCGCGCCGGTCTGGTGCGCGTCGAGCGCGCCGTGAAGGAGCGCCTGTCGCAGGCCGAGTCGGACAATCTGATGCCGCACGATCTGATCAACGCCAAGCCGATCAGCGCAGCGATCAAGGAGTTCTTCGGTTCCAGCCAGCTGTCGCAGTTCATGGACCAGACCAACCCGCTGTCGGAAATCACGCACAAGCGTCGCGTGTCCGCACTGGGCCCGGGCGGTCTGACGCGCGAACGTGCCGGCTTTGAAGTGCGCGACGTTCACCCGACCCACTATGGCCGTGTGTGCCCGATCGAAACACCGGAAGGCCCGAACATCGGCCTGATCAATTCGCTCGCGCTGTACGCCCGCACCAACAAGTACGGCTTCCTCGAAACGCCGTATCGCCGTGTCGATGGCAGCCACGTCACCGAACAGATCGATTTCCTGTCGGCAATCGAAGAAGGCAAGTACGTGATCGCGCAGGCGAACGCGTCACTGGACAAGAAAGGTGGTCTGTCGGACGAGTTGGTGTCCTGCCGTCACAAGGGCGAGTTCATGCTGTCGACGCCGGATCAGGTGCAGTACATGGACATTGCGCCGGGTCAGATCGTGTCAGTCGCCGCCTCGCTCATTCCATTCCTCGAGCATGACGACGCGAACCGCGCGTTGATGGGTGCGAACATGCAGCGTCAGGCCGTGCCCTGCCTGCGTCCTGAAAAGGCCTTTGTCGGCACCGGCATCGAACGCACGGTTGCAGTCGACTCGGGTACCGCGGTGCAGGCACTGCGCGGTGGCGTGGTCGACTACGTCGATGCGAACCGTATCGTGGTGCGCGTCAATGACGACGAAACCGTGCCGGGCGAAGTCGGCGTCGACATCTACAACCTGGTGAAGTACACGCGTTCGAACCAGAATACGAACATCAACCAGCGTCCGGTGGTCAAGAGCGGCGACATCATCGCCAAGGGCGACGTCGTGGCCGACGGTGCCTCGACCGACCTTGGCGAGCTGGCGCTCGGACAGAACATGCTGGTCGCCTTCATGCCCTGGAACGGCTACAACTTCGAGGATTCGATCCTGATTTCGGAGCGCGTTGTCGCCGAAGACCGCTTCACGTCGATCCACATCGAGGAATTGACGGTCGTCGCACGCGATACCAAGTTGGGCCCGGAAGAAATCACGCGCGACATCGCGTCGCTCGGCGAAGCCCAACTCGGCCGTCTCGACGAATCGGGCATCGTGTATATCGGTGCTGAAGTCGAAGCCGGTGATGTGCTGGTCGGCAAGGTGACGCCGAAGGGCGAAACCCAGCTGACGCCGGAAGAAAAGCTGCTGCGCGCGATCTTCGGCGAAAAGGCTTCGGACGTGAAGGACACCTCGTTGCGCGTGCCCTCAGGCATGAACGGCACGGTGATCGACGTGCAGGTGTTCACCCGCGAAGGCATCGAGCGCGACAAGCGTGCTCAGTCCATCGTCGATGACATGCTGCGCAGCTACCGTCAGGATCTGGGCGACCAGATGCGCATCGTCGAGCGCGACACCTTTGCCCGTATCGAACGCCTGCTGGCGGGGCGTGTCGCAAATGGCGGTCCGAAGCGTCTGGCCAAGGGCACGACGATCACCCGCGAGTACCTTGATGGCGTCGAGCCGCACAACTGGTTCGACATCCGCATGGCGGATGAAGAGATCGCAGCGCAACTGGAGAGCCTGCGCGAGTCGCTGGAAAAGACCCGCACCGACTTCGACGTCGCGTTCGAACTGAAGAAGAAGAAGCTGACCCAGGGCGACGAGCTGCCGCCGGGCGTGCAGAAGATGGTCAAGGTTTATCTGGCCGTCAAGCGCCGCCTTCAGCCGGGCGACAAGATGGCCGGCCGACACGGCAACAAGGGTGTGGTGTCCAAGATCACGCCGCTGGAAGACATGCCGCACATGGAAGACGGCACGCCGGTCGATATCGTGCTGAATCCGCTCGGCGTGCCGTCGCGGATGAACATCGGCCAGATTCTCGAAACCCACCTTGGCATGGCCGCGCGTGGCCTCGGCAAGAAGATCGACGGCATGCTGCGTCGTCAGGCCAATCTCGCCGAGTTGCGTGGATTCATGGACGAGATCTACAACAGCAGTGGCAAGCCGGAAGAGATCACTTCGCTGACCGACGACGAAGTGCTCGAGCTGGCGAGCAACCTGAAGCACGGTGTGCCGTTCGCGACGCCGGTCTTCGACGGCGCACACGAGTCGGAAATCCGTCGCATGCTGGAACTGGCCGACATGCCGTCCGGCGGTCAGATGACGCTGTACGACGGACGCACCGGCGAAGCGTTCGAGCGTCAGGTGACGGTCGGCTATATGCATGTACTGAAGCTGCATCACCTGGTCGACGACAAGATGCACGCCCGGTCAACCGGCCCGTACTCCCTGGTCACCCAGCAGCCGCTGGGCGGCAAGGCGCAGTTCGGTGGTCAGCGCTTCGGTGAAATGGAAGTGTGGGCACTGGAAGCGTACGGTGCGTCCTACACGCTGCAGGAAATGCTCACCGTCAAGTCCGACGACGTCACGGGTCGTACGAAGGTGTACGAAAACATCGTCAAGGGCGAGCACAAGATCGATGCCGGCATGCCGGAGTCGTTCAACGTGCTGGTGAAGGAAATCCGGTCGCTGGCCATCGACATTGATTTGGAGCGGTTCTAGGACAGGGCGCGAAAGCCAACCCCGCCTAGCCCCTAGCCACTAGCCCCAAAGGAGTTGCCATGAAAGCATTGCTGGATCTGTTCAAGCAGGTCACCCAGGAAGAAGAGTTCGACGCGATCACCATCGGCCTCGCGTCGCCGGACAAGATCCGTTCCTGGTCATACGGCGAAGTCAAGAAGCCGGAAACCATCAACTACCGCACCTTCAAGCCGGAGCGCGATGGCCTGTTCTGCGCCAAGATCTTCGGCCCGGTGAAGGACTACGAGTGCCTGTGTGGCAAGTACAAGCGCCTGAAGCACCGCGGTGTCATCTGCGAGAAGTGCGGCGTTGAAGTCACGCTGTCGAAGGTACGCCGCGAACGCATGGGCCACATCGAGCTGGCCAGCCCGACCGCGCACATCTGGTTCCTGAAGTCGCTGCCGTCGCGTCTGGGCATGGTGCTCGACATGACGCTGCGCGACATCGAACGCGTGCTGTACTTCGAAGGCTTCGTCGTCGTCGATCCGGGCATGACGCCGCTGGCCCGCGGCCAGCTGCTGTCGGAAGACGACTATCTCGCCAAGGTCGAGGAGTACGGCGATGACTTCACCGCATTCATGGGGGCGGAAGGCGTACGCGGCATGCTGCGTTCGCTCGACCTGAACCGTGAAGTGGAAAAGCTGCGCGGCGAACTGGAAGCCACCAGTTCCGAAGCGAAGATGAAGAAGATTTCGAAACGGCTGAAGATCCTCGAAGGCTTCCAGCATTCGGGCATCAAGCCGGAATGGATGATTCTGGAAGTGCTGCCCGTTCTGCCGCCGGACCTGCGTCCGCTGGTGCCGCTGGACGGTGGCCGCTTTGCGACGTCCGACCTGAATGATCTCTACCGTCGCGTCATCAACCGCAACAACCGCCTGAAGCGCCTGCTCGAACTGAAGGCGCCGGAAATCATCGTGCGCAACGAAAAGCGCATGCTGCAGGAAGCGGTGGATTCGCTGCTTGACAACGGCCGTCGCGGCAAGGCGATGACCGGCGCCAACAAGCGCCCGCTGAAGTCTCTGGCCGACATGATCAAGGGCAAGGGTGGTCGTTTCCGCCAGAACCTGCTGGGCAAGCGCGTCGACTACTCGGGCCGTTCGGTCATCGTGGTGGGGCCGCAGCTCAAGCTGCATCAGTGCGGCCTGCCGAAGAAGATGGCGCTCGAATTGTTCAAGCCCTTCATCTTCAACAAGCTCGAGCTGAACGGCATGGCGACCACGATCAAGGCCGCCAAGAAGCTGGTCGAGCAGGAAGTGCCGGAAGTGTGGGACATCCTCGAAGAGGTGATCCGCGAACATCCGGTCATGCTGAACCGCGCACCGACGCTGCACCGCCTCGGCATCCAGGCTTTCGAGCCGATGCTGATCGAAGGCAAGGCCATCCAGTTGCACCCGCTGGTCTGCGTGGCATTCAACGCCGACTTCGACGGTGACCAGATGGCCGTGCACGTGCCGCTGTCGCTGGAAGCGCAGATGGAAGCACGCACGCTGATGCTGGCGTCGAACAACGTGCTGTCGCCGGCCAATGGCGAGCCGATCATCGTGCCGTCGCAGGACATCGTGCTCGGCCTGTACTACGCCACCCGTTCGAAGATCAACGGCAAGGGCGAAGGGATGATGTTCGCCAACGTGAATGAAATGCGTCGCGCCTACGACAATGGCTTCGTCGAGCTGCACTCCAGAATTTCGGTGCGTATCCGCGAAGTCGAAGTGATAGACGACGAAAAGCGCGACAAGGTGACCCGCTACGAAACCACGGTTGGCCGCGCCATGCTGTCTGAGATCCTGCCGCCGGGACTGCCCTTCAGCGTGCTCGACAAGGCGTTGAAGAAGAAGGAAATCTCGCGTCTGGTCAACAACAGCTTCCGTCGCTGCGGTCTTCGCGAAACAGTCATCTTTGCCGACAAGCTGATGCAGGCCGGTTTCGCGCTTGCGACCCGTGCCGGCATTTCGATTGCGGTGAAGGACATGCTGGTGCCGGATGCCAAGCACACACTGATCAGCGCGGCCGAAGCCGAGGTGAAGGAAATCGCCCAGCAATACACGTCCGGTCTGGTGACCGACGGCGAGCGCTACAACAAGGTGGTGGACATCTGGGGTCGCGCCGGTGATCAGGTCGCCAAGGCCATGATGGACCAGCTCGGCCAGGAAGACACTGTCGATCGCGACGGCAACGCGGTCAAGCAGGAGTCGTTCAACTCCATCTACATGATGGCCGACTCCGGTGCGCGCGGTTCCGCCGCCCAGATCCGTCAGCTTGCCGGCATGCGCGGTCTGATGGCAAAGCCGGACGGCTCGATCATCGAAACGCCCATCACCACCAACTTCCGCGAAGGTCTGAACGTTCTGCAGTACTTCATATCGACGCACGGCGCCCGCAAGGGTCTGGCCGACACGGCACTGAAGACGGCGAACTCCGGTTACCTGACGCGTCGCCTGGTCGACGTGACGCAGGATCTGGTGGTGACCGAGGACGATTGCGGCACCAGCGAAGGCTTCGTGATGAAGGCGCTGGTCGAGGGCGGTGAAGTGATCGAACCGCTGCGTGACCGCATCCTCGGCCGCACCACCGCTGCCGATGTGGTGAATCCGGAAACGCAGGCCACGGTGATCTACGCCGGTGAGCTGCTGGACGAAGACAAGTGCGACCTGATCGACTCGCTCGGTGTGGATGAGGTCAAGGTCCGCACCCCGCTGACCTGCGAAACCCGGTACGGCCTGTGCGCAAAGTGCTACGGCCGCGATCTGGGCCGCGGCCAGCTGGTGAATACCGGCGAAGCGGTCGGTGTGATCGCTGCGCAGTCCATCGGCGAGCCGGGTACGCAGCTCACGATGCGCACCTTCCACGTCGGCGGTGCGGCATCACGGGCCGCGGCGGCAAGCGGCGTCGAGGCAAAGAGCTCCGGCGTCATCCGCTTTACGCTGAACATGCGTTACGTCACCAGTGCGAAGAACGAAAAGATCGTCATCGCGCGCAGTGCCGAAGTCATCATCACCGATGATCACGGCCGCGAGCGCGAGCGTCACAAGGTTCCGTACGGCGCCACGCTGCAGGTCGACGAAGGTCAGGCCATCAAGGCTGGTACCGCACTCGCCAGCTGGGATCCGCACACCCGTCCGATCATTACCGAGTACTCGGGTGTGGTGCGCTTCGAGCACGTCGAAGAAGGCGTGACCGTAGCCAAGCAGGTGGACGACGTGACCGGCCTGACCACGCTGGTCGTGATCGATCCGAAGCGTCGCAGCACGACGACCAAGGGGTTGCGCCCGCAGGTCAAGCTGCTGACCGAAACCGGCGAAGAAGTGAAGGTTGCCGGTACCGAAACCCCGGTGTCGATCACCTTCCAGGTGGGCTGCATCATCACCGTGAAGGATGGTCAGACGGTCAGCGTGGGCGACGTGCTGGCGCGCATCCCGCAGGAATCGGCGAAAACGCGCGACATCACGGGCGGCTTGCCACGCGTGGCGGAGCTGTTCGAAGCGCGTTCGCCGAAGGACGCCGGTCTGCTTGCCGAAGTCACCGGTACTGTTTCGTTCGGCAAGGACACCAAAGGCAAGCAGCGCCTCGTGATCACCGAGCCGGATGGCACGGTGAACGAGTTCCTGATTCCGAAGGACAAGCACGTCACGGTGCACGACGGTCAGGTGGTCAACAAGGGTGAAGTGATTGTCGACGGTGCGGTCGAACCGCATGACATCCTGCGTCTGAAGGGCGTCGAGGAACTGGCCCGCTACATCATCGACGAAGTTCAGGACGTTTATCGACTGCAGGGCGTGAAGATCAACGACAAGCACATCGAGGTCATCGTCCGCCAGATGCTTCGTCGCGTGGTCATCGTTGACTCCGGTGATTCGAAGTTCATCCGCGAGGAACAGGTAGAGCGTTCAGAAGTGCTTGACGAGAACGATCGTCTGGTCTCCGAGGGCAAGCGTCCGTGTGAATACCAGTACATGCTGCTCGGCATCACGAAGGCCTCGTTGTCTACCGATTCGTTCATCTCCGCGGCGTCCTTCCAGGAAACCACGCGCGTGCTGACCGAGGCGGCGATCATGGGCAAGCGCGACGAACTGCGTGGCCTCAAGGAAAACGTGATCGTCGGACGACTGATTCCGGCAGGTACCGGTCTGGCCTATCACCGCACCCGTCGCGGCCAGACACGCGGCGACGATGCGGCTGCGGCGGATCGCGTGCTGTTCGGCGACGATCCGATACCGGTAGAAGCGGAAACCGGCGAAGCCCAGTAACCAACGCAGCAACCCGTGGGAGGGTCAACCACCAGCGGCAAAGGGCTGCCGGTGGTTGACCCGTCCCGTTTAGTATGCCTATAATCCGGCCTCTTTGTGGGTCCGCCAACCGTAGCGGGCCCGGGGCGAACGAGTCACGGAGGCGGGCCGACCGTAAAAGGCGTCGCCTCCGGTCTTTTGGAATCTCGAAAAATGCCAACCATTAATCAGCTTGTTCGCAAGCCGCGCACGTCGCCGGTAAGCAAATCAAAAGTGCCGGCCCTTGAGGCTTGTCCGCAAAAGCGCGGCGTCTGCACGCGTGTCTACACCACGACTCCGAAGAAGCCGAATTCGGCGCTGCGCAAGGTTGCGAAAGTGCGTCTGACCAACGGTTTCGAGGTGATCTCGTACATCGGTGGTGAAGGTCACAATCTTCAGGAGCACTCGGTTGTTCTGATCCGTGGCGGTCGCGTCAAGGATCTCCCGGGTGTGCGCTACCACATCGTCCGCGGGTCGCTTGATCTGCAGGGTGTGAAAGATCGCAAGCAGTCGCGTTCCAAGTACGGCGCGAAGCGTCCGAAAAAGGCCTGACCGGTTTCTGTCAGCGCGTGCTCATTGCAGTGTAATAGCAAGAAGTTAAGGGTTTAAACATGCCACGTCGTCGTGAAGTACCCAAGAGAGATATTCTCCCCGATCCGAAATTCGGTAGCGTCGAGCTCTCCAAGTTCGTCAATGTGCTGATGTCGGCCGGCAAGAAGTCGGTCGCTGAGCGCATCGTTTATGGGGCTTTCGAGCAGATCAAGACCAAGAGCGGCAAGGATCCGCTTGAGGTCTTTGCCCAGGCCATCAGCAACGTGAAGCCGGTTGTCGAGGTCAAGAGCCGTCGTGTCGGTGGTGCCAACTACCAGGTGCCGGTCGAAGTGCGTCCGTCGCGCCGCATGGCTCTGTCGATGCGCTGGTTGCGTGAGGCTGCTCGCAAGCGCTCGGAAAAGTCCATGGGTCTGCGCCTTGCTGCCGAGTTGCTCGAGGCGTCCGAAGGTCGTGGTGCTGCGATGAAGAAGCGCGACGAGGTGCATCGGATGGCGGACGCCAACAAGGCTTTCTCGCACTTCCGTTTCTGAGTCATCCCGCTTAATCGAATGGCCGCCACTTGTGGCGGCCTCTTGTTTCAAAGGACTGTATCGTGGCACGCAAGACACCGATCGAGCGCTACCGGAATATCGGCATTTCCGCTCACATCGACGCCGGCAAGACGACGACCACCGAGCGCATTCTTTTCTACACGGGCGTGAACCACAAGCTCGGCGAAGTGCATGACGGTGCCGCCACGACGGACTGGATGGAGCAGGAGCAGGAGCGTGGCATAACGATCACGTCCGCTGCCGTCACCACGTTCTGGAAGGGTATGGCGGGCGACTACCCCGAACATCGCATCAACATCATCGACACTCCGGGTCATGTGGATTTCACAATTGAAGTCGAACGCTCGATGCGTGTGCTGGATGGTGCGTGCATGGTTTACTGCGCCGTTGGTGGTGTGCAGCCCCAGTCGGAAACCGTCTGGCGTCAGGCCAACAAGTACGGTGTGCCGCGTCTAGCCTTCGTTAACAAGATGGACCGCACGGGCGCGAACTTCTTCAAGGTTTACGAACAGCTGAAGACTCGTCTTCACGCCAACCCGGTGCCGGTTGTTGTGCCGATTGGTGCAGAGGAAGGCTTCAAGGGCGTTGTCGACCTGATCAAGATGAAGGCGATCCTTTGGGATGAGGCCTCTCAGGGCATCAAGTTTTCGTATGAAGAGATTCCGGCCGAACTTGCGGATGTGTGCAGCGAATGGCGCGAGAAGATGGTTGAGGCGGCAGCGGAGTCCAGCGAAGAGCTGATGAACCGCTACCTCGAGAACGGCGACCTCGACGAGAAGGACATCATTCTTGGATTGCGGACCCGTACCATCGCAGGTGAAATTCATCCGATGTTGTGTGGCACCGCTTTCAAGAACAAGGGTGTGCAGCGAATGCTGGATGCCGTGATCGATTTTCTCCCGTCGCCGGTGGACATTCCCCCGGTCCAAGGCCTGGACGACGACGACAAGCCGGTCGAGCGTCGCGCAGCGGACGACGAAAAGTTCTCGGCGCTGGCCTTCAAGCTGATGTCGGACAAGTACGTTGGTCAGCTCACGTTCATTCGCGTTTATTCGGGTGTGCTGAAATCGGGTGACACGGTGTACAACCCGATTAAGGGCAAGAAGGACCGCATCGGTCGTCTGGTGCAAATGCACGCCAATGACCGTCAGGAAATCGAAGAAGTGCGCGCTGGTGACATCGCGGCTGCCATCGGTCTCTCGTCGGTGACTACCGGTGAGACGCTGTGTGACCCTGACAATGCCGTGACGCTGGAGCGCATGGAGTTCCCGGAGCCGGTGATTCACGTAGCCGTTGAGCCGAAGACGAAGGGTGATCAGGAAAAGATGGGCCTGGCGCTGTCGCGTCTGGCGCAGGAAGATCCTTCGTTCCGCGTGCGCACCGATGAAGAATCTGGTCAGACCGTGATCTCGGGCATGGGTGAACTGCATCTGGAAATCATCGTCGATCGCATGAAGCGCGAATTCGGCGTTGAGGCCAATGTCGGCGCGCCCCAGGTCGCCTATCGTGAAGCAGTTCGGAAGTCGGTTGAACAGGAAGGCAAGTTCGTCAAGCAATCGGGCGGTCGTGGTCAATACGGGCACGTCTGGATCAAGCTTGAGCCGAATGAAGCCGGCAAGGGTTACGAGTTCGTCGATGCGATCAAGGGCGGTACCGTCCCGCGTGAATTCATCCCGGCAGTCGACAAGGGCTTGCGCGAAACGCTGCCGAACGGCGTGCTTGCAGGTTTCCCGGTCGTTGACGTCAAGGTGACGCTGTTCGACGGTTCCTACCATGACGTCGATTCGAACGAAAACGCGTTCAAGATGGCCGCGTCGATGGCGTTCAAGGACGCGATGCGCAAGGCGAGTCCGGTGTTGCTCGAGCCGATGATGGCGGTCGAGGTCGAAACGCCGGAAGACTACATGGGTAACGTGATGGGTGACCTGTCGGGTCGTCGCGGCATCGTTCAGGGCATGGAAGATCTGCCGGGCGGCATCAAGGCCATCAAGGCTGAAGTCCCGCTTGCGGCGATGTTTGGTTATTCCACGACTTTGCGTTCGTTGAGCCAGGGTCGCGCGACCTACTCGATGGAATTCAAGCATTACGCTGAAGCGCCGAAGAACGTCGCCGAAGCGATCATCAACAAGAAGTGAGTTTTGGGATTTAGGGGCTAGACATGGCAAAGGGAAAGTTTGAACGTACCAAGCCGCACGTGAACGTGGGGACGATTGGGCACGTTGATCATGGCAAGACGACGCTGACGGCGGCGATCACGACGATTCTGTCGTCGAAGTTCGGTGGCGAGGCGAAGGCGTACGACCA
>NZ_JANINI010000027.1:0-4424 GCF_024580145.1 Methyloversatilis sp. XJ19-49
GGGCCAACCGGCTCCGCGGGCGGCGAGCAGTGCTCGCCGAAACCCCCGCTCCGCCCTCGCCGCGATAGACACTCTGCACCCTGATGGTCGCCGGACCGATCGCGACGGGGCCGTCGCTCCCAAGATCCCTGCGCTTGAGGTCTTGCTGTGGTCTCCGCGTGCGCTGCACCTGTGGGAGCGGCGGCCCCGCCGCGATAGGCACTCTGCACTCTGATGGTCACCGCACTGATCGCGACGGGGCCGTCGCTCCCACAGTTCCTGCGTTTGAGGCCTTGCCGAGCTAACTGGGAGCGACGCTCCCGCAAAAACTGCACTTATCGCCGCGTGCTGCGCGAGCTGGCTGGGCTGACCTTGATGTCGACCTGGATCGCTGGTGACGTACAATTCGTATAAATCGTACAAAATGTATTAATCTTTCGTCGTCACATGGGAATCTTGTCATGAAAACGATTGCAGCAAGCGAAGCCAAACAGGGCTTCGCTGCATTGATTGACGCCGCCGCTCGCGAGCCCATCGCGATTCAACGGCAGAAACGCGACGTGGCGGTGGTGATGTCGATGCACGAGTACGAGCGGCTCACGCGGCTGAACGTGAGCGAGTTCCAGCGCTTTTGCGACCGGGTGGGCGCTCGGGCGGTAGAAGCCGGCATCGACGAAGCCACACTCGCCGGCCTGCTCGCCGACGATGCCTGAGCGCCGCTGGGTTCTCGACACCAACGCGCTGATCAGTCGGCTGCTTCTTCCGACCGGCGTCGCCGCCCGCGCGGTCGATCATGCGCTTGCCCGGGGTGTGGTGCTGGTGTCTGAAGAAACCATGAACGAGCTGGCGGAGGTGATCAGCCGGCCGAAGTTTGACCGCTATCTGTCGGTCGCCGAACGTGTGCAGTTTCTAAGACTTTTCGGCGGGGTCGCGCGGATGGTGAACATCACCCACCGCGTCGCCGCATGCCGCGACCCGAAAGACGATAAATTCCTGCATGTCGCCCTCAATGGCGAAGCGGAAGCCATCGTGACCGGTGATCGGGATTTCCTGGTGTTGCATCCATTTCACGGCATTTCGATTTTGTCGCCCGCAGATTTCGTTGTCATGGTCCAGTAGCCGCGCGCGGCTTCCATTGGAGACGCGCATTGTGGGAGCGGCGGCCCCGCCGCGATAGGCACTTCGCACTGTGATGATCGCCGCACCGATCGCGACGGGGCCGTCGCTCCCACACATCCCTGCGCTTGAGCGCCTTGCCGCGGTCTGTGGCGCCGCCCCCTGTGGGAGCGGCGATCCACGGTTGGCCCTGCATGGCCAACCGGCTCCGCGGGCGGCGAGCAGTGCTCGCCGAAACGCCCGCTCCGCCCTCGCCGCGATGGGCACTTCGCACCGGGGTGGTCGCCGCACTGATCGCGACGGGGCCGTCGCTCCCACACATCCCTGCGCTTGAGGTCTTGCTGTGGTCTCCGGGTGCGCCGCACCTGTGGGAGCGGCGGCCCCGCCGCGATTCGCACTTTGCACAGCGATGGTCGCCGCACGATCGCGGCGAGGCCGCCGCTCCCACAGCCCTGCGCTAGCAGCCTTGCCGTGGTCTCTGGGGACGCCGCTCCGACAGTAATCCCGCTTCGCATCACGCCAGCGTGTAATCCGCCAGATCCGGTTTCTTCACGGCCTTCACGTATTCGCGGGTGAAGCCGGGGAAGATGGCGATGACGCGGCCGTTTTCCATGCGGTACCAGCTGCGGCACTGGCTCCAGACCGAGGTGCCGAGGCGCTGCTGCAGGTCGCGGTTCCAGGCGTCGGCGACTTCGGGGCGCACATCGATCCAGCGCCGGCCGCCGGTGCGCACGGCCTGCATGCAGGTGATGGCGTGCTGCACTTCGGGTTCTATATAGAGCAGCGTCGAGGTGTGGCCGGTGGCGGTGTTGGGGCCGAGCATCAGGAACATGTTGGGAAAACCGGCCACGGTAATGCCCTGGTAGGCGGCCGGGCCGTCGGACCAGGCCTCGGCCAGCGTGCGACCGGCGCGACCGGTGACGCGCAGCGATGACAGCAGCTGCACGGCGTCGAAGCCGGTGGCGCACACAAGGGTGTCGATCTCGCGCTCGCGACCGTCGGCCGTGACCACGCCGGTCGGAGTGATGCGGGTGATGGCGTCGGTCACCAGTTCGACGTTGGGCCGGCACAGCGCGGGGTAGAAATCGTTGGAATAGATGATGCGCTTGCAACCCAGCGGGTACGGCGGCGTGAGCCGCTCGCGCAGCGCGGCGTCGGGCACCTGCTTGTCGCGGTGGCGCGCGGCGGTCATCAGCATGGACTTGCGCGCCAGCGTGCCTTCGTCGAAGCCGCGCCGGCCCAGTTCGAGCGCCTGCACCCAGGCGGCGCGCACGGCGGCGGCGTACGGCGGCAGGTGGGCGAGCAGCCGGTCAAGCACGGTGTAGCGACGGTCGAGCCGCGGCATGACCCAGTTGGCGGTGCGCTGGAACAGGTACAGCTGCCCTGCTTCGGCGGCGACCGGCGGCACCAGTTGCGACGCGGTCGAGCCGGTGCCGATGACGGCGACGCGCTTGCCGGCCATGGCGTAGCCGTGGTCCCAGCGGGCGGAGTGCAGCGTCTTGCCGCGGAAATCGGCCAGCCCGGGGATGTCGGGCCAGCGCAACTGGCTCAGCGGGCCGGTGCTGCACACGAAAAAGCGCGCGCTCAGCACATCACCGCGCTCGGTGGCGAACTGCCAGCGGCCGCTGGATTCGTCGAAGGTGGCTTCGGCAAGCCGGGTGCCGAGCCGCATGTGTCCGATCAGGCCGTGCTTTTCGGCCACCTTCTGCATGTAGGCCTGGATTTCGGGCGCCGAGGCGAAGCGGCGCGACCAGCCGGGGTTGGGCGCGAACGAGAAGGAATAGGCCGGCGCGGGCACGTCGACGTGCGCACCGGGGTAGGTGTTGTCCCACCAGGTGCCGCCGAGCCCCGCCTGTTTTTCGAGGATGACGAAATCGTGTATGCCGGCGCGCTTGAGCTGTACGGCCATGCACAGGCCGGACATGCCGGCGCCGAGGATGACCACTTCGTGCCGCGTGGTGATGGGCGGCGTGGCGAGCGCGAGCGATGCGTGCGTGAAACGGGCGATGCGGGCGATGGCCGCGTCGGCGCTGGGCAGCGCGCCGCCATGCATCTGGAACACATGCCAGCGCCGCGCAGTGATGTCGCATTCGACCTCGACGCCCGCGGCCTCGAGCGCGTCGTGCAGCGCCACGGCCTGGTCATGCAGCAGTTCGTCGGTGCCGGCCTGGATCAAGGTCGGCGGCAGACTGCGCAGATCGGTGTGCAGCGGCGAGGCGAGCGGCGATTCGGGCGGTGCATCGCCCAGGTAGTGCGCGGCGCAGGCCGACGCCCAGTCGGTGCTGAGCATGCACTCGCCGGCGGGAACCGTGTCGGGCATGCCGGCGGGCGTCATGTCGACCCAGGGCGACAGCAGCACGAGTGCCGCCGGGCGCGGCGCGTCGGCGTCGCGCAGTGCAAGGGCCGCCGCCAGCGCCAGACCGCCGCCGGCCGAATCGCCTGCGATGATGACCGGGCCCTGATCGTTCAGCGCGCGGAAGGCCGCGACGGCGTCGTCGATGGCGGCCGGAAAGCGGTTTTCCGGGGCGAGCCGGTATTCCAGCGAAAACACCGGCAGGCCGCTGGCAAGCGCGATGCGCGACGTCAGTGCCCGATGCCCGAGCGCCGAGCCCACGCAGTAGGCACCGCCATGCAGATAAAGGATGATGCCCGGGCGCACCGGCGGCGTGTCATGCCGGCGCAGCCACTCGCCCGGCACCCCGCCGACCGTGGCCGGCTCGATCGACACCCCGGCCGGCACCAGCGTGGTACGGGCGAGCCGCGCCAGCCAGCGCCGCTGCGCCTCGATCGACCAGCGCGGCGAAAACGCAGGCTTCAACACCAGCTTCAGCGAGCCGCGAATGAGAAAGGCCGAAAGCGCCTCGATGAAGCCCCGGGGTGAGTACGTCTTCCTCATGCAACACGCTCCGCCTGAGTTCGGTTGGTTCCGTGCAATCACGGCACCACGCACCCTACCTCACCCGGGCCGAACGGCGAACCTGCAGTGCACCAGCCAACCCGCTGAGGACTCGCCGTGGTCTCCAGGCGCGCCCCCCTGTGGGAGCGGCGATCCACGGTTGGCCCTGCATGGCCAACCGGCTCCGCGGGCGGCGAGCAGTGCTCGCCGAAACCCCCGCTCTGCCCTCGCCGCGATGCGCACTTCGCACCGCGATGGTCACAGCACGATCGCCGTCCTTGTGGGAGCGGCGGCCCCGCCGCGATACGCACGTTGCACCGTGATGGTCATCGCACCAATCGCGACGAGGCCGTCGCTCCCACAGTCCCTGCGCTTGAGGGCTCGCCGTGGTCTTCGGGCGCGCCTCCCCTGTGGGAGCGGCGGCCTCGCCGCG
>NZ_JANINI010000027.1:4464-10687 GCF_024580145.1 Methyloversatilis sp. XJ19-49
ACGGTTGGCCCTGCATGGCCAACCGGCTCTGGAGCGGCGCCTTCCCCTGTGGGAGCGGCGGCCTCGCCGCGATACGCACGTTGCACAACGACCACCGCGGCACTGATCGCGGCGGGGCCGCCGCTCCCACAGGGGCCGCTCCCACAGGGGCCGCTCCCACAGGGGCCGCTCCCACAGTGGCTGCATCCCAAAGTGGCTGCATCCCACAGGACCTGTATCCAACAGGGGCAAGCTCACAGAGGCTGCCCCAAAGTGGCTGGCTCACACAGTGGCTGTTCCCACCGGGCTCTCACCGAGAGGTGAGGCATCCCGAGCGGCAGAGAGTGCTTTACAGCTTGTGCGAAGGCTTGCGGCCGCATTCGCACTGCGCTTCGCAGGCGACGCAGTATGGCGTTTGCGCAGAAATCTCGAGACGTTCCACCGGGATGTCGGTGCAGCATTCGCGGCAGATGCCGTACGTGCCTGCGGCGATCCTCACGAGCGCGGCATTGATGGTACTGAGGCACGCAACATCTTCTTCCACGCGCTGCAGATCGATGTCGCGGTCGGGCGCGCGCTGCGCAGCGTCGTCGCCATCCTGCAGCAGCACATCGCGGGCAGGATCGGATCGGGTCATCCCTGCGAGATACGCCCTGCGTCTGGCGACCAGTTCTGCCTGTTGCCGAAGCAGCACGTGTTCGAAATGCTTCTGCTGCGTTGCGGTCATGAAGATATGCATGAAGGCCTCCTTCGCGATGCTGTGGTGGCCCGCTGTGTAGTTTCAAATCCTGATCGGACGTTTCCGCGCGGGGCGAAAGCTGGTGCCTTCGATGTTCCAAGCATGGGCGCAGCGCGCCAATACGGCTTGCGCTGCATCAAGGCTGCTGAAGGGAGGAGAAAAGGTTCGCCGAGGCGTGACCTGCATCAATCAGAAGGATGACCGCGCACCCTTCGACATCGATCGATGCCTCAACCCGGCCGTCTGGCCGACGCAACGCGCCTTGAAATCAGCGGAGGTGTCGTGGGGGTGGCAAGGTTCTCGTGGCAGGGGCGAGGTTTTTTGTGGGAGCGGCGATCCACGGTTGGCCCTGCATGGCCAACCGGCTCTGGAGCGGCGCCTTCCCCTGTGGGAGCGGCGGCCTCGCCGCGATGCGCACGTTGCACCGTGACGGTCATGGCACTGATCGCGACGGGGCCGTCGCTCCCACATCCCTGCGCTTGAGGTTTCGCCGCAGACTCTGGAGCAGCGCCTTCCCCTGTGGGAGCGGCGGCCTCGCCGCGATGCGCACGTTGCACCGTGACGGTCATGGCACTGATCGCGACGGGGCCGTCGCTCCCACAGTCCCTGCGCTTGAGGCTTCGCCGCAGGCTCTGGAGCGGCGCCTTCCCCTGTGGGAGCGGCGGCCTCGCCGCGATGCGCACGTTGCACCGTGACGGTCATGGCACTGATCGCGACGGGGCCGTCGCTCCCACAGTCCCTGCGCTTGAGGCTTCGCCGCAGGCTCTGGAGCGGCGCCTTCCCCTGTGGGAGCGGCGGCCTCGCCGCGATGCGCACGTTGCACCGTGACGGTCATGGCACTGATCGCGACGGGGCCGTTGCTCCCACAGTCCCTGCGCTTGAGGTTTCGCCGCAGGCTCTGGAGCGGCGCCTTCCCCTGTGGGAGCGGCGGCCTCGCCGCGATGCGCACGTTGCACCGTGACGGTCATGGCACTGATCGCGACGGGGCCGTCGCTCCCACAGTCCCTGCGCTTGAGGTTTCGCCGCGGTCTCCGCGGGCGCGGCCCCTGCGCACGGGTGGCTTCAGAGGCTTGCGGCGGCTTTGCGGCCGCGTTCGCGTTGCGCTTCGCAGGCGACGCAGTACCGGGTGTACGGCGCAACTTCTAGCCGTTCGGCCGGGATGACTTCACCGCACTCGCGGCAGACGCCGTAAGTGCCTTCGGCGATCCGCTGCAGCGCGGCGTCGATGTCGGCGAGGCGCGCGACATCTTCTTCGACACGCTGCAGATCGATCTCGCGGTCGGAGGCACGCTGCGGCGCGTCGTCACCGTCCTGCAGCAGCACTTCGCGGGCATGCTCGGCCCGCGTGAGGCCACCGAGATACGCACTGCGCCGTGCGCTCAATTCTTCGTGTTCCTGTCGCAGGATGAGTTCAAGACGCTGACGTTGTTCCGCGGTCAGGGGCAAATTCATGACGATTTCCTCCGTGGGCCATTGACGGCCCTTTGTGTTGTGTCGGATCCGGACCCGGATGACAAACTGCATCAGACGCCCAGCGGGCGAGCGATCAGCGAACGTTCGGGCGCAAAGGCAAAGCGGTCGAAAAGTGAATACACCGGCGTGTTGCCGTCGCGCGAGCACGAGTAAATGACCTTCGCGATGTTGGCGGTGGTGGACGAGTAAAGCACGATCTGCCGGGTACCCCACGCCGCATCGCTGTAAGCCACCGGGTACTCGGCGCGTCCGCACGGTCGCACAGTCGCCTTGGCGAACTCCAGCGGCGGACACACAACCGGTCCCGTGGGACTACGAAGTCCCGGATTGATGAGATCGGCGATCTTCGGCATGACACATCTCCATGTGACGCAAAGGCGGGTGCCTTCGACACTTCAAGCATGGATGCCGCGTGCGAATCCGCTTTGCGCCTGATCAATGCCGCTGCGTCCATCGACCGGACCATGCCATCAACGACATTTGCATGGGTAGAATCGCCGAAGAACCTTCATCGAGGTGCCGTTGTGTAACCACCTGATCAGATGGAATTCGTCAAGGTGGCTACGGAACACCCGACCAGGTGAGACGCAGTGCAATCGAACGCGCGCCATACATCATCAGGGCGCAGGAGACATGTCGCCCTTGTCTTGTATATCGGAAAGCGTATAAGTTGACATAAAGCCAATACTCTGGATGGGCGACAGCCTGGAGGCCATGTCTGTATTTCCGCCGGACGCGAAGCGCGAGGCCGGGCATCAGTTGTGGACGGTGCAACAAGGCGACGATCCGAGCGACTGGAAACCCATGTCGGGCATCGGCGCTGGCGTGCGGGAAATCCGCGTCCGCACCGAAAGTGCCTATCGCGTGGTGTATGTGGCGAGATTCGAGGAAGCCGTCTACGTGCTGCACGCCTTCGTCAAGAAAACGCAGCGAACAGCCAAGGCAGATATCGACCTGGCAGAGCGCCGTTACCGCGATCTGCTCGCAACGAGGAAAACGAAATGAGTACGCCTGACACGACCATCGTGACGAGCAGCGGCAACGTGTTTGCCGACCTGGGCTTCGATCCTGAAGAGGCGCAACACCTGGTGCTGCGGTCCGAACTGATGCGCGCGATCCGAAAGCATATTGAGGACAGCGGACAGACACAGCAGCAAGCCGCCCGGTTGTTCGGCGTAACGCAGCCACGTCTGAACATGGTGGTGAAGGGAAAGATCAACGAGTTCAGCCTGGACGCGCTGGTGAGCATGCTGGCCAAGGCCGGAATGCGCGTCGAGATGAAGGTGAAGAAGGCACCGGCACGCAGGCGTGAGGCGGGGCAAAGGATTTCGGCCTCTCCACCGCGCGAGTTGCTCACATCCGCAGCGCCTGACCGCATGACCTGAAGCGGGAGGGCGCGTGAAAGGTTGGTGGTCAGAAAAACAAAAGGCCAATCCGAGGATTGGCCTGAATGCTTGTTTCTCTTTGCGTTGTTGGCGCGCCCGGAGCGATTCGAACGCCCGACCCCTTGGTTCGTAGCCAAGTACTCTATCCAGCTGAGCTACGGGCGCGCTGCAAAGAGGCGATATATTAGCACAAATATAATGCCGTTCAAGCTCTGAAACTGGCGGAGGAGGAGGGATTCGAACCCTCGATACAGGTTTTGGCCCGTATGCTCCCTTAGCAGGGGAGTGCCTTCGACCACTCGGCCACCCCTCCGGTCCTTCCAAAAGCGCGCGAATCATACCGCCTGACCCTCCCCGGGTCAAACGCGCATCGCGCCTGCCGAGCGGATTACGCCGCCGGCTGGTCGAGTTCGAACGCGCGGTGCAGCACCCGCACGGCGAGTTCGAGATACTTCTCGTCGAGCACCACCGACACCTTGATTTCAGATGTCGAAATCATCTGGATGTTGATGCCCTCTTCGGCCAGCGTGCGGAACATCTTGCTGGCGACACCCGGGTGCGAACGCATGCCGACGCCGACTGCAGACACCTTGCAGATCTTGTTGTCGCCCTTGATTTCGCGCGCGCCGATGTGCTGGCGCACGCCTTCGACGATTTCCATCGCCTTGGCGAATTCGCCGCGGTTGACCGTGAACGAGAAGTCGGTCGAGCCGTCGTGGCCGACGTTCTGGATGATCATGTCGACGTCGATGTTGGCGTCGGCGATCGGGCCGAGGATCTGGTACGCGATGCCCGGGCGGTCAGGCACGCCCAGAACGGTGATCTTGGCTTCGTCGCGGTTGAACGCGATGCCGGAAATGATGGGTTGTTCCATATTGGCTTCTTCCTCGACAGTAATCAGCGTGCCCGGACCTTCGTGGCCCTCGTCCTCGAAGCTGGACAGCACGCGCAGCTTGACCTTGTACTTGCCTGCGAACTCGACCGAGCGGATCTGCAGCACCTTGGAGCCGAGGCTCGCCATTTCGAGCATTTCCTCGAAGGTGATGCGGTCGAGCCGGCGCGCTTCCGGCACGATGCGCGGGTCGGTGGTGTACACCCCGTCGACGTCGGTGAAGATCTGGCACTCGTCGGCTTTCAGGGCCGCCGCCAGCGCAACGCCGGTGGTGTCGGAACCGCCGCGGCCGAGCGTGGTGATGTTGCCGTCGGCATCCACGCCCTGGAAACCGGCCACCACGACGACATTGCCGTCATCGAGATCGCGCCGGATGTTGCGTTCGTCGATCGACAGGATGCGCGCCTTGGTGAACGCGCTGTCGGTCAGGATGCGCACCTGGCCGCCGGTGTAGCTGCGCGCCTTCAGGCCGAGATCCTTCAGCGCCATCGACAGCAGGCCTATGGTGACCTGTTCGCCGGTCGACGCGAGTACGTCGAGTTCGCGCGGATCGGGTGCCGGCGACACCTCTTTCGCGAGGCCGAGCAGGCGGTTGGTTTCGCCGCTCATCGCCGACACCACGACGATCACCTGATCGCCGCGGGCAACGTAGCGCGCGACGCGGCGCGCCACGCTCTTGATGCGGTCGGGCTTGCCGACCGATGTACCGCCGTATTTCTGGACAATGAGGGCCATCTGTACTTCCGCAGCGTTATACGAAAACCGAAGATTGTAACCGATCCATCCCGGCAGCACGCCGCGCTGCGCGCGCAAGGGATGACCGGCCGGCACGCCCCGGGACCGGTCCGCATGCCGGCTTTTCACGCAGCAAACCGAGTTGCAAAAATATGCAAATCTGTTTGATACAGGACGACGTGATCATTTATACTGAATTTCTCCTACTCCTTTAGTGATAGGAGACCCGCAGCATGTTTATGCGATTCGGCAAGTCGCCCGGACCGGACTTTCAAGGCAGGCACGGCTGGGTCGTCATCTAATTTTTTCAAGGACAACGAGCATGAAATCCACAGACACCATCGATGCACGAGAGATTCGCAAGAAGCTGGGCATGAACCAGTCGCAATTCTGGTCGCGTCTCGGCGTGACGCAGAGCGGCGGATCCCGCTACGAAAGCGGCCGCAACATGCCCAAGCCTGTTCAGGCCCTGCTGCGTCTGGTTCATGTCGAACAGATCGACATCAGCAAGATCCGTCGTGAAGACATGGACGTCGTCGAGTACCTGCGCGCGACCGATCCGGAAACCTTCAAGCGCCTGAAGAAGGAAGCCAAGGCCTACCGCAAGGCCAGCTGATTCCCAGGCAGCTGCAGAAGACAGAAGGAAGGCTCTGCCTTCCTTTTTTCGTTCACGGCGAGGCTTCAAGCGCAGGGCCTGTGGGAGCGACGGCCCCGTCGCGATCAGTGCCATGACCATCACAGTGCAGCGTGCGCATCGCGGCGAGGCCGCCGCTCCCACAGAGATGGCGATCGTGCTGTGACCATCGCGGTGCAGCGTGTGCATCGCGGCAGAGTGGCCGCTCCCACAACGGCCGCGCCCCTTCAGAGACCACGGCGAGGCCTCAAGCGCAGGGATTGTGGGAGCGACGGCCCCGTCGCGATCGGTACCATGACCAGCGCCGTGCGAAGCGCCTATCGCGGCGAGGGCGGAGCGGTAATGCCGTTCAGTTAGCACTGTCAGATAAATTTTTTTACGCAAGT
>NZ_JANINI010000028.1 GCF_024580145.1 Methyloversatilis sp. XJ19-49
TTCATGACCGCCCACTGGGCCGAGCTGCCGCACAGCCTGCTCGGCCGCACCAGCAACCGCATCATCAACGAGGTGCGCGGCATCAATCGGGTGGTGTATGACATCTCGGGCAAGCCGCCGGCGACGATTGAGTGGGAGTAGCAGGTTTCGCGATCTCGTGAGAAAGTCTTTAAAAACAGTTGTGTAGATATCTCCATCAACTATCGGCGATACATGATCAACAGTTTGAAAGATGCGGTCCAAGCCGTTGGCCCGGCCAAGAATTTCGCCTTCTGACCGCTCCATCCGGGAAAAAGGGGGCAACTTCAGTTTGACGGTAAATCTGACGGAAGAATTTGCGGCTCTACGGCTCGTGAAAATTTACCGTCACTGGAATTTGCTGCCTGACGGTAAGATCCAGACAAATATCTTATATAAATCAGGTTTCTACAGATTTCTGAGTCTGCGATTTGGCGTGACGGTCAAATTAGCTCATCGTTGATGTCCCGAGCGCAGTGTGTCTCTCGATGGGCGGCCAGGCGCGGAGGGAGGTAGCCCTTGACCTGTCAGCGGTTCGAGTTGACTACCAAGTTCGATCTACGCTTGACGACCGTTCAGTTCGGACTCGCACGAAGCCCCTGGCCATCAGCCGTCAAGCGCCAATTGCCAATCGCCGGTTTGGTGCAAGTCAGTGGATGACGTCCGAACTGAAGCCTGTCCTCCGACCTCGACGTTTTCGATGAGTAGCGTTGCGACCTCCAACTCATGGCTGCGCCAACACCTTGCGCAGCGTGACTTGGGCGACGAAGGCCTGCGCATGGGTGTCCAGCAGCGACAGCTGGCGCTGGAGGGCCGCTTGCCGCAATTCGAGCTCGCCGAGGCGGGCATCCATGCCGGTATCTGCGCGTTCCGCGGCCTGCCGGGCGCGGCGCAACGCGGCCTCAGCTGCGAGCGCTTCTTGCGCCGCCTGGGCTTGCAGGGCACTTGCGGTGGTCAGCGCGTCTTCCACCTCGCGCAGCACGCCCAGCACGACGCCTTCGTAGTGTTGCGCGGCCTCATCCAGCCGCGCCCTGGCGGCGGCGAACTGCGCGTTGCGCCGGCCGCCGTCGAACAGCGGCGAGCTGACCTGCGCGGCCAGCGACCAGATGGCGCTGCCCGGCTTCAGCAGCATGGCCAGCGCGCTCGATTCCGTGCCTGCGCCGGTGGTGAGCTTGAGCGTGGGAAAGAAGTCGGCCCGCGCGGCGCCCGCGTCGCTCAGTGCGGCGTCCAGCTGCGCCTGGGCGCTGCGCACGTCGGGCCGCCGCAGCAGCACGGTGGACGGCATGTCCGACAAAGTGGGCAGTGCAGCAGGCAGCGCTGCCGGTGCAGTCGTGTCTGCCGGCACCGGCAGCGCTCCAGGGGCCACGCCGCACAGCAGCGCCAGCGCGTGCCGGCCAAGGGCGATTCGCTCCTGCATGCGCAGGGCCTGGGCGCGGTTGTCGGCAACGCTGATCTGCAGCGCATCCGGCGCCGAATCGTCCGCCAGGCCGGCCGACACGCGGGCTCGCAGCCCGCTCAGGCGACGCTCGCCCAAGTGCACCATCTCCTCCAGCAGTGCCGCCTGCGCCTGTTGCGTTTTCAGCATCCGATGGCTGGTGATCACATTGGCCGTCAGCGACAGGCGTGCGACCTGCAGGTCATGCTCGCTCGCCGCCGCCCGTTGTTGCGAGGCGTGGGCTTCGTGACTGAGACGGCCCCACAGGTCGGCCTCGTAGGTTGCATCCAGCGACAGGCGAAGGCGCGAGTTGTAGGTGCTGGGTGCGACCTTCAGCGCCGGGGCCCTGGCAGTAGCGGTCGGAGGTCCGGTCACGCTGACAGGTACATCCACGTTGCGTGATGCACGCGCCCGGCTGGCCTGCTGGTTCAGGCCGACCATCGGCAGCCGGACGGCCTGGTCGAAGTCCGCCAGCGCGCGCGCCTGGTCAATGCGTGCCTTGGCCACACGCAGGTCGCGGTTGTTGCGCAGGGCCAGGTCGATCAGCGTATCGAGTTGGGAATCCCCCAGCGCGGACCACCAGGGTGAGTGAACGGCCGTCGGGTTGTCGAGCACCGTCGGTGCATCCGCCGGTGTGGCGTGGAATGCTCGCGGCACCGAAAACGCCGGGGTCGGCGGCAGCGGTAGCGTGACGCTGCAGCCGACCAGCAAGAACAGGCCTGCGGAGGTTGACAGGACCGTCACGGCGGGTGGAACGAATCGGCGGAGATGGGCGAAATGGTCGCGGTTCATTCAAGCTGTGGCCGATGCGTTGAGCATGGAGGTGACTGCGCGTTCGCTCAGGTGGCCGTCGTCCATCTGCAGGATACGGTCGAACAGGTCGAGGCTGCGATGGTCGTGCGTGACCACCAGCACTGCGGCGCCCAGGTCCCGCGCCACCTGCTTGAACAGGCTCATCACCTGGCGGCCGCGTTTGCTGTCCAGCGCCGCGGTCGGTTCGTCCGCCAGCAGGAGCGGCGGCTGGTTGGCCATGGCGCGGGCCACGGCTACGCGCTGTTGCTCGCCGCCGGACAGCTTGTTGGGCAGATTGTCGCTTCGGTGATCCACTTCCAGATAGCTCAAGAGTTCGTGGATGCGGCGCTGCGCCTGGTCCGCGGGCACATCGTTGATCTCCAGCGCAAGCTGTACGTTTTCCGCCGCGCTGAGAAATGGGATCAGGTTGGGCTTCTGGAACACGAAACCGATGTGCTGGCGCCGGAAGGCGCGGGGATCCGCAATGCTGGCACCCGGCCCGTTGGCCAGCTGGCCCCGCAGCAGTACGCTGCCGCTGGTCGGTGCTTCCAGCAGGCCGGCCATCAGCAGCAGGCTTGACTTGCCCGAACCGCTGGGCCCGAGCAAGGCCACCATCTGGCCCGGGTACAACGCAGTGGTCGCGTTCGACACCGCGGCCACCGCGGTGTCGCCGCTGCCGTAAACCTTGCTGACGTCGCGCAGTTCCAGCACGGACATGGCGTCCGCAGATACTGGCGTCCCTGCGTGATCCGGGATGGGCGCCCCGGCAGGTTTCAGCGCGCTCATCGGACTACCCTCCGCGCCGAGCGCCGCCGGATGAGCACCAGGGGGTGGCCTGTCCTGCTCATGCCAGCACCTCCTGCGCCCTGACCTGCATGGCCTTCCAGATGCCCAGCAGCGCACCCAGCACACACAGCACCAGCACGATGGCGGCGAACATCAGGTAGTCCTCGGGCGGCTGAACCAGCCGGCGCGGAAACAGCGGCTTGATGAGGGGCCCGATCGCCACGGCAATCGCGTAGCCGAGCGCGCCCAGTGCCAGCGCCTGCTGCAGGACCATCGACACGATGACCTTGTTGCGTGCTCCGATCAGCTTGAGCAGCGCGATCTCGCGGCGCTTTTCCAGCGTCATGGTGTAGATGGTCACCGCAATGACGACGGCGCTCACCACCAGTAGCACGGCCGTGAACATCAGTATCTGGCCGCGCAGGCGCCCCAGTCGACCGAACAGGAAGGCGTTGCGCTGCTCGTCGGCGCTCATCACCGTCACGTCGCCCCAGCGCGCGATAACCTGCTTCAAGCGCTCGGCGTCGGCAGAGCTGTCCAGGTTGAGCATGACGGCGGCGATGTTGGCCGCCTTTGCCGAGGGTACCGGCCGGCCCGCATCGCGCGCACGCTCGACCGCCTCGCTCGGGCGATGGGTGGCGATTTCCAACACATCGTTGATCGACATGGCGATCATCGGGTTGCCGCTCGAATCGAGGTATCCGCGCGCCAGACCGACCACCTCGCACCGGGTGCCATGGATGAGCACTTCGTCGCCCAGGCGCAGCCCCGAAGACTCGTCCGCAATGGCCTCGCCGCGGCCGGCTGCCAGGGCTCGACCGGCCACGAGCGGGATCCAGGCGCCAGCGTCCACCGGGAAGTCCAGCCCGATCAGCGAGCCGCGCACTGTCCTGCCGTTGATCGTGACGCGCAGAGACTGCAGCATGAACTGCCGCGCCTCGCGCACGCCCGGAAGCGACAGCGTGCGCGCCAGCACGCGCCGGTCGATCGACGAGGTCTCCGCAAAAGGCCCTTCGGTCTCGGCCTGAATGACCCAGAGATCGGCCTGCGAATCGTCGATGATGGCCAGTGCGTCCTTGACGACGCCGCGATAAAGCCCTGTCATCGACATGGCCGCCAGCAGTGTCAGTCCCACGCCAAGGCCGGTCAGCAGGAAGCGCATCAGGTTGGCCCGGATGTCGCGGGTGGCGAGATTCACTTGCCCACTCCCTTCACCGCGGGAAGCACCTGTGGCAGCACCGGCAAAGCCCGAGCCATGCCCTGCGGCTGCAGCACCAGCGCATCGGATGTCAGCCCATCCAGCACTTCGACCAGGCGCTCGTCACGTGCGCCCAGACGCAGCGCGGTCCAGTGCGCCCGCCCTTCTTTCGCCACCCATACGCCGCGACGGGTGCCGTCGCTCACCACGTACGACAGCGGAATGGCCAGGGGCACCGCACGCTCGCGCCCCTGCACCACCACCGTGGCACGCTCGCCCAGTGCCCAGCCCGCAGGGATCTCCTCGAGCTGGAAGTCGACCGTGAATTCGCGCGTGTCGATATCCACCGAACGATTCGGGCGTTCAACGAGGGCCTGGATGGTGCCGTGCGGCTGAGACTTCAGCAGCAGCGACGCCACATCGCCCACTTGTATCGCGGCCAGCGCCGACTCGTCGAAACGTGCGCGCACGCGCAGCGAAGCCGGGTCCACCACGGTCAGGCAGGGCACGCCCGGCGCCGCGGTGTCGCCAGCACTGCAATGGCGCGAGGTCACCAACCCGTCGAACGGCGCGCGCAGCGTGGTGTCGCGCCAGCGGGCACGTGCTACATCCAGGTTCGCCAGCGCCTGGGCATGAGCCTGCTGCGCCGACGTGACCTGCACCGCGCCGGCCTCGGCGTCGATCCGGCTTGACCGGGCAGCGGCCACATGAGTGTCCACCTCCGTGGCCGAGATGGCGTCGGGGCCTTGCCTAGCCAATGCTGTGGCGCGCTGGGCATCGGCGACTGTGCGCTCTTGCAGCACCACGGCGCGCGCATGCGCCATTCTGGCTGCATCCACCGATAAGCGGGCGGCCTGCACGGCGGCCTCGGAGACGCGAACCTGCGCCGACAACTCGTCAGCGTCCAGCAGCAGTAGCGGCTGCCCGCGCTTGACACTCTGGCCCACGTCCACCAGCACAGCCTGAACCTTGAGCGCCGACTTGCTGGCGACATCCGCCTGCTCAAGCGCCGTCAACTCGCCGGCGCCTTTGATGGGCGCCCGCAGGCTGTAGGACGCGGGCTGAACGGCGACCACGGCCTGCGCCACGGCATAGCGCACCAGCAGCGCTGTGAGGATGCCCATCAGCACGACCGCCATCAACAGCGCGACCCACAGCCGGCGGCGGCTCGAGCCCTTCATGTATTCACGAAAGGGATGCAAGATGCTTCCAGACGCGGCTCAGCGGCGGCCGCCCTGCTTAGCGGCAAAGGCAGTGATCTGTTCCAGGCTGACAAACCCCGTCTTCTCGGCATCGATCGCGTCGAAGTTGCGATAGATTCTGGGCATGCCGGCCTTGGCCTCATCGCGGCTGAGCTGGCCATCGGCATTCGTGTCGGCTGCGGTGAAGCGCTTCTGCAATTCGGCACGCTTTTTTTCCTGGCGTGCCGAATCGACGCCCTGAGCGGTGACGTTGGAAGTGACGCAGGCGGTTGCCAGCAGCGCAGCCGCAAAGCGAAGGAAGGCGAAAGAGCATAGGTTGGGTTTCATCGAAGTCTCTCGTTGGTTAGTCATTCAGAGTGCTGCACCCTGGACCAGGGAAATTCAGGCACTTGGTGTTAGGAACGTCGCTTGGGGTTAGGTCGTCGAGGCTTTGTCGAATTCAGCTTGATCCCTCCCTTGTCGTCGCGCTTTTGCGAGCGTCCGGCGGCGCGAACAATGCGCGGCAAATGTCCAACGCACTGCGTGCGTTACGCAGATCGCGCGCCAAATTGATCCACTCGTGGAAGGCGACGCGCAAAGGGTTGTATGCCAGCAGTGGCGTGGTCAGGCCATATCTCGGCGGAACATCGGCGCGCTCTTCCAGGTGGGTGCCGAACAGGCGGTCGAAGACCATCAGAACGCCGCCGTAGTTGCAGTCCAGATACTCCGGGTTGCTGCCGTGATGCACACGGTGGCTCGACGGTGTGTTGAACCAGCGCTCAAATGTCCTGCCCAGCCTGGGGATCCAGGTTGTGTGCAGCCAGAACTGATAGAGCAGATTGCCCGACAGGGCGAGCGTCACCGCCACCGGCGAGAAGCCGAGCCACATCAGCGGCGAGAAGAACAGCACCGTGCCGGTGATCTTGCCCGTCCAGCCCAGCCGCAGCGCGGTGGCCAGTGTCAGCTGGTTGGGCGAATGGTGCACAGCGTGCGTCGCCCAGAACCAGCGCACGCGGTGCGCGCACCGGTGATACCAGTAGTAGCAGAACTCGTTGCCCACCAACAGCAGCGCAAAAGGCCACCACGAATCCATCGCGATCGTGAACAGGCGGTGCTCGTAGATCCAGCCGACCAAGGGGATCGCAAACGCCAGACCGAGCCCGGTGGACAACAGGTCGAAGATGCGCCGACCCACGGCATCGCCAATCGACGCCGCGAAGGCCCGCCAGTCGTAGCCACCCGGGGCGAGGCGCGACAAGACGACGCCTTCGACGGCAGCGATCCCCAGCGGCGCGACGATCAAGGCGCCGAGCCAGGGTCTCAGGTCGGAGGCCACGAGATCATTGAGGGCGACGTGATCCATGACGGGTCAGCCTTCGGTCGCCGCGCGGCAGCAGGCGCCCAGCTCGGCGCGCTTGGCCTTCGCGCACGGGCGCAGCTCGACCTCACCCTGCGCTTCGGGACTCGGCTTTCTTGCCTCGGCCTTACAAGCGTCGACCTCGCCAAGCTGGTCTTGGCACGCAGAAGACAGCATGACTTCGTTTTGACGCAAGCAGATGGCTATGCGCCCGTCGCCAGGCCGCATGCCGGGGCACAGCTTGCGCGCATCGGCGCGGCAGGCCTGCACCGTCGCGCGCTCGTTGGCTGCTGCAGGTGCGCCGAACCGCAGCAACGCCAGACATAGCCCGCCGAACGCCATGACGCGGGTGAAATACGCAACATCGTTGTGGGTCATGGCGCGCTCCTTATGGCTGGCGGGTGACTTCGCGCGTGACTGTCCCGCCGTTGGCCCGCGCGAACGTCGTCGTGCCGCTGCCTTCGCCGTCGCGCGCCGAGCTTCGGCTACGCGTTTTGCCGTCGGGACCGGTCGTGGTGGTCGTGCCGCCTTCGGCTGAACGAGTCGCGGCGCGCGTCGCCATCGGCCCATTGGCGCCGGTGATGGTAGCCTTGCGTTTGCGCGCTGGCGCTTGCGGTGCCTCCAGCGCCAGCATGGCGACGAGGGACGTGGCAGCGACTGGGGCTACACTGACTTGAGACAACGAGTAGAACTTGGACATGATGAACTCCTCGAGACGGGCTAACCGTTTTAACGGTTGCTTCAGACCTTGGTGCTTGCCGTAATTGCACCCCTTTTTCACCCTCAACGCGGCGACGATTCGCGACGAATTGCGACAGTGCTGTCGCATTGGCCTGCGTGACCTGTCGCATCCCTACACTTCCGGGCCATGTCGCTGATGCAGCCGCTGATCCTGATCGTGGACGACGACGCTGAACTGGCCTCGATGCTTGTGGAACTGTTGGCACGCGAAGGCTGGAGCACGCACATCGTGTTAACCGCCGGTGACGCCGAACGGGCGTTGTCCGCCAAACCGCCCGATGTGGTGCTGCTCGATGCGATGCTGCCGGACGGTAACGGCTTCGACCTAGCGCGGCGCTGGCGCGCAGCACATCCTGCCCTGGGCCTGGTGATGTTGACCGCACGTGGCGATCCGCTCGATCGCGTGCTGGGTCTGGAAATCGGCGCCGACGACTACCTGCCGAAGCCCTTTGAACCACGCGAGCTGGTGGCGCGCGTGCGTGCTCTGCTGCGCCGTACCGCGCCCGGTCGCGGCGACAGCGCAGTGCTGCGCTTCGCGGGTCTGTCGATCGACATCTTGAGGCGCGAAGTCACCGCCGGCGGTCGTGTGGTGGCGCTGACCAGTGTCGAGTTCAAGCTGCTGGTCGCGCTGGCCAAGCAGCCCGGCACGCCACAGGCGCGAGAGTCGCTATCCGAGGCGGTGCAAGCGGGCAGCTACCAGCCGCTAGAGCGCACGGTGGACGTGCAGATCGCACGCCTTCGCCGCAAGCTGCGTGACGCGAGCCCGGGTGCCGATTGGGTCGACACCGTACGAGGCGAAGGCTATGTCTTCGTGCCGCGTGGCGGTGTCGCGGCCGAGTGAAACTTGCGCGCGGCCTGTTCGCGCGCCTGCTGCTTGTGCAGGTGCTGCTGGCGATCCTGCTGATCGCCATGCTGATGGCCCTCTTCTACGACGAGCGCAGCCGAGCAGTGGCGCAGTTGGTGTCTTCACGCTGGTCGCCTGCGCTCAAGCTTGCCGCAGCCGGCGCGCCGCTCAAGGCTGTGCTGGAACATGCCCCCGGGCCGTTGCGCACCGCGACAACGCGGCCCGAGGTCGCCTTCGCTTTCATCTCGTTGACGTCGCGCCTGAACGTCTTGCGCGAGACGCTTGGCGATGACGGCGTGCCCGTTGACGACGCGCTGTTCTCACCCGAGGGCGGCGCCGGCATGTCCACCATATGGCTAGCCTTGCGCCTGGCCGAGGGGCAGCTGCTCTGGGTGGGACTGGAAGGCGACATCGTCGAAACGCGCTGGCGCGACCGCTTCATCGTGTTGGTGGTGCTGCTGTTCGCGCTTGCCATTGTCGCCAGTGCCTTCATTTCGCGCCATCTGGCGCGACCCCTCGAGGTGCTCCGCGGGCGCATCGCCGCCGACGATATGTCGGGCGGGTCGCTGCCGCATGCCAGTGCAGAGGTGCAGGCGATTGACGAAGCCTGGCGAACGCTGCGCCAGTCGATCGATCTTCAGGAGTGCGAGCGTGCGCTGCTGCTGGCCGGCGTGTCGCACGACCTGCGTAGCCCGCTCGGACGCATCCGCATGGCCGCCGAAATGCTGCCCGACGGGGAGCGCGTCGCGCCGCAGCGCGAGGCCATCGTGCGCAATGTGCTTCTGGCGGACCGGCTCATCGGCAGCTTCCTCGACCATGTACGCAGCGGTGAATTGCCGCTGGACGAGACGGTGGACGTGGCTGCCGTGGCACGAAGTGTTGCCGCACAACAGCACTGCGAAGCGACGTCACTGTCGGTAGAAGCACCGGCGTCGCTACCGGTCGCGCACGCCAACGCGGTCTTGATCGAACGCGTGATCGCCAACCTGCTCGATAACGCCCTCACCCACGGCCAGCCGCCAGTGCGGTTGATCGTGGGCACGGTAGGCCACCGGATACGCGTCGAGGTCGAGGACTGCGGGCCTGGCATCGCGCCCGAGGATCAGCAGGCGATGCTGCAAGCCTTCGCGCGTGGCGATGCGAGCCGCAGGCATCCGGGTTTGGGCCTGGGCTTGGCGGTTGTGCAGCGCGTGGCGTTGCGAATGGGAGGCAGCGTCGCTTTCTGCCGCTCGGTAGATGGTGCACGGACCATCGTGCGGGTTGAGTGGTCGATGGGCTGAAGCGGCGAGTGCTGCCCGATCGCCGGCATGGCTGACGAGGCGCGCCGCTTCTATGGCGTGCAGTTCCACCCCGAAGTGACGCACACCGCGCGCGGCGCCGACATCCTGCGCAAGTTCGTGATCGACGTCTGCGGCTGCGCCGCCGACTGGATCATGGGCGACTACATCGAAGAGGCTGTTGCGCGCATCCGTGAACAGGTCGGCGACGAGGAGGTCATCCTCGGCCTGTCCGGCGGCGTCGATTCATCGGTCGCGGCGGCGCTGATCCACCGCGCCATCGGCGACCAGCTCACCTGCGTGTTCGT
>NZ_JANINI010000029.1 GCF_024580145.1 Methyloversatilis sp. XJ19-49
GGTCTGCGTGCTGCCATTGAAGCGCACGTTGTTGCCGGCGAGGTTGAACACGCCGGCGTGATTGCCCGCGGTCTGGATCAGCAGCGTGCCGGTGCCCGAATCGACGGTACCGCCGTCGAGGTTGTCGAATCGTGCCTGATTGGCGAAGCCACTGCTGCCGGTGCCACCGGTCTTGGCCAGCGTGCCGGAGTTGCTGAAGGTGCCGCCGTTGCCGGAGTTTTCGGAGACGACGTTGTCGCCGGTGAAGTTGAAGCGACCGGCGTTGTTGAACACGGTTCCGTCGTTGATCAGCAGTTCGCGGCTGTTGCCGCCGGCGACTGAGTAATTGACGATGCCGGCGTTGTTCAGAGTGATGCCGCTCAGCGTGTGGAACCCGCCGCCTGCGCTGTCGTTGATGTTGAGCGTACTGGTGGCGAGCACGTTGAGTGCGCCGGNCGTGTGGAACCCGCCGCCTGCGCTGTCGTTGATGTTGAGCGTACTGGTGGCGAGCACGTTGAGTGCGCCGGTGTCACCGGCATGGGTCACCGTGCTGCCGCTGCTCCAGTTCAGGGTACCGTCGATGGTCAGGTCGCCGTCGGCACGGATGGTTGCACCATTGAAGTTCGAGGTGCCGCGCAGCACCGAGCCGTCGCCAAAGGTTTGCGTGCTGCCATTGAAGCGCACGTTGCTGCCGGCGAGGTTGAACACGCCGGCGTGATTGCCCTCGGTCTGGATCAGCAGCGTGCCGGTGCCCGAATCGACGGTGCCGCCGTCGAGGTTGTCGAATCGAGCCTGATTGGCGAAGCCACTGCTGCCGGCGCCGCCGGTCTTGGCCAGCGTGCCGGAATTGTTGAATATGCCGCCATTGCCGGAGTTTTCGGAAATGACGTTGTCGCCGGTGAAGTTGAAGCGACCGGCGTTGTTGAACACGGTTCCGTCGTTGATCAGCAGTTCGCGGCTGTTGCCGCCGGCGACTGCGTAATTGACGATGCCGGCGTTGTTCAGAGTGATGCCGCTCAGCGTGTGGAACCCGCCGCCCATGCTGTCGTTGATCAGGACGTTCGCGCCGTCAGCGACTTCCAGCGCACCCGGGCCGCTGATGGTCGAGCCCGCAGTCCAGTCAAGTTCGCCACTGATGGTCAGCGTGCGTTGCGCTGCAACGGTGAGCGTACCGCTCGTGTGCGTCAGCGTGCCTTCGATGTCGAAGTCGCGGTTGAAGGTATAACTGCCCGGCGCAAAGGACACCGCGCTGCCCAGTACGGTGCGGCCGATGCCGGTGTGGCTGCCGCCGGTCTGGCTGAATGCAGTCGATACGAAAAGGTCGCCCGTTCCATTGAACGTGCCGCCAGTCTGCGTGAAGCGTGTGGCGTCGAGCCGGCCATTGATCACCAGTGTGCCGCTGCCGCTCAGCGTCAGGTCGCCAGCGAGTGCCGACATGCCAGTGAGTGTCAGCGAGCCCGCGCTGATCGAAAGCGCGTTCCCCGCTGTCGTCGTCAGGCTGGCGATGGCGTGGTTGCCGCTGTTCAGCACCACGCTGCTGCCATTGTCGAGCGCGATGAACACGAGGTCGTTCAGGCCGGGAAGGGCGTCGCCCGACCAGTTGGCAGCGTCCGTCCAGAGGGCAGTGCCTGCACCGCCATCCCAGCAGATGCCGCCGCAGACGATGCTGCCGAAACTGATGCGGAAAGCGTTGCCGTCCACCGAAGTCGTATAGCCGGCGACCGGTGTATCGACTGTTGCAAACGAGCCGCTGATACCGTTGCCGGCGGTGATCAGGGCGAGCGACAACGGACCGCGTACGTAGGCGGGATCTTCGGTGACCACGAGCGTGCCGCCGAGCGTGACCGAACCGCTGACGGCAAGCTGATCGAAGGTGCCGGCACTGGTGCCGCCAATCGAGAGGTCGAGGATGCCGGAGTCGGTCTGCACGAAGTTGCCGGTCACGCTCAATGTGCCGTACTCGAGGGTACCCAGGGCGCCAGCGTTGGTCAGCGTGCCGCTCGTGCCGACGTCGATCGTGCCGTTGCCGAAGATATCGCCGCCACTGTTGATCGTGAAACCGCCAAGGCGGCGCAATACGCCCCCTGCACCGAGGTCGGAATCGCCGTTGTAGGTGAGTGCGCCACCGATTTCCAGCGTCGAGCCCGAGCCGATCGCGATGAAGTTGTTGTGGGTGAAGGTGCCGCCGCCCGGGGCGCCGGAATAGCCGATGTTGAAACGCAGCCGGCCGCTGAAGACGTTGATCCGGCCGTTGTTGGTGAAATTGGTGTAGTTCGCCGTGCCGCCCGGAATGCCCAGCGTGCCGATGGCGAACTCGCCCATGCCGGCAGTTTTCGAAATGACGCCGCTATTGTGATTCACCATCGTGAACGTTCCGGTACCAGTGGAACGGTCGCCGAAACTGAAGTCCGATGCCAGATCGATCAGGCCATGGTTGTCTACGCGCCCGGCACCGATGACATCGATGTGGCCTTCCAGCCAGTTCAGCGTGCCGAAGTTGGTCAGCGAGCCGGCGCCGAAGCGCTTGTAGCTGGTCGACTGCACGTCGTCGCTGCCGGTACCGCTCAAGGTCAGCGATGCGCCGTTGGCGATGACGAGATTGCCGATCAGCGTGCCGCGCGTCCAGCTTCCCCCGCCGACGATGCTGAACGTCGAGGTGCCAGCCAGCGTGCCGCCATTCCAGTTGTAGGTGCCGGCACCGGACGCCGCATTCAGCGTCAGCGTACCGCCGGTCTGCAGCAGCGAATCTACCTGGAGGCCGGCTTGCGCAATCACCTGGCCGCTGCCCGCCAGTTCGAGATTGGCGATGGCGCCCGGTGTTGTCACCGTGAAGCGGGCGGAATCCTGCACGCGCACGGTGAAGGTGTTGTCGGCGATGGGTGGCGCGGTGGTCGCACTGGTCACCTGGGCCGTGTTGATGAATTCGATGCGTCCGCCGCCGTCGAACTGGCCGGTCGCGTCGAGCAGGTAGGTCGCGCTGCCGCCATAGCGGCCCGTGGCACCGAAGGCCACGTTGACCACACCGGCGTTGCTGGCGCCGCCGGTCGTCGTGAGCGAGCCGCTGTCCAGCGAGAACCGGCCACCCTGTTCGATATCCAGACGTCGTGCGATCGTGCGCGTGCCGGCGGCGTAGCTGAAGGTCGATCCAGCGGCAAAAACGAGACGCCCGGTACCGCTTAAATCGCCGCTGGTCCAGGTTGAACCCGACTGGGTGAAGGTGGCTGTTCCGCCGCCGCCGAAGACGCCCGATGACAGCATCAGTCGTGCAAGTTGCGCTGCACTGTTGAAGTTTGCAGTGCCGCCGCTGATGACCAGATCGCCGGCCAATGCGGCCACGTCCGTCACCGTGAGGCTGCCGCCCGACACGACCAGCGTATTGCCGGCAGCCGTATTCAGACTGCGTATCGTGTGATTTCCCTGGTTCAGCTGGACACTGATCGTGCCCAGATCGATGAACACGAGGTCGTTCGTGCCGGGAAGCAGATCGCCGGTCCAGTTGGCCGCATCGGTCCACAGCAGCGAACCGGCGCCGCCGTCCCAGCAGACGCCACCGCAGATTGCGCCGGCGTAACTGAGTACCTGACGATTGCCGACGATCTGCGTGCTGTAGCCGCTCGGCAGCGTGACGGTCGAGAAGCTGCCGCTGAGTGCGCTGGCGGTCACGACATCGGAGGTGCCGCCGGTCGAAATGTAGCCCGGCAGCTCGCTGACCACCAGCGTACCGCCAAGCGTGGCCGTGCTGCTGATGATCAACGCATCGGTGCCCGCAGTGCCGCGTTCGATCTGCAGCATGCCTGTCGCGTCCTGGGCGTAACGGCCGGTGATGCTGAGCGTACCGATGGAGCCTGCGCCGCCCGGGCGCACGACGCCGCGGTTGGTGAACGTCTGTGTGCCCAATACCAGCGTGCCGAAGCCACTGACTGTGCCGGTATTGGTCGTTGCCGCGCTGGAGTTGCCGAAGGTCGTTGATGTGAGCAGTTCGATCGTGCCGGCGTTGGTGAAGGCGCTGGCCACGCTCAGCGATCCCTGGCCGATCGTCAGCAGACCTGATTGGTTGAAACCGATGTTCGACGTGATCGCGGTCGAACCACTGCCCACCTTGGTGATCGTGCCTTCATTCACCAGCGAGCCGCCGCCGCTCGAATTCAGATTGAAGTTGCCGTTGCCGCTGTCGAACAGCAGGCGTGCGCCGCTTGCGTTGCGCAGCACGCCGCCATTGTTAAGGCTCACTGCGCCACTGGTCTTGAAGATCCGGCTGCTGCCGCTCGCGTTGGTGTGGACGAGCGTGCGAGCGTCCAGGAACTGCGTGTTGGCACCGGTGATCTGCAGCGGCCCGCTGACCGTCAACGTACCGTCACCGGCGATCGTGCCGGCAGTCCAGTCATAGCGGCCGCTGATCGTATTGGCGCCGGTACCCAGCAGCGTGCCGCCGCTGTGCATCAATGTCGATGCGATGGTTGCGCCGTCGACCAGACTCAGCGTGCCGCCGCTCAGCGAGAGGTTGCCGGCGCCGGTCATGCTGCCCGTCGCGGCCAGCGTTGTCGTGGCACCCCGGATGTCGAGCGTGCCGCCCGCCGCGAGCTGCTGTGCGCCGCTCAGCACTGCCACGCCATTGAGGCTCAGCAAGCCCTGCTGGACATTCAACACGCCGCGCTGGTCGAACTGCAGACCGCCGTTGTAACCGAGGTCGAGCGTGCCCGCGCCGGTCTTCGTCAAGGTGCCGAGATTGTCGAAGCGGCTGCCGGTACCGGTGCTCTGGTAGATGTACAGCGTGTTGTTGTTGTTTCCGGTTTCCAGCGTCAGCAGCGCACCGGCGGCGTTCTGCAGCAGCGCACCATTGTTCAGCAGGATGCTGCGACCGTTGTTGTTGCCGATGCGGCTGTTGCCGGATGCATTCGTGTGGATCAGCTGCGTGGCGTTCAGCGTGACGGTGTTGGCGCTGACCTGGGTCAGCACGCCGTTGAGGGTCAGCGTACCTGCGCCACCGAGCGTGCCGCCGGTCCATTGCAGGTCGCCATCGACGATGACCGAAGCGCCCGTCGCAATATTCAGGGTGCCGCCGCTCAGCAGCACATCGGTGGTGATCGAAGCGCCATCGCCCAGCGTCGTGGTGCCGCCACCTTGCTGCACGCGTCCGTCGCCGCTGAAACTCGATCCGGCGGCCAGCGTGCTGGTGCTGCTGTTCAGCAACAGCAGCGCATCGGCGGCGATCTGCTGGGTGCCGGCAAAAGTGCTGACCGCGTTGTTCGACAGCGTGCCCTCGTCGATCAGCAGGGTGCCGGACTGCTGGACGGTGAGGGTGCCGTTGTAGCCGAGATCGAGCGTGCCGACCCCCGATTTCACCAGCGAACCGAAGTTTTCGAACCGGCTGCCGGTGCCGCCGCTCTGGTAGATGTACAGCGTGTTGCCGCTGTCTGGCGTGTCGAGCGTCAGAAGCGAACCTGCGGCGTTCCTGAATACGGCGCCGTTATTGATCAGCATGCTGCGGCCGTTGTTCGTGCCGATCCGGCTGCCGCTGCCCGTGTGGGTGTGCACCAGCGTCGCGTTGTCCAGCGTTACGTTGCTGGTGCCGACCAGTTGCAGCTCGCCCGACACGGTAAGCGTGCCGCCCGGCACGAGCACGTTGTTCGCCAGCGTGTTGCCGCCGCTGACGGTGCCGGCGCTCCAGTCGTAGCGGTTGCTGATCAGTGCATCGATGCCCGGCGCGATCAGCAGGGTGCCGGCCGATTGCGCGAAACGGGCGTTGATCGAGGTGTTGTCGCCCAGCGCGAGGGTGCCGCTGTTCAGTCGGAACTGGCCCATGCCGTCGATGCGGCCGTCCGCCACCAGCGTCGTCGTGCCGCCGACGACCTGCAGCGTGGCGCCTTCCGAGATCTGCTGCGTGCCGGCCAGCAACACCGCATTGTTCAGCGAGGCGGTGCCCTCGCTCACCACGAAGTGACCGAGCTGGTCGAAGCTCACACTGCCGAAGCTGCCGAAATCGACGTTGCCGGCGCCGCTCTTGGTCAGTGCGCCGGTGTTTTCGAAGCGGCTGGCCGCACCCGAGTCATGGTCGATGTAGAGGTTGCCGGTCGGCGCATCGACGACCAGTGCGAGTGTGCCGGTATTGCGGAACAGTCCGCCATTCTCGATGTTGAAACCGCTGCTCGACGTGTTGGCGATGCGGCTGTCGCCGCTGGTGTCGTGATGCTGCAGCGTCGTGGCATCCAGCCGCACCGTCGTGTTGCCGCTCTGGTCGAATACGCCGTTCGCGTCGAGCACGCCGCCGCCGTTGATCGTGCCGCCGGTCCAGTTGAAGCGGCCGTCGATGTCGGCGCTCGTGCCACTGGCGATGTTCAACGTGCTGTTGCCGCTCAGGTTGAAGATCGACGCGATGCGCACGCCATCGCCCAGGATCAGCGTGCCGCCGTTGTGAGCAAACGTGCCAGCGCCGTTGAACACGCCACCCGCCGCAACCGTGGTCGTGCCGCCAAGCACCTGCAGGAAGGCACCCGCCGAGATGTTCTGCGTGCCGTTCAGGCTGACGGTGTTGCCCAGCGTCAGGCTGCCCGCTTCGACATTGAGCGTGCCGCCCTGCATGAAGGTCATCGCGCCGAAGTTGCCGATGTCGGCACGCCCGGCACCCACCTTGGTCAGCGTGCCGATGTTCTCGAAGCGGCCGCCCAGCGGACCGGTGTCCTGATCGATGTAGAGGATGCCGTTCGGTGCCTCGACCGACAGCGTCAGCGAGCCGGTATTGCGCAGCAGCGCGCCGTTCTCGATATTGAATCCGCTGCCCGACGTGTTGGCGATGCGGCTGTTGCCGCTGCTGTTCGAATGCACCAGCGTGGTCTGGCGCAGATAGACCGTCGTATTGCTGGACTGATCGAGCACGCCCTCAAGCGATAGCACGCCGCCGCCGGTAATCGTTCCGCTGCTCCACGTCAGGTTGCCCGACATGGCGGTATTGCCGGCGACGTTCAGCGTGCCGCCCGAAAGGTCGATGCTTGCTGCACTGCTGGCCACGTTCAGGTTGGCGGTACCCGAATCGATGTCCAGCGTTGCAAGGCCGAGGTCGGCATTGATGTTGGCGGTGTAGCTCGCGACGCGCAGGGTCGACGATGGTAGCGTGACGGCCGCGTTGAAATTCACGGTGCCACCGCGGGGCGTCAGCACCGCAAAGGCCAGACCACCCGCATTGAAGGTCGACGTGCCGTTGCCCTGATCGAAATCGGCAATCGTGCCGCCACCGTTGGCGATGAACTGGCTGGCGGCAGCGCTGACCGACACGCCGTTCAGGTCCAGCGTGCCCAGTGCTTCGAAGCGGCCACCATTGATCGTCAGCGTGCGGCCGATGCGCGTCGCGCCATTCACGGTCAGACTGCCGCTGCTGATCGTCAGTGATTCTTCGGACGACAACGAGCCGATGGTCCACGTGCCCGTGCTGATGGTGACGGTCGGCGTGAAGCCCACGCGATCGATCAGCACCGTCTGTGTCGCGGAATTCGGTGCGGCGCCGAGTGACCAGTTGCTGCCGACCGACCAGTTGCCGTCGACATTGCTCACCCATTCGTTGATGCCGGTCAGCGCGCTGCCATTGCCCAGAACGTAATTGGCCGCGCCGTAGTAGCTGCCGTAGCCGAAGCCCGCCGGCACATCGAGCGCTGCGAATTCGCGACCGGCGATGCGCGCGTTGTAGCGCACCAGCCGGAAGCCGGTGTTCGCGCCCGGTGTGTAGCCGCCTTCGTGCGTCGCGCGCAGCGTGCCGCCGAAGGTGACCGTGCCGGTGACGTCCAGTGCGTCGTATTGCGTGCCGCGTTCGCTGCCGGCGATGCCGACCTCCAGTGTGCTGGCGGCACCCTGCACCAGATTTCCGGTCAGCGTCAGCAAACCGTCCGGGCGCAGCACGCCGTTGTTCGTGAGCGTGTTCGCACCCAGATTCAGGCTGCCGAAACCGCGGATGACACCGGAACTGGTGAAACTGGTTGATGAAGTGATCGCGCCGCCTTCGAGGCGCAAGGTGCCGGCGTTGGTCCAGCCGGCGTTGCTGGTGAAGGCCATCGTCCTGGCCGGTGTACCGGCGACGGCGGTACCGGAGAAGGTGCCGCCGGTGCCCATGAAGATGCCGCCGGACTGCGAGCCGGTGAGGGCGATACCCGTGCCGACGTTGAGCGTGCTGTTGCCGTGCCAGGCGGTGAGGTCGTTGTTGGCGTTGTC
>NZ_JANINI010000003.1 GCF_024580145.1 Methyloversatilis sp. XJ19-49
GGGCGCGCGCCGCAGGCCGTCCGGCAGCCGGGCGTCGCGCGCACTGGCCAGCCGGCGCAGCAGCGCGCTGTCGGTCACGCCGGTCGACGTCAGCGCCTGCGCCTCATCGCTGATAAGGTGGCCGAGTGATGCCAGGCGATGGCGCGACAGCACCAGTTGCGGCACGCTGCCGGTCAGCAGTTGCGCATCGGCCAGCGCATCGTCGGTCAGTCCTTCGACCGGCAGGATCAGAGTGTCGCTGCCGACGTCGGCCAGCAGCACCGGGACGCCGCGTCGCAGGTCAAACAGGGCTCGTTCGGCTTGGCGCATGTCGTTTTTCCGATTTGATATTGATGTTGTCTGAAGACGTCCGTTGTCGTGTCGAGGCAGTCACCCCATGAAGGAATGCATTGCGGATGTCGCTGACCGAAGTCGCCGAAGATGAAGCTTGGGCCCTGGTCCTTCAGGCCCGTTGCGTCGATTGGTCCGCAATCGGGCTGACAAGTTTCCGTCATGAGCACGTCACGCTCGACGTGGCACCCGGCGGCGCGTGGACAAGTACCCCGCCGGCCGGCCCCGCTGCGGCGGCGCTGTTCGACATCTTTATGCCGCTGGTGGCGCGTTGCGCGCCGCTCGCCATCGCGCAGATCGGCCAGAGCCTGGACGGGCGCATCGCCACCGAAAGCGGTCATTCGCACTATATAAATGGCGACGAGGCGCGTCGTCACCTGCACAGGGTGCGTGCCGTGGTCGATGCGGTCGTGGTGGGCGTCGGCACGGCGGATGCCGATCAGCCGCAACTGACCGTGCGCCATGTGGCCGGGCCGCATCCGGTGCGCGTGGTGCTCGATCCGCGGGGGCGCGCGCAGCGCAGCGGACCGCTTTTCGACCAGGCGGATGCGCCGACGCTGCATGTGGTCGCAGCCGGTCAGTGCGCCGACGTGTCCGCCTCCGGGCACGTCGAACGCGTCGAGCTCATCACGGATGCAGAAGGATTCGCGCCGCAGTCAGTGCTCGCGCTGCTCGCGTCGCGCGGCCTGAAGCGGGTGTTGATCGAAGGGGGCGGGGTGACCGTGTCGCGCTTCCTGCAGGCCGGCGCACTCGACCGGCTGCACGTCATGGTCGCGCCCCTGCTGATCGGCTCCGGCCGACCGGGTCTGACCTTGCCGCCGATCGGCACGCTCGACGCGGCGCTGCGGCCGCGCTGTCGCAGCTATGCCTGCGGCAGCGACACGCTGTTCGATCTTGAACTGGACGCGACGCGGGCGCGCTGACGCAGCAGAACGAGCGCGCCGGGCAGGCTGGACAGCAGCACCACCAGACCGTACGTCACGGAAATCGCCACGCCCTGCGCCGGGTCCAGCCCCGCAGCCGCCCAGATCAGCGCGGCTGCGCCTTCGCGCACGCCCCAGCCGGCGACCGACAGCGGGATCGCCATCGCGAACAGCACCCAGGGCACCAGCGGCCACAGTTCGGCAGTCGGCAGCGTCACGCCGATCATGCGCGCACAGCATATGTATACGGTGATGTAGCTCAGCACGACGCCCGCCGACGCCACGAGCTGCACCGGCCACACGTCGCGCGCCAGCAGGCCGCGCCCGAGCACGGCAGCGATGCGCCCGGACAGCGGGCCACGGCGGCGGCGCAGAAGAACCGCAGCCGCAGCCACAGCGACGGCCACGGCAAGCAGCACGCCGAAGGTCCAGCCGCCGGTGCGACCATCGATCGCGCGCGCCAGCGCGGACTGCAGCGGCAGCGATGCGGCCAGTGCCGCCAGCGCGCACAGCAGCAGCACGAACTGGCCGGATGCGCGCTCGATCACCACCGCCTGCCAGGCTGCATGACCGGCATCCAGATCCCGCGCATGTCGCCAGGCACGCGCGGCATCACCAGCCACGCCACCCGGCAACACCTGGTTCAGAAAGGTGGCCAGGTAGTACTCGGCGTACGCCTGCCGCCAGTCCAGTGGCGCGCCCAGGCGCGTGGCAGTGTAGCGCCAGCGCCAGGCCGAAAGCGCCACCTGCGGCACGCTCAGAAGGATGGCGGCGATCAGCCAGCCGGGCGATGCGCCGCCGATGGCCGCGCCGATCGCTGCGCTGTCCAGCGTGACGGCGAGCCCGATCAGCAGTGCGGCACCGATCGCATAGCGCCAGAGGACGCGCCCCCGGGTCATGGGCGGACGCCTGGCTCGGCGTACAGATCGAAATGGCCGACTTCGATCCGGGTCGAATCGCGCGCCAGCGCCAGTTGTCGGCGGGCGTGCCAGGCTTCGATGCGCGCGGCGGCATGCGGGCATTGTTCAGCGGCTGCGGCGCGCCAGCCGTCGAGCAGGGCGGCCGCGAGCGCGCGCTGCCCGGGGTCGTCGGTATGCAGCAACCAGGGACTGTCGGCCAGCGTGACGCGATACCCCTGCGCCTCGAGCAGCGTGGCCAGCCGAGGCGCGGCGCGCGCGCCGAGTGCCGGGCCTGACGTCCTGCCCGCACCATCGCCGGCGCCCTTGTGTCTTTGCTGGTGTGCGTTGAATGCCGTGCGCACGAAGGCGTCATCGGGATCGACGACCTCGCCATCGTCGATCGCCCAGTGACCATCGACACTGAGCGTGATCAGTACCGCGCAGCCCGCATCGGCGCAGGCGTCGGCGAAGCGGATCAGCCAGCCCTCGTCGACCAGATCGATCAGCGCCGAAGCGCTGACCAGATCGCTGCCGGCGAAGTCGTCTTCGGCCAGCATGTGCAGCGCACGCAGCAGGGTGTCGACCCCGACCGGTCGGCCGTCGCCGTCGCACAGCGCGCCGCAACTGCCTTGCGCCAGCTCGAGCAGCGCCGGGTCGTGATCGACCAGTTGCCAGTGCTGCGGCCCGGGCAGCCGGGGCGCGAGGTAGTGCGGATTGGCGCCGCTGCCGCTGCCCAGATCGATCAGTCGCAGCGGCCGGCCGACCCGGCTGCACAGCCAGTCGTGCGCCAGCCGGTTCAGCGGGTCGGCGCGGGCGGCCGTGTCGGCCGGGCGGCGCAGGGCGAGCCAGCCAGCGTCGAAGACCGTGTCCGGGTGCGGTGCGTCGAGGCGCCGGGGCGGGGCGCTCATGCTGCGTGGTCCTCCACCGCAAGCAGGTTCCGCAGTGCGGCGGCGAAGACGTCGCCGGCGGCGGTCCAGTCAGGCAGGTCGGCGCGCCGGGCGCGCGCGCCTGCGCGCAGCGCGTGGCGGGCCGACGCGTCGCCGATCAGGTGGCGCAGCGCAGCCGCCAGAGCCGGCGCGTCACCCGGCGGTACGGCGACGCCGCTACCCGGCGGCAACGTGTCGGACAGCGCGCCGCCGGTCGTCGTGAGCACCGGCAGACCATGCGCGAGCGCTTCGGTGATTACCATGCCATAGCCTTCGTAGTGCGACGGCAGCACGAACAGGTCGGCCGCCCGCCAGGCAGCAGCTAGTGCGGCGTCGCTGCATTCGCCGTGCAGGCGGATGCGCGCGTCGAGGCCGGTGGCGGAAATCTGCGCGGCGACCTGCGCTGCGTGGCTCGGCGTACGCCGGGTCGAGCCGATGCAATCGCAGGTCCAGTCGAGGTCGGCGACCGATGCCAGCGCGGCCACCAGTACATCGTGGCCCTTGCGTGGCGTGATCGTGGCGACGCACAGCAGGCGCGGCGGTTGCTGGTCGGCAGCGGCCAGTGGCGCGGCATCGACGCCCGGCTCGACGACGGCGAGCGGCCTGCCGCCGACGCCGTAGTGGGCCAGCCGGCGCGCGGTGAATGGGCTGCTGGTGACGATGCCGGTCATGTGCGAAAGCGCCGCGCATTCGCTGTGCAGCAGGGCGCTGCGCCGGTCAGCGTCAAGACCGGTCTCGTCGGCAAGAGGATGATGGATCAGCGCGATCAGGCGCAGCCGCCCGGCGTGCGCTGCCGCGACGTCGGGCAGGCCGCCCAGTGCCAGACCGTCGATCACCACGGCGCTGCCGTCGGGCAGTGCGGCCAGCGTGCGCTGCAATCCACGGCGCGCCGTGTCGTCGGCGTCCGGGAAGCGGCCGGGCAGGCCGGTCACCTCGACTGTCCAGCCGCGTGCACGCAGCGCGCCCACGATGCGTGCGTCGTAGCGGTAGCCGCCGGTGTGCTGCGCCGGGTCGCCCGCGACGATGAAATGCAGCGTCACAGATCCGCTTCGTAGCCGGCCCAGGCAATATGCGATTCGTGCAGCGTCACCTTCAGCCGGTCCAGCCCGCGACCGCTGTCGCCCAGCCGGCCGTCGCGCGTGGCGGCGGCGATGCGGTCGAACACCACGCGCGCCATGAATTCGGTGGTGGTGTTCTTGCCGCTGAACGCCGGTTCTTCGTCCAGATTGCGGAAGTTCAGGTCGGCCAGCACCTCGTGCAGCACGGTGCTGGCGAGACCGATGTCGATCACCAGTCCGTCGGCGTCGAGTTCGGCGCGCTGGAAACACACGTCGATCAGGTAGGTGGCGCCGTGCATGCGCTGCGCCGGGCCGAAGATTTCGCCCTGGAAGCTGTGCGCAATCATGATGTGGTCGCGGACGGTGAGGCTGTACATGGGAGGTCCTTGGTAAAGGAAACAGGAATGAGTACTCAGGCGGCCGGGTAGCGGATGCGGTGGCACAGCACACCCGCGCCATCCGCGGCCAGCGCGGGCATCAGGTCGGGCAGATCGGCGAAATCGCTTTCGCCGCTGATCAGGATATCCAGACTGTGGTCGACGAGCAGCGACAGCGCGAGTTCCATGCGCCGCCGATAAGACCAGCGCGGCAGCCGCGCGGGTGGCAGGTGACCGACCTGGCTGGAACGCAGCGTGAGGCGCTTTGCGTGGAAGGCTTCGCCCAGTGGCAACGCGACCGCCTGCTGACCGAACCAGCTCATTTCGATCACGGTGGCTTCGAAGCCGGCGATCGCCAGCGCGCTGCGCAGACCGGCGGCGCTGCCGCTGGCGTGAATGACCAGATCGCACTCCCGGCTGCACTCGGCCGTGTCCGGTGCGCGCAAGGCGAGGCCGAGCGCCGCGGCCGGCGCGGCGCGACCCGGGTCGATATCTATCAGTTCGACCAGCGTGCCCGGGATGCGCGCACACAGCCAGGCCACCAGCGTGCCGACAACGCCGGCGCCGATCACCGCGATGCGATCGCCGACTGACGGCGCGGCGTCCCACACCGCGTTGATGGCGGTTTCCATATTGGCGGCGAGTACCGCGCGCGCAGCCGGCAGGCCGTCGGGCAGCGGTACGACCGCGTCGGCGTGCACCACATAACGCTGCTGATGCGGGTGCAGGCAGAACACGGTGCGGCCGCACAGCGCCGCAGCCTGTTCGCCCCTGCCGTCCTCGACAATGCCGACGCTGATGTAGCCGTACTTCACCGGCCCCGGGAAATCGCCCTGCTGGAACGGCGCGCGCATGCGCTGGTACTCGCTTGCCGGCACTTCGCCGCGGAATACGAGGCTTTCGGTGCCGCGGCTGATGCCGCTGTACAGCGCGCGCACGCGTACTTCACCGGCGCGCAGCACTGGCAGCACTTCGGTGCGCAATTCGCCGGTGCCGGGTGCGACGGTCCAGAATGCAGACGTGTGGTCGATGGACATGTCAGTTGGCACGGTTTTTCATCGTGAGCGAACGATTAGGTGCTTCAGGGTATCGAAACGCGAGTGGAAGTATGCAGGCCGATGGACGTGCCGCCACACCGGAAGGTTGCACGACGAACGACATGCAGTCCTCCGGACAGCGTTAAGGGAGATCGGCTTGGCAGCAGGACTGGGTAATGCGCGACCGTTGGACGCGGTGCCGTCGATGTGGGTGGATCTGCTGACGGGGGGGGCGTTGCTCGCCCTCCTTGCAGCCGTCCTCACGCATGCGCTTGATCTACCGCTGCGGGTCGGTGGTGCTGCACTTGGTGTGTACGTGGTGATGGCGGCACTGCTGCTGCGCCACGGGCCGGACAGACGCCGGCCGCTGGGCGCAGCGAACCGGGTGACGCTGTTCCGCGCGCTGCTGGTGGCCTTGCTGGCCGGCACGCTGGCGAGCCCTGCTGCGCTGGCGGCGCAGGCGACGCCATTCGCCATGCTGACGCTCGCGGCGCTGCTGCTCGACGGGGTCGATGGCTGGGTCGCCCGCCGTTTCGATTCGGCCAGCGAGTTCGGCGCGCGCTTCGACATGGAACTCGACGCTTTTCTGATCGCAGTGCTGTCCCTGGCACCGGTACTGCTCGGCAAGGTCGGGCCCTGGGTGCTGGCGATCGGCGCGATGCGCTACGCCTTCGTCGCCGCGATGCCGGTCTGGCGCTGGCTCGATCGCCCGCTGCCGGACAGCCTGCGCCGCAAGACGGTGTGCGTGGTGCAGGTGGCCTGTCTGCTGGTGTGCCTGCTGCCGGCCGTCGATGGGAGCACCACCGCCGCGCTGCTCGGCAGCGCGGCGGTGGTGCTCGCAGTCTCTTTTTTCATCGACATCCGCTGGCTGTATCGCCGGCGGACACACGCATGACATCGTCGGATTTCCGACTCCAACCGGGAGGGCTTTCCATGAAAACGACGCATCCGCTGCTGCATCACCTGTATCGCCCGCTGCTTGTCGCGCTGGCATGCGGCACATTCGGCACCACGGCACAGGCCGAACCGCGCACCTATGAAATCGATCCCGATCACTTTTCGATCGGGTTCGGCGTGGCCCACATCGGCTACGCCGACATTCTCGGCCTGTTCCTGAAGGGCAAGGGCAGCTTCGTCTATGACGAACAGACCCGCAAGCTGAGTTCGGGCCGCGTCGTGGTGTCGGCCGACAGTGTGTTCAGCAACCACAAGGCGCGCGACAACCACATTCGCGAGAACGATTTTCTGGATGCGAAGCAGCACCCGGACATCGTGTTCGAAGCCACAGGTTATGAGACGACCAGCCCGACCGCCGGCAAGCTGGCCGGGAAGCTCACGCTGCTCGGCCAGACCCGGCCGGTCACGCTGGACGTGACGCTGAACAAGGCGGCCAGTTATCCGTTCGGCCACAAGAAACACACGCTGGGCATTTCGGCGCGCACGACGATACGGCGCAGCGACTGGGGCATGACCTACGGCGTGGAAAAGGGGCTGGTGGGCGATGAAGTGGCGCTGACGTTCGAACTGGAGGCGATCAGGCAGTAGCCGGCTCGTCGCCGGCGGAGCGGACCTGAATCAGGCCGGCTCGCACGCGTACTGACGCGACATGTCCTGCTTCATCTGGTCGTACAGCGGTTGCATGAAGGCCGGCAGGTGCGCCATCAACTCGGTGCGATAGATGACGGAAGGCACACGTTTGCCGCGGTGCTCGATCGCCTGGCCGATCAGGTGGATGCGGAAACCGAGCGCCGACAGGTGTCGCGCCAGCCGTGCTTCGGTGAGCGTGAACAGGTGTTCGATGCCGTGCAGTTCCGCCGCCACGAGCAGACCCAGATAAAGGCCAACCGGTATGTACGGGAAACGCGGCTGATCGCGCGTGCCCATGTCCTCTTCTGAAATCGCCATCGGGCTGCCACTGTCGCCCTTGCGCTTGCGGTAGTCGGACAACACCGCAAGGCGCGAGATTTCGACCATGGCGCGTCGATCCACCTGTGCCGGATCGATGATCGACCGGTCTATGGCATCGGTGCAGAGTTTTTCGAACGGCAGCAATTTTTCCGGCGCATCCGGGTCGCACTGGACCAGCCGGACACAGCCCACGATGCGGCCGTGTGCCTGCGCACGCAGCGCGATGTGCAGTGATCGCGCATCGTAGCCGTCCGATTCTTCCTGGTCGGGATTGGTGTTTTCGTAGCCGAGTTCTTCGCAATACACCGCGTGGCGGACGCGAAACACCTCATGCTTGAGTTCGTCGCTGACGGCCGCTTCCACCGAGAAATACTTGGCGAAATTATCTTTTAGGTTTCCGACTTCGAGCAGAAACATGATGATCTGACCACGAAAGACGACGCTGGATGCGTTCCGCGACGTGACGGCAGGATGCGGCTACTCCACCTTTTTCAGATATTCCTTCGTGAATATCTTGTCCGGGAGTTCGCGCAACTGCAATGCACTGTATTCAAGCACAGATTGGTCACCTGCCCTGAGGGCATCCTGCATAGTCAGGCGAGTCGGACGCAATTTTCCGCCCAAGGTCTTGTATTCGTCGTACACGCAGGTCTTCAGAAGCTTTCCGGAGAGCGAATAAAACTCGGCCTTGTGTGGTGCGCCATTGCTCGCGCGGACCCAATAAAGCACACGTGCATAGGTCACCGAGCGATCCACGGCCGTGAGTTCAAGTGCATGGTGATCGACGCCGTCGATCTTCTCGACACCGATCATTCTGGGCGTGTAGTCACCCGAAAAATTGGCACGCGCCAAGTCACCGTTGGCCACCTGACCTGTCAGCCGCTGGGCGAGGGACAGGCGAACAGGCTGCGACACGGTCGGAAGGAATGCCCACAGGTCACGTTCCTTCATCAGCAGTATCTGCCCGCGCTCAGAAGCCGGTTCGATGGTCTGGATGATCGTGTTGCTGCTGCCCTTGGACAGGATCCTGAACTTGCGGAATTCTTCGCCGCTCGCGCTGTTTGACGTAATGCTGACTTCGACCTGGAAGGCCTCGCGCGGGAAGCGGATCGAGTCCGCCTTTTCAACTATACTCGCGGCATCCTGAGCAAAGGCAGGCTGGGCAACAAGAAATGCCGAACCGAGTGCGACCGAAGCGAGTATGCCTCGCGCAAGCGATCCCAGGCGATTCGGGATTGCTGCAGAAAGCAGGAAGCGTGTCGGCCGTGCAGCCGGACGGATGCAGGAAAGCAAAGCCATTCGTGATGTCTCCAGTGGCGGGCGTTCCGCCCTCAACTCTAGCCGGGCGTATTGATGAATAACGTCGTCCAGATCCGGAACGTGAGCCGCAGTTATATGCTGGGCGGCCAGCTGGTAACCGCGTTGAAGAATATCACGCTCGATATTGAGGACGGCGTGTTCATCGCCATCGCCGGCCCGTCCGGCAGCGGCAAGTCGACCCTGCTCAATCTGATCGGCTGCATCGATACGCCGACCAGCGGGCAGATACTGATCAACGGTCAGGACGTGTCCGGTCAGACGCCCGATCAGTTGGCGGGTCTGCGCGCGCGCACCATCGGTTTCATATTCCAGACCTTCAATCTGCTGCCGGTTCTCACTGCCTATGAGAACGTCGAGTATCCGCTGCTTCAGTTGCCGGAAGTCGGCAAGGAAGAACGTGACCGCCGTGTCCGCTATTTCCTGGACGTGGTCGGACTGGGCAAAAAGATGAATAATCGGCCGAATGAATTGTCGGGCGGCCAGCGCCAGCGCGTGGCGATCGCCCGTGCGCTGGCCGTGCAGCCCACCATCGTGCTGGCAGACGAACCCACCGCGAACCTTGATCGCAAGACGGGTGACGCCATTCTTGAATTGATGCGTGAGATCAACCGTACCTTGAAGACAACCTTCATTTTTTCCACACACGACAAGCGCGTCATGTCGATGGCCGACCGTCTGGTCCGCATCGAGGATGGCGAATTGACCGCTCTGGGCGTACAGAAATCGCCGGGTGAGTGGTCGTATGTCAAGCCGCCCAAGCCGGCTGCCGACAAGGCGGCGTGATGATGTCTCGAGTCATGCCCCCAATGAAGCGGAACGTGGTCCTTCCATTGCTGGCGGTCGCGCTGCTTGCTGCATTTCCGCCGGTGCACGCCGCAGACCCCCTGGATGACCTGTTCCTCGACGCGCCGGCTTCAGACACGCCGGCGAAGTCGGAAGCAGGCAATGCATTGCCTGATCTGGGCGAAGCGTCAGCGCCCGCGACCTCCGGCTGGAAGGGTTTCACGCAGTTTGAGCTGGCCCGTACGGTTGCCGGCGAAAGCCACTGGTCGAAGGCACGCTGGCGCAATGAACTGGGGCGTAGCGGCAGCTTCGGACAGGGCATCAAGTGGAAGGCTTTCGGGCGCGTCGATTACGACTTTGCCTACGGTTGGGAAGATGACTTCTACCGGGCGAATGTACGCGACGACAAGCGCAGCGAGTTCCAGTGGCGCGAAGTGTTCGTCGACGTGCCGCTCGGCAACATGGAACTTCGACTGGGACGCCAGCACATCGTGTGGGGCGAGATGGTCGGCCTTTTCTTTGCTGACGTCGTATCGGCCAAGGACACCCGCGAATTCTTCAACCCCGAATTCGACCAGCTGCGCATTCCGCAATGGGCCGCGCGCGCCGAGTATTTCATGGGCAACGTGCACGCCGAAGTCGTGTGGATACCCTATGTCAGCGTCGACAACATCGGGCGTTTCGGCGGCGACTACTACCCTGTCCAGCCCGAAATTTCCGGGCTGACAGCCGTATACAACGATCAGGTGCGTCCGGATCGCAAGTTGAGCAATTCGAACTACGGTTTGCGCGTGAGCACGCTGGTCAAGGGCTGGGACCTGTCGGCCTTCTATTACCGCAGCCTCGACGTCAATCCGACCTTCGCCCGCCAGATCGTCGGTCCGACCGCGGTGTATACGCCGGAACATGACTGGATACACCAGTACGGCTCGACGCTGAGCAAGGACTTCGGCCGCGTATTGCTGCGCGCCGAAGGGGTGCTGACACTGGACAGGCGCGTGCCGACGTCGTTGCCCGGCGCGGACGGGCTCGTCAAGCAGAACATGGTCGACTACGCGGTCGGCCTCGACTTCCCGCTCGAGAACGAAGCACGTTTCAACGTCCAGTACTTCGAGCGGTATCACAACGATCGCCCACCGGAACTGCTCGCGTCCAAGCGCGAGAACGGCATGTCGCTGCTTTATCACCACAAGTTCGGCGAACGCGTGGAAGGCGAGGTGCTGTGGGTGCAATCATTGGTGCGCAACGACTACATGTTCCGGCCGAAGGTCATCTGGCGCGTGCAGTCGAATCTGCGTGCCATGTTCGGCGCGGATCTTTTCGGCGGCAACTCGAACGGCTTCTTCGGTCGGTACGGCGAATCCGATCGCTACTACGGCGAAATGCGCTACTCATTCTGAGCCAGGAGCGGGGTCGTCAATGCGAGTACTGATTACGGGTGGTGCTGGTTTCATTGGCTCGCATACCGCCGATGCGCTTCTAGCATGCGGTCACAGCGTGCGTGCGCTCGACATCCTCGATCCGCAGATACATGGAGAGGGGCGACAACGACCGGTCTACCTTGCGCCTGAAGTCGAGTTGATGGTCGGAGACGTGTGCGATGCAGCCGATGTCGCACGCGCACTGGAAGGCGTGGATGCCGTTTTCCACTTCGCTTCGCTGACCGGCGTCGGGCAAAGCATGTATGACATGGCCCACTATGTGCGCGTGAATTGCCTCGGCACGACGACCCTGGTCGAGGGCATCGTCAAGGGCGGACACAAGCTCAAGCGCTTCCTGCTGTCGTCATCGCGGGCCATCTACGGCGAGGGCGCCTACCGGTGCGCCGAACATGGCGTGCAGTTTCCGGGCGCCCGCGCCAGGGAGCGTCTGCAGGCGGGCAGGTTCGCCATGCCCTGTCCGGTGTGCGGGGCTGACCTCGAAGTGATACCGACGCCCGAAAACAAGCTGGCAGAGCCGTTTTCGGTCTACGCGATCACCAAGAAGCAGCAGGAAGATTATGTGCGGTATGCCGCGTCGACCTTCGGTCTCCCGGCCACCATCCTGCGTTACTTCAATGTGTTCGGCTCACGCCAGTCCTTGCGTAATCCTTACACCGGCGTGGCGTCGATCTTTTACTCGCGCATCTGCGCCGGCCAGCCGATCTCGGTCTACGAAGGTGGCCTGCCGGTGCGCGACTTCGTGCATGTATCGGATGTGGTGGCCGCCAACCTGCTGTCGCTCACGCAGGACGTAGCGCCCGGCGCCGTCTTCAATGTGGGTGCGGGGGTGTCCAGCACCATCGCAGACATCGCGAATGCGCTCGCCCGCGCCGCCGGAAAGCCGGTGTCGATGGAGGACAAGGGCGAGTTCCGCGTGGGCGATATCTTCGGCTGCGTTGCAGATCTGAGTACCTCGCGCGCGCAGCTCGGCTACGAGCCGGCCTGCACACTCGACGCCGGCATGGCCGAATTCGAGGCCTGGGCGCGCACGCAGGCGTCCGAAGACCGTTACCAACAGACAGTTTCCGAGCTGACCCGCTTCGGTCTGTTCGGTCGCGCCGGAGGCGCATGATGACTGCGCGCCGCCGCGTGCTGTTCGTGGCGGAAGCGGTGTCGTTGGCGCACGTCGCCCGCCCGGTCGTTCTCGCTCAGGCGCTCGCGCCCGAATGCGATGTCAGTATTGCGGCGGCCGGGGCTTTCGACCTGTGCCTGCGCGGCACGGGTCTGTCGCGCATCGGCCTTGACAGCATTCCGCCCGCGCTTTTCCTTGAGCGTCTCGCCGAAGGTGCGCCGTTGTACACCCAGGCCGAACTGGCGCGATACGTCGAACAGGACGTCGAATTGCTCCAGCGGGAGAAGCCGGATGTCGTGGTGGGAGATTTTCGCCTGTCGCTCAGCGTGTCGGCGCGGTTGGCGGGCATTCCTTACATGGCGCTGTGCAATGCGCACTGGAGCCCGTGGTCTGTGCATCGGCGCTTTCCCCTGCCCGACATCACGCTCACCCGCCTGCTCGGCCCGGCCTTCGCCACACTCATATTCCGGATGGCGCAGCCGATTGCGTTCCGCCTGCATGCCCGACCGCTCAATGCACTGCGGCGCAAACACGGCTTGTCGACCTTTCCCGATGTCCGTTACGCCTATACCGACGGCGACTTAACGCTGTATGCCGACACGCCCTCTCTGGTGCCGGTCAGCGCAGACTGCCCATCGAATCATCACTTCATCGGCCCCATCGTCTGGTCACCGGATACGCCTTTGCCCGAGTGGTGGTCGCAGATTCCCGATGGACCGCTGGCTTATGTGACCCTGGGGTCGACCGGACGTGTTGACCTCCTGCCGGCCCTGTTCGAAGTGCTGGAGCACCAGGGCGTTCGCTGCATGACCGCCACGGCCGGGCGCTCGAACATCGCCGCCAGCAGTGCATCATGCTTCGTGGCGGACTATCTGCCCGGTGCCGCGGCGGCCGCGCGCGCGGATTTCGTCATCTGCAACGGTGGCAGTGCAACCGTCTATCAGGCGCTGTCGGAAGGTCGGCCGGTGATCGGGCTGTGCTCGAACATGGATCAGTTCCTCACCATGTCGCGGGTGCAGGATGCGGGAGCGGGCATCTGCCTTCGCGCGGGGACCGTAGAGAGGAATGAGTTGAAGGCCGCGGTTGAGCGCATGGTCGGCGAGCCGGGCTTCAAGGCTGCGGCCACGCATGTTCGTGCCGATTTCTCAGGTTTCGATGCAGGCATGCGATTGCACGACCTGATCAGGGCACACGGCAAGGTCTGAATCACTTACCTTGAAGAAGGCGGGGTTCGATCCGGCATTCGACTTCAGGACAAAAAAAACGGGAGCTCACGCTCCCGTTTTTTTCAATCGGATTTAACCGATCAGGCCTTGCGGCGACGTGCCAGGCTGAGTGCGCCCAGAGCGAGGCCAGCCAGAGCCAGCGTGCCGGGTTCCGGAACTTGCACCGGGCCGTTCGGATCGGTCTGGAACAGGATGTCCGGGCCAGCAGCCACGAAACCCGTACCCGGAACGAATGCCGTACCGCCATTCACTGCGCCGATGTTCGGAACGATGGTGCCGCCGATGAAGGTTGCCGACGGATCGACCGACGTGAAGGGCAGGTTCTGATTGATGTTCGAAATCAGGAACTCGATCAGTTCGCCATTCCAGAACGACTCATCGAACGTTGTCGGAACAACCGACAGCAGATCGATGATCGGCGTGCTGCCGCTGCCGGTCACGCTCGGGTTTGCCGCGAAGGGCGAAACACCGTTGCCATCGTCGCCATCATCACCCAGCGGGAAGATGCCAGCACCGGTTGCGAAGTTCGAGAACACACCGACCTGCGATGCGGCCGGAGCGACGACGCCTTCAAACACCTTGAGGCCGTCCGAGAAACCCAGGCCGGAAGCGTAGTTGGAAGCGACTGCACCGCCTGCGTCCAGATCCTGCACGAAGATGCGGAAGTAGTTCGTCGTCTGGACGGCGGCGAAGTCGAAGAATGCCTGGTTGGTCGGGAAGGTCGATGCTGAGCCGACGATTTCCGTGTACGCCAGTTCAAACGTCACTTCGTACTTGCCTGCGGTGCTGCCGGCACCGGTCCAGAGACCCGAGGTGGCTGCGCCGGTTCCGTCCTGGAACAGGTTCAGACGACCTTGCGAGTAGACCGTGAAGGCGTTGCCGGCGAGCGGGGTGCCGAGGGTGGTCAGATTGGTGCCGAGCACACCATCGTTGATACCGTTGGCGAGGCGGGCAAAGGCTTCGTTGCCGCCTTGGGCCAGCACCGGCGACGGTGCCCAGTCAAACGACGTGATGCCGCTGACCGTGCCGTTCGGGGTGGTGACACTGATCGGCGCTGCCTGCGCCGAAACCGAGAATGCAGTAGCGATTGCCGCGGCGATCGCAATCTTCGAGAACTTGATCATTTTTTAACTCCGACTGGTTGGTTACTGAACCCACGGAACTACTAAAGCAATCACCGGGCCAGTTTTAAAGTCATGAAATAACTCATTGAAAAATTGGATTTATATTTTCAGTTTTCCGGGCTGGAAGTCTGTCCGTTGAATCACGGGTCCAGATTTGTAAAGAATTCCGACATAGGTGTTGTGTCGGCTCAACCGGGATGCAGGACGGTCAGTTCGAGTCGGGCTGAAGGCGCTGCAGAGATTTGCGCAGGGAGCGTCCGGGCGCGTTGCGTGACCGGCCCACCCGGCAGAGCCAGGCTGCGCGATCGAGATCGGCTTTGCCGAGCATGGATTCAAGCGTCTCGCTCAGTGTCCGAGCGCTGGTCAGTGCGCTGTCGGACGTCGTGAAGCGCAGCCCGCTGCGCGTGTAGTGGCTGAAAATGAGGGGTGTCATTTCCGGCTGGTGCTGCAGGCCGAGCTGTTCGCAGGTCAGCCAGAAGCGTTGAACCGCGGCGCCCGCGATCACCCGCTGCTCGATTGTTGCCATGGGCTCCGGCGCGATCAGGCAGGCGTGCGCCGAGCATGCGATGCCGGGAATCAGGTCGAGCTGGACGCGAGGCGCGAAGGTGCCGGCGAGCCACGCGTTAAAAAACTCGACACGCGGCCAGCTGTGCATGACCCACTTCATCATTTTCGCCGTCATCGGATCCACCCCGACCGCCGCTTCGGGGATGCGGTCCTCGCTGAACCGCGCGCCCCACTCGATCACCCGCTTGTGGACTTCGTACGCTTCGCGGATGGTCAGGCGGATTTTCGCATTGGCGAAATTCAGGCGCGCGATCGACCAGCGTTCCGATCTTGATTCGAACCAGCGCACCTTGAGCGGATGTGCGGCGCTTTCTAGGGCGGTGCGCTCGGCACTCGTCAGTGGCGCACCGGGCATGGGGCGCCGCTGCACGCTTCGCTTATCTAGATATGCAAGGAGTGGATCTTCCTTCGATGTCGGGTCGGGTTGCAATCGAACGTCGTACAGAAGATGGGTGTCCGGCGTTCCGGCCCGACGAGTCCACGCGGCGCTCAGGCCGTGCCGGGTGGCGGCGATGCGCAGTGTTTCAAGCAGTGCGCCGTGCGCAAGCTGGCTGGCGTGCCCTTCGAGGTCATACACGCAGTCGTGTCGCGTGTCGAAGCCATGGATCAGGACATGGTCGTCGGCGAGGATTTCGAAGCGCCAGGGCTGGGTGTTGTCGCCGCTGGGCGCCCATCGGGCGAGGTCGAGGATCTGTTCGATGACGCGCATGGAGGTGCCTCGCGTGGGGTGGGGGGTCAGACCGAAGGTTTGCGCGCGAGCTGACGACGACCGATGGCCATGATCAGCCGCTGCAGCGGGTGGTTGTTGCCGCCCGGCCGCCAGGTACGCACCAGCTTGTTGCGGAAGGCGTCGTACTGCAGGCCCCAGGGCGCAGCGCGCACCTCGCCGCGACCGAGCAGCAGTTTGATCCCTTCGGCCGCGGCAAAACCCGCGCACAGATTGCACGCGATCATGGTCGAAGGGCCTCGTCGCGCGGCCAGATCGATGCGCGAGGGCTCGACCAGATACGGGCGGTGCAGGCCTGCGGGTGCCAGACCGACGAGAAAGCGCAGCGCCTGTTCTGTTTCGTCGCACCCTTCGAGCCGGAAGTACTCCTCGAAACTCATCCGGTCGGGCAGAAAGACGAGCAGCGCCGAACCCATGCCAAGCGGCGCCGCAGTGACAGCCGGAATGCGCAGCCGATGACATGCCGCGAACGTCGCGCGCCGTGCCGAAAAGGCGAAAAAATCGAGTCCATCTATATATATATCCGCACCGCGCAGGAAGTCGTCGGGAGATTCGGCCGAAACGCCTTGTGGAAAAAGTTTCAACTGGACTTCCGGGTTGATGTCTCGCGCCTGAGCGGCCAGCACGTCAAGCTTGCGCTGGCCCAATGTGCTCATCGTGGCGCCCACCTGCCGGTTGAAGTTGGCGACGTCGAAGGTGTCGAAGTCCGCGATGTGGAAGCGGCCGACGCCAAGTCGCGCCAAGGTCAGCAAGTGAATGCCGCCGACACCACCAAGTCCGGCGATGGCAACTGTGCTGTGGCGCAGTTTCTGCTGCTCAACCTCGGTGAACCACCCAAGATTCCGGCTGAATGCTTCGTTATAGTCAAACGCGGAGTGATTCATCGTCGTCCTGCCATTCGGCAATCGCTCCAGCGGAACTTCGCGCTGAAGGTTCACGGCTGCTGGAAAGTAAAAAACTGTTATGCTGGCAATACCTTAGCATCTTACCCCTCGAATCCGCATGAAGTTTTGGCTGCTTGATCTGCGACTGGCCATGCGCAGCGTGCTGCGGCAGGGGCGGCGCACGATGATTGCGATCGGAGCGGTCAGCTTCGGGGTTGTCGCCATGATCCTTTCGGCCGGATTCATCGAATGGTTGATGGACGGGATGCGCGAATCGACGATCAAGTCACAGCTCGGCCACATCCAGGTCGTCAGGCCGGGGTATGTGGAGCGCGGCACATCGGATCCGTTCGGCTTCATGATCGAAGGCGAGGATGCTGCGCGTTCCGCGGTGCAGTCCAGCAGCGGCGTGAAGGTGATCGCGCCTCGACTCAGTTTCAATGGCCTGGCGAGCAAGGGCGAAAACACCTTTGCATTCCTCGGGCAGGGGGTGTCGCCGCAGGCCGAGGCCGTGCTGTCGAGTTCGATCCGCATCAGTCGCGGTCGAAACCTCTCAGCAGACGGTGCGAACGAAATGATCATGGGGCGCGGCCTGGCGATCAATCTCGATGCCGAGGTCGGCGACACCATCGTGCTGCTGACCACGACAGCCGGCGGCAGCATCAATGCGGTCGAGGCGCCCATCGTTGGTCTGTTCACTTCGGTCAGCAAGGAATACGACGATTCTGCGCTGCGCATGCCGATCGCGCTGGCTCAGCAGCTGGTCAAGGTCTCAGGCGCACAGCAGTGGCTGGTGCTGCTTGAACGCACCGATGACACCGACAGCAAGATCAAGGAATTGCGCAAGGTTCTTCCCGCCGCCAAGCTCGAACTCGTGCCGTGGTATCAGCTCGCCGACTTCTACAACAAGACGCGCGACTTGTTCTCGAGTCAGATCAATGTGGTGAGGCTGATCATCCTGATGATCATCGTGCTGAGCATCTCGAATACGCTGTCGATGAGCGTCATGGAGCGGGTCAGCGAGATCGGCACCTGCATGGCGCTGGGCCTCACGCGCAGCCGCATCCTGCGCATTTTCGTGTCCGAGGGCCTGATGTTGGGTGTTGTGGGCGGTGGTTTGGGCGTCGTGCTGGGTTGTCTGCTGGCGGTCGGGATCTCGGCGGTGGGCATCCCCTTGCCGCCGCCGCCCGGCATGGAGGAGGGGTTTGACGGCAAGATCATGCTGACCTTCGATATCGTGGCGCAGGCCATGCTGGTTGCGGTGGTCAGCAGTTTCGTGTCCAGCCTGTATCCCGCTTGGCGAGCTTCGCGCATGAACATCGTCGACGCCTTGCGCCAGAGTCGCTGAGCCGCCATGTTCAAACTTGCCCTGCGCAACATCCTCCGTCAGAAATCGCGTACCGCGATGACGCTGGCGGCCATCGTGTTCGGCGTATCAGGTCTCATTCTGACCGGTGGTTTCGTGGCGGATGTGCTGACCCAACTGGGTGAGGCCACGATCCACAGTCAGCTCGGGCACGTGCAGGTGTTCAAGCAGGGCTTTTACGAGAAGGGCTCCCGTTCGCCGGAAAAGTACGTCATTGAAGACGCCGACGAGATCGCGCGCTTCGCGGCCAAGATGCCCGAAGCGGATACCGTGCTTCAGCGCATCCGCTTCGCCGGCCTTCTCAACAACGGCAAGGCGGACTGGGCCATCGTCGGCGAGGGCGTGGAGCCGGACAAGGAAAATCACCTCGGTACATTCGTCCGGATCACCGCGGGCCGGCAGCTGAAGGACGAAGATGCGTCGGGCGTGCTGATAGGCGACGGCGTGGCGAAGGCATTGGCTCTTGAACCCGGCGACACGGTCACGCTGATCATGAATACTGCTGACGGTGCCCTGAACACGACCGAACTGAACGTGGTGGGCGTTTTTCAAAGCTTTTCGAAAGATTTCGATACCCGTGCCGTAAGAATTCCCATTGCAGCAGCGCGGGAGTTGCTTGCGCGCGACGGTGCCAATTCGATCGTGTTGCTGCTGCACCGCACGGCCGACACTGCGCTGGTAAAGGATCTGCTGGTTCCGCGGCTGCAGTCGCTGGGATTCGACATCCGCGACTGGGTGGAACTGTCTGATTTCTACGCCAAGACGGTCGAGCTGTATCGCACGCAGTTCGGCGTGCTGCAGTGGATTGTGCTGATCATGGTGCTGCTCAGCGTGTTCAATACGGTGAACATGAGCGTTTTCGAGCGTGTGGGAGAATTCGGTACGCTGATGGCGCTGGGCAACACGCGTGGCTATGTGTTCAGGCTGGTCATGGTGGAGAACGCAATGTTGGGTCTGTTCGGCGCCGTGGTGGGGGTCGTGCTGGGTACTCTCGCAGCGCTGGCGATCAGCGAGGTCGGCATCCCGATGCCGCCGCCGCCGAACTCCAACGTCGCCTACACCGCTACAGTCAGGGTGCTGCCCCATACGGTTCTCCTCGCGTTCGGGGTCGGTTTGATCGCCACCTTGGTGGCCGCGCTTTTGCCGGCCCACAGGGTGTCGCGCACGCCAATCGTCGATGCGCTGCGCTACAACATCTGATGAGCCGTGACGCAATAGAGCGCGCTGTCTTGCGCATTGGCTATCATTCGCGGCTTGTCTCGCCGCTGTCCTTCTGGAGGATGCAATGCTTCGTTCGATCTTTCTGATGTCCGCCCTGCGCAAATGTGCGTTGCTCCTGGCGCCGCTTGCGCTGGTGGCCTGCACTTCGTCACCTTACCCGGCCGCCCCGACGCAGGCTTACAGTGATGGTTACAACTACATCCTGGGCCCGGGCGACTCCGTGAATATCGTCGTGTGGCGCAACCCCGAGATATCGTCGACGGTCACCATCCGGCCGGACGGCAAGATCACCGGCACGCTGTTCGAGGACCTGCCAGCCGCGGGTCGCGATCCCACAACACTGGCACGCGAAATCGAGCAGGTGCTGTCCAAGTACATTCGTGATCCCATCGTCAGCGTGATCGTGGCGGGCGGCATCGGCCCTTACAGCGAACAGATCCGGGTGATCGGCGAAGCGGCCAAGCCGCAGGCGCTGGCCTACAAGCAGAAGATGACCCTGCTTGACGTGATGATTGCGGTGGGCGGCATCACCGACTTCGCCGACGGCAACGCAGCGACCATCCTGCGCACCTCCGAAGGTGACAAGCAATACAACGTGCGTCTGAAAGATCTCATACGGCGTGGTGATGTCAGCGCGAATGTGGATGTCAAGCCGGGCGACATCCTGATCATTCCGCAGAGCTGGTTCTGAGCTCCATGAGCCACGACAAGAGGGAGGTCTTTGCACGTGGATGATCTTCTACGCCAGTTGTCCGGTTACATAAGGCAGGCGTGGGGCTACCGTTGGGTAGGTCTGCTGACGGCTTGGTTGATCGGAACGGTAGGCATGGGTGTCGTGCTGATCCTGCCGGATCAGTATCAAGCCTCGGCGAAGATTTATGTCGATACGCAATCGATACTGCGGCCGCTGATGTCCGGTTTGGCCATCCAGCCGAATGTCGATCAGCAGATCAACATGCTCAGCCGAACGCTGATCAGTCGCCCCAGCATCGAGAAATTGATCCGGATGGCCGATCTTGATCTCGAGGCGAAGACAAAAGCCGAAAAGGAAGCGCTGGTCGATGAACTGATCAAGAAGGTCGTTCTGTCAGGATCGGGGCGCGACAACCTCTACTTCGTGTCTTTCCGCGACGAGAAGCCTGCCCGCGCGCAAAAGGTCGTTCAGGCAATAGTGACGCTGTTCGTCGAATCGGGGCTCGGCGGCAAAAGACAGGATTCAGACCAGGCTCGCAAGTTCATCGAAGAGCAGATCAAGGCATATGAAGCCAAACTCTTCGAAGCCGAGAACCGCCTCAAGGAGTTCAAGCTGAAAAACCTTGAGCGTCCCGGTGGCGGGCAAAAGGATTTTTACGGGAGTCTCGGAGATGCCCAGCAGCAGCTGAATCAGGCACAGCTGGAACTGCGTGAAGCATCGAATTCCCGAGATGCGCTGTCCAGACAATTGCTCGGCGAAGAGCCGACGATTGCGTCAGAGTCCACTTTCCCGGGCATGACCTCGTCGAGCGGCGGGCCCTCAACAGCGGAGATAGACAGCCGCATCGCCACGCTGAATAACGACATTGAGGCGCTTTTGCAGCGGTATACCGATCGTCACCCGGATATCGTTCAGATGCGTTCGCGCATACGGACACTCGAAGCCGAGCGGAAGAAGATCGTTGAGCAGTATGCCGAGGAGGTGAAGGAGGCCGCGTCGAGCAAAGAACCGGCTGTCGCAAAGAAGATGGTGGCTGGTGCGCAACAGATACCCAATCCCGTTTATTTGCAGATCAAGGTTGCATTGGCATCGGCCGAAGCCTCGGTTGCTTCGCTGGGTGCCCGCGTAGCGGAGTACCAAAGCCGCCTCGAAAAACTGCGTCAATCGTCCCGGCTGGTGCCTGAACTCGAGGCTGAATTCACTCAACTGAATCGGGATTACGAGGTTCACCAGACCAACTACAACAATCTCGTATCACGGCGCGAGTCTGCATCGATGTCCGAAGAGATGGACGCGACCGGCGTGGCCGAGTTCCGGCTTATAGAACCCCCGCGGGTTTCCCCTGAGCCTGTGGCACCCAACCGCCTCATTCTGCTGACAGTCGTAATCGTCGCGGCGCTCGTCGTGGGCATTGCCTCTTCAGTTGTCGTTTCCCAGATACGCCCCGTGTTTCACGACGGACAAACACTCGCTGACGTTGCCGGTTTGCCGGTCCTTGGCTCGATTTCGATGTTGCTGGCCGATGAACGCAAACGATATGAGCGGCGACGTCGCATCGTGTTCCTCGGTGGCGTTGGCGGCCTGGTTGCGGCCTACGTTGCCATGCTTGCGTTCGTCTCGCTTGTGATGCGCAGTGCGTGAGGAAAAATCATGAGCATCATTGAACAAGCTGTTGCACGAATGGGGCTGCTGAAGCGAGCAGGCGTAGAGATCGGTTCCATTGAGGAAATCGATCTGCAAGAGGCGATCAACAAGCCGGAGGAACATGAGCCCCCGGAGCGGTCAGGCGCAGGCAGCACGGCTGCACGTGCCCCAGGCGGTAAAACGCCGGGCGAACTGCGGCCTGTCGACACGATGCCGGACGCCACGTCGCGTCGGGTGGAACTTGATCTGAATCGGCTGGATTCGATGGGTCTGGTGGTGCCCTCTTCGCCGCGCTCCCAGGTTGCAGAAGAGTTCCGGGTCATCAAGCGGCCAATTCTTGCAAACGCCCACGGCAAAGGCGCTGCGCCGGTAGATAACGGCAATCTCATCATGGTGACAAGTTCTGTCCCTGGTGAAGGCAAGAGCTTCAATTCCATCAATCTGGCGATGAGCATTGCGATGGAACTCGACAACCGGGTACTGCTCGTGGATGCGGATGTGGCCCGTCCATCCGTGCTCAACCTGCTTGGATTGCCTCCTGCAAAAGGCTTGATGGATGTTCTCCTCGATGACGAAGTCAGCCTGCCAGATGTGCTTCTGCGCACAAATGTCGAAAAGCTGACGATATTGCCGGCGGGCATGCCGCACAAGAACGCAACGGAATTGCTCGCGAGCGGAGCGATGCATGCGCTTCTCGTCGAACTCGCGCATCGTTATTCGGACCGCATCATCATTTTTGATTCTCCGCCGCTGATGGTGACAACCGAAGCACCTGTTCTTGCTCAATCGATGGGTCAGATCGTGGTTATTGTCGAGGCGGGGCGGACCACGCACGCAACGCTCAAGCAGGCGCTGTCACGAGTTCGCAACTGCCCGGTCAAGATGGTGGTTCTCAATAAGGCGCGCTATGCGCGTACGGATGGCTACTATGGTTATTACGGATACGGCTATGGCTACGAGGCTGACCGGAACCGAGTGCCGGGCGAGAAGGTTGTTGATTAGTCGGCAGAGCTTCCGCGGGGGGCGTTTTTTTGCTGCCGCGCTCCTCGTCGCCATGAGCAGCCTGGATGCGCCGGTTGCTCTGGCAGAGAACTGGAGGGTGACGCCCACGTTGTCGACCCGGATGGTTGCATCCGACAACATCAACTTCTCTGCGACAGATCCGAAGTCTGACACCGTGTTCGAGGTGAACCCGGGGATCAGCGTTCGACGGGTGAGCCCCCGGATCAACCTGGCGGCTGCCTATACGCCGCGCTACTTCCATTATGTGGACGAAACTTTCTCGTCCAGGGTGTCGCACGCCTACAACGTGAATGGTCGCTTCGAAGTCATCGATGATCTTTTCTTCATTGATGTGCGTGCCATTTCAAGTCAGAGAAACCGGTCGGTCTTCAACGCAGTGCCCACCGACAACGTACTCGCGGCGAACCAGCTCAACAACACCCGTACCTTTTCGATTACGCCTTCTTTCCGCGGCAAGGTGAGGCTGGGCGATATCGCCACCTGGTCCTCCAGTTTCTCGTCGGCTCGAACGGAATCGACCCGTAATCTGGGCAGCGTCAGCACCGAGACGTTCACCGGAGCGCTTGAAAGTGCGCCGGCCAAGATTGGTTGGCGGGCAGACGTCAGTTCGACGTCGACAGATTCGGATCGTGGCAACACCAAGCGCGACCGCATCACGGGCTCCCTCATCTTCCGCCCGGATAGCTCGCTGCAACTGTCCGTGCGCTATGGTCTCGAGAAAGGCAATGCTTTCAACGCCAGGGGCAATCCTTCCGCTCAGGGATATCAGGATACCTATGGCATGGGTCTGGTCTGGACGCCGACCCCTCGTACCTCCATCAAGGCGGATATCAACAAGCGACCCTTTGCCACGACGAGGTCACTGAACGCCACGCATAGGATGGCGCTGATGGCTTTCAGTGCAACGCATACGCGCACGCTGACAAATCGCGCGCAGCAACTTCTCGAACCGACAGGGGTGTCCGATCTTTTTGACAACCTTTCACAGACTGAGCCCTTCGCCAGTGTCACGGACCCCGTTCAGCGCGAGCAATTGATGAACGAGTTCCTCGTAAGTCGAGGACTCGATCGTTTTGTCGTCGGACTCAGTCCCATCCTTACGGATCTCGAATTCCTCCAGACCCGATCGCAGCTTTCCGTTACGCGCACAGGTCCGCGCAGCCTCGTGTCGTTGAGTGTCTTTCTGAACGAGAGCGACAGGGGAATTGGCTCGGGCGGCATCACGGGGGGAGATGACTTCGATCTCGCCAGCGTGATACGGCAGCATGGCTGGAACGCGACCCTGTCGCATCGCGTTGGATCAACGTCATCGCTGGTCCTCAACTACACATCCACCCAGTCGAACGGTCGATCGAACTCCCTGTCCGGGTTGAGCAGCAACAGGGATGTCCTGAATCTGACGTTGTCGACCCCGATCGGCGCCCGCACGAATGGTTCGATAGGTTTGCGCATGACACGTGCCACAGTCATCAGCGGAGATGTGGACGAAAATGCAGTCATTGCAACCTTGACTACACGTTTCAACTGATTGCACGGGGCGTGCCAGGTGAAGTGCTTCAGTCGGACAGGTCGCTCCACCACATTTCGCCTGCTTAATGTACGAATCCTTCTACGGCCTCTCCGGCAAGCCCTTCCAGCTCAATCCTGACCCATCCTTCTTCTTCGGCAGCAAGGGGCATCGCCGCGCGCTCGCCTACCTTGAGTACGGACTGCATCAGAGCGAGGGTTTCATCGTCATCACGGGTGAAATCGGCGCCGGCAAGACCACGCTGGTGCGCAGCCTGCTGCAGAAACTCGATGTCAAGAAGGTCGTGGCGGCGCAGTTGGTCAGCACCCATCTTGATGCCGAAGACACCTTGCGTCTGGTTGCGGCCGCTTTCGGCCTGCCTAACAAGCAACTGAAGAAGGCCGACCTGCTGTTGTCGATCGAAATGTTCCTGCTTTCGCTGACCGCAGCGGGCAAGCGCGCGTTGCTGATCGTCGACGAGGCACAGAATCTGACGCCGCGCGCCATTGAAGAATTGCGCATGCTGTCAAACTTCCAGCTTGGCGAGCATGCGTTGCTGCAGAGCTTTCTGGTCGGTCAGCCTGAATTCCGGGAAACCATGCAGAGCCCGGACATGCAGCAGCTGCGGCAACGGGTGATCGCGTCCTATCACCTCGGACCGATGGACCCGGCCGAAACCGAGGCCTACATCGAACACCGGCTCAAGCATGTCGGCTGGCGCGGGTCACCGGCCTTCCTGGCCGGCACGCACGAGGCCATCTTCAAGGCCACCGACGGGGTGCCACGCCGCATCAATACGCTGTGCGACCGGCTCATGCTGGCAGGATTCCTGACCGGCGCCACCTCGTTCTCGCCGGATGAAGTGGCGGTGGTCGTCAGCGAGATCCGCGATGAAGCCGGAGATGCGGCCGCAGCGGCTGCCGTGGCCAAGCATGGCGATTCGGGTGTTCCTCTGGCATCGTCGGGCCGGGCGTCCTTCGGTGGCTCCCACATGATCGGCACGCCCGAGCTGTTCGATATGGATCTTTCGCAATTCAAGCTCGATGCGCCTTCGGCGCAGCGATTGCGGGATTTTGTCAATGCGCAGCAGGCCGGTTACCTCGAAGATCGACTGGTGCGTATCGAGCGTTCGCTCGAACAGACCATTTCGATGCTGCGCGAGCTTGCCGACCGTTCGCTCGATAGCGGGAAGGGCGCAGAATGACTGTCGCGCACGCCGTATCCATTGCACCGGTTCTGTGCATCGTCGGTGCCCGCCCCAACTACATGAAGATGGCGCCCATCCTGCGCGCCTTCGACGAACATTCGCCCGCCATTCCATGGGTGCTGGTGCATACCGGCCAGCATTACGACCATGCGATGAACGAGCGCCTGTTCAGCGGCCTGCGCCTGCCGACACCGCAGCACAACCTCGAAGTGGGTTCCGGCACGCACGCCGTGCAGACAGCCGAGATCATGAAGCGCTTCGAACCGCTGGTCGACGACATCAAGCCGTCGTGCGTGCTGGTCGTCGGCGACGTGAATTCCACGCTGGCGTGCGCACTGGTCGCGGTGAAGAAGCACATCGCCGTGGTGCATGTCGAAGCCGGCCTGCGCAGCGGCGACCGCGCGATGCCGGAAGAGATCAACCGCATCCTGGTCGACCGCATTTCAGACCGGCTGTACACGACCGAACGCAGCGCACTGGCGAACCTGGTGGGCGAAGGTGTCGATGCATCCTGGGTGCATTTTGCCGGCAACGTCATGATCGACTCGCTGCTGTCGAGTCGTGCGCTGGCGGTGCCCCCGGCGTCGACGCTGACCGAACATGGCATCGATCCCGCGCTGATTGCCGGTGGCCGTTACGGCGTCGTCACGCTGCATCGCCCGAGCAACGTTGACGATCCGGAACAGCTCAAACGCCTCGCCGGCATGCTGTCCGAGGCCGCCGAGCGTCTGCCGCTGGTGTTCGCCATCCATCCGCGCACCCGCAGCAATCTCGAAAAGTTCGGTCTGGGCGCCTTGCTGGACAACCCGCGCATCGCACTGCTGCCGCCGTTGGGTTATCTGGAAATGCTCGGCCTGATGGATGGGGCGACGGTCATGATCACCGACTCCGGCGGTCTGCAGGAAGAAACGACAGCGCTTTCGGTGCCGTGCATCACCCTGCGCGAAAACACCGAGCGGCCGATCACGGCGGAGCAGGGCACCAATACCGTCGTGGGTTCGGACGCAGCCTTGTTCGTGCGCTGCCTCGATGACACGCTCGCCACCGGCGGCAAACGCGGACGCGTTCCCGAATACTGGGACGGCGCCGCCGCTCCGCGCATCGCCGCCGATCTGCACGCGTGGCTGCAGGCGCGCACCGCATCGTGAGCCGGACCTCGTGACGGCCATCCGCAACGCATTCACCGTCGACGTGGAAGATTACTTCCAGGTGTCGGCGCTCGCGCCCTACATTGCCCGCGCGGACTGGGATCGCATCGAGTGCCGCGTCGAACGCAATGTGGATCGCATCCTCGCGTTGCTCGATGCGTCGGGCAACCGCGCCACCTTTTTCACGCTGGGCTGGATTGCGCAGCGCCACCCGGCGATGGTGCAACGCATCGCCCGCGCCGGGCACGAAATCGCCAGCCACGGCAGTGCGCACCTGCGTGCCACCGACCAGTCGCCGGCCGAGTTCCTCGACGACATTTCGCGTGCCAAGAAGCTGCTGGAAGACATTACCGGCGTCGAAGTGCGCGGTTACCGCGCGCCGAGCTTTTCGATCGGCCACGCAAATCCGTGGGCGCTCGACTGCGTGGCCGAAGCGGGTTATCGCTACAGCTCCAGCATCTATCCGGTCAAGCATGATCACTACGGCATGCCCGACGCGCCGCGCTTTCCATTCGCCTCGCGCGACGGTCTGATGGAAGTGCCGGTCACCACCGTGCGAGTCGGAAGCCGCAATCTGCCGGCCGGAGGCGGCGGCTATTTCAGGCTGCTGCCGTATGCGGCGTCGCGCTGGCTGCTGCAGCAGGTGAACCGGCGCGACGGCCGACCGGCCATGTTCTATTGCCACCCGTGGGAAATCGACGCCGCGCAGCCGCGTGTCGCCGGTGTCGATGCGAAGTCGCGCTTTCGTCACTACATCAACCTCGACCGCACCGAAGGCCGGCTGGCGCGCCTGATGCGCGATTTCCGCTGGGGCCGGATGGACGAGGTGTTTCCGGAGATTGCACGTGCGACCTGAGGCGGAATTCATGACAGCTGCCAGCGTGAGCGTGCGCGCCGCGACCGATGCGGACCGCGCGAACTGGAACGCATTCGTGGAAGCGAGCCCGGCGGCAAGCTTCTTCCACCTGTTCGAGTGGCGCGACATCATGCGCGACGTGTTCGGCCACCGCACGCACTACCTGCTGGCCGAACAGGCCGGGCGCGTCTGCGGCGTGGTGCCGCTGGCGCAGGTCAAGAGCCGGCTGTTCGGACACTCGCTGGTGTCGCTGCCGTTCGGCGTATATGGCGGCGTGGCGGCAGACAACGAATCCGCTGCACTGGCGCTCGAAACCGAAGCGCAGCGCATCGCGCAATCGCTCGGCGTCGACCACCTCGAATTCCGCAACGTCACCGCGCGCCACACCGACTGGCCGACCGAGGACCTGTACGTCACCTTCCGCAAGGAGATCTCGCCCGACGTCGAGGCGAACATGAACGCCATTCCGCGCAAGCAGCGCGCGATGGTGCGCAAGGGCATCAAGAACGGTCTGGTCGCGAAGTTCGATGCCGACAATGCCCGCTTCTTCGAGCTGTATTCGGACAACGTGCATCGTCACGGTACGCCTGCGCTGTCGCGTCGCTACTTCGACACGCTGCGCACCACCTTCGGCGAGCGCTGTTCGGTCATGACGGTCGAAGGGCCGGACGGAGCCTTGCTCAGCAGCGTCATGAGCTTCTACTTCCGCGACGAAATCCTGCCTTACTACGCGGGCGACGCCGAGGCGGCGCGTGATCTGGCCGCGAACGATTTCAAGTACTGGGAACTGATGCGCCACGCCTGCGAGCGCGGCATCCGGGTGTTCGACTACGGCCGCAGCAAGCAGGGCACCGGATCCTATTCGTTCAAGAAAAACTGGGGTTTCGAGCCGGCGCCGCTGCACTACGAGTACTGCCTGTACAGGCGGGACAGCCTGCCGCGCAACAACCCGTCCAATCCCAAGTACAAGCTGATGATCGAAGTCTGGCGCCGCATGCCGCGCAGCTTTGCCAACGTCCTTGGGCCATTCATCGTTCGCAATCTCGGCTGAGTCGGGCGGCCTCATGGAAGCGCTGCTCTTTCTTGCTCATCGCCTGCCTTTTCCACCCAACAAGGGCGACAAGATCCGCTCGTATCACCTGTTGAAGCATCTGGCCCGGCGTTACGAAATTCATGCGGGTACGTTCGTCGATGACGAGGCAGACCTTCCGCATGTGACGACGCTCGCGACAACCTGTGCCCAGCTTCACACGGAGCAGATCCATCCGCGCACCCGCAAACTTGCATCCCTGCGTGCGCTGGCGACCGGCGAATCGCTGAGCGTTGCCTACTATCGCTCGGCGGCGATGCAGCGCTGGGTCGACGACACGATTGCGCGACACGATATCCGCAAGGTGGTCGTCTTCTGTTCGACCATGGCGCAATACCTCGATGGTCATCCGCAATTGAGGCGAATCGTCGATCTGGTCGATGTCGACTCGGAGAAGTGGTCCGAGTACGCAGCACGTCATCGCTGGCCGATGTCCTGGCTTTACCGTCGGGAGGCGCGCACCCTTCTGCAGTACGAGACGCGGGTGGTCGATGCTTCGAACATGAGTCTGCTGGTGACGCCGGCCGAGGTTGCCTTGTTCGAGTCGCTTGCCCCGGCGCTGAGAGGACGCGTTACCGCTGTGCCCAATGGCGTGGACGTCGATTTCTTCCACCCGTCGCAGGTCGGTGCCAACCCGTATCCCGCATCGGGGCAAGCGATCGTATTCACCGGTGCGATGGACTACTGGCCCAATATCGACGCTGCGAGCTGGTTCGCCACCGACGTGATGCCGCTCATCCTCGCCGTGCAGCCTTCGGCGCGTTTCTACATCGTCGGCATGAATCCGGCCGCCGAAGTGCGTGATCTCGAACGCCTTGGTCATGTCACGGTGACCGGGCGGGTGGACGACGTCCGCCCGTGGGTTGCACACGCTGCCTGTGCCGTGGCGCCGCTGCGTGTGGCGCGTGGCATCCAGAACAAGGTGCTTGAAGCGATGGCCATGGCGCGGCCGGTTGTCGTATCGACGACCTGCGCCGGCAGTCTCGACGCCGAAGCGGGCACTGATTTCGCTGTGGCGTCGGATGCCTGCTCGTTTGCCGAAGCCGTACTTTCGCTGTTCGATCCGGCGCATGCAGACACGGTCGGCAGCAGCGCGCGTGCGCGCATCGAACAGGTCTATCGCTGGGACAGCGCGCTGAGTGCCCTGGACGCGTGCCTCGATGCGCCCGCATGCGAGGCGGCCCAGCAATCACTCGACAAGGGAATTCAAATCCATGCTGAACCCGGCATCCTCCGCGCCCGTGGCTGAGGCGCGTCAAATCGCAGGGTCGTGGCGCAGTGCGGGTCCGGTGTTCCTGCTGCTGCTCGCGGTCCTGCTCACGCTGTACCGGGATACGGCCATTTCGATGGCGGAGATCTGGTGGCGATCCGAAACCTTCGCACACGGCCTTCTGGTGGTGCCCATCTTCGCCTGGCTGGCCTGGCGCAAGCGGGAGGCGATTTCGAATGTCTCGCCGCAGCCCTGTCTCTGGGGCCTTGCGGTACTCGCACTCTGTTTGGCTGGCTGGCTGGCTGCGGAAGTCTCTGGTGTTCAGGTGGTACGTCAGCTTTCCTTCGTGGCGTCCATCCCGGCGCTGGTCATTGCCGTGCTGGGCTGGCGCATCGCGTGGGTGATCGCCTACCCGCTGGCATTTTTGTTCCTCGGCGTGCCGATGGGCGAGAACCTGATGCTGCCGCTGATGAATTTCACGGCAGATTTCACCGTAAGTGCGCTGCAACTGATGAACTTCCCGGTCTATCGCGAAGGCACCTTCTTTGAACTGCCCTCTGGCAGCTGGTCGGTAGTCGAGGCCTGCAGCGGGCTGCGCTATCTGATCTCGTCGGTTACCGTCGGCGCGTTGTTCGCCTACGTGAGTTATCGCTCGATTTGGAGACGTGCAGCCTTCATCGTTGCGTCCTTCGTCGTGCCCATCATCGCCAACGGTTTCCGGGCGCTGATGATCGTGCTGCTCGCCCACTATTCCGACATGAAGATCGCGACCGGTGTCGATCACATCATCTACGGCTGGGTGTTCTTCGGCGTCATCATGCTGCTGCTGTTCTGGGTCGGATCATTCTGGCAGGAACGAGAAGCCGAAGATGTTCCGCCACAAGCCGGTTCGGCCGCGTGGCGTACGGTATCGGCGCTGCGGACGGGGGCTGTCGGCATCGGTGCTGCCGTGTTGCTGGCGGGGCCGCCGCTCTATGTCGCGCAACTCGCGCAGCGCCCGCTGCCGCTGTCGCCCGGATTGGTTCTTCCGGTCGAGCTTGGCGATGGCTGGATACTTGATCAGGGGGCTGTGCTGACAGACTGGCGCCCGCGGTTCCAGAATCCGGACCGGCAGACCACCCTGCAGTATCGCCGCAATGACGATGTGATCATCGTGCATCTGGCCTGGTACGGGCGTCAGCGTCAGGACGCCGAACTGATCAACTCCGGCAACTACATGATCGAGCAGGAGCATGACGTGTGGTCGAACGTCGGCGAGCGCATCCTTCCGGTTACGCCCCATGCGCTGCGCGAGACTGAACTGCGCTCATCGCGGCTGCGTCTGCTGATCCACGACTGGTATGTAGTGGGTGATACGCCGACCGCGAACGGCGTCATCGCGAAACTGCTGTTCGCGCGCAATCTGCTGCTGACCGGTGACGATGCGGGTTACGCGGTCGTGCTGTACACACAGAAACTTGAGGATCGTGCGATGTCCCAGGCGCTTCTGCGCGAGTTCGCGGCCCTGCTGGAACCCGGGCTCGAGAAAGCTGTTTCGCCGTGACGCGTATTGTTCATGTCGTTCATCATTTCGGCACGGGTGGCCTGGAGAACGGCATGGTCAACCTGTTCAACAACTTCCCCGAAGGCGAATTCGAACACCATGTGGTGTGCCTGCAGGGGCATTCGGACTTCGTCGAGCGCATCCGGCCCGGCCGCGTGATCTTCCATGACGTGGAGAAAAAGCCGGGCAAGGATCCGGCGCATTACTTCCGCCTGTGGCGTACGCTGCGCGCACTGCGCCCGGACATTCTGCATACCCGCAACCTGTCTGCGATAGAGGGCGTTCTTGTCGGCTGGCTGGCCGGGGTGCCGATACGTGTGCATGGCGAACACGGTCGCGATGTATTCGACCTCGATGGGAGCAACGTGCGCTACAACCGCCTGCGCCGCATCGCCCGTCCGTTCGTGCACCGATATCTGACGGTCAGCCGCGATCTGCAGAACTGGCTGGTGGACGCCATCGGCGTCGAGGCGTCGCGCGTGACGCAGATCTACAACGGTGTCGACAAGCAGCGTTTCAGTCCACCTGCCGTCCGATCGCGCGATCTGTTGCCGGAAGGCTTCCGGCAGGACTGCTTCGTGATCGGCAGTGTGGGGCGCATGGTGGGCGTGAAGGACTATCCGACGCTCGTGTCAGCCTTCATCCGTGCCTGTGCGCAGCCGGGTGGTGATGCCTTGCGCCTTGTGATCATCGGAGATGGCGTTGCTCGCCAGCCCTGCCAGCGCATGGTCGACGACGCCGGACGGGCTGCGCAGGTGTGGTTTCCCGGCGAGCGCAGCGATATTCCCGCACTGATGAAGTGCTTCGATCTTTTCGTGCTGCCCTCTCTGGGCGAGGGCATTTCGAACACGATTCTCGAAGCCATGGCGTGTGGTTTGCCCATCGTATCGACCCGGGTCGGCGGCACGCTGGAACTGGTCGATGATGCGGTCAATGGTCGCTTGTTCGACCCCGGTGACGTTGCCGCCCTGTCTTCGATCATCGGACATTACGCAGCCGAACCTGCGCTGCTCGCCGCGCACGGCAGTGCGTCACGGCAGAAAATCGAGTCGTCCTTTAGCATTGAAGCGATGGTTGCGGCTTACCGTAATACCTATCTCACGCTGTCGGGCAAGCAAGGTCGTCCTGGCGCATCCACCACCTGATCGGATCCTCCTGCATGTGCGGTTTCGTTGGCATTTTCGACACGCGCAACCGTCGCGACATCGCGCGTGACGTACTGCACCGGATGAACGAGTCGCAGCATCACCGCGGCCCGGACGAAGGTGACCTGCACATCGAGCCCGGTGTCGGGCTCGGACATCGCCGCCTGTCCATCATCGACGTCGCGAGCGGCCAGCAGCCGCTGGCCAACGAAGACGGATCGGTCATCGTCGTGTTCAACGGCGAGATCTACAACTTCCAGTCGCTCATTCCCGAACTGACGGCGCTGGGTCATACCTTCCGCACACGCAGCGACACCGAAGTGATCGTGCATGCGTGGGAGCAGTGGGGCGAAGACTGCGTGCAGCGCTTCCGCGGCATGTTCGCGTTCGCGCTGTTCGACCGCAACACCGGTACGCTTTTCCTCGCCCGCGACCGACTCGGCGTCAAGCCGCTCTTCTATGCCTTGCTGCCGGACGGCCAGCTCATCTTCGGATCGGAACTGAAGGCCCTGACCGCGCATGGCGGTTTGTCGCTCGCGCTTGATCCGCATGCCGTCGAGGAATACTTCGCGCTCGGCTATGTCGCCGATCCGCGTACCATCTACCGCCACGCGTTCAAGCTGGAACCGGCGCACAGCCTGTGCATCCGGCGCGGAGAGGTCGCACCGGCGCCACGTCGCTATTGGGACGTGGATTTCGGTTCGGTCATTGCCATCGACGAGGTGGAAGCGGAGGAAGAACTGATCCGCCGCCTGCGCGAGTCGGTCGGCCTGCGCATGATTTCCGAAGTGCCGCTCGGTGCGTTCCTGTCGGGTGGTGTCGATTCGAGTGCCGTGGTTGCGATGATGGCCCAGGCGTCGGACACGCCCGTGAACACCTGTGCCATCGCTTTCGACGATCCGGCGTTCGACGAATCCCGATTCGCCCAGCAGGTGGCTGACCGCTACCACACCAATCATCGCGTCGAAATGGTCGCGTCCGACGACTTCGATCTCATCGATACGCTGGCCTGGCTCTATGACGAGCCATACGCCGACAGTTCGGCGCTGCCGACCTATCGTGTGTGCCAGCTGGCGCGCAAGCACGTCACCGTTGCACTGTCGGGCGATGGCGGTGATGAAAGCTTCGGTGGCTACCGCCGCTACCGGCTGCACACGATGGAGGAACAGCTGCGCTCGCGCCTGCCGCTGGGCCTGCGCCGCCCGCTGTTCGGCACGCTCGGCCAGCTTTATCCGAAGGCCGACTGGGCACCGCGCGTGTTCCGCGCCAAGAGCACCTTCGAATCGTTGGCCCGCACGTCCGTCGAAGCCTATTTCCACTCTGTTTCCATCCTGCGCGATCCGATGCGCCGACAGCTCTTCAGCCCTCGCATGAAAGCGGAACTCGGCGGCTACAACGCGGTGGAGGTGTTTCACCGTCACGCGGCGCGGCATCGTTCGGACGAGCCGCTGTCACTGATCCAGTACCTCGACCTGAATACCTATCTCGTGGGCGACATCAACACCAAGGTCGACCGCGCAAGCATGGCGCATTCGCTCGAAGTGCGCGAACCGCTGATGGACCATCCGCTGGTGGAATGGCTCGCCACGCTGCCGGCATCGCTGAAGATCCGCGGACAGGAAGGCAAGTATCTGCTGAAGAAGTCGCTTGAGCCGCATCTGCCGCACGACATCATGTATCGCCCGAAGATGGGCTTTTCGGTGCCGCTCGCGCGCTGGTTCCGCGGCCCGCTGAAGCAGCGCGTGCGCGACGCGGTGCTCGGCAGCCGGCTGGCCGATACGGGCTGGTTCAACCGCCCGTATCTGGAGCATCTGGTGGATGCCCATCAATCCGGGCGCAGCGACTACAGCGCATCGCTGTGGATCCTGCTGATGTTCGACGCTTTCCTGCGAAATCAGGAGCGTCAGGGCAGACCGGCAGTGGAGCGGGTTGCATGACCGCTGCAGCGGCACCTCGCGGCGGATTCCTGCAACCGATACACCAGTTCCGAGCGATCGCGATAGTTCTCATCGTCGGTGCGCACGTGCTGCCCGTCGTCGAATGGAAATCGCATCTGGCCGAGCGACTCGTCGCCGGATTCACGAATGAGTCCTCGACCTTCTTCATGTTCATCTCGGGTTTCCTGTTCCAGCACCTGAGTCAGCGTTTCGAGTACCGGCGCTACCTGTGGACCAAGTTTCTCAATGTCATCCTTCCCTACCTGCTGCTTTCGCTGCCGGCCATCGCGATGTTTGTGTTCGTCACCCAGCGCAGCGGCTTGTGGCCCGGCTTCTACGACATGCCGAAATGGCAGCAGATCGCCATGTTCGTGCTGACCGGCAAACATCTGGCCCCGATGTGGTTCATTCCGCTGATGGCTCTGTTCTACCTTGTCGCGCCGCTGCTTGTCTGGGCGGACCGTCATGCGCGCAGCCTGTATTGGCTCATCCTGCCACTGCTGGTCTTCTCGGCACTGTCCGGACGTGGCGGCCAGTACGGACCGATCAGCATGTTCGTGTACTTCCTGCCGGTCTATCTTTTCGGCATGGTGTGCGCCCGGTATCGCGAGCGCGTGCTCGATTTGACCGAAAGGGCGCTGCTGCCGCTGTCCGCGTGCGCGCTCGTCCTCTACGCCCTGTTCGTCGCCGAGGTGCCGCTCGGTTTCACGATTCAGACCGTGCTCAAGCCAGTCATGATTCCGCTGATACTGTGGGCGCTTTTTCGCTGGGGAGGGCGGTTCGGCACGAAGCTGGACTACCTTGCGGAGATCAGTTTCGGCATTTTTTTCGTACATGCCTACTTCATCGCTGCCGCCCGGCTTGTGCTTGCCGGCAAGTCCGATACGCCCGGCACAGTGATTTCGCATGAAGTGCTTCTGCAGGGGGATCTCTTCATGTTCGTGGTTGCCATGTTTGTGGTGATTCTCGGTTCGATGGCGTTCATCCGGCTCGCTCAGCACCTGTTCGGACGACACAGCCGGATGCTTGTTGGAGCGTGAAAGCGATGCGTATTCTTCATGTGCTCGATCACTCGATTCCGCTGCACAGCGGGTATACCTTCCGTACCGCGGCCATCCTGCGCGAACAGCGCAGACTGGGCTGGGACACGCACCATGTGACCGGCGTCAAGCACACCGCCTCGGGGCCGCCGGTCGAAGAGGTCGACGGCCTGACCTTCCATCGCACGCCGTGGACCCCCGGCCCGCTGGACAACATTCCTGTGTTGCGTGAGCGCGCCCAGATGCGCGCCCTTGAAAGGCGCCTGCTGGAAGTCGCGACAGAACTCAAGCCGGACGTGCTCCATGCGCACTCACCGGTGCTGAACGCCTTTCCGGCCCTGCAGGTCGGGCGGCGGCTTGGCATTCCGGTCGTGTACGAAATCCGTGCCTTCTGGGAAGACGCGGCAGTCGACCATGGCACGACCACGGAAGGCAGCCTGCGCTACCGCTCCACCCGCATGATGGAAACCCGCGCCGTCCAGAAGGTCGACGCCGTGACGACCATCTGCGAAGGGCTGCGCCGCGACCTCGTCGCGCGCGGCGTACCCGAATCGAAGATCACCGTGATTCCCAATGCGGTCGACGTGGACAATTTCGCCTTCGGCGTCGCCGGCGATGACGCCCTGCGCGCGCAGCTCGGCCTGTCCGGCAAGCGCGTGCTCGGCTTCATCGGTTCGTTCTATGCGTATGAAGGGCTGGACCTGCTGCTGCGCGCCTTGCCGGCCATCCTGCGTTCTGCACCCGATGTCGCCCTGTTGCTGACCGGTGGCGGTCCGCAGGAAGACAACCTGAAGCGGCTTGCACACGAACTCGGCCTGCAGGATCACGTGATCTTTACCGGTCGCGTGCCGCACGGCGATGTGCAGCGTTATTACAACCTGGTTGATGTGCTGGTGTATCCGCGACATTCGATGCGCCTGACCGAACTGGTGACGCCACTCAAGCCGCTGGAAGCAATGGCGCAGGGCCGGCTGCTGGTGGCGTCGGATGTGGGCGGTCACCGCGAACTGATCCGTGACGGCGAGACCGGCGTGCTGTTCCGTGCAGGCGATGCGGACGATCTTGCGCGCAGCGTGCTGCAGCTGCTCGGCATGCATGAGCGCTGGCCGCAACTGCGCGCCGCGGGACGGCAGTTCGTCGAAAGCGAGCGCACCTGGGCGGCATCGGTCGCACGCTACCGCGACGTCTATGCGTCGCTCACCGGCCGGGCGGCTGCATGACGCAGGCGCTGCCGCACCTCGTCGTGTTCTCGACGCTTTTTCCGAACGGTGCGCAGCCGCAGGCCGGTGTGTTCATCCGCGAGCGCATGTTCCGGGTCGGTCGCCAGTTGCCACTGACGGTCGTGGCGCCGGTACCCTGGTTTCCGCTGCAGTCGCTGTTGCGATATCTGCGTCCGCATTTCCGGCCGGATGTACCGGCAGTCGAGGTGCAGCAGGGCGTGACCGTGCTGCATCCGCGCTTTCTTTCGGTACCCGGCCTGTTCAAGCGACTGGACGGTCTTTTTATGGCGCTCGGTGCTTACCGTGCGCTGGGCCGCCTGCAGAAGCAGGGCCGGCTCGATGTGCTCGATGCGCATTTCGGCTATCCGGATGGCTACGCCGCCAGCCTGCTGGCACGCTGGCTTGATTGTCCTTTCACCATCACGCTGCGCGGCACCGAAACGCGCCACGCCCGCACGTCCGGTCTGTCGTCCAGATTGCGTCAGGCGCTCGATCGCGCCGACCGCGTGTTTTCGGTGTCCGCGTCCCTGATCGAAATTGCGGCCGGTCTCGGCGTCGACCGGGCGAAACTGCAGGTGGTGGGCAACGGCGTCGATACCGGAAAGTTCTTTCCGATCGACAAGGCCTCCGCGCGACGCGAACTGTCGATTCCGGACGATGCAAAGGTACTGATCAGCGTCGGCGGCCTGACCGAACGCAAGGGCTTTCATCGGGTGATCGAACAGTTGCCGGCGCTGCGGCGCGAGTTTCCGGGTCTGCTGTACCTGATCGTTGGTGGTGCCAGCGCCGAAGGCGACTGGGGGCCGCGCCTGAAGGCGCAAGTTGCCGATCTGGGTCTGGCGGAGTGTGTGCGCTTTCTGGGCACGCTGCCGCCGGAAGCGCTCAAGCAACCCTTGTCGGCGGCCGATGTATTCGTGCTGGCGACCCGCAACGAAGGGTGGGCCAATGTGTTTCTGGAAGCCATGGCCTGCCGCCTGCCGGTTGTTGCCACCGATGTCGGCGGCAACCGCGAGGTGGTATGTCGCGACGATCTGGGTGCGATCGTTCCCTTTGATGACGGGCCGGCGCTGCAGGAAGCGTTGAGACAGGCGCTGGCGCGCGACTGGGACCGTGACCGCATTCTTGCCTACGCGAAGGAGAACGAATGGGACGGACGCGTCGCGACGCTGGTTGCAGCGTTCCGCGAGTTGTTCGCCGATCGGAATGCGCGTGGCACACAGGGAGACATCGGAGTTGGCTGAAGCGTCCTACTGGAAAAATGCGTGCGAACAGATCGAATATCGTACGCTGCTCGCCCGAAAATGGCTGGCGCATCGCGCGCCGCGCGAGGCACAGCCACGCCGGCACGTTTTTGTGGGTGGTATGCAGCGCTCCGGTACCAACATGCTGATGGATCTGATCGAGCGCAGCATGCAGACGGATGTCTTCCACGAGCGAGATCCGCGCGCATTCGACAACTACATCATGCGTGATCCGGATGTGATCCGCTCGCTGATCAATCAGTCGCGCGCGCCTCATTTCGTCATCAAGTGCCTGTGCGAGCTCGATCGCTTGCCTGCGCTGATGGATGAGTTCACGCCATCGAAGGGCTTGTGGATCGTCCGCGAGTATCGCGATGCGGTGAACTCGGCACTGGTGTCCTTCAGCCGCTTCACGCAGCAGGTCGAGCGGGTTGCCAAGGGCCAGGCCGACGGCGAATGGTTTGCCGGCGGCATGTCCGACGAAACGAAGCGCCTCGTGCGCGAACTCTGGCACGCCGACATGAATGAAGCGACTGCTGGCGCGTTGATCTGGTACTTCCGCAATCTGCTGTATTTCCAGATGGCGCTGGATCGTGATCCGCGAGTCAAGCTTCTGTCCTATGAGGCGCTGGTGACCCAGCCCGCCAAGGAATGCGAACAGGTATTCGATTTTCTCGGTCTGCCCTTTTCGCCTTTCATCACGAGCAAGGTGTTCGCCAGTTCGATCAGCAAGAAGAACCCGCCACCCGTCGCCGACGAGGTGGCACGATTGTGTGATGACCTGATGCAGCGCTTTTCCGCAGTGAGGAATGCGCATGGCTGATCTTCGTACCAGCCTGGTGTCGCACGTCGTTTTTCCGTTGCAGGAAAGGCTGAAGAAGCACACGACCGTGGCCGACCGGCAGGCGCTGGAGGCGTCGCAGTGGTGGCCGCACGAGCGATTGCAGCAGCTGCGTACGGATCGCCTCCGCGCGCTGCTCGTGCAGGCTGGCGCGCATGTCCCTTATTACCGAGCGCTGTTTGCCGGCATCGGCTTCGACCCCACCGCAGTGACTTCGCTGGATGATCTGCAGAAACTTCCCTTCCTGGACAAATCGCTCATCCGCGCGAATACCGACGCGCTGAAGGCGGACAATGCGCGCGGGCTGGCCCGGTTCAATACCGGCGGCTCGAGTGGTGTTCCGCTCATCTTCTACATCGGTCGCGAGCGCGTCAGCCGCGACGTGGCCGCGAAGTGGCGGGCGACGCGCTGGTGGGGCGTCGACATCGGCGATCCGGAAGTTGTGTTGTGGGGAAGTCCGATCGAGCTCGGCGCGCAGGATCGCGTGCGCCGGATGCGCGACGCCCTGATGCGGACCAGCTTGTTGCCGGCGTTCGAAATGTCGGACGCAAAGGTCGGGCAGTTCATCGACCATATCCGCAAGGCTCGCCCGCGCATGCTTTTCGGCTATCCGTCAGCGTTTGCGCACATCGCTGCGTATGCGCGGCGCACCGGTCGATCGCTCGACGATGTCGGGATCAAGGTCGTCTTCGTCACCTCGGAGCGGCTGTACGACCATCAGCGCGAACTGATCGAACAGACCTTCGGTTGTCCGGTGGCCAACGGTTACGGCGGTCGCGATGCGGGTTTCATTGCACACCAGTGCCCGGCCGGCGCCATGCACATCACGGCCGAAGACATCGTGCTCGAGATCATCGATCGCGAAGGTCGAGTGCTGCCGCTCGGCGAATCCGGCGAAATCGTCGTCACGCACCTGGCGACGGGCGAATTTCCCTTCGTGCGTTATCGCACTGGCGACGTCGGCGTGCTTGGCGCGCAGCCCTGTACTTGCGGACGCACCCTGCCGGTGCTCAGCGAAGTCCAGGGGCGCAGCACCGACTTCATCGTCGCAAAGGACGGCACGGTGATGCACGGGCTGGCGCTGATCTACATCGTGCGCGACATGCCGGGCGTGGCAGGCTTTCGCATCGAACAGGAAAGTCTGGACCTGACCCGCGTGAAGGTGGTCAGCGAAGCGGATTTTCCGGCGGATGGCGATGCACGCATCCGCGACGGCATGAAGGCGCGGCTCGGGGCGTCGGTCGAGATCGAGGTCGAACATGTGGCGAAGATCGAGGCCGAAGGATCGGGCAAGTTCCGCTACGTCGTGAGCCGGGTCAGCGTGTGAGCGGCGCCTACCGACATGCGTGACATCGCCGTTTCGCTTGCCGTTTTCGGCATGCTGCCCTTCATTCTGCGCCACCCGTGGATAGGCATTCTTGTCTACACCTGGCTCAGCCTGATGAATCCGCACAGACTTGCCTACGGCTTTTCGCTGAGCTTTCCATTTGCGATGATCGTCGCGCTGACCACACTGGTCGCTCTTCTTTTTTCAAAGGAAATCAAGAAGATAATCTGGACGCGTGAAACTGTATTGCTGCTGCTGCTCATTCTGTGGATGTGCATCACGACGATATCCGCGATGTATCCGACGCTGGCCCAGAACCAGCTCGAGAAGGTGCTGAAGATCCAGCTGATGATTTTCGTCGCCCTGGTGGTGATGCGCAGCTTCAATCGCATTGAGGCGCTGCTCTGGGTGTCTGCGGCATCGATCGGCTTCTACGGTTTCAAGGGCGGCATCTTCACGTTGCTGCGCGGCGGTGTATTCAGGGTGCAGGGACCGCCAGGCACCTTCATCGGTGGCAACAACGAAATCGGACTGGCGCTGGCGATGACGGTTCCGCTTCTCTATTTCATGCGTTCGCGCGTGGCCAACCCGCTTTTGAAGCTCTTCATGACGACCTGGGTCGTGCTGACCGCATTCGCTGCCATCGGCACACAGTCGCGTGGAGCGCTGCTGGGCATGGCGGCGATGACGATCTTCGTCTGGATCAACAGCCGGAACAAGATCATTACTGCCATCCTGGTCGGCCTGACCGGTTATGCCATCGCGAACTTCATGCCGGAATCGTGGTACGCGCGGATGAGCACCATCGAAACCCATGAGGAAGACAAGTCGGCGCAGGGGCGGGTCAATGCCTGGTGGACCAGCTGGAACATGGCGCAGGACCGTCCGTTCGGCGGAGGGTTTGATTGCTGGCAATCGCCTACATTTGCGCTCTATGCGCCCGATCCGACCAACGTCCGCGAAGTTCATAGCGTCATCTTCGAAGTGCTTGGAGAGCATGGCTTCGTCGGCCTGGCGATATTCGTGATGCTTGGTCTGGGTACCTGGCTGAGCGCTGGATGGACCGCCCGTCGCGCCCGGAAGATTCCCGACATCAAATGGGTATCCGACATGATGCGCATGGTGCAGGTCAGTCTTGTCGCGTACGCAACGGCAGGGCTGTTCCTGGGCCTGGCCTATTTCGACTATTACTACACGCTGATCGTCATCGTGATCACCTCGCAATGGCTGGTGAAGCGTCGTTTGGCGGATCTGCCCGACGAACAGTGGGCACTCGCCCGTCCGGAGGGACTGCTTCCGGGCGGGAGGCTGCCGTTCCGTCTGCCTTGGCAGAAGCCGGCCGGCAAGCCGGTCGCCTGACGACAACGAGCAGCTGGCTCAGCGGCTCAGCGTGCTGCAAATGCTCGTCGTGCGCTCGGCCACGGCCGACCACGAGAAATCGCGATGCGCGCGCAGTTCGGCGCGCCTGGCGCATTCGGCTGCGACGCCATTCGCAGGATTGAGCAGCTGGAACAGTGCATCAGTGACGGCCGGCAGGGAGTTGCCATCGCAGCGCAGACCGGTTTCGCCGTCAAGCACCGCCGATCCGGTGCCGCCAGCCATGCCGGCAAGTGATGCACGTCCGCATGCCGCCGCCTCGATGTACACCATGCCGAAACCTTCCGTGTCGGCACCGATGTCGCGATTGGGCATGGCGAACAGATCGCTCGCCGCGTACCACAGCGGCAGATCTTCGGCGCTGATCCCGCCCAGCAGGTGGATGCGTTCCGGCATCGGAGATTCGGCGCGAATCTGTTCGAGATAGTCTTTGTCTTCCCCCTTGCCGATGACCGCGTGATGTACATCCAGGCCACGGTCGACGAGTTCGGGCAATGACTGCATCACGTAATCGAATCCCTTGCGACGTGACAGCCGGCCGACCGACAGGATGAGCTTGGCCGACGGTTCGAGTCCGAGCGACGCGCGCAGTGCCGAGCCGTCGAGGCCGGGCCGGAAGCGTTCGGTGTCCACACCGGGATTGATGATGACCACGCGTTCCGGTCGCACGCCCATGCCGAGCAGCAGATCGCGCGTGAAGTCGCTGTTGGCGATCACCAGCTGCGCCGCGCAATACGCTTCGGTCATCGCCTTGACCCGTCGGGGCTGCCGCCAGGTCGTGATTTCCTCGCCGTGCGCGTAGATGACGACCGGCAGGCGCAGCAGACGGCCTGCGCGCACCGCCACCAGGCCTTCGGGCAGCACGCGTCCGGCGTGGATCTGGGTGACCGGATGCCGCCAGCCGACCGACAGGGTCTTGAAGAAGAACTCTGCATAGACCGGCAGCGATTCGGGCCGGATCCACGAATAACGCTTCAGGCCGAGGCGGTGCACAGTGTTCGGACTTGCAGTGTCGTGCTCAGCAGCGCCGGCGACGTCGGCGGTCAGGATGTGCGTACCGGCGCCGCCCATGCGGCGATAGACCTCGTCGAACCACACCGCCGTTCCGCCCTTGGTCGGCTGGAACAGTTCGGTGAGCACCAGATAGCGCGCGTCCGGTCGGGTTGCGTTCGCATTCATGGCGTCAGGTATCCAGCCGGGCGTCGGGGTGCGCGTCGAGCCACTGTTCGAGCATCATCAGCACCCATATCATCACGCCATAGTAGGACGCGTGTTCGCTGCGATGGCGCTCCAGCAGATGACCGACGAAGGCCGGCTGCACGATGCCGCGCTGCGCCAGCGCATCCAGCGACTGCGCCGCCATGCGACCCAGCTGCGGGTCCTGCTGCATCCACAGCCCGAAGGGCAGGCCGAAGCCGTGCTTGGACTTGGTGATCGTGGCCTGGGGCAGGAAATCCTTCAGTGCGTCCTTGAAGAACCAGCGCAACTGGCCGTTGCGCACCTTGTAGTCGGCCGGCAACTTCGCCGAAAATGCCATCAGGCGCTCGTCGAGCAGCGGGTAGTGCACTTCGATGTCGGCCAGTTCGCACATGCCGGATACCTTGCGCAGGTCGCTGTCTGCCAGCGTCTGCTTGAGGTCCAGATGCATCATGCGGTTGACCATGGCCTGCGACTGCGTCCGGCCATACACCTCGCGCGCAAACTTCAGCGGCCGTGCGGTATCGATGCCGCGCAGCAGGCCTGCCGGCAGAATCGCTGCGGCCCCTTCGCGCTCGACATGGTTGAACACCTCCATGCGGTCGGGCAGCGGAATGCTCGCCCGCGTGACGTAATTGCGGGCCTTGCGCAGCACACCCACCGCCAGCGCATCCGGCAGGCGACCGACACTGCCGTTGAGCAGTGCGCGCAGCGGCGCCGGCACACTGCCATAACGTTCGAAGACTTCCTGATCCGCGTAGCGCGCATTGCCGCCGAAGATTTCGTCGCCGCCGTCTCCGGCCAGCATCAGCGACCGTCCGTCGGCACGCGCCATCTGCGCGCAGAAATAGGTCGGCACTGCCGATGCGTTGCCGAAGGGCTCGTCGTAAAGGGCTGCGATCTTCGGAATCGCAGTGGCCACATCCGACGGCGTCACGTAGTACTCGTGCGTGCGACAACCGAAATGTCCTGCCGCAATGCGCGCGAATTCCATTTCGTCGAAGCCGTCCGCATCGAAACCGATCGAGTAGGTGTCCGGGCCGCGGCCGGCCACGCGCGCCATCATGCCGGCCACGGTGGAACTGTCGGTGCCGCCGCTGAGGAAGGCACCGACAGGGTCGCCGGTGCCGGCATCGCGCACCGAACTTTCGAGCAGTTCGCGGAACTCCGCCGCATAACGGGCGTAATCGTCCGGCGTGTCGTCCGCGTACGGCATCGTCCAGTAGAAACCGGTCTTGATCTCGCCCGCGCGCAGATGGACATACTGTGCCGGCAGCAGCTTGAACACGTCACGGTAGATGGTGGCCGGCGCCGGCACCATGTGGCTGTAGATGTAATCGTAGAGAGCCTGCGGATCGATGTCCGGCCGCACAGCCGGATGTGCGGTCACGGCGTCGGCATTGGCGCCGAACACCAGTGTCGAACCACGCTGTGCATAGCAAAGCGTGTGCGTGCCAACCCGGTCGATGGCGAGCAGGCCCTCTTCGCGATCGCTGTCGAGCACGGAGAGCGAGAACGAACCGTGCAGGGCGCCGAGCAGGGCCGGACCGCGTTCGCGCCAGGCGTGCAGCACCGACTGCGCCATGCCGGTATGCGCTGCACGCGCCTGCAGGTCGGCATCGGACCATGCCGGGCGCCCGGCCAGCGCGATCAGCAGCGCGCCGTCCTTGCACACTTCGATGGCGCCGGGATGGGCGCGCACCGCGACCGCCGCACCGGCGTTCAATCGATACTGAACGCTCGAGCTGGACAGACCGCCGAGCCGCTGCGCCATGCGTTGCACGCCGGATACCGGGTCGTCCACCTTCGCCGGTGGCGGTCGGGCACCTTCAAGCCAGCCGCATATCTTGCTCATCGTCATCCCTTTCGTTGCGGACGCAGCGCCCGATCGAATCGTCGAGGTGCGTCTTCATTCTTTTGCCGCCAGCAAATCGGTATAGAGTCGGCTGTAATCATGTGCAACCGATTCAAGCGAAAAACTGTCTTCCGCGATGCGACGGCCATTGCGACCCAGATCGCGACCCCCGGGTGACAGGGCGCCGATGACGGCACTGGCCAGGGCAGTCGCGTCGTCGGGCTGGTAGGTGTAGCCCGTGCGGCCGTCCTGCACGAGGTCGCGCGTGCCGCTGACATCGGCCGCGACGCAGGGCAGACCGCTGGCCATCGCCTCCAGCACGACATTCGGCAACCCTTCACGATGCGACGGCAGCACCAGCACATCGGCCGCGCGCAGGTAGTCTTCGATATCCGTCGCGTGTGCCCGCAGGCAGAAATGCCGCGGTGCCTCCGTCTGCAGGCCGCGCAGTCGCCCGATCAGTTCGCCGCTCGTATCCTCGCGGCTCTGCGGGCCGATCGCCAGCAGCAGTGCATCGGTGCCGAACGCATCCTGCGCCACCCATTGCCGCGCCAGCCATTCGATGTTCTTTCGATCGTCCATGACGCCGGCGTACAGCGCAAGCGGCCGGTCCGACGGCAGATCGAGCCGCGCGCGGGCGCGCTGGCGCTCCGCCGCGTCGACCGGATGAAACAACGCCGTGTCGACCCCGTTGGGCAGATAGTGGATACGTTGCGACGGCACGCCGCAATCGCTGAACTCGCGCACCAGGTCGCGGCTGATCGCGACGCAGGCATCGACCCGGCGCAGCAGCGCGAGGTGCAGGCGCCCCGACACCGTGCGTCCGATGCTGTACAGGTCATCGTTCGCCAGACTGGCCTTGACGATGGATTTCAGACCTGCAGCGCGGGCCAGCGGACCGACGATGGAATTGGTGTAATAGGCGCCGTGGCTGTGCAGCAGATCGAAGTCGCGACGGCGTTTCCAGACATACGCGCACAGGTTGAACCACAGTCGCAGTTCGCGATGCTTGCGGCGCCGGCCGGCGTACAGGCGCTTGACCGGAAAACCGTCGACGACATCGTCTTCAGGCAGGTCACGCCAGCGCACCGTGACGAACTCGACATGATGTCCGAGCCGGCGCAACTGGCGGGCGAGCATCAGGGCCTGCTGTGCGGCACCGCTGAACTCGGGCGGGAAATAGGTCGAGTACATCAGTATGCGCAAGCTCGGCGAGGCATCGGCCGGTGCGGCTGTGCCGTCCTGCCGATGAAGGGTACTGTGTGCGCGGTGCAGGCTCATGCGTGCCGGATGCGGGCAAAGGCTGAATGGGCGCTACTGTAGCCGAGGCAATGTGTCACCGGCGAGGGCAGATGCCGCACTGGCGCGCTGTGCGAGCCAGGCGGAGAGATTCAGCAACGCCCAGACGCGGTGCGCGGCAGCGTCGTCGCCGGCCAGAAAACGGTCGCGCCAGCGTGCGACTTCGATGGCATCCAGCGGCAGGCCTGCAAGGTCCGCCGCATCGCCCAGATAGCGGCGCACGAGGCGGCAGTCTCGGTGGCGCAGCACGCGGATCAGATCGATGTTGAAACCGCGTTTTGGCGTGTTCCAGATGTCCTCCGGCACATGCCGCGCAAGCAAGTCGCGCAACAGTCGCTTCGGACGGTCGGGGCGCCAGCACCAGTCCGCTGGCAATGCCCGCAGCAGGGCGGCGACCGCCGGGTCGCCGAACGGCTGTTCGACGCGCAGTCCGGTTGCCAGCGCTGCCTGCTGCAGGCGGTCATCCGGCAGGGCCAGACCCTGCAGTACCGACTGACGCCTCAGGTGCGATGCATCGCGCAGCGCCTCGTACTGGCGATGGAAGTTCGTCACGGACAGATCCGGTGCTCGGCCGGTCAGACGTTCGATGTCGTTCGGCGTGAAGCCCTGCCAGCGGATGAACAGATCCTGCGGTGCATCGAAATCGAACATGCGCGCGTAGCCGCCGAGGCCGGGCAGGGTATGCAGCAGCGAAGCGCCAGCGCGCCTGAGGGTCGGCGGCCAGGGGGCGATCCAGTCATGCGCCAGGCGGCGCCACCGCGCCGGCATTTCGCCGGCCAGCGCCTCCGCGCCGGTGCCGTCGAGCACCCGGTCCGCGTGCTGCATGCAGGCTTCGAAGGCGAGCCGGGTCGGCATGCCTGCAGGATCGCAGTAAGGCTGTTCTGCCTGTGCGTGGGCGCGGTGAAAGGTGCACTCCAGCGCCTCGATGTCGGGACGCACGATGTGATGTTCGACACCGAGGTGACGCGCCACCTGCGCCGCGGTGGCTGACTCGTCGAGCGAAGGCGTGTCGAAGCCGACGGTGACGGCCTTGACGGGAAAACCGCCGTGCCGGGCCAGCGCACACAGCAGAGCGGAGTCGATGCCGCCACTCAGAAAGCATCCGGGTGCCGGCGAGCCGTCGAGCCGTCGGGCGATGGCGGCGCTCAGGCTCGTCTCGACCGCATCGCAGGCGGCGCCGTAGTCGCGTGGCACGTCTGTGGATGCGGCCGGGGGCGATGCGGCGTGTTCTCCGTGCGCGTCGAAGCTAATCGCGCAGCCCGCCGGCAGGGCGTGGATGCCGTCATATATCGTGTTCGGCGCTGCGATATCGAGAAAGCGCAGATATTCGTGCAGGCCGCCGGGCGACAGCGCCGGTGCCGCCGGCATGCGTGCAACAAGCAGATCAAGGCGCGTCGCGAAGTGGATGCAGCCGTTGCGGTCGCGATGCCAGTACACGCCGACCGAACCGGCAGGATCGCGCGCCAGTACGAGGCGACCATCGACTGCGTCGCAGGTGGCCATTGCATAGCGGCCGTCCGGCAGCCCTGCCGCGCCCTGAAGCAGACCGTCGCCGTCGCCGCCCGGCGTTCCGAACAGCGTGCCGGCGATTGCCGCCTGCCCGCGCGCACACGTCAGCCGGACCCAGTCGCCGTAAAGTGCGAGCGCCTCGCCGTCACGGGCGCGCGGATTGAATTGACCGCAGGCGATAGTCATGCGCGCACGCCTTTCCAGACGTGGTTCATCGCGCGCAACGGGTGTCCCGCGAAGAAGGCCTGTCGGGCGAGTGTCCGGTGCTCGCGCTGCTGCAGCATCCGGATGCGTTGCGCGAGATGGTGCGCCTGCGGCAGGTTTTTCAGGCGCGCGAGTACCGCGATGTAGGCCTCGTGCATGGCACGCGTGTCGCGCGACAGGTTGTCGTCGTGGGGGCGGCGCCACAGCGCGGTCTGTGCGTGCCAGATCAGCGGGAAGCGGGCTGCCGCGCGCAGCCACAGATCAAGGTCCTCGACCCGTTGCAGCGCGCTGTCGAAGCCGCCCAGTGCATCGAATGCCTCGCGGCGCATGATGACGGTGCCGGTGGTGACGAAATCGGCGTCGAGCAGTTTGTCCAGCGCATCGATCACGCGCGCTGGGTCGCCGAAGAAAGTCACATCGCATCCGCCCTGGGTGAAAAGCGTGTGCTCGTGGAAGTGCTGGCTGCCATCCCGGTCGTCAAACTGGCGGCAGTCGCCGAACACCATGGCGGCATCGGGCGTCGCATCGAGCAGGGCGAGCCGGGCTGCGCAGCTGTCGGGCGGCCACAGGTCGTCAGCGTCGAGAAAGGCGATGTAGCGCGAGCGGCTGGCCGCCACGCCCGCATTGCGCGCAGCGGACGGGCCCGCCGCGCGGCTCTCGATGATGCGGGCACCGGCTGCGAGCGCGATGTCTGCGGTCTGGTCGCTGCAGCGGTCGGTCACGACGATGATGTCGGGCACCGTCGGCAAAGCTTGCGTGCGGACGCTGTCGATCGCCGCGGCGATCCAGCGGGCGGCGTTGTGTGCCGGGATGATGACCGACAACACCGTGCTCATCCGGGCGTCAGACCGTGCGTCCGGTGAACATGGCCAGGGCAAGCGATGCAACCAGCCGGCCATGCGAGCGCGGCGCAAGCTTGAGCGCCTGAATCAGGTCCTGCAATGCGGCCCGGCGATCGCCATCGCGATAGCGCCACTTCGCGTAATCGGCCAGCACGCTGGCGCGGCAGGCCCGCCAGTAGGCACCCTGCTTGGCCGCCGGCAGCAGCGGTCGGTTCTTGTCCAGACAATCGAGCGCGCCACGGCGCATCGCCTCCCGGTTGCGGCTGACGCTGCCGGCGTTGCGGGTCACCACGACCTGACGATCCGGAATGCAGGCATAGCGCGCGGCTGCAGCCAGGCGCACCCAGAGGTCGGTGTCCTCGGCGCCACGCAGCCGTGCATCGAAGCCATCGGTTCCGGCGAGCAGCGTCCGGCGCACCATGACCGACGAAGCGCCACCGGCCACCGCGGCATGGCCACCGAGGATGCGGGCCACCAGATCGTCGGTGCTGGCGGGGCAACCCCACTCGCCAACCACTGCGCCGTCCTCGGATTGCAGTTCGGTCGCAGAGGAACAGAAACCGACATCCGGCTCTGCGTCCATCAAGGCCACCTGCTGCGCCAGCTTCTCCGGCCGCCACCAGTCATCGCTGTCGAGGAAGGCGACCAGCTCTCCGCGCGCGGCAGCTATGCCGGCGTTGCGCGCAGCGGACATGCCGGCGTTGGCCTGGCGGATGACGCGCAGCGTGTCGCCACGGCGCGCCAGCAAGGCCGGCGTATCGTCGGTGCTGCCGTCGTCGACGACGATGGTTTCGAAATCGGTGAAGGTCTGTGCGCGCAGCGAATCCAGTGCGCGGTCAATGCACCACGCGCAGTTCCAGGCAGGCATGATGACGCTGACTCGCGGTGTGTTCATGACGCGTTGTCGTAACCAAGGCGTGCCTGCATCGGCGCGATGCGATCGAGGATGCGTTCGATCAGCTCCGGGTTCTGGCTTTTCCATTTGGCCTTCGAAGGCTTGCCCTTGACGATGCTGGTGGGGCGTTGATCGAGCGTGCGGCAGCGCTGTTCGATGTCTGCGGTGAAATCCAGGTCCAGCCGCGCATACACTTCGCGGAACATGTCGACCGGACGTTCGAACAGGTCTTCATAGCGCAACTGTATCCAGAGTTCCGGTGGCAACTCACGGGCTGCGTCGAGTGCAAGCTGGTTGGCGCTGATCCACTGGAAGGCGCACACCTCCTCTACCGGCGAATGGTTGTACGCCTGCCAGCCGGGTGCAAGAAAGAACGCCCAATCATTGTATTCGCCGCCGTTGATCGCGACCGGTTCCGGAAATTCTCCGAGGAACTGCGACAGGTGGAAGTCGCCGTCGGTACGGCCCAGCCGCCAGCCGTCGATCATCGAACTGATGTTGTCGCGACCGTCGCGCTGAATGAACACGAACTTTGCGTCCGGGAACAGCGCGTGCAGATAGCCGACGCGCATCACATTGATGCAGGTCTTGTCGAGCACGCGCCCCCCGCCCAGACGCTGGTAGAAGAAGCGCAGCGCGGCGGCACGATGTTCCGGCCTGGCGTGTTCGGCAGCGGCCGCTTCTGAATGCCAACCATTGTTCAGCGGACCATACAGTTCGTTCCAGAACTGCGGAATTTCGTAACCGAGGTTCACAAGCTGTTTTGACGCACCGAGCGTTTCGAAGGTGACCGTGGTGCCGGAGCGCGAACAGCCGATCAGGAACACGGGCGCCGGTGATGCGGGACGCGTGGCGTCCCACCAGGCACCGCGTGCCTGACGGCCCAATTCGATCAGATTCTTGGTGACGATCTCGGGGTCACGTAGCTTGTGCAGTTTGCTGAGCATGGACATGGGCTACTGGATGGCTTCCTTCAGCGATTCTTCAGCGCGCCGTGCAACTCACCCAGAGCAGCAGCAAAACGCACCAGATAATGACGGCGTCGCGCAGAGTCGAGTGACAGGGCAACCGACCCCATGCAGATGATGCACTTGCGAATCATGTAGACCGCCGGTTTGATGCGATCGACGCGCGCAGACGATGACGAACGATGGAATGCCTTGCGCACGACATAGCTGGTCTGGAGCCTCGCGCCGTCGACGTAGTGATACTGGATCATCTGCGGTATGTATGCGAGGCGGGCACCCTGGGTGAGACCGCGCAGTATCCAGTCGATGTCTTCCGCCCCGCCGAGGTCGTGGCCCTGCGGGCCAAGCTCGACTGAGAACAGGCCGATGCGTTCCAGCCATCCCGTGCGCGCGGCAAGGTTGCCACCGCCCGGAATCGCGGTGCCACGGCCCAGCGTTCGGGGCTCGTCACCCAGGTCAAATCGAGGCACCGGCAGGGGATACACCCGGTAGCGCCCTTGTTCGTGAACCCACGCGGGCTCGCTTCCGTCCCAGTCGGGCAGGATGCGTCCGCACAGCAGATCGATATCCGGCTCGCTCTGGAAAGCCTGACAGACGGCTTCGAGATATCCCGCGTCGACGCGGTGATCGTCATCGACGAAGGCAACGACATCGCCGTCCAGAGTCGATAAAGCGCGGTTCAGCGCGTGTGACTTGCCGGGCCGCATTTCGTGCTCGAAGGTCAACGGTCGCGCTCCCGACCGGGCAGCGAGATAATCCATCGTGTCATCGTTGCAGGCATTCGCAATGACACGAATGCCGATCTGCCAGCCGGATGGATGCCGCGCGGCATCGATCGAGGCCAGCACTTTTTCCAGCAAGGCGCGGCGGTTGTGCGTACAGATCAGGACAGTGAGAGAAGGCATGTTCCGGCGCTGGATCAGTTGCCAGAGGCTGGCGTTTCGGGCGCCGTGGCGGCGCTTGACGGCTTGCGGAGATAACCCCGGAGGGAACCGAAACAATGCGCGGCATTCATGCCCTGTCGCAGTGCCCCGCGCTGCCGTCGCACGCTCATGGAAAGCCAGCGCGCCATGTGCGCAAACAACTGTCGCAGCAGGAAGGGCGGCAGGCCGAGTACTTCGCGTCCAGCGCGATCAAGGCTGAATTCGCCGAATCGAAGTCCGGCCCGGTAGTGCAGGCGCAGGAAATACATGCGCTGCAATCTCCACTCCTCGATGAAATGTCGCGTCTTCATTTCGGGGCGGTAGCGCATGCGGGTTCCGCGCGACAGCAGCTCGCGGAACATCACCGCATCTTCGCCGCCGCCCACATCGACGCCCACCCGGTTGTACCGGCGATCGAAGCGCAGATCGGGATCGTCCCGGAAGAGGCGCATGTCGTAGGCGATGTTCGCTGTCCAGAGCAGCCGGCTGTCGTCGGTCAGCCACATCGACTCGTCGCCATGTTCGACCTCGGCGAGAAAACCCAGCAGGTCGTCCGACAGCCAGCGTGGCCGATCGAAGGGCGTGAAGTCGACCTGTACGCGTCCACCGACGCATTGCGCGCCTTCGTTGATGATGGCGTCGCACGCGGCATCGAGCAGACCGGGGGTCGGCAGTTCATCATCATCGATGAAGACCAGTATGTCGCTGCGCAGGGCCTCTGAAATCGCCCGGTTGCGTGCCGGTACGATGCCTTGCGCTGTTTCGGTCACATGACGCAGCGCGATGCCTGGCAGCGCGGCAAGCCGCTCAAGCACCTCGAGGGTGTTGTCCCGGCTGTTGTTGTTGACCGCCAGTATCTCGAACGGAATCGGGCATGCCTGCGCGCGCATCGCGGACACCAGTGCTTCAAGCCGATCGGCGCGATTGAAGGTGCAGAAAGCGAATGTGAGCATCATGTGACCATTCAGCCCCGGCGCGCAGAACCGCTGCGTGCGCGGCCGATGCCCTTGAGCAGCAAGCTGTGCAATCTTGCCGGAAGCAGGGCCGGCAGCATGTAGCACCAGTCTCTCGCGTTGCCGTAGCCGCTCGCCATCACTGCACGGAACAGTTGTCGCGCCATCGGCAGGTCACCCTTCCAGTAATTTTCGTAGGCACGGTACAGCATGTCGCCTTCGATCTGTTCGCGCACTCTCGCCCTGCCGAGCCGTTTCGCTTCGACCGGATGCGTAGCGAGGAACTTGCGCTGCACAAGAAGCTTGTCTGCAGCAGCCCGCAGGCGGCTCTTGGTGATCTGGGCACCAGCGTGGAAATGGTAGCAGGCAAGCACTTCCGGGATACGCACGAGTGGCATCCTGCAGCCAAGTCGAAGCCAGAGATCGAAATCCTCGCTGGAACGGAGGGCGGGATCGAAGGCGCCGTACTTGCGAATCGCGGCCAGACTGACCATCGCTCCATGTATCGGCCAGCGGCAACCGCAGAGCAACTCGGCGAGCTTGTCTGGCGTTTCGTAATCGGGTGGTACGAACGGCGGCTCGCCCTCATGGCCGGCACCGATGTTGTGCCAGCCGCAGTAAGCGAGTGCATCGTCCTGTCGCCCGCCAAGTGCGGCCGACATTCGGGACAGGAAGTCCGGGTGCCAGGTGTCGTCGGCATCGAGGAATGCAACCCATCTGCCGCGTGCCGAGGCAAGCGCATTGTTGCGCGCGGCAGCGGCCCCCGAGTGAAGCTGCCGCAGCGGCGTAATGCGCGGTTCGCTGGCGGCGAGTTGCTGGATCACCTGCCACGAGTCGTCCGTCGAACCGTCGTCGACGATGATCAACTCCCAGTCGGCGCGCGTCTGCATGCGCACGCTCGTCGTACTGCGTGCCAGATGGGCGGCCCCGTTGTGACATGGCATCACGACCGAAATACCGGGGGTCAAGGATGCGTGCTCCTGACCGCGGCGAACCCGCTGGTGCTCGAGTCTGCGTGAGGGTGTGAGGGATGTTGGGTCAAGGTCGGAGCAGGCGGGCGCGTATCTGCGGATCCCGAAATCCTATCAGCCACGGTCGTTCGCAGCCCCGATATACGTCACGGACAAGACCTGCTCAGGCCTTTCCGACCCGTGCGGCTAAAGTGCCTTTCCGCTGTTGCGGAGCACGCGTACGAGCATTTCATGGATCGCTTGCGGAAGCAGTGCCGGCAGCATGTACTTCATCTTGCCCGGGCTCCGGTACCCGTGCCGCAGCGCAGTGCGGAAGATGGCTCGTGTGGCCGGCAGGTCGCCGCTCCAGTAGGCCGCGAAGCCCCGCCGGACCAGTTCGTCTACCGTGATGCGCCGCAGGGTCTGCTTGTCGAAATGCGCGCTGATTTCCGGGTGTGCGCTCAGAAAATCCATCTGCACCTGAAAGTGCGAAAGTGCGACCAGTGCCCGGTTGCGCGTCATCTGCCCTTCATGGAAGCGGTAAAAGGCCAGCACTTCCGGAACCCGGACAAGCGGGGCGGTGGGCGCTGCGCGTATCCAGAGCGCGAAATCCTCGCAGCAGCGCAGCCCCGTATCGAACAGGCCGGCGGCGAAGAGCGCGTCCCGCCGGACAATTGCGGCATGCACCGGCCAGCGCACACCCGTGATCAGCTTCTCGATCCGGTCCGGCATGCCGGCAAAGTCGGCCGGCACGAACGGTTCATTCCTCGGACCGGAAACGCCGACGTTCTGCCATCCGCAGTAGGCGATGGTCGCATCGTTGTCGAGGAGTGCCCGGCAAAGCTTGGATGCAAAATCCGGGGCCCAGTAGTCGTCGCAATCCAGAAAGGCGAAGAGATCTCCGGTCGCGGACCGGATGCCGGCATTGCGGGCGGCGGAGAGACCCTGGTTGTGCTGATTGACCAGAACGATCGAATCGCCGTAGGCCGACGCGACCGCTAACGAATCGTCGGTCGAACCGTCGTTTACAACGATGATCTCCTTGTCCGGATAATCCTGCGCCAACGCTGAATCGATGGCCTTCGCGAGGTACTGCGCGCCGTTGTAACAGGGGATCACGATGGACAGCTTCATGGCGGCTCCCGAAGACGGTTTGCCCGACTGGGTGGTGGAGGGTTGTTCCGTCATTCCGCTTTCCCGTGTCTGGCAGACACCCTGGCTGCGAGATTTCGCCCGATCTGCTTGAGCAGGATGGACGAAGCAATCTCATGGCTACCCAGCGAAACCTTCCGGATCAGCGTGGAGGCGGTGTCGGTATTGAATACCGTGAGGCGCCGCAACGTGTAGGGGTTGCCGTCACGCATGGCCCACCCGGTGCGAGTCGTGCAGGCCGAGCTGTAGCCGGCGGATCTGACGGCTTCGGTACATCGCTCGTCGTACTCGCCATACGGGTAGGCAAAACTGCTGACCGACTGGCCGAGCAGATCCTCCAGCACGGACCGCGAATCGCTGACTTCGGAGCGTAGTTCGTCTGCATTGAGCAGGGTCAGTCGCCGATGGCTGACCGAGTGGGCGCCAATCTCGATACCCATCTGCTGCATCGCGCGCAATTCGCCGGTGTCGAGCATCCGGCCCCTGGGCTGACCTTCCTCTGTCCACTGCGGCGTGCGTCCGATCGAACCGGATGCGATGAACCAGGTTCCGCGCATGCCCCGGCTGCGAAGGGATTCCATGGCGTACAGGTTGTCGGCATAGCCGTCGTCAAAGGTGATCGCAACGCTTCGTGGCTGCAGTGCAGGCCCTCCGGCAAGCATTTCGGACTGCGTGACCGTGTGCCATCCGGCGGACAGCAAGGCGTCGAGTTGTGCGTCAAACCGGGCAGCGGAGACGGCCCATGGCCACGCTGGTACCTCCCGGCCCGGCGTGATCGCGTGATACATGAGCATGACCGGACCGTGCAGACCGGATGATCGACTGATCCATTGCGACAGCGGATCGATCATGTGTGCGTCTCCATGCAGCGGCTCATGCCTCGGGTCGCGCGCCGGGCAGTGCGGCGCGCAACAAGGCCTTCCAGCGATCCCGTTCCGATGCCAGCGACTTGATCGGCAGAACAAGAAAAGCCGACGTGTACAGGAGTGCCCCGGCGGAACCCGCCATCAGCACGATGAGCAACGGATGCGTCGTCGATGCATAGGGCGCCAGCAATGCCGTGATTGCCCACATTGCAAAAAACAGCGGGCCGTTCAGCATGGCTGCCGGTGTGATTGCCCGTGCAAGATCACGCCATCCGGTGCCGATGCAGCGCGACGCAAGCAGATACATGTGCATCGCGCAGTAGATGCTGACCAGAACCAGCATCGCCGACATCCATTCAAGGCCTCCGGAGAGCCCGGAAAGGGTGGCGATCGCCGTAAGCGCAAGCACGGCACACTGCACGTACAGTTCCCGCTGGAGCCAATTGTGAGCAGCCAGCACGGCACCCGACAGATTTTCGATGATCAGGAACGGCCCGCACAGCGACAACATCGCAAGCGGAGCGGCTGCGTCAACCCAGCGCGGCCCGTACACGCCCTCGATCAGCGGGTGAGCAAGCCAGAAAAGCATGATGTAGAACGGCAGCGTGTACACGCAGACCAGACGGATGGCGCTCAGGAACATGCTGCGCCCCTTTGCGGGTTCATCCTGATGTTTGGCGAGCGCGCGGAACAGCGCCTGATAGACCGAGCCGGTGATGAAACTGTTGGGCATGCGCATCAGGCTGTCGGACTTGTTGAACAGTCCGACCGACGTCATGCCCAGCGTGCGGCCGAGGATGAAATTGGTCGTCTGCTGACGGATGTAGATAACGATGTCGTTTGCCGACACCAAAAAGCCGTAGCGGGCGAGATCGAGCCCGTGGCGGAAGCCGAAATCCAGACCCGGGCGCCAGCGAGCGAACAGGCTGAACAGCACGGCGCTGACGATGGAACCTGAAAGCCCGCCCAGAACGAGGCTCCAGACACCCCAGCCGATGATCGCGAGCCCGATGCTGGTCGTGCTTGACACCAGCAGCGTGATGATCCGCACCGTCGTCTGCGCCTTGAAGCGCATGTTGCGGTGCAGGATGCTGTTCGGCAAATTGACCAGCGGACGCGTAATGAACGTGAGTGCGGAGACGCGCAGCAGATCCGTATAGAGGGGGAACTCGTACCAGCGTGCAAACAGCGGCGCCGAGAAGAAGAACACCGCGTAGATGCAGCATCCGATCAGCAATTGCAGTGTGAACACGACGTTGAAGTCGCGCTGCGTGACATCCTTGGCGCGCACCAGCGCCTGACCCATGCCGCCGCCCGACACGAAACCGGCGAGACCCGTGAAAATCTGTATCGTCACCAGCAGCCCGAACACCTCGGGCGCCAGCAAACGTGCCAGAACGATTCCGAACACGAATGTCAGCAACTGCGTGCCGGTGTTGCCGAGGAAGAGCCAGCTCACGCTGTGCCTGAAACTTTTTTCCGTGCTCATTGACTCGATGAAGTGTCGGTGAAGCGCCTTGCCCGGGCGTTGAGTCTCGCGGAATTCCTCGCGCACGACCTGCGCGCGAAGTATCTCACCCGCAGAGCGTGGCCTTCTGCCGAGCGCGTCACGACGGATCGGTCGGCGTCAGCCCCGGCGAGGGGCCGAGCGTTGCATGCTTCGCGCAGAACGCCCGGGAATCTGTGGTGTACTCGAACGCTATGTTTCGCTTACGGTCTTCATGGAGGTTGCACATGCAGTTTTTCGCCGATGCCGCGCTCCGCTCAATCACTGTGTTCTCCATGATGTGCGGTGCAGCCCTTTTCGCACCTGAAGTCGCGCAGGCCCGCAATGACAGCGCCACTTCGTGGTCGGAAGAGGACTTCGCACTTTACCCGGCTTACTGTCGTGCCAAGCTCGGCGATGCCAAGTCGCTCGAAGTGTTGTGGAGCAAACAGCTCGGGTCGAAGAACTACCTCCACATCCATCACTTCTGCTTCGGGCTCAAGGCACTGAATCTTGCCTACGCCAGTTACAGTGACGCGCCCCGACGTCGCAGTCTTGCCGGCGTCGTGATCACGAACTTCAACTACATCCTCAGGCACACCGAGCCGACGTTCTTCATGCGCCCGGAGGCGCTGGTGAATCTGGGGCGAGGTCACATGCTGCTTCAGGAATACACCGAAGCGCGCGAAGCATTCGAAGCAGCCATCAAGATCAACGGGTCGGAGGTGAACGCGTGGGTTGCCCTGAGCGACTTGTATTTTCAGATCGGCCGGAAGGGTGACGCGATGCGGGTGCTCGAGGATGCGCAGAAGGCCGCCGGCGAACACAAGAAAATTACCTTGCGCATCGAGGACTTGAAGAAGGGCGGTCAGAAATGACCGGACCGTTCTGCAGCAGCAGGTTGCGCTCAGGCCGCACGCTGCGCTGCAGACCGCGTTGTTCCGCTGCATGCCATGCAAACTGCGGATGAGTGACTATCGGATCCGGCGCCGCAACTGGCTGCGATAGAGCAACCGAAGGTGCCTCGCCCCCGGCGCTTCCGTCAGCGACCGGGCGAACTGATCCCAGGGCATTCCCGACCCTTCCGAAACCATGTTGTAGCAATAGTCGAAGCGGGCTTGCGCAAGCGCCTGCTTCAATGCGCGCTTCCGTTCGGGCAGTTCCTGGCCGATGCGATCGAGCAGACTTTGCTTCATCCGGATGTGGCCGAGCATGGATGCGACATGCTGCCCGCTGACAGAGAAGTAGCTCTGACCGTCACGCCGCCAGCGGTAGACGGGAAGGTCGAGGAGCGCACACCGGATCGAGCGCGCTGCGGCCTCGATGGCCCACGCTGATTCGGGCCAGTCATCCTTGTTCATGGGCTGCACCCGGGCAAGGATGCTGCGGTGAAAAACGGGTTTCTGGAAGGCGGCCGGCACGCTCTTCAGAAGCGCATCGAAAAGCGCATCACCGAAAATGATCAGTCCCTGATCGCTTGCCGACCTGGCGTTTGCCAGCGTCCGGTCCAGCGCGGCTCTCTGTCGTGCATTGACGGCAGCACCTTCGCCGCCGAAAGCTTCTACGCCGATGTAGAGGATTTCAGGGGCAAATGGGTGCTTCAACCCGCGGTCTGCGAGTTCCAGGGCTGCGGGCGCGAGTTGGTCGTCATCGTCGAGCTGGGCAATGAACTCGCCTCGCGCCAGCATGTGGCCAGAATTCCGCGCCGCCGCCACGCCCTTGGGATGTGCGTGTGTGTGCAGCGTGTAGCGGTCGCCAACGATGCTCCTGATCTCGGCTGCATCGACCGGCTGACTGGATCCGTCGTCGACCACGACCACTTCCCAGTCCGCAAAGGTCTGCGCAGCGAGCGACTCAAGCGCCTCCCGCAACAGATCGTGGCGATTGTGTGTCGGCAGTACGATGGAAAAACGGGGCTCCGGGCGCGTCATTGAGTGCTCCATAGCGATGTCACGGCCTTCACTCGATAAGACAGGGCGCGTGCAAATTCGCGCCTGCGGATACAGTGCCAGGCGGCGCTGCGCATCGCCTCGCGTTGCGCGGCGAGCGCGGCATTCATGTGCCGGGTCAGCCCGGCGGCGCGGAGATGATCAACGAGCGTTCCGAGCGCGTGTGCATCGCCCAGTGCCTTCTCGTAAACATCTCCGGATGTGTTGCCGGAATGCTGTCTGTAGCTGACCAGCGTCTCTGCCTGATAGATGACCGGTCCGTGAGCGGCTATGCGCATCCACATGCTGTAATCGTCAGACCAGAAAAAGCGCTCACGCAGAAACTTGCCTGCGAGTTCGTACGCCTGGCGCCGGACCATCACCAGCGAGGCACTGCGCACGAAGTTTCCCCGCAGCAGTGCGCTCAGAATCTGTCCGCTGCCGCGCAGGCCATAGCCCGATCCGGTGACTGCCGTGACGGTACCTGCGTCATCGATGCCGCGATGGTCGCAGTAAGTGGCCAGCGCGGCCGGGAAACGCTGCAACAGGTCGATCTGGCGGGCAAGCTTTTGAGGATCCCAGATGTCATCCTGGTCGATGAAGGCGAGAAACTCGCCGCTCGCCATCTCGGTGCCCCGAAAGCGCGCGAGCGACTGGCCGCCGTTTGGCTGGGAAAGGACGGTCAGGCGGTCACCGTAACGTTCGAGCAACTGCGCACTGCCATCGGTCGAACCGTCATCCACCGCGATCAGCTCGCAGGGCGCCACGGATTGCGCCAGCACTGAATCGATTGCTTCAGCCAGATGGCGTTCGCCATTGAAAACCGGCATGACGACGCTGATTGACGAAACTGTCATCGCTGGCCTTTTCAGGTGTCCCGCGTCGCGACGAAGGCGAATTGCTGAGGCTTGCATTCCTCCAGCCAGCGGGAAAAAACACGGAATGCGATCCGCCTGGGCAGCGATGAAGACCACCATGATTCATTTATGCCGGCGGTGGCACTGACCGTGTAGCCGCACTCGCCGAACATGCGCAGCGCACTTCTGCGGGTGAAGAAGCGCAGGTGAGTGCGGTCCCGGATGCCACGACCTTCATATCGGAAGTCACGCTCGAAAAGCATGTGCTCGAGATTGTCGATATGCAACAGATTGGGCAGCGAAACCACGAGTACGCCACCCGGCGCAAGCCAGCGCTTGACCAGGTTCAGCATGTCCCATGGCGATTCGATGTGTTCGAGTACATCGTTGAATACGATGACATCGAAGTACGCGTCAGGCAGTTTGCTGTCAGCGCCGAGTACTTCGGCAAGCACATGATCGATGCGCGTAGCGGCAACGCCCGCCGGTCCGGCCGACGGCTCGACGCCCCACACTTCGATGTCCTGCCGCTGCTTGAGTGCAAGGCCGAAGGCGCCGGTATGGCAGCCCACGTCTAGCAGACGACGCGCATGAATGGGCACGAAGCGCTGCATTTCGCTGCGCGGGGAGTCGGGATACTGGGTGAGGTTGTCCACGGGCCTAGAAGTCGAAGTAGATGAATCGCTGGGTGCTGCCGCCGAAAAATAGCAGACTTAGTACCATCGCGGCATACACCGTGCCACGCAGCACGGGATGGGTCTTTTCCCACCGCTCAAGCCGGTCAGCGGCAAAAGTCACGATGCTCGATTCGAGCAGAACCAGCACGCAAGTCAGCACGGTCAGCAGCCAGACATAGCTCCTGATCTCGGGCGCCTGCGCGGTGCTGCCGGAAAGCCCGGCCATGCGCGCGCAGACCTCGAACGCCGCGCCGACGCTTCCGGCGCGGAAGAACACCCAGGTGACCCACACCATCACGATGCTGCAGCCCCAGCTCAGCCCCGCCCACGCAATCTGCCCGGCAGTCGCCTGCGGTCTGGGCAGCCAGGGCTGCACGAGCCGGTGCAGCACCAGCCAGGCGCCATGCAGGAAGCCCCAGATGACGAAGGTCCAGGCCGCGCCATGCCAGAGTCCGCCGAGCACCATGGTGATCATCAGGTTGGCCAGCGTGCGCACCTTGCCGGCACGGTTGCCGCCCAGCGACACATACAGGTAGTCGCGCAGCCAGCGCGACAGGGTGATGTGCCAGCGCTGCCAGAATTCCTGCGGATTGCGGCTGATGTAGGGGTAGCGGAAGTTGCGCGGCAGCGTGACGCCGAAGGCGCGCGCGAGGCCGATGGCCATTTCGCTGTAGCCGGAGAAGTCGAAATAGATCTGCAGCGCGAACGCGGTCACGGCCAGCCAGGCCGTGGCGGTGTCCAGCTTCGCCGTATCGGCCCACAACTCGTCGGCCACTCCGGCGAAGTTGTCGGCGAACAGGATCTTCTTGATCAGCCCGCCGGTGAAGATGAGGGCGCCGATCTTCAGGTCGCGCGCCTGCAGCGGGGCCAGCTTCTCCAGCTGTTCGACCAGTTCGGACGCACGCAGGATGGGGCCGGCGACCATGTGCGGGAAGAAGCTGATGTAGAGCCACCAGGCGCGGAAGGATATGCGCGTGGTCCACTCGCCGCGATAGACGTCGATCATCACCGACAGCATGTGGAAGGTGTAGAAGCTGATGCCCAGCGGCAGCGCCCAGTGCGTCCAGCCGCTGTCCAGGCCGGTGTCCGGCTGACCGGCGAAGGCGGCGATCGCGATTGCCGTGTCGATCAGCATGCCCAGATACTTGATCGATCCGAGCAGCGCGAGGTTGAGCACCAGCGCCACGACCAGCGTGCGCTTGCTGCGCGTGCGCGCCAGAGCACTGTAGAACAGGTAGTTCAGACTGACCGACAGCACGAGCAGGATCAGGTAGGCCGGCTTCCACGAGGCGTAGAAGATCAGGCTGCCTGCCAGCAGCGTCATGGCGCGTTCGGTCTGCGTCCGGCACAGGCCATAGATGCACAGCAGGGCGGCGAGGAAGACGAAGAATATGGGCTGACTGAAGATCATTGCGCCATGCCTTCCCGCCAGGCCTTGCCCAGCGCTGCGCTGTACAGCCGAGCGCCGCTGTCGTTCAGATGCCCGGGATCGGCGAAATGGTCGGCGTCGAGCGCCGGTCGGGGGACCTCCAGCCAGCGGCCGCCACGTGCCAGCAGTCCGGGCATCATGTCCGCGTAGGGTCCGGGTGTGGCGCCGGGTCCGAATGCAGGGCCGCGTCCGTAGAGCGGTGTGGCGACCAGGTGCACGCGCGCACCGGCGCGCCGCAGCAGATCGACCAGCTCGAACATGGCATCCACCATGCGCGGATCGGGTGGCGCCCGCGTACCGGCTTCCTGCGCCATCAACTGTTCGCGGTTCTGGAAGCGCCCCTTGAAACCGGCCCGGTAGCCGAGCGTCAGTGCGACGCCGCCGCCGGCCGGTTCCACATCGCCGGTGGTGGCCTGCAGGAAGCGCAGCAGCTTGTCCGGTTCGCGCAACTGGCGCAGGTTGCCGGCGTAGTACCAGCTGCGCAGCACCGAGCCGAACAGTTCGGTCCTGAATCCTGCCTTCATCAGCGCGTCGCGCGCCGCCAGAAAGCCGTAGTAGCCGAGCGAGTCTTCATGCTGGAACAGGGTTTCGTCGAGCGTGATGAACACGTCCGACGGCACCGGCGCGCCGCGCGCCAGCAGACGGGTGGCGACGCCGTGCAGCACCAGCGCGTTGGCGCCCGGCATGCCGAGGTTGAAGGCACCGCCGTCGGGCGGCTGTTGCGCAGCAGCCAGCATCGTGTCCGGCGCAATGCCGTTGTCAGCACGGCTGTTGCCCAGTATGAGCAGTGCCGGACGCGTCTGCTCGACATGGATGATCTTGTCGGTGGCGCGCGCGACCGCGAACACGGCGCGGTAACGCTGCACGACCGCATCACTGTGCAACAGAAGTTCGAAGCACAGCAGCAGCCCAAGCGCAATCCAGGCCGCAGGACCGATTGCGGCGATCCATCCATTTCTCATTGCGTCATCCAGCTGCGGAGCAGATCGACCCAGCCGAGTGCCGGGGCACGTTCGCCTGTGCCGTCGACGGTCAGTGTCCGGGGTACGCCGTCGGCCCCGGTCAGCATGACGTCAACCGCCAGTCGATCGCTCGGAAATGCCAGTCTGAGCATCCGGCCGGGCAGAAGGATTTCGGCACCCATGCTCTCTGGCGTTTCGATCGGCCGGATGTCCAGTGCGGGCAATTCGCTCAGACTCGGTCGCAGCACGACCAGGAAGCGGTCTTCTATTGCCGGCAGCTGCGGCATGATTTCCAGTCTCCAGGCACCCGGATCGAGTTCGGATGGTCCGCGCGCGATGTTGGCTGCGAGAGTGCCGTTCTCGTCGAAATTCATGCCGTCGACGAAATACTCGAAGCCCGGCCCGCCGATCGTCACCAGGCGTGCATCGCGCGGAAAGATCACTTCGCCCTTCAGTTGCGGCAAGCCGGTGACCGATGCGGTGGCCGGACGCTCCAGTGTGAATTTCCGGCCGTCGATGCGCGGCTGGAAGGCGCTGTGCAGCAGCCAGCGCTTGACGAAATCGGCGCGCGTCGCCTCGACGGTATCGTGGATGATGACGATGTCCGAAAGCCGGTCATAGACAAAGATGCGCCAGGCTTTCTCGACCCGTCGCGAGCGATGATGGAAGCTGTGCACGCCGCTCTGCGCATTGGTGTAGGCGGCGGTGATGTCGGTCAATGCGACCAGCAGGCCGTCCTGTTCGACCACACGCACCAGGCGGCCGGTGTGGAAGTCGAGGAACTTGCTTTGCCAGTCTTCGAGATCGGCTGGCGCCGCATGCAGGTTCCAGGCTGAACCGACGCGCCGCTGACCGCCATCGTTGGCGATGGTGCGCGGCGGTTTGCCCTGACGCACCGGCATCTGCACGATGTCCGCCGGGTCGGTCACGGTGATCGTGTTGTGGGCGATCGTCTGGTACTGGTAATTCAGATGGTGGTCGCCGGCATAGCCGCAGTAGCAGCCGCTGTCTATCGCCAGCGGCGCGCCCTTGAACAGGAGGAAGGCGCCCTGGTCGAGATGGCTGTGCGACCAGTAGTTGTTGCCGGCCTTGAAGCTGAAATGTGTTGCGTCGGCGTTCCAGCTGCTGCGCGCGATGACCAGCCCCAGGCCGTCGGAGACATGGGTCAGCGGCATTGCGCGTACCGCTTCCGGGTCGTACAGCGATCGATCGGTCAGCGGACCCCAGGGCCACGATGTAGGCTGCAGCTTCTCGCTGGCGCGGGTGCTCAGCGTGTAGGCAGCCGCATGTCGGTATTCGAGCGCCAGCGCGTCGGCGTCGAAAACCTGGCGACGACCGAACCGGCCATCGCCCCAGCGCATGGACGTGCCATCGGGAAGTGTTCGGTACACCAGGAAATCGAGGAAACCGCGGATCGCCGGCTCGCTCCTGAACAGATCTTCGCCAGTGGCCGAACGCCACATGGCCGGCAGCTGGTAAATGGCCTGACCGATGCCGATACCGACATATTCGTTGCCCTCATGCCAGCCGCCGTGCTGTCCGCCCACCTGGCGCCATACGGGCAGCACGCGATTGATCCAGAAGTCGTAGGTGAACGCCATCAACGGGTCAGTTCGCGGATCATCGCCGTGAATGGCGAGTGTGCAGGCCATCAATGCCTGCAGCGGCGAGTTGTAGAGATATACGTTGTAGGGCGAAAGCGCTTCCTTGCGGATCACGTTGATCTGGAAGTTGCAGGCTTCGATCACCTTGTCCTTGAGCCTTGGCATCAGATCGGCAGGAATGCGGTCGTGCAGCCAGTCATAGGTCTGCGCGATCGGTTTCGTCTGTTCGTGGCCGCGCCAGGCGGGCCGCAGTCTGAGCACACGCTCGACAATGGCGCGTACATCCTGTGTTTCGGGAGCGAGCACTGCCGCCACCAGCGATGCGCTCAGATCGCCCTTGCCACCCTGCGCCCGGAGCACCAGTTGCCGCACGTACTCCGGGTTTTCCGCCTTCAGCCGTGCCACGTCGGCCGAAGACGGGTAGGGCAGGCGGGGATGTGCCTGGCGAAATCCCGGCAGTTCGGGAACGCGCAAGTCCTCCGGTGCCGGCAGTACAACCTTGCTGCGGGCCGCAGCGGTTACGGTGGGGGGCGGAGTGCGCGCCAGCGACCAGACGGCGGTTGCGCTGCCGAGCAGCGCGGCGGCGACCAGCGTGCCCGCCAGTCGTGAACCCCGCCGGGAACTGGCGGGTGGCGCCGATGCCGCTGCAACAGGCCGGGCGTGGCGGACCGCCAGCAGTGCTGTGAGCACTGCCATCGCCACCGTGGTGATGTCGGGCGTACGCCCCGGAATGTGCTGCTGCATCCATTCCAGCGCGAACGAAAGTCCGCCGCACGCCACGATGATCACCAGCGCCGGAAGCCGCCCCGTGTTGCTGAGCGCAACGAGTGCCGCAGCGAGTATCAGATACGGCCATACGCTGTCGATCAGCACGCTCAGCCCGAGCATCGGATTGTTCATGTGGGCAACGAATGGCGCCCAGTTGAGGTGGCGCAGCGCACCCGGCGATGGGGTCAGTTCGCTGATCACCAGGGCCAGCGTGACGGCCAGCGCAGCCATGACCGGCCGCATCGGCTTGAGCCGGCGTGGCCAGCCGAACCCGAGCATGAGACCGGCCGTGGTGCCGACGATCATTTCTGCCGACAGCTGGCGACTGATCACCACGACCTTCAGCATCATGACGGCAAAGGCCAGCAGCCAGAACAAGCGTGTCAGCGATACCGGGCGGTTCCGCGCATCACGCGCCAGTAGAACGAGGGCGAAAACCTCCAGTGCGCTGCCCAGTGCTTGTGCCGGAATGAACGTCGCCGGGTCATTCAGGGTGGCGGCCAGCGGGGCGAGCCCGCTGCGCAGCGACCCGAGATCGAAGGCCGGAACGAAGGGCGTGAGTTGGGCAAGCATCCAGGCGATCAGCGCTGCCACGGCCAGATCCGCCTCGGGTGTGGCGGCAAAGGTGCGCGCGCGCCAGTCCATCAACAAGGCAACCGGCTTCCACCGCGCTGTAAACATGCTCGCCAGAATCGCACCCACGAATCCGCCAGTCGTATTCAAGGCGAAATCCGCGAATGACGGCACCCGCTGCGGCAAGTGCGCCTGCGCGGCTTCGACACCGAAACTCAGCGCCGCCGCGCAGGCGGTGGCGAACAGCACCGAGGGCAATACCGGCCAGCGAGACGTCACCCGCCGTAGTCCGATGCCCAGCGGAATGTAGATGAGCGCATTGACGACGAGATCAGGCACCGACAGCGCGCTGTAACGCCACACCACGAGAAAGCCGAAGGTTTCCGCTTCTGCTTGCCAGCTGGTCAGCGGGTAGAGACTGCCCCACAGCAGAAGCAGTATGTAAACAAGACATGCCGCAAAAACGCTTCGGGTCCTGTGCGAATCGTTGGGCATGGGCGGTGAGGGGGTGATGTGGACAACGTAGCGGTCGAGCGCGCTCCAGTGAGCACGCGATCGCGCCGATTATCCTGACCTGGTAGGGGTTCGGGTAGGGAGGAGGGCGCAGTTGTGATTGTCCCGAGTGCCATCAGTCACGGACGGTACAAGGACGTTTTCGGGACAGGAGGGGCGGCTGTGAGAAAGTACGCACCCAGAGGAGAGGGTTGATGCACGGAATGTATCTGGTCCTGCTGCTGTGGGGCGTTGCACTGTTCGCGATCAGGCGCGATCTTTCGCTGTCCTGGACCGAGCCCTGCCTGCGCCACCCGGTCATGGTTTTCGAGGGCGATGACTGGGGTTACGGGCCGCTCGAACAGGTCGATGCGCTGCGCGAAATCGCGGCTGAGCTCGCTGGGCATCGCGACCTGACCGGACGTCATCCGGTCATGACACTGGGCGTGATTCTGGCAGGACCGGGGGCGGCCGCGACACCCGATGAAGCGCTAGGCGTGGCCCGAGTCGCGCTGGACGATGTGCGCCTGAAGCCGGTACGCGATGCAATGGCGCAAGGGGTGAGCGCCGGTGTGTTTGATCTGCAGTTGCACGGCATGGAGCACTACCACCCTGAAGTACTGGCGCGTGCGGCGCAGGTGGATCCGCAGGTACGTGCCTGGATTGCCGGCGCGCCCTTCGTGGCGACCGAGCAGCTGCCATCGCCCCTGCAGAGTCGCTGGATCGATGCGTCCACGCTGCCCTCGAGAGCATTGGACGAAGCGGACATCCGCACCCGTGTCACCGCCGAGGTGGCGATGTTCGGAAAATGTTTCGGTACCCTTCCCGAAGTGGTCGTACCGCCGACCTTCGTCTGGAACGAATGTGTCGAGCGCGCGTGGGCGGCGCAGGGGCTGGCCGTACTTGTGACGCCGGGCGAGCGCTATGAAATGCGCGGCGCGGATGGCCTGCCGGTGGATACGGGCATCTGCCTTCGCAACGGCCAGCGCTGTACATCCGGCCTGCTCGCCATGGTGCGCAACGACTACTTCGAACCGCTACGCGGACATCGTGCCGGCCACGGTCTGGAAAGTCTGGCCACGAAGTGGGCACAGCGCCGGCCGCTGCTGCTGGAAACTCACCGGTCGAATTTTGTCGGCGCGACGGCGCAACGTGCGGAAAGCATACGTGCCATCGGCGCTCTCGTGTCGGCTGCGCTGCGGTCGCAACCGGAGCTGCGTTTCCTGACCGTCGCGGAGCTCGCGCGACACTATGCGCAGGGCGGCGACCTGATCGATCGGCGTCCGTGGACACGTACAATGGCCCTGCTTCACCGACTCGATCGTCCAGGACGCCGGCGCAAGATATTCGCGGGGCTGGCTGTACTGACATTGGTCGCCGCTGTGGCTGCCTTGGCCACGGCGACGTGAGCGGACGTGTCAGCCGGCGAGATGTTCGGTGATGAACTGATGCAGCGAGCCGAAGGTGGCAAAGGTGCTGCCGTCGATGTCGGCGTCTTCCAGCGTCAGGCCGAACTGTTCTTCGAGTGCCGTGATCACTGCGATGACGGCCATCGAATCGAGTTCTGGAACGGCGCCCAGCAACGGCGTGTCGTCAGCCAGTGCGTCGGCGCGCGCGCCGAGGTCCAGCTCTTGCCGCAGCAGTTCGCGCAAGGTGTGCCGCGTGTCCACTCTGCTCTCCCTGTATTCCGCCGTCTCGCGGGCGTGTCGTTCGCGTTTGTCACTCCGGGGGCGCGATAGTATAGGTTTTGCCGTCCTCGCGTCCTGCCGATTGCCTTTCATGCCCGTTCCAACCTTGCTGAACCAGCTGGTCGAGCACGCTGCTGCGCGTGACGGTGATGCCTGCGCACTGCGCGCCAACGGCGTCGACATGTCATACGCAATGCTGGCGCAGCAGGTTCAGGCCTGCGCGCACGGGCTGCTCGAGTTGGGCGTGCGCCGGGGCGACCGCGTCGGCATCTTCCTCGAAAAGCGTTTTGAAGCCGTAGTTGCCAGTTTCGGGACCGCCGCCTGCGGCGCTGTGTTCGTGCCGATCAATCCGCTCCTCAAAGCAGCGCAGGTCGGCCACATCATGCGCGACAGCGGCGCACGCGTATTCATTACGTCGGCGCAGCGGCTTGCTTCGCTGGGCGCCCTGCAGAAGGCGTGTCCGGCCCTGGCGCATGTCGTGCTGGTCGACGGCGATGCACCCGGTGCCCAGCCATGGAAGTCCTTCATGGATGCGCCTGCGCGTGGGCTTCACCGCGTGATCGACAGCGATGTGGCGGCCATCCTGTACACCTCCGGCAGCACCGGACAGCCCAAAGGCGTGGTGCTGTCGCACTTGAACATGGTGTCGGGCGCCTGCAGCGTGACCAGCTATCTGGGCAATCATGCCGGGGATACCTTGCTGGCGGCGCTTCCGCTGTCCTTCGATGCGGGCTTTTCGCAGCTGACGACCGGATTTCTGACCGGCGCGAGGGTGGTGCTGATCAACTACCTGATGGCCCGAGATGTCGTCAATGCGCTGGCTGCCGAGCGGGTGACCGGTCTGACCGCTGTACCGCCTTTATATATGCAGATCGTGCAGCTGTCGTGGCCGGACTCCATCGATTCGCACCTGCGTTACTTCGCCAGTACCGGCGGGCGCATGCCGCGTGTCACGCTGGATGCGCTGCGCGCGCGCGCGCCGTCGGCCAGGCCTTTCCTCATGTACGGTCTGACCGAAGCCTTCCGTGCGACCTATCTGCCGCCCGAGCAGGTGGACAAGCGGCCGGATTCCATCGGACGCGCCATTCCGAATGCCGAGGTTCTCGTGCTGCGGGAAGACGGTAGCCCGTGTGCGCCGGGGGAAGCGGGGGAACTTGTACAGCGTGGTGCGCTGGTGGCACAGGGTTACTGGAACGATGCCGTGCGCACGGCGGAGCGATTCCGTCCTCTGCCGCCGACTTCGGGCGTGCGACCGTCCGGGCTGATGCGGGAGGAAGTCGCCGTGTTTTCGGGCGATACGGTGCGCATGGACGAGGACGGCTTCCTTTACTTCGTGGGTCGTCGCGACGACATGATCAAGACGTCCGGGTACCGCGTAAGTCCGACCGAGATCGAAGAGTCGCTGTTGATGACCGGCCGCGTGTCGGAATGCGTCGCGTTCGGTATCGAGGACGCCGAACTTGGACAGGTCATCGCCGTTGCGCTGTACTTTACCGGCGCGCCGGATGTGGTCGCGTTGCGCGCGCTGTGCCGCACGCACCTGCCCGCCTACCAGGTGCCGGCCCATTTCATCGTGTTCGACGACTCCTTGCCCCGCAATCCGAACGGCAAGCTGGACCGGACCACCATCGAGGCGGAAGCTCGTGGCCGCCTGAATCTCCCAGCAGGACATGAATCGTGACCTTTACGCCCATGCAAGCCGCACCATATTCGCCAGCAGACGATTTTTCCAGCGCTGACGGCGAATTGCTGATCAATGGCCTGAAGGTGTCCCGGGTTGCCGCGATGGCGGGGCGTACCCCCTTCTACGCCTACGATCGCAGCCGGATCGAGGCGCGGGTGGCGCTGTTGCGCAGTTTGCTGCCAGCCGGGGTCCAGTTGCACTACGCGATGAAGGCCAATCCGATGCAGGCGCTGGTGGGATTCATGGCGCAGCGCGTCGACGGGCTCGATGTGGCATCCGGTGGCGAGCTGAGGGTTGCGCTGGACGCCGGCATGGCTCCGTCGCGCATCAGTTTTGCAGGCCCCGGAAAGAGCGCGGACGAATTGCGTCAGGCGCTGGCGGCGGGCGTGCTGCTCAACGTGGAGTCGGCGCGCGAGGTTGAATTGCTGGCCAGCCTGTCGGAAGAATACGGCTGGCCGGCACGCGTGGCCGTGCGCATCAACCCGGACTTCGAAATGCGTGCTTCAGGCATGCGCATGGGCGGCGGTGCCAAGCCCTTCGGTGTCGATGCCGAAGCGGTTCCCGCGCTTCTCAGACGCATCGGCGGGCTTGGTCTCGCGTTCGAAGGCTTTCATCTGTATGCCGGATCGCAGAATCTGAATGCCGATTCGCTGATCGACATGCAGCGGCGCAGTTTCGACTTGATGCTGCGCCTGGCGGACGAAGCGCCCACGACGCCAAAGATACTGAATCTGGGTGGCGGATTCGGCATTCCCTACTTCCGAAACGACCATCCGCTTGCCCTCGAACCCGTATGTGAAGCGCTTGCCCGCATTGTCGATGAAGTACCGACGAAGCTTCCGGGGGCCGAGCTCGTGCTCGAACTCGGACGCTATCTGGTCGGGGAAGCCGGTGTTTACATATGCAAGGTGATCGACTGCAAGGTATCCCGTGGCCAGAAATTCGTCGTGGTCGATGGCGGCATGCATCATCATCTCGCGGCCGCGGGGCTTTTCGGCCAGGTCATACGCCGCAATTATCCGGTGATCGCCGCAAACCGGATCGGCGCGCCTTCGAACGGGCAGGTCAATGTGGTCGGCCCGTTGTGCACGCCGCTGGACGTTCTGGCCGATAAGGTCGATCTGACCGAAGTACAGCCCGGCGACCTCATAGCCGTATTTCAATCGGGTGCCTACGGCTTCAGTTCCAGCCCTACAGCCTTCCTCGGGCACCCCGAGCCTGCCCAACTGCTTGTCTGAAGTCCGTCAGCTCCACTTCAGAGCGACGTTGCGGGGCCTCTTTTCTGTGGAGTTTTGTGTCTTGAGGCATTGGGAAGCACGCTGAAACGGCGTCGCAACGTGCTTCAGTTATCACATCACCCTGTTGCAGCCTCGTCTTGTGATGGTATTCACGCTCAAAAGGCTACGCCGCACATATCGTTCGCGCTCCACCGCTCACGGCGTCGTTCCCAGCAACCCGTTGCGTGACACGACGCGAACCAAAATGAGCAGCTCTAAAAGGGGTCTACCGTGGTCAGGTTGTTCAGTCACTATGTTCCGTCCGTAACGCTCATGAGACTTGTTGCCGAAGCCCTGGTCCTTTTGATTGCCGGCTTTGGCGCGGCGTGGATCAGCGCACCGGGGAGCGTTCAGTCGCTGTTGCCGGCGCTGGTGCCTGCGGCGGTGTTCGCTGCCGTTATGACTGTGCTGATGAGCACGCTCGGCCTGTATCAGCGCGAACAGCCGCGCAACCTTTCGGAGCTGGTTGGACGCGTGCTGTTTGCGTTCCTGCTGGGCCTCCCGGTGGCTTACATGGTGTTCCGACTGCTGCCGCAGGGCAGCATGGCGATGCCGGCGCTCGACATTTCGCTGTGCCTCGGCTTCGGCGGCATCCTGTTGCTGCGCGCGGCGTCCTTCGTGCAGGCAGACGGTGCCGGCATGTTCACCCGCCGCATTCTGGTCGTCGGCACGGGCTCCGAGGCGGCGTCGGTCTGGGCCAGTGTTTCGACGTCGGCCAGTGCGACGCACACCATCGTCGGCTTCGTTTCGGTCGGGGCAGACACTTCGGTGGAAGTACCGAGTGCCATGGTGATGCCGGAAGGCAGCTGCGTGATGCAGCTGGCGCGCGATCACCGTGCAAATGAAATCGTGGTTGCAGTGCGCGAGCGTCGGGGTGGTGTGCTGCCGCTGCGCGAATTGCTGGACTGCAAGCTGGCGGGCGTGACGGTCAACGACCTGTCGAGCTTCTTCGAGCGGATGCGCGGTCAGGTGCGTCTCGATTCGCTGCGCGCCAGCTGGCTGATCTACGGCGACGGCTTCCGCCAGGGCATAGGCCGGACGGTCGTGAAGCGGCTGTTCGACGTGCTCGCAGCGTCGGTGTTGCTGGTCGTGACAGCGCCGGTGATGTTGCTTGCTGCCATCGCCATCGCACTGGAATCGGGCTTCCCGGTCATCTACCGCCAGGAGCGTGTCGGCCAGGGTGGTCGTACGTTCAAGGTGCTGAAGTTCCGCAGCATGCGTCTGGATGCCGAAGCCGATGGCAAACCGCGCTGGGCGAGCAACAGCGATGATCGTGTCACGCGTGTCGGCCACTTCATCCGCAAGACACGTATCGATGAACTGCCGCAGATCTTCAACGTGCTGCACGGCGACATGAGTTTTGTCGGCCCGCGTCCGGAACGTCCCTACTTCGTCGATCAGCTGACTGATCAGATCCCGTTCTACGCCGCGCGCCACTCCGTCAAGCCGGGCATCACCGGGTGGGCTCAGGTCCGCTACGCCTACGGTGCTTCGGTCGATGACGCCGTTCAGAAGTTGCAGTACGACCTGTACTACGTCAAGAACCATACCCTGTTCCTGGACATGCTGGTTCTGCTGCAGACGGTACGTGTGGTACTTACCGGCGACGGCGCGCGCTGAACAGGTGCGAAGCTTCGTCAGGCGCGCGGTAAGACGCGTGCGGTGACGCGCCCCCTGCCGGCGGGCACAATGCAGCGGTCACTCCTTTCGCTACCGGCCCGTCGATGGAATCCTTCCCCGTAACGTTCGCGCTGTACGCCTATGGCGTGGCAGCGGTCGGGTTCGCCCTGTTCGGACTGCAGCTGATCATGGGTGCTCGCCAGTCGCCGCGCGCCCGCCTGCTGTCTGTCTGCATGTTGTCGGGTGCCGCTTGGTCAGCATTTGCTGCCTTGAACCTGCTGCACGGTCATCCGGTAATGCGCACGCTGGTCTATGCGGCGGATGCGCTGCACACCCTGCTGTTTCTGCTGTTCCTCGCCGCATGCGTCATCGACCCCGAAGGCCGCCGGCCTTTGCCGACGCTGCTCAAGCGGCCGTCCTGGCTCATCCGTTTCGTACTGATCTCCGTGCTGCCGTGCGGCGTGGGTTACGTTGTGCTGTCCTGGCTGGTGCCGACCGGCGCCGCATCGCTCATGTGGCTGATGGGATGCGGACTCGGGCTGAGCCTGCTCGGCGCCGTGATGATCGAACAGTTCTACCGCAACACCCCCCAGCAGTGGCGCTGGGGCATCAAGCCGATGGCGCTTGGCCTCGCGTTTTCCACCACCTTTGACCTGTATTTCTTCTCCGAGTCGCTGATGTTCCGGCAGCAGGACGCGACCCTGTGGGCATCCCGCGGCCTCGTGCACGCGCTCGCAATTCCGTTGTTTGCCGTTTCTTCGGCCCGCGTCAGCGAGTGGTCGATCCGGCTGAATGTATCGCGCGAAGCGGTGTTCCATACCTCTGCACTGGTCATGTCGGGCGGTGCGCTGCTCATCATCGCGCTCGCCGGCTATTACGTGCGCTATTTCGGTGGCGAATGGGGGCAGGCCTTGCAGACCGTCGTGCTGGCCGTCGGCGCCCTCGGATTCCTCGCGTCGATTGCTTCCGGCAGCGTGCGGGCGTGGCTGCGCGTATTCATCAACAAGCACTTCTTCAGCCTGCGCTACGACTACCGGGCCGAGTGGCTGAAGCTGGCCGACACCCTGTACAGCGCGTCCAGCGTCGACGCGCTTCGTCAGGCCTCGATCCGCGTCATGGCCGATCTGGTCGAAAGTCCGGGCGGCATGCTGTGGTTGCGCAGCGAAGCCGGTCATTACGCACCCGCGGCGCGGCTGAACGTGCCCATGATCGATGCGCGGGAACCGGCCGACAGCCCGCTGATCCAGCTGCTGCTGGGCAAGATGTGGGTGATCAACGTCGAGGAGCACCGTTCGCGCCCCGGGGTGTACGGCAACCTGAGGCTCCCTGAGTGGGTCGCGCAGACGCCGGACGTCTGGCTCATCTGTCCGCTGGGCAGCGAGGACATGCCACTCGGCTTCGTCGTGCTGTGCCGTCCGCGTGCGCTGCTGGATCTGAACTGGGAAGTGCGCGACCTGTTGAAGACGGCCGGACGTCAGGTGGCCGGCGTGCTCAATCAGACCCAGGCCATGGAGGCGCTGATCGAGGCCAAGAAGTTCGAAGCCTTTTCCAAGATGAGTGCGTTCGTCGTGCACGACCTGAAAAACCTCATCGCCCAGCTGTCCCTGCTGCTGCGCAATGCGAAAAAGCATCACGACAACCCTGAATTCCAGCAGGACATGATGGACACCATCGAACACGCCGTCGGTCGCATGAACGGCATGTTGCTGCAGCTGCGTTCCGGCACCCAGCCGATCGAGCAGGCTTCACCGGTCGAACTGACGCCGCTGCTCGAGCGACTGCACCGAGCGCGGGCGCGCAGCGGCTGCGAACTCGAACTCGATGCGGAAAGCGGCCTGATGGTGCGCGCCCATGAAGATCGTATAGAGCGTGTTGTGGGGCATCTTGTGCAGAATGCACTGGATGCCACGCCGCAAAACGGTAAAGTCAGTATCCGTGCGCGCCGCATGGAAGCCGGTGTCGTGATCGAGGTCGAAGACTCCGGTTGCGGCATGACCGAAGAGTTCATGCGCGAGCGGTTGTTCAAACCCTTCCAGTCGACCAAGGCGAATGGAATGGGGATCGGCGCATACGAAAGTTTTCGCTACGTCCACGATCTGGGCGGGCGGATAGAAGTGACCAGCGAACCGGGTCGGGGCAGTCTGTTCCGGCTCGTTTTTCCTCTGCAGGCGGCTGAAGCAGCCGTCGCTTGACCGGGAGTGACATGGCAGACAAGGGGCGGACACTGTTGATCGTCGAAGACGATCCGGCGCTGCAGAAGCAGATGCGCTGGAGTTTCGACGACTACGAAGTCGTACTGGCCGGCGACCGCGAATCGGCGCTGGCGCAGATCAGGCGCCACGAACCTTCCGTGATCACGATGGATCTCGGGTTGCCGCCGGCGCCCGACGACGTGACAGAAGGCATGGCGCTGCTCGGCGAGATCATGGCGCTTGCGCCGCAGTCCAAGGTCATCGTGCTGACCGGCCAGAATGACCGTGCCAATGCGCTGCGTGCGATCGGCATGGGTGCCTACGATTTCTACGCCAAGCCCTTCGAGCCCGACATGCTCTCGCTGCTGATCGAACGTGCATTCAGGCTGCACGACCTGCAGTCGGAGAACATCCGGCTCGCCAATCAGCACCTGGGCGTCGAAGGCCGATTCATCACGCGTGACGCGGACATGCTTCGCGTGCTGCGGACGATCGAAAAGGTATCGGCCACGCGCGCCACCGTGCTGCTGCTCGGCGAAAGCGGGACCGGCAAGGAAGTCCTGGCGAAGACGCTGCACGACCGCTCGGATCGGGCGAACGAGCGCTTCGTGGCGATCAACTGCGCGGCCATCCCCGACAACCTGCTCGAAAGCGAACTGTTCGGCTACGAGAAGGGTGCCTTCACCGGCGCCACCAAGCAGACGCCCGGCAAGATCGAGGTCGCCAACAAGGGCACGCTGTTCCTCGACGAGATCGGTGATCTGCCCGGCGCATTGCAGGCGAAGCTGCTTCGTTTCCTGCAGGAACGCGTCATCGAACGGCTGGGCGGTCGCGACGAGATTCCGATCGATGTGCGGGTGGTCTGCGCCACGCACCAGGACCTGCAGGCGTTGATCGGCGAAGCGCGTTTCCGCGAAGACCTCTATTACCGCCTGGCCGAAATCGTCGTCACGATTCCGCCACTGCGCGCTCGCGAGGGCGATGCCGCTCTGCTTGCGCACTCCTTCGCAAAGCGGTTTTCCGGCGAGCAGGGGCGCAGCGCACTGACGTTGTCACGCGAGGCAGTTGCAGCGATCGAGGCGCACAAATGGCCAGGCAACGTGCGCGAACTCGAAAACTGCATCAAGCGGGCGACCATCATGGCCGATGGAAGCCAGATCACGGCCGCCGATCTCGGACTGAAGCCGGCCGATCAGGAGGATGCATTTTTCAACCTGCGGCAGATCCGCGAAGAAGCCGAGCGACGCGCTGTCGTCAGCGTGCTTGCGCGGGTGGATGGAAACATGGTCAAGGCGGCCGAAGTGCTCGGAGTCAGCCGCCCGACCCTGTATGACCTGATGAACCGTTTCGGTTTGCGCTGAAAGCGCGAGGAGTGTCTGTCTTGAATCGATTTCTACCGCGTGAACGCATTCCGGTGAGCCGCCTTGCGGCAGCCTTGTGTTGCGTTGCGCTGCTTGCTGCATGCGACAGGAACCTGCCGCCCGCGGAACTCGTTGCTGAAGCGCGTGCTGCCATCTCGCGCAGTGATTACCAGACGGCTTCCATTCAGCTCAAGAACGCCTTGCAGCAGGACGCCAGCAACGCCGCTGCGCGCTACGAGCTCGGACGCGTCAATTTCAAGCTCGGTGACATGCCTTCGGCGATCAAGGAACTGCAACGTGCGCGCGAACTGAATCATGACGAGAGCGAGGTCGTTCCCTTGCTGGCGCGTGCCATGGTGGAAGGCGGAAGCTTCGTCGATGTCATTTCGAATTTTGCTTCGACGAAAATGCCCACGCCGCAATCCGAAGCCGATCTGAAGGCGGCGCTCGGCTATGCGTATATGGCAACGCGTAACAATGAAGCGGCGGCGGCGAGTTTCGAGCAGGCGATCGCCATCGACAATCAGCATCTCTACGCCAGTCTGGGCAAGGCGAGGCTGGCGGCAGTCACCAAGGACGTCGAGAGTGCGCGTCGATTGCTCGACAACGTGATTGCTTCCGACAAGGCTGACGAAAATGCCTGGTTCCTCGATGGCGAATTGAAGACCGCAAAGGGGCAGTTCGACGAGGCGATGGCGTCCTATCGAAAAGTCTATGAAATCAAGCCGGACAATATTCGGGCGCGCTACATCGTCGTGCACGCACTCGCCAACCAGGACAAGTTCGCCGAAGCCCGGACCGAGCTCGCCGCGTTGAAGAAAGCCGCTCCCAAAGCGCCCGAAGCGCTTTATCTGGAAGGTTTTCTGCTGATCAAGGAACGCAAGTTCGCCGAGGCAAGGCAAACGCTGAACAAGCTGCTGTCGATTGCGCCGGACTACGTTCCGGCACTCGGACTGGCGGCCCTGACCGAATTCGAGTTGAAGTCGTACGCACAGGCCGAACAGTACGGCGAAAAGGTGTTGGCCGCAGGTGGGGATTCGTTGTTCATCCGCAAGATACTGATCGGCTCATATCTGCAGACGGGGCGCTTGGCCAAGGCGCAGCAGACCCTGGACCCACTGTTGCAGAAGATCCCCGAAAACGCCGAAGTGCAGGCGCTGGCCGGGCAGGTGTACTTGATGGCAGGGGATACCGAACGAGCCGAAAAGGCCTTCGCGGCATCGGCCCGCCTCAAGCCGGATGACTCTGCAATCCAGTCCAGACTGGGCTTGAGCCGCCTTGCTGCAGGCGATCGCACGGGCGGCATCGCCGCACTCGAAAATGCCGTGCGCCTGGAGGTGGACGACACGCGCCCTGATGTCCTGCTGATCGTTGCGCATTTGCGCAATCGCGACGCTGACAAGGCACTCGCCGCAATCGACGCACTGGAGAAGAAGAAGCAGGGCGACCCCATGACGCCGAATCTGAGGGGTACGGCTTATCTGCTTAAGAAGGACTCCGACAAGGCCCGCGCGAGTTTCGAAAAGGCGCTCGAAATGGAGCCTTCGTTCTTCCCGGCGGCCTCGAACCTTGCCCGCATGGACTTGCTGGAGAAGGATACGGCCGCTGCCGAGTCACGCTTCCGCGGCATCTTGGCAACGTCGCCACAGCACCCGGATGCGCTGCTCGCGCTCGCTGGTTTGAAAGCACGCACCAAGGAAGGCGCGCCAGAAGCATTGGCGCTGGTCGAGCAGGCGATCAAGGCAAACCCCAAGCTGTTTGCACCACGGGCGGCACTCGTTCAGTTGCTGTCTGCCATGGGTGAGCGGAAGAAAGCGCTGGCAGCTGCAAACGAGGCGGCCACGGCCTTGCCGGACGACACGCAGGTGCTCGAGCTGCTGGCATCCACCCAGACGCTCGCCGGCGAGAACGACGCTGCCATTCTGACGCGGGGCAAGCTGGTCGCGAAATCGCCGTCGAGCGCGCAACCCCTGCTGCGTCTTGCGGCAGCACAGATAGCTGCAAAGCGCGAATCGGAGGCAATCCAGAGCGTGCGCAAGGCGTTGTCCCTGGAACCCAGGTCGCTCGATGCGCAAAGCATGCTGGTTTCGATTCACCTCGAACGCGGCGCGCTCGACGATGCACTGAAGGTCACGCGGGACATTCAGCGCCAGAATCCCGATCTGGCGCTGGGCCATGCGATGGAAGGCGAAGTGCTTGCCCGGTCGGGCAAGGCGGATGCGGCAGTGAAGCCCTACCGCGAGGCGCTTGCCCGTGAGCGCAATGCACGCAATGTCATAAGGCTGCACGGCGCTCTCATTCGTTCGAACAATGGTGCAGCGGATGCAAAGGCTGTTGTGGATGGATGGCTGAAGGACAAACCGGAAGACAACGCAGTGCCGGCTTATCTCGCAGAGCAGGCATTGTCGCAAAAGCGTTATGACGAGGCTGGGCAGCGTTATGAAGCGCTGCTGAAGCGAGTGCCGAACGATCCGGTCGTGCTGAACAACCTCGCGTGGCTGGCGGCACAGCGTAAGGACGGCAAAGCCAGGGACTACGCCGAGCGCGCGTATGCGGTAGCGCCCGACAATCCGGCCGTGCTCGATACCTACGGCACCATCCTGTTTGACAGCGGTGAGACAGAACGAGGCCTGACGATGCTGAAGCAGGCCGTCGCCGCGGCGCCGGGCGCATACGATCTGCGACTGAATCTTGCGCAGCGGCTGGCCAAGGCAGGCATGAAGTCGGAAGCGCGCAAGGAGCTTGAACCACTGGTGGCATTGGGTGACAAGTTTGCGCGGTCGGCGGAAGTGGCCGAACTGATGAAGAACCTTTGATCGCGGAATGGGGAACGAAGCGATGACCAAAGTTGCCGTGATTGGCCTGGGCTATGTGGGGCTGCCGCTGGCGGTCGAGTTCGGGAAGAAGATGCCGACCATCGGGGTGGACATGTCGGCCGCCAAGGTTGCGGCCTACCGGGAATTCTATGATCCGACCGGCGAGGTCAGTCCTGAGGACCTGCGGGCTGCGACGCAGCTGACGGTGAGTACCGACGGGGCTGCGCTGAAGGATGCGGACTTCATCATCGTTGCCGTGCCGACACCGGTCGACGATGCGCACCAGCCTGACTTCTCGCCGCTGGTGGGTGCGTCGGAAACCTGCGGTCGCCACATGAAGCGCGGCGCCACCGTGGTGTTCGAATCGACCGTCTATCCGGGTGCCACGGAGGAAATGTGCATTCCGGTCATCGAGAAGTTTTCCGGCTTCAAGTGGCCGCAGGATTTCAACGTCGGCTATTCGCCCGAGCGCATCAACCCGGGCGACAAGGAACGCACGGTCACCAAGATCGTCAAGGTGGTGTCGGGCGACAGCCCGGAAACGCTGCGCAAGGTGTCGGATCTATACAAGAGCGTCATCACCGCCGGCGTGTATGAAGCGTCGAGCATCAAGGTGGCCGAAGCCGCCAAGGTGATCGAGAACACGCAGCGCGACCTCAACATCGCCTTCGTGAACGAGCTGGCCATCATTTTCGGCAAGATGGGTATCGATACCGAAGAGGTGCTGCGTGCCGCCGGCACCAAGTGGAATTTCCTGCCCTTCCGTCCGGGTCTGGTCGGCGGTCACTGCATCGGCGTCGATCCGTACTACCTGACGCACAAGGCCGACATGCTGGGCTACCACCCGCAGGTCATCCTGGCCGGCCGTCGCATCAACGACGGCATGGGCAAGTATGTCGCCGAACAGACCGTCAAGCAGCTGATCCGCAGCGGCGCGTCGGTCAAGGGCGCCAGGGCAATCGTGCTCGGTCTTACCTTCAAGGAAAACTGCCCCGACCTGCGCAATTCGCGCGTGATCGACGTGATCCGCGAACTCGAAACCTACGGCATCGAAGTGCTGGTGCATGACCCGGTTGCCGAAACGAAGGAAGCCGAGCACGAATACGGCGTGTCGCTGAGGTCGTGGGACGAACTGCCGAAGGTCGAAGCCATCGTTGCCGCCGTGTCGCACAAGGAGTTCGCGGCCCGCCCGCTGAGCGATTTCGTGTCCAAGCTGAAGCCGGGCGGCATCGTTGCCGACATCAAGTGCCAGTTCGATGCCGAAGCGCTGCGTGCGCAGGGCGTCGCGGTATGGCGTCTGTGAGCCCGGAATGACGCAGTTGTCCGCACTTCCGGCTGGCGTCGTCGCAGCGCTGACGGCGCAACCGCGGCGCTGGCTGGTGACCGGTGCTGCAGGCTTCATCGGCTCGCATCTGGTCGAAGTGCTGCTGCAGGCGGATCAGCAGGTGGTGGCGCTCGACAACTTCTCGACCGGTCACCAGCGCAACCTCGACGAGGTGGTGGCGGGCGTTTCGGCTGCGCAGCGTGCCCGGCTCGAGTTCGTGCGCGGCGACATCCGTGATCTGGCTGCCTGTGCGGCCGCCTGCGCCGGCGTCGATGTCGTGCTGCATCAGGCCGCACTGGGCTCGGTGCCGCGTTCGCTGGCCGATCCGCTGGCGACGCACGATTCGAACGTCAATGGCTTCCTGAACATGCTGGTGGCGGCGCGCGATGCCGGCGTGTCGCGCTTCGTCTACGCGGCCTCCAGTTCCACCTATGGCGATTCGCCGACGCTGCCGAAGGTGGAAGATGTCATCGGCCGGCCGCTGTCGCCGTATGCCGTCACCAAGTACGTGAACGAGCTGTACGCGGATGTGTTCGGCCGCTGCTACGGCCTGCAATGCGTCGGCCTGCGCTACTTCAATGTGTTCGGTGCGCGCCAGGATCCGGAAGGCGCCTACGCGGCGGTGATTCCGAAATGGGCGCGCGCACTGCTGCTGGGTGACACCGTGCGCATCAACGGCGACGGCGAAACCAGTCGCGACTTCTGTTACATCGACAACACGGTGCAGGCCAACCTGCTCGCCGCGCTGACGACGCGCGCCGACGCGGTCAACACCGTCTACAACGTGGCGGCACATCGCCAGACCACGCTGAACCAGTTGTTCGACGCCATGCGCGCAGAGCTCGTTGCTCGCTTTCCCGACATTGCAAAGGCGCAGGCGCAGCATCAGGACTTCCGCGCCGGTGACGTGCGTCATTCGCTGGCCGACATCGGCCGCGCGAAGACGCTGCTGGGCTATGTGCCCAGTCACGACGTGACTCGCGGTCTGGCCGAAGCGATGGACTGGTACATCGCGCGCTTTGCGCCCGTTGCGACGGCCTGATCATGAGCGCCCGGATGCGTCGCAACTTTTCATTTGCAGTCGCGCTGTGCACGGCGGTACCCGCGTTCGCACTCGAACCTGAGGCCGCTGCGCGTTCGCTGCTCGCCGAGGCACGCCTGTTCGAACACGGCGAAGGCGTCAGTCGTGATCCGGCGCGCGCGGCAGCCCTGTATTGCCAGGCGTCCAAGCTCGGCGAAGCGGAGGCGCAGTTCAATCTGGCCTGGATGTACGCCAACGGTCGCGGGGTCGAGCGCGATGATGCGCTGGCCGCCACCTTCTTCGACCTGGCCGCGCGGCAGGGCCACGAGCACGCGCAGCGCATGCTGCGCTTCACCGGTGAGCCGACGCGCGAGTTGCCCGACTGCATGCGCGACCCGCCGGAGCCCGAGCCGGTTGCGATCGCAGGCATCGCCCCCGATCTCGAAGCTGCATTCGGCACCACGCCGGACAGGCGCAAGGTGATCGAAATCGTGCGCGAACTGGCGCCGACCTTCGACATCGACCCACATCTGGTGCTGGCTGTCATCGGCACCGAGTCGAATTTCAACCCGAAGGCGAGATCGCCGAAGAACGCCCAGGGCCTGATGCAGCTGATCCCGGAAACCGCGCAGCGCTTCAATGTGCGCGATGCCTACGATCCGGTGCAGAACATCCGCGGCGGCCTGGCCTATCTGCGCTGGCTGCTGGCCTACTTCGAAGGTGATGTCGAACTGGCGACCGCCGGCTACAACGCGGGCGAAGGTGCGGTCGACCGCTACAAGGGCGTGCCGCCATACCGCGAAACCCGCGAATACGTGAAGCGCATCCGCAGCCTGTTCAACAAGCCGGACCATCCCTACGATCACCGCGTCACCACGCCATCGCCGGTGTTGCCGAAGATCGTGTCACGCCGTGGCTGACGCCCGGCGCCGTCTCGCCTGCGCAGCGCTGCTGTCGGCACCGCTGCTGGTGCATGCCGCACTGCGCGAGGCCATTGTCCGCATCAAGCCGTCCATCGTCGTCGTTGGCACGCTGATGCGTTCGCGTGCACCAGCCTTCGAGTTGAAGGGCACAGGTTTCGTCGTCGGCAACGGCACGCTGATCGCGACCAATGCGCATGTGACCAGCGTGAAGCTCGACGACGAAAAGTTCGAAATCCTGTCGGTGCTGGCGCAGGTCGATGGAAAACCGCAGATACGCGAAGCGCGCATCGTGGCCTCGAGCCCGGAACATGATCTTGCGCTGCTGCAGATCCAGGGCGCGCCGCTGCCGGCGCTTGCGCTGGGTGACTCGTCGCGGGTGGCCGAAGGCCAGTCGATCGCCTTTACCGGCTTCCCGATCGGCAGCGTGCTGGGCTTCACCCCGGTCACCCATCGCGGCATCGTGTCGGCCATCACCCCCATCGTGATTCCGGTCGACAACGTGAGCCAGCTGAATGTGCCCAACCGCAACCGGCTTGCGCGTGGCAGTTTTCCCGTGTTCCAGCTCGATGCCACCGCCTATCCGGGCAACAGCGGCAGCCCGGTGTTCGACCCGGACACCGGCGAGGTGATCGGCATCATCAACATGGTGCTGGTCAAGGCCGGCAAGGAAAGCGTTCTGGCGCAACCGAGCGGAATCACGTATGCCATTCCGGCGTCGCATCTCGCCGCCATGATTGCCGCGCAGCGCTAGTGTCTGCCGACATCGGACGCGGTCCGCGTTGGATGTCGGCAGACGTCACACGGTGGCCGGTCTGGTGCGGCGACGGCCGCTGTTGTAATCTGCGCGCCTGACGGTGTCGTTCTGACCCATCGGCAATCACGCAGGCGTCGCTCCCCGTACATGTCCCTGTTCGCGCTTGGTCTCAATCACCACACCGCACCCCTGGCGGTGCGGGAGCGCATGACCTTCCTGCCGGAAACGCTGCCGGATGCGCTGGGCGAACTGACCCGCGGCAGGCCGGTGCAGGAAGCGGCGATCCTGTCGACCTGCAATCGTACCGAGCTGTACTGCGCGACCAACGACCCCGATAGCGCACTGGACTGGATGGCGGAGTACCACCGCATCGCGCCGTCCGACATCGCTCCATATGTATACCGGCTGGAGCAGCCCCAGGCGGTGCGCCATGCCTTCCGCGTGGCGAGCGGCCTCGACTCCATGGTGCTCGGCGAGCCGCAGATCCTCGGCCAGATGAAGCAGGCGGTGCGCGTCGCCGAAGACGCAGGCACGCTGGGTGCGCTGCTGCACAAGCTGTTCCAGCGCAGCTTTGCAGTGGCCAAGGAAGTGCGCTCGACGACCGCGATCGGCGCCAACATCGTGTCGATGGCTGCGGCGGCCGTCCATCTGTCGGAACGCATTTTCGGCAGTCTTTCGTCGCAGCGCGTGCTGTGCATCGGCGCCGGCGAAATGATGGAACTGTGTGCCGCCCACTTCGCCGGCTGTACGCCGCGCAGCATGGTGATCGCCAATCGCACGATCGAGCGCGCACAGGCTCTGGCGCAACGCTTCACCCGGGCTGACCTGAAGGTGGCGGCGGTGAAGCTCGACGAAATCGGCGAGCGTCTGTCCGAATTCGACATCGTGCTGTCCTGTACGGCCAGTCCGCTGCCCATCATCGGTCTCGGTCTGGTGGAACGTGCGCTGAAGGCGCGCAAGTACCGTCCCATCGTCATGGTCGATCTGGCGGTGCCGCGCGACATCGAAGGCGAGGTCGGCAAGCTCAACGACGTCTTTCTCTACACCGTCGATGACCTCGCGCAGATCGTCGATTCCGGCCTGGAATCGCGGCAGGCGGCCGTGGTGGAGGCGCAGGGCATCATCGATGCGCGGGTCGCCAACTTCCTGCAGTGGGTGCAGGCCCGCGAAGCGGTGCCGGCCATCCGTGCGCTGCGCGGTCACGCCGAAGACATGCGCATGCTGGAACTGGAGCGCGCACTGCGTGCCCTGACTCGTGGCGAAGCGCCTGACCGCGTACTCGACACGCTGTCGCGCAACCTCACGAACAAGCTGATGCACGGCCCGACCCGCCTGCTCAACGAAGCGCCCTCGGAAGCACGCGGCCAGATCGAGGATCTGGTGCAACGCCTGTACCCGCTGCACGACCGCGAAGGCTAGCGGCGCCCGCCGTCTTTCCTTTCCGCCGGCTTAACCGGCGCCCAGATACTTTTCCGAACACCCCGCATGAAACCGCGCATCGCCGACAAGCTCGAACATCTGTCGCAACGTCTGGCCGACCTCGACGCCGCGCTGTCCGATCCCGACGTGACGTCGGACATCGACCGCTACCGCCGCTTCACCTGTGAACATGCGGAACTGACGCCGGTGATCGTGCTGTACCAGGCCTGGTGCAAGGCGCGTGACGACGGCGAGGCGGCGCGTGCGCTGCTGACCGATCCCGACATGAAGGAACTGGCCCAGGCGGAAATCGACCAGTCGGCCAGCGACATGGCACGGCTCGAAGCCGATCTGCAGCGTGCTCTGCTGCCGAAGGATCCGGACGACGGACGCAACGTGTTCCTGGAAATCCGCGCCGGCACCGGCGGCGACGAATCGGCGCTGTTCGCGGCCGACCTGTTCCGCATGTATTCGCGCCACGCCGAGCGCTGCCGCTGGAAGGTCGAAATCGTGTCGGCGAGCGAATCCGATCTTGGCGGTTACCGCGAAATCATCGCGCGCGTGGCCGGCGACGGCGTCTATTCGCGGCTCAAGTTCGAGTCCGGCGGCCACCGCGTTCAGCGCGTGCCGGTCACCGAAACGCAGGGCCGCATCCACACTTCCGCGTGCACGGTGGCCGTGATGGCCGAGGTGGATCAAGTGGCGGAAGTCGACATCAACCCGGCCGACCTGCGCATCGACACCTTCCGTGCGTCCGGTGCCGGCGGTCAGCACATCAACAAGACCGATTCGGCGGTGCGCATCACCCACGTGCCGACCGGCATCGTCGTCGAATGTCAGGACGACCGCAGCCAGCACCGCAACAAGGCGCAGGCGATGGCGGTGCTGGCAGCGCGCATCCGCGACGCGCAGGTGCGCGAGCGCGACAGCCAGATCGCCTCGACGCGCAAGAGCCTGGTCGGCAGCGGTGACCGCTCGGAGCGCATCCGCACCTACAATTTTCCGCAGGGCCGCATCACCGACCACCGCATCAACCTGACGCTGTACAAGATCGACGCCATCATGGACGGCGACCTGACCGAACTGCTCGACGCACTGGCGCACGAACACCAGGCCGAACAGCTTGCGCAGCTGGCGGAGGAAGGCGCGTGAAGCCTCTCTTTTCGCGTCGTGCCGGGTAACGGCTTCCGATGACGCTGGACGACTGGTTGCGCAACGCTCGTACCCGCCTCGACGGGCGGGATGCGCAGGTGCTGGCCGCGCATGCGTTGGGCTGCGACCGCGCCGGGCTGATCACGCGTGGCCGCGAGCAGCTGGCGGAACCTTCGGTCGTCGCGCTCGATGCGCTGCTCGAACGGCGTGCCGCGGGCGAACCGGTGGCCTATCTGGTCGGTCGGCGCGAGTTCTTCGGGCTCGACCTTGCAGTTGCACCCGGCGTCCTGATTCCGAGGCCGGACACCGAATTGCTGGTCGAACTGGCGCTGGAACGCATCCGCGACCTGGATGCGCCACGTGTGCTCGACGCTGGCACCGGTTCCGGCGCGATCGCGCTGGCCATCAAGGCGAACTGCCCGCAGGCGCAGGTGACGGCGCTCGACCGGTCGGATGTCGCGCTGCAGATTGCACGTGGCAACGCGCAGCGGCTGGGCCTTGAAATCGGCTTCATCGCCTCGAACTGGCTCGAAGGCGTGGCCGGGCACGAATTCGACTGCATCGTGTCGAATCCGCCGTATATCCGGGCGGGCGATGAACACCTGGCGCAGGGCGATCTGCGCTTCGAACCTGAAGCGGCGCTCATCGGCGGCGCTGACGGGCTGGACGACCTGCGCCGCCTGTGTGGCAGCGCGCCGGAAAGAATCGCGCCCGGGGGCTGGTTGCTGTGCGAGCATGGCCATGATCAGGCGCCGGCGGTGCGTGCGCTGATGCGCTGCACCGGGCTGACCGATGTAAGCTCGTGGCGTGACCTCGCCTGCATCGAACGCGTCACCGGCGGCGCGATGGGCCGGTAAACTGCGCAGATGCGCGGATCGATTCACGCAGGCGGATGAATGTGTCGCTTCATCCGGAACGATTTTGCCCTGTCTGCGTCACGCGCGGCAGGGCTTTGACTTGAACCATTGAAAGGAAACACTATGAGCGTCCAGGAACAGATCAAGGAAACCGTCACCAGCCACCCGGTGGTGCTGTTCATGAAGGGCACGCCGCAATTTCCGCAGTGCGGCTTTTCGGCCACGGTGATCCAGATACTGAAGCACGTCGGCGTGCAGAACCTGCACACGATCAACGTGCTGGAAGATCCGGAAATCCGTCAGGGCATCAAGGAATACGCCAACTGGCCGACCATTCCGCAGCTCTATGTGCGCGGCGAATTCCTCGGCGGCTGCGACATCGTCAAGGAAATGTTCCAGTCCGGCGAACTGCAGAAGGAGCTGGAAGGAACCTGAGGGGGGTACCCGGGGCAAAGCGGCTGCAGGCGTCAGTCCTGCAGCGATCCGCTCACGACCGGCGCGCTCGCCCTGAGTTGGCAGAACAGTTCGAATCCGGCCGGCCACGGTCCGTGGCCGGACTCGGTATTGACGTGCCCCGCCTCGCCCAGGTCGACGAGGCGCGCGCCCCATCTGTCGGCCCAATGCGCGGCCGACATGAACTTCATCCATGGATCGTTCCGGCTCGCGGCCAGTACCGTCGGGAATGGAAATGGCGTATCGGGAATGCGCGCCGTGATGCCGAACTTGTCAGGACTCGCCGGTGCGACCAGCAGGGCGCCGGCAATCCGGTCCGCCAGCCTGCTGGCGGCGACCACCGACGCCAGGCAGCCGAAACTGTGCGCTACCAGCCACACCGCCTTCGTCTGCGCGACGATGGCCTGTTCGACCCGCGCTGACCAGAGGTCTATGTCGGGTCGGGCCCAGTCATCCTGCTCGACGCGCTGCGCACCGGTCAGCGCTTCGATCCAGCTCTGCCAGTGCGTCGGCCCGCTGCCGTTGAGTCCCGGCACGACAAGTACCGGGTCCGCCGTTTCACTCACTTCCAGCTTCCTCGCCGTGACAAGCGGACCGCGCATCGGGCCGCCCCCGTCATTGCCCGGGCGCGACGCCCGCGGTGGTCTTGCCGTTGCGCGCCAGTTCCGTGCCCGACTTCGTCAGGCTCACCATGTCGCCCATGATGTGCGCAGCCTCGTCAAGCAGAACGTCGCGCGCCGCCTTGCGTGACTTTTCTGCGGCCAGTTCCGCGCTCAGGCTGCGCTCGCCGGCCTGCAATCCGTCGTCGCGCGGCAGCGCGGGACCGTCGGTGTCGGCATCGCCGACGCCCTTGGTCTGCGAACGGGCCTTCAGCCGGGCTTCCTGCGATTCACGTTCCTTGCGCCGCTCCGTCTCATTGAGCGAGATTTCGGTGCGCTTGCGAATGGCTTCGACTTCGGCGATGTCTTCCAGCAACTCGCGGTAACCGGTGTCGCTCGCCACCCGGGCGCTGTGCCGCGTGGTCAGCGCCGGCAGCAGTTCGCGCGTGCTGCCCACCGGCTTGAAGTCAGCCGGTTCGATCTGCGTCCAGGGCAGCGCGTTGTCGTAACTCGATTCGCCGAAGCGTTCGCGGTCGGCAAACGACGCGAGCGGGATGTCAGGCGTCACGCCGCGCAGTTGTGTCGTGCCGCCCGATACGCGGAAGAACTGGGCGACGGTCAGCTTCAGTTCGCCATAGGTCGGCTTTTCGCTCTTCGCCATTTCGTCCATGTCGAGCAGGGTCTGCACCGTGCCCTTGCCGAAGCTCTGTTCGCCGATGACGATGCCGCGACCGTAGTCCTGGATCGCCGAAGCGAAGATTTCCGACGCCGACGCCGACGCGCGGTTGATCAGCACGCCGACCGGACCGTCCCAGGCAACGCCCGGGTCGCGGTCCTGCTCGATGCGCACCTGCCCCTTCGGATTGCGTTGCTGCACGACCGGGCCGCGATCGATGAACAGACCGGTCAGCCGCACCGATTCGTCGAGCGATCCGCCGCCGTTGTTGCGCAGGTCGATCAGTACCGCGCCGACGTTCTCAGCTTTAAGTTCGGCCAGCAGTTTCGCCACGTCGCGGCTGGCACTGCGGTAGTTCTCGTCATTCTTGTGACGGGCATCGACGTCCTGATAGAAGGTGGGCAGCGTGATCACGCCGACCTTCTGCTTCACATCGTCACCGACCTCGATCACCGATTTGGCGGCGGCCTGCTTTTCCAGCTTGATGGTGTCGCGCACCAGCGTGATGCGCTTGTGCTTGCCGTCCGGACCGGCGCCCGCCGGCAGGACATCCAGGATCACCTTCGTGTCCTTGTTGCCGCGGATCAGTTGAACGACATCATCCACCCGCCAACCGAGCACATCGGCCATCGGTGCGTTCTCGTCCTTGGCCACGCCGGCAATGCGGTCGCCGATCGCCAGCTGCTCGGAGCGCGCGGCCGGGCCGCCCGGCACCAGTTCGCGGATGGTCACGTACTCGTCGCGCTCCTGCAGTACGGCGCCGATGCCGACCAGCGACAGCTTCATCGTGATGGCGAAGTCGGCCGACGCACGCGGGCCGAGGTAGCTGGTGTGCGGTTCTATCGATTCGGCGTACGCATTCATGAACAGCTGGAACACGTCGTCGCTCTTCGAGCGCGCCGTGTGCGACATCGCCAGCTCATAACGCTTGGTCAGCGTGTCGCGGATCGCCGCATCGTCCTTGCCGGCCAGCTTCAGGCGCAGCCAGTCGTTCTTCACCCGCTTGCGCCAGATTTCATTCAGCTCCGCCTCCGAGCCGGCCCAGGGCACGTCGGTGCGCACATAGCGGTAGCTGTCCGGCTTGTTGAAATCGAAGCCGTTGGCCAGCAGTTCGCGCGCACCTGCCATGCGTTCGCGCACCCGCTGCGTGTAGCGCGTGAAGATCGCAAAGGGCGCATCCAGCTTCTGCTGCAGGATGGCATCGTCGAGAAGGGTGCGCACCGCGCCGAAGGTGTCGATGTCCGATTGCAGGAAATAGATGCGCTCCGGGTCGAGCGTCTTCAGGTAGCGGTCGAAAATCCGGCTCGACATCGCGTCATCGAGCGGCACGTTCTGATAATGAAAACGCGACAGCAATTCCGCGCTGGCCTGCGCTGCCAGCGCATGTGCCTCGACCGGCCGCAGCGGCGGCGCCATGGTCGCGGTGGTGGCAGCCTGCGCCGAGGTGGCCAGTACAAATGCGATCCAGAAGGCTTTCAGTTTCATCAGGGGTACTCCGGGGCGATGATCGAACAATGTCTGCAGACGTTCTCCACAGACCGCTGTTCAGGGCAAATCGTTCGGAAACTCTGGCAAAGACCCGCTCCCGATGCCAGCATTGCCCATGTTACCCACCGCTACGGCCGCGCGGGGCGGGCAGATGCCTCATCTGCCCTGTTGCAATACAAAAGCCATGCTTCCCGCGCCTGTCGGGCTGATCAGCGCCTGAATTCAGTCGTCGCCTGCGCAGGTCAAGCGCTTCGTTCGATCGCGGGAAGCAACAAGAACGCATGTGCTTTGCGAAAAGCGGGACACGCCGCGCTGCGCTGACGGTGCCGACCGGTTTGCCTGCAGCTTTCTTCGGGTCGAATGGCATCATCCGGGGCTGGCTCATGCCACCAGGACCTCTTCCACCGCCCGCTGCCGCCTTCTTGCGCGAAGACTCTGCCATGCACCCGCTTTCCCGCCTGTTTTCGCACGCCCGCCAGTACCGCCGCGATGTTCGCATCGCCTCGCTCTATTCGGTGCTGAACAAGTTCTTCGATGTGCTGCCGGAAATCCTGATCGGCGTGGCGGTCGATGTCGTGGTGAACCAGAAGGCGTCCTTTCTCGCCGGACTCGGCATCGTCGATCCGAAGGACCAGCTGGTGCTGCTGGCCATCCTGACGGTGCTGATCTGGGTCGGCGAATCGGCCTTCCAGTACCTGTACGACGTACGCTGGCGCTCGCTTGCGCAGAATCTGCAGCACGATCTGCGGATGGAGGCCTACCGCCATGTGCAGCAGCTGGACATGGCCTACTTCGAGCGCAATCGCAGCGGCAACCTGCTGTCCATCCTGAACGAGGACATCAACCAGATGGAGCGCTTCCTCAATGGCGGCGCAAACGAGCTGATCCAGGTGTTCGTCGGCTCGCTGATGGTGGGCGGCGTGTTCTTCGTGCTGACGCACGAACTGGCCTTTCTCGCGCTGATTCCGGTTCCGCTCATCCTGTATGGCGCCTTCTGGTTCCAGCGCCGGCTGGCGCCGCGCTACACGGCGGTGCGCGAATCGGCCGGTGCGCTGGCCACGCGGCTGAACAACAACCTGCAGGGCATCGCCACCGTCAAGGCCTATGCGGCTGAAGAGTTCGAAGCCGGGCACATCCGCGAAGGCTCGAATGACTACCGCCGTCGCAACGGCGAGGCGATCCGGTTGTCGGCGGCCATCACGCCGGTCATCCGCATGGCCATCCTCGCCGGCTTCACGGTGACACTGCTGTACGGCGGCTTCCTGGCGCTCGAAGGCGACATCGGCGTCGGCAGCTATTCGGTGCTGGTTTACCTGACGCAGCGCCTGCTGTGGCCGCTGACCGGGCTGGCCGAACTGACCGATCTCTACCAGCGCTCGATGTCGTCCATCCAGCGCGTGATGGACCTGATCGACACTCCGGTGAGCATCGGCTACGAAGGCCACGCGCTGCCGCGCGAGGCGGTGCGCGGCGAACTGGCGTTCGAGCAGGTGCGCTTTGCCTACGATGGCAGCGCGCGGCCCGCACTCGATGGCATCGACCTGCGCATCGCTGCCGGCCGGACGGTGGCCTTCGTCGGCAGTACCGGCGGCGGCAAGAGCACGCTGATCAAGCTGCTGCTGCGCTTCTACGAACCGCAGCAGGGCCGGGTGCTGCTCGACGGCCAGCCGATTTCGGCGCTGCGCCTGCAGGACGTGCGGCGCGCCATCGGCTATGTCGCGCAGGACACCTTCCTCGCCGACGCGTCGGTCGCCGACAACATCGCCTACGGCATGGCCGACGTGCCGCGCGATGCCATCGTGCGGGCGGCGCAGTCGGCCGAGGCGCACGACTTCATCCGCGCGCTGCCGCAGGGCTACGACACCGAGGTCGGCGAGCGCGGCATGAAGCTGTCCGGCGGCCAGCGGCAGCGGCTGGCGCTGGCGCGCGCCATTCTGAAAGACCCGCCCATCCTGCTGCTCGACGAGGCGACGTCGGCGGTGGACAACGAAACCGAAGCCGCCATCCAGCGCTCGCTCGACCGCCTGGTCGTCGGCCGCACCACGCTGATCGTCGCGCACCGGCTGTCCACCGTGCGTCAGGCCGACATCATTCACGTCATCGACGACGGCCGCATCGTCGAATCCGGCGACCACGACGCGCTGGTTGGGCAGAACGGCATCTATGCGTCGCTGTGGCGGCTGCAGACCGGCGAGCGATCTCCTGCCTGAGGCGGGCAGACGCGCCGCGTCGGCGGGCGGACATCCGCAGGCGCGCTTCGGCGGGCTTTTTCCCGTCTTTTCCGCCGATCGCCCGGCGCGGGGTGATCGCAGAATCGGCATCCTGTTCATCTCACGATTGATCTGCGAACGTGGCAGAAGAAAGCGATCTCGAAAAAACCGAACCCGCGTCACAGCGCAAGCTGGAGAAGGCGCGCGAGGAGGGGCAGGTTCCGAGCTCGCGCGAGCTGGCAACCTTCCTGGTCACCATGACCGGTGTCGCCGGCCTGTACGGGCTGGCCGGCTGGATGTGGCCACGCAGCGCGCAGCTGCTGCGTGACGGGCTCACGGTCGACCGGCGCGCCATCTTCGATCCGTCTGCGATGTTTGCCATCCTGATCGACCGCATCATCGACGGGCTGATCGTGCTGGCGCCGCTGATGCTCGCGCTGATGGTCGCCGCGCTGGCCGCACCCTTCCTGATGGGCGGCGTGGTTTTTGCGCCCAAGGCGCTCGGCCCGAAGTTCTCCAAGCTCAATCCGCTGGCCGGTCTGAAGCGCATGGTGTCGAAAACCGCGCTGGTCGAACTGGGCAAGGGTGTGGGCAAGGCCACGCTGGTCGGCAGCGTGGCCGCCTGGGTGGTGCTGCGCGACCAGGACATGCTGTTCGCCATGTTCAGCGCGCCGGTCGACGTGGCGCTGGCCGCGACCGGCGACCTGATCATGACCGCCACGGTGATCCTGGTGGCGGGCATGGCGCTGATTGTCGCCATCGACGTGCCGTTCCAGCTCTGGCATTACCAGTCGGAGCTGAAGATGACCAAGGAAGAGGCGCGGCAGGAATTCAAGGAGCAGGAGGGCGACCCGCAGGTGAAGGGCCGCATCCGCCAGCAGCAGCGCGAAATGGCGCGCAGCCGCATGATGGCCAATGTGCCCAAGGCCGACGTCGTGGTGACCAACCCGACCCATTTTTCTGTGGCGCTGAAATACGACGTGGCCAAGGGCGGCGCACCGCGTGTCGTGGCCAAAGGCGCCGGCGAAGTGGCACTGCGCATCCGCACGCTGGCCGCCGAAGCCGGCGTGCCGCTGGTCGAGGCGCCACCGCTGGCGCGCGCATTGCACAAGCACGTGGAACTGGAGCAGGAAGTGCCGGCGCGGTTGTTCCGTGCCGTGGCCGAAGTGCTCGCCTATGTGTATCAGCTGAACGACGCCTTCGCCAAGGGCGTCGAAAAGCCCCGTCCGCCCGACGACCTGCCGGTGCCCGCCGACCTCGATCCGGGAGTCGCGTAGTACGCTACGCATTTCTCCGGCTGCCGCGCCAGAAATATGTGCCGGAAAATGGCCGGCTCTACTAAAGGTTTTTTCCCCGAAAGTCGTAAAAGTCCCGAGGGCATCAGGGGATGTCTGATGAAGCGGCATTCCCTTCCAGACGCAGGAGTGACCTGTGCGGGTACCCTAAAAAAGGAAACAGTCATGAAGAACCTGTCCATAGCGGCTCGCCTGGGCCTGGGTTTCGGCTTGATCGTGCTGATCTTCGCTGCCGTCGTCGTGTTCATCGAGATGCAGTCGATGCATATCGCCAGGGTGGCACACGAGGTCAGTGAGCGCACGCAGCCCAAGGTTGATGCAATTGCAGACCTGAACGACGCGATACAGCGTGTACGGGTCTATTCGCGTTCGGCCATCATCGAAACCGAAGGTACGCAGCTCGCCGCCGTGCGCGCCAAGCTCGACAAGTACGAAGCCGCAGCCGAACAGGCGGCGATTAGCCTTTCGACGCTGGTGGCGCAGCCTGACACCCCGGCCGACGAGCTTGCCGCGGCGGCGGCCATCGCCGATCGGCTGGCCGCGTTCAGCCGGATTTCCGACGACGTCGCCGCGCTCGCCTTTGCAAACCGCAACGCCGAAGCCAATGAACTGCTTCATTCCGCGCACGGCCCGGCTGCCATTGCGCTGAACGAGGCGACCAACTCTTTACGCGAGGCGGTGCGCGGGCGCAATGCAGCATCGATTGCGTCGCTGGAATCCGGCGCCGACGCGCTCAAGATGGCGGTGCTCGTTGCCGCCGTGCTTGTCATCGCGGCAAGCATCGGCATTTCCCTGGTCATCACACGCAGCATCACGGCCCAGCTTTCGGACACATTGGCTGCCGTGAAGCGCATCGCCGATGGCGACCTGAGGCTCGATCTGCATCCGGAAGGGCGCAGCGAACTGGCCAGCGTGCAGGTCGAGGTGCAGGCCATGCAGCAGGCGCTGCGCCAGATGGTGAACACCATCGGCAGTGCCAACAGCCGTTTGAGCGATTCGGCGCTGCAACTGTCGGGCGCGACCGATCAGGTCAGAAGTTCGTCGGAGTCGCAGGCGGAACTGGCGGCGGCCATGGCGGCGTCGCTGGAAGAAATGTCGACCTCGATCACCCATGTCAGCGAACTGAGCCAGGAGGCCAACGCGACCTCGGTCGAGGCAGGACATCGCGCATCCGAAGGCGCAGCCGACATCCGAGCCATGGTGTCGCAGATCAGGCAGGTCACCGAAGGCATAGAAGCCAGTTCGCAGCGTGCCAACGACCTGGGCGACGAAGTTTCGCGCATCTCCACCATCGTGCAGGTCATTCGCGATGTCGCCGATCAGACCAATCTGCTTGCGCTCAATGCCGCGATCGAAGCGGCGCGGGCCGGTGAAATGGGCCGCGGTTTCGCTGTGGTGGCCGACGAAGTGCGCAAGCTGGCCGAACAGTCGGCGCGCTCCGCCAGTGAGATCACCCAGATGGTGCAGCGTATCCAGTCCGGCGCTGCCGATGTATCGGAGCACATGCAGAACACGGTGGGGCGCGTGCGTGATGGTCTGCAGATGGCTGAAACCGCCGGCGCAAAGGTGCTTGCCATTGACGGCCATGCGCAGCAGGTGGTGGGCACCATTTCCGAGGTGTCCGGCGGTTTGAAGGAACAGGCCATCGCCAGTCAGGATCTGGCACAGCGCGTCGAGCGCATCGTGCAGATGGTGGAAGAGAACGCCAGCGCCGCCGGCTCGGTGGCCGGTTCGGCACGCGATCTGTCCGATCTGTCCGCTGAACTTGACGGCACGGTGCGTCGTTTCCGCCTCGCCCACTGATCGTCCAGGGCAGCAGTCGGGAGGGGGGCCGGATCCGCAAGTGCCCGGCCCCTTTCCCTTCGCTTCCCTCGCGCAGTGACACGTACCGAACGGGTTGTGCTGTAACGGATTTATCGCGAAGCGCCGCAGCCCATGACGTAGACTTCGGGGCTCCGATCTTCACTCAGGTTTCCGTCATGACCCTGCAACCCGTCATCCTGTGCGGCGGCTCCGGTACCCGCCTCTGGCCGCTGTCGCGCGAACGCTATCCGAAGCAGCTGCTGCCGCTGGACGGCGAGCGCACGCTGCTGCAGGACACCGCCCTGCGTGCCGGTGCGCCCGGACTGACGATTGCCGCACCGCTCATCGTGTGCAACGAGGAATACCGTTTCCTGACCGCCGAGCAGCTGCGCCAGATCGACGTGCAGCCGGCGTCGCTGCTGCTCGAACCGATGGGTCGCAACACCGCGCCGGCTCTGGCGCTGGCTGCGCTCGCCGCCGGAGCGGCCGACCCGGTGCTGCTGGTCATGCCGTCCGATCATGTGATCCGCGATACCGCCGCTTTCCGCGACGCGGTGGCACTCGGTGCCGCACATGCCGATGCCGGTGCGGTGGTCACCTTCGGCATCACGCCGGACAAGCCGGAAACGGGCTATGGCTACATCCGGACCGGTGCGGCGCTCGCCGGCGGCGCGGCACGCACACTCGACCGCTTCGTCGAGAAGCCCGACGCGGCAACCGCCGAGGGCTATCTGGCCAGTGGCGACTATCTGTGGAACGCCGGCATCTTCATGATGAAGGCCAGCGTGGCGCTGGCCTTGCTGAAGCGTTTCCGGCCGGACATCGAAGCGGCCAGCCGCACCGCCTATGAGCGCGGCGCTGCCGATCACGATTTCTACCGCGTCGACAAGACCGCGTTCGCGGCCTGCCCGTCGGACTCGATCGACTATGCCATCATGGAACCGCTGGCCGCCGGCGAACCGCGCGTGGCGCCGGCCGTCGTCGTGCCGCTCGATGCCGGCTGGTCGGATGTCGGCGCGTGGGACGCGCTTTGGCAGGTGGCCGCCAAGGACGCCGACGGCAATGTGTCGCGCGGCGACGTGCTGCTGCAGGACACGCAGGACAGTCTGGTGTTCGCCGAAACCCGCATGGTGAGCTGCCTCGGCATGAAGGATGTGGTGGTGGTGGAGACCTGCGATGCGGTGATGGTGGTGGCGAAGGACCGCACGCAGGACGTCAAGCGCATCGTCGCCCATCTGAAGGCGAACAAGCGGCCGGAGGCCGAAAATCACCGCAAGGTGTATCGCCCGTGGGGCTATTACGATTCGATCGACGCCGGTTCGCGTTTCCAGGTGAAGCGCATTGTCGTCAATCCTGGCGCATCGCTGTCGCTGCAGATGCACCACCACCGTGCCGAACACTGGATCGTCGTCAGCGGTACCGCACGTGTCACCTGCGGCGAGAACATCCTGCTGCTGTCGGAAAACCAGTCCACCTACATCCCGCTAGGCACGACGCACCGGCTGGAAAACCCGGGCAAGCTGCCGCTGGAAATGATCGAGGTGCAGTCAGGCAGCTATCTCGGCGAAGACGACATCGTGCGCTTCGAGGACACCTACGGCCGGAAGTGAGCGCACGGGCAGTGCGGGCGCGGAGGGCGCCCGCACGCACGGGAAGTCAGACAAAGGGTCAGACGACAAACTTCTCCAGCCGCTGCCGCATGCTCTGCGACAGGCTGTTCATCGCGTCGGCGGCGTCGCCGACACTGACCACGGCGTACCGGTTGCTTTCGCTCATGCCGGCGATGCATTCGACCTGTCGTGCGATGCTTTCGCTGGCCGAAGTCTGTTCCAGCAGCGCGCGTGAAATGTCTTCCGTGGCGCCGAGCACCTTGCGTGATTCGGCCTGAATCTCGGCGATCGCCTGACCTGCGTCATGGGTCGACGCGCCAATCTGTTCGAACTGATCGAAAAGCGTCGTCATGTTGCCGACCGCGCTTGTGGTGACAGATTGGACGGTGTCCACCGCGGCATCGATCTCGCGCGTCGCCACGGCAGTCCGCTCAGCCAGCTTGCGCACCTCGTCTGCCACGACTGCGAAACCGCGTCCCTGTTCGCCTGCACGAGCGGCCTCGATCGCCGCATTCAGTGCAAGCAGGTTGGTCTGGTCCGCGATGTCCTTGATGGTTGCCGCGATCTTGCCGATATGCGCCATGCTCGCGCCGAGCTCATTCATGCCTTCCATCGTCGAGTGAACGTCCTGTGCGGCTTTCGACATGGCTCCGGACGCCGACTCGATCACGCCACCGCCGAATTCTGCCCGCTCCATCGATGATCGGGACACATCGCGCGCGCTGCCGGCGCTGTCGCTGACATGCGCCACGCTGACAGCCAGCTCTTCGGCGGCCGCCGCCATGTTCGACGTCGAGTCATTCTGCTGGGACACAGTGGCGGCAAGCGTCGATACCGAACCGTGCAACGAAGATGAGTGACTGGCGATGTGCTGCGCGTTGTCGCGCATCAGTCTGAGTACGCTGCGCAGCTCGCCGAAAAGGGCGTTGATCGAGGCACCGGCTTCCGACAGCTCGTCGCCGAGATGATCAGGCGCCTTGACGGTCAGATCGAGTCGCTCACGTGCGGTCGCCAGCGTGGCGCGCAGCGACTGCAGGCTGTGCGCCAGCCGACGTACCGTGAGCACCACTCCGGTCACCAGGATCAGCGACAGCAGGGAAACGGCAATCACCAGCGTCGTGAGCCCGGTCTGGTAGAGCGCGGCGGTATGCGCCTGCGTGCGCACGCCCAGTGCCTTCACATCTTCGGCCATGCCCTGCGTCAGCGCGGTCATCGCATCGGCCGTGCTGCGGTCGATGCCCTTGACTGCCCGGTCCACCTTCTTGCCGGATTCGGGATCGGCGGCATCAAATGATTGCAGTGCCGTGCGATAGCTTGCCAGCATCGCGCCGTGAGCCGCGATCAGCGCATCGACTTCCGCAGCGCGCGGCGAAGCGCTCTCCTTCAGGCGGGCGCTGATGCTGCCCAGCCGCTCGGCGACCGCGGCGGCCTGCGTTTCGAAGCCGTCGCGATAGCGCGTGAACTGTTCAGGGTCGTTGCCGCGGATGAGCGTGTTCTTCCATTCCTGTACCTGCGTCTTGAAGTCGATGCCGGCGTTCTGTACGTCGAGCACGATGTCGACCGCCCGGCCCATCTGCGCGAGGTCGATGGCGACACCCCGGTCGAGACGCGCCAGCTGGAAAAGGCCGAAACCGCCGGCCATGAGCAGCCCGAAAAGCGATGCGGCACCGAGCGCGATCAATCTGCTGCGCAGTGTCTTGAGTGCAAACATGGACGTGCTCCCTGAAATCCGGATAAGCAGTGGATATCGGCAGCAGGAAGTGTGACTTGATGCACGTTTTCAGGGCGCTGTCCGCACCGGGGCACTGCTGCTACTTGCGCTTGATCAGCCCGGCGGCGCCGATGGCGATCAGCACGGCCGGCCACCAGGTGCCGAGAATCTCGCCCAGGTCACGCAGCGAAAAGAGCTCCAGATTCGACGCCAGCAGCAGCGCGCCGATGAGAATGAGGCCGATCGAACCGATCATGGGGTGTCCTGTGTGCGGTCTGGGTGGTCGGAAGGCGGCGTCCGAACGACACGCCGACGCCGGATGGTAGTGCGAGTCGGCACGTTTGAGGCGACTGCGGCTGCAGCCGTGCGGCTTGCGGCATACTTCCGGCTTCTTCAGTCATCCCCGCAGCACACCATGGCCCAATACGTGATGTCGATGCTCCGCGTGAGCAAGGTCGTTCCGCCGAAGCGCACGATCATCAAGGACATATCGCTTTCCTTCTTCCCCGGCGCAAAGATCGGCCTGCTCGGCCTGAATGGTTCGGGCAAGTCGACGGTGCTGCGCATCATGGCCGGCGCCGACAAGGAATTCGAGGGCGAAGTGCAGCACCTGCCGGGCATCCGCATCGGGTATCTGCCGCAGGAACCGGAGCTCGATCCGGCGAAAACGGTCAAGGAGGAGGTGGAATCGGGCCTCGGCGACATCATGGAAGCGCGCACCAAGCTGGACGCGATCTATGCCGCCTACGCCGAGCCGGACGCTGATTTCGACAAGCTGGCCGAAGAGCAGGCGAAGTACGAAAACGTGCTCGCGACCGCCGGCGCCGACATCGAAACCCAGATGGAAATCGCCGCCGACGCGCTGCGCCTGCCGCCCTGGGACGCGAAGATCGCGCCGCTGTCCGGCGGCGAGAAGCGCCGCGTGGCGCTGTGCAAGCTGCTGCTGTCCAAGCCGGACATGCTGCTGCTGGACGAACCGACCAACCACCTCGATGCCGAATCGGTCGAATGGCTGGAACAGTTCCTGGTGCGGTTTCCCGGCACCGTGGTGGCGGTGACGCACGATCGCTACTTCCTCGACAACGCCGCCGAGTGGATTCTGGAACTTGACCGCGGCCACGGCATTCCGTGGAAGGGCAACTATTCGAGCTGGCTGGACCAGAAGGGTGCACGCCTGAAGCAGGAAGAGAACACCGAATCGGCGCGCCAGAAGGCGCTCGCCACTGAACTCGAGTGGGTGCGCGGCAACCCCAAGGCGCGCCAGGCCAAATCGAAGGCGCGTCTGGCGCGCTACGAGGAAATGAGCAGCGTCGAGTACCAGAAGCGCAACGAAACGCACGAAATCTTCATTCCGCCGGGCGAGCGCCTGGGTGACAAGGTGATCGAATTCAATGGCGTGTCGAAAGGCTTCGGCGACCGCCTGCTGATCGACAACCTCAGTTTCAGCGTTCCGCCGGGCGCCATCGTCGGTGTGATCGGCCCGAACGGCGCCGGCAAATCGACGCTGTTCCGCATGATCCAGGGTCTGGACAAGCCTGATTCCGGCGAAATCGTGGTCGGGCCGACAGTGAAGATCGCCGCGGTCAACCAGACACGCGAAGGTCTCGACGGCACGAAGACCGTGTTCGAGGCGGTCGCCGACGGCGCCGACATCCTGACCGTGGGCCGTTTCGAAATGCCCAGCCGGGCCTATATCGGCCGCTTCAACTTCAAGGGCGGCGACCAGCAGAAGATCGTCGGCAACCTGTCGGGCGGCGAGCGCGGTCGCCTGCATCTGGCCAAGACACTGATCGCCGGCGGCAACGTGCTGCTGCTCGACGAGCCGTCGAACGACCTCGACGTGGAAACGCTGCGAGCGCTGGAAGATGCCCTGCTCGAATTTTCCGGCTGCGTGCTCGTCACCTCGCACGACCGCTGGTTCCTCGACCGCATCGCCACGCACATCCTTGCTGCCGAGGGCGACTCGCAGTGGACCTTCTTCAACGGCAACTACCAGGAGTACGAAGCCGACAAGAAGAAGCGCCTCGGCGAAGACGGCGCCAGACCGCACCGCATCCGCTACAAGCCGATCGCCCGCTGAGCCGGTGTCGGCCGGTAGCGGTACCGGCCGACACTCACGTTGCAGACGTCCAGCGATCTGCCGTTAAGGCTGCAGCGTCTTACTTGCCTTCCAATCCATGACTTCCCGGCAGACTCCACTGCAGCGCAACGATGCCGATGCGTCTGCCGCCTCGACGCCGTTGCCCGCCCAGACCGTGAGTGGTCACGCGCGCGGCCGCGTGACCGGCAAGCACCGTCTGCTGCTGCTGCTCGGCCTGCTGCTGTCGCTCGGTTTCGTCGTGACGACGCTGGTCAGTTACTACGTGTCGAAGAACGGGATCCACCGCTCCATCGTCGACAGCGAACTGCCGCTGACGTCGGACAACATCTATTCGGAAATCCAGAAGGATCTGATCCGCCCGGTGTTCATCGCGTCGATGATGGCCGGCGACACGTTTCTGCGCGACTGGGTGTTGCGCAGCGAACGCGATGTGCCGGCGCTGACCAAGTTCCTCGGCGAAGTGCGCAGCCGCTATGGCACCTTCACCAGTTTCTTCGTATCGGAGCGCACGCGAAACTACTATCACCCGGACGGATTGTTGCGCAAGGTGAGCGAAGACAACCCGCAGGACAGCTGGTATTTCAGGGTGCGTCGGCTTGAAGAGCCCTACGAGATCAACGTCGATACCGACACGCGCAGCCGCGACACGCTGACCGTGTTCATCAACTACCGCGTTTATGACTACGACGGCGGCCTGATGGGCGTGACCGGCGTCGGCCTGACGGTCGATACCGTGCGCAAGCTGCTCGCCAGCTACCAGCAGCGCTATCAGCGCAGCATCTATTTCGTCGATCAGCAGGGGAAGGTCGTGCTGTTCGGCGAGGCCCCCTGGCATGGCGCGGATCGTCTGGACGAGGTCGATGGCCTGCGGGACATCGCGCCCGCCATGCTGGCGGCGGAGTCAGGTTCCTTCCAGTACCGCAGCGGGGGGCGCGACTATCTGCTCAATGTGCGCTATGTGCCGGAAATGAAATGGTTCCTGGTGGTCGAGAAGGTCGAGAACGACGCTCTGGCCGACATCCGGCGCACCCTCTACATCAACCTCTGCCTGTGCGTGCTGTTCACGCTGGCGACGGTGTATCTGGCCAGCCTGACGCTGGATCGTTACCAGCTCCGCCTGGAAAGGATGGCCACCACGGATCGCCTGACCGGCCTGCTGAACCGGCACGCGTTCGAGATCATGATGGTGCAGACATTGGCGGATGCCCGGCGCGCGCGTCAGTCGCTGTCAGCGATTCTGTTCGACATCGATCATTTCAAGGCGCTGAACGATCGTCATGGTCATCTGGCGGGGGATCGCATGATCGAGCACGTCAGCGGCCTGATCCGCGCCAGCCTGCGCGAATCCGACCTGGCGTGCCGCTGGGGTGGGGAAGAGTTCCTGCTGGTGCTGCGCGATTGCCGCGAAGCGGACGCTCTGGTGCTGGCGGACGACATCCGGCGCCGGATCGCCGATTGCCCGCTGCCGACCATCGGTGAATCGCTGGCGGTGACCGTCAGTGCCGGCGTCACCACCTGGCGGGCCGAGGATACGCCGGAGATACTCGTGGAACGTGCCGATCAGGCGCTGTATGCCGCCAAGCACGCCGGCCGCAACTGCTCGCGAGTCGCCTGAAAGGGGCGACGGGCGCCGTGCACAATTGCACGCTGCGTTGCTGCAGGACTGCGATACCCTGCGGCAACCTTGAGGAGATTGCGTTGAAAAAGCCCCTGTTTGCAGCGAGTGCCGTGGTGTTTGCCACGCTGTCCATACCGGCTCAGGCCATTGATGTGGTCTTCGATTACACCTACGACACAGCTGGATTCTTCACCAGCGACAAGCGGGTGGTGCTTGATCAAGTGGCACAGGTGTTCAGCCTTAACCTGCTCGACACGCTGACCGCGATCACGCCCTCAGGCGGCAACACCTTCTCGGCACGCTTCTACAATCCGCAGGATCCGTTTGGCGCGACGCTGCTGATCAACAACTTCAGCGTCCCCGAAAACGAAATCCGCATTTTCGTCGGCTCGCACGCTTTCGGCGGCCAGACGCTGGGTGTTGGCGGCCCGGGCTTCCAGAGTGTCAGTGGCAGCACGGCTTTCATCAACAACGCGCTGTCGCGCGGCGAGCCGGGCGCGCTGACCCCGGTCGAAACCGATTTCGGGCCGTGGGGCGGTTCGATCAGCTTCGGTACCAACATCAACTGGTATTTCGACAGCGACGTGTCGACCGTCGAAGGCTTCTCCGGCTTTGACTTCTACACCGTGGCGATGCATGAAACCGCGCACGTATTCGGTTTCGGCACGGCCGACAGCTGGTTCGACGCGGTGGTCGGCGACACCTTCACCGGCGCGGTTACCACGGCGACGAACGGCGGTGCAGCGGTTGCGCTGCAGGGCGACGGCTCCGATGCCCACTTTGCGACCACGCTGCGCGGCGTCGCCAATGGCAGCCAGCAGATTCCGCTGCTTTCGCCCTTCATTCCTTCTGGCCAGCGGCGCTACATGACCGACCTCGACTGGGCGGCCATGGACGACATCGGCTGGGAAGTGGCCAGCCTGCAGGCCACGGTGCCGGCGCCGATACCCGAGCCGCGCACCTGGGCGATGATGCTCGGCGGCGTAATGCTGATCGGCATGATGGCGCGTCGCCGCGCCTGATTCCGCACCGGCTGCGACACGAACCGGCTTCGGCCGGTTTTTCATTTGTGGCGCGCTCGCGGATAATCGCGCCTTTACGGCTCATGCCCTGTCGCGTTTCCCGATGACCTCAGACCGCCGCATTCTCGAACTGCTCGCGCCCGCGAAAAATGCCGATTTCGGCATCGAGGCGATCAACCACGGCGCCGATGCGGTGTATATCGGCGGGCCATCCTTCGGTGCGCGAAAGGGCGCCGACAACGAGGTTGCCGACATCGCGCGTCTGACGGCACACGCCCATCGTTTCCACGCGAAGGTGTTCGTCGCCTTCAACACCATCCTGCGCGACGACGAGCTGGAGCCGGCGCGGCAGACCATTCACCAGCTGTACGACGCTGGTGTCGATGCGCTGATCGTGCAGGACATGGGCCTGCTGGAAATGGAGCTGCCGCCGATCCAGCTGCACGCCAGCACGCAGACCGACATCCGCGACGCGGCCAAGGCGCGCTTCCTGCAGGACGTCGGCTTTTCGCAGATCGTGCTGGCACGCGAGCTGACGCTGGAGCAGATCCGCGACATCGCATCGAACACCTCATGTTCGCTTGAGTTCTTCGTGCACGGCGCGCTGTGCGTGGCGTTCAGCGGTCAGTGCTTCATCAGCCATGCGCACACTGCGCGCAGCGCCAACCGCGGCGAATGTTCGCAGGCCTGCCGTCTGCCCTACACGCTGACCGATGCCAGCGGCGCCGTCGTGGCGCATGACAGGCACCTGCTGTCGATGAAGGACAACGACCAGAGCGCCAACCTGCGCGCGCTGATCGACGCCGGCATCAGTTCGTTCAAGATCGAGGGACGGCTGAAGGATCTGGCCTACGTGAAGAACATCACCGCCCATTACCGCACGCTGCTCGATGACATCCTGGATGACTTGCCGGCGCACCGGCGCGCATCCAGCGGCCGCTGCACCTTCTTCTTCACGCCGCAGCCGGAAAAGTCCTTCAACCGCGGCGCGACCGACTACTTCGTCAATGGCCGGCAGCACGGCATCGAAGCGTTCGAAGCCCCCGGCTTCGTCGGCGAGGAAGCCGCGACCGTGACCCGGGTTGCGGTCGACCACATCGAAGTCGAGTCGCAGGTCGACATCCACAACGGCGACGGTCTGAGCTATTTCGACAGCCACCGCGAACTGCAGGGCCTGCGTATCAATACCGTGCACGGGAAGCAATTGTTCCCCAACGTCATGCCGGATGACCTGAGGCCGGGGCTGACGCTGTTCCGCAATCGGGATCAGGCGTTCGAGCGCGCGCTGGAGAAAAAGTCGAGCGAACGAAGGGTTGCGGTTGATCTGCGGTTTGCCGACACGCCGGATGGTTTTTCATTGACGCTGACCGACGAGGACGGCTGTACGGTGCGGTCTGACATCACCCACGACAAGCAGTCGGCACGTGACGCGGAACGCGCGCTGAGTGGCATCCGCGAAGCCATCGCCAAGCTCGGCAACACGATGTTCGAAGCGCGCACGGTGACGCTGGACACGCAGCAGGCGTGGTTCCTGCCGGCGTCTGTGCTGAACGGCCTGCGCCGCGACGGCTGCGAAAAGCTGGAAGCGGCCCGCGTGAAGGCGCATGCACGACCGCTGCCGCTGGCGGCGGTCGAACCGCCCGTGCCATTTACCGACACCGAACTGAGCTATCTCGCCAACGTGTACAACGAAAAGGCGCGCACCTTCTATCGGCGGCATGGCGTGCAGCTGATCGCCGACGCCTACGAGCTCAACCACGAGCCGGGCGAGGTGTCGCTGATGATCACCAAGCACTGCCTGCGCTACAGCCACAACCTGTGTCCGAAGGAATTGAAGGACTACGACCTGCGTGGAATGGTGAAAGCGGAGCCGATGACGCTGATGAACGGCAACGACCGGCTCACCTTGCGCTTCGACTGCAAGAAGTGCGAAATGCATGTGGTCGGCAGCCTGCGCAAATCGGTGCCTCAGGCGCCGGCGATACCGGTGACCTTCCATCGCAGTGCGCCTGCCGGCGTCAAGGTGACGCGCAGCGCGAACTGAAGTTTCAGCCGCCGATGCCGCTGATGACGATGGATGCCGTGCGGCTCGCCGCGCGAAGGCATGCCGACCGTTCAACCGCCCGCCTGTCGATTCGAACATGAGCCCGAAACCGAATTGCCCCTCCTGCCGCGTCCCGATGGACGTGCATACCTTCTCGCACCATGGTGGCGGGCCGCTCGAACTCGACATCTGCTACGCGTGCCAGGGCATCTGGTTCGATACGCACGAGAACCAGCAACTGTCGCCGGCATCGGTGAATGACCTGTTCAAGCAGCTGCACGAGCATCGCGACGTGCAGCGCAATCCGGTGGCGCCGGTAATGGCCTGCCCGCGCTGCGGCAGCAAGCTCGAGCATGGCTACGACATCGTGCGCAGCGGTCGCTACGCCACCAGTCGATGCCCGCATCGCCACGGCCGCTTCAGTACGTTTGCATCGTTCATGATCGAAAAAGGTTTCGTCCGGCAGCTTACCAAGTCGGAAATCCATGATCTGAGCAAGCGGGTCGGCGCCATCTACTGCACCGGCTGCGGCGCGCCGGTCGACATCCGCAAGGACCACGCCTGCCCGCATTGCCGGTCTGCGTTTTCGCTGATTGATCCCGATGCGGTGAAAAGCGCGCTCAACGGCTATCGTATCGCTGAAGAAAAGCGTGCAAATCGCGATCCGGAGGCGATTGCCGACGCGCTGATCGAGACCGAAAGGCGCGAACAGCAGGCGCGCCGCCCGGCACGTTCGTCGCGCGCCAACCCGGCGCTGGACGCCACGTCTCTCGATGTCGGCGATCTGGTGATGGCAGGCGTTTCACTGGTCTGGAAAATCCTCACATGATCACCGTCCATCATCTGGCGCATTCCCGTTCGCAGCGCGTGCTGTGGCTGCTTGAAGAGCTCGGACTCGACTACGAGGTGAAGCGCTACGAGCGCGATCCGGAAACGTCCTACGCGCCGCCGGAACTGCGCGCCGTGCACCCGCTGGGCAAGTCGCCGGTCATCACGGACGGTGATCAGGTCATCGCCGAATCGGGCGCCATCATCGAATACCTGGTCGAGGTGTATGGCGCAGGTCGGCTCAGGCCCGCGCCCGGCAGTGCAGATGCGCGCCGCTACACCTACTGGCTGCATTTTGCGGAGGGCTCCGCCATGCCGTACCAGCTGATGCATCTGGTGTTCCAGAAGGTGCGCAATGCGCCGGTGCCTTTCTTCATCAAGCCGGTGGCGCGCGGCCTGGCCGACCACGTGCTGAAAACCTTCGTGCAGCCGAACATCGAAGACCAGCTGCGCTTCATGGAATCGGAGCTGACGACGAGGCCGTGGTTTGCCGGCGACGCGTTCACCGCAGCCGACATCCAGATGAGCTTTCCGGTCGAGTCGGCAGCCAGGGGCGCCGGCCTCGGTGCGTCGCATCCGCGTCTGACGGACTTTCTGTCGCGCGTCCACAGTCGCCCGGCCTGGCAGCGCGCGCGAGCGCGCGGCGGCCCCTACAGCTTCGCCGACTGATCGGCTTGCTTGGCGCGCGCTTCGTCCTCGTCCATGTGCCGCTTGAAGAAGCGGGCGAACCAGAAGCTCATGAAGAGGGTGAATGCGATGACCAGCAGGCTCATCAGTCCGTAGTCTGTGGATAGCAGATCAGTCAGGGCTTTCATGATGCAGACCTCGGTGGATGGTTGTCATCATTGGACCGCCGGGCCGACCGATGGGGACTGATTCAGGTCAACCGGGCGCCTGTTTGCCGGCTACCCAGGACAGCAGGTCGCTCAGGAAGCGCCAGACACGTGGCAGCAGCCACAGCATGCACAGCAGGAATACGCCGAGGAAGCCGAGAAACACGATCGGATAGGCGAACGCCAGCCAAAGGCCGCCGACTGCAGCGCCGTCTTCACTGGTCGAGGCGATCAGATTGCTGACCGGTTCCGGCGAGGTATTGATGGCGATTCGGCTGCCCGCCTTCGTCAGATGCGTCCCTGCCGTCAGCGAGCCGCCGAGCAGGGCGCCTGCCAGCACGACCGGTGTGCTCTGGTCGGCGAGGGCCCATGCGGCGAGCAAGGCGCCGGCAGGAATGCGGATGAAGGTGTGCACGCCGTCCCACAGGCTGTCCAGCGCCGGAATCTTGTCCGCGAAGAATTCGATGCACAGCATCAGACCGGCCGCCGCGAGCACAAGCGGATGTTCGAGCGTGTCGAGGTCGCCGGGCAGATCGACCCAGCCCAGGCGACCGGCCAGTCCGGCGAGAAAGATCACCGCATACAGGCGCAGGCCACTGGCCCAGGCAAGGCCTGCGGCGGCGGCTATCGTGTCGATGGTGTCCATGCGGTCGCTTTCCGGGTCGCAAGGCAACTGCGCGCAAAAGACGATCAACTTGCGCAGCATGCCTTCCCTTCAATCCTAGCCCAACATCGGGCCTGTCCTCCAGCTTGCCGTTGACAAGATAAGGCGCCTAACTATAATGCAGCTAATCATGCTTCAGCTCCGCGATCTCCCGACCCCTGACGTACTGCGCAAGTTTGCCGCCCGCTATCCCGAAGCGGACGTCAGCGCTGTGGCGTCCTTTCTGACCCTGCTGCGTGTCGCGACCGAACTGTCGCAGGCGCTCGACGGATTTCTTGCACGCCACGGGCTGCTGCAGGGCCGCTGGTGGGTGCTCATCCTGTTGATGCGCGAGGAGGCATTCGAATCTTCGCCCTCGGCGCTGGCGCAGAAGGCCGGCGTCACGCGTGCCACGATGACCGGCCTGCTGGACGGGCTGGAGCGCGACGGGCTGGTGCAGCGCGTGTTCGATACCGCTGACCGGCGCCGCCTGACCGTTCGCCTGTTGCCGGCCGGGCAAGCCGTGCTCGATGCAGTCATGCCCGATTACTACCGCCGCGTGCGCACATTGATGGCCGGGCTCGATGAAGAACAGCGTGTTGCGCTGCAGGCGATGCTCGGCGTCGTGCAGTCCGGTACGGGCGCCTTTGCCTGAATTTTTTCGCCGCTCAAATTAGCCGGCAGATCATTTTTCCCCGACTCAATTTTTCAAGACTTTCCCAAGGAGATTCACGTGACCCTGCAAGCCCTTCGAGCCGCCGTTGCCGACCTCAATCAGCGCTGGGACGCGGCCTTCAATCGTGGCGACGCCGCCGCACTGGCCGCGCTGTACGACGAGCAGGGCGCCGTGCTGCCTGCCGGCGGCAACGCCGCGCTGGGTTCGGCGCAGATCGAGGCGCTGTTCGCCGGTGCCATCGATCAGGGACTGCACAACCACCGCATCGAACAGCATGCGGTGATCGGCGACAGCGAAGTGGCCACGCAGCGTGGCCGCTGGAGCGCACAGGCCAACGGCGAAGGCGGCCTGCAGACTTTCAGCGGCCACCTGACCATGGTCTACCGTCGCCAGCCGGACCGCAGCTGGCGCCTGATCACCCACATCTGGAACTGAGGCGTCCGTGCTGCACAGCCCGTCCGCGCGCGCGCTGGCAGCCCTGATGCTGCTGGCCGTGATCTGGGGCTACAACTGGGTGGTCATGAAGATCGCGCTGGTCGACATCGGCCCCTTCCAGTTCGGCGCGCTGCGCACGCTTTTCGGTGCGCTGGTGCTGTTCGGCCTGGTGCTCGCGATGCGTCGTCCGGTGCGCATCGTCGAAATGCGCGCGGTGGCGTTGATGGGCCTGCTGCAGACGACCGGCTTCACCGGGCTGATCATTCTCGCGCTGGTCAGCGGCGGTGCAGGCAAGACGGCCGTGCTGGCCTACACCATGCCGTTCTGGGTGATGCTGCTGGCCTGGCCACTGCTTGGCGATCGCCTGCACGGCTGGCAGTGGCCGTCGGCTGTCGCCACGCTGGTCGGCCTGCTGTGCATTCTTGATCCACTGCATCTGGCGGGTGACCTGCTGAGCAGCGTGCTGGCGACGCTGGCCGGCGTGTGCTGGGCGCTGGCGGTGATCGTCGCCAAAAGGCTGCAGGCCCGGGAGCCCGACCTCGATGTGCTGGCCATCGCCGCCTGGCAGTCCCTGATCGGTGCCGTACCGCTGGTCGTCGTGGCGCTGTGGTGGCCGGCCGAGCCGATCAACTGGACACCGTCACTGATCGGCGCGCTGCTCTACAACGTCGTGCCGGGCACCGTGATTGCGTGGCTGCTGTGGCTGTACGCGCTGCGCCGGCTGTCGGCCGGAACCACCAGCATGGTTTCGCTGGTGACGCCGGTCATCGGCGTACTGTCGGCCGCCTGGCAGCTCGGTGAGCGGCCCGGCACCGGCGAGCTGGCAGGCATGCTGCTGATCGGCATCGGCCTTCTGCTGCTGTCGGCCGAGGCATGGCGACGTGGCCGGGTGCACTGATTCCGGCGCTGGCTGCATCCGGATCAGGGATGCGCGGGTAGTGGACGCATGCGGGGCGCCTGACCGGGCCTCGCGCAGATGTTGTGTCCACAGCCAATCAGGAGTCCATCCATGCAAAAGAAGATACTTGGCGCCGTTGTCGCCGGACTGATCATCGCCGGCTGCAGTCAGATGAGCGCACCGCCGCCGGTAGCGGCGTTGAACGACGGTCAGTTGCCGCTGCCGGCCGACTACCGGACCTGGCCGACCTTCCTCCACGCGGTGCAGCGCGAGGACGCGAAACAGATCCGCGACATCTACATGAATCCGAAGGCGAAGAAGGCCGCACCGGGCGAGGCTTTTCCGCAGGGATCGACCTTTGTCATGGAGAACTGGTCGGTCAAGCTCGATGGCGCCGGCAAGCCGGTCAAGGGTGCCGACGGCAAGCTGGTGAAGGACAAGCTGGCCGCGGTGTTCGTCATGGGCAAGAACCCGGGCTGGGGCGCCGACGTACCCGCAGCGCAGAAGAACGGAGACTGGATCTACAGCGCGTTCAAGGGCACCGGCGAACTGAACGGCGAAGCAAAGTACGACACCTGTCGCACCTGTCACACGCCGTTGAAGGACAAGGACTACGTGTTCCGCTACGACGAGCACTTTGCTGCCGTGAAGTAGGCAGGCGCTCAGCCGCCCAGGTCGATCCGGCCGACGCTGCGCAAACCGCCGCGCCGGTCGGGTTGCACCGCCACCGCCGCGCCCATGGCGAGGTTGTCACCGGTCAGTGCCAGGATGTTGACCTGGTGCGTCACCAGCGCCACCCGACGCGATCCTTCCAGTGTTCCGAGCCAGCTGCGCAGCGCAGCGGTCTGGCGTTCGCGCGCGCTGCCGTCGTCGAAGAATGAATTCAGCGCCTCCAGCACCTCGACCGGATGACCGGGAAACATCAGCGATGCCGTATCGACGCAGCGGCACCAGCGGCTGCTGAACACCGCATCGAACACGACGCCCCGCTGCGCGAGCCATATGCCCGCCCGTCGCGCCTGTTCGCGTCCGGCCGGTGACAGGTTGCGCTGCGAACTGCAGGCGTCGAGCCGGTAGCCCGGCGGATCGCCGATGCCCGGCTCGGTGGCTGCGTGGCGCATCAGCAGGGCGCAGCCCCCGTTTTGCAGTGCGAGCAGGGCAGGGGCCGGTGCATCCGGGTGCGCCCGTCCCGGGGCCAGCAGCGCCGCACCGGCAGCGAACGTGAAACGACGACGGTTCATGGCAGTATCGTGCCCGGTTGAGGCGTAAGGTATGGTTACTTCGACCGGTCACATCGCTCAGGTTCCATGAATGCCATGGCGTACGCAGCACAGCGGAAAACGGGGAGATCAGCATGAAGCGATGGATGAATGCAGCCTTGTGCAGCCTGCTTGTCAGCACGGCGGCGCACGCCGACGTGCTGACAGGTACGCGCACGATCACGCTCGGCAATGCGCAGGGCGAGCGGATCGTGATCGGTCAGATCACCTTCACGCCTGAAGCTGATGGCAAGTCGCGTTTCAGGATCGTGCTGGACGAAAAGCTGGGCGAGTATTTTCTGGCGATGCGGCCGTTCCGCTGCCTGACCGGCCCGAAGCAGCGCCTGTGCAATTTCCCGGTCGAGAATGAGGCACCGCTGGTCAGCCCGGCCGATCTGACGCCGCTCGAATACGCGCTGATGTTCATGCATACGCTGCCTGCCGCGCTGCACGTCAATCCATTCAACGGTGCCTACTACCGCATGAAGATCGATGGCGAGCGCATCGACGGGCGTCTGCATGATGTCGACATGGATCCGTTCATCGCACCGACCAGCGTGCCGCTCGAACGCCGAAAGCGGCCGCTGCGCGACGAGGATCTGACCCTCGCGGACGAGCGCTCGCACTGGCTGCCGCAGCTCACCATCGAGTGAACGCGGCTGCTCGGCCTACTGATTGACCGGCATGCCGAATTCCGGTCCTTTCGAGCTGCTGTCAGGCCAGCGCTGCATGATGCTCTTGTAGCGCGTGTAGAAGCGCACGCCCTCTTCGCCATAGGCGTGCAGATCACCGAACAGGCTCTGTTTCCAGCCGCCGAACGAGTGCCACGCCATCGGCACCGGAATCGGTACGTTGATACCCACCATGCCGGCTTCGATGCGTTGCCCGAATTCCTGCGCGGTGCGACCGTCCCGCGTGTAGAGCGATACCCCGTTGCCGTATTCGTGGCGATTCACCAGCGCGACGGCATCAGCGAAATTCGCCGCCCGCACCACGCACAGCACCGGGCCGAAGATTTCTTCCTGCCAGATGCGCATGCCGGGCGTTACATGGTCGAACAGCGTCGCACCCAGGAAGTAACCGCTTTCCCGCCCGGCCACCGTGTGTCGCCGCCCGTCGAGCACCAGCGTCGCACCTTCCGCGATGCCGCTGTCGATCAGCGACACGATGCGTTCGCGGTGCGCGGCGGTGACCACCGGCCCCATGTCGGCGCCCGCGCTTTCGCCGTCGCCGATATTGAGTGTCTGCGCTCGCACCTTGATCGCCTCGACCAGCGCATCGGCGATGTCGCCGACCGCGACGGCCACCGAAATCGCCATGCAGCGTTCGCCGGCCGAGCCGTAGGCGGCGCCGATCAGCGCGTCGGCCGCCTGGGCGATGTCGGCGTCCGGCATCACCACCATGTGATTCTTCGCGCCACCCAGTGCCTGCGCACGCTTGCCGTGACGTGCCGCGGTTTCGTAGATGTGGCGCGCGATCGGCGTCGAGCCGACGAAGCTCACGGCACGCACGTCCGGATGCACCAGCAGCGCGTCGACCGCCTCGCGGTCACCCTGCACGACGTTGAACACGCCATCCGGCAGCCCTGCGTCGCGGAACAATTCGGCGGTCAGCAGCGACGGTGACGGATCGCGTTCCGACGGCTTCAGGATGAAGCTGTTGCCGCAGGCGATGGCCACCGGGGCCATCCACATCGGCACCATGAAAGGAAAATTGAATGGCGTGATGCCGGCTGTGACACCCAGCGGCATGCGCTGGCTCCAGTTGGCGATGCCGCCGCCGACGTTGTCCGAATGCTGGCCCTTCAGCAGTTGCGGAATGCCGCATGCGAATTCGATCACCTCCAGCCCGCGCTGCACCTCGCCCTGTGCGTCAGGCAGCGTCTTGCCATGCTCGCGCGTGATCAGGCGCGCAAGATCGGTGCTGTAGCGCCCGACCAGCTCCTGCATGCGGAACAGCACGCGCGCACGGCGCAGCGGCGGCAGTGCGCCCCATGCGGGTTGTGCGGCGGAAGCGCTGGCCACCGCTGCCGACACGTCGCCTGCGGTGGCCAGCAGCACGCGGCGCGCAACCCGGCCGTGGGCCGGATCGAAAACGTCGGTATGGCGGGTGCTGTCCAGCGTCGTACGCCGGCCGTCAATCCAGTGGGGCAGGGTGTGGTCGGGTGTATTCATGATCATCCGTTGCGGCAATCGAAGCCGATATTGTGCGTCACGCCCGGGCGAAGGTCCCGCCGCAGGGCAGCATCCAAACGGCTGCCGTCCGTACAGTCGCTCCCGATGCGCAAGTGTCGCTGCCGTCGTGCCCGGTGCTCAGAGGTTGTGCCGTGTGTCGCGTCCTGCCCGGCGCCGTGCCAGCAGGTCACCGGCCAGACCGATCATCACGCGCACCATGCCGTAGGCCATCCAGCGCAGCACGCGTTCGTGGATCGGGCGGTTCTTCCATTGTCGATGCCGCAGCTCGCGGCCGCCATGGCTGGCCGCCTGCAGCAACTTCTGCCGCAGCTCCCGGGTGAAACCGGCGTCGCTCACCACCACATTGGCTTCGCGTGCCAGCATGAGGCTGAACGGATCGATGTTGCTGGAGCCGACCGTGGCCCATTCGTCGTCTACGACGGCCGCCTTGGCGTGCATGAAACTGCGGCGGTACTCGACGATGCGCACGCCCTTCGACAGCAGTGCACCGTAGAGCGCCTGAGAGGCGTAGTGCATCAGCAGGTATTCGACCCGCCCCTGCAGGATGAGCGTCACCGTCACGCCGCGCTCCGCAGCCCGTACAAGTGCCTGGCGGAAGCGCCGGCCGGGCAGAAAATAGGCGTTGGCGATGATGATGTCGCTGCGCGCGCCGTTGATCGCCTCGAGATAGGCGTCCTCGATGTCTCGCCGGTGGCGCAGGTTGTCGCGCACCAGCAGCGTGGCGCGGATCTGTCCGGCCTGCCGGTTGGCATACTCCCGCAGGCGCGGCAGTCGCGGCCTGAACTGCAGCGTCGCCCAGGCCACGCGTTCCCAAAGTTTCTGGCATTCCGCGTGCATGCGTGCCACCAGCGGCCCGCGCACCTGAACCGCAAAGTCGAAGCGCGGCGGCGTGTGACCAGGTGTGTGCATATCGTCGATGATGTTGATGCCGCCGGCAAAGCCGGTGCCGGCATCGATTACGGCGAGCTTGCGGTGCATGCGCCGAAGCCGGTTGCGCCGCAGCGTGACCCAGCTGATGTCGGGGCGGAAGATCAGCGTATGCGCGCCGGCGGACTCCAGCGCCACCCGGTGCGTGCTTTCGAATTCGCGTGCACCGAAGCCATCGACCAGAATGCGCACACGCACACCGCGTTGCGCCGCTCTCGCCAGGGCGGCGGCGATGCGCTCGCCGATACCGTCATTTGCAAAGATGTAGGTTTCCAGAAAGATTTCCTGGCGCGCCCCGTCGATCGCCGCTTCCAGCGCAGGAAAGTATTGTTCGCCGCACACCAGCAGGCGAATGTCGTTGCCGGGCAGGAATCGACTCATTCCAGGCTCACTGCGGTCTCACGGCGTTGTCACGCTGCAGTCAGCGACAGTCGTGCGGTCAGCGCCGCATGATCGGAAATGCGCGACCAGGGTCGGCCGGCATGCAGCTTCACTTCGCCCACGTCGAGTCCGCGCACATAGATGCGGTCCAGCCGCAGCATCGGAAAGGCCGCCGGATAGCTGCGCGCAGGGCGGCCGTGGAACAGGCTGTGCGCCTCCTGCAGGCCAAGTGCATCGGCCCACTGGCCTTCGGCTCGGTTGTGCCAGTCATTGAAGTCACCGGCCACGATCAAGGCTTCCGCGGTGGGTATGGTCGAAGTCACGTGCTCGGCCAGCATGGCGTATTGCTGGGCCCGGCCGCGTGCGGTCAGGCCCAGATGCACGCACAGCGCATGCACGCGCCGGCCGGGCACCGGTTCGATCACGCAATGCAGCAAGCCGCGCTGTTCGAAGCGGTGTGCCGACATGTCGTGGTTGTCGGTCTGCGAGATCGGGTGGCGCGACAGGATGGCGTTGCCATGGTGACCGTGGTCATACACCGCGTTGCGGCCATAGGCGGTCGCCGGCCACATTTCATCGGCCAGGAACTCGTACTGCGGCTCGATCGGCCAGTCGGCGTGACGCAGCGCGTGCCCGTGGTGCTGACCCTGCACTTCCTGCAGGAACACCAGGTCCGACGACAGGTAACGCAGGCGGTCGCGCAGCTCGTGGATCACCATGCGGCGGTTGAACTGCGAGAAGCCCTTGTGGATGTTCCAGGTGCAGATGCGCAGATCTGTCGTCATGGATCGAGCGGGTGGCCGCGCCCGGCTTCGGCGAGCTTCATCATGTGGCGCGCAAACGCCGGGTCTTCGCCGCGCAGCAGGGTCATGAGCTGGTTGCGGAATGCGTCGCAGCCCAGCCACTCGCGCATGTAGTCGTCCCACGACGCCCAGCGGCGCGCGGCCAGCCCTTCGGCTTCGTCGGTCCAGGCGACCAGATAGGCGCGCTCGAACAGCGAAATGAGCATCTGGTAGATGATGTGCATGCGCCGTTCCTGCTCTTCGCTGAGGTGCTGCGGTGCTGCTGTTTCGCGCAGCGGCAGGTCCGGATTCGCCAGCACGATCTTCAGGAAGTCGATGTAGGCGTCCGACAGCATCTGGTACGCCTCTTCGTCTTCGTTGTCGCGCTCGCGCCGCTGCTGGTAGATGAAGGTGACGACGGCGAGCGGCAGGCCCAGTGCGGTCACGACGTAACTGGCCAGTTCCCAGCGCTGCATCCAGTCCATGGGGAAGCCGCCCTCAGGGCGATGCGGCCAGCATGCGGTCGAGCGCGAGTTTGGCCGGCACCGCTTCATGTTCCGGCACGCTGATCCGGTTCACCACCTGGCCTTCGGCAAGATTCTCAAGACACCAGGCGAGATGCTGCGGATCGATGCGCTGCATCGTCGAGCACATGCATACGGTGGGCGCCATGAACTGCACGGTCTTGCCTTCGTGCTTCACCTCTTCGGCGAGGCGATTCACCAGGTTCAGTTCGGTGCCGACCAGCCACTTCGTACCCGGCGCGCCCGCTTTCACCGTTTTGAGGATGTATTCGGTCGAACCGACGTAATCCGACTGGCGACACACTTCGAGTGCGCTTTCCGGATGCGAAATGACGAGACCGTCCGGATGCTGGTTGCGCCAGCGCAGGATGTGCGCCGGCTGGAACATCTGGTGTACCGAACAGTGACCCTTCCACAGCAGGATCTTCGCCTGCGCCACCTGCTCGCGGGTCAGGCCGCCGTTTTCCAGGTCCGGGTCCCACACCACCATGTCGTCGAGCGGGATGCCCATCTTGTAGCCGGTCCAGCGCCCGAGGTGCTGGTCGGGGAAGAACAGCACCTTTTCGCGTCGCGCCAGCGACCATTCGAGAATGCTGGCGGCGTTCGACGAGGTGCATACGATGCCGCCGTGCTCGCCGCAGAAGGCCTTCAGGTCGGCAGCCGAGTTGATGTATGTGACCGGCGTGATCAGCGCATCCGGGTCGCCGGTCATGTCGCGCAGTTCGCGCCAGCAGCGTTCCACCTTGGCCAGGCTGGCCATGTCGGCCATCGAACAGCCGGCCGCCAGGTCGGGCAGGATGGCGATCTGTTCCGGGCGCGACATGATGTCGGCCACTTCGGCCATGAAGTGTACGCCGCAGAACACGATGAATTCCGCATCGGTCTGACTGGCCAGCCGCGCCAGCTTCAACGAATCGCCGGTCAAGTCGGCGTGGCGATAGACATCGGCACGCTGATAGTGGTGACCGAGGATGACCGCGCGCGGGCCGAGCTTTTCGCGCGCAGCAAGGATGCGCGACTGCGCCTGATCGTCGGCCAGCGCGTTGAATCGGTCAAAGGTGATGTTGGCAACTTGCATCGTGTGTCCTTCAGGTCTGGCTCCACGGCAGGCCGGCCTTGCGCCAGCCACCCACGGTGTTGCGATGGCCGTTGGCGTCCATGTCTCCCTCGAATCCTTCGAGGATGTTGTAGGCGTTGCTGTAGCCCGCTTCCGCTGCGGCCGCAGCGGCGCCGGGCGAGCGTCCGCCGCTGCGGCACAGGAACATCACCAGCGCTTCGGGATCGACCTGGTGCTTGAGCTGGGTGATGAAATCCGGGTTGCGCTGGCCGGATGACTGGTTCCATTCGATCTGCACCGAATCCGGCACCTCGCCGACCCACTGCCACTCGGCCGCCGTGCGCACATCGACAATGCGCGCACCCGGCGCGAGCCTGAGCAATTCATGGGCTTCGGCCGGCGTCACGGCACCGGCGTAAGGCAGTTGGAGCTGTTGCGCACGTTCCCGTGCGAGACCGAGTATCTGTCCGAGTGTAGCCATGGCTGATGTTCAGGCGAATAAGAGTGGTCGAAGTATATCGTCCGCTGCAGCCGACACCCGAATGCACCAAAATAGTGCTTTCAAAAAACGGTGTGCAACAAGTCGGTGCGTTTTTCGGGCCTGCGGCCCGCGCCGCCGACGTCAATGCGGCCTGTGGCACAATCCCGGGGCGAAATCCGGTGCGTGGCACGCGATCTGCTTTATTCAGCGCTGCGACAGCCGCCGCAACTAAACTGTTGAGACGCGCCTCAGACTCGCCCAAAAAACAGGAATTACCCCGTTCAAGCCGACCGAGCAACATCCATACATCCATCGTAGGAGAAATCATGACGACCGCGAAGCAGGTACTCGACATCATCAAGGAGAAGGAGGTCAAGTTCGTTGATTTCCGTTTCACCGACACCCGTGGCAAGGAACAGCACGTGGGTGTGCCGGTCAGCGCCTTCGACGCCGACAAGTTCACCGAAGGCCACGCTTTTGATGGTTCGTCGATTGCCGGCTGGAAGGGTATCCAGGCTTCGGACATGCTGCTGATGCCGGATCCGGAAACCGCCTTCATCGACCCGTTCTTCGACGAAACCACGCTGGTCATCAGCTGTGACGTCGTCGAGCCGTCGGATGGCAAGGGCTACGACCGCGATCCGCGCTCGATCGCCAAGCGCGCCGAAGCCTTCCTGAAGTCGTCCGGCCTGGGCGATACCGCCTACTTCGGCCCGGAACCCGAATTCTTCATCTTCGACAGCGTCGAGTGGACCGTCGACATGTCGGGCTGCCGCGTGCAGATCTTCTCGGAAGAGGCTGCATGGTCGTCGGGCGAGAAGTTCGAAAGCGGCAACACCGGTCACCGTCCGAGCGTCAAGGGCGGCTATTTTCCGGTCCCGCCGGTTGATTCGCACAATGACATCCGTGCCGCCATGGTGCTGGCACTGGAAGCCGTCGGCATCCCGGTCGAAGTGCATCACCACGAAGTCGCGACCGCCGGCCAGAACGAAATCGGCACCAAGTTCAACACGCTGGTGCGCCGCGCCGACTGGACGCAGACGCTGAAGTACATCGTGCACAACGTCGCCCACAGCTACGGCAAGACGGCGACCTTCATGCCCAAGCCCATCGTCGGCGACAACGGTTCAGGCATGCACGTGCACCAGTCGATCTGGAAGGACGGCAAGAACCTGTTCGCCGGCAACGGCTACGCCGGCCTGTCGGAATTCGCGCTGTACTACATCGGCGGCATCATCAAGCATGCCAAGGCGCTGAATGCGATCACCAACCCGGGTACGAATTCGTACAAGCGTCTGGTGCCGCATTACGAAGCACCGGTCAAGCTGGCCTACTCGGCCCGCAACCGCTCGGCCTCGATCCGCATTCCGCACGTCGCGTCGGACAAGGCCCGCCGCATTGAAACGCGCTTCCCGGATCCGCTGGCCAATCCGTACCTGTGCTTCGCCGCGCTGATGATGGCGGGCCTGGATGGCGTGCAGAACAAGATCCACCCGGGCGAGCCGGCCGACAAGAATCTGTACGATCTGCCGCCGGAAGAGGACAAGCTGATCCCGACCGTGTGCGCCAGCCTCGACGAAGCCCTTGATGCGCTCGCCGCAGACCACGCCTTCCTGACCAAGGGCGGCGTGTTCTCGGAAGACTTCATCGCGGCCTACATCGAGCTGAAGATGACCGAAGTGAATCGCATCCGCATGACGACCCATCCGGTCGAATTCGAGATGTACTACAGCCTCTGATCGCCATCGATCAGCACATGCCGGCGTGGCGTCAGCCCGCGCGGCATGTGAAGCGTTGAAGAAAAGGACGGCAATTAGCCGTCCTTTTTCATTGTCACTGCGCAAGTGTGCGCCCTACACTCGCGCTGCTTCGACCCGAAACGCCCAGGTGATCCACATGCTACAAGGTCTGAACCGTATTCTGATTGCCGCGGCGAGCCTGCTTGTCGCAGCGCCCGCCACGTCAGAAATCTACAAGTGCGTCGACGCTGAGGGCCACACCACCTATACGAACGAGAAGTCGCGCGCCAGCGGATGCAAGGTGCTCGCCAGCGACGTGCCGGTCAGTTCGGTGCCCGGTCCGGCTGCAGCCACGCCCAAGCCGGCGGCCAATCCAGGTGGTTTCCCGAGCGTCAGCAACGACCAGCAGAAGGCGCGCGATTCCGAGCGCAGGCGCATCCTCGAAGCCGAACTTGCGACCGAAACCGGCAGTCTTGAAGAAGCGCGCAAGGCGCTGACCGAAGGCGAAGCGGTCCGTCTGGGAAACGAGCGCAACTATCAAAAGTATCTCGACCGGATACAGGGGCTCAAGGACAATGTCGCTCTGCATGAACGCAATGTCGATGCGCTGCGCAAGGAGCTGTCCAAGCTGCCCTGAGCGCAGGGCTCGCAACGGCCTGCCGACGGACCGGCGGGCAATTCTGGCGCGCTTCTTGCGTGGATCGCGGTCATGACTGCATCCAAGCCTGGCAGGTCTTCCCGCCACCCCTCCCGCGAATGGTCCGAACGTTTCAGCGGGCTGGAACTGCTCGCGAGCGCGGTGGCGCTGCTCGATGCCGAGCGGCACATCGTCTTCCTGAACCCGGCAGCGGAAAACCTGTTCGCAGCCAGCCTGGCCAAACTGCACGGCAAGCACTGCGACCGGCTGATCGGCCCGATGCACGGCCTGGATACCGCGCTCGACAACGCGCTTGCCAACAACTGGAGCTATACCGGTCACAACCTGTCGGTGGATAGACAGATCGGCGGATCGCTTCAGCTCGACTGCACGGTGTCGCCGGTGCATACGGAAAATGCCCGCATCCTGCTCGAGTTCCGCCCGATCGACCAGCAACTGCGCATCGCGCGCGAAGAACAGGTGCTGCAGCAGCAACAGGCCAACCGCGAGCTGATCCGCAATCTCGCGCACGAAATCAAGAATCCGCTCGGCGGCATCCGTGGTGCCGCACAACTGCTGGAACGCGAGCTCGACCGGCCCGAACTGCGTGAATATACGCAGGTCATCATCAACGAATCGGACCGGCTGCAGGACCTGATGAACCGTCTGCTGCATTCGCATCGCGCGATGCAGGTGACCACGGTCAGCATCCACGAAGTACTGGAACGCGTGCGCCTGCTGATCGCGTCGGAGTTTCCCGAGGTTGCGGTCGAGCGTGACTACGACACCAGCCTGCCCGATCTGACGGCCGATCGCGAACAGCTGATCCAGGTCGTGCTGAACATTGCGCGCAACGCCGCGCAGGCGATGAAGGGCCACGGCAGCATCCGGCTGCGCACCCGTGCCCACCGGCAGGCGACGCTGGTGAAGCGTCGGCACAAGCTGGCACTCGAATTGCAAGTGATCGACAACGGCCCGGGCATCCCGGAAGACCTGGTCGATCGCATCTTCTATCCGCTCGTGTCCGGCCGCGACGACGGCACCGGACTCGGGCTCACGCTGGCGCAGAGCTTCGTGCATCAGCACCACGGCACCATCGAGGTGCAGAGCCGGCCGGGCTACACCGTTTTCACAATACTGCTGCCGTTCAAGCAAGGCACTTCGGAGAAACCATGAATCCGGTCTGGATAGTCGATGATGACCGCTCGATACGCTGGGTGCTCGAAAAGGCGCTGGCGCGCGAGTCGATCCCGTATTCCGCCTTTTCCACCGCCCAGGAAGCGCTCGATGCGCTCGATTCCGGCGGCCAGCCGCAGGTGCTCGTGTCCGACATCCGCATGCCGGGCGAATCCGGCCTGTCGCTGCTGGAAAAGGTCAAGGCGCGCCACCCCAGCCTGCCGGTCATCATCATGACCGCCTATTCGGATCTGGACAGCGCGGTCGCCGCCTTCCAGGGCGGCGCGTTCGAATACCTGCCGAAACCGTTCGACGTCGATCACGCGATCGAACTGGTGCGCAGGGCCATCGAAGAGAGCATGCACCAGGCCAGTGCGCCGGCCGAAGCCGACATGGCACCGGAAATTCTCGGCAAGGCGGCGTCGATGCAGGACGTGTTCCGCGCCATCGGCCGCCTGGCGCAGAGCCACGCCACGGTGCTGATCAACGGCGAATCGGGCACCGGCAAGGAACTGGTGGCGCGCGCGCTGCACCGCCACAGCCCGCGCCGCGACGCGCCCTTCATCGCGATCAACACCGCCGCCATCCCGCGTGACCTGCTCGAATCCGAACTGTTCGGCCACGAGCGCGGTGCCTTCACCGGCGCCACCGCGATGCGCCGCGGCCGCTTCGAACAGGCCGATGGCGGCACCTTGTTCCTCGACGAAATCGGCGACATGCCGTCCGAGCTGCAGACGCGCCTGCTGCGCGTGCTGTCGGACGGCCACTTCTACCGCGTAGGCGGCCATTCGCCGATCAAATCGAACGTACGCGTGATTGCCGCCACCCACCAGAATCTGGAAGACCGGGTGAAGCAGGGCCTGTTCCGCGAAGACCTGTTCCACCGGCTCAACGTGATCCGGCTGCGCATCCCGCCGCTGCGCGAGCGGCGCGAGGACATCGTGCTGCTGGCCCAGCACTTCATGACGAAGAGCGCGCAGGAGCTGGGCGTCGATGCCAAGCGCCTGTCCGAGCCGGCGACCCGCTATCTGCAGGGGCTGGAATTTCCGGGCAATGTGCGCCAGCTGGAAAACCTCTGCCACTGGCTGACCGTGATGGCACCCGGGCAGGTGGTCGATGTCAAGGATCTGCCGGCCGAACTGCGCAGCCAGCCGGCGCGCGAAGCGGCGGGTGACTGGGGCGCGGCGCTGGCGTCCGAGGTCGATCGCCTGATCGCGCTCAAGCAGCCGGCGCTGTTCGATCATCTGGTGCAGGAATTCGAACGCACGCTGATCCGGCGTGCGCTGGCCAGCACCGGCGGCCGGCGCATCGAATCCGCACAGCTGCTGGGCATCGGCCGCAACACGATCACGCGCAAGATCCAGGAACTGAACATCGAAGGCGGACGCGAAGTCGAGACGGACCTCGAGTAGTCCGCGTGACACGATGGCGGGTGGCTGCATGCAGCCACCCGGCTACAATCCGCCGCATGACTGTCCTCGCCGAAACCGCCGTTGCGGACACCGCACTTGCCGACGCGCTGCGCCGGCGCGCCGGCGCCGTTCCCGAAAACTGGACAGTCGAGGTGTACGTTGCCTGTACCAGCACCAACAGCGTGCTGCTCGACCAGACCGGACGCGACACGCGCCTGCTCTTCGCGCTCGAACAGACCGCCGGCCGCGGGCGGCGCGGTCGCGCATGGACCGCCCGCCCGGGCGACAGCCTCACCTTTTCGCTGCGCCACACCTTTGCGCTGCGCGCCGACGCGCTGTCCGGACTGAGTCTGGCGGTCGGCGTCGCACTGGCCGATGCGCTGAGCGCGCGCGGCATCACCGACATCGCGCTCAAGTGGCCGAACGACCTGATGCGGGCCGACCGGAAACTGGGTGGCGTGCTGATAGAACTGTCATCGCCGCCGACCGGCGAAACGACCGCCGTCATCGGCGTCGGACTCAATCTCGCGCTGCCGCCGGCAGGCGACTACGCCCATGCACCGGCGGCGCTCTCCCCTGATGCCCCCGGCCGTGAAGTGTGGCTGGACGTCGGTGCAGCGCTGGCCGACGCGCTGGCGCGCATGCTGCCGCAGTTCGCGGCGCACGGTTTCGCCCCTTTCGCCGATCGCTGGAACCACTACAACCTGCACGCCGGCCGCGCGGTCACCGTGTCCGGCGATGACGCGCAGCTCAGCGGACGGTGTCTGGGTGCCGATCACGACGGCGCGCTGCGGCTCGACTGCGACGGCCGGGTCGAGCGTGTGCTCGCCGGTGACGTATCGCTGCGTACGGCGCCCTGACATGCAGTTGCTGATAGACGCCGGCAACAGCCGCATCAAGTGGGCCTGGTGCGAGCGCGGCCATCCCGGCAAGGTTTCGGCGCTCGATGTGTCTGCGCTCGATGCGGCGGTGCTGGCGCGCGCGTGGCAGGCGGCCACGACCGCGCACTACACCTGCGTGGCGGGCGATGTCGTCGATGCCGACATCCGGCGTGCGTTGTCGCCAGCCTGTGCGGCGCACCGCGTGTTCGCCCGGGCGACGGCCTGCGGCATTGCGAACCTGTACGAGCAGCCGGCCCAGCTGGGCGCCGATCGCTGGGCCGCGCTGATCGGCGCACGCGCGCTGCAGTCCGGGCCGCTCGTCGTCGCCACCGCCGGCACTGCGACCACCATCGATGCACTCGACGCCGACGACCGCTTCATCGGCGGCTACATCCTGCCCGGCCTGCGCCTGATGCTCGAGTCGTTGGCGCGTCACACCGCGGACCTGCCACACGCCGTCGGTGACGCGGCCGACTGGCCGCGCAACACCGACGATGCCATCCACAACGCGTGCACCGATGCCCAGGCGGCGCTGATCGAACGCGTGCGCGAACAGCTTGGCCCGCAGGCGACCGTGCTGCTGTCCGGCGGCGCGGCGGCTGCGATCGGACCGCGACTGCGCTGTGCGCACCGGCGGGTGGACGATCTCGTGCTGCACGGGCTGGCCCGGCTGGCGGCTGCGGACAACAGCCCGGATGTGATGAAATGCGAATCCAAGCGGGATCCGGTGAATGAAGCCCTGCGGCCGAAGTTTCCCGGATGACATCTTTCGAATGAAATCTCCCTTCTGCGGCATTGCGCCGCGCCACGGACATTGACGATGCGCCTCGTGTTCTTCCTGCTGCTGCTGGTCAATGTTGCGCTCTACCCCTTCGTGTCCGGCCTGATCGCCGGCAAGGACAACGGCAGCGAGCCGCTTCGCATGGCCAGCCAGATGAAACCGGACAGCATCCGCATCCTGGCATCCGATGGCGAAGCACCCGTCACCGAGGCCGTCGCCGCGCCGGATGCGGCTGCGGCAGTCACGGCCGACACCGACGCGCCGGCGCTCTGCCGGGCGTTCGACGGCCTGTCGCGTGAGCAGGTCGATGCGCTGACCGCGCGCATCGCCTCGCAGCAGCTCGCGCTGCAGCTGGCGGAAGCCGAACAGACCGAAACCACGGCCTGGTGGGTGCACATCCCCGACATGCAGACGCGCCAGCTGGCGGAACGCAAGCAGGCCGAACTGCGCGCGCTGGGCGTGCGTGAAATGCTCGTCATGGCCGACCCGGCCGATTCGCAGAAGCTGGCCGTGTCGCTCGGCCTGTTCAAGACCGAGGCGGCCGCGAAGGAATTGCTGGCCACGCTGAACGGGCAAGGCGTGCGCAGCGCGCGCATCGCGCCGCGCGAAGGCCGCGCCGGACGCTACCGGGTCGAGGTGCGCGGCACCGGGCCCGAACTGGCTGCCTTGTTCGACAGCGCCCCGCTGGCGCTCGACGAGACGGCCCAGCGGACCGACTGCCAATGACCTTCGTGGTCGGGCTGACCGGCGGCATCGGCAGCGGCAAGTCGGCGGTGGCCGAGCTGTTCGTGCAGCGCGGTGCCGCGCTGGTCGACACCGACGCCATCGCACACCAGCTTACGGGACGGCACGGCGCTGCCATCGCGCCGCTGCGCGAGGCGTTCGGCGATGCCTTCATCACGGCCGACGGCGCGCTCGACCGCGCCCGCATGCGTGCCCATGCGTTCGCCGAACCGGCGGTCCGGGCGCGGCTCGAAGCCCTGCTGCACCCGCTGATCCGCACCCGGGCCCGCGACGAGGTCGCCGCCAGTGCTGCGCCCTATGTCGTACTGGCGGTGCCGTTGCTGATCGAATCCGGCGACTGGAACAGCCGCTGCGACCGCGTACTGGTGGTCGATTGTCCGGTCGAATTGCAGCGCGAACGGGTGCGTGCGCGCAGCGCCCTCCCGGCCGACGAGATCGACCGCATCATCGCCGCGCAGGCGTCGCGCGAAGCCCGTCTCGCGGTGGCCGACGATGTCATCGACAACGCAGGCGAGCGCGCTGCGCTGGTGCCACAGGTCGATGTGCTCCATGCGCGCTACATGACGCTCGCGAAACGTGAAAAACCGGCGTCGGCGTTGTGACTCAAGGGGTTTTCCGTCAGAATCATGAGAATTTGCTTGAACAAGTCCCGGACAAGCCCCTGTGATTACATACGAATATCCTCTGAACGAGCGCATCCGCACGCTGCTGCGCCTGGAGGACCTGTTCGAACGCACGCAGCATTTCATGCGTGCCGAAGGCGCGCATGAACATCACGTTGCACTGGTCGGCCTGTTCGAGATTCTCGAAGTCGCGTCGCGTGCCGACCTGAAGGTCGACCTGGTGCAGGAACTGGAGCGGCAGCGCCAGACGCTGATGTCCTTCCGCAACAACCCCGACATTTCCGAAGAAGCCCTGTCCGGTGCGCTGTACGAGATAGAGCAGGCCAGCGCGGCGCTGCTGTCGATGGCCGGCAAGATCGGCCAGTACCTGCGCGAGAACGACTGGCTCATGAGCATCAAGAGCCGCACTGCGATCCCGGGCGGCCTGTGCGAATTCGACCTGCCGTCGTATCACTACTGGTGTCACCGTGATCCATCGCTGCGCCAGGCCGATCTGGTCGGCTGGCTGACGCCGATGCTGCCGATCCGCGACGGCCTGACCATCGTGCTGCGTCTGCTGCGCGCCAGCGGCCGGCCGGAGCGTCACATTGCGGGCAGCGGTGCGTTCCAGCAGATGATGGGCGGCAAGTCGGCGCAGATGCTGCGTCTGCGCGTGTCGATGGAAGAAGCGGTCACGCCGGAAATCAGTGCCAACAAGTACGCGCTCAACATCCGCTTCGTGGCGCCCGGCGGTCACGCCCGCCCGCGCGTGACCGAAACCGACGTCGGCTTCGAACTGACCTTCTGCAATCTGTGAGCACTCCGGGCACCGGCGGTCGCATCGTCACCTGTCCGCGCTGCGGCCAGCCCGCCGTCTATGCGCCGTCGAATCCGGCACGGCCGTTCTGCAGCCCGCGCTGCAAGAATTCCGATTTCGTCGCCTGGGCGAACGAGGAGTATCGCGTGCCCGATGCGTCGCCCGAACTGCCGCCGGACGAAGATATTTCATAGGTCGGTCTGGCCGAACGAATCCGGGTGCCTCGCCGCGATTGGCACCGGTCCTGTGGGAGCTGTGATCGGCACCGGCCCCCTGTGGGAGCGGCGGCCTCGCCGCGATCAGTGCTGCGATGGTCGCAGTGCAACGTGCACATGTGGGAGCGGCGGCCTCGCCGCGATCGTGCCGTGACCGTCGTTGTGCAGAGTGCGTATCGCGGCGAGGCCGCCGCTCCCACAGGGCCAGCTCCCACAGGGCCAGCTCCCACAGGGCCAGCTCCCACAGGGCCAGCTCCCACAGGGCCGTCGCTTCTGTTGTTGTCCTGGGCTGGCGGGTATCTTTGCCGTGTCGACTCGGCGCCGCGTCAATCCAGCCTGAACACCACCGGCAGCAGCATTTCGCGTGCGCCGCCAGCGTCGATGCGGCCGATCTGGCGTGCGGCGTCGAGCGCTGCCCGGTCCAGCAGTGCGTGACCGCTGCCGGCCAGCACGGCGGCGTCGATGACCCGGCCCGACACATCGAGCAGCAGGCGCAGCGTCACTTCCCCCTCCAGTTCCTGCTCGATCGCCTCCGGCGGGTAGAACACATGACGGTTCAGCTTCTGTTGCGCCTGCTCACGCGCCGCGGCGGTGGCCGTCGCGTCACGTGGTGCGTGGACGACCGCCGGCGGTCGCGGTGCCGGTGCCGGCTCCGTCCGTTCGCTGCGCGTGTCCTTCAGCAGCGGTTCAGCCGGCTCGGGCTCCGCTGCGCGCGGGACCGCTGCCGCAGGCGCGGTCTGCAGCCGGGCCTGCAGTGCCGGCGCCGGCGCGGCGCGCGGCGCTTCGGCCGTGCGTTCGGGCCACAGCAGGAACAGGGCGTGCGTCAGCGCGGACAGTGCAAGTGCGAAATGAAGTTTCAGGCGGGACAAACCGGCGGACGGGATCGTTAGACTGGCGACCTCTATTGTGCCCGACCCACCGGGCTGCCTTGACGGGGACGCACTTGATCCAGACTTTCCGATGTTTTGCCGCGCTGCTGCTGGCGCTCTGCCTGACCCCGCCCGCGTGGGCGCAACTGCCCGATCCGGCGCGCTTCGGTCGCGCGATGGAGATGGGCGACATCCGCTCGGCGACCCGCTGGCTGGACGAAGGCCTGCCGCCGGATTTCGAAGCCGACACGGTGGGCAGCGGCATGATGATCGCGGCCTGGGACGGCAACATCGAACTGATGCAGCTGTTTCTCGAACGCGGCGCCAATATCGATTACATCAGCCGCATCGGCGAACAGGCGATCGCGCTGGCGGCGTGGCGCGGCCATCAGAAGGCGGTTGAATGGCTGATCGAGCGCGGTGCGTCGCTCGACCCGCCGGACAAGACCTGGGGCGCGCTGCATTACGCCGCGTTCGCCGGTCACCGGCGCATCGCAGACCTGCTGATCGCGCGTGGCGCGAAACTCGACGCGCGCGCGCCTAATCTGTCGACGCCGTTGATGATGGCGGTGCGCGAAGGCCACGAAACCATCGTGCGCGCGCTGGTCGAGGCCGGCGCCAGCACGAATGCGGTGTCCGATCGCGGTGAAAATGCGCTGGCCTGGGCGCTGCGCTACAACCGTCTGAGCATCGCCGGGCTGGTCGCTCCCACGGAAGAGGTGGCGGCGGCCGTCAAGGCGCAGCCGGTGCCGGCTGTACCGCCACCGCCACCGCAGGCGTCCGTGCCGGCGCCGCCCGATGTGGCCGCCCTGCTGAAGAAGCTGCGCGAGGCCGAGGCGCGTGGCCAACCCACGGCCGCGCTGCGCAAGCAATTCCTCGCTGCGGTCGACAGCCATCGCAACAGCGCGACCCGGCAGACGGTGAAGGCCGCGCCCTCGGCGCTGGTCATTTCCGCCAAGCGAGGCAAGCCGGGCGCCGAGCGGGCCGAACTGGTGTCCGGCGCCGCGACGCCGGCTGCGCAGACGCTCGCGGCCGATGCCGGTGCGCTGGACATCCTGCGCGCCATCGAGGCGGCACAGGCGGCCGGCCAGCCGACCGAAGAACTGCGCAAGCGCTTCAGGGCAGCGGTCGAGAGGCTCCGGGCGCCGTGAGCGTCGTGACCGCTTCGTGATGTGACAGGAACACCCGGCCGCCGAGCTGCGCCAGCAGGTCGGTGCGCTCGAGCTTGTCCATCACCGGCCCCTTCACCTCCGACAGGTGCAGCAGCACGCCCATGTCGCGCAGCCGGTGTGCCACGCTTTCGAGCATTTCGAGCGCACTGGCGTCGATGTCATTCACCGCCGAGCACTGCAGCACCACGTGCTGCGCAGCGGGCTGGGCGGTGACCAGCGCTAGCATGCGGTCCTCGACCTGACGCGCATTCATGAAGTTCAGGCCTTCGTCCACCCGCAGCCCGATCAGCGACGGATCGGTTTCGACCCGATGACGTTCCACGTTCCGGTAGTGCTCGGTACCCGGCACGCGCCCGACCACCGCCATGTGCGGCCGGCTGGCGTGCCACAGCAGCGTGAGCAGCGTGAGCAGCACGCCGGCGCCGACTCCGGTTTCGACGCCAGCCAGCAAGGTGACGACCAACGTGGTGACCACCGCCGCGAAATCGGTGCGCGAACTGCGCCAGGTACGGTGTAGCGTGTCGGTGTCGACCAGCGTCATGATGGCCACGACGATGGTCGCCGCCAGCGTGGCCTGCGGCAGGTAGTGCAGCAGTGGCGTCAGCGCCAGCGCGGCCAGCGCGATGCCGACAGCGGTGAAGGCGCCGGCGGCGGGGGTCGCGGCGCCGGCGTCGAAATTCACCACCGAGCGCGAAAAGCCGCCGGTCACCGGGTAGCCGCCGGTGAAGGCGGCCGCGAGATTGGACGCGCCGAGACCGACCAGTTCCTGGTCCGGCTCGATGCGCAGCCGGCGCTTGGCGGCGAAGGTCTGCGCCACCGATACCGACTCGACGAAGCCGATGATGCTGATCAGCAGCGCCGGCAGCAGCAGTTGCGACAGCAGCGCGGGGTCGAAGGAGGGCAGGGTCAGCGGCGGCAGTCCGGCCGGTATGTCGCCGACCTTGCGCACGCCGATCTGGTCGAGCCGCAAGGCCCATACCAGCGCCGTACTGCCGAGTACGGCCACCACCGGGCCGGCCTTGGCGCAGGTGTCGGCTGCGCGGGCCGACAGGCCGAGCCGGATCAGCAGCGGCTTGAGCCGGCTGCGTGTCCAGTACAGGAAGATCAGCACGCCGGCGCCCAGTGCCGCGGTGGGCAGGTGGGTGTCGGGCAGGTTGGCGATCAGGCCGGGCAGCAGATCGGGCAGCGTGTCGCCACTGGCCTGTATGCCGAGCAGATGCTTGAGCTGGCTCAGCGCGATCAGCAGCGACGACGCGGTGACAAAGCCTGATACCACCGGGTGGCTGAGGAAGCTGGCCAGAAAGCCCAGCCTGAGTGCGCCCATCACGGTAAGCATGACACCGGACACGAAAGCCAGCGTCAGCGCGGCCTGAAGTCGTGCCGTCTCATCCACCAGGCCGAGCGAACCGACCGCCGCGGCGGTCATCAGCGACACGACGGCCACCGGTCCGACCGACAGCGCGTGGCTGCTGCCGAACAATGCGTAGGCGAACAGCGGCGCGATGCTGGCATACAGCCCGACCTGTGGCGGCAGCCCGGCCAGCTGCGCGTAGGCCAGGCTCTGCGGGATCAGCATCAGCGTGACGATGAGCGAGGCCAGCAGGTCGGCGCCGAAGGTCGGACGGTCATAGCGCGGCGCCCAGCCGAGCACCGGCAGCCAGCGCGCCCACGCGCCGGACGTCGAGACCGGATGCGTCGGCCGGCTCACAGCACGTCGAGCGGAATCTTGAGGTAACGCGTGCCGTTGTCTTCCGGCTCGGGCAGGTGGCCGGCGCGCATGTTGACCTGTACCGACGGCAGGATCAGCACCGGCATGTCGAGCGTGGCGTCGCGCGCCGTGCGCATGGCGACGAAATCGTCTTCGGCGATGCCGTCATGCACGTGGATGTTGTGCGCGCGTTGCTCGGCCACCGTGCTTTCCCACGCGGGGGAGCGGCCGCCCGGCGGGTAGTCGTGGCACATGAACAGCCGCGTGGCCGGCGGCAGGGACAGCAACCGGCGCACCGAGCGGTACAGCGTGCGCGCGTCGCCGCCGGGGAAGTCGCAGCGCGCGGTACCGTAGTCTGGCATGAATAGCGTGTCGCCGACGAACACCGCGTCCTCGATCACATAGCTCATGCAGGCCGGCGTGTGACCCGGCGTGTGCAGCGCGCGCGCGGTCAGCGAGCCGATGGTGAAACTGTCGCCGTCAGCGAACAGCCGGTCGAACTGGCGGCCGTCGCGCGCGAAGTCGTCGCCTGCGTTGAACAGGCTTCCGAACACCTTCTGCACAGTGACGATGTGGGCACCGATGCCCAGCTGTCCGCCGAGCTGTGCGCGCAGATGCGGCGCAGCCGACAGGTGGTCGGCGTGCACGTGGGTTTCCAGTATCCACTCGAGCCGGGCGCCCAGCTCGCGCACCCGCGCGATCAGGCGGTCGGCGGACTGTGTCGAGGTGCGGCCTGCCTTGGGATCGTAGTCGAGCACACTGTCGACGATGGCGCACGCCTGCGTGCTGCGGTCGAGCACGATGTAGCTCACCGTGCTGGTTGCTTCATCGAAGAAGGCTTCGATCTGCATCGAACTGCTGGACATGAATGCTCCCTTGAATCGGATGGGAACACCTTATATCGCTTGCTGCGCCGCGTCAGTAACTGCAGTCACCTTCGTATGCGGCGTCACCCATGAAAAACGGCGGGAGTGCCCGCCGTTTTTTTCCTGCCCGTACTGCCGCGCCGTTCAGCGGTTGGCGATGTACATCGTGATTTCAAAGCCAAAACGCAGATCGGTCGCCTTCGGGGTTTGCCAGTTCATGTCAGTCTCCTTGGTAAGTGCTGCGTACTGCATCAGGTCGTTCGCGCTGCATCGGCGTCTGCCATGCATGGATTGAATGATGGACCCGGCTGCGTTGGCGCACCTGATGATGCACACGAAAGAAGGCCCATGATTTTCATGATCGCGGCCGATTGACGCTGCCACCGGCCGGCCGCCATACTCCGCGCGCAAAATAACGGACCACCCGAACATGACGCAGGAAAACCTGTTCTGCGCACTGCGCGCAGCCTTCCCGGACGATGTCGATGCAATCGCCATCGAAACCGCCGATACGCCCGACCCGCTGTATTACACCTGGCGCGACCTCGAACGCGGCACGGCCGTGCTGGCCAACCTGATCGATTCGCTCGCGCTGCCGCCGGAAAGCCGCATCGCGGTGCAGACGGAAAAGAGCGTCGAGGCGTTGATGCTCTACCTCGCCGTGCTGCGCGCGGGCCATATCTATCTGCCGCTGAACACCGCCTATCAGGCGGGTGAGGTCGAGTACTTCATCGGCAACGCGGAACCGGCGGTGGTCGTGTGCACCGAGAAGAACGTCCGATGGGTGAGCGATCTCGCCGCGCGTCTGGGTACGCCGTATGTGTTCACGCTGGAAGACGACCGCAGCGGCAGTCTGCTCGACGCCGCCGCGCCGCACAGCGACCGCCACACGCCGGCGCTGCGCGCCGCCGATGATCTGGCGGCAATCCTGTATACCAGCGGCACGACCGGCCGCAGCAAGGGCGCCATGCTGACGCATGGCAACCTGCTGTCGAATGCCCAGGTGCTGAAGCAGGTGTGGGGCTGGCAAGCGGGCGATGTGCTGCTGCATGCGCTGCCGATCTTCCATGTGCATGGCCTGTTCGTCGCCTCGCACGGCGCGTTGCTCAATGGCAGCTGCATGATCTGGTTCAGCCGGTTCGATCCGCGTGCGGTGGCGGCGCGCCTGCCCGAAGCCACGGTATTCATGGGCGTGCCGACGCTGTACGTGCGTCTGCTGGCCGAACCCGGCTTCACGAAGGAGGCCTGCCGCAGCATGCGGCTGTTCATCAGCGGTTCGGCGCCGCTGCTGATCGAAACCTTCCGCGAATTCCGTCAGCGCACCGGTCACACGATACTGGAGCGTTACGGCATGAGCGAAACCGCGATGCTCACGTCCAACCCCTACCGGCCGGAAGACCAGCGCCGCGGTGGCACGGTCGGGCCGGCGCTGCCGGGGGTGAGCCTGCGGGTGCGCGATGACCGCGGACAATCGCTGCCGGCGGGCGACATCGGCGGCATCGAGGTGCGCGGGCCGAACGTGTTCAAGGGCTACTGGCGCATGCCGGAAAAGACTGCCGCCGAATTCACCGCCGATGGCTGGTTCATGACCGGCGACGTCGGCCATCTCAGCGAGGATGGCTACGTGACCATCGTCGGCCGCAGCAAGGACCTGATCATCAGCGGCGGCTACAACGTGTATCCGGCCGAGATCGAAAGTGTCATCAACGACATGCCGGGCGTGGCCGAATCGGCGGTGGTCGGTGTGCCGCACGCGGATTTCGGCGAGGCGGTGGTCGCCATCGTGGTCGCCAAGCCGGGCAGCACGCTCGACGCCGCCGCGATGACGGCACGGCTGAAGGCGCAGATCGCCAACTTCAAGGTGCCCAAGCGGCTGTTCATCGTGTCCGAACTGCCGCGCAACACGATGGGCAAGGTGCAGAAGAACCTGCTGCGCGACGCGCATCGCGCACTGTTCGCCGGATGAACGCGGCACCCGCTTGCGAGCCGGATCGCTGTCCGCGCTGCGGTGGCCATTTCACCTGCGGCGCAGCCGGACCGGCGCCCTGCGACTGCTTCACCTTGACGCTCGATCCCGGGCTGCTGGCCGACCTGCGCGAACGCTACGTCGGCTGCCTGTGTCTCGCCTGCCTGCGCGAAGTCACGGACGCGCAGACCGATGTGCCGGCGGCGGGCCCCGCCTGACGCACGGCGTCAGGGCCTGGGTGCCGCCTCGGGCGTCGCGGCCGGTGCGCTCTTGGGCTGGATGATGGCACGCACCCGTTTCGACTGGTCGCCACCCGACGGCACCGCCTTCGCGTCGCTCGAATTGGTCACCGTGTAGTTTTCGCTGATCGAGTTGTATTCGATGTACTGGCCGCGCACCTCGTCGCCGCCGCTCTTCACGTGAGCACGCACGTAGAAGCGGGTGATTTCGGTCTTGGCGTCGTGCTCGATGCGCTCCGCCTCGCCTTCCATCCACAGGTCCTGACCTTCGCGCTTCTGCCGGAAGCGCGCCAGACCGTTTTCGCCGCCGGTGGCCACGCCCTTCTGGTAGCCGGTCCCATCCTGCGTCACGACGACCTTGTTGGCCTTGATGGTCAGCGTGCCCTGCGTGAACACGACATTGCCTTCGAAGTTATGCGTTTTCGTGCGGTCGTCCACCGTCACCTTGTCGGCCTCGAGATTGACCGGCTTGTCGCGGTCGGCGCGCTCGGCGCGGGCGGTGGCGGGCAGGCCGGCTGCGAGCAGCAGGGCCAGGGTGGTCAATGCGGCAGTGATCTGACGCGAAATCATGGGCGGCGGGCTCTTTCTATGGTGGCTTTGACGCGCGATTCGAGTACGTACTTTTCCTTGATGCGGTCAGCGACCATGCCAACGCCGGTCGCCACCGACTTGCCCTGCGTCATGCGCACCGGCTGATCGGTGCGCGCGATTTCCTCTTCCGGATACACATACAGCAGGCTGGTCGCCAGCGTCATTTCGGCCCGGCCCGGACTGGCTTCGCGCAGCACGCGCACATTGTCGCGCAGGATGGCTTCCTTGCCATCCTTGGTCAGCAGGGCGCGTTCGGACGTGATGTGGGTCGGCGCCAGCTTGCCTTCGTAGCGCAGTGTCGGGTGGTCGAGTTCGGCCGAGTCGTCGTCCGGGTAGTGACGCATCTGCCGGGCGGTCAGCGTGTGCTGTATCGCGCCGGTCTCGTCGTAGCGGTACAGCGTGAAGTTGTCGATGATCACATCGGGGTCGTGACGCAGGCTGCCGCTCGACGGCTGGTCGTCGATGCGCGTCGTGCGCTCGAGCCAGATCGTCATGCCGGCGAGCGCGATCAGGATGAGCAGCGGCAGCGCCTGCTGGATGCGTCGGTTCAACGCAGGCAGTCCTGCAGCAGTACGTCGAGCGCGCCGCGTGCGTCGAGCAGGTATTCGCACACCTCGCGCACCGCGCCGCGGCCGCCGTCGGCTTCGGCGATCCAGCGCGCGTGCTGACGCACGAAGAAGTGGGCGTTGGCCGGCGCCGCCGAAAAGCCGCAGGCGCGCATCACCGGCAGGTCGACGATGTCATCGCCCATGTAGCCGCAGTGTTCCAGCGCAATGCCGCGTTCGGCCGCCAGTTCGCGCATCGCGTCGCGCTTGTTCTCGACGCCGAGCAGCGCGGTCGTGATGCCGAGATTGGCCGCGCGGTGGCGCACCGCCGCTGACGAGCGGCCGGAAATGATGACGATTTCGACGCCCGCGCCGGCCAGCATCTTCAGCCCGTGTCCGTCCAGCGTGTTGAAGCCCTTCATCAGGTCGCCGTCCGGACCGAACCAGATCGTGCCGTCGGTCATGACGCCGTCGACATCGAAACCCATCAGGCGGACCTTGCCCGCCACGTCGCGTACTGCGTTGCCGTCCATGTTCAGATCACCTTGGCCAGCATCAGGTCGTGCATCGTCAGCGCGCCGGCCAGTGCGCCGTGTTCGTCGGTCACCAGCAACTGGTTGACCCGGTTGCGTTCCATCACCTCGGCCGCTTCGGCGGCCAGCTTCGCCTCGCTGATCGAGCGCGGCTGACGGCTCATCACTGCTGCCACCGGCACCGTGCGCACGTCGCCCAGGCGGTCGATCGCACGCCGCAGGTCGCCGTCGGTGAATACCCCGGCCACGCTCCCTGCCGCATCCAGCACCACAGTCATGCCCATGCCGCCGCGCGTCACCTGCAGCAGCGCTTCGGTGACCGTGCTGTCGACCGCCACCGTCGGCACGTCGGCGCGCGCGCGCATCACGTCGCGCACATGGGTCAGCAGGCGCCGGCCGAGCGCACCGCCCGGGTGGCTGCGCGCGAAATCGTCCTCGCGGAAGCCGCGGGCGTCGAGCAGCGCGACCGCCAGCGCATCACCGAGCGCCAGCGCGCAGGTGGTGCTGGCGGTCGGGGCAAGATTCAGCGAGCAGGCTTCCATCGCAACGCCGGCGTCCAGATGCACGTCGGCCAGCCGGGCCAGCGTCGAATCAGGCTTGCCGGTCATCGCGATCGTACGGCCGCCCTGCCGGCGCACCAGCGGCACCACTGCCAGCAGCTCGGCGGTTTCACCTGAATTGGACAGCGCGATCAGCACGTCGTCGCGATGGATCATGCCGAGATCGCCGTGCAGCGCCTCGGCGGCATGGACGAAATAGGCCGGCGTGCCGGTGCTGGCCATCGTCGCGGCGATCTTGCGCGCGATGTGGCCCGACTTGCCCAGACCGCTGACGATGACGCGGCCGGTGCTGTCGAGCACCAGCCGCACCGCGCGGGCGAAGTCTTCGCCCAGGCGCCCGGACAGCGCGTCGAGCGCGCGGGCTTCGATGTCGAGCACGCGACGGGCCGCGGCGACGATGTCTTCGGTGACCGGCGGGGGACTGTGTGTCATGCGTCTGGCGGGGGAAGGTCCGGTTGATCCGGCAGGTGCCCGCAGCGCGGGCGTTCGGGTGGATCGGTTATGATCGACGTGGATTATAACAACCTGCCCACGGCCGGCGGCCGGCCATCCGCTCATGGCCCTGCCGCCCCTTCTTGCCCACCATGTCCGCACTCGAGCTGGTCCTGCTGTTGCTCGCCGCTTCGGTGCTGGTGGTCGGCCTTTTCCGCAGCATCGGACTGCCGCCCATACTGGGTTACCTGCTGGTCGGTGCACTGGCCGGCCCGCACGCGCTGGCGTTCATTCCGGATACCGAAGAGGCGCGCCAGTTCGCCGAATACGGCATCGTGTTCCTGATGTTTTCGATCGGGCTCGAATTCTCGCTGCCCAAGCTGTTTTCGATGAAGCGCGTGGTGTTCGGCCTGGGCGGCACGCAGGTCGCGCTTTCGGTGGTGGGCGTCGTCACCTTCGCCTGGCTGTTCGGGCTGAACCTCAAGGGCGCGATTGCCGTCGGCGCGGCCATCGCCATGTCGTCCACCGCGGTGCTGATCAAGCTGCTGGTCGAGCGTCTGGAACTCGATTCCGCGCACGGCCGGCAGGTGATCGGCGTGCTGCTGTTCCAGGATCTGGCCGTCGTGCCCTTCCTGGTGGTGATTCCGGTGCTGTCGCTCGGCGCCGAGGAAAGCATGGAGGCGCTGGCGCTGGCCGGCGTGAAGGCGGCCGTGGCGCTGACCCTCATCCTGTATCTGGGCCCGCGCCTGATGCAGCGCTGGTTCTTCGTCGTGGCGCAGCGCAAGTCGCCCGAGCTGTTCATGCTCAACGTGCTGCTGGTGACGCTGGGCATGGCGTTCGCGACCGAGCACGCCGGGCTGTCGCTGGCCCTCGGTGCCTTCCTGGCCGGCATGCTGATTTCGGAAACGCAGTACCGCTATCAGGTGGAAGAAGACATCAAGCCGTTCCGTGACGTGCTGCTCGGCCTGTTCTTCGTCACCATCGGCATGAAGCTCAATCTGGCGCTGGTGCTGTCGGAGCTGTTCTTCGTGCTGGTGACGGTGCTGTTCATCCTGATCGGCAAGTTCGTGGTCGCCGCGGCGGCGTCGCGCTTCTTCGGCTCGTCGCCCGGCACGGCGCTGCGCGTCGGTCTGTGGCTGTGCGCCGGCGGCGAATTCGGCTTCGTGCTGATGGCGCTGGCCGATGCCGCCAACCTGCTGCCCGACCGCATCCTGCAGATCGTGCTCGCGTCGCTGCTGCTGACCTTGCTCACCGCACCCATCCTCGCCCACTACGCCGACCGCATCGTGCTGCGGCTGGTGCCGTCGGAATGGCTGATGCGCTCGATGCAGCTGACGTCGATCGCCGCCCAGTCGCTGGCCACCGACGGTCACGCCATCGTCTGCGGCTACGGCCGCAACGGCCAGTACCTGGGGCGCTTCCTGGAAAACGAGGGCATTTCGTTCATCGCGCTCGACCTCGATCCGGAGCGGGTGCGCGAGGCGGCGGCGGCCGGTGAAACGGTGGTGTTCGGTGACGCCGGCAAGCGCGAAACGCTGATCGCGGCCGGGCTGACGCGGGCGTCCATCGTCGTCATCACGTTTGTCGACACCGAGGCGGCGCTGCGCGTGATCCATCTGGTCAATGAGCTGCATGCCGAAGTGCCGGTGGTCGTGCGCACCTTCGACGAGCGCGACTACGACAAGCTGTCGGCCGCCGGGGCCACCGAGGTGGTGCCGGAATCGCTCGAATCGTCACTGATGCTGGCCACCCACGCGCTGGTGCTGCTGGGCATTCCGCTGCATCGCGTGCTCAAGCGCATCCGCCAGTTCCGCGGCGACCGCTATCACCTGCTGCGCGGGCTGTACCGCGGTGCCGAACACCTGGCGGAGGAGGCGGCGACCGATCAGCAGCACACGCGCCTGCATTCGGTGCCGCTGGCGCCGGGCGCCTGGGCGATCGGACACCGCATCGATGAATTCCACTTCAACGACATCCGCGTCGAGGTGAGTGCGATCCGCCGGCGCGGCATCCGGGCGCTGGAGCCCAGTTCCGACCTGGCGTTCGAAAGCGGCGATGTGGTGGTGCTGCTGGGCGCGCCGGCCGAACTGGCTCAGGCCGAATCGCGCCTGCTCAAGGGCTGAGCGGCCATTCCTGCGAACCCGACGTCAGAACGCCACGCACACCGTGTAGCGATCGGCCGCGGTTTCGGCCGCGGCGTCGATGTTGGACGCGGTCGAGGTGGCCGACGGCGTGCCATTGACGTCGATCATTGCGCGCACGTTGCCGGTGTTGGTGACGCCGTCGTCCATGGTCGAATCGACCTGACGCGCGAGGCGGGCGGTGATGCCGGACGAACAGATGAAGAAGGCGCCGGTCATCGGCCGCGAATCCGGACCGCTGCCGGTGGCCGGCGTGATCGGCGAGGTGCTGGTGATGCCGATGGTGCCGTTGTCGGCATTGCGCGGCAGGTAGGCCGGGTCGCTTTCGACGGTCGGGCCGGTCAGCAGGTTGGCCAGCCGCAGGTGCTGCCACACCAGACGCGATTCGTCGGTCGCGGTGGTCGAGTTCCAGTTGCCGCCGATGCGACCGTTGCCCTGGGTTTCCGGCGTGCCCGGGGTGGTCGCCAGCGTGCCGGCCACGTGCTGCACCACGGCCGGATCGTCGCCCGGCATGAAGCGGAAGCGGTCCTGGTAGGCGTACACGGCGGTCGACATCGTGCGGAAGTCATTCACCAGACTTTTCGCCTTGGCGCTGTTGATCAGTTCCTGCCCCTTGAGCACGCCGCCCAGCAGCAGACCGATAATGACGAGCACGATGGCGATTTCGACCAGCGTGAACCCTTGTTGATTGGCTTTCATGTGAATCCTCCGTATGCGTCCCGACGATGCAGATTCCGTGCCCGAACGGACGATACCGGGAGTGTTTCCTTGATTGCGCTGATTTGGAAACGATTTTTTTCATTGGCGATGGTGGACGACCGTTCACAACCGGGGTGTTCCGGGGTGAATGCCATGCAATATGACCGGATCCGGACAGTTCTGTCACGATCCGGTCACCTTTCGCGGTGGCGCGCCCCGACCAATGAAAGCAGGGCGACACCGTGATGAGACGCCCTGCCGTGCCGCGCCGCACGCGTGTCAGGTGGCTGACGCGGGCTCAGCCCTGGCTGCTGCTGGGCGTGCTGACCAGCCTGCATCTGCTGCTGTGGCTGGACGACGACCTGCTGTTCGGCCGCGCGCTGCTGCTGCCCCACCTCGGCCTGCTGCTGCTGTGGCAACCCCTGCTGCGCGCGCAGTCCCGCATCGAATGGCCGGTGCTGGCGGCGCTGTGCGCGCTGGTCGGCGTATTCCTGTGGTTCTACGGGCCGCTGGCGCTCAGCCTGTGGCTGCTGCTGCTGGCCGGTCTGGTCGGCGGCAAGGTGTTCTTTTCGCGTTCGCGCGGGCCGCGCATCTACTACCTCGGCGCACTGGCCTACCTGATCACCGCGCTGCTGACGATCGCACTGCCGCGGGCGCTGCCGCCCGGCCTGCCGATGCCGTCCGGCATCGATGCGCTCGGACTGCAGATGGCGCCGCTCGCCTTGACCGTCATGCTGCTGGTGCCCGGCCGCGAGCGGGTCGACCGCGACCGCGAAGTGCTCGACTTCGTGTCCGGCACCTTCGTGCTGTTGCTGCTCGCCGTACTCGTGCTGGGCACGCTGGCGGCGATGCAGCTGGCCGGTGTCGATTACCTGCGCGCGCTGCTCGCCACGCTGGGCGTGCTGGCCAGCGCGCTGATGGTGATGGGCTGGGCGTGGAATCCGCGCGCCGGTTTCGGCGGCGTCAGCGTCGCCTTCACCCGCTACGTGCTGTCGCTGGCACTGCCTTATGAGCGCTGGCTGGAAAGTCTGGCGTTGCTGTCGCAGGAAGAAAGCCGGCCGGAGGAATTCGTCGCCCGCGCGGCCAACCGCCTGCTCGCCCTGCCGCTGATCAGCGGCGGAGAGTGGCGCACCCGCAGCGGTGCGAACGCCACGCCACCGCGTCGCTTCGGCGAGGTTGCCGCGCACCGGCAGGATTTCGAACACCCGCTGCTGGACCTGACGCTCTATACCGCGCGCCCGCTGTCCGGCGGCCTGCTGTGGCACTTCAACCTGCTGGTGCAGCTGCTCGGCCAGTTCTACCAGGCCCAGCTGCGCACCGAAGAACTGCGCCGCCTGTCCTATCTGTCGGCGATCCACGACACCGGTGCGCGTCTGACGCACGACGTGAAGAACCTGCTGCAGTCGCTCAACACCCTGTGTTTTGCCGCCCGCGAAGCCACTGACCCGGACAGCGCCGCCCGCGCCAACGCGCTGCTGGCGCGCCAGCTGCCGGTCATCAGCGCCCGGCTCGAAGCAACGCTGGACAAGCTGCGCCGCCCGCAGCCGGTCGACGGCGAATGGACGCCGGCCCCGGAATGGCTGCAGGCCACCGCGGCCCATTTCGCCGGGCAGGGCGTGACGGTCGAAGGCATGACCGAACCCGACCAGCGCTTGCCCGGCGCGCTGTACACGACAGTGGCGGAAAACCTGGTCGGCAACGCGCTGCAGAAGAGGCTTGCCGAACCGGGCATCGCCATCGTGCTGCGCCTCGGCGGTGACCGGCTGTCGGTCGAAGACAGCGGCAGCGCCATCGCCGCCGATCTGGCCGGAAACCTGCTGCAGGCACCGGTCGCCTCCGCCAGCGGCCTGGGTGTCGGGCTGTACCAGTCGGCACTGCTCGCCCGCGCCAGCGGCTTCCGCCTGCAGCTCGATCACAACCGCGAAGGCTGCGTCCGCTTCGTGCTGGCGCCGGAAGCGGAAAGCGAGCCTGCCCCGGGCTGAAGAGCGGGGCTGCGGAAGCGGCGATGGTTTTGTGGGAGCGGCGGCCAGTGAGTGGGAGGGGCCTATGGGAGCGGCGGCCAGTGGGAGCGGCGGCCAGTGGGAGCGGCGGCCAGTGGGAGCGGCGGCCAGTGGGAGCGGCGGCCTCGCCGCGATTGATGCCGCGATGATCGTTGATCAACGCGCCGATCGCGGCGAGGCCGCCGCTCCCACAGAGAGCTCCCACAGAGACCGCTCCCTTGGGCGCCTACTTCGCCTCGGCGAAGCCTTTCGCCAGCGTTTCCATGCGCGAGCGGTTCACGCCGAAATCGGAGTAACCCGTGCGCGCGCCGGAGCGGTAATGGATGACCGACGCACCGGCGTCGATGGCGAACTCTGCGGCATCGACGAAGCGAAAGATGCGCGAGCGGAATTCGGCGGCGATGAAGCCGGGCTCTTCGCGGGTAATGGTGGCGCGCGGCTGGGCGAGGATGACCTGCTTGAGTCGCGCCTGCGCGGCGGCGGCGTCGCCGCTGAAGGGAATCGGCGTCATCTTCGCCGCGCTGTCCGACTGGGTCGACACGCAGTTGGGCGAGTCGGGGCAGGGGGTCAGCATGCGCGGGGCGGCATCGGCGGCGAGGGCGGTGGCGGCGCAGGCAGCGAGGGCCAGCGCGGTGTCGCGGGTTTTCATGGTGTGCTCCTTGAGCCACGCCAGTACGTCGGCGGCATTGCGATCGGGCGGAAACACCGGGTAGAACACCTTGACGATGCGTGCGTCGTCGGTGATCAGGGTGAGCCGCCGGTAGAGCTCGAGGCCAGCGGCGGTGAAGGTGGGCAGGCGCAACGCGGCCTTGAGCTGCAGGCCGTCGTCGCTCAGCAGCGGAAAGGGCAGGTGCAGGCGCGCCGCCGCTTCCTGCTGGTAGTCGCCGTCCTGGCTGCTCAGCCCGAACACGCCGGCGCCCAGCGCGGCCAGTTCGGCATGGTGGTCGCGGAAGGCGCACGACTGCGGCGTGCAGCCGCGTGCGCCGGGTATCGCGTCCCAGCCGTCGGGCAGCGGCACATCCGGCCGGCCGGTCATCGGATAGACATAGATCACCTGCAGGCCGCGCAGCGTCGCGAGATCGGTTGTGCCGCCGTCGGTGCGCGGCAGCGCCAGCGCGGGCAGAGGCATCCCTTCGAGATGGGCAGCCGCGCCGTCGTCGAGCGGCACCGGCAGGTCGTCGGGCAGGGTGGTGAGCGATGTCGCCATATATATACGCAGGGTCCGTCCGGCACGCTCATCCGCAGCGCGTGTCCGAAGTGGCTACCAGGTGAGCGTGCGCGTGTTGTCGCGGAACAGCGCTTCGCCCACCCGCTCGGGGTCGTCGAGCAGCATGCCCTGCATCAGACTGGCTTCGGTTACGCCGTAATGACGCATGCAGACGCGGCACACCAGCACGACCGCGCCCTTGCCCATCAGGTCGCGCAGCAGCTTCTGCTGGGTGACGAAGTTGCGAAGGTTGCTGCTGCTGCCCATGCGCACGGCCTGATCGTTCAGGAACACCGTCAGCGCGTGGCCGCGCGCCATCTGGTCCCGCGCGAAGATGAGCCCGGTTTCCGAGCGCTGCGAGTTGTCGCTGGTCAGGTTGAGGAACAGCGACGGTCGATCCGCCGCTTGCGCCGCAGCGCAGACGATGAGTGCGAAAAAGGCGGTCAGGACGGACCTGAGTGACATGCGGGTTTCCTTCCGGGGCGTAGCGGGTAGCGGGATGGGGCGGGCGACATGATGGCACGTTGATGTGCCGTGCCCGGCGACTCGCATCTTTGCACAAGACGCGACCTTCGTTCGAACGCGTCGGGTACCGGGCGTTCAGTGCGGCGTGTCATCGGCAGTGCGCGGACGCGTCTACCAGTCGATCTCGAACATGCAGGCGGTCGCACCCATGGCTTCGCAGGCGGTTTCGCGCACCCGCGCGCGCGGATGCACGAGCACCCGGAACAGGTGCTCGAAGGTGGCGGCGTAGTAGTCGCAGGCGGGCGCGTCGAGTACCACGCCACGGCACAGCGGGTTGTCCTGCAGCGTCATCACGACCGGCTTGCCGGCGCGCGCGCTGAAGTGCCCGCTGCCGGCAAAGGTCCAGGCGTGGCGCCGGATCGCCGCCAGCAGCACGCGCGCCGCGAGCGGTGCCGGCAGGTGGCGCAGCAGCGCCTGTACCGGACGCGGAATGCGCCGGGCCAGCAGGTAGTCGGCGGTGCGCCGGCCGGCGTCGCGCGCCACCGCGCTTGCGTCGACCGGGCCGACGCTGGCGCGGAGCACCCTGTGCAGGCGCATCACCTCGGCTTCGTCCACCATCGATTGCGGCGGCTGCCCCAGATAGCGCAGCAGTCCGGCCCGGCCGAAGATCAGTGCCGTGAAGGCCTCGCCATTGCGCTGCTGCAGGGCTTCGGCCACGCGGGTGATGGCGTTCGGACCGATGCGGTTCGTTGCGTTCGACGCATTCATGGTCGGCAGCCGGTCAGACGGTGCTGGCGTGGGCCGCTTCGTTCGCCGCAGCGGTGCGGGCCGCGTGGGCGGCCAGTGCGCGGTCGGCTTCTTCGTCGCTCAGCTGGTCATGCCCGCCGCCGCACGCGGCGATCGCAGCCGCGGCCAGTTCTTCGCCCTTCTTGCGCCGCATTTCGATCTTCGGGCCGTGCATGGTGACCCAGCCTTCGTCGGCGGCGGCGATCGCCGCGCCATCCGGTCGGGCATGCACGCGCTCGTCGGCGAAGGCGAAGTCCACTTTCTTTTTGCTTTGCGGGCCCCAGTAGCCGACCCGGCCGAGATCGTAGAACGTGCGTTCGAAGCCGCTCTTCAGGAAGGCCTTCAGGCAGCCCAGCAGGTATTTGCGCCGCTGCTTGTCCTTCTCCCACGGGTACTGGAAGAAGGTCTTGTTCATGAAGAAGCGACGGTAGTTGTTCATCACCCGGTCGAGCAGCTCGGCGCGGTCCATGGCGTCGGGCTTCATGATCGGGGTGACGAAGTTGTACTTTTCGTAGTCGAACACCTCGACCTTGTCGCCCAGTTCCTGGAACAGATCCGAGAACGGCCACGGCGTGTACATCGCCCAGTTGGCCATGTCGGGGTTCCAGTCGCGCGCCATGCGGTAGGTTTCTTCCAGCGTTTCGGCGGTTTCGTTTTCCAGGCCGACGATGAACTGCGCCTCGGTCACGATGCCGGCTTCGCGCAGCAGCGCGATCGCCTTCTTGTTCTGCGCGATCGTCGTTTCCTTGTTGAAGCGGTCGAGCTTCAGCTGCGCCGCCGCCTCGGTGCCCAGGCTCACGTGCACCAGACCGGCCCTGCGGAACAGCGGCAGCAGCTTTTCGTCGCGCAGGATGTCGGTCACGCGCGTGTTGATGCCCCACAGCACGCCCAGGTCGCGTGCGATCAGTTCTTCGCAGAACTGGATGAACTTCTTGCGGTGGATCGTCGGTTCCTCGTCTGCCAGGATGAAGAAGCCGATGCCGTGGTTCTTCACCAGGTCTTCGATCTCGTCGACCACCTTCTTTGGATCGCGGATGCGGTAGTCGCGCCAGAACTTCCACTGGCTGCAGAAGCTGCAGGTGAAGGGGCAGCCGCGCGCGAAGTTCGGGATCGCCACGCGCACGCCCATCGGAATGTAGATGTACTTGTCCCATTCCAGAATGCCCCAGTCCGGCGTGATGCGGTCCAGGTCCTGGATCGGCGGCTCGGCCGGCGTGGCCACCACCTGCGCGTCGGCGTCGAGAAACGCCACGCCGCGCACGCTCACCGGGTCGCGCGCCCACTGGCCGTCATCAACCGCGCGCACCAGGTTCAGGAACACCTGCTCGCCTTCGCCGCGCACCACGCAATCGATCCACGGCGCTTCCTTCAGCACCTGCGGATACATGAAGGTGCCGTGAATGCCGCCCAGCACCGTCACCACCGACGGCTTCAGATCCTTGGCCAGCTTCAGCAGTTCTTCCGCCTTGTAGATCGACGGCGTGATCGCCGTGCAGCCGACGATGTCCGGATCCAGTTCGATCAGCCGCGCCCGCACCTGATCGTCCGTCAGGTGATGCGTCATCGCGTCGATGAAGGTCACCTCATCGTAGCCGCCGGCCTTCAGGTAACCGGTGAGGTAGGCGACCCAGGCCGGCGGCCAGTTGCCCGCAATCTCGGCGCCGCCGGAGTGGTAATTCGGGTGGATCAGGACGATGCGCATGACAGGTGCCCTCGTGACGTGATGTGTCACGCAAAGCGTACAAATCACCTGTCCGTAAAAATTGACACAAGACAAGGTTTGGGCGGAGGGGCAACCTGCCGGGCCTTGCGCCGGTCCTTCTGGAACGTCCCTGCCATGGACCGCCCGGGCCGGTCCATGGCAGGGAATGGTGCTCCGTCCCCATATCGTTGGTTATCTCTCAACGAACAGGCACTTGACGATCGCCCGACGCGGCTTCTTCGCGTCGTAAAGCACGTCCACCCGGTCGCCACGGGCCAGCGACAGCACATCACGCGTCTTGTGTATCGGCATCCATGTTCGAACCCGCGTGCCGACGGCTTCGAATTCGAACACCAACTGCCCGCGATCCTTCGCAATCATCAGGTCGGTGATCGTGCCGCTCACCGCCACCCCGCGCGCGAACAGATCGGCGACACGCTTGATGCGCCAGAGGAGCACGGCGACGAGCGTGACGGACACCCCGACCGGAAGCACCAGCGGCAAGGCCGCGGCGCCACCGTACAGGTGCGGGAAGCCGAAATGGATCGCCCAGGTGATCGGCATCGCCACCCATGACGCCAGCGCGGGCCAGTCGTTCCACATGATTCTGATCGGGCTGAAGTTCATGGTGTCGGGAGTTGCGGCTAACTCATTCGGGTCTGACCCCTATTCTCTATTAGCTCGGCGCATAGTTGATCGGCATGGGCGCGCTTGCGCAGCCGACAAGTGTCGACGCAAGAACGACAAAGGCAAGGATGCGTGCGAAGCCTGCTGCTTTTTTTCCTGTCGTGCCGACTGTTTTTTCAGACTCCCCATTGGTAAAAAATCGTTATCTGGTCAAGGCCTTTCGTCCTTTTTCTGCATGAACCTCTGCATCGCAGGAGAGAGGAAATAGTTGCATGAGGCCGCATAGACAAGCGCGGTGAACAAGAGCGCAAGGTTCCTCGGTGAATCGATGTAGGCAAACACGCCCACCGTGCTCAAGGCGCCAAAGGCCGCCGCGGAAACGTACGTGGCTATCCGGTTTCCAGTCAGAACCAGATACAGCGCGCCGAAGTTGATCAAGGCCGCGCCCGATGCGCTCACGGTCGGATTCCGCACGAATTCATCCAGATAGATGATCGACAGCAGGGCGCACAGGATGAGCAGCGTTCTCGGGAAGTGTTCGGCTTCGCGCGACATGATGTCTCGGGCATGGACGGGCGACGGGTGTACCGGGGATGGATGCCGGACGTCCGGGCAGCGTGACGGACCGGCCAAACGCCCCCTGAAATGCTCGCGCGAACGTTTTGCGGGCGGGTGATTACATCGGGCGGCGCGCAGTTCACCACGCATCCGTTCACTCCGGAATCAGCCTTTTGACGGGTTGCAGAAGCCGGGCGGATCACACCCGAGGTGCGCAATCGAACGGGATAAGCGCCCGACCGAAGCCGGATGGATGGACTCGCCACGGAGCAGGGCGCGTGTCCAGCGACAGGTCGGGCGTCAGCGCACGCCCTTTAGGGACTGACCATCGCCGCTGCGCGTGACCGGGCAGTTGACGACGATGTCGGTGACTTCGAGCGAAACCTCCTGCCTTTCTTCGGCGGCCAGAAGCGCCTCTTCCGACTTGAGTTCGCGTTTCGGCGCAGCCGTGTTCCACCGCACCATGACGACCCGCCACAAAGGGCTGTAGCTTCGATCCTGGCTTTCCGGGCCCACCGGATCGGGGGCCGACTGGAAAATGCTGATCTGTTCCTCGTCGGGGAACTTGTAGACGCGCTCGATCAGCGACTGCCCGGTGCGGAGTCGAGCGCAAAGGCCAGGCTGGGCACGTAGTTCGTGCCCGTCATTCTGGCCATGGCCAGATCGGACACGTCGGTCACGATGTACTCGACGATCCTGCCATCGACCCATGCCCGGCTGACCGGCAGCACGGTTTCGCTTCGACCCACGTCGAAGAACGGCAAAGCGCAGGCGGTCAGCAGGGAAAGGCAAACAGCGGTGAGGCACAAGAGGCGCATGGCGGTGGTCTCCGATGGCAATTCGCGTGGGTGGCCGATCGCACTGCGGGCCGATCATACGGGTGGCCTGCGGTCGCCCGATCCGGCCGAGCCGCTTTCCGACGCATGCATTCGGCTATGGAAGCCGCGGTATGTAATCCTTCTTACACATACGCCTTAACACACGGTTGACGGTGATTTCTTTCCGGAGGTGAAAGGTGGCAATCCCACCAGTCAACAGTAGAAATATGGTGGTTGGCCAAGAGCTCACATCGTTAAGGAATAGCATCACAAGGAAGAAGATTGAAAATACTGTAATGGCCGCTGAGACTGATGCATGATTTCGTGCAACCTCACCCGTTTCTAAATTTATCCACCCCTCAATGCTTTGCCAATTGTTTTGGCTTTTCAAGACTATCGCATAGGACGTGTCCGGCGTTATTGCGGGCCAGCCAGGAACCTTCACGCCACATTGACGCATCTTCGAATTCTGGAACCCAAAGAGGGTATGCCGATGAGTTCCATCACCAGCCTCGATACGAACTACATCAAAAACTCTGTCAAAGCGCGTGATCACTTCGTGCATGGGCAACGTCTAACTTTTTCGGGATGCGCTTCCGTATCAACGATTTGCGTGGAACGCTGCTGAATACTCAGTCCTTAAAACTCGCGCGAAAAACCTCACCTCACGCCGCCTGCATTATGACAAGGCCCTTCCCAACTTCAACTGAAATTTCCGGAAGAGCTGCTGCCGACGGCGCAGGGTTTTCCTCGCGGAAGCAAACAGATCACATTGCCTCCGCACGCAACTTCAGCCCCAGCGCCCGCGCCACCTTGAGCACGGTGCCGAAGCTCGGGTTGCCGTTTTCGCTCAGCGCTCTGTAAAGGCTTTCACGGCTCAGTCCGGTGTCCCGCGCGACCTGGCTCATGCCCTTGGCGCGGGCGAGATCGCCGAGCGCGCGCGCGATGCCTGAGATGTCGTCGGCCGCGTCTTCAAGCCAGGCGTCGAGGTAGGCCGCCATGTCTTCCGGTGTGCGGAGGTGATCCGCAACGTCATAGGGCGACGTGTTCGCCTTTGGCGGTGAGAGGGTCTTTTCTGTGGTCATGTTTCTTCTCCCCAGGTTCGGGCCAGACGGATCGTGCGTGCAATGTCGTTCTCCTGCGTCGACTTGTCGCCGCCGACCAGCAGCAGAAGCAGCACGTTGCCGCGCTGGGTGTAATACACACGGTAACCGGGTCCAACATCGATCTTCAGTTCGGACACGCCGTGCGTCAGATTGCGATGCGTGCCCGGGTTGCCGTGGATCAGCCTGTCGACGCACATCAGTATCCGCGCGCGACGGTCACGTCCTTGAGGCCATCGATCCAGTCGCGATACTCGTCGGTCTTTTCGACGCGCATGATCACACGAGAGAAGCGTAGCCGTTGGGCTACAGATGGGCAATTGAGGGATGGCGGTCTGGCGAAAGGGGCGACGCGACCGACGATCAGGTGAAGACAGCCGGATGGTCAGGTGCAAGGCCGCCGGCCGACATCGTCCGAAATGCCGATGTACTCGGGACGGGGCCGCCTCACTCCGCCAACGGCTCGAACAGTGCCGCCAGATCCGTCTCCCCGAACTTCTCCAGTGCCGCTTCGTCGTTGCCGAGGATGCCTTCGGCCAGGGCGGCCTTCTTTTCCTGCAGGGCGACAATGCGTTCTTCTATGCTGCCGGCGACGATGAGCTTGTAGACGAACACCGGCTTGTCCTGGCCGATGCGGTGGGCGCGGTCGCTGGCCTGGTTTTCGGCGGCGGGGTTCCACCAGGGGTCGTAGTGGATGACGGTGTCGGCGTGGGTGAGGTTGAGGCCGACGCCGCCGGCTTTCAGGCTGATCAGGAACACCGGCACGGTGCCTTCCTGGAAGCGGCGCACGACGGCTTCGCGGTGGGTGGTGTCGCCGGTCAGCATGACCGAGCCGATGCCGGCGTCGTCCAGTTCGGTCTTGATCAGATCGAGCATGGCGGTGAATTGCGAGAACACCAGCACCTTGCGGCCTTCGGCCAGCAGGTTTTCCAGCATGTCCATCAGGAGGTCGAGCTTGGCGCGTTCCTTCACGCGCAGCGCGGCGTCGGTCTTCAGCAGGCGCGGGTCGCAGCACACCTGACGCAGCTTGAGCAGCGCGTCGAGGATGACGATGCGGCTGCGCGCGAAGCCGCGGCTGGCGACTTCTTCGCGCACCCGCTTGTCCATCGCGACACGCACGGTTTCGTATAGGTCGCGCTGGCGGCCGGTCAGTTCGACCGTGCGCAGCACTTCGGTCTTGGGCGGCAGTTCCTTCGCGACGTCGTCCTTGCGCCGCCGCAGGATGAAGGGCGCTACGCGCCGCGCCAGCAGTTCGCGTCGGATGAGGTCGCCGTGCTTTTCGATCGGTGTGCGCCAGCTGCGCGTGAAATCCTTCGATTCGCCGAGAAAGCCGGGCAGCAGGAAGTCGAACTGCGCCCACAGCTCGCCCAGATGGTTTTCCATCGGCGTGCCGGTGAGGCACAGCCGATGACGTGCGCGCAGCAGGCGCACCGCCTTTGCCGCTTGGCTGCCGGTGTTCTTAACCGTCTGCGCCTCGTCGAGGATGAGCAGGTGGTAGTCGTGCGCGGCCAGCTTTTCGTGGTCCCGCCACAGCAGCGGGTAGGTGGTGAGGCACACGTCGTGCTGCGGGATCCGGTCGAACAGCGTGCTGCGGTCGGCGCCGTGCAGCTTGAGCACGCTCAGCTGCGGTGCGAAGCGCTCGGCTTCGCGCTGCCAGTTGAACACCAGCGAAGTCGGCAGCACGACCAGCGCCGGGCGGTCGAGCCGGCCGGCGAGCTTTTCGGTCAGCAGGTGGGCCAGCGCCTGGGCGGTCTTGCCCAGCCCCATGTCGTCGGCCAGGATGCCACCCAGATCGTGCGCCCGCAGATGCTGCAGCCAGGCCAGCCCTTCGCGCTGGTAGGGGCGCAGTTCGATGCCGAAGCCGGCAGGCTCGGCGACCGGCGCGATGCCCTTCATGCCGCGCAGCCGCTCGACCCATTGCTCCAGCGACTGGAAGCCGGCGCGCGTCCACTTCGCATCGAGCGCCTCGGTCAGGCGCGGGGCGTCCATGCGCGACACGCGCAGCGCGCCGTCGGTCGGGCTGTCGAACAGGTCGACCAGGGTGCGCGCCAGCGGCTTGATGCGCCCGGCCGGCACGATGATGCGCTCGCCTTCCGGCGTACTCAGTTCGGTCGCGTCTTCGTCGCGCATGCGGTCGAGCGCGACCGGGTCGAGCCAGCGGCCGTCGCGCTTGAACAGGGCGTACAGAAGCGGCGCCAGGTCGAGCCTGCGGCCGCCGACGTCGATGCCGAGCGACAGTTCGAGCCAGCCGTTCTCGTTTTCGTCGAGATCCGCGTACCACTCGTCGACCACCAGCACGCGGTGGCGGAAGTCGGGCGGGCAGTCGATCTGCCAGCCGGCGCGGGTCAGCACGCCGGCTTCGGCGGAAAAGAAGCGCGCCCAGGCGGCTTCGCTCTCCAGCCCGAGTGCGCCGACCGGCAGCGGGTCGAACATCTGCAGCCAGCGTGCCTGCAGCGGCGCGAAGCCGACCTCGCTCAACAGCGCGAGCGCGCGGCCTTCGGCCGCCAGGTCGCGCTTGACGCGCACCGCGCGCCCGCTGGGCAGGGTGGCGAGATCGGACGCATCGGTGGCGGCGAAGCGCGCCTGGCCGTAGTGCAGCGACACGGTGGCGAGGTCGTATAGCGTGTGGCCGAGCGCCTTGTCGTAGCGGCGATGTGGCTTCACATGCCACACGGCGAGGCTCTGCAGTTGCAGCACCGGGCGCAGCGGCTCGGTCAGCAGCGGCAGGTTGGCGGCGTCGCGACCAAGCGGCGACGGCAGGGCGGGCGCCACTTCGGCCAGTGCACCGGCGATCAGCGGCAGTTCGGCCGGCGACAGAAGCGGCAGTTCCAGTACCGCCATCAGCGCGGCGCGGTCGGGGTGCAGCACTTCGCCGGCCTGACCGCGTGCGGCGTCGACATACCACGGCGGTTCAGTCGGCAGAACCGTATCGGCCGGCGGCGTGCAGGCGAGCAGGGCGCGCACGCCGAGCTTTTCGGTCTGCCATTCGAGCTGGCCGGGGCGCGGCTCGCCGGCCGCCAGCAGATGGGCGGTGCCGTCGGCGCCGCTGTCCAGCACATAGGTGCGGCCGGTGTCGAGCGCACTGCGCAGCACGCCCAGCCCGTCGCTGCCACGCAGTTCGAACGGCACGAAGGTGCTGCTGTGGCGCTTGCGGATGGCGTCGCGCAGCACGCGGAACACCGGCAGATCGCTTTCGTGCACGAAAGAGGGCGGCTTGAGCAGCGCCTGCTCGTAGTTGAACCAGGGCTGGCCGTCGCCGCTGAAGGCGCCGTCGCGGGTCAGACGCGCCTTGAGCAGCCGGAACTCGGGCGCCTGCGCGCCGCGCAGCGCCACCAGAAAGATGATGGCGTCGCGCACCGGGTTGCTGCGCTTCTTCGTTTCGGTGCTGTTGTCCCGGGCCAGGCGCTGACCCAGGGTTTGCGCCCAGCGCAGGATTTCGGCGCGCGGCTTTTCGATCAGCTCGCCCTGCTGTTTCGCCGCCAGCAGCAGGCCGACCGCGTGCTTGCAGCGGTTGCCGACCGGGCAACTGCAGCGCGACGCCACTTCAAGCGTGCGTTCGCCGAAGTATTCGCGCCGTTCCAGCCGCACCGACACCTGATACGGCTGCGGCCGCGAGCCGCGCACCAGCGCGCGCAGCGTCGGGCCATTGACCTCGATGTCGCCCACCCGCGACACATAGCCGCTGCCGCGCACGATGGTCTCTTCCGAGAACAGTTCGCCGAGCATGCGGTCGTCGAGCTGCGAAAGCAGGCGGGTCAATTCCATTGCGAAACGGCGCGCACAAGGCGAAAAAAAACGGACGCAGGATTGTAAGCCCTGCGTCCGCCGCTCGCATTACAGTTGGGTTCAGGTGCGCGGCCGCTCGGCGCCTTCGCGCTGGGTCAGCGTGTCGGCGCGCCCCCAGCTGACGTGCCGGTGCAGCATGCCGGCCGCGGCACGGGCCTGTTCCTCGTCGCCGGCCACCACGGCAAACATGCCCTGGCCGCCCGGCTCGACATGCACGCCCATGCCGCCGTACGAGGCAGTCAGCACGCGCGCCTTCTTTGCCGTGTTCTGCGGCAGCAGCAGCAGGGTGGCCGGGCCCTTATCGGTGTCGAACACGATGTGCCAGCCGGTGCCGCCCGGCACCGGGCACAGCTTCACGTAGCGCACCGACGACAGCGGCACCCGCACTTCGGCGCCGAAGCTTTCGAACACCTGCGCCACGCGTTCCGGTTCGATCAACCGCGTGCTCATCAGCGCCTGCGGCTCGTGCATCACGTGGTCGACCGCCAGCGCGATGCGGTCGCGGTCGGGTGCGGCGTGCCAGTACTGCGCGCCCATGCCCAGGCTCAGCACCAGGCTGGCCGCCAGCGCCCACAGCTTGAACGGCGCGCGCGTCTGGCTGCGGCCGGCCACGATGATGCGTTCGGCCAGACCGTCGGGAACGTCGATGCTCACCGCCTGCTGCAGCGCGCGCTCCTGCGCATTGACCCGGCGCGAAAAGCTCTGGCAGCCGGCGCAGGCGATCAGGTGCTCTTCCGCCGCTTCGGTCAGACGGCGCGGATCGGCCATCTTTTCGCGCCGGAAGTCGATGCAGTTGAAGCCGTCGGCGCTCACGATTCGGCCCTCCGGCTGGCGCTGCCCGGTTGGGCGGTGAGCGTACTGCGCAGCGCCTGCCGGGCGCGGGTCAGCCGGGTCATGATGGCGCCTTCGGTGGTATCGAGCATGGTGGCGATTTCGGCACATGAAAATCCGCCGAGTGCCTGCAGCACCAGCGGTTCGCGCAAGGTCAGCGGCAGGCTGCCCAGCAGGTTTTCCATTTCAAACAGTTCCATCGGTTCGTGATCGGCGGCGATCTGCAGGTCTTCCAGTTCGACATCGACGTAATCGAACTGCTTTCGTTCGTACAGCCGGGCGTGCTCGCGCCGCACGATGGTGATCAGCCAGCTTTTCGTGGCGTTGGAATCCTTGATGTCGTCCCACGCCTTCCAGGCGCGGACAAACGTTTCCTGCACCAGGTCTTCGGCCACGAACTTGTCGCGGCACAGCCACCAGGCGAACCGGTAAAGGTCCGGGCTGAAGGCCCGTACCGCCTGTTCGAAGCTTTTGCGTTTGCTGAATCCGAGTATCACGACGTCGTCCGGGGATGAGCTGACAAGCCTACAGACCCGTGCAGGGAGCGCAACCTTACATCGTGTTTCAGGCAGGGTAGCCCGTCCTGGAGCGGGGGGCGGCGGCCCCGGTGGAAGCAGGCCCTGTGGAAGCAGTATCTGTAAGAGCAGTTTCTGTGGGAGCAGGCCATTTTTGGGGCAAGTCCAGTGAGAGCAGGACCTGTGGGAGCGGCGGCCTCGCCGCGATAGTGCCGTGACCAGCGTAGTGCAGAGTGCGTATCGCGGCGAGGCCGCCGCTCCCACGGGGGCCGCTCCCACAAAACCATCGCCGCTCTCCCGCAGGTCGGTACTGGTCGCAGCCCGCAAACCCGGCAGGCCATGCAGGTCCGGCCGTGGAGGGCTCCTGCAGGGACTTGCCTGTCTCTACAATGGCGCCTTCGATGATTCCGGCGGCGCGACATGCAGAATTTCCTTGCCGTGGGCGGCGGTGCGGCGCTCGGTGCCTGGCTGCGCTGGGGGCTGGGCCTGACGCTGAATCCACTGTTTGCCGGTTTCCCGCTCGGCACCTGGGTGGCCAATATGGTTGGCGGCTTGCTGATGGGCGTCGCGCTGGCGGTGTTCCAGGCGGTGCCGGATGTGCCACCGCACGTGAAGCTGCTGTGTACAACGGGGTTTCTCGGCGGACTGACCACCTTTTCGAGCTTTTCCGGAGAAGTGTTTTCGCTCTTCCAGCGTGGCGACACGATGTGGGCCTTCGTCGCCGTGGCCGCGCACGTGATCGGTTCGCTCGCCATGACCGCACTCGGTTGGTGGATGTGGAAGAACGTGGCGGGCTAGCCGTGTCGGGGGGGCGTCTGGTATGGGCGTGTCGAGGGTGACAGGCCGCTGTTGGGCATCGCTGCGCTCACCCCAACCTACGGGGGTGCGGGGCGGGGGATGTGGATGCTGGGCATCGCCTTTGGCTCCCCCCAACCTACAACCACAACGGCGTGAGGCGTCCGTAGGTTGGGGTGAGCGCAGCGATGCCCAACATCCAGCCCCCCGCAGCCGCCCCGTTCGTGTAAGCAGGCGCAGTCCGGTAGGTTGGGGGGAGCCAAGGGCGATGCCCACCACCCCCCGTAGGTTGGGGTGAGCGCAGCGATGCCCAACACCCATCCCCCGCAGCCGTCGCGTTCGTTGAAGTCAGCGCAGCGATTCCCAACCCCACCGATCCGAACCGCCCGCCCGGTGCACCTTTCAACGACAATGTCGCCCTTTCCGCCGAAGGCGGATCGCTGTCCCGACCGATGACTGTGCCGCGCCCCGATCTGAACGCCCTCCTCGAAAGCTGCATGAGCCGTGACGCGGCGGCGATCGGCCGTGCGTTGCGCGAACTGCCGCCGGGGCAGCGCACGCCCGACAAGTGGCCGGCAAAGCTGGCTGAACGCGTCGCGGCGTCGCAGGCGAAGGTCGCGGCGCGTCGTGCGTCGGCGCCCAGGATCGAGTACCCGGAAGAGCTGCCGGTGTCCGCGCGGCGCGACGAGATCGCCGCCGCGCTGGCCGCGCACCAGGTCATCATCGTGTGCGGCGAAACCGGCTCCGGCAAGACCACGCAACTGCCCAAGCTGTGCCTCGAACTGGGCCGCGGCGCGCGCGGGCTCATCGGCCACACGCAGCCGCGCCGCATCGCGGCGCGCGCCACCGCCGATCGCGTTGCCAAGGAACTGAACGTGTCGCTCGGCCGCGAAGTCGGTTTCGCGATCCGCTTCACCGACCGCACGTCGGAAGACAGCCGCATCAAGCTGATGACCGACGGCATATTGCTGGCGGAGACGCAGCGCGACCGCTGGCTGGCCGCCTACGACACGCTGATCATCGACGAGGCGCACGAGCGCAGCCTGAACATCGACTTCCTGCTCGGCTATCTGCGCGAGGTGCTGCCGCGCCGGCCCGACCTGAAAGTGATCGTCACCTCCGCCACGCTGGACGCCGAGCGCTTCGCCAACCACTTCGCGCACGGCGACACGCCGGCGCCGGTGATCGAGGTCAGCGGCCGGCTGTACCCGATCGAAATGCGCTGGCGGCCGTTCGAGGCGCAGAAGGACCGCGACCTGTATGACGCCGTATGCGATGCGGTGGACGAGGCGTTCTCGACCGGCCCGGGCGACGTGCTGGTGTTCATGCCGGGCGAGCGTGAAATCCGCGAAGGAACCGAGGCGCTGCGCAAGCACCACACGCGGCTGGCCGGCGTGAAGCCGGAAGTGCTGGCGCTGTACGCCCGCCAGTCGGCGCAGGAACAGGCACGCGTGTTCCAGGGCTCGAACGGCCGGCGCGTCATTCTCGCCACCAATGTGGCGGAAACCTCGCTCACCGTGCCGGGCATCCGCTACGTCATCGACACCGGTCTGGCGCGCGTCAAGCGCTACAGCTACCGCAACAAGGTCGAGCAGCTGCAGGTCGAGCCGATCGCGCAGTCGGCGGCCAAGCAGCGCGCCGGCCGCTGCGGCCGGGTGTCGAGCGGCGTGTGCTTCCGGCTGTACGACGAAGAGGATTTCAACCAGCGGCCGGCGCACACCGACCCGGAAATCCTGCGCTCGTCGCTGGCCGGCGTCATCCTGCGCATGAAGTCGCTGAGTCTGGCCGACGTCGAGGAATTCCCGTTCATCGACCGCCCGGCGCCGCGCGCCATCGCCGACGGCTATCAATTGCTGCAGGAACTGGGCGCGGTGGACGAGGCGCGCGATCTGACCACGCTCGGCCGCGAACTGGCCAAGCTGCCGGTCGACCCGCGCGTGGCGCGGATGATTCTGGCGGCGCGCGATCACGGCGCCCTGAAGGAAGTGCTGGTGATCACCGCCGGCCTGTCGGTGCAGGACCCGCGCGACCGGCCCGAAGAACGGGCCGGCGCCGCCGATCAGGCGCACGCGAAGTTCGCCGACGAGCGCAGCGAATTCCTGTGGTATCTGAAGGCCTGGGCGGCGTTCGACGAGGTGTGGCATCACCAGTCGCAATCGAAGCAGCGCGAGTGGTGCCGCGCCAACTTCCTGAACTGGATGCGCATGCGCGAGTGGCGCGACGTGCACACCCAGCTGCACACCTTGTGTGCCGAACACGAATGGAAGGAGAACGAGCAGCCGGCCGAACTCGACGCGCTGCACCGCGCGTTGCTGACCGGCCTGCTCGGCAATCTCGGACTGCGCATCGAGGACGCGCGCGCCGGCGAGCCGCCGTATCTCGGCGCGCGCGGCATCAAGTTCTGGCCGCATCCGGGCTCGGCGCTGGCGAAGAAGGGCGGCAAGTGGATCATGACCGCCGAACTGGTCGAAACCACGCGGCTGTTCGCGCGCTGCATCGCGCGCATCGAGCCGGAATGGGTGGAGGAGGTGGGCGCCCATCTGCTGCGCCGCTCGACCTACGAGCCGCACTGGTCGAAAAGCCGCGGCGAGACGGTCGCCTGGGAGCGCGGCGTCATCCACGGCATCACGCTGTATGCCAAGCGGGCGGTGCAGTACGGCAAGACCGATCCGGTGCTGGCGCGCGAACTGCTGATCCGCGAAGGACTGGTCAATGGCGACGTGACCGACATCGCGCTGAAGCAGATGAAATTCCTGCAGCACAACCTCGACCTTATCGCGCAGATCGAGCGGCTGGAAGAGAAGCAGCGGCGGCAGGACCTGCTGGTGGACGAATCGCTGATCCACGCCTTTTACGATTCAATCGTGCCCGCGGACGTGATCGACCTGCGCGGCTTCGAGCGCTGGCGCCGCGACGCCGAACGCGAAAACCCGAAGCTGCTGTATCTCACGCGCGAACAGCTGATGCGCCACGAGGCGGCCGGCGTCAGCAGCGAGCGCTTTCCGGCGAAGATGGATCTGCTGGGTCAGCGGCTGAAACTCGAATACCGGCACGAGCCGAGTGCCGCCGACGACGGCGTCACGCTGACGGTGCCGCTGACGCTGCTGAACCAGATTCCGGCGGCCAGGCTCGACTGGCTGGTGCCCGGCCTGATCGAAGAGAAGGTGCTGCAGCTGGCCAAGACCATCCCGCCGAAGCTGCGCCACCGGCTGCAGCCGGTAGCGGGTTTCGTCGCCGATTTCATCGCGCAGGAACACGACCAGGCCGAACCGCTGGTGAAGGCGCTGGCGCGCGCGATCGAACTGAAGGTGAGCCTGAAGCTGCCGTCCGATGCCATCCGCGCGGAAAACCTGCCGGCGCATCTGATGATGAATGTGCGCGTGGTCGACGAGCACGGCCGGGTGCTCGGCCAGTCGCGCAATCTGGCCGAACTGCGCACTCGGCTGAAGGACGAGGTGGCGCGTCGCTTCGAGTCGGCACGCATCGCGCTGCCGCCGGCCGCATCCGTGGCCGATGCGTCGCGAGTGTTGGCCAGTGAGCTTGCCAGTGCGCAGGCAAACGCACCGGCCGCGGCGCACAACGACGCGGTGACCGCGAAGGCGGCGACGGCGCGCGGCAGCATGGCCGACGCATTGTCTGCGCTGGGCGCGCGCGACGTCGTGGCCAAGGCGCCGGTACCGCAGCCGACGAGGAAGGGCCGCGCTGCAGCCGAACCGGCCGCCCCGGCGGTCGCCGAGCAGACCGCCGGCGACGAACGCTACCGCGCATGGACCTTCGGGCCGCTGCCCGAACTGATGGAAGTCGAAGTGGCCGGTCGCCGGGTGATCGGGTTTCCGGCGCTGCAGGACGAAGGCGAGTCGGTCAGCCTGCGCGTGCTCGACACGCCGGAGGCCGCACTCGAAGTGCACCGGCGCGGCCTGCGCCGGCTGTTCGCGCTCGAGCTGCGCGATCAGGTGAAGTACATCGAAAAGAGCCTGCCCGGCCTGCGCGACATGGCGATGCAGTACATGAACCTGGGCACCGAACCGGAACTGCGCGCCCAGCTGGTGGCCGCCACGATGGACCGCTGCTGCATGATGGAACCCTGGCCGCAGGATGCCGCGAGCTTCGCCGCGCGTCGGGACGAAGCCCGGCCGCGCATTTCGCTGGTGGCGCAGGAAATCGGCCGCCTCGCCGGCCGCGTGCTGACCGAATACGCCGCACTGAACAAGAAGCTCATCGCGCTGAAGGCGCATCCGGACGCCGGCGCCGACATGCGCGCCCAGCTCGATGCGCTGGTCGGCAAGCACTTCATCGAACGTACGCCATTCGAGCGGCTGACCCACTACCCGCGCTATCTGAAGGCGATCGCCCTGCGCATCGACAAGCTGCGCACCGACCCGGAACGCGACGCCCGCGCGCTTGCCGACTGGCAGTCGCTGGCCACACTGTGGGACCGCGAACGCATCTTGCGTGCCCGTGCCGGCGTGGCCGATCCCTTCATCGATGAATTCCGCTGGCTGCTCGAAGAGCTGCGCGTGAATCTGTTCGCCCAGGAACTGCGCACCCCGGTACCGGTGTCGGTGAAGCGGCTGCAGAAGATATGGGAGTCGCGCGCGCGGGCGTGACCGGCCTTCCCAGCGGCAGCCCCTGTGAGCGGCGGCTATGGGAGTGGCATCTTTGGGAGTGGCACCTGTGGGAGCGGCCCCTGTGGGAGCGGCGGCCTCGCCGCGATCAGTGCCGCGATGGTCGCTGTGCAACGTGCGTATCGCGGCGAGGCCGCCGCTCCCACAGCCCTCCGGTCGGTTGTCGCCGCGGTTGTCGAGCAGCGATCTTTTTGTGGGCGTGGCGGCCTGTGGGAGCGGCCCCTGTGGGGGCGGCGGTCCCGCCGCGATCTTCACTTCGATCAGCGACCATCGCCGCACGATCGCGGCGGTCCCGCCGCTCCCACAAGGGCCGCCCATACCCACAAATGCACCCCACGGTCACTCTCTGCAAGAATGGCCGATGGGAAAGATTCCGGAATGACACGACATGTCTGCTGACACCGAACTGCGACTGCGCACGCTGATCACGGCGTTCGAATCCTTGACGCCGGACACCGTGGACGCGCTCGCGGCGCTGTATGCGGCCGACGCGCGCTTCCGCGATCCGTTCAACGACGTACGCGGTCGGGCTGCCGTGGTGCGCATCTTCAGCCACATGTTCGAGCAGGTCGGCGCGCCGCGCTTCGAGGTGCACTCGGCGATGAGCGAAGGCGATGCCGCGTGGCTGGACTGGACGATGCACTTGACGATGCGCGGGCAGGCGCTGCAGATCGTGGGCGCGACGCGGTTGCGCTTCGACGACGCGGGGTGCGTCGTCGAGCATCGCGATTACTGGGATGCCGCGCAGGAGCTGTACGAAAAGCTGCCGGTGATCGGCGGCGCGATGCGCTGGCTGCGCCGCAGGCTTGCGGTGCCGGGCCTCTGACGACGCCCGGCGACCGGCGGTGCGCCTACTTGCGGGCGCCTGCCTGATCCAGCCGGCGTGCTTCTTCCGGGCTGACGATCTCGATGATCGCGACCACCTTGGCGACGCCACCAGTGGCGGCAGCGACCTGCTTGGCGGCGTTCGCTTCGGCTTCGGTCAGCAGGCCCATCAGGTAGACCTTGCTGCCTTCGGTCACCACCTTGACGTGGTTGGCCGATACGCGCTGCGAATCGAGAATGCGCGCCTTCACCTTAGAGGTGATGACCGCATCGCTCGAACGCTGGGTCAGCGACGACACGCCGGCGATTTCGGTCTCGTTGCTGATGCCGCGCACGTTCGGCACGCTGCCGGCGATGGCGCCCGCTTCGGCGCGCGTGGCTTCGTCGGCCACCTGGCCGGTCAGCAGCACATTGCGGTTGTAGCTGGTGACGCTGATGTTGGCGCGATTGCCGAGCTTTTCGCGCAGGCGCGAATCGGCACGCAATTCGATGCCTTCGTCTTCGACCTGGGTGCCGCTGGTGCGCCGGTCGAGTGCCGACAGCACAGCGCCGCCTGCACCGGCCGCAACGACCGGGAAGCAGCCCTGGAGCATCGGTACGCAGGCCGCGGCAAGTGCGGCAATCAGCAGCGGTCGCGCCAGTTTGGCGCGGGAGGTCTTGATCGGTAAGTGGGTCATCATTCGGTTCCTAGAAGCATGCAATCAATGCCGTCACACAGGCAATGCAGGGTGAGCAGGTGAACTTCCTGAATGCGTGCCGTACGCTCGGCCGGCACGCAGAGGTGGATGTCGCGTTCGGTCAGCATTTCGGCGATGCGGCCGCCGCCGCGGCCGGTGAGTGCCACCACGTGCATTTCGCGCTCGTGCGCAGCGCGGATGGCCTCGATCACGTTGCCCGAGTTGCCCGAGGTGGACAGTGCAAGCAGCACGTCATTCGGTTGGCCCAGCGCACGCACCTGTTTGGCGAACACCTGTTCGTAGCCGTAATCGTTGGCGATGGCGGTCAGGATGGAGGTGTCGACGGTCAGCGCGATGGCGGCCAGCTCGGGTCGTTCGCGTTCATAGCGACCAACCAGTTCGGCCGCGAAATGCTGCGCGTCGGCCGCTGAACCGCCGTTGCCGCAGGCCAGAATCTTGCCGGTGGCCATCAGGCTGGACACCATCAGTTCGATGGCATCGCCTATCGGTGCCGCCAGCAACTCGACCGACGAAAGCTTGGTTTGCGCGCTGTCGAAGAAATGCTCGGAGATGCGTGAAACCAGGTTCATGAGGAAACGGGGCAGGGTGAAGCGCGGAGTTTATCAATATCCCCCGTGTTGCCCCGTTTTCTTACAGCCGGAAACGAAGCCGCCCTTCATCGTGCGGGCGCCAGTTCGACATAGACTTCGATGCGCACGCGCCGCCACGGGTCCGGGTCGTCGGACAGCCGGCCGATGCGCGCGCTCAGCCGCTGTCCGGCGTCCATTTCGGCGGCCGCCTCGAAATTGTCGGCGCGCGGCAGGTAGCCCAGCATGTGGCCGCGCCACAGCACGCGGATGGCGTGCCGGTCATGGCGGTTGCCGGGTTCGCGTTCAAGTGTCAGCGCATCGCCTTCGCGCAGGCCCTGGCGCACCGCGTACAGCTGGTGAAACTGTGCGCCGGCCAGTGGCGAGCGCTGCGCCAGCAGGCGAAGGCTCTGTGCGCACGAGACGTCGGCGGCGAGCAGGGTCAGTGCGCTACAGGCCGAACGCATCGCGTATCCATTCGATCTGCCTGCCGTCCAGACCCGACAGCGCCACCACATCGAAGCGTGCCGGTCGCCGGCGCGCACGCTGGCCCTGTTCGGCAAGGTAGTGCTGGGCGGCGCGGATCAGCCGCGCCTGCTTGGTCGGGCCGACACTGGCCGCGGCGCCGCCGAAGCGGGCATCGCGACGCAGGCGCACTTCGACGAACACGAGGCTGTCGCCGTGTTCGCACACCAGATCGAGTTCGCCGTCCGGCCAGCGCAGGTTGCGGCCGATCACCCGCAGGCCGTGCGCTTCGAGATGACGTGCAGCGAGCGCTTCGGCCGCTGCGCCGTGCGCGGCGCGCACCGTCATGCCGGCTTGTGGCGGACCGCTGCCACGCTCAGAATGGCGGCCCGCCCGCAGGAAAGCACCCGATGACCGATGCCGTGACGCCCCATGATGACCTCGCGCTAGAATTTACGACATCGGCATTGTATGTCGTCGGCACGCCGATCGGCCATCTGGGCGAACTGTCGGCGCGCGCCATCGCGGCGCTGCGTGCCGCCGACCTGATCGCCTGCGAGGACACGCGGGAAACGTCGCGCCTCGCCCGTCACCTCGGCCTGAACGCGCAACTGGTGGCGGTGCATGAACACAACGAGCGCAGCGGCGCCGAGCGCCTGATCGCGGCGCTGCGCGATGGCCGTCGTGTGGCGCTGGTGTCCGATGCAGGCACGCCGGCGGTGTCCGACCCCGGTGCGCGGGTAGTGCGCGCGGTGCAGGACGCCGGCTTTCGCGTAATACCGATCAGCGGCCCGAGTGCCGTCGTGGTGGCGCTGTCGGCCAGCGGTCTGCGCGACGCACAGTTCCGATTCGTCGGTTTCCTGCCGGTCAAGTCGGCGGCGCGGCGCAAGGTGCTGGAATCGCTGCGCGGGCAGGATTGCGCGCTGGTGTTCTACGAAGCGCCGCACCGCATCGTCGAATGCGTCGACGATATCGCCGCGGTGATCCAGCCGGAGCGCGAACTGGTGATCGCCCGCGAACTGACCAAGCTGTTCGAGCAGATCGTGCGCCTGCCGGTATCGGAGGCTGCCGCCTGGCTGGCGGCAGACCCCAACCGCCAGCGCGGCGAATTCGTGCTGCTGCTCGCGGCCGCGCAGCCCGAAGAAGGTCTGGATGCGTCGGCGCGCCGCGCGCTGGACCTGCTGCTCGACGAACTGCCGCCGAGCCGCGCCGTGAAGGTGGCCCAGGCCATCACCGGCGCACCGCGCAAGCTGCTGTACGACCACGCGATGACGCACGGCACGGATGCGCTGCAGGACGAGGATGCGGGATAATCAACCGATAGGTCGCGCCGCATGGGGGCTCTGTGGGAGCGGTCCCTGTGGAACCGGCCCCTGTGGGAGCGGCGGCCTCGCCGCGATAGCGCCGTGAGCATCGCTGTGCGGAGTGCGTATCGCGGCGGCCCCACCGCTCCCACAGGTGAGCGACCCACAGGCGTCGCCCTGCCGATGAAGCGTCCGCGGGCAGGGCAAGCCGGCAAGACATACTGAACGCGTATCGCGACCCACATCGCAGAAAGAACAGGAACGCTCTTGAACAGACTGACGCTCACCCGCCCCGACGACTGGCATCTGCACCTGCGCGACGGCGCTGCGCTCAAGGCGGTGCTGCCTGATACGGCGCGCCGTTTCGGGCGCGCCATCGTCATGCCCAACCTGCGTCCGCCGGTCACCACGGTGGCGCTGGCGGCGGCCTATCGCGACCGCATCATGGCGGCGCATGCCGTCACGCCTGGCCTGCCGCCCTTCGAGCCGTTGATGGTGCTTTACCTGACCGACAACACGCCGGCCGACGAGATCGGCCGCGCCTGCGACAGCGGCTTCGTGCACGCGGTGAAGCTCTACCCGGCCGGGGCCACCACCAATTCCGACTCCGGCGTGACCGACGTGGCGCGTTGCGACGCGGCGCTGGCACGCATGGCCGAGCGCGGCCTGCCGCTCCTGATCCACGGCGAAGTGACCGACGCCGAGGTGGATGTGTTCGATCGCGAGGCGGTGTTCATCGAGCGCGTGCTGCGTCCGCTGCTGGCGCGCCACCCGACGCTGCGCGTGGTGTTCGAACACATCACGACCAGGGACGCAGCGGAGTTCGTGGCGGCGGGCGGCGACAACATTGCCGCCACCATTACGGCCCATCATCTGCTGATGAACCGCAATGCGATCTTCGCCGGCGGCGTGCGGCCGCATCACTATTGCCTGCCGGTATTGAAGCGCGAGGTGCATCGCGTTGCGCTGGTGGCCGCCGCGACATCCGGCAACCGCCGCTTCTTTCTCGGCACCGACTCGGCGCCGCATGCGAAAGGCACGAAGGAGACAGCGTGCGGCTGTGCCGGCTGCTACACCTCACATGCCGGCATCGAACTGTATGCCGAAGCCTTCGATGCCGCGGGCGCGCTGGACCGGCTCGAGGCCTTCGCCAGCTTCAATGGCCCGGACTGGTACGGTCTGCCGCGCAATACGTCGCGCATCACGCTGCTGCGCGAGTCGTGGGAGGTCAAGGCGGAGCAGGAATTTGCCGATGGTGATGTGCTGGTGCCATTGCGCGCGGGAGAGCGTGTCGCGTGGCGCATCGAACCTGAAAAGGTTGAATGAGTGATCCCATGACACGACTGACCTTGCTGATGCTGCCGCTCGCCGTCCTGCTGGCCGGATGCGATATCGAGAACGCCGCCTTCATGATCGAGAACAAGGATCACGCCCTGACGCTCAATCGTGAGAAGCCCTATTTCTGGAGTGGCGAATACAAGCTGGCCATCATCGTGTCGCGCATGCCGACCTGCCAGCGCCGTTACGTGATGAAGCCGGCGCGATTGACCGCCGCCAATGTCAGCGTGTTCGACGGTGGCGAGCCGAACCGCTACCTGCTGCGTCAGGGCAGCCGCTGGTATGCCGTCAACACCACCGACTGCGCTTTCGCGGTGGTCGAAAAGCCGGCCGAAGTGCCGGGGGCGATCGGTGTGTTCCGCCGCAAGGATGACGCGCTCACCTTCGTCAAGAGCACGACGGCCGAGGCGGAGCAGCGCTGAGCCTTGCTGCTGCATGGCCGGCCGGTCCGCTGCATGCAGGCGTGCGAACGCTGCTGGATGCGCTGCTGCCTGATCTGACGGCACCCGCCGCCGCCTGGCTGGACGCGCAGGCAGAACGCATCGGCCGCCCGCGAACAGGCACCGGACACGCGCTGACGTTCCGCGCATCGCCACCCGACGATCAGCCGTACGAGGCAAGAATCGCCGGCAGCGGCTGCGTGTCGACGCGCGATCACAACTGGCATGACACCTTCAATGCGCTTGTGTGGCTGACCTTTCCGCTGACGAAGGCGGCGATGAACCGGTGCCATGTCGGGCATCTCCTGCATGCTTCGGACGGGGCGGGGACGCGCGGACCGGTGCGCGATGCGCTGACCCAGTTCGATGAGGACGGGCTGGTACTGGTATCTGACGACAGCAGCCTGCTGGAGGCCATCCGCCATCACCGCTGGCGCGAGGCGATGTTCGATCAGCGGCCTGCGCTCGAATCCGCCCGGGTATTCGTGATCGGTCATGCGCTGCTCGACAAGGCGCGCGTGCCGCACGTCGGGCTGTGCGCACGCTCACTGCTCGTGTGCAGCAGCGAACTGGGCTGCGAAGCGGCGGCCGTGTCTGCCGCGCAGGTCGACGCCTGGCTTGCGGCGCGGATGGCGCGGGGTGACTGGCCCCGTTCGCCGCGCGACCTGCAGCCGCTGCCGGTGCTCGGTCTGCCCGGCATGACGACGGACAATACCTGCGCCACCTACTTCGACGACACGCGCCAGTTCAGATCCGTGCCACGCTGGCGGACTGCTCAATGAAAAAGGGCGACCCCTCGGGTCGCCCTCTCGACTTCTGATCGCCGTCGTTCAGACCAGCTTGCCGTGGCACTGCTTGTACTTCTTGCCCGATCCGCAGTGGCAGGGGTCGTTGCGACCGATCTTCGGACCGGCTGTCGCCGGCGTCGCCGCCGCGTTGCCACCGGCTGGCGGCGCCATCGGATCGACGCCTTCGCCCGCCAGCGACGGATCGAATTCCGCGTGCGTGTAGCGCACGTTTTCGAGATCGGGTGCCACCGGTTCGCTTTCCTGGATCTGCTCCGGTGAGCGGATTTCGACGTTCATCAGCACGCGCGTGACGTCGGCGCGCACCGAATCGAGCAGGCCTTCGAACAGCTCGAACGCTTCGCGCTTGTATTCCTGCTTCGGATTCTTCTGCGCGTAGCCGCGCAGATGGATGCCCTGACGCAGGTGGTCGAGTGCGGCGAGGTGTTCGCGCCAGTGACTGTCCAGGCTTTGCAGCATCACGTTGTGCTCGAACTGGCCGAACGATTCAGCGCCGACGAGCGCGACCTTCACTGCGTACAGGTCGTCCGACATGCCGGTGATGCGCTTGAGCAGGTCGTCATCGGCCAGATTCGGTTCGGCAGCCAGCCATTCGGCCAGCGGCGCATCAATGCGGTACTCGGACAGGAAGGCCGACGTGGCACCCGGCAGGTCCCATTGCTCTTCGACCGTCTCCGCCGGAAGGTACTGGCGGAAAGTGGCTTCGAGCACGCTGTGGCGCATGGCGGTGATCGTTTCGGCGATGTTGCCGGTTTCCAGCAGCGCGTTGCGTTGTTCGTAGATGACGCGGCGCTGGTCATTGGCCACGTCGTCGTACTCGAGCAACTGCTTGCGGATGTCGAAGTTGCGCTGTTCGACCTTGCGCTGCGCGGATTCGAGCGAACGGTTGACCATGGCATGTTCGATCGCCTCGCCTTCCGGCATCTTCAGCCGGATCATGATGGCGTTCAGGCGCTCGCCGCCGAAGATGCGCATCAGCGAATCTTCCAGCGACAGGTAGAAGCGCGACGAACCCGGGTCACCCTGACGACCGGATCGGCCGCGCAGCTGGTTGTCGATGCGGCGTGACTCATGGCGTTCGGTGCCGATGATGTGCAGACCGCCGGCCGAAATGACCTTCTGGTGCAGCGAAGTCCATTCGGTGCGCAGCTTTTCTATGCGCGAAGCGCGATCGGCGTCGTCGATGCTGCTGTCCGCCTGCAGCGCCTGGATGGACTTCTCGACGTTGCCGCCGAGCACGATGTCCGTGCCGCGACCCGCCATGTTGGTCGCGATCGTGATCACGCCCGGACTGCCGGCCTGCGCAATGATCTCGGCTTCGCGTTCGTGCTGCTTTGCGTTGAGCACCTGGTGCGGCAGCTTGTCCTTGCTCAGAAGGCCGGACAGCAATTCCGAACTTTCGATCGAGGTCGTGCCGACCAGCACCGGCTGGCCACGCTCGTGGCAATCCTTGATGTCGGCAATCACGGCCGCATACTTTTCCGGTGCCGTGCGATACACCAGATCGTTCATGTCCTTGCGGATCATCGGACGATGCGTCGGAATCACGACCGTTTCCAGACCGTAGATCTGATGGAATTCGTAGGCTTCGGTGTCTGCCGTGCCGGTCATGCCGGCCAGCTTGCCGTACATGCGGAAGTAGTTCTGGAAGGTGATCGACGCCAGTGTCTGGTTCTCGGACTGGATCTGTACGCCTTCCTTCGCTTCGACAGCCTGGTGCAGGCCGTCCGACCAGCGGCGGCCCGGCATCAGGCGGCCGGTGAATTCATCGACGATGATGATTTCGCCGTTCTGCACCACGTACTGCTGATCCCGGAAATACAGGTTGTGCGCGCGCAGGCTGGCGTACAGAAAGTGCACCAGCGTGATGTTGGCCGGCTCGTACAGGCTCCTGCCGGCTTCGAGCAGGCCCTCGCTGCTGAGGATTTCTTCGGCATGTTCGTGACCGGCTTCGGTCAGCAGCACCGTGTGTGCCTTTTCGTCGACCCAGTAGTCGCCCGGGCCGTCTTCCGTTTCGCAGCGCTTCAGCCGCGGTGCCACGACATTGAGGCGCAGGTAGAGGTCGGTGTGGTCGTCGGCCTGTCCGGAAATGATCAGCGGCGTACGCGCCTCGTCGATCAGGATGGAATCGACCTCGTCGACGATGGCGTAGTTCAGCCCGCGCTGGACCCGTTCATCCAGCGAATACACCATGTTGTCGCGCAGGTAGTCGAAACCGAATTCGTTGTTCGTGCCGTAGGTGATGTCGGACGCGTAGGCAACACGCTTCTTGTCGGTCTGCATGCGCGACAGGTTCACGCCTGTGGTCATGCCCAGAAAACCGTAGAGGCGTCCCATCATTTCGGCATCGCGGCTGGCGAGGTAGTCATTCACCGTCACGACATGCACGCCCTTGCCGGACAGCGCATTCAGATATACCGCCAGCGTCGCGGTCAGCGTCTTGCCTTCACCGGTACGCATTTCCGCGATGCGGCCGCTGTGCAGCATGATGCCGCCCAGAAGCTGGACGTCGAAATGGCGCAGGCCCAGCACGCGCTTGCTCGCTTCACGCACGACCGCGAAAGCTTCCGGCAGGATGTCATCGAGTGTCTTGCCGTCGGCGAGTTGCTGTCTGAGGCTGACGGTCTTGCCCGCCAGTGCTTCATCGCTCAAGCCCGACAATTCGGATTCGAGTGCATTGATCCGATTGACGACCGAGCGGAACTTGCGCAGCAACCGATCGTTGCGGCTGCCGAAAATCTTGGTGAACAGGGAAGCAATCATCGAAGACTGGGGCCCGTTTCGGGCAAACCGAAGGCGGAAAAGGGTGCGATTCTAGCATGCGGCCGCGCGGCCTCCAGCCGGGGCTGCTGTACGTGCGCACGCGGGGGAGGCGGGCGCCGCAGGGCGCGCTCAGTGCCTGTGGCTGCCTGCTTTTGCCTGCTGCAGACCGGCCGGCTGGGCTTTGCGCGCCAGCTCGAGGAAGCGGTTGGGGTTCTGTGCCACGTCCTTCACCCGGACCTCGAAATGCAGGTGCGGACCGGTGGAGCGCCCGGTACTGCCGACTTCCGCGATCTTCTGCCCGCGTTTGACGATCATGCCGGCACTGACCGTGAGCTTGCTCGCGTGTGCGTAGCGCGTGCTCAGGTCGCGTCCATGGTCGATTTCGACCATGTTGCCGTACTGCGGATGGTAGGACGCAGAGGTGACCACGCCGGCCGCGGCGGCGATGATGGGCGTACCGACGTCCGCAACGAAATCGACGCCCTCATGCATGGCGCGCGAACCATTGAAGGGATCGATGCGCCAGCCGAAGCCCGACGCGTTCCAGGCGCCGCCGATCACAGGCAGCGTGGAGGGCACGAGGGAGAGGCTGGCCTGATCCAGCAGCAGTTCGGACTCGATCACTCCAAGGTAGTCGTCCTGCTGCGACAGCAGATCGGCAAAGTGCTTCATCTGTGCTTCGAGTTCGATCGCAGACAGTGCATTTTCGTTCACCAGCGGACCGCCCTGGCCGGGCGGTGGCGATGTGCGCACCGGCTCTGGCGCCTTGACGCCGGCAAACTTTGCAAGTCTGGAACCGAGTGTATCGAGCTGGATCAGCTGGGCCTGCATCTGCCCCAACTTGACTGCCATGGTGTTCAGATTCTCGCGCACGAACTGTTCGCTACGCTGGATTTCCTCGTTGCGGGCAGTCGCGATCATGTCGTCGATCAGCGGCAGCTTCCATTCGCTGGCGTGCTTGAGAGTGATGAAGGAGAAGGCCGAAGCGAGGGAAAAAACCAGCACCGTGAAGGCAACGAGCGCACTGACGAGGTGCCAGGGCTGGACCGTGATGGCCTTTGCTGTTGTCAGGCGACTGGAAACAAGAATAATCTGCACGCTCGCTCCCGAGTTCTTGTCTATGTCAGCCCGCCGTCTGCACGATCACCTTACAACGCAGGACAGCCTGGCTCAACTTGCCCTGCACGCCAGAACCATCGGGCGCGTGCAGCGGGCTTATGAAAAATTCCTGCCACCGGAACTGGCGAACATCAGCCGCGTATTGAACGTGAAGCAGGGAGTGGTGGTTGTCAGTGCGCCTTCGGGTGCCGTTGCCAACCGACTCAGGCAAGTGTTACCGAGCGTACTGACAGCCCTCCGGGAAAGTTGCAGCGAGGTTACCGAAGTCAGGGTCAAGGTGCAAGCCCATGAAGGACAACAGCTTCCGGCGCGCGCACCCCGTCGTGAGGTCAGTCAGCAGGCGCGCGCGAAGCTGGCCGAAGGCAACGCCGTGCTTGCGCCGGACAGCGAGCTGCGCCGTGCATTGCAGAAGCTGATCGACGGGAACTGATGCGGAGAACGGACCCTAGATAATCAGGACCCGTTCGAGTACGAACAGCGCGCCGATCAGCAGTGCCGCGATGATCGAATACTTCAGCAGCAGCCCGGCCAGTGTCAGGTAGCGCCTGTTGCGCGTGATGACATAGGTGATGAAGCAGGCTGCGATCGAAATGATCAGCAGGATGCCGATCAGGCGCAGGATGAGCACAGGCGGGACTCAGGCGAAGGCCGGCAGCGACGGGCCGTTGTCCGGCAGTGGCATGAACTGGTTCGACACGGCAGCGGGAGCAGGGCGCGAGGCCGCGAAATCCGCCCATTCCCAGGCGTCCTGACGCGCCAGCAGTGCATGCAGCAACTGATTGTTCAACGCGTGTCCCGACTTGTGCGCGCTGAAGGCAGCCAGCAGCGGGTGGCCGATGATGTACAGGTCGCCGATCGCGTCGAGCACCTTGTGCTTCACGAACTCGTCGGCGTAGCGGAGGCCGTCGCTGTTCAGCACCCGGTACTCATCCATCACGATCGCGTTGTCGAGACTGCCCCCCTGTGCAAGACCATTCTGGCGCAGATACTCGACTTCGTGCATGAAGCCGAAGGTGCGCGCGCGTGCCACGTCATTGACATAGGACTGGTGCGCGAAATCGATCTTGACCTTGGTGCCGGTACGTTCGATCGCCGGATGCCGGAACTCGATCGAAAATTCGAGGCTGAACCCCTCATAGGGTTCGAGCTTCGCCCACTTGTCGCCGTCTTTGACTTCGATGGTATCGAGTACGCGGATGAATTTCTTCGGTGCGGCCTGCTCGACCACGCCGGCCTGCTGGATCAGGTAGACGAAGGTGGATGCCGAACCATCCATGATGGGTAACTCGGAGGCGTCGACGTCGACGAACAGATTGTCCACGCCGAGGCCGGCGAGCGCCGACATCAGGTGCTCGACGGTCGATATCGTCGCGCCGCCGCTGCTCAGGCAGGACGCGAGGCGCGTGTCGCCCACCGCGCGTGCATCGGCGCGTATTTCAACCGGCGGTTCAAGGTCGGTGCGGCGAAAGACGATGCCCGTGTCGACGGGCGCCGGGCGCAGGTCGAGGTTCACCTTCAGTCCCGAATGCAGACCTACGCCTGTCGCGTGGCTGATTGAGCGGATCGTGCGTTGCCTGATCATGGCGTGTGGGGATGACCGATTCGAAAACCGGATTTTATCCCAGCTCGGTGTAATACCCGTGTAACACGACGTTTCCGGGCTGCAGCAAGGCTGAGCCCGGACTGAAGTCGTCGGTTCAGTCTGCCTGCTTGCGCAGGAAGGCCGGGATGTCGAGCGTTTCGACGCCGTTGGCGCGCATCGCTTCGACCGCACTGGATGCCGTGCGGCCGCCGCGCCCGCGCATCACGGCCGGGATGTCGAGGTGCGAGTAATCGGTGCCGTTGCCGGATGCCATGACCATGTCGTCGGTGCCGGTGCGGATGATGGTCATCGGCGGCTTGCTGCTCATCGCGCGCGGTGCGCCGAGCCCGGTTGCCACGACGGTGACGCGCAGGCGGTCATCCATCGTTTCGTCGAACACGGTGCCGAAGATCACGTGCGCACCTTCGGCCGCGAAGGCGCGCACGGTTTCCATCGCGTCCTTCACTTCCTTCATCTTCAGCGAGCGGCTGGCGGTGATGTTGACCAGCACGCCACGGGCACCCGACAGCTCGACGCCTTCGAGCAGCGGGCTGGCGACGGCCTGTTCGGCGGCGATGCGCGCGCGGTCCATGCCGGCCGCTTCGGCCGAACCCATCATGGCGCGACCCATTTCGCCCATCACGGTGCGCACGTCCTGGAAGTCGACGTTCACCAGACCCGGAATGTTGATGATTTCGGCGATGCCGCCGACGGCGTTGCGCAGCACGTTGTCGGCCGCCTTGAAACCATCTTCGAGACTGGCGTCCTCGCCGAGCACTTCCATCAGTTTCTCGTTCAGCACGACGATCAGCGAATCGACATTCTTCGCCAGTTCGTCGATGCCGGTTTCGGCCGCACGCATGCGGTTCTCGTAATCGAAGGGCTTGGTCACGACAGCGACCGTCAGGATGCCCATTTCCTTCGCGACTTCGGCCACGATCGGCGCCGCGCCGGTGCCTGTGCCGCCGCCCATGCCGGCGGTGATGAACACCATTTCGGCGCCACGCAGCTGGTCGGCGATGTATTCGCGGTATTCGTCGGCCGCACTGCGGCCCACTTCCGGCTTGGCGCCTGCGCCGCGGCCGTTCTTGCCGAGCTGGATCTTGATCGGGGCGAGGCTGCGGTTCAGTGCCATGCCGTCGGTGTTGGCGGCAATGAATTCAACGCCATTCACACCTTCCCGGATCATGTGGTCGACCGCATTGCCGCCTGCTCCGCCGACGCCGATGACCTTGATCACTGCCCCCACGGGTTCCTTGTCGAGAATCTCGAACATACCGCCTCCTGTCTATACAAAGATGCCTCGAAGCCCGAGGGCTCGCGAGCAGCGAAAAGCCGTATACTTGTGGTGAACCACTACATTTAGTGATTTTTAACAAGTATACGACTAAACTTAGTGCAACGCATGACGTAGATGCCGTTTGAGTCGCATTTTCAGAAATTTCTTTCGAACCATGAGCGCATGTTCGCCAGCACCTGGCGAACGTTGCGTCCGTCGCGTGCAACCTGTCCGCGGCGGCGCTGTGAAGCCCCTTCCATGACCAGCCCGATCGCCGTCGCGTAACGCGGATGGCGCACGACGTCGGCGAGGTTTCCGCTGTACTCGGGCACCCCGATGCGAGCCGGCAGGTGGAACACGTCTTCGGCCAGATCCGCCATGCCGCGCATGGTCGCGCTGCCGCCGGTCAGCACGATGCCGGATGACAGCAGTTCCTCGTAGCCGCTTCGCCGCAGCTCGGCCTGCACCAGTTCGAACAACTCGGATACGCGCGGCTCGATCACGTCGGCGAGCGCCTGTCGCGACATGCGGCGCGGGCCGCGATCGCCGATGCCCGGCACCTCGATCATGTCCTCCGCGTCGGCCAGTGCAGACATCGCGACGCCGAAGTGCAGCTTGATGTCTTCGGCTTCGGCCGTCGGGGTGCGCATCGCCATCGCGATGTCGTTGGTGATCTGGTCGCCGGCGATCGGGATGACCGCCGTGTGGCGGATCGCACCCTGCGTGAAGATGGCGATATCCGTGGTGCCGCCGCCGATGTCGACCAGACAGACACCCAGATCCTTTTCGTCCTCGGACAGCGTGGCCTGGCTCGAAGCGAGTGGCTGCAGCACCAGATCGACGACTTCGAGGCCGCAGCGGCGCACGCACTTGATGATGTTCTGCGCCGCCGACACCGCACCGGTCACGATGTGCACGCGCACTTCGAGTCGCTTGCCGCTCATGCCTATCGGCTCGCGTACGCCGTCCTGACCGTCGATGATGAATTCCTGGGTCAGCGTATGCAGGATTTCCTGATCGGCCGGTATCGGCATGGCGCGCGCGGTTTCGACCACCCGCTCCAGGTCCAGCCGGGTCACTTCCTTGTCCTTGATCGCGACGACGCCGTTCGAATTGAAGCTGCGGATGTGGCTGCCGGCGATGCCCGTGAACACTTCGCGCACCTTGCATTCGGCCATCAGTTCGACTTCCTGGATGACGCGCGAAATCGAATCCACGGTGGCTTCGATATTGACCACTACACCCTTTTTCAGGCCCTGCGATTCCTGCGAGGCAAGGCCGAGTATGTCGAGTCGGCCATCGGCGCCCAGCTGGGCGATGACGGCCGTGATCTTCGACGTGCCGATGTCGAGTCCGACGATGAGGTCCTTGCTGTCTCGTGTCATGGTCTTTCCTGGGTGGCTGTGCTGCCGGTACGTATTGCGTAGCCGTTGGGGTAACGCAGGTCGGCGTATAGGATCTTCTGGGCGCCTTCGCGCGACACGGCTGGCTGGGTCGTGACGTAGCGCGTGAGGCGTGTGGCGATCGGCGTCTTGTCGTCATCGCGACCCAGTTCGATGCGCGAGCCGTCATCGAGCAACAACTGCCAGGCTTCGCGGCGGGTCAGGGCCATCTTGTCGATCCGGCGCTGCAGCGGTGACAGCGTTGCGCTCCATTCGAGGTGCCGTTGCAACATCGTCGATGCCTGTTCGTCCGGGCCGATGAACAGTGGCAGCGTGCGGTCGTGATCAGCCGCGAACAGTTCGCCCTGCGTATTCACCATGCGCGCTGGCGTGTTGTCCGGCACCCACCAGCGTGCGACCGCCCGGTGCTCTTCGAGCTCGACCTCGATGAAGCCGGGCCAGACGCGTCGCACCGCTGCGTTGCGCACCCAGGGCAGCTGTTCGAACACCTCGCGCGCGCGCTCGATGTCGGTGGTCAGGAAATTGCCGTTCACCGCGCGCCGTGCTGCATCCTCGATCTGGGCAGTGGTCAGGTGAGCGGGCGCACGGTCCAGCGTGACGGCCTGCAGCGGCAGCAGCGGCAGTCGGGTGACACCGAGCACCAGCGCGTAGATCAGCGCCGCTCCGGCCAGCAGGAGTATGCAGTCGGCAATCATCGTGAGCGCGCGCGGACTGTCCCACAGCCCGCCCTCGTCGGCCGGAGCGCCGGGTTTGCGTCGCGCGGGGGCTCCTCTAGCCAAGACGTGCCGACTCCAGGATGCGCAGGCACAGTTCACCGAACTCGATGCCGACGGCCCGCGCAGCCATCGGCACCAGCGAATGCGATGTCATGCCGGGCGAGGTGTTGATTTCGAGCAGCCAGGGCTTGCCGTCCTGTCCCAGCATCAGATCCGCACGGCCCCAGCCGCGGCAGTCGATGAGGCGCGCTGCGCGCATCACCAGCGCCTGTATGTCCTGTTCGAGCTCCTCGCCCAGTCCGCTCGGGCAGTGGTACTTCACTTCATCGGTGAAGTACTTGTTCTGGTAGTCGTAGTTGCCGCGCGGCGCTTCGATGCGGATCAGCGGCAGCGCCAGTTCGCCGAGAAAGGGTGCGGTCAGCTCCTGGCCGGAGATGAACTGCTCGGCCAGCACCAGCGGGTCGCAGCGGGCGGCGGTTTCATAGGCGGCGGGCAGTTCCGCCAGCGTGTTCACGCGGGTCGCTCCGACACTCGATCCTTCGCGCGCCGGCTTGACGAACAGCGGCAGCCCGAGCTCGGCCGCGACGGCTGCAAAGTCGCTGCCGGCGTGCAGCAGCTTGTAGCGCGGTGTCGGCAAACCGGCCGACAGCCACACCATCTTGGTGCGCCACTTGTCCATGCCGATGGCGGACGCCATCACGCCGCTGCCGGTGTATGGAATGCCGAGGCATTCGAGCGCGCCCTGGATCGTGCCGTCCTCGCCGCCGCGGCCGTGCAGCGCGATGAATGCGCGTTGGAAGCCATCGCGCTTCAGTTCCCACAGATCGCGTTCGGCCGGGTCGAAGGCGTGCGCATCCACGCCCTGCTCGCACAGCGCCGCGAGCACTGCACTGCCGGACATGATGGAAATGTCGCGTTCGGCGGAACGTCCGCCGAACAGCACGGCGACCTTGCCGAGCGACTGTGGAGTGGGGGTACTCATGTGCGGTTCTGATCCTGTGCAAATTTGGAGGGCAATTGCCCGATTGAGCCGGCGCCCATGCCGACCACGACATCGCCGTCGCGCACCGTGTCGAGCAGCGTCTGCGGCAGTTCGGCGATGTCCTCGACGAACACCGGCTCGACCTTGCCGGCGACGCGCAGCGCGCGCGCCAGCGCACGGCCGTCGGCAGCGACGATGGGAGATTCACCTGCGGCGTACACCTCCGTCAGCACCACCGCGTCGGCACCCGACAGCACGCGCACGAAGTCCTCGAAGCAGTCGCGGGTGCGTGTATAGCGGTGCGGCTGGAAGGCCAGCACGATGCGCCGGCCGGGATAGGCGCCGCGCGCGGCGTCCAGTGTTGCGGCCATCTCGACCGGGTGATGGCCGTAGTCGTCCACCAGCGTGAAGTGACCACCGGCAGGCAATGCGATTTCGCCATGACGCGTGAAGCGACGGCCAACGCCCTTGAATTCCGACAGTGCGCGTGCGATGTCTTCATCCGGCACGCCGACTTCGTTTGCCACGGCGATTGCCGCGAGGGCGTTGCGCACGTTGTGCAGGCCGGGCAGGTTCAGTTCGACCGGAATGCGCGTCGTCGTGCCATTGATGCGCACCGCGTCGAACAGCATCCGCGTGCCGTCGGCGCGCACGTTTTCGGCGCGCACCTGGGCGGCCGGATCGAGGCCGTAGCGGATGATCTGCTTGGGCACCTGCGGCATGATTTCGCGCACATTCGCGTCGTCCACGCAGAGCACGGCCACGCCGTAGAAGGGCAGCCGGTTGAGAAAATCGACGAAGGCCTGCTTCAGTTTCGAGAAGTCGTGGCCATAGGTGTCCATGTGATCGGCATCGATATTGGTGACCACCGACACCACCGGCGAAAGGAACAGGAAGGACGCATCCGATTCGTCGGCTTCGGCGACCAGGAATTCGCCGGTGCCGAGCCGGGCGTTGGCACCGGCCGAATTCAGGCGGCCGCCGATGACGAAGGTCGGGTCCAGTCCGCCTTCTGCCAGACAGCTTGCGATCAGCGATGTGGTGGTGGTCTTGCCGTGCGTGCCGGCCACCGCAACGCCCTGCTTGATGCGCATCAGCTCGGCCAGCATCTGCGCGCGCGGCACCACCGGAATGCGCCGTTCGCGCGCGCTGACCACCTCAGGGTTGTCGGCGCTGACAGCGGTCGAGGTGACTACCGCGTCAGCGCCGGTGATGTTGTGCGCCGCATGGCCCTGCACCACCCGGGCACCCAGGCTGGCCAGCCGGCGCGTCACCGCGTTGTCGGCCAGGTCCGAGCCGCTGACGACATAGCCCTGATTGAGCAGCACTTCGGCGATGCCGCTCATCCCGGAGCCACCGATGCCGATGAAATGGATGTGACTGATCTTGTGTTTCATGTCGGGTCCTTGCGCGCGATGGCGGCGCAGATGTCGGCCACTTCGGCTGCCGCGCCGGGGCGCGCCAGCGCGCGCGCGCGCTGCGCCATGTCGAGCAGTCGCGTGCGATCGAGCGAGCCGAGCAGGGCGGCCAGCGATGTCGCGTCGAGTTCGGTCTGCGGCAGCAGCAGCGCTGCGCCCGCGTCGGCGAGGAATCGGGCGTTGCCGGTCTGGTGATCGTCGACGGCGTGCGGGAAGGGCACCAGCACCGACGCAACACCGGCAGCGGCGAGTTCGGCCACGGTCAATGCGCCGGCACGACAGATGACCAGATCGGCGCCGGCGTAGGCAGCGGCCATGTCCTGGATGAAAGGCGCGAGCGTGCCGGTCACGCCCGCCTTTTCGTACGCGGCTTCGAGTGCCGGCATGTTCTTCTCGCCCGCCTGATGCACGACCTGCGGTCGCGCGACTTCGGACAGCAGCGCCAACGCCTGCGGCACGGCGTCGTTCAGCGCCTGCGCCCCCAGACTGCCGCCGACGACCAGCAGCTTCAGCGGGCCGCGGCGAGTGGCGAATCGCACGGCCGGATCGGGCAGGGCGGCGATGTCCGCACGCACCGGATTGCCGGTCCAGTCGGCGCCCGACAGCGCCTTCGGAAAACCTGCGAGCACGCGGTCGGCCACTTTCGCGAGCACGCGATTGGCCAGTCCGGCGACTGAATTCTGTTCGTGCAGCACGAGGGGCGTGCCGCGCAGCGCGGCCATCATGCCGCCGGGAAAGCTGACGTACCCGCCGAGGCCCAGCACGACCTGCGGCCTGACGCGACCGAGCACGCCGAGCGCCTGCCAGAAGCCGCGCAGCAGATTGAGCGGCAGCAACAGCTTGCGCAGCACGCCCTTGCCGCGCAGTGCGCCGAAGCGGATCGACTGCAGTTCGTAGCCGCGCGGCGGCACGATGCGGCCCTCCATGCCGTCGGCGTTGCCCAGCCACACGACACGCCAGCCGCGGCTGCGCAATTCGTCCGCCACCGCCAGACCGGGGTAGATGTGGCCGCCGGTGCCGCCCGCCATGATGAGTGCCGTGCTGCTCATCGCCGGTTCTCCCAGTCGATGCGCAGCAGGATGGCCAGCGCGATGCAATTGACCAGGATGCCCGAGCCGCCGTAGCTCATCAGCGGCAGCGTCAGGCCCTTGGTCGGCAGGATGCCGACGTTCACGCCCATGTTGATGAAGGCCTGCACGCCGAACCAGATGCCCACACCCTGCGCGACCAGGCCGGCGTAGGCGCGCTCGAGCAGCAGTGCGCGCCGGCCGATCGCGAAGGCGCGATGCACCACGAGGGCGAACAATGCGATCACCGTCGCCACGCCGACGAGCCCGAGTTCTTCGCCGATCACCGCCAGCAGGAAGTCGGTATGCGCCTCCGGCAGGTAGAACAGTTTTTCGACGCTGCCGCCCAGCCCGACGCCGAACCACTCGCCGCGGCCGAAGGCTATCAACGAATGCGTGAGCTGATAGCCCTTGCCCAGCGGGTCGTTGTTGAACGGATCGAGGAAGGCGATGAAGCGCCCCCAGCGAAGCTCGTTGAAGCGGATCAGCGTCGCGAAGCCGATGATCGCCACCAGTCCGAGCGAAAAGAACAGCTTGCCATTGATGCCGCCGAGGAAAAGCATGCCGAAGGCGATCAGCACGATGACCACGAAGGCGCCGTAATCCGGCTCGGCGACCAGCAGCGCGCCGACCAGCAGGATGACCAGCGCCATCGGCACGAAGGCGCGCCGGAACGAGCCCATCTCGGGCAGCCGGCGCACGATGTAGCTGGCGGCATACAGCACGGTGAACAGCTTCACCAGCTCGGAAGGCTGGATGTTCACCGGGCCGAGATTGATCCAGCGACGCGAATTGTTCACCACACTGCCGATGCCGGGGATCAGCACCAGCACCAGCAGCACGATGCCGCCGAGAAACAGCCACATCGACCATGCCTGCCAGGTGCGCACCGGTACCTGAAAGGCCATCAGCGCCGCCACGCCACCGATGGCGAGGAATACCGCCTGGCGGATCAGGAAGAAGTCAGACCGGTTGCCGGTGAAGCGGCTGCTGTCGGCGACCGCGATCGACGCCGAATACACCATGACGAGACCGATCAGCAGCAGCGCGACCGCCGGCCACAGCAGCCACGGGTCGAGTTCGGCCGGGCGCGGTCCGCTGCCCGGCAGGCGGTGCCCGTCGAGTCGCATGCTGCTGCTCATGAATGCACTCCCTGCCGCGTGGCGAGGCGGCGTGCTTCAGCGATGAATACCTCGGCGCGATGCGCGTAATTGCGGAACATGTCGAGGCTGGCGCAGGCCGGCGACAGCAGCACGGCGTCGCCCGGTTGTGCAGCGTCGAAGGCGGCGCGGGTAGCTTCCTCCAGCGTGGCGAAAGCGTGGTGCGCCACCGCATGTGCCGCCAGCACCGATGCGATGGCGGGCGCGTCGCGGCCGATCAGCGCGCAGAACCTTGCGTGGCGCGCGCATACCGGCCCAAGCGGCGCGAAGTCCTGCCCTTTGCCGTCGCCGCCGAGAATGATGTTCAGCGGACGGCCCAGTCCTTCGATCGCAGCGACCGTGGCGCCGACATTGGTGCCCTTGGAATCGTCGATGAAGCGGATGCCGTCGATGTCCAGTACCGTTTCAACGCGGTGCGGCAGGCCGGCGAAATCCTTCAGCGCTGCGATGCAGCGGTCGGTCGGCAGGCCGATCGCTTCGCACAGCGCAAGCGCGGCCAGCGCGTTGTGTGCGTTGTGGCGACCGGAAAGTTTCATCTCGTCGAGGGCCAGCAGTGGCCGGGTGCCGCGCATCAGACGCACGCTGCCGTCGAGGGCGCTCAACCCGTAGTCTTCGCCCGCGGGGGCGCCGTCGCCGAAGTGGATCGAACGCGCGTCGTCGCGTTGCATCGCGCCGACATGACTGTCGTCGCGGTTCAGCACCTGCACTGTGTGCGTACCGAAGATGCGTGCCTTGGCCGCAGCGTAGGCGGCCATGCCCTCGGGGTGACGATCGAGGTGGTCCTGCGTCACGTTGAGCACGGTGGCCGCGTCGGCATCCAGCGTGTCGGTGGTTTCGAGCTGGAAGCTCGACAGCTCGAGCACCCACACGTCGGGCACGATGCCCTCGTCGAGCACACGCATCAGCGCGTCGAGCGCCGCCGGGGAAATGTTGCCGGCCACCTCGGTGCGCAGGCCGCAGGCGCGGCACAGCGCGCCGGTCAGCGCGGTGGTGGTCGTCTTGCCATTGGTGCCGGTGATCGCGATCACCTTCGTGCGTTCGCGCCAGCCCAGCGCGCGCAGCGCGCGCGCGAACAGCTCGATTTCGCCGACCACCTCGATGCCGCGGCGGGTCGCCTCCAGCACCAGCGGTTCGTGCGGCGCCAGCCCGGGCGACAGGGCGAGCAGCGCGATGTCGTCGAGCAGGCTGTCATCGAACGGGCCGCAATGCAGTTCGGCACCCGGGATGTCGCGTGCCAGCGCATCCATGCCGGGCGGCGCGGCGCGGCTGTCGGCCACGCGCAGCACGGCGCCCTGGCGCCCGCACCAGCGCGCCATGGCCAGCCCGGATTCACCGAGGCCGAGGACGAGGATGTGGGTTCCGAGAAGGCTCATCAGCGCAGCTTCAGGGTCGAGAGGCCGAACAGCACGAGCATCAATGTGATGATCCAGAAGCGCACGACCACCTGCGTTTCCTTCCATCCGCCCAGTTCGTAATGGTGGTGCAGCGGTGCCATGCGGAAGATGCGCTTGCCGCCGGACCACTTGAAGTACAGCACCTGGATCATCACCGACAGCGTTTCGGCGACGAACAGGCCGCCCATGATGAACAGCACGATTTCCTGCCGCACGACCACGGCCACGGTGCCGAGCGCGGCACCCAGCGCCAGTGCGCCGACGTCGCCCATGAACACTTCCGCCGGATAGGCGTTGAACCACAGGAAGCCCAGGCCGGCGCCGCACAGCGCGCCGCAGAAGATGGCCAGTTCGCCGGCGCCAGGGATGAAGGGCACCCCGAGGTAGCGCGAAAACACTGCGTTGCCGGCGACGTAGGCGAAGATGGCCAGCGCGCCGCTGACCATGACGGCCGGCATCGTGGCCAGTCCGTCGAGGCCGTCGGTCAGGTTCACCGCATGGCTGGTACCGACGATGACCAGATAGGTCAGCACCATGAACCCGAAGGCGCCCAGAGGGTAGGCGACCGATTTGAAGAACGGCACGATGAGGTCGAGCTGGGCCGGAACCTGCGGCGTCAGCCCGAGGTAGACCGCGGCACCGGCGGCGAAGATGGACGACCAGAAGAACTTGGCGCGCGCCGACAGGCCCTTGGGATTGCGATGCACCACCTTGCGCCAGTCATCCACCCAGCCGACGGCGCCGAAGCCCAGCGTGACGATGAGCACCACCCAGATGTAGCGGTTAGACAGGTCGGCCCACAGCAACGTGGTCAGGCCGAGCGAAATCAGGATCAGTGCGCCGCCCATGGTGGGCGTGCCGGCCTTGGTCAGGTGCGACTTCGGTCCGTCGTCGCGCACCGACTGGCCGATCTTGTATTCGGTCAGCTTGCGGATGAGCAGCGGACCGAAAGTCCAGCAGATCGCCAGCGAGGTCATCATGGCCAGCACCGCGCGCAACGTGATGTAGTTAAACACGTTGAAGGCGCGGATGTCCTGGGCCAGCCAGCGGGTCAGTTCAAGCAGCATGGGGATCCTGTCCGGAAGGGGCGACGAGCGCTTCGGCGATGCGCTCCATGCGCATGAAGCGCGAGCCTTTCACCAGCACCGTCGTGGTGGCATCGAGTTGCGGATGCAGCGCGGCGGCGATGGCGGCGTGATCGGTGTAGTGCAGGGCGCCCGGACCGAAGGCGGCGACCGCGTCGATACTGGCTTCACCCAGCGCATGCAGCGCATGGATGCCGTGCTCGCGCGCGTAGGCACCGGCTTCGCGATGGAAAGCCGGACCCTGATTGCCGACTTCGCCCATGTCGCCAAGTACGAGGACGCGCCGGCCGGTTGCCGTGGCGAGCACGTCGATGGCGGCGCGCACCGAATCCGGATTCGCGTTGTAACTGTCGTCGATGACCGTGCTGCCGGCCGCGCCGCGCCTGACCTGCTGGCGTCCCTTGACGCCTTCGAAGTGGTTAAGCGCCCATACCACGGCCGCCATGTCGGCACCCGCGGCGAGGCTGGCGGTGGCGGCGCAGAGCGCGTTGCGCGCGTTGTGCAGGCCGGGCACGCGCAGCATGATCTGCGCCGTGCCGAATACGCCGTGCAGGTCGAGCCGGTAACCGAGTCCCGTCGGCGTCGCGGTGGCGCCGACGTCGGCGTCCGGCGAAAAGCCGAAACGCAGCGTGTGGCGTCCGCTGTTCCGGCCGGCCCAGTAATCGGCGAATTCGTCATCGGCGTTGATGACCGCGACCCCATCGGCGCCGAGCGCATCGAACACGTCGCCGTTCTCGCTTGCCACTTCGGCGACGCTGTTCATGAATTCGAGGTGTTCGCGCTGGGCATTGTTCACCAGTGCGACGGTCGGCTTCGCGATGCCGGCCAGCCAGGCGATTTCGCCCGGGTGGTTCATGCCCATTTCGATCACTGCCAGCCGGTGCGTGTCGCGCAGGCCGAACAGCATCAGCGGTACGCCGATGTCGTTGTTCAGGTTGCCGCGCGTTGCCAGCACCGATCCGGTCGGCCAGCCGACGCTCAGCGCATGCGCGCGCAGGATGGCGGCAATCATTTCCTTCACGGTCGTCTTGCCGTTGCTGCCGGTGACGCCGATCAACGGCAGCGTGAAGCGGCTGCGCCAGGCGCGCGCGATGTCGCCCAGCGCGAGGCGCGTGTCGCTCACGCGGATCAGCGAGCCGCCCTCATGCGGGCAGTCGTTCGCGATCACGACTGCGGCAGCGCCTGCCGTCTGCACGTCGGCGATGAAGTCATGGGCGTCGAAGCGATCGCCGCGCAGCGCGACGAACAGGTCTCCCGTCTTCACGGTGCGGCTGTCGGTCGAAAAGCCGCCCAGTGCGACGTCCGGCCCGATCAGTGTGCCGGCACAGGCTCGAGCCACATCCGACGCGGTCCATAGCGAAATCATGCGGACACTCCCCAGGCAGCCAGCGCGGCATGTGCCTGTTCGATGTCCGACCACGGCGTGCGCCGTCCGTTGCGTTCCTGATAGCTCTCGTGACCCTTTCCGGCCAGCAGCACGACATCGGCCGCGACCGCTTCGGCGACCGCCTGCCGGATCGCTTGCGCGCGGTCGGCGATGCGATGGACGCGTCGGCCTTCGACTGTGCCGCGGGCGATGTCATCGAGGATGGCGTCCGGGTCTTCTCCGCGCGGATTGTCCGAGGTCAGCCAGACCTGATGCGCCTGTTCGCACGCCACGGTGCCCATCAGCGGTCGCTTGCCGGCATCGCGCTCACCGCCGCAACCGAAGATGCACACCAGCCTTCCGCCGCGGGCTGCGGCGACCGGCTGCAGCGCGATCAAGGCCTGTTCGAGTGCGTCCGGCGTGTGCGCGTAGTCGACCACGACCAGCGGCGCGCCCTGACCGCCAATGCCCTGCATGCGTCCGGGGGGGGGCTTCAGGCCGGCGAGTGCGTGCGCCGCGTCATTCAGCGACACGCCGGCATGCAGCAGGCTGCCGGCCACTGCCATCAGGTTCTGCACGTTGAAACGCCCGATCAGCGCGGTGCTGATGTGCGCCGAGTGCTGGTCCAGGCCATGCACGAGGTCGAACGACACGCCGTGCGACAGCTCCGCACCACGCGCGCGCAGCCCGGTCGTACCCGCCGGAGGCGCGTGGTCGAAGGCGCAAGTCGTCACGTCGAGCTGCCCGGCGCACTGCTGCGCCAGCGTGCGGCCGAAGGCGTCATCGGTATTGATCACCGCGGCCTGCAGCCCGGGCTGGGCAAAAAGCGCAGCCTTGGCGTCGGCGTAGTGCTGCATGTCGTGGTGATAGTCGAGATGGTCGCGCGTCAGATTGGTGAATACTGCGGTATGCAGTCGTACGCCATCGATGCGATGCTGGTGCAGGCCGATCGACGACACCTCCATCGCGCAGGCGGTGGCGCCGGCGCGCCGCAGGTCGGCCAGGGTCTGATGTACGCTCACCACGTCGGGCGTGGTGTTGGCGGACTCGGTCAGCCGGCCCGGCAGGCCGTTGCCCAGGGTGCCGATGACGCCGCATTCGCGACCGAGTGCATGCAGCGCCTGGGCGATCCACTGGCTGACCGAAGTCTTGCCATTGGTGCCGGTGATGCCGATCACGTGCAGATGCGCCGACGGCTGATCAAGCAGCGCATCGGCAAGCGCGCCGGCATGGCGGTGCAGGTCGTCGATGCCGATCACGGGCACCAACGGGTTCGTGGTGGTTATGGGGGTGCTGCCGGCCTCGCACAGCACGGCGGCCGCGCCGCGATCGATCGCGGCGTCGATGAAGCGGCGGCCATCGGTGCGCTCGCCCGGCAGCGCGAAAAAGATGTCGCCGGGCGAAATATGGCGCGAGTCGGCGCGCAGTGTGCGCGGCTCGACCCCGTGCCTGGACAACTCGGCGCGAACCTGTGCGATCACGGCCGCGCTCACGGGGCACCCTTCAACGGAACGCTGACACGCGCCATCTGCAGCGGCGGCATGGCTGCGTCGGGCGCCACGCCGGTTGCGCGCAAAGTGGCGTTCATGATGTCGGAGAACACCGGCGCAGCCACCTGGCCACCGTAGTGCATGCCGTTGGACGGCTCGTCGATCATCACCGCGACGATGTAGCGCGGGTCGGACACCGGCGCGAAGCCGACGAACGATGCGATGTACTTGTTCGCGTAGGTGCCGCCTTCTAGCTTGTGCGCAGTGCCGGTCTTGCCCGCGACACGGTAGCCCGGAATCTGCGCCTTCGGTGCCGTGCCGCCCGGGCCGGCGGCCAGTTCGAGCATGCGACGCACTTCGCGCGCGGTCTGTGCCGAAAAAACCTGCAGGCCGTTGATCGGCGGCGTGTCGACGCGGGTCAGCGACAGCGGGATCAGGTCGCCGTCGCGGGCGAACACCAGATAGGCGCGCGCCATCTGCATCAGCGTTACCGACATGCCGTGACCGTAGGACATGGTGGCCTGCTCGACCGGCTTCCAGCCCGCCGGGTTGCGCAGTCGGCCGGCGGCCTCGCCCGGAAAGCCCAGCTTGAGCGGACTGCCGAAGCCGACCTGGTCATAGACGCGCCACATTTCATCCGGCGTGAACTGCGCGGCAATCTTGGCCACGCCCACGTTCGACGATTTCTGGATCACCTCGGCGACGCTCAGCACACCGTGCGGATGTGCGTCGCCGATCGCGTAGCGGCCGAAGTGCAGCTTGCCGGTGCAATCGATCGGCGTTTCGAAACTGTAGCGTCCGGCGTCCAGCGCCATGGCGGCGACGAAGGGCTTGATCGTCGAGCCCGGTTCGTAGGTGTCGGTGAAGGCGCGGTTGCGCAGCGGCGGGCCGGACAGCTGGGTGCGGTTGTTCGGGTTGTAGGTCGGCCAGTTGGCCAGCGCCAGCACCTCGCCGGTACGCGAGTCGAGTACCACGGCGCTGCCGGCCCGTGCCTTGTGTTCGGCCACCGCCTGCTTCAGGCGGCTGTGGGCGAGAAACTGCAACCGGGTGTCGATGGACAGGCGCACGTCGCCCCCGTCGCGCGGCGGCTTGAGCGTTTCGACGTCCTCGACGACGTTGCGGCGCGCGTCGGTGATGACTCGGCGCGAGCCCTCCTGCCCGGTCAGCGGACGGTTCATTGCCAGTTCGATGCCTTCGAGACCCTTGTCGTCCATGCCGGTGAAGCCGACGACGTGCGCGCTGACCTCGCCATGCGGGTAGTAGCGGCGGTACTCCGGCTCGGCACGGATACCCGGCAGCTTCAGGGCGAGGATGCGCTCGGCGACGTCGGGCGCGACCTGACGCTTCAGGTAGCCGCGACCGCGCTGCTCGGGAATCTTGCGCGCGACCTCGCGATGGTCCATGTCGAGCAGGTCGGCCAACTGGCGGATCTGTGCGGCCGACAGCTTTTCCGCACCGATGTCGCGCGGATTCGCCCTGGCCTTTGCTTCGGTGCGGCTCGGACGCGCCTCGGCGACGATCGCCGACACCTGGGTGCTCATCGCCAGCACCTGTTCATTGCGGTCGAGCACACGGCCGCGCGACGCCGGCGTCGGCAGTACCTTCGAGAAGCGTTCCTCGCCCTTGCGCTGGTAGAAGTCATTGTCGATCGCCTGCAGCCAGAAGGCGCGCACGAACAGACCGCCGAACAGCACCATCATGACGATGAGCATGGCGCGCGCACGCCAGGCCGGCAGCAGTTCGGCCAGCAGCGGGTTGTGTGCGAGCTTCATTGCACGGCCTCCGGGCTGTCGAGCACGATGACCTGATTGCGGGCGGGTGCATGCATCTTCAGCTTTGTTTCGGCGAGATCGGAAATCCGCGCATGAGCAGCCAGCGTGCCCTGTTCGATCTGCAGTTGCCCCCACTCGGTTTCCAGCATGCGCATGCGCTGGTGTTCGCGTTCGAGCTGCGTGTGCAGGCTGCGCGAGCGATGTTGCGCGGACACCAGTGAAATGGCGCTGGCAAGCAGCAGCAGGATCAGAACGACATGAAGGCGCAGCATGTCAGGCCACCTTCTCGGCCACGCGCAGCGTGGCACTGCGCGCGCGCGGGTTGGCCGCCACTTCTTCGCTGCCGGCGCGGATGCGTGCGATCAGGGTCATCGTCGGCCGGGGCAGCTGGTCGGCGCGCAGCGGCAGGCCGCGCGGGGGCTGCGGCGGATTGGCCTGATCGGCCATGAAGCGCTTGACGATGCGGTCTTCCAGCGAATGGAAGCAGATCACCGCCAGCCGACCGGCGGGCTTCAGCACAGCCAGCGCCTGCGGCAGCACTAGCGAAAGCTCTTCAAGCTCCTTATTGATGAAAATCCGTAGAGCTTGAAAGCTCCGCGTCGCCGGATGCTGGCCCGCCTCCCGCGTACGGACAGCGGACGCCACGATCTGGGCAAGCTGGTTTGTGGTGTCGACAGGCCGCTCGCTCCGAGCAGCAACAATCGCCTTTGCAATCGCTGAAGCAAACCGTTCTTCGCCATAGTCCCTGATGACCTCCCTGATGTCTGCTTCGTCTGCCCGCGCCAACCACTGCGCCACTGTTTCGCCCCGGCTGGTGTCCATACGCATGTCCAGCGGTGCGTCCTGCCTGAAACTCATGCCCCGTTCCGCGTCGTCGAGCTGCGGTGACGACACGCCGATGTCCAGCAGCACGCCGTCGACCGCAGTCACGTCGAGCTCGTCCAGCACGTCGGCCAGTTCGGCGAAGCGCGCATGCACCAGCGTGAAGCGTTCATCGGTAATGGCTTGCCCGGCTGCGATGGCGCTCGGGTCGCGATCAAGCGCGATCAGCCGGCCGTTCGCGCCCAGCCGGGCGAGCAGCCCGCGGCTGTGGCCGCCACGACCGAAGGTGCCGTCGACGTAGACGCCGTCGGGGCGCACCGCCAGCGCATCGAGTGCTTCGGTGAGCAGTACCGGGATGTGCGCCATGTCAGAACCTGAAGTTGCCGACGACGTCGGGTGGCAGTTCCGCCGCCTGTTCGCGCTCGTCGCGTGCCCGGGACTCTTCGTTCCAGCGCGCCTCATCCCAGATTTCGAAGCGGTTGCCGCGGCCCACCAGCATCACGCTCTTGTTCAGGCCGACACGTTCGCGCAGGTCGCTGCACAGCAGAAGCCGGCCGGCGCGATCGATGGTTTCGTTGCGCGCATTGGCGGTGAAGCTGCGTTTGAAATCGTCACTGGCCTGGTCGAGATCGGGCATGACTTCGAGCCGGCTCATCAGCGCCAGGAATTCAGGCTCGGGATAGAGCAGTACGAAGTCCCGGGTACGCGCCGTCATCACGACCTCGCCGCCGCACAGATCCAACAGCTTCTTGCGCGGACGAGCGGGGACAACAAGCCGGTGCTTGTCGTCCATCGTGAGCCGGGTTGTCCCGTAGAACATTCGTATGCCCGAGAAAGTGAATCGAATACTGTGGATATATACAGCTGATTGCAGGATGGTTCGGAAATGCAGCCTGGCCGGCGATTCACCGTATTCCCACTTTCAATCCACTATATATCCAATATTGCTCCACTTTAGCTTTCGACTGCGCCAGGGTCAATAGACGGATGTAAGCAAAACTGTTGTCGCAACAATGACTTAGCGTGAATTTTTCACGCTGTTTCAGGTAAAAACCTTTTGTTTTTAATGGGATAGAAAATGAATTGAATGTGCTTGGTGAGAAGCTGCGTGCAGGCCAGACTGCGGTGGGGCGAAGTGGGGCGGAAGTGGAGCGGAATGCCGCGCCAGCCGATGCAAACCGGTGTGGGGAACAGCAGGGGCCGGGCAGGGAATCGAGCGGATGGAGGCGAGTGGAATGCGGGGGGGGGGCAAAAAGGGGAATTGCGCCGGGAGGGAGTGGAAGTCCGCCTGTAAGCCGGGTTCTGTTGTGCGCGAACGCACTGGCAACCATTCATCTGGGCGACGTGTTGCCACGTCGCTCGAGCAGCCTACCCGGAAGCGACGCGAGCCGCGTCATCGCTTCCCTATTTGGCCTTGCCCCGGATGGGGTTTTGCGTGCCGTGCACGTTGCCGCGCACGCGGTGGGCTCTTACCCGGCGTTGCCGCCCGCCCGCAGGCGCACCATTTCAACCTTGCCTGATCCTTGCGGCCATCGGCGGTATGTTTTCTGTTCCACTTTCCGTCGCCTTGGGCCGCGCTTTCGCGCGGCTTGCTGCGCCCGGCCGTTAGCCGGCATCCTGCTCTGCGGGGCCCGGACTTTCCTCCGCGCTTGCGCGCCGCGGTTGCCCGGCGGACTTCCGGCATGGATTCTACCCGTTCGTCGGTGTGCCGCCCGAAACATCGTCTGCGGCACTCAAGAACCCGCGTCGCCGGCCGTTCAGAGGGGTCAGAACGTCTGCCTTGAAGGCCTTTTTCCCGCTCATGAACCTGTCGCTGCAGTCTGCCCGACATCTTGCCCGTCACTGGCTGGCGTACTTGCTGGCCGCGCTGGTGATCGGTCTGCTGGTGGCCGAACTGGCCGGTGCGACCGGACTGGCGGGCGCGGGTCGCCTGTCCCGCCTCGGTCTGGCGCCGCTGCTGGTACCTGTGCTGATCGTCTGTCTGGTGCTCTGGGCGGTCGGTGTGCGGCTTGATGCCGCGCGACAGGAACTTGAACAGCTGCACGTCGAACTGGAGCGGGCGCACACGCTCGGCCGCACCGGCAACTGGTCATACGCGCACGGTGTGTTCGAATGGTCGGGCCGCGCGCGGCGGATACTTGGCATCGACGGCGCTGCGCTGGCGTCCTTCGAACAGCTTCTCGCCCATGTCGCGGCAGACGATCGTCTGCCGCTCGAACGTGCCTGGCGTGCTGCGCAGGCCGGAGCGCATTACCGCACCGAGTTCTGCGTCAGCCACCCGGACGGCGAACGGCGCGTGCTGTTCGAAGGTCGTGTCGAGTCCGCCGGCGCGGCGTCAGCAGGGGGTTACGGCACCGATGCGCCGGTGCTGGCCGGCATCGTGCAGGACATGACCGACCGCTGGCGCATGGAGCGCGAGCTGCACCGCGCGATGCGCTATCAGCGCGCGCTGCTCGACAATTTTCCGTTCATGGTGTGGCTGAAGGATCGCGACCTGCGTTTTCTGGCGGTCAACAAGCCGCTCGCACTCGCCGGCGGGTTGAACGATCCCGACGAAGCCTGTGGCCTGCAGGATCATGACCTGTGGCCGACTGACTGCGCCGACGCCTACCGGGCCGACGATATCGAAGTACTGAACAGTCGCCTGCCGCGCTGCTCGGAGTCCTTCGTCGCATCCGGTACGGGATCGATCTGCCTTGAAGTGTGGAAGGCACCGGTGCTCGACGAGAACGGAGAACTGCTGGGCACGGTGGGCTTTGCGCGCGACATCAGCGAGCGCAAGCGCAGCGAACAGGCGCTTGAGCGCAGTCGCGAGCAACTGGCCATGCTGGGGCGCCTGCAGGCGCGCTTCATCCGCGGTGAGTCGGGTGAAGCGCTGTTTGCCGCCATGCTGGACATCCTGCTCGACCTGGCCGGCGCAAGCGACGGCTTCATCGCCGAAGTCATGCACGATCCACGGCACGAACCGCAGGTGAATCTGCTGGCCAGCCGCGACAACGACTGGCTTGGCGCGTACCCCGAACTGATCGATGAAGCCCTGACCGCCGATCGCAGCGATCAGGAATCCGGTGCCATTGTCGCCTTGGCTGCGTTCGATGACCCGCCGAAGCAACGGGTGTGCTTCGCGGTCATGAGTGACCGGCGTCTGGTCGGGCTGGTCGGTCTCGAGCGCCCCCATGCTTTACCCGAAGCGTGCCGGACCGGCGTGCAGGCAGCGATCAGCACGTTCGGCCTGATTCTGCAGGCGGGCATTCGCGACCGCGACCGGCAGCGCGCCGAGACCGAACTGAAGCGGCATCGCGACCGTCTGAGCGAATTGATCGAAGAGCAGCTGTCCGACAGCATGTCGGCGCGGCGCATGGCTGAAACCGCCAATCGCGCCAAGAGCCGCTTCATGGCCAGCATGTCGCACGAACTGCGCACGCCCATTCACGCCATCCTCGCCTTTTCCCGTCTGGCGTTGCGCGACCGGCCGCCGCTGGCCGATGTCACGCGCCGGCGCTTCGAGGTGATCCGCGAACACGGTGACCGCCTGCTTGCGCTGGTCGACGATCTGCTCGACTTGTCGCGCCTGGAAGGCGGCGCGATCAAGCTGAACGCGTCAAGCTGCGATCTGGAATCGCTGGTGGCTGAGGCGATTGCGCAGATGCAGGCTGTTGCGGTCGAACGTGGTGTGCATATGCGGATGACCGGATTGTTCCCGCCGGTTCCGCTGCAGGCCGACGCGCAGCGAATGGCACAGGTGCTGCGCACGCTGCTCGACAATGCGATCCGCTTTTCGCCACCGTCTGCCGAGGTGCTGCTTTCGCTCGAGCGGCATGAACATGAAGGTATGGCGGGTGTGCTGCTGCGCGTGTCCGATCACGGACCGGGCATCGCCGAAGAAGATCGCGAGCGCATCTTCGATCAGTTCGAGCAGGCGGCGCGCCTGCGCGGCGCCGAAGGCGGTACCGGGCTCGGACTCGCCATCTGTCGCGAGATCGTCAATCTGCACGGCGGTTGGATACGGGCGGCCAGGCGTGACGACTGCGGGGCCTGCATCGAAATCTGGCTGGCGGCGCGCGAGCCGGACGACATTTCGACGGAATCAACGCAAATGGAAATGGAAACAGCAACTTGATACGACGACCCGGGACGCGCTACGGTACCGGGGGAGCGGCGCCAGAGTACGCGGTGGCTGCACGGCAGGTCTTTCCTGAGAGGATGTGAAATGGGTATCGGCGACTTCATCAAGAAACAGTTCATCGACGTACTGCAGTGGCAGGAGGACGGCGATGGCACGCTGGCCTGGCGGCATCCGATGCAGGATGCGGAAATTCAGTACGGTGCGCAGCTGACGGTGCGCGAGTCGCAGGCGGCACTGTTCGTCAACGAGGGGCGCATCGCCGACGTGCTCGGTCCCGGTCGCCACGTGTTGAAGACCAGTACGCTGCCGGTGCTGACCTATCTGCAGAACTGGGACAAGCTGTTCGAATCGCCCTTCAAGAGTGATGTCTATTTCTTCAGCACCCGCCTGCAACTGGGCCGCAAGTGGGGCACGGCTCAACCGGTGACGGTGCGCGACAAGGATTTCGGCATGGTCAGGCTGCGCGCGTTCGGCGTGTACTCCTACCGGCTGGCCGACCCGAAGCAGTTCTTCGCGGAAATCAGCGGCACGCGCGACATCTATACGGTCGATGATCTCGAGATGCAGCTGCGCAACCTGATCGTGTCGGCGATGAGCAATACGCTCGGTGCGTCGGAACTGCCATTCCTCGACATGGCGACCAATTTCGGCCTGCTGGGTGAACGCATGAAGGGCGCGATGGCGCCAGTGTTCGAACGCTATGGCGTTGCGCTGGACAATTTCGCGGTTGAAAGCGTGTCGCTGCCGGAAGAGCTGCAGAAGGCCTTCGATACCCGGGTATCGATGGGCATGGCCGGCAATCTGGCCGCCTTCACCCAGTATCAGACCGCCACGGCCATTCCGATGGCGGCGCAGAACGAAGGCGGGCTGGCCGGCATCGGCGCCAGCCTGGGCGCCGGTCTGAGCATGGGGCAGGTGATGACCGAAGCGATGCGGGGTTCGGTATTGCCGGCAACGGCAACCTCGGTGGCTTCGGCGCCGGCAGCGGCCGATACGCCGGAAGCAAAGCTGGGCAAGCTGAAATCGCTGCTCGATGGCGGTTTGATCACCGAAGCCGACTACACCGCCGCCAAGACGGCGTTGCTGAAGCAGATCACCGGTTGAACGCCGCGGGGGCACGGTGCGGCGCGTCCCGGCGGACGCGCCGGTGTTGCCGGTCTGCCACCGATGCTGCGTATTGCCGTCGCCCTGACGGTAGACTCGCGGGTTGAACGATAGACAACCCGGCGGCACCGCCCCAGTCCTGCATGTTGCGATTAACCGAAGTCAAGTTGCCCCTCGATCACCCGGACGAGGCGTTGCGTTCCGCCGTACTCGAACGGCTGCGCATCGCCCCCGGCGAACTGCTGTCCTGTACGGTATTCAAGCGCAGCTACGACGCGCGCAAGCGCTCGAACATCTTCCTGATCTATTCGCTCGACGTCGAGCTGGCGGATGAAACCGCCGTACTGGCGCGCCTGAAGGGCGTTCCTCACGTACATCCCACACCCGACATGGACTACCGTTTCGTTGCCCGCGCACCCGCCGGCCTGGCGCAGCGCCCGGTCATCATCGGCATGGGGCCGTGTGGCATCCTGGCGGCGCTTGTGCTTGCGCAGATGGGATTTCGCCCCATCGTGCTGGAGCGTGGCAAGGCCGTGCGCGAGCGCACGAAGGACACCTGGGGCCTGTGGCGCAAGCACGTCCTGGATCCTGAGTCGAACGTGCAGTTCGGCGAGGGCGGGGCCGGTACCTTTTCCGACGGCAAGCTGTACAGCCAGGTCAAGGATCCGAAGCACTACGGGCGCAAGGTGCTGAAGGAATTCGTCAAGGCCGGTGCGCCGGAAGAAATCCTGTATGTCAGCAAGCCGCACATCGGCACCTTCCGGCTGGTCGGCATGGTCGAGAAGATGCGTGCGGAAATCGAGGCGCTGGGGGGCGAGATCCGCTTCAGGTCGCGCGTCGAGGATCTGATCATCGAAGACCGCAAGGTACGCGGCGTGATGCTGGCAGGCGGTGAAGTCATTGCTGCCGATCATGTCGTGCTGGCGGTGGGCCACAGCGCACGCGACACCTTCGAAATGCTCTACGAGCGCGGTGTCTATATGGAAGCGAAGCCGTTCTCGGTCGGCTTCCGCATCGAACATCCGCAGGCGCTGATCGACCGCTGCCGCTTCGGCGACTACGCCGGTCACGCACTGCTGGGCGCGGCCGACTACAAGCTGGTGCACCACGCATCCAACGGCCGTTCGGTGTACAGCTTCTGCATGTGTCCGGGCGGCACCGTGGTCGCGGCCACCTCGGAGCCGGGCCGTGTCGTGACCAACGGCATGAGCCAGTATTCCCGCAACGAGCGCAATGCCAATGCCGGCATCGTGGTCGGCATTTCGCCGGAGGACTATCCAGGTCACCCGCTGGCCGGCATTGCGTTCCAGCGCCGGTGGGAATCGCGCGCCTTCGAACTGGGAGGCGGCGACTACAGTGCGCCGGGTCAGCTTGTCGGCGATTTCATCGCCGCGCGGCCGTCCACGCAGCTCGGTGTGGTCACGCCGTCCTATACGCCGGGTGTCCGGCTGGGCGAACTCGATACGGCGTTGCCTGCCTACGCGATCACGGCCATCCGCGAGGCACTGCCGGCGTTCGACCGGCAGATCAAGGGTTTCGCGATGCATGACGCGGTGCTGACCGGCGTGGAGACGCGCACGTCCTCGCCGATCCGCATCAAGCGTGATCCGGTGAGCTACCAGAGTCTGAACACAGTCGGGCTGTATCCGGCCGGCGAAGGCGCAAGCTACGCCGGCGGCATCCTGTCGGCAGCGATCGACGGCATCGAGGTGGCGGAGGCCGTGGCGCTGAGCATGGCAGGCGGGTCGCGCGTCAGCGGGGAAAGGCGCGGAGCGGTCGAGCTTTCGTAGGCGCCTTCCACGGCGGGCGCCGCAACGGATCCGGTCAGCGCCCGTGCTCGAAGAAGTGCAGCAGCCGTTGCGGCAGCCAGTCGAGATGACCTGTCGGCGCACCGCTCACATAGCCGACGTGGCCACCCTGCGCGGTGTATTCGGGCAGTACGTCGGACGACAGCATCTGCGGCGTGGCCAGCGACCAGTCGGGCACCATCGGGTCGTTCAGCGCCTGCAGCAGCAGAAGCGGCACGCGCACCTCGCGCAGCAGCGGGCGCGCCGAGCAGCGTGTCCAGTAGTCGTCGGCATCCCTGAATCCATGAAGTTGCGAGGTGACGGCGTCGTCAAACGCCTTGATTGACGCGCTGGCGGCGATCGCCGCGGCATCCAGCACGCCCGGAAACAAGGCCGCCTTGTGCAGGGCACGCGGCTTCATCGTGCGCAGGAAATACTGCGTGTAGACGCGATTGAAACCCTGGTCGAGCGCCCGTCCGGCAGCACCCAGATCGACCGGTGCACAGACCGACGCCGCGCTGCGCAGCCAGCGCGATGCGGCGTGGCCCTGCTCGCCCAGCCACTTGCACAGCACATTGCCGCCGAGCGAAACGCCGACCGCATGCACCGGCTGACCGTTCATGCGCGGCACGACACGCGGCAGCAGCCAGTCCAGCTCCGCGCTGTCACCCGAGTGATAGGCGCGCACCAGCCGGTTCGGTTCGCCGGAACAGCCGCGCGCATGCACCACCACCCCGTTCCAGCCGCGCGCGTCGACAGCACCCAACAGCGCCCGCGCGTAATGGCTTTCCGAGCTGCCTTCCAGCCCGTGCAGCAGCATCACCAGAGGCTGCTGCGCGCGCAGCGGCAACCAGTCCAGATCGATGAAGTCGCCGTCGGGCGTATCGACGCGCTCGCGTGCCAGTGCTGGCAGCGGCGGCAGGATGAAGCGCGGCCAGATGGTCTGCGCGTGGCCGCCGGGCAGCCAGCGTGCAGGGTGAAAGCGGGGCGGCGACATGCCCGGTGAAGAACTCGGCGCGGGGCCTGGCGAAGTGCTCAGTAAGGGACTCAGTGAAGTATCTTCGGCGGGCCCGCCGTCTCCTGTGCAGCCGGGGCGGCGGAAGCGTGATGCAACACCATGTGCCAGCCCAGCGGACCGCGCAGATAGACGTTGGTCACGATGAGCAGCGGACGCGACGCGCGGTCACCAGCGGCGCTGCACTGTTCGTTCAGGCTGTGGATGGACTGCAGCACACCCTGCATGATCTGTGCGTTGATCACCCGTACATCGACCCGGGTACCGGCGAACACGCGCCGCCAGGCATCGCGGACTTCTTCGTAGCCGCTGGCACGCGGGCAGCCGGCCAGCGCGCAGATGATGTCGTCCTCGTCACCCCACACCGACATCATGGCTTCGATATCGCCCCGCGCGCGTGCTTCGTAAAAGGCCGCTTCGGCTTCCTGAGGCGTCGCGAAAAAGGCCTTGCGGGGCATTTCCATGGACAGTGGGCTCAGTGGCCGGCAGGCGCCGGGCCGTTGTAGCGGTAGCGCGTACCGCAGTACGGGCAGGTGGCCTCGCCGGTCTTGGTCACGTCGAGGAACACACGCGGATGACGCGCCCACAGCGGCGCGCCGGGCAGCGGACAGTGCAGCGGCAGGTCGGTCGCGCCGACTTCGACGTCGCGTGCGCGGTCTCGGCTGGAATCACTCACGGCTTGGTTCATGGCAGATGGGCTCCGGGTTCAGATCTTGGTCAGCCAGCGGTGGTACTCGGGGGCGCGGCCATTGACGATGTCGAAGAAGCGCGCCTGCAGCTTTTCGGTGACCGGGCCGCGCGTGCCGCTGCCGATGACGCGATTGTCGAGCTCGCGGATCGGCGTCACTTCGGCCGCGGTGCCGGTGAAGAAGGCCTCGTCGGCAGTGTAGATGTCGTCGCGCGTCAGCCGCTTCGACACCACCTGATAGCCGAATTCGGCGGCGATCTCGATCACCGATGCGCGCGTGATGCCGACCAGCGCCGAGGCGATTTCCGGTTCGTAGATCTTGTTGTCCTTCACAACGAACAGGTTTTCGCCCGCACCTTCGGCGACGAAGCCATCGACGTCGAGAAGCAGCGCCTCGTCGTAGCCCAGGTCGGTCGCTTCCATGTTGGCGAGGATGGAATTGGCGTAGGTGCCCGAGTACTTGGCGCGGCACATCGACACATTGACGTGGTGGCGCGAGAAGGACGAGGTCTTGACCCGGATGCCCTTCTTCAGGCCGTCCTCGCCCAGGTAGGCGCCCCAGGGCCAGGCGGCGATCGACACATGCACCGAGGCGCCGCGCGTCGAAATCCCCATCTTTTCCGAGCCGAAGAAGGCGATCGGCCGGATGTAGCAGGATTCCAGTTTGTTGGCGCGCACCACTTCAAGCTGCGCTTCCATGATTTCCTCGCGGCTGTACGGCATCTTCATCATGTAGATGTGCGCCGAGTTGAACAGCCGGTCAGTGTGTTCCTTCAGGCGGTAGATCGCGGTACCGATTTCGGTGTGGTAGGCGCGTACACCCTCGAAGACGGCCAGACCGTAGTGCAGCGAGTGGGTCAGTACGTGCGTGGTGGCCTCGCGCCAGGGCACCAGCTTGCCGTCGTACCAGATAAAACCGTCGCGGTCGGCCATCGACATGAGAAACACTCCAGTGGATTGCGATAAGCGCGCGATTTTAGCTGATGCGCGCAGTGCGGCGACGGTCATCGCAGCCGCACGCGTTAAAATCAGCGGATGAGTGAACGCATATGGAAGCCCAACGTCACGGTGGCCGCCCTGATGGAGTACCGGGGCCGCTTCCTGATGGTGGAAGAGGAAACGTCGAAGGGGCTGATGCTGAACCAGCCGGCCGGCCATCTGGAAGAGGGCGAGTCGCTGGTCGAGGCGTGCGCCCGCGAGGCGATGGAGGAAACAGCCCATCCTTTCGTGCCGCAGGCGCTGGTCGGCGTCTATCAGTGGCGCCGGCCTGACGGCGAAGTCACCTACCTGCGCTTTGCGTTTTCCGGCGAAAGCGGCGAGCAGATCGCCGGCCGCGCGCTGGACGACGGCATCGTGCGTGCCTTCTGGATGACGCCCGAAGAGATCGAAGCCAGTCGCGAGCGCCATCGCAGCCCGCTGGTGTGGGCGTGCGTGCAGGACTGGCTGGCTGACGTGCGCCTGCCGCTGGCGGTCGTGCGGCACTTTTCCTGATGCGGCGATTGCTGGCGGGGGTGGTGCTGTGCAGTGCGCTGCAGGTTCATGCGACGCCGGCCATGGCGCAGGACCTCGAACTCGACATCTGTTTCAACTACGGGTGCCTCGTCGTGCAGACGGTCAGCCTCGTGCCCGAGCAGCGCGCCGTGCTGGTGGGTGAGATGCTCAAGGCAAGCGATGCCGCCAGCGAACGCGAGCAACTCGAGTGGGTGATCGCGCGCATGTACCGCTGGGCCGGTGAGCAGTCGCCGATCGGCGCCGACCGCGCCGGCGACTACCTTGATCTGGGCGCCGACGGGCGCATGGACTGCATCGACCACGCGCACACCACCACCGTCATGCTCGAACAGCTGCAGGAAGCGGGCGCCCTGCGTCACCATCGGGTGCTGGAGATCGAGCAGCGCACCAGCTGGGTCATCATGCAGCACTTCACCGCGGTGATCGAAGACACCGAAAGCGGCCGTCGTTACGCGGTCGATACCTGGTTTCGCGACCACGGCGAACCGCCGGTCGTGATGGACATGGAACACTGGAAGAATGGGGGGTATCCGGATGACTGGAATGCACGGCGCTGAAACAGCGGCCGAACCGGGTGAAACCGTGGTCGTGGGCATGTCGGGCGGCGTCGATTCGTCGGTGTCGGCACTGCTGCTCAAGCGCGCCGGCTACAAGGTGGTCGGCCTGTTCATGAAGAACTGGGAGGACGACGACACCGACGAATACTGCTCGACCCGGCAGGATCTGATCGACGCCGTGTCGGCGGCGGACGTGATCGGCATGGACCTCGAAGTGGTCAATTTTTCGGCCGAGTACAAGGACCGCGTTTTTTCGAGCTTCCTGCGCGAATACGAGGCCGGCCGCACCCCCAACCCCGACGTGCTGTGCAACGCCGAAATCAAGTTCAGCGCCTTTCTCGATCACGCGATGCAGCTCGGGGCAAAGCGCATCGCCACCGGCCACTATGCGCAGGTGCGCGAGTTCCAGGGCCGCTTCCAGCTGCTCAAGGGCGAGGACGGCAACAAGGACCAGAGCTATTTCCTGCACCGGCTGAATCAGGCGCAGCTATCGCATACGCTGTTTCCTGTGGGTCACCTGCCCAAGCGCGAGGTCCGCCGCATCGCGGCCGATGCCGGGCTGGCCAATGCCGGCAAGAAGGATTCGACCGGCATCTGTTTCGTCGGCGAGCGACCGTTCCGCGAATTCCTGCAGCGTTACCTGCCGGTCACGCCGGGCGACATCCGCGATCTTGATACCGACCGCGTGCTCGGCCGCCATGAAGGCCTGATGTATCACACCATCGGTCAGCGCAAGGGGCTGGGTATCGGCGGGCTCAAGGGCATGGCGGACGACGCCGGCGAACACGACGCGTGGTACGCGGTGCGCAAGGACATGGCGAGCAACGTGCTGTACGTGGTGCGCGGCCACGACCATCCAGCATTGCTGTCGGAGCGGCTGGTGGCGGGCGACCTGTCATGGGTGTCGGGCGAGCTGCCGCACACGCACTGGGTGTATGCGGCAAAGACCCGTTACCGGCAGGCAGATGCGCCATGCAGCATCGATGCGGTCGATGATTCGCGCTGCGAAATCGCGTTCGCCGAAGCGCAGTGGGCGGTGACGCCCGGCCAGAGTGTGGTGGTCTACGAAAGCCGGGTCTGTCTGGGCGGTGGCGTCATCACCGCGGCCGGCAAAGCGGCCTGAGCGGTTCGTACCGGCCTGCTTGGCGCTTGCCTTTGCCTCTGCCTTATTCGACCGGAACGGTTTCGGCGAGTGACGGGCGCTGCATCAGCTTGTCCTGCAGCTTGGCGAGGTTGGCGTGCCGCTCGCGCCAGTCCAGCTCCGGAAATCGGAAGTCCAGATAGCCGAGCGCCGAACCCACCGCGATGTCGGCCAGCGAAATGCTGTTGCCGTGGCACCACGCGCCATCGCCCAGATCTGCCGCCAGCGTGTTCAGCGCACGATCGATCTTGCTGCGCTGGCGCGAAATCCAGCTTGCGTTCTGTTCGCTGACCATGCGGCGCACTTCCAGCACGATCGCCACCGCCGCATCGGTCATGCCGTCGGCCAGTGCTTCCCAGCGCTTGACCAGCGCACGTTCGCGCGCGGTGGACGGCAGCAGCTTGTTGTTCGGCGCCACGCCGTCGAGGTACTCGACGATCACGCGCGAATCGAACAGGCAGGTGTCGTCATCGAGCACCAGCACCGGAATCTTGCCCAGCGGGTTCACATCCGGGACGCCCGTGCCTTCGAGCCAGGGCGAATCGAGCACGAATTCGCAGTCGATCTTCTTTTCTGCAAGCACCACGCGCGCCTTGCGTACGTAAGGGCTGGTGTAGGAACCGACGAGTTTCATGGACAGCACCGATGGAAGAGCACCCGAGTATAGCGTCCGGGCCGTTCCCGCAAGGCGGGGCCATCATGCGGTGCATGATAAAATTCGCGCCGCGCTGCCCGGGGCTGAACCGCTTCGTGGCCTTCCATCCCTTCCTTCCTGCAGGTCCTTCATGAGTGCCCACACCCTCACCGCGCTGTCGCCGCTGGACGGTCGTTACGCCGCCAAACTCGATCCCTTGCGAGGTCATTTCAGCGAGTTCGGCCTGATCCGCAACCGCGTACGCGTCGAGATCGCATGGTTGCGCGCATTGGCCGCGGATGTGCAGATCGGCGAGGTGGCCGCCTTCTCGCAGGCGACGCTTGACGAGCTTGATGCCGTCGTCCGCGAGTTCAGCGTCGAGGATGCCGCCGCGATCAAGGCGATCGAGGCGCGTACCAATCACGACGTGAAGGCGATGGAGTACTGGCTGAAGGACCGGCTGGCGAACAACGCCGAAGTGACCGGTGTATCCGAGTTCATCCACTTCGCCTGCACATCGGAAGACATCAACAACGTTTCGCACGCGCTGATGCTCAACGAGGCGCGCACCGACACGCTGCTGCCGGCGCTCGATGGCGTGATCGCATTGCTGCGTGCCATGGCGCATGAGTTCGCCGCATTGCCGATGCTGTCGCGCACGCACGGCCAGCCGGCCAGCCCGACCACGCTGGGCAAGGAAATGGCGAACATCGCCGCGCGCCTGATGCGCGCCCGTGCGCGCGTCGCCGCGGTCAGCCTGACCGCCAAGTTCAATGGCGCAGTCGGCAATTACAACGCCCACCTGTCGGCCTATCCGGACGTCGACTGGTCGCAGTTCAACCGCGTGTTCATCGAATCGTTCGGGCTGGAATTCAACCCCTACACGATCCAGATCGAACCGCATGACGCGATGGCCGAACTGTTCGACGCCATGTCGCGCGCCAATACCATCCTGCTCGATGCGGCGCGCGACTTCTGGATGTACATCTCGCTCGGCTACTTCCGCCAGAAACTGAAGGCCGGTGAAATCGGCAGTTCGACCATGCCGCACAAGGTTAATCCGATCGACTTCGAGAACGCCGAAGGCAATCTGGGGCTGGCCAATGCGCTATTGCGTCACCTGTCGGACAAACTGCCGGTGTCGCGCATGCAGCGTGATCTGACCGATTCGACCGTGCTGCGCAATATGGGCGTGGCCTTCGGCTACACCGTGCTGGCGCTGGATTCGCTGTCGCGCGGGCTGGGCAAGCTGGTGGCCGAACCGGATACGCTGGCGGCCGATCTCGACGCCTGCTGGGAGGTGCTGGCCGAGCCGGTGCAGACCGTGATGCGCCGTTACGGTGTGCCCAATCCGTACGAACAGCTGAAGGAACTGACGCGCGGCCGCGGCATCACGCGCGAGGCGCTGCAGGCCTTCATCAGTGGTCTCGACATTCCGGCGGCGGAGCGCGAACGCTTGCTGGCGATGACGCCCGCCAGCTACATCGGCGACGCGGCCCGTCTGGCTGCCGCCATCTGAGGACGCATCATGAGTTTTGCCGAAACGCTTAAAACCCTGCCCGGCGTGTCGCATCTGGCGGCGCTGCAATTGATCGATGCTGCCGGGGAAGTGATCGCGACCATCGAGAACAAGCCCGGCCAGGCCGGGTCGCTGGCGGTGTACAACCACCTCGCCCAGCTGCATGGTGCCATCACGCCGGATGCATCGAAGCAGGGTCTGGATCTGTATGGCGAACACACCGTCGACGCGCGTGCCAATCCGGGAAAGCACCCGAACATCGATCGGCTGATCGCACTGGTCGACAGCGCTCAGACCTTGCGCGTGAAGCAGGTGTTCGCACAGCCCTGAGCGGTCGATCCGGCGGGGTAAGTCGGAGCCCGACCGACGCGGTGCTGCTGCCAGACAAGACCTGCCGCGGCAGGGCCTGGGGCAATCGCCCGGGTTCGGGTCGGTCGTTGGGCATCGCTGCGCTCACCCCAACCTACCTGCCGGACGCCCGCAGCCTGGCTCAGTGCAGTGATGCCCGACGCGAACACCCCCCGAAGCGCCGCTGCCCTGCGTGGCCCCTCCGTAGGTTGGGGTGAGCGCAGCGATGCCCAACATGCTCGGGTCGAATCAGAGCAGCAGTATTCGAACGCAGACCGGGTCGTGCCCCCGACCGCGTTGGTCACGCGGCCGCCAGGCGATTCAGACGACCGCTTCTTCCTTGCGCTTCGGCGGCTTGATCAGTTGTTCGCGCTTGACACCCAGCCACATGGCCAGCGGGCAGGCGACCAGCACCGACGAATAGATACCGAAACAGATGCCGATGGTCAGCGCCACCGCGAAGTAGTGCAGCGCCTCGCCGCCGAACAGCAGCATCGACAGCACCATCATCTGGGTTGAACCGTGCGTGATGATGGTGCGCGAGATCGTGCTGGTGATCGCGTTGTCCATCACTTCGGGCACGGTCAGCGTGCGTTTGCGCGCATTGCGGAACACTTCGCGTACGCGGTCGAACACCACGACCGATTCGTTCACCGAGTAACCCAGCACCGCCAGCACCGCCGCCAGCACCGGAAGCGAGAATTCCCACTGGAAGGCAGCGAAGAAGCCGAGGATGATCACCACGTCGTGCAGGTTGGCGATGATGGCCGACACCGCATAGCGCCATTCGAAGCGCATGGCCAAGTAGGCCATGATGCCGCAGATGACGAACATCAGTGCCAGCGCGCCGTCTTCAGCCAGTTCCTTGCCGATCTGCGGGCCGACGTATTCGACGCGCCGCAGTTCGGGCTTCGGACCGTCGCCTGCGCTGAGCGTGGCGATCACCTGCTGGCTCACCTTGGCGGAATCGACGTCCTTGACCAGCGGCAGCCGGATCAGCACATCACGTGCGGTGCCGAAGTTCTGTACCTGCGGTTCGCTGAAGCCACTGTCGGTCAGCGCCTTGCGCACGCCCTGCAGGTCGGCCGCCTCGCTGTATGAAATTTCCATCAGCGTCCCGCCGGTGAATTCCACCGACAGATGCAGACCGCGCGTGGTCAGGAAGAACACGGCCAGCAGGAAGGTGACGAACGAAATGACGTTGAACACCAGCGCCTTGCGCATAAAGGGGATGTCGCGCCGGATGCGGAAGAATTCCATGACTGTTCAGATTTCCTTGGTGGCGGCTCAGAGGTTGGCGCCCGGTTTCCACACGGTGCCGATCGACACTTTTTCGAGCTTGCGGGCGCGTCCGTACACCATGTTGACGATAGCGCGTGACACCACCACGGCGCTGAACATCGAAGTCAGGATGCCCAGGCAGTGCACGACGGCAAAGCCGCGCACCGGTCCTGACCCGAACACGAGCAGCGCGATGCCGGCGATAAGCGTCGTGATGTTCGAATCAAGAATGGTTGCCCACGCGCGTTCGTAGCCGGCGGAAATCGCCGCCTGCGGCGTGACACCGTTGCGCAGCTCTTCGCGGATGCGCTCGTTGATCAGCACGTTGGCGTCGATCGCCATGCCGAGCGTCAGCGCGATGGCGGCGATGCCCGGCAGCGTCAGCGTGGCCTGCAGCAGCGACAGCAGCGCAATCAGGAACAGCAGGTTGGCCGCCAGCGCCGTGGTCGAGATGAAGCCGAACACCGCGTAATAGAAGATCATGAAAACGGCGATCGCCACGAAGCCCCACAGCGTCGAATCGAAACCCTTTTCGATGTTCTCGGCGCCGAGCGAGGGGCCGATGACCCGTTCTTCGATGATTTCCATCGGTGCCGCCAGCGCGCCCGAGCGGATCAGGATGGCCAGCGTGTTCGTTTCCTGCGGCGAGAACTGGCCGGTGATCTGGAAGCGGTCGCCGAATTCGCCCTGGATGGTGGCGACCGAAATCGCCTCGCCGCGGCCTTTTTCGAACAGCAGGATGACCATCAGCTTCTTCAGGTTTTCGCGCGTGACCGTGCGCATGATGCGGCCGCCGGTGGCGTCGAGCTTCACCGCTACGGCTGGGCGGTTCGAATCGTCGAACGAGGCCTGGGCGGTTTCGAAGCGCTCGCCGGTAAGGATGACCTGCTTCTTCACCGGCACATTCGAAACACCGCCGCTGCGCGAGTTCTCCGGATAGACCTCGAGCCCTTCCATATTGCCGCTGGTCATCGCTTCCTGATCGACCAGGCGAACCTCCAGCGTGGCGGTGCGGCCGATCAGGTCTTTCGCCTTGGCCACGTCCTGCACGCCGGGCAACTGCACGACGATGCGGTCGGCACCCTGCTGCTGGATGATGGGTTCGGCTACCCCCAGTTCGTTTACGCGCTTCTGCAGGGTCAGGATGTTCTGCTTGATGGCCGATTCGCGCAGATCTGTCTCGGCCAGTTCGCTCATGCGCCCTGTGTACAGGTAGTCGGCACCTGATTGCCCCTGCGTCCATACCATTTCGGGCAGCGCCTTCTCGGCTGCGCTGCGCGCGGCATCGCGACCGGCCGCGTCACGGAAACGCAGAACGATGGTGCTGCCTTCGCGCGAAATGCCGCCGTGGCGGATGTTCATTTCCCGCAGCTGGGTGCGCAGGTCGGATGCCATCGAATCGAGCCGCTTGATGGTTGCGCCCTGCATGTCGACCTGCAGCAGGAAGTGCACGCCACCGCGCAGGTCGAGGCCGAGATACATCGGCAGTGCGCCGAACGAACGCAACCAGTCCGGTGACTTCGACAGCAGGTTGAGCGCCACCACGTACTTGCCATCAACCGGATCCGGGTTGAGTGCCTTTTCAAGCACGTCGCGCGTCTTGAGCTGTGTATCGGTATCGGCGAGGCGCACGCGCACGCCGGTGGTGTCGAGCGTCAGGCCCGTGTGTGCGATGGCGGCGTCCTTCAGCGTCGATTCGACCTGCGTCATCAGGGCAGCGTCGATCTGCACGCCGGTGCGTGCGGTCGATACCTGCACGGCCGGCGCCTCGCCGAAGAAGTTCGGCAGGGTGTAGATCAGGCCAAGTATCAGCGCCACGATCACCAGCGCGTTTTTCCAGATCGGATAGCGGTTCATTGCGGAGTCTGAATGAGGAGTGGAAGGCCGGCGGTACTGCCGCCGGCCGCAGCCGGACGGATCAGCGCGGAATCAGAGTGCCTTCAGCGTGCCCTTGGGCAGCACCGTGGCGATCGCCTGCCGCTGCACGGCGACTTCGACGTTCGGCGCCAGCTCGACGCTGATGAAGTTGTCACCGACCTTGGTGATGCGGCCGGCCATGCCGCCCTGGGTCACCACTTCGTCGCCCTTGGTCAGCGCTTCGATCAGCGCCTTGTGTTCCTTCGCGCGCTTCATTTGCGGGCGGATCATCAGGAACCACAGGAGGACGAACATCAGCAGGATGGGCAGCAGTCCCATCAGGCCACCGGTGGGATCGGCAGCGCCTGCGGCCTGAGCGTAAGCGGGGGAAATGAACACGTTGAACTCCGTTTGCGCGATTGGTAAAGCGCGCGAGTATATCAGCCGGGCCCGGGCCGTCCCCGGCCGACAGATTTGCTCACACTCCGCGCTGCCGGTCGGCGAGGAAGGCGGCCGACCAGGGCGCGTAACGGCCGGTTTCGATTGCCTCGCGCGCCTCGCGCGTGAATTGCTGGTAGAAGTGCAGGTTGTGCAGTGTATTCAGCCGTGCGCCCAGCATTTCGTTGCAGCGGTGCAGGTGGTGCAGGTAGGCACGTGTGTAGTGCGCGCACGTGTGGCACTCGCAGGACGGGTCGACCGGGCCGGTATCGTCCTTGTAGCGCGCGTTCTTAAGCTTGATGTCGCCGTAGCGGGTAAACAGCCAGCCGTTGCGGGCATTGCGGGTGGGCATGACGCAGTCGAACATGTCGATGCCGTGCGCAATCGCATTGATCAGGTCTTCTGGCGTGCCCACGCCCATCAGGTAGTGCGGTGCATGCTCGGGCAGTTTCGGCGCCGTGTGCGCGAGGATGCGCTGCATGTCGTCCTTGGGTTCGCCGACCGACAGGCCGCCGATGGCGTAGCCGTCGAAGCCGATGCCGGTCAGCGCGGCAAGCGACTCGTCGCGCAGTGATTCATGCATGCCGCCCTGGACGATGCCGAACAGTGCGTTGTCGTTGCCCAGCGCGTCGTGCGCGTCGCGCGATCGCTGCGCCCAGCGCAGGCTGAGCCGCATCGACGTCGCCGCCTGCTCCAGGTCGGCCGGGTAGGGCGTGCATTCGTCGAAGATCATCACCACGTCGGAATTCAGGTCGTGCTGGATGCGCATCGATTCTTCCGGCGTCAGCAGCAGCTTGTCGCCGTTGATCGGACTGGAGAAGCGAACGCCGTCTTCGCTGATCTTGCGCAGTGCGTCGAGCGAAAACACCTGGAAGCCGCCCGAATCGGTCAGTATCGGCCGGTCCCAGCCCATGAAGCGGTGCAGCCCGCCATGTTTGCGGATGACCTCGGTGCCCGGTCGCAGCCACAGGTGGAAGGTGTTGCCGAGCACGATTTTCGCGCCCATGTCCTTCAGTTCCGCCGGGTCCATGCCCTTGACCGTGCCGTAGGTGCCGACCGGCATGAACACGGGTGTGTCGACCGTGCCGTGGGCAAGGGTCAGGCGGCCACGCCGGGCGAGGCCGTCGCGCGCGAGCAGATCAAACTTCATCGTGGTCCTTCATGCGCGCCGGAATGAACATCGCGTCACCGTAGCTGAAGAAGCGGTAGCGCTGCGCCACCGCATGCGCATACGCGGCGCGGATGCGCTGCCGCCCGGCCAGCGCCGACACCAGCATCAGCAAGGTCGACTTCGGCAGGTGGAAATTGGTCAGCAGTCCATCGATCACCCGGAAATCGTAACCCGGCGTGATGAACAGCCGGGTATCCCCTCGGCAGGCGGCGAGCGGGCCGGGCGCGCAGACGGCGGCTGCCGATTCGAGGCAGCGCAGGCTGGTGGTGCCAACCGCGATCACGCGTCCGCCTGACGATTTCGTGTCGGCGATGGCCTGCGCCGTGTCGGCCGACAACTGGAACTGTTCGCTGTGCATGCGGTGTTCCGCCAGATTGTTGGTGCGCACCGGCTGGAAGGTCCCGGCGCCGACGTGCAGCGTGACATGGGCACGCCGCACTCCGCGTGCGGCGACCGCACCGAGCAGTTCATCGTCGAAATGCAGGCCGGCAGTGGGTGCGGCGACTGAACCGGTTTCCCGTGCATAGACTGTCTGATAGCGCTGTTCGTCCGCATCGGCGGCCGCGCGATCGATGTAGGGCGGCAACGGCAGTCGACCATGGCGTTCCAGCAGTGCGGTCAGCGGTGTCTCTCCCAGGCTGCGCAGGCGGAAGAATTCGCCGTCGCGTCCGAGCACCTCGAAATCGAAGGCGTCTTCCATGCGCAGGCGGCTGCCGGCACGCGGCGTCTTGCTGGCGCGGACCTGCGCCAGCGCCTCGTGCTCGCCGGTCAGTCGTTCGATCAGCACTTCGATGCGGCCGCCGCTGCCCTTTGTTCCGTACAGCCGGGCATGCATCACGCGGGTGTCGTTGAATACCAGCAGGTCACCCGGCTCCAGACACTGGGGTAGCGCGCGGATGCTGCTGTCGGTCAGCGACGCCGGCCCGACGACCAGCAGGCGACCGGCGCTGCGCTCGGGCAGCGGAGCCTGGGCGATCAGCTCGTCGGGCAGGTCGTAATCGAAGTCGGACAGGGTAAGCACGGAACGCGGCACAAGGTCGGCCTGAAAGGCAAAGCCCGCAATTGTAGCGTCCGTCAGGCTTGCGCAGCGACCGGCCCGACACGCATAATCCGCCGCTCTTCCCTGCCGGGATGGCGGAATCGGTAGACGCAGCGGATTCAAAATCCGCCGCCGCAAGGTGTGGGGGTTCGAGTCCCCCTCCCGGCACCAACAAGCGCCAAGTTATAATCGCGCGATTTTTCGGGCGCTTTTCAATCCGTGCAGGTCTTTCGCGCAATCCCTTCTGCGGCCGATGCGCCGGTCGTCCTGACCATCGGTAATTTCGATGGCGTGCATCGGGGCCATCAGGCCCTGCTCGCACAACTCGTCACGCGTGCTCGCGAAGACTGCCTGCCGGCAGCCGTGATGACCTTCGAGCCGCATCCGCGCGAGTTCTTCACGCACGAGCGACGGCCGACCCGGCTCACCAGCCTGCGCGAGAAGCTCGAGCTGTTTGCCGACGCAGGGGTGGACAGGGTGTACGTGTGCCGCTTCAATGCGCGTTTTGCGGCGCTGAGCGCGCAGGCTTTCATCGACGACCTGCTGGTGCGCGGTCTTGGCGTGCGTCACCTGATCATCGGCGACGATTTCCGCTTCGGGCGGGGTCGGGAAGGTGACTTCGAGCGCTTGCGCTCGGCCGGCGAGCAGCACGGTTTTTCACTTGCGACCATGGCCACGATATCGGTCGATGGCGAGCGGGCGTCCAGTTCCGCCGTGCGCGGGGCGCTGGAACAAGGTGATCTGGCGCGTGCCGAAGCACTGCTCGGACGCCCTTATGAAATCAGCGGGCGCGTCGAGCACGGGCAGAAGATCGGTCGCCAACTCGGGTTTCCGACCGCGAATGTGCAGATCAGGCAGCGTTCGCTGCCGCTGTCCGGGATATTCGCGGTCACCGTCACCGGCGGCGGTCTGCTGGGTGCGCAGGGTGCGGCCAGCGTGGGCGTGCGGCCGACCATTGCCGACGGCTTGCGGCCGACCTGCGAGGTCCACCTGCTGGACCGCACGGTCGACCTGTACGACCGTCGCGTGTCGGTGCGATTCCGGCACAAGATGCGTGACGAGATGCGCTACGAAGGACTGGATGCACTGCGCGAGGCAATCGCGAAGGACGTGGCCGATATCCGCCACTGGTTTGCTTTACATACTCTCTGAAGGCTGAACATGGCTGACTACCGCTCGACGCTGAACCTCCCCGACACGCCGTTCCCGATGCGCGGCGACCTGCCGAAACGCGAGCCTGGCTGGGTGAAGCAGTGGCAGGACAGCAAGCTGTATCAGCGCATCCGCAAGCAGTCGGCCGGCCGGCCACAGTTCGTGCTGCACGACGGCCCGCCGTACGCAAACGGCGACATCCACCTCGGCCATGCGGTCAACAAGATCCTGAAGGACATCATCGTCCGCTCGATGACGCTGCACGGCTTCGACGCGTCCTACATTCCGGGCTGGGACTGCCACGGTTTGCCGATCGAACACCAGATCGAAAAGAAGCACGGCAAGTCGTTGCCGCCGGCCGAGGTGCGCAAGCTGGCGCGTGCCTATGCCGCCGAGCAGGTCGAACTGCAGAAGAAGGGCTTTATCCGGCTTGGCGTGCTCGCCGACTGGGATCGGCCCTACCGTACGATGGATTTCCAGAACGAGGCGGGCGAAATCCGCGCGCTGAAGGAAATGGTCAAGAAGGGCTGGGTGTACCGTGGCCTGAAGCCGGTGAACTGGTGTTTCGACTGCGGCTCGGCACTGGCCGAAGCCGAAGTCGAATACCAGGACAAGGGCAGCCCTGCGGTCGATGTGGGGTTCCAGATCGCTGATGCCTGCCGTCAGATGCTGGCGGATGCGTTCGGACTCGATGCCCTGCCGGCGGGCAAGGTGCAGGCCGTGATCTGGACCACCACGCCGTGGACGATTCCGGCCAATCAGGCGCTGAACGTGAATGGCGAGCACACCTATGCACTGGTGCGGACGCCGAACGGCCACGTGATCGTCGCCCGCGATCTGGTCGACAGCTGTCTGGCGCGCTTCAAGCTCGAAGGCGAGGTGGTCGCCATCGCGCCGGGCACTGCACTGGCGGATCTGCTGTTCCAGCATCCGTTCTACGTGCGCGACGTGCCGGTGCTGACTGCCAGCTACGTCGGGCTCGACGCGGGTACCGGCATCGTGCATTGCGCGCCGGCCTACGGTGTCGAAGACTTCCAGACCTGGACGGCGCACGGTCTGGCGACCAACGAGGTGTTCGGCCCGGTGCAGGCCAACGGCGTCTATATCGATGCCCTGCCGCTGTTCGGCGGCATGCACATCTGGAAAGCCAATCCGGTCATCATCGACACGATCTCCAAGGCGGGTGCGCTGCTGTCGCACGAACAGATCACGCACAGCTACATGCACTGCTGGCGCCACAAGACGCCCGTCATCTACCGCGCCACGGCGCAGTTCTTCGTCGGCATGGACATCCGCCAGCCGGAGTCCTACACGCTGCGTGAATGCGCGGCGGCGGCGGTCGAAGCGACCGCTTTCTACCCCGACTGGGGCAAGGAACGTCTGGCGGCGATGATCGCCAAACGCCCGGACTGGTGCATTTCGCGCCAGCGCAACTGGGGGGTCCCGATTCCGTTCTTCCTGCACAAGGAAACCGGCCAGCTGCACCCCGACACGCCGGACCTGATGGAGCAGGTGGCGCTGCGCGTCGAGCGCGAAGGGGTCGACGCCTGGTTCAACCTCGATCCGGCCGAACTGCTGGGCGACGATGCGGCGCATTACGACAAGCTGACCGACACGCTCGACGTGTGGTTCGATTCCGGCACGACGCACTGGCACGTGCTGCGCGGTTCGCACCAGGACGGGCGGCGCGGCGATGGCGGGCCGGTCGCCGACCTGTACCTCGAAGGCTCCGACCAGCATCGCGGCTGGTTCCAGTCGTCGCTGCTCACCGGATGTGCGCTGGATGGCCACGCGCCGTATCGTGCGCTGCTGACGCATGGCTTCACGGTCGATGCCAGCGGCCACAAGATGAGCAAGTCGGCCGGCAACGGCATCGAGCCGCAGGAAGTCGGCGACAAGCTGGGCGTGGAAATCCTGCGGCTGTGGCTCGCATCGGCCGATTATTCGGGCGAGTTGTCGATCTCGAAGGAAATCCTCGACCGCGTGGTGGAAACCTATCGCCGGTTGCGCAATACCGTCCGTTTCCTGCTTGCCAACATCGCCGACTACGATCCGGTTGCGCACAAGCTGCCGGTGACCAAATGGCTGACCATCGATCGCTACGCACTTGCGCTGACGCGCGACCTGCAGGAGAGGGTCGGCAACGACTACCTCACGTTCGAGTTCCACAAGATCGTGCAGGCGCTGCAGCACTTCGCGTCGGAAGATCTGGGCGGCTTCTACCTCGACATCCTGAAGGACCGGCTCTACACGACGGCGCCCGGCTCGCATGCCCGCCGCTCGGCCCAGGGCGCGCTGTGGCACATCACGCAGACCCTGGTACGTCTGATGGCACCGATCATGCCTTTCACGGCGGAGGAAATCTGGACCGTGCTGGCCGAAGCGGGCAAGAACGGCCCGTATGCCGCGAATCTCGACAGCGTCATGCTGACCACGTGGAACGCGCTGCCGATGCAGGCCGACGAAGCCGCTCTGATTGAAAGCTGGGGTCGCATCCGCGCACTGCGCGCCGAATCGGCGCGCGTGCTCGAAACGCTGCGTGCCGAAGGCGGCATCGGTTCGTCGCTGCAGGCCGAAGTCGAAGTGCGCGCGGCCGGTACGACCTACGACGATCTCGCGGCACTGGGCGACGATCTGCGCTTCGTGCTCATTACCTCGGGAGCGGCGTTGATCAAGGTCGAATCGGACGCGGAGCAGGGCGTCAGCGCGGTTGCGAGCGCGCAGGTCAAGTGCGCGCGCTGCTGGCACTATCGTGCCGACGTGGGCAGCAACCCCGAGCACCCCGAACTGTGCAGCCGTTGTGACAGCAATCTGCACGGCGAGGGTGAAACGCGCAGCCACGCCTGACCACCATGACTGCGCGCTTCGCCGGCTGGCTGGCCGTCGCCCTGTTGGTCGTGGGGGCTGACCAGTTGACCAAGTACCTGATCACCGGATGGTTGTCCTATGGCCAGAGTTGGTCCGTGACGCCCTACTTCGATCTGGTGCTGGTCTACAACCCGGGCGCCGCATTCAGTTTTCTGGCAGACCATTCGGGCTGGCAGCGCTGGTTTTTCATCGTGCTCACGTCAGCGGTGTCTACCTGGCTCATCGTGCTGATGCGCCGCCATGTCGCCGAAGTCGTTCTTCCGCTGGGGCTGGCGCTGATCCTCGGTGGCGCCATCGGCAACCTGATCGACCGCGTGGTGCTCGGCGCGGTCGTCGATTTTCTGTATTTTCATGCCGGGAGCCACGGCTTTCCGGCGTTCAACGTGGCCGATTCGGCCATCACTGCGGGTGTCGTGCTGATGCTGATCGATCAGTTCTGGCTGGTGTCGCGTGCCGCCCGTGCGGAGAAGCAAGCATGAATGACAAGATCAAGCCGGATAGCCTGGTGACCCTGCATTACCGCATGGCCGTGCCGGAAACCGAAAGGGCCGTGGTGCGGGTCAGCACCTTCGATTCGCGGCCTGCGACGCTGCAGCTGGGGCGGGGCGAGCTGGCGCCCGCGCTCGAAATCTGTCTCGTCGGCCTGGCTGTCGGTGATCATGAAGTGTTCGAGCTTGAAGCCGGCGAAGTGTTTGGTGACCACCGGGAAGACCTGGTCGAGCGCTTTGCCCGCGTCGACCTGCCTGACGATGTCGAACTGGCGGTGAATTCCATCGTCGAATTCCTGGGTGAAGACGGCAACAAGTTTCCCGGCCTGGTGAAGGAAGTGGATGACAAGTCGGCGCTGATCGATTTCAATCATCCGCTGGCAGGACGGGCAGTAAGCTTTGAGGTGCAGATCATCGGCATCCTCTGACGGAGGAAACAATGGAAATACTGCTGGCCAATCCGCGCGGTTTCTGTGCAGGCGTCGAGCGGGCGATCGCCATCGTCGAGCGCGCACTTGAGCAGTACGGTGCGCCGATCTATGTGCGGCACGAGGTGGTGCACAACAAGTTCGTCGTCGACAGCCTGCGCGCCAAGGGTGCGATTTTCATCGACGACCTTGAACTGGTGCCCGAGGGCGCCACGCTGATCTTCAGCGCGCACGGTGTGCCGCAGGCTGTGCGCCACGACGCGTCGTCGCGTGGCCTGCGCGTGTTCGACGCAACTTGCCCGCTGGTGACCAAGGTGCACGTCGAAGTGGCCAAGATGCGCGATGCCGGGCGCGAAATCGTCATGATCGGGCACAAGGGACATCCGGAAGTCGAAGGAACGATGGGGCAGACAGACGGCGGCATGTATCTGGTCGAAACCGTTGCAGACGTCGCCTTGCTGAAGGTCAGGGATGCCGGCAAGCTTGCCTATGTCACGCAGACCACATTGTCGGTGGACGACGCGCAGGTCATCGTGGAGGCGCTGCGGGCCCGTTTCCCGGACATCGTCGGTCCGAAACGCGACGACATCTGCTACGCGACGCAGAACCGGCAGGATGCGGTCAAATTCATGGCGCCGCGCAGTGATCTGGTGCTGGTGGTGGGCTCACCGAACAGCTCAAATTCGAACCGCTTGCGCGAGGTGGCGCAACAGTTCGGCGTGCCGGCCTATCTGATCGACAACGCGACGCAGATCGATCCGGCCTGGCTGTCCGGTCGCAAACGCGTTGGCGTGACCGCTGGGGCGTCGGCGCCGGAAGTGCTGGTCGATGAAGTGGTGGCACGGCTACGCGAACTCGGCGCCGGCGCGGTACGCATGCTCGAAGGCGCGCCGGAAAACGTCAACTTCCCGCTGCCAAAGGAACTGGTGCAGGGGTGACAGTCCCGTTGATTGGCGCGGACGGGCCCGCTTACATATACTGGGAATCATGAAAACCACGTTGAATCGCGAACAAACCATAGATCTGCTGCGCAAGCACGGCGTCAATCTGACGCAGCCCCGTGTGGATATCGCCTGCGTACTGTTCTCCCGCATGGAGCATCTGTCGGCTGACCAGATTCTGGGCATGGTGAATGAAACTTCACCGTCGGCCTCCAAGGCCACGGTTTACAACACACTCAAGCTTCTGCGTGATTCCGGACTGATCCGCGAGGTCATCGTAGACCCGACCAAGGTGTTCTTCGATCCGAACACCGAGCCGCATCATCACCTGTACGACGTCGTGACCGGCTGCCTGACCGACATTCCGCAGCATGTGCTGCGCGTCGATGGCATGCCGTCGCTGCCGCCGGGCATGGTCGCCGATGGGATGGACATCGTCGTCCGCATGCGTCCGTCAGCTGCTGCGGTGTGACCGCACCATCGATTCGTGCATTCTTCCGCGCTGCGTGCAGGTTCTCATTGATTTGAGCCGTGCCAACGGCTAACATGCGCGCTCTTTTTCGCCGCTGTAGCTCAGTTGGTAGAGCAGCGCATTCGTAATGCGAAGGTCGCCAGTTCGATTCCGGCCAGCGGCACCAGTAGAAGCAAGCAGAAAGGCCAGTTCCGCGGAACTGGCCTTTTTGGTTTGGGTTGCGGGAACGCGCTGCAGACGCGTCGGCCCGCAGCATCGCGTGCTACGCTTCCGTCGAATCCAAAAAAGAGGTGGTCGCGGCTTTTGGCTACGACCACCTCTTTTTTGATGTGCATGGGGTGCGACCGGAAAGTGGCTGAATGCCACTCCGGCGTCAGGCGCTGACGCTGAACTCTTCTCGGATCGGGGTGGTGCCGGAGATGGGCTGGTTGTTGCTGCGTACGGATGCCGTCACGTAGTGCATCGGTGCAATCTCATGGCGGAACAGATAGGAGAGCACGCGACCGGAATTCCAGCTGTCGGGCAGCGCGATCAGCACCGAATGCGCGGTATCGACATCAAGCGCGTTGTGCACCAGCCAGGCGCCGATCTGTTCGCGCAGCAGGAAGCGGGTTTTCAGCGGGCTGGCCGCCAGCGTCATGCCCGGCGTCTCGGCCAGGCGGATGGCGAGCGAGCGTGCGAGCGGAATCCAGTCGGCTTCGACGCGTTGCCCGTGACAGGCCGCCAGCGCTGCATGTTCGCGCTTGAGAACTTCGCACAACAGGGCAGCAAGCTCGCCGGCTGTCCAGTTGCGAAGACCCGCTGCCGCCACGGGCTGACCGTTGGCTCCGATTTCGGCGTGGCGCGATGCATTCGCCGAAAATCTCGGCCATGCCGCATGTTCCCGCGTGGAGCGTGGGGTCGGCTCGTTATGCTGTTGGCGCGATTCCGACGCCGCTTCATTCAAAATTGCACCCATGGCATACCTTTTGAGTTGTTGGTTCGATGGTAATGCTGCGATGTGTCATTCTTCAGAACTTAGGTCACCCGGACTAAGGGTTAACCCGGCCTGCAGATAAAGCGCCAAATACCCTATCTGCTCCCTGTGCCCGTACGCAGGATCTTCGGCGCAGCCGCATGCAGACTGACTTTGCCGCAATGTGCGATCGTTGCGAACCCTTGTTCAAGGCAGCGTTCGAACGGCTGCCCCTGCTGTTATCGACACGGAAGTTAACAAATGAAGAACTCTTTTTCGCGCGCCATCCATCTGCGGGACTACAGTGCGCCCGCCTGGTGGGTGGATACCATCGACCTTGATGTGTCGATCGCCGACAACGGCGACACGATGGTTGGTGCAGCCATGCTTGTGCGGCGCAACGAAAATGCACCCCGGGCCGATCTGGAACTCGACGGCGAAGCACTTGAGCTGATCGACGTCCGTGTTGACGACGTCACGCTGGACAACCCGGTCAGTCTGCTGAAAGACGGCCGGCTCGTGCTGACCGAGCTACCCGAAAAGTGCCGGCTGACCACCCGGGTGCGCATCCGGCCCGACGTCAACACGACGCTGTCCGGGTTGTTTCGTTCGAAGGATGGCTATTTCACGCAGTGCGAGGCCGAAGGTTTCCGCCGCATCACGTTTTTCCCGGATCGGCCCGACGTGATGTCGCGATACACGGTGACCCTGCACGCCAGCCGAGAACGTTTCCCCGATCTGCTGGCCAATGGCAACCTGGAAGCCAGCGGTGACGAATCGGGCGGCCGTCACTGGGCGCGCTGGGTCGATCCGTTTCCCAAGCCGTGCTACCTGTTCGCCATGGTCGTCGCGAAGCTCGACCGGCAGGACGACCGCTACACGACCGCCTCCGGGCGCGAAGTCGATCTGGCGATCTACGTCGAACCGGGCAAGCTCGACCAGTGCGATTTCGCGATGCACGCGCTGAAGAAGTCGATGCGCTGGGACGAGGAGCGTTTCGGCCTCGAACTGGATCTGGACCGCTACATGATCGTCGCCGTCGGCGACTTCAACATGGGCGCGATGGAAAACAAGGGCTTGAACATCTTCAACACGAAGTACGTGCTGGCGCGCCCCGACATCGCCACCGATCTCGACTACATGAACATCGACCGCGTGGTCGCGCACGAGTACTTCCACAACTGGACCGGCAACCGCGTCACCTGCCGCGACTGGTTCCAACTGTCGCTGAAGGAAGGCCTGACCGTGTTCCGCGACCAGGAGTACGGCTCGGACATGTATTCGCGTGCCGTGCAGCGCATCCAGGAGGTCCGCGGACTGCGCGCAGCGCAGTTTCCTGAGGATGCCGGCCCGATGGCCCACCCGGTGCGTCCGGCCAGCTACGAGGAAATCAACAACTTCTACACCGCCACGGTCTACGAGAAGGGGGCCGAGGTGGTGCGCATGATCCATACGCTGCTCGGCGAAGACGGTTTCCAGCGCGGCATGAAGCTGTACTTCGAGCGCCATGACGGGCAGGCGGTCACCTGCGATGCCTTCGTATCGGCCATGCAGGACGCGAGCGGCGTCGATCTGTCCCGATTCCGTCGCTGGTACGAGCAGGCCGGCACGCCGACGCTGAAGGCCGACGCCGACTTCGATGTTGCATCCGGCCGCTATCGCCTCACTCTGGCACAGGACAACCCGCCCACAGCGTACGAGAAGCGTCTCGCGCAGGAAGGCATTTCGCTTGAACGCGGCCCGTTGCACATTCCGGTCGCCGTCGGCCTGCTTACGCCGGATGGCCGGGAAATCCTGCCAACCACGGTGCTGTCGCTGACCGAAACGGCGCAGACCTTCGACTTCGACCTGTCGGCGCATCGCCTGACTCAAGCGCCGCTGCCATCGCTGCTGCGCAATTTCTCGGCGCCGGTGACGCTGCTGTTCGACTGCCCGGACAGCACGCTGGCAACGCTGATGGCGCATGACAGCGATGAGTTCAACCGCTGGGAAGCCGGCCAGCGACTGGCCACGAGGCTCATGCTCGCCGGCGTGGCAATCGTGCAGTCAGGCGGCGTGGCGGAGGTGCCAGCAGTGTTCGTCGACGCCTTCACCGAGACCCTTGGCAAGGCAGCGCAAGATCCGGCCTTCGCCGCCGAGGCGCTGGCGCTGCCGTCGGAAATCTGGCTCGGCGACCAGATGACGGTGATCGATCCGGATGCCGCTCACCGGGTACGCCGGCTGTTCCGCCGCACGCTGGCGCAGGCCTTGCGCCCGCAGTTCGAGGCGCTGCTCGATTCCCTTGCCGTGATCGACCCCTATGTACCCGACGCCGCGGCGATGGGCCGGCGTGCATTGCGCAATCTGGCGCTGGGCTATCTGATGGAACTGGACGACCCGGCACTGCAACTGCGCGCGCTGGCGCAGTTCCGCGATGCCGACAACATGACCGACCAGTCGGCTGCGCTTACCCTGCTGGCGCACAGCGAAACGCCACTGCGCGAGGTCGCGCTCGCCGAATTCTACGCGCGCTGGAAGCACGAAGCCCTGGTGGTGGACAAATGGTTGACGGTGCAGGCGACCTCGCCGGCGGTCGGCACGACAGCACGCGTGCGCGAATTGATGGCGCACGAAGCCTTCGATCTCAAGAATCCGAACAAGGTGTACGCGCTGGTGCGCACCTTCTGCGCCGCCAACCCGCTGCACTTCCATGCGGCGGATGGCTCGGGTTACAGCTATGCGGCCGGCGTCATCCGGGAGCTCGATCCGGTGAATCCGCAGGTGGCCTCACGCGTGGCACGCGCCTTCGACCGCTGGCGTCGCTTCGACGACGGCCGCCAGGCGCATGCCCGCACCGCGCTTGAAAGCATCGCCGCACAATCCGGGCTGTCGCCGGATGTCGCCGAGGTCGTCAGCCGGGCTTTGGCTTGACGGCAGGTGAAAGATGCAAGTTGCAAGATGCAAGATGCAAGGAACGCGGCGCCAGTCTCTCCTTGCATCTTGAATCTTGAAACTTGCATCTGCCTCAATCCGTCGCGATCATCGCCTCGAAAGCCAGCGCAGCCGGGCTGAGCGGACGGCGTGGCAGGCGCAGGCGATAGAGCTGGCGGCTCAACTGCACGCCGGGCAGCGTCAAGGTGGCGACCTTGCCGAGCGCGATCTGGTCCGCCGAACTGACCCGCGGCACCATTGAAACACCGCCGCCGGCGGCCACGGTCTGGATGACGGCTTCCGTGCTGCCGGCTTCGATCAGCCGGGCGGGGCGGATACCCAGCTTGTCCAGCCAGCGATTCACGACTTCGCGCGTACCCGAGCCGGGTTCGCGCACCACCCATGTGGCCTGCGACAGCGCCTCGACCGTGATTTCGCCGGCTTTGGCCAGCGCGCCGTCGGGCGGTGCGACGATCAGCAGCGCTTCCTCGCGCCAGGGGCGTGACTCGATGCGCTCATCCTCGACCGGGCCTTCGACCAGCGCGATGTCGACCTCGCAGGCGAGCAGGCTTTCGGCGATGGTTTGCGTATTGGCGCTGGTCAGGCTCAGCGACACCCCTGGATGCGCCTGGGCGAAGTCCGCCACATAACCGGGCAACCAGTAGGCCGCCACAGTCATGCTGGCGCCAATGCGCAGGCGGCCGCGCTCCAGATCCGAATAGGCCTGGAGCGCTTCCAGCGCCTCGCGCTCCATCGCGAAGATGCCGACTGCGTACTCGAACAGCACCTGACCCGCTTCGGTCAGCGACACGGCGCGCGCGCCACGTTCGATCAGCACCACGTCGAGCTGGTCTTCGAGCTCACGCAGTGCCTTCGATACCGCCGGCTGGCTGACGCCCAAGTGTTCGGCCGCGCGCGAAAAGCTGGTGTGCTCGCCGACAGCGTGGAAGATGCGCAGAAGGTGCAGGTTCATTGCGAAAAAGTCGATGGACAGACTCGCATTGTTTCACATCGCTGCATGCGGAAAGGCCCGCATGACGCGGGCCTTGGCGGGTTGATGCAGAGAGGCCGCGGTTCAGCCGGCCATCTGCACCGGAATGTGGCCGCGCTGGTTCACGATGCGGTTCTTGCCATCGACGTACACCAGCTTCGGTTCGAAGCGGGCCAGCTCGACCTCGGTGTATTGCGCGAAACAGGCAATGATCAGCAGGTCGCCGGCGGCCGCCTTGCGGGCCGCAGCACCATTGACCGAAATGATGCCGCTACCGCGTTCCGCGCTGATCGCATAGGTCGAAAAGCGCTCGCCGTTGGTCACGTTGTAGATGTCGATCGCCTGATATTCGCGGATGTCCGCCGCGTCCAGCAGATTCTGGTCGATCGCACATGAACCTTCATAGTGCAGTTCGGAATGGGTGGTTGTGACACGGTGAAGCTTGGACTGAAGCATGGTGCGTTGCATGGGCGCTCCTTCGATATCGCGCTGTTTCGACCACTGCACGTGCCGCAGCACGCACAACAGAGCGCTGCTGGAACACCACCGGCCTTGAGCGCGTCGTGGCGACCTACACTTCCAGATTGTCGATGAGGCGCGTCGTCCCGAGCAGAGCGGCGGCCACGATCACCAGACTGGATTCGTGAGCGGATGGCGATTGTAGGTCGGCTTGTCGTCGCACTGCAACATATTGTGGAGACCAGCCACGGGCTTCAAGAAACGACAAGGCGTCATGTTCTATCCTGGCGAATTCCCGGTCTCCGGTCCGCAGTGCATCACGCGCCGCCGACAGCGCCTGGTAAAGCTGCACCGATTGCGCGCGCTCGGCCGCGGACAGGTAGCCGTTGCGCGACGACAACGCGAGACCGTCGTCGGCGCGCAGCGTTTCGCCGCCCACGATCTCGATCGGCAGCGCCATCTGGCGCACCAGTTGGCGGATCACCATCAGCTGCTGGTAGTCCTTCTTGCCGAACACCGCCACCTGCGGCTGCACGATATTGAACAGCTTGGCGACCACGGTGGCGACGCCGGTGAAGAAGCCCGGCCGGAATGCGCCTTCGAGCAGGTCGGCCAGCATCGGGTCGGGCACGACGCGCAGGGTCTGCGGCTGCGGATACAGCTCGCCTTCGGATGGCGCGAATACGTGCGACACGCCTGCTGCCTGCATGCGGGCACAGTCGGCATCCAGGGTACGCGGGTAGCGATCGAAATCCTCGTGCGGGGCAAACTGCAGGCGATTGACGAACACGCTGGCGACGACGACATCAGCCAGCGTGCCGGCCTGTCGCATCAGCGAGGCGTGACCTTCGTGCAGATTGCCCATCGTGGGCACAAGGGCGATGCGCGCGCCCTGTGCGCGCAGCGGGTCAAGCGCGGCGCGCAGGCCGTCGATCGTCGGATGTATCTGCATGGCGGATGCGGGGAGGCGGCGGCGAAAAGAGCGGCTGAAAGAGCGGAAAAGACGCGCCGAGGCGTCTCAGTAGGCGTGCTCGGGGCCGGGGAAGCTGCGCTCCTTGACCGCGGCGATGTAGCGGCCGAGCGCGTCCTGCACGTCGTCGGCGCCCGGCATGAAATTGCGCACGAAGCGCGGACGCCGGCCGGGGAACAGGCCGAGCACGTCATGCAGCACGAGCACCTGGCCGTGGCAGTCCAGCCCGGCGCCGATGCCGATCGTGATGAAGCGACGCGCCGCCGTGACGTCCGTCGCCAGTCGGGCCGGCACCATTTCCATCACCAGCATCGAGGCGCCGGCGTCGTCGAGCAGCGCGGCATCGGTCTTCAGTCGTTCGGCCGATTCGGTGGTCACACCCTGCGCGCGGTAGCCGCCGAGCTGGTGCACCGATTGCGGCGTCAGACCCAGGTGTGCGCACACCGGTACGCCGCGCTCGACGAGGAAGCGCACGGTGTCGACCATGTGCGCGCCGCCTTCCAGCTTCACCATCTGGGCGCCGGCGGTCAGCAGCTTCACGGCGTTGCGCATCGCCTGTTCGCGGCTTTCCTGATAGCTGCCGAACGGCATGTCGCCGATCAGGAAGGCGCGGCCCTCGACGTTGCGCAATCCGCGTGCCACGCAGCCCGTGTGGTAGGCCATCTCGTCGATGGTGACCGGCAGCGTCGTGTCGTGGCCCTGCAGCACATTGCCGAGCGAGTCGCCGACCAGCAGCACGTCGGCTCCGACGGCGTCGCACACTGCCGCGAAGGTCGAGTCGTAGCAGGTCAGCATGGCGATCGGTTCGCCTGCTGTGCGCATGCGGGTGAGCGTATTCAGCGTGACCGGGCGGCGGGCCGGGTCAGTATCGCGGACATAGGTCATGTGGCGTATCCGAAAAATTCGCGGAAGGAGCGCATCTGGGTCAGCCGCTCGACCAGCAGCGCAAAATCGTCGTCGCTGTCGACCGGGTTGAGCTCTTCCGCATTGACGATGAACAGCGGACTCGCATCGTACTGGTAGAAGAAGCGCGCGTAACGCTCCACCACGCGAGCCAGATAGCTTTCGCTGATGCGCCGCTCGGCATCAATGCCGCGCCGGCGTACCCGGTCGGCCAGCGTATCGGCGTCGGCCTGCAGGTAGATCACCAGATCCGGCGCCGGCGCCTGCAGCTTCAGCGCGGTGAAGATCTGCCGGTACAGCGCGTATTCGTCATCGGTCAGGTTCATCGACGCGAACAGCGGGTCCTTGTCGATCAGGAAGTCGGCCACCAGGCGGCCGGAGAACAGGTCATCCTGCGCGACCTCCCGCAGCTGTTCCATGCGCTGGAAAAGAAAGAACAGCTGGGTCTGCAGCGCGTAGCGCTCCATGTTCTGGTAGAAGCGGCCGAGGAAGGGATTTTCTTCCGGCTTTTCGAACAGCGTCGGCGCCTGCAGGTGTTCGGCGAGGCGCCGGGCGAGCGAGGTCTTGCCGACGCCGATGGGCCCTTCGACGACGATGTAGCGTGCTTTGTCCAGCATCGGTGCGGTATTCCGGTCGGAAGTTCGGGTCAGCGGAAGATGAAATACACCGCGCCCAGCATACACAGCGCAGCCCACAGGTAGTCAAGCTTGAACGGCTCGCGCATGTAGAAGAGCGCGAACGGCACGAACACCGACAGCGTGATCACTTCCTGCATGATCTTCAGCTGGCCGAGCGTCAGCTGGGTATGACCGATGCGGTTGGCCGGCACCTGCAGCAGGTACTCGAACAGCGCGATGCCCCATGAAAGCAGTGCCGCAAGCCACCACGGCCGATGATTCAGATCGCGCAGGTGGGCATACCAGGCGAAAGTCATGAACATGTTCGACAGGACGAGCAGACCGCCGGTCTGCAACCAGACAGGCAGTTGCGGCATCGTCATTCAGGCGCGACCTGGGCGCTGCCGGTCGGCTTGCGCCGTACCCGGCGACGCTTCTTCGCGACCTCTTCCGGCCGCAGCATGGCTTCGCGCGTCGGGCCGTCAGCGTCGGCAAATTCGGTCCACCAGTCGGCCAGTTCCTGCGGCACCTCGCCGGAGCCGGCGCGCAGCAGCAGGAAGTCGTAGGCGGCGCGGTAGCGCGGCAGCTCGAGCAGGCGGAAGGGCCGCTTGCCGGCCCGGGCGTCGAAACGCGGCTGCAGCGCCCAGATGTCCTTGATGTCGGTGGCGATGCGCCGCGTGATGGCGAGCTTTTCGGCCTGCTGGTCGAGCACCACCGTCATCGCCTCGAACATCGCGGGAATCGACGATTCACCGGCTGCCTTGCGCTTTTCCCAGTCAGCCAGCACCTCGTGCCACAACAGGGTGGCGAACAGGAAGCCGGGCGAGATCGACTTGCCTTCGCGCACCCGCTCGTCGGTGCGCTCCAGCGCCAGCATGACGAAGCGCTCGCCCATCGGCTGCTCGAGGATGACGTCGAGCAGCGGCAGCAGGCCGTGATGCAGGCCATCCTCGCGCAGCTGGCGCACACAGCGGACGGCGTGACCGCTGGTGAGCAGCTTGAGCATTTCGTCGAACAGGCGTGCCGGCGGCACGTTCTCGAGCAGGCTGGCCATCGAGCGTATCGGTTCGCGCGCGTCCGGGTCGATCACCAGCCCGAGTTTGGCCGCGAGGCGCACCGCGCGCAGCATGCGTATCGGGTCTTCGCGGTAGCGGCGCGGTGCTTCGCCGATCATGCGCAGCGTCTTCTGCTTGAGGTCGGCCACACCGTGGTGGAAGTCGATGACGGTTTCGGTCGCCGGATCGTAGTACAGCGCGTTCACCGTGAAATCGCGTCGCGCGGCGTCTTCTTCGATGGTGCCGAACACGTTGTCGTGCAGGATGCGGCCGTGCTCGTCGGTCACCGCTTCGGAATCGCCCCGGAAAGTGGTCACCTCGATCGTGTCGCGGCCGAACATGACATGCACGATCTTGAATCGGCGCCCGATCATGCGTGCCCGGCGGAACACCGCCGTCACCTGTTCCGGCGTTGCGCTGGTGGCGACGTCGAAGTCCTTCGGCACGATGCCGGCAATGAGGTCGCGTACCGCCCCGCCCACCACATAGGCCTGATAGCCCTCCGCCTGCAGCCCGTCGCACACCCGGCGTGCGGCCGGCAGCAGCGCGTCGCGCGAAATTCCGTGCTGGGCAATCGGGATGCTGACCGGGCCGCTCGGGCGTTTGGCATGCGGGCCGGTGTGGTCTTCGGGGCGACGGAATATCCGGCGCAGCAACTTTCGGATCATCAGTAGTGGGACTTTCTGGCGCGGCCCGGCGCCGGGCGCTTGGATAATCGACGCGCCATGTTAACGCAAGCAGGCACGCGTCAGTCCGTCGTGTTGCATGTCGATCGACAGGCGCGCTACCATCCGCGCCGATGAATGCCTTCCGCACCCATTTCCGCCTGACCCTGCTGGTCGCGATCTTCGCGGTCTGCGCGCAGGCATTGCTGCCGACGCTGATGCGCTGGCAGCAGTCGGTCGACCCGACCGCGATGACGGAAATCTGCACCGTGTTCGGCGTTCAGGCGCTGTCCGCGGAGGGCACACCGCAACCGGTCAAGCCGGGCCACTGTCCTTGGTGCATGGCGCAAACCGCCTTTGCGCTGCCGGTGCATGCCTCTGATGCGGTGTTTGCACGTCACGCCGAATCCGAGCCGCCACCGGCGCAGCTCGCGCCCGAGTTTCCGACCTTCACGCCGCTTGCGGCGTCTCCGCGCGCGCCACCCCGGCACGCCTGACCCCCGCCTGATCTGCCGGTGACGCGCGGCCCTGCCGTCGTGCGCACCGCCTCCGACCTCGTCGCGCCCCTGTCGCGCGGCCGCATCACGGAACATCCTTCATGCAATCGACCTTCGTGGCCGCTGCGCGCCTGTTCGCGTTGTCGCCCCTCGCCCTTGCCCTCAGCAGTCTTGCGATGGCGTCCGACACCACGGTTCAGCTGCCGGAGCTGCACATCGAGGCCCGGCGCATCCTGTCCACGACGCTGGTCGACCTCGAATCCGCCCGTGCCGCGATGGCGCTGACGCCGGGCGGCGCCTCGGTGATCGACGCCGAATCCTTCCGCGACGCGCGTGTGTCGACCTTGCAGGATGCGCTCGGCTACAGCGCGGGCGTGTTCGTGCAGCCGCGTTTCGGTTCGGAAGAGTCGCGCCTGTCGATCCGCGGCTCCGGCCTGCAGCGCACTTTCCACCTGCGCGGCATCAAGCTGATGCAGGACGGCGTGCCGATCAACCAGGCCGATGGCGGCGGCGACTTCCAGGTGCTGGAGCCGCTCGCCACGCGCTACATCGAGGTGTGGCGCGGCGGCAATGCGCTGCAGTACGGCGCCAGCAGCCTGGGCGGGGCCATCAATTACGTGTCGCCCACCGGTCACGACGCACCCCGCCTGACCGTGCGCGCGGAAACCGGCGCCTTCGGCTATCTGCGCAGCCAGGTCGCCACCGGCTTCGTCGCCGGCGACATTGATGGCTATCTCAGCCTGTCGAGCTTCACTCAGGACGGCTTTCGCGACCATGCGCGGCAGGACACCCAGCGCGTCGTCGGCAACATCGGGCTGCGCATCGCGCCTTCGCTGGAAACCCGCTTCTTCATGCAGGCCGCGAAAAGCGACTCCGAACTGCCGGGCAATCTGACGCGTGCGCAGCTGCAGGCCAATCCGCGCCAGGCCGCGCTGGCCAACATCACCGGCGACCAGAAGCGCGACATAGACCTGTGGCGCGTGTCGAACCGCACCGTGTGGCTGGCCGGTGACGGCCTGCGGGTCGAACTGTCGGCCTACTACGTCGACAAGGACCTGTTCCACCCGATCTTCCACGTGCTCGACCAGCGCAGCAAGGACTTCGGCGCCGAACTGCGCATAGTGTCCGAAGCCATGCTGGCCGGCTTGCCGCATCGTCTGGTTGCCGGCGTCGGCGCCGCCCGCGGCGACACCGACGATGATCGCTTCGTGAATGTCGCGGGCCGTCGCGGCGGGCGTACCAACAAGCTCGACACGAGCGCACGCAACCTCGAAAGCTACGTCGAGAGCCAGCTCACCTTCGCGCCGTCCTGGACCGCGGTCGTCGGCACGCAATACACGCATGCGCGCCGCAAGAGCCGCGACCTGTGCTTCGCCGGCGGACCGCTGGCCTGCGCCGGCAGCGACGATAGCTTTGCGCGCAGCTTCGACGGCTGGAGCCCGAAGCTCGGCGTGCGCCACGACGTATCGCCGTCGATGCAGGTGTTCGCCAACGTGTCGCGCAGCTTCGAGCCGCCGTCATTCGGCGAGCTGACCGGTGGCGCAACGGTGATCGACTCGCTGCGTACGCAGCGTGCGACCACCTGGGAAGCAGGCAGCCGCGGCGACTTCGCATGGGGGCGCTACGACTTCGCGCTCTACCACGCCCGGGTGACCGACGAGTTGCTGGCCTACACGCTCAATCTGGGCGGCGCACCGGTCAGCACCACGCTGAACGTGCCGAAGACGATCCATCGCGGCATCGAATTTGCGGCCGACGGTCGCTTCGGTGCCGGCTTCGAATGGCGCCAGGCACTGCTGTACAACGACTTCCGCTTCGACAACGACCCGCTGTTCGGCGACAACCGGCTGCCCGGTGTGCCGCGCACGCTGTTCCGCGGCGAGCTGGGCTACCGCTTCCACGCCGCGCCCGGCGGTCCGCTGAAGATCGCAGCCAGCACCGAATGGTCGCCGCAGCGCTACGCGGTCGACATGGCCAATACCGAATTCGCCGACGACTACGCCCTCTTCGGCCTGCGCGTCCAGCAGCAGGTCGGCAAGCAGTTTTCGTGGTTCATCGAAGGGCGCAACCTGTCCGACCGCCGCTATGCCGCGAGCACCAATGTCGTGCGCGACTTCAGCGCACTGGCAGCCGGGGCCCGCAATGTCTATCTACCGGGCGACGGCCGCGCCGTCTATGCCGGCATCGAATGGAAAATGTGACATGAATCGATATCTGAACTGCCTCGCATTCGCGCTGCTCGGTCTGCCGGTCGTGACCGCGGCGCATGTCGTGCTCGAGCAGCAGACGGCGCCGGCCGGCAGCTACTACAAGGGCACCTTCCGCGTCGGCCACGGCTGCGAAGGCTCGCCGACCACCGCCATCACGGTACGTCTGCCCGAGCCGATGGCCAGCGTGAAACCCATGGTGAAGCCGGGCTGGACCGTCACCGTGCGCACCCAAAAGCTGGCGCAGCCGCTGATGCATCACGGCAAGCCGGTCGGCGAGGGGGTCGTCGAAGTCACGTGGACCGGTGGTCTGCTGGCTGATGCGCACTACGACGAGTTCGCGCTGATGATGAAGCTGCCGGATGCGCCCGGACGTCGCTGGTTCAAGGTGGTGCAGCACTGCGAGCATGGCGCGAACGACTGGTCGCAGATTCCCGCCGAAGGCCAGAGCATGCGCGATGTGAAGATGCCGGCGGCCGTTCTTGATGTACTGCCGGCGGAATCCCGGCCGCATCACTGAATCCGTGAGCCGATACGCGCGCCCTCCCTGCACCGCACGCCGGCTCAAGCTGGCGTGGGGACTGCTGTGCGTGTTCGTCCTGCAGTTTTTCATGGCGTCGCTGGGTGGCGCCGTTCGCGTCGCCACGCCATTCGACGAAATCTGCAGCGTGTCGGCAGCGGGCGCCGGCGACATCCGGGGCGGCTCGGGCAACACGGTGTCGCACGGACAGCATTGCGCGCTGTGCGTCTCGGCTGTCGCGCTGTCGCCTCCACTGCTTCCATTTCCGCTCACCCGATCAGGCCGGTCCGACGCGCCGATCACGCGCGCCATCGATACCGGGCACCGGATCGAAACCGGTGCGCACTGGCAGCCGCGCGCGCCCCCACCGCTCTCCTGATTCACCTGCCAAATCGTCCGGCACCGACCTCCGGCTACTGCCTGAGGATGGATGTCGTGCGCTTCCGTGCGCTGAAGCCAGCACTGCGCAGCGCACCTGGAATCATCAAGGAGAGTACTTTTCATGAAGAACAGAATCATCGTGGCCGCGCTCGCCGGTCTGTTTTCCGGTTCGGCCTTCGCCCATGTCAGCTACAGCACGCGCGACTTCCTCGCCAATGGCGTGCAGGCGGGCAAGACCTGGACGCTGTCGAACCAGCGCGTCACGTCTGATTTCGGCTGGGCCGATGGCGCCGATGCCGACTGGGGTGACAGCCACCGCCTGCGCTGGGCGAAGTTCACGCTCACCGAAGCATCGGTCGTCACGCTGACGGTCAGCGCCGCGAGCTTCGACTACCTCAGCGGCGGCAATACGCTGACCGCCCTGGGTGACCTGATCCCGGGCTTTTCGCTGTACAGCGGACTGGCACCGGCAGCGGCCTTCGAAGGCGGCGACCATCCGGACTACCTCGCCAATCATCCGGGCTTCCTGCCCACGCTGAATCCGAACTACCTCGGCGCCGGCATCACCGGGACGCGTGAAGGCGCTTTCAACGCCAGCGGCGATTTCTGGCTCGGCAACAAACTGGCCGAAGTGGGTGCGTCAGGCTGGGCGTCGGCCCGGCTGGGCTATATCGGTCAGGCCGTGGATGGCGCCGGCGTCGACGTCAACGGTGACAAGGTGATCGACATCACCGGCGACGGCAGCGCCGACGGCACCGTCTCGGCCAGTTTCACGCTGGCCGCCGGCAGCTACAGCCTGATCGTGGGCGGCGCGCGCTATGCCAGCCCGTACATCGACTTCGACGCCGGTACGGCGCAGCGTGGCTTTTCCGCAGCGCTGTCGGTCACCGCCGTGCCCGAGCCCGAAGGCTGGGCGCTGATGCTCGCCGGCCTCGGCCTGATCGGGCTGATCGCGCGCCGCCGCGCCGCGCTTATCTGAGTGGATGCGCACTGTCGGTTCAAGCATGCGGATCGGGCTGACCGATCCGCCTCATACATTCGAACGAAAGGAATACCCATCATGAGAAATGCACTTTCACGCAGTTTCGTCGCAGTCGTCCTCACCGCCGCTGCATTCGCGCCCTCGGCCGCGCGTGCGCACGCCAGTTTCGAAGACCATGCCGTCACCGTCCAGTACGGTCTCGATCTCGGTCTCGGCGCGGGCTTCCAGGCGCTGCAGACCTTCGTGGTCAGCGTCAGCAATTCCGTCGAAATACCGAAGATCAGCCTCAATTCAGCCGGTACGTCTTCGTGGAGCGTTGACATCTTCGACAGCGGTCTGGCTTTCACTTACACCGGCAGCATCGATTTCATGAATTTCGGTTCGCCCGAATTCATCGGCTTTCGCGTGTTCGACGCCGCCAACGTGCTCGAACCGATCGAATCCGCCACGATCAGCAACACCAGCTACTTCAGTGGCCAGAGCGGCAACCTGATCGAGGGGTTCGAGCCGTCGCTGCATTTTTCGCATGACGAAAACAGCCTCTGGCTGAATCTGAACGGGTCGATGTATCACCACGTCGCAATGCCCGGCATGGGTGACCCGTTGCGCAACCAGATCCGCGTCGCCGTGGCTTTCGAACATGAAGTGAGCCCCCCGCCGGTCCCGGAACCCCAGACCTGGGCGCTGCTGCTGGGCGGTCTCGGCCTGACGGCTTTCGCGGCGCGCCGCGCGGCCCGACGCTGCTGATGAAGATGCCGCCCGCCGCTGCGCCCGTCGGTGTGCCGGCGGGCGGCCCCTATCGATGACATCCAAGCTTTCCATCCGGACGCGCGGCCTGTTCCTTTTGCTGTGGTCGACCGCTGCCGCCGCAGAGCCGGTTGTGCCGACTGTCAGCATTACTGCCGCGCGCAGCAATGGCGCGCCCGACACCGTGGTCGACCTGCGTGAAGTGCCGCGTTCGCACAGCGATGCGTCGGAGCTGCTGCGCGACATCACCGGCTTCAACATCAGCCGGGTCGGCGGCACGGCCGGCAGCGCCTTCCTGCGCGGACTGGGCGGCGCGCGTCTGCCCATCGTCGTGAACGATGCCGTTGCGGATGCCGCCTGCAATCACGGCATGGACCCGGCGACCTCCTATCTGCAGCCCGACAGCTATGACGTGCTGACCGTGGTCAAGGGACCGAATACCGTGCAGTTCGGCCCGGCGCTGTCCGGCCAGATACGCGTGCAGCGCCTGCCGCCCGAGCCCGCGCAGGGCAGCCGGCTGCGGGCGGCTGTCGGTCGCAGCGGTTTCGACCGGCTTGACCTGTCTGCCGAATACAGCTGGTCGGGCGAGCAGTTCTGGTTGCGGGCCGGTGCCGTACGCAACGATTCCGATGATTACCGCGATGGCGCGGGACGCCGCTTCCAGTCCTTTTACTCGAGGCATTCGACAACGCTTGCCGCCGGTGCGCGGCTTGGCCCGGACACCGACGTCGAAGTCGACATCGAGAATGGTGACGCAATCGCCGGCTTTCCGGCGTTTCACATGGATGGCACGCGCTTCAAGCGCTCGGTCTGGGGCGCGAAACTTACGCATCGCAGACCCGGCCGGACGCTGTCGGCGCTGGAATTTTCGGTGCGCTGGCAGCACGTGAATCATCTGATGGACGATTACACCTATCGCCCGATCAAGCCGGTCGAACTGGTGCCCGGCTTTCTCGATCAGTTTCCGACGCTGCTGATGCGCCAGGATTACACCGGCCGCACGGCCCGCCTGAGTGCGCGCTTCGACCTTGATCCGGTCACCGATGTGCTGGCGGGCGCCGATCTGCGCGACGACGAGCATGAAGGTGACAACTTCCGCACCACCCGCATCTGTTTCACCGGCACCGACAACTGTCCGCTGTCGACCGCTTCGCTGACCTCGTTCTACAGCCTCGACGCGCGCTCGCAGGGTGCGTTCGCCGAAGCGACCCATCGTCGCGACACCGTCACGCTGCGTGCCGGCCTGCGCGTCGATCGTCTGCACACGCAGGCGGGTGAGCTGCGCAACTTCCTCGGCACCCAGCTGTTGCCGGGCAGTGGCGAGGAACGCACCGAAACGCTGCGTTCCGGCTTCATGCGGCTGCAGTGGCAGATCGATCCGTCGCTCGACGGCTTCATCGCCTTCGGTGTCGCACAGCGCGCCGCCTCCAATCTCGAGCGGGCAAGCTTCGCCGCCTTCCGCATCGACGCCGAAACCAACCGCGAAATCAACGCCGGGATGAACTGGCGCGCCGGCGACACACATGTCGCCTTGAACGCCTTCCACAGCCGGATCGGCGATTTCATCCTGGCAGAGCAGGGCATCACCGCGCGCAATGTGGAAGCGCGTCGCGTCGGTGCCGAGCTGGACGCGCGACTGCGGGTTGTCGGTGATCTGCATGCGGTGGGTTCCGTGGCATGGACGCGGGCCGACAACCTCACGCAGGACGTTCCGCTCGCCCAGACCTCGCCGGCGGAGATGCGACTCGGACTCGAATACCTGCGCCCCACGTTCAGCGTGAGCGGCGGTGTCCGGCTGGTGCAGCGGCAGGACCGCGTCCATGTGGGCTTCGGCAATGCGCTCGGTACCGACCTCGGAGAGACGCCGGGCTTTGCCACGGTGCGCGTGATGCTGAGCTGGCAGGCGATGCAGGGAATCGTGCTGAGCGCCGGTGTCGACAACCTGTTCGACCGCGCCTACGCCGAACACATCAGCCGCACCGGTGGCTTTCAGCCGGCCGGGCTGGTGCTGACCGAAAGGGTTAACGAGCCGGGGCGGCTGGCGTGGCTGCGTGCGCGCGTCGACTTCTGAGCGGTGAGCGGTGGGTGGTTTGGTGCAGTTCGGCAGGTCGACGAAAGACGAGCGACGCGCGTGCGACGCGTTGCCCGACGCTCAGGTCCGAGCCGCATGCAGAGACCGGAAGGGCGTAAGCGCACAGCGGGAAAAAAATGGGACATACCCGGTGCTCTTCACAAGTTCTGCGCCGGGTCCATCGTGCCTGAATGCCGTGTGGAAGGTGCTGCCGCCGGGGCTTCCTTCAGCAACGGCGCGCGTTGAGTGGTTGAACAAGTGGCTGATCCGGTTTCTCGAACCCTTGAACACGCCGCTTTGGTTGTGTAATCGGCAGCGGTACTGACACATGGAAATCGGGCGGAGCACCGGTCAGGTCGGCAATTACCTATGTTCGGTATCGAACAGTCATAACTGCAGCGTTTCGGGATAGTTCGCGGGGTAAGTCCGACGAGTAAGTCATGTCTTGCAGGACGCCACTCTGGAGGATCGAGAAATGTTCGCACTTGACTACGTGCATGAGAACCAATTGCTGGCCTCTCTGCCCGATGAAGAATTACAGCTGTTGTCGCCGCATCTCGATTGGGTGGACTTGCCATTGGGCAAGGTCATCCACGAGTCTGGAATGCAGCGGAAATTCGTCTATTTCCCGACCAGCGCCATCGTCTCTTTGCTCTACACGACGGAAGGCGGCGCGTCGTCGGAGATCGCGGTCGTGGGCCGTGAAGGCGCGGTGGGGATCTGCGTCTTCCTGGGGGGCGCATCCATGCCCATCCGCGACGAGGTCTGCAGCGCAGGCAGCGGCTACCGGCTTCGCGCAGATGCCGTCAATGCCGCATTCGAACGCTCCGGCCGCGTCCAGTACCTGATGCTTTGCTACACGCAGGCCCTGCTCACCCAGATAAGCCACACGGCAATGTGCAACCGCTACCATTCGGTGGACCAGCTCCTTTGTCGCTGGCTGCTGCAAAGCCTGGACCGCCAGCACGGCAACGAGTTATTGATGACTCAGGAATTGATTGCCAACATGCTGGGCGTGCGCCGGGAGGGTGTGACCGAAGCGGCGCTCAGGCTGCAGGCCGCCGGCATCATCCACTACGCACGCGGCCATATCTGGGTGCTGGACCGCGCCGGTCTTGAAGCCCACGCATGCGACTGCTATCGCGTGGTGAAGCGCGAATACGATCGCCTTCTGCCCGCCGTCCAGGCGGCCTGATTGTTTCAGGGTTTCTTCGCTGGCATGCGTTGGCAGTTCCCAGTGCGCATCAGTGTTATGACGAAAAAATATATGGGTATGGTGTTTTTGCATCTTTGCGCACCGGGTGTTGTGATCGAAACAATGCATGCAGCTCGACCGGCGCGGGATTGCCGGCTGCAGCTTGAGCCACAGCACCCCGATCGATGACGGAAGAAACGTACTTGCTGCAGGCTGGCGGCATCATTCAATACGCGCGCGGCCACATCCGGGTGCTGGACCGTCCGGCGCTCGAGCACCGCGCCTGCGAGCGCTATCGCGTGGTGAAGCAGGAATACGATCGCCTGCTGTCCGCCGTCGAAGCGATTTGATCTTTTCGAGGTTTGGTTCGCTGGCAGACGGTGGCAGCTCGCCCTGTGCATCAGAGTGATGCCGGGATCCCCGGGCGTGTTTGTTTGACCCGCATGCGTACGCACCGGGCAGCGCCTCCTGTCGTCAGACATCGTGACGAACACCGACAGCCGCTTCGTCGAATACCCGTCAGACGGGGTTCTGCTACGCGTTCCACAGCGCCCGGACCCGGGTTGCGCGTTCCGCGGTTCGACTTCCCGGGGCGTTCCCGATACGGACAACATCAGTCCGGCGCTTGCCGCGACAGCCGAAGGACCCAGATGGCGAACCCCTGGCTGAAAAAGAAACCTGTCATGAGCCTGTGGCTGAGCACGGTGAATCGCGTCGCAGGCACCTTGCGCGGACACGCGACTGCACAGGCCCGGCGACGGGTGAAGGCGGCGACTGCCGACGCGCTTGCGCCGACCGCGCCGAAAGCCAAACCCGGGCGCAAGCGCTGACCCGCCGGTCAGCCGCAGACAGATGCGTCACATGCCCCGCCGGATTTTCACCGCTGTTGTCTTGGCCGGCCTGTGCGGGATCGCCGGCTTGCTGATCGCAAACTTCGTCGGTGGCGAAACGAAGATAGAGCGCCGCATCGAACGTCTGTACGCGCTCGACGATCCCCGATTCGTGCACGAACTCGGCGTGTTGCTCGGACCGCCCTTTGTGCAGGGAACAAAGGTGCGCGCGCTACTCAATGGCGACGAAATCTTTCCGCCAATGCTGGCCGCGATCCGCGGCGCACGCGTATCCATCACCTTCGAGACTTACATCTACTGGTCGGGCGCGATCGGCCGCGAGTTTGCCGAAGCGCTGGCCGAGCGCGCGCGCAGTGGTGTGAAGGTTCATGTGCTGCTTGACTGGGTCGGCAGCGCGAAGATGGACGACAGCCTGATGGCCGTGATGGAGCAGGCCGGAGTTCAGGTCAGGCGGTTTCATCCACTGCACTGGTCGCATCTCGGGCGCATGAACAACCGGACGCACCGCAAGTTGCTGGTCGTCGACGGCCGCATCGGCTTCACGGGCGGCGTGGGCATCGCGCCACAATGGACCGGCCGTGCGCAGGATCCCGGGCACTGGCGCGACACGCATTTTGAAGTCGAAGGTCCCGTGGTGGCGCAGATGCAGTCGATCTTCATCGACAACTGGATCAAGGTCACCGGCGACGTCCTGCACGGATCCGACTACTTCCCGGCGCTGACACCCGCGGGCGCCGTATCGGCGCAGATGTTCAGCAGTTCGCCCAGCGGTGGCAGCGAAAGCATGCAGCTGATGTACCTGCTCGCCATCACCGCGGCATCGCGTTCCATCGATCTGTCTGCTGCGTACTTCGTGCCGGACGCGCTGACGCTGCAAGCGCTCGTCGAGGCATTGAAGCGTGGCGTCAGGCTACGCATCGTGGTGCCCGGCAAGCACATCGACAGCGACACCGTGCGCAGCGCGTCGCGGGCCACCTGGGGGCCGCTGCTCAAAGCCGGCGCAACCATCGCCGAGTACGCGCCGACGATGTATCACTGCAAGCTGATGATCGTCGACAGTCTGCTCACCTCGGTCGGTTCGACCAATTTCGACAACCGGTCGTTTCGCCTCAATGACGAAGCGACGCTCAACATCGTAGACAGCGCATTCGCCCGCGCCCAGACCGCTGCTTTCGAAACCGATCTCGCGCTGGCCCGACCCGTGACCTTCGCGCAGTGGGAAGCGCGGCCTGTACGCGAGAGGGCGGGCGAGTGGCTGGCGTCGGTCATCGGCACCCAGCTCTGACCATGTGGGCGGTCGCACAGACCTTTTCGAGCAGCGGGCCGAACATGATCCATCCGGCCACGGATTTACCGGGAACTGCCCGTGCAGGCTGTGTGCGTCGCGCAGCCTGCGCACGCCGCCGCTCGGAGAAGTCCAGGTGCATTCACGCAGCACCACCCCGGCAGTCAGCCGCACGCGGTTTCCCCTGTCCGATCATTGACCACCAGAACAAGGTTGCATATGCCGAGAAGCTCAAACACGAGACGTCCTGTCGGACGGCAGGTGGCCACGCCGCCGCGCACCACCCGAACCCATGCACCCGCGAGCGGCCTGGCGTTGCCGCACGAACGGGATGAGTCGCCCGACCCCATCGCCGTGGAGCCTGACCCTGTGATGGTCCAGGCCAAGCGCGACCTGGATGCCGGCATGGTCGACACCGACATGCATGCGTCGTCCGGCCTGGACGCGGAACGCCGTGCGCGCCTTGTGCCGGCATCGAAGACACGGGTCGGGAGGAAATGATTGACGTGTGAATTCTTGCCGGTGCAGCAGAGATACCCGGGCCCGATGCGGCTGCATTGCATGCGTCGTGCCTGCGCATGCGACCCACGACCGCTAATCGTCCACGACCACGCCGCGTCTGTATCCAGCTGCGCGCGTAAGCAGGCCTCCGCATGTGGCGCGCGAAGACAGGGTTTGCAGTCGAGCTTCGAGCATCCACCGCTGACGACTGAATGGGCCGAATGCGATGTCTTGATCCTTCAACTCAACCGGGCCGGGGCGCCCTGTGTCGGAGGCCCGATCCGTCCGGGAATTTCAGCCGGCCGGATGGGTGCGGACCGAAGAGTGAGTCAGCCCGGGGCCATCAGGATGATTGTGCGCCCGCCGCAACGCCCGTCCGACCGTCAGCGCAGGGCTTCGAGCAGTTCGGCCACGCGGTCGAATTCGCTCGATTTGTCCAGGAAGTGATGGGCGCCGAGCGCCAGGCTGCGTGCGCGCATGGCGGGCGTGTTGCTGTTGGTGAGTACGACCGCGAGCAAGTCGGGGTAGTGGTGCTTCAGATGCTGCAGCACACCGAATCCGCTGCCTTCCCGCAGTTGCAGATCAACCACGGCGGCATCGAAGCTGTTGCTGTCGAGCGCGGCGATTGCCGCCCCCTCGGTGTCCACTTCGTCGCTCACGCTGATTCCCTCGCTGTCTTCAAGCAGAGCAACCAGATGCTTGCGGATAAGCGGAGAATCTTCGACCAGCAGCACCCGGATCGGGCGCTGCCGTGCGGCTTCGGAGGGAGAGCGGGGCCATTCCACGGCGGTGTCGTACGTCAGGGGGCAAGGCCCGGGAGCGCGAGTTTCGCATGAACGCTCCCGGTGAACTGTAGGTCGGGGCCGACAGACGCCCTCACTCTATCAATCCATTCTTGAGTGCGTAGTACGTCAGTTCGGCATTGCTCTTCAGATTCAGTTTGGTCAGCAGGCGGCTGCGATAGGTGCTGACGCTCTTGACGCTGATGAACAGTTCTTCGGCGATTTCGGTGACCGACTTGCCGGTGGCCAGTTTGTGCAGAACCTGGAACTCGCGCTCCGACAGCTGCTGATGCGCTGGCGCATCGTTGTCGCCATTGAGCCGCTGCGTCAGAAGGTCGGCCACGACATCGCTGACGTAGCGACGGCCGCGCAGCACCGTGCGGATGGCGGTCAGGATGTCGTCCACGTCGGCATCCTTGCGGATGTAGCCATTGGCGCCGGCCCGCAGCATGTTCAGCGCGTATTGTTCTTCTGCGTAGGCACTGATGATGAGTACCGGCAGGTCGGCACGATGGGTACGCAGCAGGCGCAGCGTATCCATGCCGTCACGATCGGGCATCGAAATGTCGAGCAGCAGCACATCGAAGTCCTGCTGGCGCAGCAGGGTCAGCGTTTCCGCGCTGGTTGCCGCTTCCGCGCAGACCTCGAGATCGGCTTCGCCATTGATGAGCTGGCGCAGGCCGTTGCGGACGATCTGGTGATCGTCCGCGAGCAGGATGCGTCGTTTGTTCATGGTCGGTTTCCTTCAGTGGGTGCTGCAGGCTGCAGACGCTCAGCGTCTGAACAGCCCGAGTACGAAGGATGCCAGCGTCAGCGCCAGAAAGACGAAAAACAGTATTTTTGCTATACCCGCTGCACTGGCGGCAATCCCGCCGAAACCGAACAGGGCGGCAATGAGGGCAACGATGAAGAATATAAGGGCATAGTGCAGCATGGCAGCCTCCTCGGTGAATGGACCACTTTTCTTGCCCGACGCCTGCGTCGGAGCTCATGGGTTGACGATAGGGCCTCGCCTTGCCGTCAGCTGTCGTCCGCGTTATCGGCAGGGCGTCGGATATGTCTGACGTCGAGCGCCGTACGACAACCGGCTCGGAGCGTCGCCGCGTCATCACCGAAGGCCTGTCGCGGGCGGCGCGCAAGGCGGAGTCGGCGACCGGCGGTGCCGAGCGGCTGACCGACAGCGTACTGATGCGGCTGGCGCGCTTCCGCTGGGGCGCCCTGCTGGTCGTCGCGGTGGGCATCGCCTTCACGGTGATCTCCGAAACCACCTTCCAGTCGATGCAGCGTGCGCGTGAGGAAATCGATGCCTCGCGCCTGTCGCTCGCGGCACTGAACGATCTGGTGTTCGACAACGCGCAGGTCATGCTGACCGAAGCCCGCTATATAGAAGAGCCCTCCGTCGACCATCTTCAGCAGCACCTGATCGCGGCGCAGCGTCTGGCCAGTGCGGCGGACGAGGTGGTCGGCTGGGCGATGCGTCGCCAGATCGATCCGGAGCGGATCGCCCTCGTGCGCAGCGTCGGTGTTGCCGAAACAGAAGAACTCAAGCGATTGCGGGCGCTGCCGGCCAGTGCAAGTCCGGTCGAGGTGATGGATGTGTTCCTGCCGCCGGTGGTTGCGCAGGAGCCGCTGCGCGATGCGCTCGAACCATTGGTGAAGACCGAGCGCGCCTATCTGGAAGAGCAGATGGCGCTCCTGGGCGAGGAGATCGAACGTCAGCGCAGTGTGGCCATCGCAGTCGTCGCGATCGGCGTGCTGCTGCTCATCCTGCTGCTGCGCGCCTACTCGATGCGCAGTCAGGTCGAACTGGCCACGGCGAACAGGCTGCGCGAGGCGCGCGATGAGCTTGATGCACTGGTGCGCGTGCGTACCGAGGAGCTGTCGGAACTGGCGAGTCATCTGCAGACCGAAGCCGAGCGGCAGAAGTCGTCGCTGGCGCGCGAGCTGCATGACGAGCTCGGCTCCATTCTGACGGCCAGCCGGATGGAAGCGTCAATGCTGCTGCGCCGCGCGCGCAAGCAGGGCAGTCCGGACGTCGATTCTCTGGCCCGCGTGTGCGACATCCTGGAGCAGGGCGTGCAGATCAAGCGGCGCGTCATCGAAGGCCTGGTGCCGACGGTGCTGACGCATCTGGGCCTGCTGCCTGCACTCGAAGCGCTGGCCGATGAAAACCGCGCGTCGGCCCCCTTCGAGCTGGTGCTGCAGCTGCCCGACGAGCTTGAACTTGACCGCGACCGCGGGATCGCGATCTACCGCGTCGTGCAGGAGGCGCTGACCAATATCCGCAAGCACGCGCAGGCCAGCCGTGTGACGATCACGTTGTCGGTTGCGGAAGGGAAGATCGCGCTGGAAATCGTCGACGACGGCATCGGCATCGCCGTGGGATCACGCGGCAAGACCGGGTCGCACGGTCTGCTCGGCATGAAGTACCGCGCCGATGCGCTGGGAGGGAGTTTCCGCATAGGTCCCGCGCCGGGACATGGCACCCAGCTGTCGCTCAGTCTGCCGCTGCCACCCGGTGAGTGAGAGCACAGCGCACCAAAGCGTTCAGGCGAGCACCATGTTGTCGCGGTGGATCAGTTCTTCGGTGTCGATGTAGCCAAGCAGCGCCTCGATCTCCGACGAGGCGCGGCGTGCAATGCGGCGCGTCTCCGACGCCGAATAATTGATCAGCCCGCGCGCCAGTTCATTGCCCTGGGCATCGCGGCACGCCACGACGGCGCCGCGCTCGAACTGGCCCTGCACGTCGATCACACCCACCGGCAGCAGACTTCTGCCTTGACGCAGTGCGCGTGCGGCGCCTTCGTCGAGCGTGACCGTGCCGACCATCTGCAGATGATCGGCCAGCCACTGCTTGCGTGCAGCAAGCGGCGAACTGCCGGCCTTCAGATACGACCCCAGTGCTTCGCCGCGCACCAGCCTGAGCAGCACATCGGGTTCGCGGCCGCTGGCGATCACCGTATCGGCGCCGCTGCGCGCGGCGCGCCGTGCAGCGCGTACCTTGGTGATCATGCCGCCGCGCGAAATGCCGCTGCCGGCGCCACCGGCCATGGCTTCGAAGCGCGCGTCGTCGGCATCGCCCTCGCTGATCAGCGTGGCGGCCGGATCCTTGCGCGGGTCGGCGGTATAAAGTCCATTCTGGTCGGTCAGGATGATCAGGCAGTCGGCCTCGGTCAGATTGGCGACCAGCGCGCCCAGCGTATCGTTGTCGCCAAACTTGATTTCTTCGTAGACGACGGTGTCGTTCTCGTTGATGACCGGCACCACGCCCAGTTCCATCAGCGTGGACAGAGTCGAGCGGGCGTTCAGGTAGCGCGTGCGGTCGGCCAGGTCTTCGTGCGTCAGCAGTACCTGCGCGCACACCAGACCGTAGCCGGAGAAGGCTCCTTCGTAGGCCTGTGCCAGACCCATCTGGCCGACCGCGGCGGCAGCCTGCAATTCGTGCATCGCATGTGGCCGTGCGACCCAGCCCAGGCGTTGCATGCCGGCTGCGATGGCACCGGACGACACCAGCAGCACTTCGCGCCCCTCGGTACGCAATGCGGCAATCTGGCGCGCCCATTCCTGCAGTGCGCCGAGGTCCAGCCCGGCGCCGTTGTTGGTGACCAGCGCGCTGCCGACCTTGACGATCAGCCGTTTCGCTCGCTCAATTCGCGCTCTCATCGTCGCTCTCGTCGGCGGGTTCAGTGATGTCGCGATCGCGCACGTCAGGCTCCGGTTCGGGCGGCGGGCGCGTGGCTTCAACGTGGTCCATAACGGCGTAGCACAGGCCGTCGCAGCCGATGCGCGTAAGCGCCGAAATGGTGAAGACCCGCTCGGCGCCGAATGCGTCGACGAAAGCTTTCACGCGCGCTGCACGTTCGTCTTCGGGGATCAGGTCGAGCTTGTTCAGCACCAGCCAGCGCGGTTTCTGGTAAAGCGCATCGTCGTAACGGCGCAGTTCCTCGACGATGGCGCGCGCGTCATGCAGCGGGTCAGCCGCCTCGTCGAACGGTGCGATGTCGACCAGATGCAGAAGCAGGCGCGTGCGCTGCAGGTGACGAAGAAACTGGTGACCCAGGCCGGCGCCTTCCGCGGCACCTTCGATCAGGCCGGGAATGTCGGCCAGCACGAAACTGCGCGACTCATCGACCCGGACCACGCCGAGGTTCGGAGCCAGCGTGGTGAAGGGATAATCGGCCACCTTGGGTCGCGCCGCGGAAACAGCGCGGATGAAGGTCGACTTGCCGGCGTTCGGCATGCCGAGCAGACCGACATCGGCGAGCACCTTCAGCTCCAGCTTCAGTTCGCGCCGCTCGCCTTCCTCACCCGGCGTGGTCTGCTTGGGCGAGCGATTGGTGCTCGACTTGAAATGCAGATTGCCCAGACCGCCACGACCGCCCCTGGCGATCAGCGCACGCGCGCCGTCTCGGTCGAGGTCGGCGATGACCTGGCCGGTCGCCAGATCGGTGATCGTCGTGCCGACCGGCATGCGCAACTCGCGGTCTTCGCCGCCGCGGCCGTAACAGTCGGCACCTCGGCCGTTGGCACCGCTGTCGGCCTTGAACATGCGCGTGTAGCGGAAATCGATCAGCGTGTTCAGGTTGCGATCGGCGATGGCCCAGATACTGCCGCCGCGACCACCATCACCACCGTCGGGCCCGCCGAACGGAATGAATTTTTCGCGCCGGAACGAGGCAGAGCCATTTCCACCGTCACCGGCGATGACTTCTATCTTCGCTTCGTCAAAGAACTTCATTTCGCTTCACACCTGACTGGATCAATGCTGGATACAACGAGAACGCCGTCTCAGTGCACTACCGTGTTGTGCCAGCGGCACAAACAAAAAGCCCTGCCTCGGGGGCAGGGCCTCGGTTCCGTCAAGCCTGAATCAGGCTGCAGCCGGAACGATGGTCACTACGCGACGGCGGGTTGCGCCCTTGACGGAGAACTGTACAACGCCCTCGATCTTCGCGAACAGCGTGTGGTCCTTGCCCATGCCGACGTTGTCGCCCGGGTGGAATTCGGTGCCACGCTGACGAACGATGATGCTGCCTGCCGAAATCAGCTGACCGCCGTAGCTCTTGACGCCAAGACGCTTCGACTCTGAATCGCGACCGTTACGCGTACTGCCGCCGCCTTTTTTGTGTGCCATTTCATGCTCTCCTGAATACGCTCAGTGCGGCCAGCGCACTGTCAACACTCTCAGCCGTTGATGGCTTCGATGCGCAGCTCGGTGTAATTCTGACGATGCCCCTGATGCTTCTGGAAATGCTTGCGGCGGCGCATCTTGAAAATCGTCACCTTCTTGTGGCGCCCTTGTGTGAGCACCGTTGCACGAACGCTGGCACCGGCAACCAGGGGCGCACCGATCTTGACCGATTCGCCCTCGCCGACCATCAGAACCTGGTCGATCACGATTTCCGAGCCCACATCCGCAGGTATCTGTTCTACCTTGATTTTTTCGCCGCTGGCAACGCGATACTGCTTGCCACCGGTTTTTATGACCGCGTACATGTGTAACCCCAATAAGGTTTAAGGGAATCAATAAGTATATCCGAGCCCCAGCGTCAAAGTCAAAGGGGGGTGCATGCACCAACTTGACGGGCGGGCGTGCGCTGCTACCATCCGCGTTTTTCCGCGTCGGCCAGCTGCCTTGTCTTCCCTGAACCGTTTTTACAGCCTGATCGCCGACGACATGAGCCAGCTCGACGTGGTCATCCGCGAGCGGCTGCATTCCGAGGTCGTGCTCGTGCGTCAGGTGGCCGAGTACATCATCGGTGCAGGCGGCAAGCGGATGCGTCCGGCGCTGGTGCTGCTGACATCAGGCGCCTGCGGCTACACCGGTGCGCATCGCACCGAACTGGCGGCGGTCGTCGAATTCATCCACACGGCGACACTGCTGCACGACGACGTGGTCGACGAATCTGAATTGCGCCGCGGTGCCAAAACCGCCAATGCGCTGTTCGGTAATGCCGCGTCGGTGCTGGTTGGCGATTTCCTTTACTCGCGCGCCTTCCAGATGATGGTGGGCGTGGGGAGCATGCGGGTGCAGGCGGTGCTGGCCGAGGCCACCAATGTGATCGCTGAAGGCGAAGTGCTGCAATTGCTCAACTGCCACGACGCCGACGTCGACGAGCAGCGCTACCTGCAGGTCATTCGCTACAAGACGGCGAAGCTGTTCGAGGCGGCCAGCCGGCTGGGCGCGTTGCTGGCAGGTTCGACGCCCGAAGTCGAAGCGCGTTTTGCGCGCTTCGGCATGCACCTGGGCACCGCTTTCCAGCTGATCGACGACGTGCTCGATTATTCCGGCGACGAACAATCCATCGGCAAGAATCTCGGCGACGATCTGGCGGAAGGCAAACCTACGCTGCCATTGATCCACGTCATGAAGAACGGCACGCCGCCGCAGGTGGCCGCCGTGCGGCATGCGATCGAAGAGGGCGGGCGCGACGACTGGGCCGCCGTGCTCGAAGCGGTCGTTGCCAGCGGTGCGATCGATGCAGCACGCAGTCACGCACGTGCCGAAGCGGCGCTGGCAAGCGCTGCGCTGCAGGGTTTGCCGTCCAACGAATACATGCAGAGTCTGTTTGAGCTCGCAGCGTTTGCAGTTGAGCGCGAGTTCTAGCATAATGCGCGCCTCGTTGCCGCAGGGCGACGGAATAGCAGTGCTGCACGGGTTACCGGCCGTGCAGATCGGGGAATAGCTCAGCCTGGTAGAGCACTGCGTTCGGGACGCAGGGGCCGGAGGTTCGAATCCTCTTTCCCCGACCAAGAATCCCGCGAAAAAGCCACCTTCCGAGGTGGCTTTTTTGTTTCTCCCACAGCGACTTCGATATCAGCGCCCTGAAGTCGCAGGCCTCTGGCGGATTGCCGTGTCGATCACACGTTGCCCGGCGACCCGCTGGGGCTCGCGCAAATCGCGGCTGCGCCGTAAGCTTGGCGGGCGGTTCAGGCGACGCGGTTGTTGCGCGTTGCCGCGGCATCCGCCGAACCCGACCTTTTCGCGCAACGATGACCCGAATCCTCTTTTTTGCACTGCTGGCGCTGGTCGCCTGGCTGTGGTTCTTCAAGAAGACACGTAAACCCGATCCGGTCGAACGCAAGCCCGAGACGAAGGCGATCGAGCAGATCGTCCAGTGCGCGCACTGTGGCCTGCGCCTGCCGGAAGGCGAGGCGCTGTCTGCGGGCGAGCGACATTACTGTTCCATCGAGCACCGGGACGCGCATGCGGATGCGCACGACGACGGTCGCTGACCCAGCGGCGGCGGCCGACGACGACAGCGTCAGCCTGTCGTCCCTGACGCCGCTGCGTTACTTCAGCCTGTACCGGCTGCTGATGACGTCGGTGCTGCTGGCCATCGTGCTCGGCTTCGCCGGCGACATCAGCTTCGGCCGCTACAACGAAGTGTTGTTCTCGCGCACTGCGCTCGCGTACTGGGCTTTCGCGCTGGTGACCATGCTCGGCGCCGACCGCGTGCTGCCGACATCCGGCGGTCGGCTTACGCTGGGTGTGTTGGCCGACATCCTTTTTCTGACCCTGCTCACCTACGCAAGCGGCGGTGCGAGCAGCGGTCTGCCCTTCATGCACGTGGTTGTGCTCGCCTTTGCGGCGCTGGTCGGGCAGGGCCGGCTGGCGGTGTTCTACGCTGCGGTGGCCAGTATCGCCATGCTGTTCGAACAGTCGATACAGGCGATCACCACGGCCGATGACGCGACCACCTTCGTGCAGGTCGGCACCATCAGCATCGGCTTCTTCGCCACGGCCATCGCGGTGCGCCTGCTGGCCCGCCGCGTCATCGCCAACGAGTTGCTGGCGCGCGAGCGCGGGCGCGACCTGGCCGAGCAGATGCGGGTGAACGAGCGTGTCATCCGCGACATGGAAGATGGCGTGCTGGTGGTCGATCCCGATGGCCGCGTAAGGCAGGCCAATCCGCAGGCACGTCGACTGCTCGACCCCGCCATGCCGCGGCCGGTCACGCTGGCCGACTTCTCTCCCGCGCTCGACGACCTGCTGTCCGGAATCGCGTCGGCCGACCGCGAACGGGTCATGGTGCTCGACCTGCCGGCGCGCCCGGCGGCGGTGCGCGTGCGCTGCGTTCCGGCGGGCGAGCAGGGCGGTCACCTGGTGTTCATCGAGGATCTGGCGCGGCTGCGCGAACAGGCGCGCCAGATCAAGCTCGCCGCGCTCGGCCGGCTGACGGCCAGCATGGCGCATGAAATCCGCAATCCGCTCTCGGCCATCACGCAGGCGGCCGAATTGCTGCAGGAAGAGCGCCGCGCCGAAACGCAGGCGCGACTCACCCGCATCATCTGCGACAACAGCCTGCGGCTTGATCGCCTGGTCAGCGACGTGCTCGAACTCGGCCGTCGCGACCGGGCCGAACCCGAACTGCTCGATGTCGCCAGCTATGCACGCAGCTTCGTCGAAGAACTGGCGATGCGCGATGCATCGGTACGCAGCCGCGTGCGCATCGACGCACCGGCATCGGGCGCGATCTGGTTCGATCGCGGCCATCTGCATCAGGTGTTGTGGAATCTGGTGGTCAATGCGTTGCGCTACGCCAGCCAGGGTCTGGAATCCGTGCGCATCATCGTGCGCGGCGAAGACGACGCAACGCTGATCGAAGTGCTCGACGACGGCCCGGGCATCGACATCGCGGTGCGTACGCACCTGTTCGAGCCCTTCTTCACCACGCACAGCAAGGGCACCGGCCTCGGCCTCTACATCGCGCGCGAACTGTGCGAAGCCAACGGGGCGCGGCTGGACTTCGTGGATAATTCGCCGGGGGCGCACTTCCGCGTACGCGGCATGAACAGAAGCTGGGACGGTGCATGGAACGTCGGCGATCACAACGTGAGCTGAAAGTGCTGGTGGTCGACGACGAAGACGATCTGCGCGAGCTGATCGACATGTCGCTCGCCCGCATGGGCCTGCACGCCTCGCTCGCCGGCACCGTCGAACAGGCGCGCGACTTCCTCGCGCGCGAACAGTTTGCGCTGTGCCTGACCGACATGCGCCTGCCCGACGGCGAAGGCATGGATCTGGTGCGCCACATCGCGGAACACCATCGCGACCTGCCGGTGGCCGTCATCACCGCCTACGGCAGCATGGACAACGCCGTGGCCGCGCTGAAGGCGGGCGCCTTCGATTACCTCGCCAAGCCGGTGTCGATCGAACAGCTGCGCGCGCTGGTGCGCTCGGCGCTCGACCTGCCGGGCCGCAATGCCGCCTCGCCGGCACAGGGCGCCGACGCGCTGGTCGGCGACGCGCCGGCGCTGGTGCATGTGCGCGACATGATCACCAAACTGGCGCGCAGCAGTGCGCCGGTCAACATCCAGGGCGAATCGGGCAGCGGCAAGGAGCGCGCCGCCCGGCTCATCCACGAACTGGGTGCACGCCGTGCCGGGCAGTTCATCGCCGTCAATTGCGGCGCCATTCCCGAAACCCTGGTCGAGTCGGAATTCTTCGGCTACACCAAGGGTGCCTTCACGGGTGCGGATGCCGACCGCGAAGGCTATTTCCAGGCTGCGAAGGGCGGCACGCTGTTTCTCGACGAAGTCGGCGATCTGCCGCTTTCGATGCAGGTGAAGCTGCTGCGCGCAATCCAGGAAAAGTCGGTGCGCCGGGTCGGCGCGCGCAGCGAAGAGCCGACCGACATCCGGCTGATCAGCGCCACCCACCGCAATCTGAAGCAGATGGTCGATGACGGCCGCTTCCGGCAGGACCTGTTCTATCGCCTCAATGTGCTCGAACTGCGCATGCCCAGCCTGCGCGAATGCCGCGAATCCATTCCGCAGCTTGCGCAGACCCTGCTCGTGCGCATCGCCGCACCCGACAATGCGCACCCGGTCCTCACGCGCGCCGCGATCGACGCGCTGTGCGCCTACCCTTTCCCCGGCAATGTGCGCGAGCTCGAAAACGTGCTCGAGCGCGCCTATGCGCTGAGCGCCGACGCACAGATCGACGCCGCCGACCTCGGCCTGATGCCGGCCGCCGACGACGCTCCCGCCGACCTGGCCGGCGAATTGCCGCTGCAGGACTATCTCGACCGCATGGAACGCGCCGCCATCGAAGACGCCCTGCGCAAGACCCGCTACAACCGGACGGCCGCCGCCCGCCTGCTCGGCGTCACCTTCCGCTCGCTGCGCTACCGCCTGCAGCGGCTGGGCATCAATGAGTGACGGACGGGCAGCGGATGTGGAAGCGGCACCACCTGTGGGCGCTGTGATCGGCACCAGCTCCCTGTGGGAGCGGCCTGTGGGAGCGGCCTGTGGGAGCGGCGGCCCCGCCGCGATCGGTGCCGCGATAATCGTTGTGCAAAGTGCGTATCGCGGCGGGGCCGCCGCTCCCACAAGGCCCGTGCGGGCGGGATCGCAGCTCCCACAGGAACAGCACCCACCGGGGCAAGCCACCCAGGGAAATCTCCCGAAGCCGCGCTTGCGCGGCTTCGCGCCCGCGTCGGATGCACCAGAGGGCGCTGCGGCATGACTGACCACTTCATCGACGCCGACGGCTGGTGCGCAGCGGCGCGGCGGGTCGATTCTCCGAATCGCGATGCGCGGCCGGAAGATGCGCCGGTGTCGCTTGTCGTGCTGCACAGCATCAGCCTGCCGCCGGGCGATTTCGGCGGGCCGTGGATCGAACACCTGTTCACCAACCGGCTCGACCCATCGGCGCATCCCTACTTCGTTGATATCTCGGCGCTTCGGGTGTCATCGCACTTTGTGGTGCGGCGCAACGGCGAACTGCTGCAGTTCGTGTCCACCCTCGAGCGCGCCTGGCATGCGGGCGTATCGAGCTGGCAGGGGCGCAGCCGCTGCAACGATTTTTCGGTCGGCATCGAGTTCGAAGGCTGCAACGTGCTGCCCTTCGAAGCGGCCCAGTACGCGCGCGCCCGCGCGCTGATCGCAGCGCTGCGCCAGCGCCATCCGATTGCCGATGTCGTAGGTCATTCGGATGTGGCACCCGGTCGAAAGACCGACCCGGGCGCCTGTTTCGACTGGTCGGCGGTCGGTATCCCGCGCCCCTGAAGCGTTTCCGGCGGATTCGCCGCGGACGGAAAAAAGCGCTTGCGGTGTCCGGGTCGCATCACTACACTTAGTAGCTCAAACCGCTTGAACCACTATAGGTAGTGGTCGAAGAGCACACTTCCCCACCTCCAGATTCATTCCGCCGCAGCGTGGCTGCGGTTCTCCAGGGAGATGTACGCATGCAAATCACCGCCGAACACGGCAGCAACCGTTCACTGTCCGGCACGCCGGACCAGATCAGCCTCGAGTCGTCGGCCGCCGCGCACAGTGCGCACACCGATTACAAGATCATCCGCAGGAACGGTGCCGTGGTGGCGTTCGAGCCGGCCAAGATTTCCATCGCCATGACCAAGGCCTTCCTGGCCGTGAATGGCGGGCAGGGCGCGGCATCGGCGCGTGTGCGCGAACAGGTTGCCGCACTGACCGACGCGGTCGTCGGCGCGCTTCTGCGCCGCCTGCCGCACGGCGGCACCTTCCATATCGAAGACATCCAGGACCAGGTCGAACTGGCGCTGATGCGCTCGGCCGAGCACGACGTGGCCCGCGCCTATGTGCTCTATCGTGAAAAGCGTTCCGCCGAACGCGCGCAGAAGCAGCAGGCCGTTGAAGCATCGATCGAGCAGCCGGTGCTGCACGTGGTCGATGGCGACCGCCGCATGCCGCTCGACCGCGAAGCGCTGCGCACGCTGATCCAGGACAGTTGCGAAAACCTGGGTGACGTCGTGTCGGTCGCCACCATTTTCGACGCCACGCTGACCAACCTGTACGACGGCGTGCCGGTCGATGAAGTGCGCAAGTCGGCCATCCTGGCCGCGCGCTCGCTGATCGAGAACGACCCGGCCTACGGCTACGTCACCGCCCGCCTGCTGCTGCACACGATCCGCGCCGAAGTGCTCGGCGAAGAAACGTCGCAGGGCGCGATGGCCACCGCCTACGCGGACTACTTCCCGCGCTACATCAAGCTGGGCATCGAAGCCGAACTGCTCGACCCGAAGCTGGCGCAGTTCGACCTCGCCAAGCTGGGCGCCGCGCTCGACCACCGCAACGACCTGCGCTTCAACTACCTCGGCCTGCAGACGCTTTACGACCGCTACTTCCTGCACATCCGCGACCGCCGCATCGAACTGCCGCAGGTGTTCTTCATGCGCGTCGCCATGGGCCTCGCGATGAACGAAATCAACCGCGAAGCGCGTGCGATCGAGTTCTATCAGCTGCTGGCCAGCTTCGACTTCATGAGCTCGACGCCGACGCTGTTCAACAGCGCCACGCTGCGCCCGCAACTGTCGTCGTGCTACCTCACGACGGTGGCGGATGACCTCGACGGCATCTTCGAGGCGATCAAGGAGAACGCGCTGCTGGCCAAGTTCGCCGGCGGTCTGGGCAACGACTGGACGCCGGTGCGCGCGCTGGGCTCGCACATCAAGGGCACCAACGGCAAGAGCCAGGGCGTCGTGCCCTTCCTGAAGGTGGTCAATGACACCGCCGTCGCAGTGAATCAGGGCGGCAAGCGCAAGGGCGCGGTGTGCGCCTATCTGGAAAGCTGGCACCTCGACATCGAGGAATTCCTCGAACTGCGCAAGAACACCGGCGATGACCGCCGTCGCACGCACGACATGAACACCGCGAACTGGATTCCCGATCTGTTCATGCGCCGCGTGATGGAAAACGCCGAATGGACGCTGTTCTCGCCGTCCGACTGCCCCGATCTGCACGACCTGTTCGGCCGCGCCTTCGAAGCCGCCTACACCCGCTACGAAGAGAAGGCCGCGCGCGGCGAAATCCGTGTGTTCAAGAAGATGCCGGCGGTCGCGCTATGGCGCAAGATGCTGTCGATGCTGTTCGAAACCGGCCACCCGTGGATCACTTTCAAGGATCCGTGCAACCTGCGCTCGCCGCAGCAGCATGTCGGCGTGGTGCACAGCTCGAATCTCTGCACCGAAATCACGCTGAACACCTCCGACACCGAAATCGCCGTGTGCAATCTCGGTTCGGTCAATCTGGTCGCCCACCTGAAGGACGACGGCCAGGGCAACAAGGTGCTCGACCACGACAAGCTGCGCAAGACCATCCGCACCGCGATGCGCATGCTCGACAACGTCATCGACATCAATTACTACTCGGTCGGCAAGGCGCGCAATTCGAACCTGAAGCACCGCCCGGTCGGCATGGGGCTGATGGGCTTCCAGGAAGCGCTGCACGAACTGCGCACGCCGTACGCCTCCGACGACGCGGTCGAATTCGCCGACCGTTCGATGGAAGCCGTCGCCTACTACGCCTACTGGGCCTCGACCGAACTGGCCGAAGAGCGCGGCCGCTACGCCAGCTACAAGGGCAGCCTGTGGGACCGCGGCATCCTGCCGCACGACTCGCTCGACATCCTGGCCGAAGAGCGCGGCGGCTACCTCGAAGTCGACCGTTCGGTCACGATGGACTGGAGCGCGCTGCGCAGCCGCATCGCCAACTACGGCATGCGCAATTCCAACTGCCTCGCCATCGCGCCGACCGCCACCATTTCGAACATCATCGGCGTCGACGCCAGCATCGAGCCGACCTACCAGAACCTGTTCGTCAAATCGAACCTGTCGGGCGAATTCACCGTGGTGAATGAGCACCTGGTGCGCGACCTGAAGAAGATGGGCCTGTGGGACGAAGTGATGGTCGCCGACCTGAAGTATTTCGACGGCTCGCTGTCGCGCATCGACCGCATTCCGGCCGATTTGCGCAGCCTGTACGCCACCGCCTTCGAAGTCGAGCCGAAATGGCTGGTCGAAGCCGCGTCGCGCCGCCAGAAGTGGATCGACCAGGCGCAGAGCCTGAACATCTACATGGCCGGCGCCTCGGGCAAGAAGCTCGACGAAACCTACAAGCTGGCCTGGCTGCGCGGCCTGAAAACCACGTATTACCTGCGCGCCATGGGCGCCACGCACGCCGAGAAGTCGACCGGCCGCGGCGGCGAGCTCAATGCCGTGCCGAGCGAAGCCGAACCCAAGTTCTGCGCCATCGACGACCCGACCTGCGAAGCCTGCCAGTAAGCCGGCTGCGCCGCCGCCCTGAACCCTGCACGCGCAGGGCAGGGCGGCGTCAGGTCCGACCGCACGCTGACTGAACGCAAACCGAATACAACCGAATCAACCAGAACCCGGTCGCTCCACGCACCGCCCACGGAGAGAACACCCATGCTGAGTTTTGAAGACGACCTGCCCGTGAACACCCCGCAACCCGGCCTCGGCCTGCGCACCGCCACCGCCGAGCCGGCTGCCGGCTTCGCCACGCGCGCCGGCGCAGCCCCTGTGGGAGCGGCGGCCCGCCGCGATATGTATGCGGACCCCCTTCCGATCACGGCCCCGATCGCCGAACTGCCGATCGCGCCGCGCGCCCCCGCGCCGGCCTCGACCGAATCCACCCGGATGCGCCGCATCCGCGCCGAAGACAAGCGCGTCATCAACGGCGGCACCGACGTGAACCAGCTCGTGCCGTTCAAGTACAAGTGGGCGTGGGACAAATACCTGTCCGGCTGCGCCAACCACTGGATGCCGCAGGAAGTGAACATGCAGCGCGACATCGAGCTGTGGAAGACGCCCAACGGCCTGACCGACGACGAGCGCCGCCTCATCAAGCGCAACCTCGGCTTCTTCGTCACCGCCGATTCGCTGGCCGCCAACAACATCGTGCTCGGCACCTACCGCCACATCACGGCGCCCGAGTGCCGCCAGTACCTGCTGCGCCAGGCCTTCGAAGAGGCCATCCACACGCACGCCTACCAGTACATCGTCGAGTCGCTCGGCCTGGACGAAGGCGAAGTGTTCAACGCCTATCACGAAGTGCAGTCGATCCGCGACAAGGACGAGTTCCTGATCCCGTTCATCGACGTGCTGACCAACCCGATGTTCAAGACCGGCACGCCCGAAACCGACCAACAGCTGCTGAAAAGCCTGATCGTGTTCGCCTGTCTGATGGAAGGCCTGTTCTTCTACGTCGGCTTCGTGCAGATCCTCGCCCTGGGCCGTCAGAACAAGATGACCGGTGCTGCCGAGCAGTACCAGTACATCCTGCGCGACGAGTCCATGCACTGCAATTTCGGCATCGACCTGATCAACCAGATCAAGCTCGAAAACCCGCACCTCTGGACCGTCGAATTCCGCGAAGAGCTCAAGACCCTGTTCCGCAAGGCCGTCGAGCTCGAATACCGCTACGCCGAAGACACCATGCCGCGTGGCGTGCTCGGCCTGAATTCAGCCATGTTCAAGGAATACCTCCGCTTCATCGCCAACCGCCGGGCGCAGCAGATCGGGCTCGACGTGCTGTATCCGGGGGCGGAAAACCCGTTCCCTTGGATGAGTGAAATGATTGATCTGAAGAAGGAAAGGAATTTCTTCGAGACCCGGGTGATTGAGTATCAGACGGGTGGGGCGTTGAGTTGGGATTGATGGGGTTCAGATCGCCAGCTTCATCACAGCCCCTTGGTTTGCCGCTCAAGGTCAGGCGCCCGCTACCCCTCACCCCGTGTCACCAGATCGCCCGCACATGCGGGTAGGCCCTGATCTTTTCGTCGGCGCTGACCAGTGGTGCGGCGAACTTGCGCGCGGTGGCGACGATGATGCGGTCGGCCGGGTCCTTGTGGAAGTCCCCCGGCAGTTGCACGCTCTTGACCGCGATTTCGCTGTCCACTGGCACGATCTGTACCGCGTCGATCCGGCTGAGGGTGTCGAGCCAGGATTCGATGTCCATCGACAGCGCGACACGCCCGCGCTCGACCAGCATGGCCAGTTCCCAGGCCGAGATGCTTGAAACGAGGATCTGGCCGCCGTCCATTTCGGCGTCGATGGCTGATGCCGCGGCGGCGGACAATTGTGCGCGTTCGCCGTTGGCCCACCACAGTAGCGCGTGGGTATCGAGCACGATCATCGCGCGGCGTCCCAGTCGTCCTCGCCCACCGGTTCGGTCGGCCGGTCGTAACGCAGTACCGAGCCGCGCAGGATGTCCAGCGGCGAGCGCTCCTGCGGTGTGAAGCGGCGCACTTCCAGCCGCGGTTCGCCGCGGTCGGTCACGATGAGGGGTTCGCCGCTGCGTTCCACGTCGCGGAAGTATTCGAGTGCGCGCGCCTTGAACTGCGATTTGGACACTTCGGTACTCATATCAGGCCTCTTCTGAGCATAGTCACGAAACCATGGTCATCTTAGGCGCTGAATCCGTTGCAAACAAGGGCGACCATCAGGAAGCGTGGATGTAGCGACATGTCCGTCGGCTCGCGCTGTCGCTGGTGCGTTAGTGCTACCATGGTGTCACCTCTTTCGGGAGTACCGACAATGGCGAGCACCACAACGCTCAAGCTGTCCGACGAACTCAAGGTGCGCATCGCCTCGGCGGCGCAGCAGTCAGGCAAGACCGCGCATGCCTTCATGGTCGAGGCGCTGGAACTGCAGACTGAGTTGGCCGAACGTCGTAGTGCTTTCGTAGCCGATGCGCTGCTGGCGCGGGAAGAGGTCGCGCGTTACGGTCTGGTGGTGGATGCCGACGAAGTGTTCGATTACCTGAAGGCGCGCGCCGACAGAAAGGCCGCCCGAAAGCCAGACCCGTCGGCGATCTGAGCACCGACCTGCATTGAGCAGACGTCTGGTTCTGGCGCCGCGCGCGCTGGCCGATCTGGAACGGCTGACCGAATTTCTCATGCAAGCGGACGCTCCCGCGACGGCTGCAGAAACGCTGCCCCTGCTGCAGTCAGGTCTCGCGCTGTTGCGCCAGCATCCGTTGATCGGCCGCAAGGTCGAACATGGTCTGCGCGAGTTGGTGATTTCGCACGGCCGGACGGGTTACGTGGCCCTGTATGACTATGACGCGGGCCGCGACATGGCGATCGTGCTGGCGGTCAGACACCAGCGCGAGGGCGGTTACGCGGATTGAGCGCTGTGGCTTCGTCGCTGCGCGCGGGTTGCGCTTTCAGACAGCCTTGCCGGGCTCCTGAATCCAGGCGGGGATGTCGCGCTGACCCTGCAACACGCGCCAGACGTCGATAGGGTCAGGGCGCTCGATGTAGAACATGAAATGTGGTCAGTTCGTCAGTGGCCAGGTACGCAGACCCGGCAGATCGAGCCCGTGGGAAACCTCAAGGTCAGACCTCATTTTCCAGTGCGGGACGATTGCTTGAGATGCCTGACGTAACGCCGAAATAAGGTTATTTGTCATAATTCGCCGGCAAAATGCTGATCTCATTTCGACGCGGATCTTTCCCATGCATCGTTTTTTCGCCGCCTTCCTCTCCTTCCTTGCTCTATATGGAACAGGCGAAGCGTCGAATGCCATTGTGATCGATGCACCGATCCCTGACGTCCGACTTCGGCTCTCCGACTTCGCTGAGGTGGTTGACGGAGCCGATGTGGCCTTCCTGGATGCCTACGAGCAATCCCGCCTGCTTGTCACTGATGGCAAGGTCAGCTTCCTCACACTTCATGACAATGCTTCGGCTGTGATCAATGGTGGCGAGATCAGTTGGATTCACTTGCACGACCGTAGTGTCGTTCGGCTTACCAATGCTGACAGCTTGGGTTGGCTCGTCTTTCACGGTGCCGACTCCAGGGCTGACATTGTTGGGAACAATGTCAGCTACGAAGATGGCGTGCTGAAGGGCTCCTGGGCGAACGGCACCACTTTCTCGATCTGGGCAATCCACGAAGGGATGCAGATTCCGATTTCAATCCCGCCCAACATATTTGTAACGCCAATTCCCGAGCCCAGTCCCTGGATGCTCTTTGCGCTTTCCGTACCTTTCCTGCTCACGGGCCACCGCTCCAGATCGGGCACTCGGTAACCCCCTGCCCCTTTTCACCCTATCGCCCGCCCATGCGGATAGGTCCTGATTGGCTCACCTGTTCGTCCACGAAGGATTTCAGCGTGTCCGGCAGAGAAATGTTCATCGTGCTGATAACCCCAAAACTAGAAGGCTTGGCAACATCCGTCAAGACTGCTTGCGGATCCAGCCCGTAGGTTGGGGTGAGCGCAGCGATGCCCAACATGAGCCCGAACAGAAGCGTGCAGGACGCGTAGCTTGGGTTGAGCGCAGCGATGCCCAACATCAGGCGCGTGGCGCGAGATATCGCGGGTGACGAGCGAAGCTGTTCCCTTCGAGCGCACCGGTACGATACGAGCGCGGCCCCGTGGCGCGAAACATGTACCCTGCCTCGGAATCGCGTCGGCGCTCCCGCGTCGACCGTGTGTCTGCCTGCCCATCCGGAGAGTGCCGTGTCCCTGCTACGTCTGAGTGTCCTGCTGTGTGCGGTGCTGCTGCCGCTCTGTCTTCCTGCGCGTGCGGCGGAAGACTCTGCGGTTAAAGACCTCTCGAAGCTGTCCTACGATGCCCGGCTGACCGGTTACGCATACGCGTACGACGTGAAGTTCTTCCCGATCGTGTCGCAGGGCCAGTCGCTGGAAATGGCGTACATCTTTCTTCCGGGCGAGGGCGGCAAGCCGGTGGTCACGCTGTTGCACGGCAAGAATTTCAACGCCGATTACTGGGCGTCCACCGCCCGCCATCTGCAGAAGCAGGGCTATGGCGTGCTGATGCCCGACCAGATCGGGTTCGGCAAATCGTCCAAGCCGATGCAGTACCAGTATTCGTTCCCCGTGTTGGCGAGCCACACGCGCGCGCTGATGAAGTCGCTCGGCATCGAAAGATCGGTCGTCATCGGGCATTCGATGGGCGGCATGCTGGCCAGTCGCTTCGCGTTGATGTTTCCGCAGGCGGTGCAGCAACTGGTGCTGGTGAACCCGATCGGTCTGGAAAACTACCTGAAGTATGCCGAGTACAAGGACACCGACTTCTTCTACAAGGCGGAGCAGGCACAGACGGCCGCGGGCATCGCCAAGTATCAGCGCGACAATTACTACGCCGGCCAGTGGAATGAACGCTACGAGGCGCTGACCCGCTTTCTCGTCGGCCAGCTGCAGGGGCCGGACAAGGCGCAGGTGGCGTGGGTCAATGCGCTGACCTACGACATGATCTTCACCCAGCCGGTCGTGACCGAATTCGGTGACCTGTCGGTGCCGGTCAGCCTGATCATCGGAACGCGGGATCGTACCGGCCCCGGTCGAGGCTGGATGAGAGCCGGCGTCGATTACGAACCCGGGCGCTATGACCGGCTCGGCAAGACGGCCGCCGCGCTGATTCCCGGCGCCGTCCTGTACGAGCTGCCGGATCTGGGTCACATGCCGCAGATCGAGAATTTCGACGTTTTCACCGGGGTGCTGGACAAGGCGCTGGCCGGCCGCAGGTAGTTCGCAGCGCGCTGCAGCAGCACACTCAGAACCGCTGCTCGGATCCCCGGCCCGGCCAGGACCCTATCCCGAAGGTGAAGGCAATTCACTCCACCATCCCATCGCTCAAGTCCGCACTGGACGCAGTCAAGATTGCGCAAAGCCACCGCTACCGATTCACGATGCGACGCCTGTTCTGCCTGCTGCTTGCACTTTCGACCCCGTGCGCGTTCGCGCAGGCCGACAGGGTTCGCGTACTGAAGAGCGAAAGAAAGCTCCAGATTCTCGCCGGTGACACCGTGCTGCACGAGTTCGGCATCGCGCTGGGCGGCCGCCCGCTCGGGCACAAGCAGCAGGAAGGCGATCAGCGGACACCGGAAGGTCGTTACACACTCGATTACCGCAAGCCGGACAGCGCCTATTACAAGGCGCTGCACATTTCCTATCCCGAGGCGCGTGATGTCGCGCGGGCGAAGGCGGCAGGCGTTTCGCCCGGCGGCCTGATCATGATCCACGGGCAGCGCAATGGCTTTGGCTGGTTGGCGCCGCTGACCCAGCGTTTCGACTGGACCGATGGCTGCATCGGCTTGCGCAACGAGGACATGGACGTCGTCTGGCAGATCGTCGGGAACGGAACGCCGATTGACCTGCTCCCGTAGAAGGGAGAGCCGGGTCAGACCCGCCCGATGCATCGACGGCGTCCTGCCCGACTGACGGGCCACCGCGCGAGCAGAACCTCTGGTGCCACCCGCCACCCGCCACCCGCCACCCGCAATGCGCCTCGCGTTGCGCGCTTCTTGCTTCCATGCCGCTATCCGTCATTCCTCGGCATCGCCCCATGAAGTTCTACATGACCCCCGGCTCGTGCACGACCGGCATCCACATCCTGCTCGAGACGCTGGAACTGCCTTTCGAGGCCTGGATCGTCAGTATTCCGGCGGGCGACCATCTCGCGCCGGGTTATGTCGCAATCAATCCGAAGTCCACGATCCCGACACTGGTGCGCGACGATGGCAGCGCGCTGACCGAGTTCCAGTCCATCGCCTGGTGGCTGGCGCGCACCCACCCGAGGGCGAATTTGCTGCCCACCGACGCGGAAGGCGAAACCCGTGTGCTCGAAGTGATGGACTATGTCGTCGGCACACTGCACGGCCAGGGCTTTGCGCGCATCTTCGCCCCCGACAAGTTCGCCACCGACCGCGCGCAGCACGAGGCGGTGCAGGCGCGCGGGCGGGAGATCGTCGAACAGGGCTTCGCCATCGTCGACACTCAACTGCCGCGCCTGCGCGAGTTGGCGGGTGACTTCTGCATCGCCGATGCCGCCTTGTTCTACGTCGAGTTCTGGGCCGGCCATTGCGGCATCGATCTGCCGCCGAACTGCCGGGCGCACTACGAACGCATGCGTGCCCGGCCGGTCGTAGCCAGCGTGCTGCGCGAAGAAGGGTATCGCTGAGACCACCGCAGGAAACATCAGACGCAACGCGTGCGGTTAGACGCCCTCGCAACAGCGTGGTGCTTCAAGAAATGAGCAAGATATCGTGATTCGCAAGACACCTCAGCGCTTGCGCACCCCGCTGCGAGGTGTCGCTCCGTCAGGCAGTGCCGCGCGGGCGCCTGCACATCACTACCGCCAGGCCGGCCAGCATCAGCGACAGCGTTGTCGGCTCGGGCACTGCCGCGGCCACCCAGGTCAGCGGCACCGGGCTGATCACGGTCACGCCCGCCGGAAGATCCAGAAAGAGCTGCAGGCCCCGGCTGCCGAAATAGCCGTCGGTTTCGGCGAACCAGCTCATGGTGTCGCTGGTCCCGGCGCTGGACCACTGCTGCAGCAGTGCCTGTACCTGGAATGACTGGCCCACGCCCACGGTGAAGGCCGGTGCGCTCAACGTGGCGCTCAGGGCCAGACCGAAGGGATCGATCGCAGGCACCACGACATAACCTCCGGTCTCGGTCTCGTTCGCGTTGATGATGGGCGGCAGCCCGCCGTCGCGATCGAAATGCTGATAGTCCAGCCGCGCGGCGCCGCCGCCGACGCCCGGCAACTGACCACCCAGCACGCCAATGACGGTGTTCCCGGCGTTGCCCGCGGGCCCGACACCCGCAACGCGCAACATGCTGACATCGAGATTTGCGCGCAAGTCGCCGGCCGCGAGCACCAGCGGCGCGGTACCGGTGTTTTCGAAGCTGACGGTGATGCCGGCGTACGACGCGACCGTGCCGTCGGGGTAGTTGAACGAGCTGGAGTAGGCCTGCATGCGGCCATCGGCCAGCGCGCTGCGCCCGCGCGTCGTGGCATCCGTGGCGATGCCGTGGTCCCGCTCGACAAACAGTGGGTCAGGGTCCGTTCCGCTGGGCGCAGATCCCTGCCACTGCACGAATACACTGCTGAGGGTGACGGTCAGCTGCGCCTGGGCCATGGCAGCGGGCACCGCGACGGTCAGCAGCAAAGCGGCCAAGATTCTGGAAATCCATCGTGTCGACATGATTGCCCCCGTCATGTGATTGTCGGTGCCGAACTGTTAATTTGTGTCAAGCATCAGGCGTGCCTTTCGATCGAAGATTTTTATTTTCAAGAGCTTGCGAAAAGACAGTCGCGCGAAGCTGTCTGCATGTAAAAAATTTCGACCACGGTGAATGATGGCGCGCCGTTTCCGACCGGCCGCGCCATCCTGAAAGCCGACGCCCGCGCGTCAGAACTTGCCGTTGCCGTTCTTCCACTCGGTGCGCGGCGGAATGGTTTCCAGCGTGTCCCAGTGTTCGGCGATCCGGCCGTTCTCCACCCGGAACAGGTCGTAGTACGCGGTCGGCTTGCCGGCAAACTCGCCTTCGCTGACGGTCAGCACGAAGTTGCCCTCGCCCAGCACCTTGTGAACCGTGTGGTACTTCAAGGTGATGCCCGCCCTGGCCAGGCCTTCGAGCGCCGTGCCCAGTCCGCTCAGGCCGTCGGCGATCTGCGGATTGTGCTGGCGGTAGTGGTCACCGTCGAAGTAGGCGGTCAGGCGATCAAGGCGGCCGTTGACCAGCACGTCGTCGACGAAGGCCGCCACCAGCTTCTTGTTGGCGTCGGTCCTGTCCAGGTCGGTGATCGCGGTCGGGCCGTCGATCATCGTGCGCCCGCTCGGGTTGGGCGCGGCTGGCGTCGGCTGCAGGTTGTCCCAGTGCTCGACGATGCGGCCGTTTTCGAAGCGGAAGATGTCGAAACCGATCTTCGGGCCGAAGAAGTCGTATTCGGTGTGGGTGAATACGTGGTCGCCGTCCTGGAACACCCGCACCGGGTTGACCCGCGCCGATCCCTCGGGCAGCGCGGCGAGTGCGGCGCCGAATCCGGCGAGGCCGTCGGCCACGGCGAGGTTGTGCTGCACGTAGCGGTCCGGATTGATGACGGCTACCGGCGCTGATTCACCGGTTTCGATCGCCTTGAGAAGGGCGACAACTTGAGTCTTGCGGTCTGGGGTCATGGTGATTTTCTCCTTCGAAGTGGTATGTCCGGCGCAGCCGGTCAGGACGATCGCCGCGACGACCGCGGCGGTGGCATGGGCAAGGCGGGGGCTTTTCATCGGCGTAGATGCTGGGTTGTCATCGAACACGCAGTCTGTCCGGATGCGCGCGAAACGCCGAGGTTGCGATCCGGCAAGTTATGGTCAAAATCGCGTATCGGAAAAATTCTGGGTGCACGCATGAACACGACGGCGCAGGTCCGCGATACCCATTTCGATAACGCCCGCCTGTCGGAAATCGGCGTCGAGGTGCTCAGCCTCGATGACCTGCGCAGCCGGGTGACGGCAGATCGGCTGGCCGAAGCGGAGCGCGTCGACTTCCTGATCGTTCTGCTGATCAGCGAGGGGACCTGCGAACACCTGATCGACTTCCAGCCGGTGCGCCTGGCGCCGGGCGCCGTGGTGGTCGTGCGCCCCGGTCAGGTGCAGCAGTGGCGCCTGCATCCGGATGTGCACGGCCTGCTGCTGCTGGTGGACACCCGGCTGGCGCAACTGGCCGCCAGCGCGCTGGCCGACCCGGCCTTCCAGTTGCTGCAGATCGACGAGTGGCCGGCTGCGTTCGTGTTGTCCGCCGAGGATCAGCGCGACGGCGAAGCGCTCACGCGCGTGCTCGAACGCCAGCTCGACCGGGATCGCGTCGATGACGTCAGTGCGCGGCTGGCGCGCGAATTGTTCCTGAGCCTGATGGTGTTGCTGAGCCGTGCCGCACGCATCGCCGCGCCTGCGCGCACCGCGCAGGAACGCCTGTTCCAGCGCTTGCAGCGTGACCTGGATGCTTCGGTCAGCACCCGGCCGACGGTGGAAGCGATCGCCCGGCGACTGCGGGTGTCGCCCAGCACGCTGTCGCGCGTCTGCCTCGAGCGCGTCGGCGTGTCGGCGAAGGCATTCATCGATCGCCGCACGGTGCTCGAGGCGCAACGCCTGCTGGTGCATACCGGTGCGACGACGACGGCCATCGGTGAGGCGCTGGGCTTTTCCGAGCCCACCAATTTCCTCAAGTTCTTCAAGCGCGTCGTGGGCATGACGCCGGATGCGTTTCGAAGGCTCTACCGTCCGGCCGCCTGAACACGGTCGCGCCGGTCAGCGCGATGTCCCGGGCTCGCAGGGCGCATCCGGTGTCGCGTGTGCATGGGCATGTCCATCATCACGACGGCGGTCAGGATCGGCGGCGCTGGCGGCCGACGCCCGGCGCGACCGGGGCCGGATTCCATGCGGCGTCATGCCGCGTTCGCGGCGCAGCAGCTTGCGCAGCATCGACGCATCCGCATAGCCCACTTGTGCCGCCACCGACTCGATCGACGCGCGGCCGGTTTCGAGCAGTTGCGTCGCGCGCTCGACGCGCAGTTTCTGCACGTACTGGATCGGCGACATGCCGACCGCGGATGCGAAGTGCCGGCTCAGCGTGCGCGGCGTCATGTGCAGCGCCTCGGCCAGCAGGGCGAGCGTGACCGGTTCGCCGAGGTGGGTCTGCAGCCAGCGGTCGGCGCGCTGCAGCGTAGGCGTCTGGCAGACCAGATGCGAGGCGATCGCGTACTGGCTCTGCGACACGCGGTGATCGAGCATCAGGAAGCGCGCGCAACGGCGCGCCAGTTCGTCGGAACCGTGACGGGCCACCATTGCCAGCATCAGATCAGCCTGGGCCAGCGCGGCGCCGGCCGTGCTGATCGCGCCGTCACGGACCACCATGCGCGCCATGTCGAGATCGACGCGCGGAAAGCGCTCGCGGAACCACGGCGCCAGCCACCAGCTCGTCGTGGCGACGCGGCCGTCGAGCAGGCCGGCCTGCGCCAGCGCAAAGGTGCTGACGCAGGACGCCGCCACTTCGCTGCCAGCGCCGAGCCAGCCGCCCGCCCGATCCATCGCCTTCACGACTTCGCGGGTCGCCAGCCAGCCTTCGAGCTCGCTGCGCGAGGGGCGATTGGCACCCGGCAGCAGCAGCAGCTCCGGCGGCGGCAGATCGGCCATGCGCGCGAGCGGCCCGACTTCGAGCCCGGAACCGCTGCGCTCCCGCCGCCGTCCGCTGCCGGCCAGCGTGATGTCGAACAGGGGTGGCCGGTCCGCGAGCACGCACAGGCGATTGGCGGTGTTCATCACGTCGAGCGTGATGCCCAGACTGATGTCCAGCACGCCGGGCAGGATCAGTACGGCTGTTTTCATGATGTCCATATTAGCCCGATCGATGTCGATATGGACACTCGAAGGCGAAGCCGCGCGGCCTCAGCATGGAGGCCTGATCCAACGCCCGTCCATGTCCTCAAGGAGCCCGCATCCATGTCGCCCTCACTGCTGGCCGCGCTGCTGTACGCCGCCCTGACCCTGCTGGTCCAGATCGCGCTGCTGACGACCTGGGCCGTGCGCCTGCTGTGGGGGGCCGTGCAATGAAGACCGGAGCCAATCAAATGACCACGCATGACGAACTTGATCCGCGCCTTGACGCGCGGCGGACCACCGGTGGGCTGGACTACCTGCACGACAGCGCCGGCGCGCCGTTCAATTACATGTACCCGCCGCCCGACGGCGAGCCGTGGGAGAACTGCAGCTATCGCACACATCGGGTCGACATCGCCGACGCCCGCCCGGCCGGGCAGGGCTTCCTGCTCGACCGTCAGGGTTTCGAACTGCGCGACGCCCCGACCGGCCACGCGGGCTTCGACGACGACGAACGCATCCGCGCGCGCTACTACCCGGAAGTCGAAGCCATCGCCCGGGACGCCACCGGCGCGACGCGCGCATTGTGCTTCGACCATCAGGTGCGCCGGCGCAGCCTTGGCGAACAGCACCTCACCTTCGGCCGGCAGAACGCGCAGGCTTCGGCCGTCGGACGCGTGCACAACGACTACTCGGAGGCGAGCGGTCTGGCGCGGCTCGGCCTCGTGCTGCGCGAGGACGCGGCGCGATCGCGCATCCGTCGCTACGCGGTGGTGAATGTATGGCGGCCGCTGATCGAGCCGGTCGTCGATGCCCCGCTGGCCATGTGCGATGCGCGGTCGGTGATGGTGCAGGATCTGGTGGCGGCGGAAATCCGCTATCCCGATCGCAGCGGTGAAATCTATCTGCTGAAGCATGCGCCGCAGCATCGCTGGTACTACTTTTCGAACATGGCGAAGCATGAAGTGCTGGTGTTCAAGCAATACGACTCGCAGGCGAGCGGCGTGTCACGATTCACCCCGCACGCCGCCTTCCTCGATCCGGCGGCACCTGTTGATGCGCCGCTGCGCGCCAGCATCGAGGCGCGCTGCCTCGTGCTTTTCGACTGAAAGGTCCGTCATGAACGATCCGTTTGTCGAATACTGGTTCGACTTTGCGAGCCCCTACAGCTACCTCAGTACGCTGCGCATCGAAGCACTGGCCCGCGAGCGCGGCGTGCGTGTCGCGTGGCGCCCGCTGCTGCTCGGCCCGATCTTCCGCTCCGCCGGCTGGGACAGTTCGCCCTTCCTGCAGCAGCCGGTCAAGTTCGCCTGGATGTGGACGGATCTCGAGCGCCAGTGCGCGCGCCATGGGCTGCCCTGGCGCAAGCCGTCGCAATTCCCGCGCAACAGCCTCTTGCCGGCGCGCATTGCGCTCGCCCACGGCGACGCGCCGTGGATCGCGACCTTCTGCACCCGCGTGTTCGAACTGAATTTCGTGCATGACACGGAAATGAATGATGTCGCAACGATGCAGCGCGTGCTGGACGCGCTCGGTCTTCCTGCCGACGAGCTGATCGCGCGGGCGCAGTCGCCCGACGCGAAGCAGGCACTGCGCGAACAGACCGAACGCGCGGCGCAGCGCGGCCTGTTCGGCGCGCCGAGCTTTTTCGTCGGCGACGCCCTGTACTGGGGCAACGATCAGCTGGAGGACGCACTCGATGCCGCCGCCTGCCGCATCTGACGACAACAGCGCGCCGGCCGGTTTCTCGCCGCGGGTGCTGCGCGGGCCGTTCTTCGGCGGCCGCACGGTATTCACCGCCGACGCGGCGAGCGCGGATCACTTCATGGCCCGTATCACCGCCGACGACTGCAACCGGATGGGCATCACGCACGGCGGCGTCATCGCCACGCTGGCCGACATTTTCATCGTCGGCTTCATCGCCGCGCAGATGCCGGCGGATACCCGGATGGTGACGGCCGGCCTTTCCATCGACTACCTCGGCCCGAGCACGGCAGACGACTGGCTGATCGGCCGCATTCATGCGCACCGCATCGGCCGTCGGCAGTGCGTCGCCTCCGGCGAGTTCCGCGTCGGCAACCGGACGGTTGCACTGATCAGGGCGAGTTGCGCCATCCTTCAGGATCCCGGACGTCGGGACCCGTTGCCTTCGGACTCCTGAATCACCCCTCGTCACCCCACAACGAGACTCGACCATGCCGGAACCCACCCGCCCGATTGCCCTTCTTGCCGCAGACGCAGCGCCCCGAACCCGGCCATCGTTTTATCCGGAACCGTTCGCGTCGCGCATGCGCGGTCGCACGAAACGTGCGCTGGGCGACCCGTTCGGCCTGCGCAACTTCGGCGTGAATCTGACGCGGCTCGAGCCGGGTGCGGTGTCGGCGCTGCGCCATGCGCACAGCCGGCAGGACGAATTCATCTACGTGCTCGAAGGGCAGCCGGCGCTGCACACCGACGAAGGACTCACGCGCCTGGCACCCGGCATGTGCGCCGGTTTCCCGGCCGGCAGCGGCAACGCCCACTGCCTGATCAACGACACGGCCGCAGCGGTCGTCTATCTGGAAATCGGCGACCGCAGCAGCGGTGACAGGGCAAGCTACCCGGACGATGACCTGCGGGCCGACCTGATCGAAGGTCAGTGGGCATTCAGCCGCAAGGATGGCAGCGCGTACTGAGGCGGCGGTCAGCCCGAACGGAGCTGTCTCGAGTACGGCGCGTGGCGCGCGAACTTCCGCCACGCGGCCTGCGCCTCGGCCTGTGTTGGGCATCGCTGCGCTCACCCCAACCTACGAATGAAGCGAGGTGGCAAACCCGGCCCGGCACGTAGGTTGGGGTGAGCTCAGCGATGCCCAACATCCCACCCGAGAATCATCGCTTCGTCGCATCAAACACGTAGGTTGGGGTGAGCGCAGCGATGCCCAACATTTCCCCCAACCATCGGCAAGCGATCCTCAAGATCATGAGCCCGGCGGTCGTTAGCCCTGACTTCACGCCGTGTTCCGGCGCAAGGAGTTCTCCGATGGACGTATCCGCCATTGCCAGTACCGCCACGGCGCTCTCGCAGGCAAGGGTGGCCGACGCCGCCGGGACGCTGGTGCTGAAGAAGGCGCTGGACATCCAGGCCGCCAGTGCGCTGCAACTGCTGCAGGCCCTCCCCACACCTTTGCCGGCCGGATCGTCCGGCACGCATCTGATCGACACCTACGCCTGAGCGCTTCGCTCGCGTCGTGCGCCGACCCGGCGGGTGCGGTCGAACGAAGCGGACGGCGGCACTTGTTGGTACGCTTCCGCTTCGAGTCGGAGTGGGCTCGGGCGTCCTGCATGCGCCTGCTTCCGCACTGCGATGGCACGGCGAGGTGAGCCCATGAAGTCATGCTGGATGTCTGTTGCCGCCATCGGCCTGCTGGCCGGTGCGCCGGCGCATGCGATCGACGCGAAGTACGCGCGGCAGCTCGAACGCTCCGGCTGCACCCAGATGTCGGAACTGCAAGGCTGCGACATCACGAAAACGCGCGCTGAAAACGCCGCGGCCGGTTTTGTCACCGCGGCGCCCGCGGGCGCCGGCCCGGCCACGCCAGCCACGCCCTACGCCGGACAATGGGTCGCCCGGGCCGCGGATGGCTCGACCTTCGCCACGCTGCGCATCGACCGTCGCGAACGGGTGTGGGTGAACGGCAAGCGGGTGAAGGCGAAGCGCAGCGACGGTGCGCTCGTGTTCCGCGACGGCCCGGTCCTGTTCACCATCCAGGGCGATCGCCGCCTCACCGGCGAAGACACGTGGGCCGACTTCGACGCCGGCACGAAGGGCGTGATCGTCGCTGAATGAAGGGCGACGCGTTGCGCGGTCATTTCGTGCGGTCTTTTCCGGAGCTCACCCGGCTGCCGGAAAGCTCGATTTGGACTGGGTAAGGAACCGCGATCCGGGCTGCCAAGGCACGAATGACATGCTTCGATGCTCGGCGCGGTTGCGTCAGGTCACTGATCGAATCCATCGCACGAGATCTGCGGCGCTCATCGCACCGGATCTGCGCGCGACCTCCTGGCCGCCACGCAAAAGCACCAACGTGGGAATGCTGCGGATCTGGAACTGCGCGGCCGTGTTTCGCGCCACTTCGGTGTCGACCTTGGCAAAGCGCACGCGGGGCATCTGTGCCGCAGCCGCCGCGTACTGCGGCGCCATGACCTTGCACGGACCGCACCAGTCCGCCCAGAAATCCACCACGACCGGCAACTCCGTCGTCTGCACGTAGCGAGTGAAGGTCTGGTCGTTCAGCGCGTACGGTTCGGCCGCCAGCAGCGGCTGCTTGCAGCGCGCGCACACCGGTTGGTCGTCGAGGCGCTCGTCCGCGACGCGGTTGGTCGTGCTGCAGTGCGGACACACGATGAGCATGGTTCGATTCCTTCAAGGACAGCGGGCGCACGGGCCGAAGGGCATATCCGTTCCAGCCCGCCCCATGCTGCGATAGATGAGGCGGAATCGAGCGAAAACAACCGCTGCCTGCGCGCCGGAGGCAGCGCGTGCGTCGGAAGCGGACGATCACGTCCGGATTGACATGGCCGCGCGTCGCACCACGATATCGGCGGAGACACCGGCCTGCTCGAAGGTCGACCCGATGGCGCGTTGCGCGGCAAAGGTGTGAGCCGCTGAAATGCTCCAGTGCGGCTGCGCGTACATGCTGTACAAGCAGATGGATGGCCGTGCCTCCATAGTTATATATATGCGGAATGCGGGGCCACCCCATGGTAAGCAGGTACACGGACCCGAACGGATGGCCAAACGCAGCTGGACCTCGATCTTCACCCGAAGCATGACGCGCAGTCTGGCGACCTTGCAGCGCTCGGCGCTGCGCTCCGCATTGCCGGCCACGCGGCGTGCGCTCAAGGCGGTCACGCCGACGGTCGCGCGCGTCAAGCCGGTCGCACGCGGACGCACCGGGGTCAAGGCGCCGGGCAAGGGCGCCACGGCAGCCGGGCTGTGGCTGCCGGGCGTGGCGATCGGCCCGGCCGGTGCGCGTCGCTACCGGTTGTACCGTCCGGCCGGCATCCGATCCGGCGAACGGGTGCCGCTGCTTGTCATGCTGCACGGCTGCGGACAGGACGCAAAGGGGTTCGCTGCCAGTACGCGCATGAACCGCATCGCGGCGCGCGAGGGCTTTCTGGTGCTGTATCCGGAGCAGGAACGGCTGGCCAATGCGCAGGGCTGCTGGAACTGGTTCGACACCCAATCCGGCCGCGCATGGGGAGAAGTGGCGCTGATCATGGCCGCCATCGATCAGGTCTGCACGCTCTATCCGGCCGATCGCGAACGGGTCGCCGTGGCCGGTCTGTCGGCCGGCGCCAGCATGGCGGCGCTGCTGGTCACGCGGCACCCGGCACGATTCCGCGCGCTGGTGATGCATTCGGGCGTGCCGCCGGGCAGCGCGCATTCGACGCTGAGCGCGCTCGGCGCCATGCGCGGGCGGCGCCAAGCAGGGGCATTGCCGGCTGCGCCGATGACATCGGCGGTCGATCTGCCACCGCTGCTGGTGATCCACGGCGGGCGCGACGCGGTGGTCGCGCCCGGCAATGGCGACACCGCCGCGCGCCTGTGGGCCGAAGCCGCCGGCGCGTCTGCGGTGGCGGCGCGCACCGTGCAGCGCGGCAAGCGGCACCCGATGACAGTGACCGATCACAGGCTGCGTGGCCGCACCGTGGTCACGCAGATCGGCATCGCCGGGCTCGCGCATGCGTGGAGCGGTGGCGCTGCAAGCGAACCGTATGGCGATGCGAAGGGCCCCGATGCGTCGCGCATGGTGTGGGCGTTTGTCGCCCGGCAGTTCAAGTCCTGAGGCGGGTCGCAGCGCAATCCGGTGCCGTGCGTGCTTCCCGAACGCGCCCCGTCGGGCGGATGATCCGGTCAGGCTGGGAACGCTGTCGAAATCGGCAGCCGTCGTTCGTCGACCCGGCATCGGCGTCACGCCTGTACGAGGAGCACATCATGTCATCCGAAAACACCCAGCTTCGGCCGTCCGGTCCGACACGTCAGGTCACCCTGCTGGTCGCGACCCGCAAGGGCGCGTGGTTCTATCACGGCGACCCGGCGCGCGGCAGCTGGCGCACCGACGGGCCGCACTTCCTCGGTCACGTCATCAGTCATGTGGTGCTCGATCCGCGCGACGGCCGCACGCTGCTGGCTGCCGCGAAAACCGGCCACCTGGGACCGACGATTTTCCGATCGACCGATTTCGGCGCCAACTGGACCGAAGCGGCACGGCCGCCCGCCTTCGCCCGCGCCAAGGGCGGCGCCGGCCGGAGCGTCGACCACACCTTCTGGCTCGCGCCCGGCGCGGCGGTCGAACCGGACGTGTGGTACGCGGGCACCTCCCCCCAGGGCCTGTTCAGATCGGACGACGGCGGCATCAGCTGGACACCGTTCTCCTGCATCAACGACCATCCGGACTACCTGAATTGGATGGGCACGGTGCAGGACGGCACGCCCGACGGGCCCAAGCTGCATTCCATCATCGTCGACCCGCGCGACCCGGCGCACCTGTATTTCGCAATGTCGGGCGGCGGCGTGCATGAATCGCTCGACGGTGGCCGCAGTTTCGCGCCGCTGATCGACGGCCTCGACGTGGTCGAAGGTTTCGATGCCTCGCAACCCAGCTTCCACGACCCGCACTGCGTGCGGCTGTGCCCGACCAACCCGGACCGTCTGTACCAGCAGAATCACTGCGGCATCTACCGGCTCGACCGGCCGGATACGCGCTGGCGCAAGATCGGCGACACGATGCCGCCCGAGGTCGGCGAGATCGGCTTTCCGATGGTGGTGCATGCACGCGATGCCGACACCGCCTGGGTGTTTCCGATGGACGGTACCTCGGTGTGGCCGCGCACCAGCCCGGACGGACAGCCCGCCGTGTATGTCACGCGCGATGCCGGTGCGAGCTGGCAACGACTCGATGCAGGCCTGCCGAAGGCTCAGGCGTGGTGGACGGTGAAGCGCCAGGCCATGACGGCCGACAGCCAGGACACGATCGGCCTGTATTTCGGCACCACCAGCGGCGAACTGTGGGCCAGTCCCGACGAGGGCGCGCACTGGACCTGCATTGCGCAGCACCTGCCCGACATCTATGCGGTCGAGGTGGCGGAACGGCCCGCACCGTGACCGCTTCACGGAATATCGTCCGATGAAGGTGCTGATCCCGAGCGCTCTGCGCGCCTACACTGAAAGCGCTCATGCCGAGGCGTCCGGTGCCACGGTGGCCGACGTGCTCGACGCGCTCGAGTGCCAGTACCCAGGTATCCGCTTCCGCATGATTGACGAGCAGGGCCGCATCCGTCGTCACATCCGCATCTTCTTCGACGGCGAACAGGTACGCGACCTCGCTCAGCCGCTGCGCGCCGACGGCGAATTGATCATCGTGCAGGCGCTGAGCGGCGGCTGAACTCGAACCGACCATTGCACACGGCATGCATATCGCGGCGCCACGGCGTCGCGAGTTGCTCCTTACGCCGGGACGACGCACCTGCCGGCCTCGTCAATGCCGTGCCCTCGCCGGACGCTTCCATTAATATGCGGGACCGAAAATCCGGGGCGCTCGCCGTTGGCGAGCCATCCACTCCGCGCCACTACCCGGTCATACGTCGCAGAACGCGCGGCGGCGGGCCGCCAGACGCTGTTGCGCATCGCATGGCGCAAGGCGCCCGGGCGCGCGAAGGCCCCTTCACGAGACTGTCCGATGCCGTCTTCTGATCTTTACGATCGTCTGTTTGTCCAGCTGCAGCATGTGTTGCCCAAGCAGGCGCTGACCCGGTTCGCCGAGTTCGTCGCCAACTCGCGCGCGCCATGGACGCGCGGCATCATCCCGTGGTTCATCCGCAAGTACGGCGTGGACATGAGCGAGGCCGCCGATCCGGACCCGACGCATTACGCCTGCTTCAACGATTTTTTCACCCGCGCGCTGCGCGACGGCGTACGTCCGCTGGCCGACGCGCCCTTCGTGAGCCCGGTCGACGGCGCGGTGATCGACTGCGTGACGCTGCGTGACGCCACCATCCTGCAGGTGAAGGGGCACGCCTATTGCGCGCAGGCGCTGGTGGGCGGCGACGCGGCGCTGGCTGCGCCCTTCGAGGGCGGTGATGCGATTTCGATCTACCTGAGCCCGAAGGACTATCACCGCATCCACATGCCGTGCGACGGAGGGCTGCGGCGCATGATCCATGTGCCGGGCACGCTGTATTCGGTCAATCCGGCGACGGTGGCCGGTGTGCCCGGACTGTTCGCGCGCAACGAACGCGTCGTGTGCCTGTTCGATTCGGCGTTCGGCCCCTTCGTGCTGACGCTGGTCGGCGCCATGGCGGTTGGCAGCATGCAGACCGTGTGGCACGGCCTGATCAACCCGCCGCGCCCGGGCACGCTGCGTGACTGGCGCTACGACGAACAGGACATCCGGCTCGCGCGCGGTGAGGAAATGGGCCGCTTCCTGCTCGGCTCGACGGTGGTGATGCTGTTCCCGAAGAACGTGTTGCGCGCGCGTGCCGACTGGACGCCCGGGCGCAGCGTGCGCATGGGCGAGGAGATGGCGGAAGCGATCGCGACAGCGCCGGGGCGCTGACCGGAGCCGTCAAAGCCGTCCGCGTCGGGTGAGGGTCGTGGCGACATCCTCGGAATCAACGATTTGCAGGTCTTTCGTGGTCTCAGCCGCAGTGTGTCGGTGGGGCTGTACAGCACGATTCGAACGCTTCATGGGCGAAGCACCCCTACCTACCCGACGACGTGTCCGTGACGACGGAATGCACGCCGGTGCCCCGGCCGGAGCGGCTGCCGCCGCAGCAGGCATGACATGACGCCCCAGGCATTGGACGCCTCGCCTGGAATGCAGCATTCTGGCGACCATCGACATGATCCGGAGACGTGCGTGATCGCCTTCCGTTTCGCATTGCGCTGCCTGCGCCTGTTCTTTCTGATCTGTGCCGCGACCGGGTCTGCCGGCGCGTTTTCCCAGGTGCCGGATGCGCCGCCTGCCCCGCCCATCGCGCCTGACCGTCCGCTGTTCGAGGTGTCGCGCGGCGGCAGCGTCGACGTCGAGGAGGGCACGCTGTTCGTGAATCGACGCCGCATCGTGACCTTTCGCGCCACTTTGCTCGACGATGTGCCGGCGGTGCGCGCGCAGCAGGCCGAGGCGACGCTGGAGCGCATGCTGGCGGGCGGAGGTCCGGCGGCCATCACGCTGATCCGCGAAGGCACGACCGCCAGCCTGAAGTTCGATGGCGAACGGGTGTTCCATCTGGTGGCCGATGATGTAGGGCCGTCTTCCAGCCTGTCGTTCGATGCGGCGGGCGAAGAAGTGCAGCGTCGCCTGCAGGCCGCCGTACTCGAAGTGCGTGAAAAGGGCGATGCGCGACGCATCGGTGAAGGGCTTGCCTGGTCGGCTGGTGCCACGCTGCTCGCCCTGGTGCTGCTGAGGGGGGTGTTCTGGCTGCGTCGCAAACTGGCGGAGCGGCTCGATCGACGTCTCGCGGCATGGCAGCAGGACCGATCGGCCGGCGACCTGCTTGCGACTTATGCCGAGCACGCCCGCCGCGTGCTGAACGCCGTGTCGCGCGGACTGAGCTGGGTGGCAGCCGTGGTCCTGATCGACGCGTGGCTCAGTTTCGTGCTGCACCAGTTCCCCTGGTCCCGTCCGTGGGGCGAGCGCTCGACCGCCTGGCTGCTCGACGTGCTCGCGCAATTCGCATGGGCCATCGCCGGAGCAATCCCCGGACTGGTGATCGCAGTGCTCATTTTCCTGCTGGCGCGCATCAGCTCCAGGGCGCTCGGCGCACTGCTCGAACGGGTCGAGCGCGGCGAAGCGCGCGTAGCGGGGCTGGACGTCGATACCGCGGGGCCGACGCGTCGCCTCGGCAATCTGGTGATCTGGCTGTTCGCCCTGGCGATGGCGTATCCGTATCTGCCGGGTTCGCACAGCGAAGCATTCAAGGGCGTGTCGGTGCTGGCCGGCCTGATGCTTTCGCTCGGTGCTTCCAGCATCGTCGGTCAGGTGCTGTCGGGATTCAGCCTGATGTACTCCCGCTCGCTGCGTCCGGGCGAATATGTAAAGGCTGGCGACGCCGAAGGCACGGTGATGCACATCGGTCTGTTCGCGACCCGGATACACACCGGCATGGGCGAGGAGGTGAGCATTCCGAATGCGGTCATGTTCAGCCAGCCGGTGCGCAACTTTTCCCGCCTCGTGACCGATGGCCATTTCGTCGTGCACACGACGGTCACCATCGGCTACGCCACACCCTGGCGACAGGTGCATGCCATGCTGCTCGAGGCCTCGCGGCGCACGCCGGGTGTCGCGCAGACGCCGCAGCCCTATGTGCTGCAGACGGCGCTGTCCGACTTCTATGTCGAATACAGGATGTGCGCGCAGATCGACAAGAGCGCGCCGGCGCGGCGTGCCGAAGCGCTGAACCAGCTGCACGGCAACATCCAGGACGTGTTCAACGAGTACGGCGTACAGATCATGTCGCCGCACTACATGGCCGATACGCCGACGCCGCAGGTCGTGCCGCAGTCCGGCTGGTGGCCCAGTCCGGCACAGCCGCCGCACGAGGCGGAACGCGTCTGATCGCTTGTCCCCTGCGTTCTGCCCCTCGCGACCGGCAATAGGGAGGCGGATTTCTTCCTCTGCGGCCCGTTCGCTGCAATCGACCATCTCCAACGCGTGACTGCATCCGACAGCTTCGTGTCCCTCGTCATCTCACTGCTGTCGACGGGTGGCGTGCCGGACTGCTGCGTCGGCGCAGCGCACGCAATGCTGCATGCGGCGGGCGCTCGCTTCTGCAGGGACCCTGTGCGCCGGCGCCGGCTGATCCGCGGAGCACATTGACGGCGTGGTCACTGTCGGAAAATCGAGGAGTGCAAGACGCTGTATCTAGTCATCCGGACGCCGCAGCACACTACGGGTACCGTTCAGCGGCGCATATCGATGGCAGCTTAGCAACACTTTCAGGTCAGCCTGAAATCGCTCGCCAGCGCTTCTGCGAAAAATTGCCGATGTGCTGTAACCCTTTACCGGCAAAGGTTTCCGGATGCCGGTCCGGAGTGTTTTCGGTAATGCCAAAGAAATAAGCACCTGAAACGGGGGTCAAAAGTCGGAAAAAAATCTGGACTTTTGTGTGGATTGTTGCTTTAAAACCTGATGGTTATGTAATACTTTCGGCCCATGAATCAGTCCCTTGTGACGAAATCTTCAAGCCTCTTGTCAGTTATCGCGCTGACCGGCGATTCGGGTCGCCTGTCCCCGACGAAGTCGTTTGCATCTTCCCCGTTCCGAACTCCGAATAGTCGACCGCGATCGGCTCTTTCATCTGCCCTCCCATCCTGTCGTCACCCTGTGCGTGTGTCCGTTCCGCACGAGGTCGGTCAATGCAGGTCTGCATGCGCCGTGCGCGCGAAGGCGGCGCACTGCATCACCGTTGCTGCGCGTTCCCGGGCGATTGCCAGGGTCGATACGCGCGAAGGAATTCACGGTATGGGGCGATCCAGCCTTCATTAGTACTTTTGAATGTCGTAAGCAGCGTCGGGCTGCATACGAAGATGAACCGGGCATCCGGACGACATGTGTTGTCCGGGTGTTCTGCGGATCGGTGATCCGCAGGCCGATGCGGAGCGATCTGCATGGGCCGAAAAGTGTTCCTGGCGATGCGCAGGGTGCGCACCGTCGTGAACGGACCTTCCGCCACCGGAGGGGCTGAGGTGCTGTCAATTCCTGTTATCCAGAGGAGAGTAGTCATGGCTGAAGCTGACGCAAAGAAGGGGGCGAAGAAGGCGAGTGCCCCGAGTAAAGCTGCTGCGAAATCTGCAGCGAAGAAGGCCGCACCGGTGAAGGCTGCAGCCAAGCCGGCGGCAAAGCCCGCGGCGAAGAAGGCTGCACCGGCGAAGGCTGCGGCCAAGCCGGCGGCAAAGCCCGCGGCGAAGAAGGCTGCACCGGCAAAGGCTGCGGCCAAGCCGGCGGCAAAGCCCGCGGCGAAGAAGGCTGCACCGGCGAAGGCTGCGGCCAAGCCGGCGGCAAAGCCCGCAGCGAAGAAGGCTGCACCGGCAAAGGCTGCGGCCAAGCCGGCGGCAAAGCCCGCGGCGAAGAAGGCTGCACCGGCGAAGGCTGCGGCCAAGCCGGCGGCAAAGCCCGCAGCGAAGAAGGCTGCACCGGCAAAGGCTGCGGCCAAGCCGGCGGCAAAGCCCGCAGCGAAGAAGGCTGCACCGGCCAAGGCTGCGGCCAAGCCGGCGGCAAAGCCCGCGGCGAAGAAGGCTGCACCGGCGAAGGCTGCGGCCAAGCCGGCGGCAAAGCCCGCAGCGAAGAAGGCTGCACCGGCAAAGGCTGCGGCCAAGCCGGCGGCAAAGCCCGCGGCGAAGAAGGCTGCACCGGCGAAGGCTGCGGCCAAGCCGGCGGCAAAGCCCGCAGCGAAGAAGGCTGCACCGGCAAAGGCTGCGGCCAAGCCGGCGGCAAAGCCCGCGGCGAAGAAGGCTGCACCGGCGAAGGCTGCGGCCAAGCCGGCGGCAAAGCCCGCAGTGAAGAAGGCTGCACCGGCGAAGGCTGCGGCCAAGCCGGCAGCGAAGCCCGCAGCGAAGAAAGTGGCTGCACCGGCTGCGACCAAGGTGGTTTCGAAGTCGTCCGACCCGGCGCCTGCGCCGGCTGCTCCCGCGCCTGCCACGCCGTCGACTGCTGCCACACCGGGCATCAAGTCATCGTTGAATCCGGCTGCTGCATGGCCGTTCCCGACGGGCTCACGTCCGTCCTGAGTGTGTTCTGCTCGCGTGGAGGCCCTCGTGCCTCCACGGTTTTTTCTGCCTTCTCCCCGTCCCTTCAGTTGCCCGTTTCGCGGCCGTCCTTCCCTGATTGAACGTCATGCGCCGGCGCCCGCCGACATTTCGCTTTACGAAGCTTTACTTGACGAAACTCCGCTGAATCAGCACTATCGCGGCCGGGTTGCTTGGTCGCCCCTCCGGATGAGTGTCCATCACGACAACGTCATCCGCTGTTTCAACGTGGTCCGACAGCGCATTGCGCTGATCAGACTGTCCAGATGTTCCGGCATATCCCCATGCCGCGAATCATGCGATCGAAAAGCCCCTGTACGCGTGTCCGACGCGCGTCACGGCAACGATCCCTGACAAGGATCCCTCAGACATCCGTCGTACCTCCTTTTGAGGCGACGCGCGGACGTTCGAAAGGAGTGCTGCATGAACAAGCTGTATCCGGTTTTCAAGGGCGTTTTCGCCATCGTCGTTCACTTCGCCCATGGCGGTCTGCTGGCAGTCGGTGTGATGGTCAGCGTATTCATCGGACTGCGCGTATCGGAAGCAGGGCTGACACCGCAGATCATGCCGTCGCTGCCCGAGTTCTCGTTGATCAACGCCATCGAGCCGGCCAGCGGAAACGCGCCGTCATCGCTCGACTTCATCATGACGCGTGACGAAGCACCGGCGTCGGGGCAAAAGCTGTCCGTGCAGCAGAAGGCGCTGATCGACCAGGTTTCGCGCCGCCATCGCGTGGCGCGTGCCGCGGTCGAGCAGTACATCCCGCACATCTATTCTGCCGCCACGCAATACCGGATCGATCCGCTGCTGCTGGTGGCGCTGATCTCCGTCGAGTCGGCATTCAATCCCACTGCCGAGAGCGTGTGGGGTGCGCAGGGACTGACCCAGGTCATCCCGCGCTTCCACCCCGAGAAGCTTGCGCTGCATGGCCCCGATGCAACACTGCTCGAACCGCGCATCAGCATCCACGTCGGCGCGCAGGTGCTGCGCGAGTACATCCGCTCGGCGGGATCGGTCGAAGGCGGTCTGCAGCGCTATGTCGGATCGATCGAGGATCCGGATCTGGTGTATTCGAACAAGGTGCTCAACGAGTACCGCCGCCTGCAGGGTCTTTTCGCGCCGCCGATGCAGACGGCACAGGCCGCCATCTGAGGCGTCCGCCTGCCCGGGCGCGAGCCCGGTGTCCGATAAGCGACAGACAACGGTAAACCACAGCCCGCGGCGCGCGCCGAACAGCTAAAATCCGGAGTTTTCGCACTGCACCATGCTCACTCACCAGGTGGGTCGTGGCCGCCGTGTCGTATCACTCGATCGGAGGATTTGCTGTTCATCATGGACGAACATATTCGCGCTGCCGCGCTGGATTACCACCGCAAGCCCGGTCCGGGCAAGATTTCCGTCGTACCGACCAAGGCGCTGACCAACCAGCAGGACCTTTCGCTCGCCTACTCGCCTGGCGTTGCCGCGGCGTGCGAGGAAATCGTCGCCAACCCGCTTGAAGTGAGTTCGCTCACGGCGCGCGGCAACCTCATCGGCGTCATCACCAACGGCACGGCGGTTCTGGGTCTCGGCCCGATCGGTCCACTCGCCGCCAAGCCGGTGATGGAAGGCAAGGCGGTGCTGTTCAAGAAATTTGCCAACATCGATGTGTTCGACATCGAACTCGACGAGCGCGATCCGGACAAGCTGGTCGACATCATCGCCAGCATGGAACCGACCTTCGGCGGCATCAACCTTGAAGACATCAAGGCGCCGGAGTGCTTCTACATCGAGCGCAAGCTGCGCGAGCGGATGAAGATTCCGGTCTTCCACGACGACCAGCACGGCACCGCCATCGTGGTTGGTGCAGCAATACTCAACGGCCTCAAGGCGGTCGGCAAGGACATCCGCGAAGTCAAACTGGTGACGTCCGGTGCCGGCGCTGCCGCACTGGCCTGCCTCGACCTGCTGGTGCTGCTCGGCATGCCGGTCGAGAACATCTGGGTGACCGACATCAAGGGCGTGGTGTACGAAGGCCGCAAGGAAGACATGGAGCCGCTGAAGGCGCGTTATGCCAAGGTGACCGACGCGCGCACGCTGGGCGACGTGATCGGCGATGCCGACGTGTTTCTGGGCCTGTCCGCCGGTGGTGTGCTCAAGGCCGACATGGTGATGCGCATGGGACCGCGCCCGCTGATTTTCGCGCTGGCCAACCCGACGCCGGAAATCCTTCCGGAAGAGGTGAAGTCGGTGCGCAGCGATGCAGTGATCGCGACCGGACGTTCGGACTATCCGAACCAGGTCAACAACGTGCTGTGCTTCCCCTTCATCTTCCGCGGTGCGCTTGATGTCGGCGCGACCACGATCACGGAGGAAATGAAGCTGGCCGCGGTGCTGGCCATCGCCGAACTGGCGCAGGTCGAGCAGAGCGAAATCGTGCGTGCCGCCTACGGCGAGCAACCCCTGTCATTCGGGCCGGAGTACCTCATTCCGAAGCCGTTCGACCCGCGCCTCATCGTGAAGATCGCGCCGGCCGTGGCGCAAGCCGCGATGGATTCCGGCGTGGCGACGCGTCCGATCGAGGATTTCGAAGCCTATCGCCAGCAGTTGAACAACCTGGTGTGGATATCCGGTCTCGTCATGAAGCCGGTGTTTGCCGAAGCCAAGCGCAACCCGAAGCGCATCATCTACGCCGAAGGCGAGGACGAACGCGTGCTGAGCGCGGTACGCAACGTGGTGGACGAAGGCATGGCGCGACCGATCCTGATCGGCCGCCGTGACGTCGTGCTGTCACGCATCCAGAAGCTGGGGCTGCGGCTGCGGCCCGAGGTCGATTTCGAACTGGTCACGCCGGACAACGACCCACGTTACAAGGAGTTGTGGACGCTGTATCACAGCCTGACCGAGCGCAAGGGCATCTCGGTCGACTACGCCAAGCTCGAAGCGCGCCGCCGCACCACGCTGATCGGCGCGCTGCTGACCCGGCTGGGTTACGCCGACGGTCTGATCTGCGGCACTTTCGGCCACTTCACGCGCCACCTTCAGTTCGTGCGCAATGTGCTGGGCCTCAAGGACGGCCTGAGCAGCTTCTATGCAATGAATCTGCTGAACCTGCCGGGTCGCACCGTCATGCTGTGCGATACCTATGTCAATTACGACCCGACGGCTGCGCAGGTGGTCGAGATGACCGTGCTGGCTGCAGAGGAAGCGCGCCGTTTCGGCATCGAGCCGAGGATTGCGCTGTTGTCGCATTCCAACTTCGGGTCCGACAACACGCCGACAGCCGACAAGATGCGCCGTGCGCTGGAAATGCTGCACGCCGATCACCCGCACCTGGAAGTCGAAGGCGAAATGCACGGCGACGCGGCGCTCGACATCGACATCCGTACCCGCATCTTCCCCAATTCCAGATTGCGGGACGAAGCGAATCTGCTTATCTTCCCGACGCTGGATGCGGCGAACATTTCGTACAACCTGCTGAAGACCGCCGCCGGCGAGGGCATGACGATCGGCCCGATACTGCTCGGTGCCAAGCGTCCGGTGCACATCCTCACGCCGACCGCCACCGTGCGGCGCATCGTGAACATGACAGCACTGACCGTGGTCGAGGCGGGGCAGATACGCTGAAGACCCGCGCAGGGCACTGACGCACGCATGCCGGCTGGCACCGGCATGCGCGGCCAGAAGGGGAGGCTTGGTGCAGCAAGCGAGGACGGCGCTGGTGTTGTCCGGGGGTGGCGCGCGCGCCGCCTATCAGGTCGGCGTCCTGTCGGCGGTGCGCGACCTGCTGCCCGACACGCGCATCAACCCCTTTCCCATCCTGTGCGGTACGTCGGCCGGCGCCATCAATGCCGTGTCGCTGGGCGTCTACAGCGAGGACTTCGGCGACGCGGTCGATAACCTGCTGTACATCTGGCGCAACTTCCACGCCGGACAGGTCTATCGCGCCGACAATTTCGGTCTGGCGCGCACCGGGATGCGCTGGCTGATGGCCCTGATGTTCGGCTGGGCGGTCGATCGTTACCCCAAGTCGCTGCTCGACAACACGCCTCTGCGCGAACTGCTGACCGACAGACTCGATTTCAGCCGCATCCAGCGGGCCATCGACCGGGGTGCGCTGTACGCCCTGTCGGTCACCGCTTCGGGCTACACCTCGGGCGACAGCGTGGCCTTTTTCGAAGGCGGCGAGCACATCGAACCGTGGAAGCGGATGCAGCGCGCCGCCTCGCGTACGCCGCTGAAGGTCGAACACCTGCTGGCGTCCAGCGCTTTGCCGTTCATCTTTCCCGCCACCAAGATCAATCGCGAATATTTCGGTGACGGTTCGATGCGCCAGCTCGCACCGATCAGTCCGGCAGTGCATCTGGGCGCCGAACGCATCTTCATCATCGGCGTCAGCCGCATGAACGAGAAGGACCAGCGCCGCCGGGGCGACATCTACCCCTCGCTGGCCCAGGTGGCGGGCCATGCGCTGGCCAGCATCTTCCTCGATCAGCTGATGATCGATATCGAACAGCTGCAGCGCGTGAATGACATTCTCGGCCGCGTACCGGATCATTTGATGGCCGAGATGGGCTTGCCGCTGCGACCGATCGAAACCCTGGTGATCGCGCCCTCGGAGCGGCTGGACGATATCGCAGCGCGCCATGTCGATGCCCTGCCGTTCGGCATCCGTACGTTGTTGGGCGGCATCGGTGGCACCAAGCGAGCCGGTGGCGGTCTGGCCAGCTATCTGCTGTTCGAAAAGCCCTATACCCGGGCACTGATCGATCTCGGCTATCGCGACACGATGGCGCGCGCGGACGATGTGGTGAACTTCCTCGGCCTCAAGCCGGCCGTGATTGCGCCGTGAATACTTTCGTCACAATCGCGAAACTGCCATAAGAATGCTTTCCATGGCCTTATTTTCGTTTGAAAAATTGACTTCGACGGGTAGACTCTTCACTCAATCGAATCGCCACCAGGGGTCCCACGCATGCTTCTGAAATACCTGATGGTCAGCTGTACCGCAGTCGCGCTGGGTCTGGGCGTCGCACCCCCCTCCGAAGCCGCTGGCAAAACCTCCGCCGCACAGTCCTCCTCGAAGAAAAAAGTCGCAAAGGCGGCGCAGTCGAAGCGAATCAAGCAGGCCAGCATCAAGAAATCCTCCCGCAAGTCGGTCGCTGCCGCGCCGCGCGCGCCGCATGAGCCGGATTTCGACGCGCTCGGCCTGCCGAACGTCAAATCCGCATCCGTGCTGGTGCAGGACCAGATTTCAGGTGAAGTGCTGTTCGAACGCAATTCGGACGCCGTGGTGCCGATCGCCTCGATCACCAAGTTGATGACGGCCATGGTCGCGCTGGACGCGCGACCGGCGCTCGACGAAGTGCTGGTCGTGTCGGAAGAGGACATTGACCAGCTCAAGGGCACGCGCTCGCGTCTGGCGATCGGCACGCGCCTGACGCGCGAGGAAATGCTCCACCTGGCGCTGATGTCGTCGGAAAATCGCGCGGCGTCAGCGTTGTCGCGCCACTACCCGGGCGGTGAGCGTGCTTTCATTGCCGCCATGAACGAGAAAGCGATCGAGCTGGGTCTGGCCGATACGCGCTTCTTCGACAGTACCGGCCTCGACCCGCACAATGTGTCGTCGGCGCGCGATCTGGCGAAGATGGTCGCTGCCTCGTCCACCTATCCGCTGATTCGCGAGTTCTCGACCACTCGCGACGGTTCGTTCGCGGTCAAGGGCAAGACGCTGCATTTCAACAACACCAATGCGCTGGTATCGAGTTCCGATTGGGAAATCGCGCTCCAGAAGACCGGTTTCACCAACGAAGCGGGCAAGTGCCTGGTCATGCAGGCCTGGTTGAACCAGAAGCCTGTGGTCATCGTGCTGCTCGACTCGTGGGGTCGTCTGACCCGTATCGGTGACGCCAACCGCATCCGCCGCTGGGTCGAACATCTGGCGCTACAGGGTGCCGGCGCGGGCTGAAACCCATGAGTAAGCCACCTCACGGCAGCTGTGGCGAAGTCGGCCTGTTCGTCACCTGCCTGGTGGATCTGATGCGCCCGTCGATCGCGTTCGCGGCACTGAAGTTGATCGAGGCGGCCGGTTACACGCCGGTCGTGCCCGACACCCAGACCTGCTGCGGACAGCCCGGACACAACGCGGGCGACGCGCGCAGCGCGCGCGCGCTGGCGCAGAGGCTGATCGCCGAATTCGAACGTTTCCCCTGCATCGTCGCGCCGTCCGGTTCCTGTGCCGGCATGATCCGCACGCACTATCCCCACCTGTTCGATGACGACGATGCCTGGCGCATCCGTGCCGAGGCGCTGGCCGCAAAGACCTTCGAACTGACGCAGTTCCTGGCCGACGTGGCGGGTGTGACCGAGGTGCCGGGCGACTTCGCCGGTACCGTTGCCTATCACGACAGCTGCGCCGGCCTGCGCGAGCTGGGCGTCAAGCGTCAGCCGCGCGCGCTGCTCGACCGAATGCCCGGCGTCGAGCAGCGCCCGTTGAGCGAATGCGAGGAGTGCTGCGGCTTCGGTGGCCTGTTTTCGGTCAAGTACCCGGATATTTCCGGTGCCATCGCGCAGCGCAAGTGCGACAACATCCGCGCCTCCGGCGCCGGCACCGTGGCGCTCGGCGATCTGGGCTGCATGATGAATATCGAAGGTCGGCTGCGCCGCATCGGTGATGAGGGCACGCAGGTGATCCACATCGCCGAGCTGCTGGCCGGCCGGCTCGACCCGGACTGAGGCGGCGATGGAAATCCGCTCCATGCATTTCGTGTCGCGCGTGCGCCAGCGGCTCGACGATACCGAACTGCAGCGCAACCTGCAGCGCACGCGCGGCCGCAACGCCGCGGCGCGGCTGGCCTCGCTGTCGAGTCTGGACGACTTCGATGCGGTGCGCGCCCGAGCCACCGACATCCGGGCGTCGGTGCTGCGCGATCTCGACGTCTGGCTGGAACGCTTCGAGGCGGAAGCCACGCGCCGCGGCGCCACCGTGCTGTGGGCGCGCGACGGCGACGAGGCCTGCCGGCTGGTGATCGACATTGCGCGCCGGCACGACGTGAAAACCGTCGTCAAGGCCAAATCCATGGTGTCGGAAGAAGCCGGACTGAACGCCGCACTCGAAGCCGCCGGCATCCGTCCGGTGGAGACCGACCTTGGCGAATACATCCTGCAGATCAACGACAACGAACCACCGTCGCACATCATCATGCCGGTGATCCACAAGTCGAAGGAGCAGGTGTCCGAACTGTTCGCGCGCGTGCACGGCACGGCGGCGAAGACCGACATCGTCGAACTGACGCGCGAGGCGCGCGAAAAGCTGCGGCCCGAGTTTCTGGGCGCCGAAATGGGGATCTCCGGCGGCAACTTCCTGATTGCGGAAACGGGATCGGTCGCCATCGTCACCAACGAAGGCAACGGCCGGATGTGCACCACGATGCCGCGCGTGCACGTCGCGCTGACCGGCATCGAAAAGGTTATTCCGACGCTGGACGACCTGGCGACGCTGCTGCGCATCCTGCCGCGCTCGGCCACCGGACAGGCGATCTCGAACTATGTGTCGCTGCTGACCGGTCCGAAGCACGAGGGCGATGCCGACGGGCCGGAGCACATGTATTTCGTGCTCGTTGACGGCGGTCGCGCCGATCTGATCGGCGGCGACTTCGAAGCCATGCTGCGCTGCATACGCTGCGGCGCCTGCATGAATCACTGTCCGGTTTATCAGACCATCGGCGGTCATTCCTACGGCTGGGTCTATCCCGGACCGATGGGGTCGGTGCTGACGCCGCTCTATCAGGGGCTCGAGAAGGCGAAGGATCTGCCGCAGGCGGCCACGCTGTGCAACCAGTGCGGCGTGGTGTGTCCGGTGTCGATTCCGCTGCCCGACCTGATGCGCAAGCTGCGCCAAAAGCAGGTCGAGGCCGGCCTGCGACCGTGGAGCGAGCGGCTGTCGATGCGTCTGTGGGCCTGGGTGGCACAGCGTCCGGCACTGTATGCGCGGGGCGTGCGTCTTGCCGTGCGCTATCTGCGCTGGCTGGCCGATGGGCGTGACCGCATCCAGGCCATGGGCGTCGCCCCGGGCTGGACCGCCGAGCGCGACTTTCCGGCACCGGCCGTGCAGAGCTTCCGCGACCAGTATGCGGCGCGCCAGCGCAGGGCAGGGCGATGAGCAGCGCGCGCGACGACATCCTCGGCCGTCTGCGCCAGCGCATCGGGCGCGAGCCGGTCGGCACCCCGGCGGCGCGCGAGCGTGTCGAGCAGGTGATCTCCGCGTCGCAGGCCGGGCCGCGACCGTCGTACGACGGCGACCTGGCTGCGCGCTTCATCGAGCGGGCGAAAGCGCTGATTTCCACCGTGGACGATTGTGCCGCGCCGGCCGATGTGCCTGCGCGCTGTGCCAGCTGGCTGGCATCGCAGGGGCTCGGGCGTCAGGTGGTCGTGTCCCCGGCGCTGGCCGGGCTGGACTGGGCGGCAAGCGGTCTGGACGTGCGCATCGGTGCGGCAGCCGGTGACGACCCGGTCGGCATCACCGGCTGCTTTCGTGCCATCGCCGAGACCGGCACGCTGATGCTGTGCTCCGGTGCGCAGTCACCGGCGGTCAACAGCCTGCTGCCCGAGACGCACATCGCGGTGGTGCCGCGCGAACACATCGTGGCCGACATGGAAGCCGCATTTGCCGTCGCGCGCGATACGCTCGACCCCTGGCCGCGTGCCGTCAACTTCGTGTCCGGACCGTCGCGCACGGCCGACATCGAACAGACCATCGTGCTTGGCGCCCACGGACCGTACCGGGTGCATCTGCTGATCGTGGGGTAAGCGGCGGAGCAGGGCATGCGCCAAAGGGGCGCTTTGACAGATAATCACCGCTTTCTGCCACCTCGCGAGCCCGTGGTGGTCATTTGGAGTCATTCTGAATTGAGTCATTCGAATCGCCTCCGATGCGCATTGATGTCATGTCCGTTACCGCGGAGCGCCTGCAATTGAGGCGGTTCTGCACGCGCTGGCAGGTTGTGCCGCTGGTCTGCGGCGTAGTCCTGACTGCGCAGCCTGCGGCGGCGGCCGACGAGCCCGAGGCGCCGCACCTCGATGATCTGCCGGTCGTGCTGTCGATGACCCGCATGCCGCAGCGCATCGACGATGCGCCGGGTGCGGTCACGCTGATCACGCGCGAGGACATCGAACGTCTCGGCTATCGCCGTCTGACCCAGGTGCTGCGCCTGGTGCCCGGCATGAACGTAATGAGCGACACCGGGCACTCGCCGGCGGTGTTCTATCACGGCCTGGGTTCGCTGAATCCGAACCGCATGCAGGTGCTGATCGACGGTCGTTCGGTCTATTCGCCCTATCTTTTCGGTTACGTCGACTGGGACGCTCTGCCGCTGACGATGGAGGAGATCGAGCGGATCGAAGTCGTCCGTGGCTCGAATGCCACCACCTATGGGTCGAATGCCGTGGCGGGCGTGGTCAATATCGTCACGCGCAGCAGCCAGGACGGACCGCGCTCGAGCATTTCGGTCAGCCGCGGCAATCGAGATGTGGCCGATGCGTCGATGCGTCTGCGGCACAGTTTCGGACCGCTGAGCATGGCGCTCAACGCCCGCACCATGGGCGACGCCGGTTTCGATGATCGCCATGACGACGCGCGGCTGAATTCGATGACCTTCCGCGCCGACCTGACGCTGAACAGCTCGGACGAAATCAGCCTGACGGCCGGGCAGAACAAGGGGCGCCGCGAGCTGGGTTATCCATACGGCGTGACCGGCAACGGCGCGAACGAGAACGGATTCCGCGAATCGCTCACCGACAACCGCTTCATGCACCTGCGCTTCCGGCGGCTGGTGTCGACCGACAACGAATGGTCGGTCAGTTACTACCGCAACGAGGACCGTGGGCGCGAGGAGTGGTTCGGCGAAGCGGCCGACGTGGTCAATCAGGGGCTGATCGATGCCGGCTTCCCTTTTTTCTCCATCGGTCCGCTGCCCTTGCCCATCGACTACAACCGGTCGGCCACCCGGCAGAACATCGATTTCCAGCACAGCTTCGTTCCGGCGCCGGACTGGCGGGTGGCCTGGGGCGCCGAACTGCGCCACGAGGAGTTGAAGTCGAAGCGCATGTTCTTCCTGACCGGCCGTGAATCCGACGGTTTCGTGCGCGTGTCGGCGAATGTCGAATGGCGGCCGAACGAACGCTGGACCCTGAATGCCGGCAACATGATCGAGCGTTTCCGCGATCGCAGCCCGCAGGCTTCACCACGCCTGTTCGCGACCTGGCATGCGACGCCCAGCCATGCCCTGAAGGCGGGGGTCAGTCGTGCCTACCGCCATCCGGCTCTGATCGAAACCCGGGGTGATTCCCGCTTCATCTTCCCGGAAGTGGCGGCAGCGCTGACCGCGCTCGACCCGGTGGCAGGGCCGCTGCTGGCGGACGGATTCAAACAGGGACGTTCGCGGCGCACCTTCGTCGGCACCCCTTCGCTGCAGCCGGAACGCCTGGATTCGGTCGAATTCGGTTATGTAGGACAGTTCGGCGCGTCCACACTTGACGTGCGGATTTTCCACGAGCGCTTCAACCACTTGATCACCGAAACGCGATACAGCGACAGTGACTATCTCGAGACCGGCGTGACTTTCATCGACGGCGACGCCGTCACCATACAGGGAATGGAATATCAATATCGATATCGCGGCAACGGGCGCGAAATCTGGTTTTCCCAGGCGATTCCGCGCATCCGCTCTGATGCCAACTGCGATCCGCGGCGCGTCTGCTACGGCGACACCGTGCCGTCGTCGACCTGGTCGCTGACCTGGTTCGAGGCGCTGCCGCGCGACTGGTCGATCTCGGCCACGCTGCATGGCGTCAATTCCGCCCGCTGGTTCAGCGGCAGCGAACGGGTCGACAGCTATCAGACGCTGGATGCGCGCATCGCGAAGAAATTCCGCAGCGGCGGCACCTTGTGGGAAGCCGCGTTTGCGGTGACCGACATCGGACCCCGCTACGAAACCTTCAACGATGATCAGGGCAGTCGCACCCCGTTCAATGCGGTCGGCCGGCAGGCGCGGCTGACGCTGCGTACCAGCTGGTACTGAACGCGGGCCCGCAACAGGGCTTCGCGTATCATGAACGCGGTAAATTTCCGCGCTCGGCGCGTGTGGGGGACACAGGGTGCGGAGTCGTTTCGGACTCGATCGCCTCGGCTTTCGCAGCCGGGTACTGGTCGCCGCGCTGCTGCCCTCGGTGGCCATTGCGCTCGCACTGGCGGTGCACTTCACCAGCACGCGCATCGACGACATCGAGCAGTCGCTGATCGACCGCGCCGCGCTGCTGACCGGTAGCCTCGCGCCCGCGTCCGAATACGGGCTTTTCGTCGGCAATCTCGACATCCTGCAGTCGCTGGCCGATTCGATGATGCGCGAACGCGGCGTGGATGGCGTACTCATCGTCGATCGCGACCAGCTCGTGCTGGCGCGCGCAGGGCAGGTCAGTGCCCCGCCCGTGGATGCCACTCGCGGTCTCGCCCGCACCGAGCGCCTGCAGAGCAGCGACCGCTTCCACCAGTTTGCCGCGCCGGTGTTTTCGGCGCAGGGACCTTCGGATCTGCTGCTCGACGATCAACTGGAGCCATCCGGGCCCTTGCGTCTCGGGACCGTGGTGGTTCAGGTGTCACGTTTCGGCAGTGCGCAGGCGCGGCGCGAACTGATCACCAGCGCCGTCCTGATCACCGCCGGTGGCCTGCTGCTGGCCGGCCTGTTCGCCCGCTTCCTGTCCGATGGCGTCACCGCACCGGTGCGTGCCCTGGCCGAAACCGTGCAGCGCATCGAGAAGGGCGATTTTTCGGTTCGTGCCCGCACCGGCGCGCGCGGCATCCTGCAGGTGCTCGAAGACGGCATCAACCGCATGGCGGTTTCCTTGCAGACAGCGCGCGCAGGGCTGGAGGAGCGGGTACATGACGCCACCGCCAAGCTGCAGCAGCAGAAAGAGGTGGCCGAGCAGGCCAGTCGCGCCAAGACGCAGTTCGTCGATGCGTTGCTGCATGACCTCAGCCAGCCGCTGATGGCCATGGGTCTGGACATCCGCACGCTGAAGCTGCGGCTGCGCGACGACGAAAGTGCAGGGTTGCTGTCGCGGCTCGAACGTTCCTCGCTGAAGCTGGAAAACATGCGCGACGTGCTGCTCGATGTTGCGCGGCTGGAATCGGGTGCCACCCAACCGCGGCTGACGGACTTTCCGCTCATCCGGGTGTTCGACAGCCTTCGCGTCACCTTCGAAGCGCAGGCCGCTGAGAAGGGTCTGCGCTTCGAACTGCATCCGACGCGGGCGTGGTGCCGCTCCGATCCGCTGCTGCTTGAACGGGTGCTGGCCAATCTGGTATCGAATGCGCTGCGCTACACGGCGCGCGGCACGGTGTTCGCCGGCGTGCGCATGCTCGACGACGGACGCCTGCGCATCGAGGTGCGCGACAGCGGTCAGGGCATTCCGGCCGAACGTATCGACGACGTGTTCGAAGAATTCGTGCGCCTGCCCGGCGCCGACCCGGGGGCAGGCGGGCGTGGCATGGGGCTGGGGCTGACCATCGTGAAGCGGCTGTGTGCCTTGCTCGGGCATGAAGTGAAGGTGCGCTCGCGCCCCGGCCGCGGTTCAACCTTCAGCGTCGTGTTGCCGCGGGTACGCGCCTTCGTTCAGGCACCGGTTGTCGAGTCGTTGCATGGGCTGGTTCGGCTGGCCGGATGCCGGGTGGCGCTGATCGACGACGATGCCGCGGTGCTGCAGTCGCTGCAGTCGCTGCTCAGTTCGGTCGGCATCGATGTGATTGCCGGTACCTCGCCCGATTTCGTACTGCGTCAGCTCAGGCAGGCCGGTGCGCCGGCCTTCATCATCAGCGATTACCAGCTGGGCGACGGACTGGATGGACTGAATGCCGTACTGACGCTGCGACGCGAGCTGGGCGACGACATTCCGGCGCTGGTGATGACCGGGCTGGCCGCCACGCGCGAGCTTGAAATCCAACTGGAAGGGCATGGCATCCCGCTGGTCGCCAAACCGGTGCGCCCGGTCGTGCTCGACGCGGTGATCGGCGGTATGCTGGATGCGGCCGATGATCCGGACGCCTGACCGGCTGCGTTCAGGGCGTCGCCGGTTTCAGGCCCGAGCGGGGCGTCGCGGCAGCTTCACACCCATTTTCGACAGTGCGAACACCGCCTGCGTGCGGTTGCGTACGTCAAGCAGGCGCAGGATGGCTGAAATATGCGTCTTGCAGGTGCCGTCGGAAATGCCCAGTTCGCGGCAGATGAGCTTGTTCGGCAGACCTTCGATCATCAGTGTCAGCACTTCGATCTGACGCGGCGTCATGCCGATGTCGGCCAGATCCTGGATATGCGCCTGTGGCGGATGGTCTACGCCGTGGCTGTCGAGCACCTGATGCGGCACATAGATGCCGCCCTTCATCACGAGCTGCAGCGCGCTGACCAGTATCGCCGTGTTCGAGCTTTTGGAAATGAAACCCATGGCGCCCTGGTCGATGGCGCGCGTGATGGTGTCGCGATCGTCCTGGGCCGAAATCACCACCACCGGCACATCCGGAAACTCCTGCCGCAGGTCGGTCAGCAGCGAGGTACCCCCGGCATCCGGAAGATTGAGGTCCAGCAGCACCAGATCGGGCCGCAAACCGCTGCGCAGCATGGACAATGCGCGGGAAGCAAGCAAGGCGCACCGGATGTCCGGCTCGCAGTCCATGCCCGTCAGCACGCTGCGCAGCCCTTCCACCACCAGGGGCTGGTCTTCGATGATCATGACCTGCATGCACAGTCCCGTCGCAATGAGATGGCACGAGTGTACCCGGGGCGCTTGACCGGCGCTTGATCGTAAGCACATAAATTGAAAGGGATTAAGCAGTGAAGCATGGTTTGATACTGTTCGGACACGGCTCGCGCGATCCGGAATGGGCGCGCCCGTTGCGTGAGGTGGCGGCGCGCCTGACGGCTGCATCGTCGGCGCCGCGCGTCGAACTCGCCTTTCTCGAGTTCCTCGAGCCCACGCTCGATCAGGCCTGCGACCGGTTGGTTGCGGAGGGCGTGACGCGCATCGCCGTGGTGCCGATGTTCATTGCACAGAGCGGGCATGTCCGGCGCGACCTGCCGGCTCAGGTCGATGCGGCGCGCGTCCGTCATCCGTCGCTGCTCATCGATCTCGCGACGGCCGTGGGCGAGGATGCACGCGTGCAGCAGGTGATGGCCGAGGTGGCGCTGGCCGCCCTCAGCGGCTGAACGGGGTTCAAGACTCGGCGCAAGAAGCCGTTAGCACTGCCAGAGGTCGGGTGCCATCAGGTTTGACGGGATTCCGGCCGCAGACTTCCGGAGCCTTGCATGCCGAATGTGTCAGCGAAAGTACGGGTGCTCGTCGTCGATGACGAACCGTTCAACCTCGAAATCATCCGGGAATATCTGGACGCGCCCGGATTCGAGCTGACCATGGCTCACGACGGCGTCGAAGCATGGGCACTCCTCGGGGATGCCGAGCGCGAATTCGAGCTGCTGGTGCTGGACCGCATGATGCCGCGCCTGGACGGCATGGAGGTGCTGCGCCGCGTGCAGCGCACGCCGCGCCTGCGCGGTATGCCGGTCATCATGCAGACAGCCGCCGCCACCCCGGACCAGGTGCGCGAAGGGCTCGAGGCGGGCGCGCGCTATTACCTCACCAAGCCGTACGAGCCGGACGCGCTGCTCGCCATCGTCAAGTCGGCACTCGACGAAGTGCGTCGCACGCGCGAATCCCAGGTGCAGGTCGAAGACATGCGCCGCGCCATGTGCGTGCTCACCCGCGCGGAGTTCGAATTCGCCACACTGAAGCAGGCGACCGAGTTGTCGACGCTGGCGTCGCTGGCGGCGCCGCAACCGGAAAACATCGTGATGGGCCTGAGCGAGCTGCTGATCAATGCGGTCGAACACGGCAATCTGGGCATCACCTACGCCGAAAAATCGCGCCTGCGTCTGGAAGACCGCTGGCAGGAAGAGGTCGAGCGCCGCCTGTTGTTGCCGCAGAACGCGGGCAAGCGGGCGCGCCTGACGGTCGAACGTTCGGCAACGGAAGTGCGCTTCACGGTCAGCGATGAAGGTCGGGGTTTCGACTACACGCGCTATCTCGACTTCGATCCGGAGCGCGCCTTCGATCCGAACGGCCGGGGCATCGCGATGGCGCGCCAACTTTCTTTCACGCGGCTCGAATACAGCGGATCCGGCAATGTGGTCAGCGCAGCGGTGGACGTGCAATGAGCCGTGCGCAAGTCACTGAGGAAGGCCTGGCGCCAATCGTCGATCAGCAGCCCGTGAGACCGATGACGGTGCTGGTGGTGGATGACACCCTGATCGGCCGCGCGACCGTCAGCGCGCTCGTGCGGCGGCTCGGCTACCGCTGCATCGAGGCATCGGATGGCGCCGCCGCGCTGCATGCCTTTCGCAGCGTGCGCCCGGACATCGTGCTGATGGACGTCGTCATGCCCGGCATGGATGGCCTGCAGGCCACGCGGGAACTGCGTCGCCTGTGTGCCGGTATTTGGCTGCCCATCCTGCTGCTGTCGGCGCGTTCCGACGACGAAGACATGATTGCCGGTCTGGAGGCGGGCGCCGACGACTACCTGAGCAAGCCGATCCGGCGTGCGATCCTCGCGGCCAAGCTGGCTGCCTGTGCGCGTCAGCTGGCACTGCAGGCCGACATGAACAATTACCGTGCCGAGCAGGAAGCGGAAATCGAGTTTGCGCGTGCGGTCATCGATCGCCAGGTAAAGGGCAAGGCGGTCGCCGACTCGCGGGTGCGCTATTCGGTGACCCCCACGACGCAGTTCTCCGGCGACATCGTGGCTGTGTCGCGGTCGCATTCCGGTGCGCTGTACACGCTGCTGGCCGACGCCACCGGTCACGGACTTGCAGCGGCGATCAGCGTGCTGCCGGTGCTGCAGGTGTTTTTCGGCATGGCGGCGAAGAACCTGTCGCTCGGCCTGATGGCGGGTGAAATCAACCGTCATCTGATGTCGTCACTGCCGGTCGGCCGCTTTGTCGCGGCCAGTATGCTCAGGCTGGGAGATGGCTTCGGCGAACTGTGGGTCGGCGGCACGCCGGACGTCCTGTGGCTGAACAAGCAGGGCGTGGTGAAAGAGCGTTTCGGGTCAGCCAACCTGCCGCTGGGCATCGATGCCGACGATCCGGTCAATGTCCCGCCCCGTCATTTCCGCTGGACCCCGGGCGACCAGCTCGTGCTGTGTTCGGACGGACTGCTCGAGGCGCAGTCACCCGGCGGCGAGGCGTTCGGCAACAATCGCCTCGAAGCGGTACTGCGCGACACCCTGCCCACGCAACGCCACGATGCGGTGCGCAACGCGCTCCACATGCATCTGGACGGGGCATCGGCGCACGACGACGTGTCCCTGATGGTGATCAATCTCGAATGAAACCTGCGCCGAACGGCGCAAGTGCATCGAAACGGCTGATCGTGCCTGCAGTTCCCGCGCGTTGGCACAGCGATTGCATGCCACGTTCAATCCGAATCTCGAATGTTGCGCCATGGCTGTCCTCAATGTTCTGGTGGTCGATGAATCGCGCAAGCGTGCAGCGGAAATCTGCGCCGGGCTTGCCTGCGCCGGTTACCAGGTAGCGGCCGTGCTGTCGAGCGCCTACGATCTGCACCTCAGGGTAGAAGAACTCAAGCCCGATGTCATTCTGATCCAGACCGATTCGCCTTCGCGCGACACGCTGGAACACATGGCCGCGATGGACCGCGAAAAGCCGCGTCCGGTGATCGTGTTCGCCAACGAATCGGACAGCAAGACCATCCGTCGGGCCATGAAGGCCGGTGTGTCGGCCTATGTGGTCGACGGGCTGGAAGCCAAACGCATCAAGCCCATCATCGATGTGGCCCTGGCGCAGTTCGAGGAACATCAGGAACTGCGTCGCGCGCGCGACGAGGCGCGGCAGAAGCTGTCCGACCGCATCACCATCGACCGCGCCAAGGGCGTGCTGATGAAGCTGCGCGGCATAGAGGAAGATGCCGCGTACCACACGCTGCGCAAGCTGGCGATGGAGCGCGGCAAGACCATTGCCGCCGTGTCCGAAGACCTGCTCGCCACTGCCCGACTGCTCGGCTGATCCTGCACCGGTTGTATCCGCCGCTGCACTCGCTGCCGGCGGCACCTTGTTTCGACTGTTGCCGGCATCCCTGCCGATTACCGCTGTTCGTCGTGGTGCGCGGCGTCAGGCTGTTGCACCGCACAAGTGCAGCCCAATGAGGCAGCGCGCGCAATGTCGTCGGGCGGATTATGCAAAACCTTTGAAAAACAGCTGGATGGATGTGGCGCAGTGCTCTGGCACGCTGCGTGCTACGAGACGTTCAAGGCGCAACAACGACGTTGCGGCCAGCGAGGCTCGAAAGCCTCCGACAGGGACAGGGGCGTCCATCCGGCTCGGCTTTCACCGCTGCGGATGCACGCCCCTTTTTCATTCTGGAACCGAAACATGAACCCACGGAGAACACGATGGCTGACCATCCGAAACAGGCAGACAGCGCGCAGGCCCAAGGCATCATCGAAACCGCAGACAAGCGCCGCAGCTTCCTCAGGCAGGGCGTGGCACTCGGCGCAGGAGCAGCGCTCATGAGCATGGTGCCGCCCGGCGTGCGTTCGGGAGCATGGGCTGCAGGCTCGGACGCACCCGAGAAGAAGGAAGTGCGCATCGGCTTCATTCCGCTGACCGACTGTTCCAGCGTCGTCATGGCGGCGGTCGAGAAGTTCGACGAAAAGTACGGCATCAAGATCATCCCGTCCAAGGAAGCATCGTGGGCTGCGGTGCGCGACAAGCTGGTCAATGGCGAACTCGATGCGGCGCACGTGCTGTACGGCCTCGTATATGGCGTGCATCTGGGCATCGGCGGTCCGAAGAAGGACATGGCCGTGCTGATGAGCCTGAACAACAACGGCCAGGCCATTACGCTCGCCAACAAACTGAAGGACCAGGGCGTCACCGATGGCACCAGCCTAAAGAAGCTGCTGACCAGCAAGCCGGGCGACTACACGTTCGCGCAGACCTTCCCGACCGGCACCCATGCCATGTGGCTGTATTACTGGCTGGCCGCGCACGACATCAATCCGATGAAGGATGTCAAGGTCATCACCGTGCCGCCACCGCAGATGGTGGCCAACATGCGTGTAGGCAACATGGACGGTTTCTGTGTCGGCGAGCCGTGGAACAACCGCGCCATCATCGACAAGATCGGCTTCACGTCAGTGACGACGCAGGACATCTGGACGGATCACCCGGAAAAGGTGCTCGGCACCACCGCCGACTGGGTCAGCAAGTACCCGAATACTGCGCGCGCCATGACGGCTGCCGTCCTCGAAGCGGGCAAGTGGATCGACGCCTCGCTCGCCAATCGGCGCAAGACGGCCGAAGTCGTGGCAACCAAGTCATACATCAACACCGACATGGACGTCATCCTGGAACGCATGCTGGGTCGCTATTCGAACGGCCTGGGCAAGAGCTGGGACGACAAGAACGCGATGAAATTCTACAACGACGGCGCGGTGAATTTCCCCTACCTGTCGGATGGCATGTGGTTCCTGACCCAGCACAAGCGCTGGGGTCTGCTGAAAAGCGACCCGGACTATCTGGCCGTGGCCAAGGCGATCAATCGGATCGACATCTACAAGCAGGCCGCGACGGCCGCCGGCGCGCCGCTGCCCAAGAGCGACATGCGGTCGCACAAGCTTATCGACGGTGTCACCTGGGACGGCAAGGAACCGCAGAAGTATGCAGGCAGCTTCAAGGTCAACGCCGCGTGATGGTTCGGGCGCGGGGTTCGCCCTGCGCCCTCAGGTACCGAAAGGAGTCAAGCATGAGTGCAGCAATCATTACCAGTGACAAGGTCGTTCAGATGACGTCCGGTGCCGCCGCCACGCCGGTGCGCGCCGCGAACGAAGCGGCGCCGGTCGTGCCACCCGTCGTTGCGGCAGCGTCGCGTGAGCCGCGCACGCCGGTGTCGGAAATCCTTCTGAACATCTTCAAGGCGGTGTTTCCGCCGATCGCCGGCATGGTGTTGCTGATTGCCGTGTGGGCCCTGCTGGCCGGTTCCGGCGGCAGCATCCCCGGGCCGCTGCCGGTGTGGGAAGCGGCCAAGGTGCTGTTCGCCGACCCGTTCTACAACAATGGGCCGAACGATCTGGGCATCGGCTGGAACGTGCTGTCGTCGCTGCAGCGGGTCGGCATCGGCTTCGGCTTCGCCGCGCTGGTGGGCATACCGCTTGGCTTCATCATCGGCCGCTTCGCCTTCATGAACGCCATGCTCGACCCGATCATCTCGCTGCTGCGCCCGGTCAGCCCGCTGGCCTGGCTGCCGATCGGTCTGCTGGTGTTCAAGCAGGCCGATCCTGCCGCCACCTGGACCATTTTCATCTGTTCCATCTGGCCGATGATCATCAACACCGCGGTCGGCGTGCAGCGCGTGCCGCAGGACTACATGAACGTGGCGCGCGTGCTTGATCTGAGCGAGTGGAAGATCGTCACCAAGATCCTGTTCCCATCGGTGCTGCCCTACATGCTGACCGGCATCCGCCTGTCCATCGGCACCGCCTGGCTGGTCATCGTCGCTGCCGAAATGCTGACCGGCGGCGTGGGCATCGGTTTCTGGGTGTGGGACGAGTGGAACAACCTGAAGGTGGAGCACATCATCATCGCAATCTTCGTCATCGGCATCGTCGGTCTGCTGCTCGAACAGTTCCTGCTGCTGCTCGCCCGCCGCTTCTCGTACGGCAACAGCTGATCACGGACCCAGGAGATTCCCATGAGCAAAGTCATCGTCAAGGTCGAAAACGCCGGCATGTCCTTCGATACAAAGAAGGGCAAGTTCGTCGCACTGCGCGACATCGACCTCACCATCGCCGAGGGCGAATTCGTCACGCTGATCGGACACTCCGGCTGCGGCAAGTCGACGCTGCTGAACCTGATCGCCGGGCTCACACTGCCGACGTCCGGCAACTTGTTCTGCGACGGTCGCGAAATCGCCGGCCCGGGCCCGGAGCGCGCGGTGGTGTTCCAGAATCACTCGCTGCTGCCCTGGCTGACCTGCCGCGAAAACGTGCTGCTGGCGGTCGAGCGCGTGTTCGGCAGGAAGGAAGGCAAGGGCAAGCTGAAGGCGCGTGCCGAGGCGGCGCTTGAAATGGTGCATATGGACCACGCACTGGACAAGCTGCCGCATGAAATTTCCGGCGGCATGAAGCAGCGCGTCGGCATCGCCCGCGCCTTCGCGATGGAGCCGAAGATCCTGCTGATGGACGAGCCCTTCGGCGCGCTCGACGCACTGACGCGCGCCAGCCTGCAGGACGAGCTGAACGGTGTCATGGAAAAGACCGGTGCGACCGTCGTCATGGTGACGCACGACGTCGATGAGGCGGTGCTGCTGTCCGACCGTATCGTCATGATGACCAACGGCCCGGCGGCCACCATCGGCGAAATCCTCGAAGTGAAGCTGGCCCGTCCGCGCGACCGGTTGAAACTGGCGCATGACCACGACTTTGTCGAGTACCGCGCCGCGCTGCTCGAGTTCCTGTACCAGAAGCAGGTGAAGAAGGCGGCCTGACGCGGTGTATGTCGGGCATCGCTGCGCTCGCCCCGATCTGCGGGACGTGTGCCGGGTGCGGCGGGCGGGTGTTGGGCATCGCCTTCGGCTCACCCCAACCTACAACGGCGCGCGGAGTCCGTAGGTTGGGGTGAGCGCAGCGATGCCCAACATCCCCGCTCCATCCCCGCAAAGCTGCGCGACATCGTCGACGACGCAGATGTCGGAGCTGCCCTCGCCTGCAAGGGCGAAGTGCCTCGTCAATCTGTGCCATTTCCGGCAATCCATGACGGGCGAAGCGGCCGCCGTGCGCGTGTGCGGTCGCCTGGGCGATAATCGTGGTTTTACCGCACCGCCCAGCCCATGAACGTTTTCGGATTTGCCGGCTACAGCGGCTCCGGCAAGACCACGCTGATCGAACAGCTCATCCCGCATTTCGTGCTGGAGGGGCTGACCGTATCGCTGATCAAGCACGCCCATGCCGGCTTCGACATCGACCGTCCGGGCAAGGATTCCTTCCGCCTGCGCGAAGCCGGCTGCACCGAAGTGCTGCTCACGTCCAACAACCGCTGGGTGCTGATGCACGAACTGCGTGGCCGTGAAGAACCGTCTCTCGACCAGCAGATTGCCGCGCTGAGCCCGTGCGACCTGGTGCTGGTGGAAGGTTTCAAGGCGTCGCCGATTCCGAAACTGGAAGTGCACCGCCCGTCGCACGACCGGCCGCTGATGTATCCGGACAACCCGCACGTGGTCGCCGTCGCGACCGATGTGCCGATGGAACTTCCGCTGCCCAGGCTCGACCTGAATGATGTGGAAGCCATCGCGGGCTTCATCCTTAGCCACCAGGGGTTCCGATGAACGAAATGCTTACCCTCGACGCGGCACTCGCGCGCTTGCTCGCGAGCGCGCGCCCGATCGGCGACACCGAAACGGTCAGCACCTTCCATGCGGCCGGTCGTGTGCTGGCACGCGATCAGCGGTCGGCAATCACCGTGCCGCCGCACGACAACAGCAGCATGGATGGCTACGCGGTGCGCGTGGCCGACCTCGAATCGGTCGGCGACTGCCTGCCGGTCAGCCAGCGCATTCCCGCCGGACACGTCGGTAAGCCGCTGGCGCCCCGCACCTGTGCGCGCATCTTCACCGGCGCGCCGGTGCCCGCGGGTGCTGACGCCATCGTGATGCAGGAAGCCACGCGCACGACCGATGCCGGCGTGTGCTTCGACGAGATACCGAAGATCGGCGCGTGGATACGCCGCGCCGGCGAAGACATCCGCAACGGCGACACGGTGCTGGCGGCCGGCAGCCGGCTGCGCGCGCAGGAAGTCGGGCTGGCGGCGTCGGTCGGGCTGGCCGACCTGCCGGTGGTGCGCCGGCCGCGCGTCGCACTCTTTTCCACCGGCGACGAACTGGTCATGCCGGGCCAGCCGCTGCCCCCGGGTGCCATCTACAACTCGAACCGCTACCTGCTGCGCGCACTGTGCGAGGCGCTGGGCTGCGAAGTGCTCGATCTGGGCATCGTGCCGGACCGGCTCGACGCCACGCGCGCTGCGCTGCGCGAAGCGGCGGCGACCTGCGATGTCATCCTGACGAGTGGCGGCGTCGGTGTCGGCGAAGAAGACCACATCAAGCCGGCGCTCGAAGCCGAAGGCGGGCTGGACAGCTGGAAGATCGCGATGAAGCCGGGCAAGCCGCTGGCGCACGGCCATGTGAAACGCTCCGATGGCAGCATGGCCGACTTCCTGGGTCTGCCCGGCAATCCGGTGTCCAGCTTCGTCACCTTCCTGCTGCTGGTGCGTCCGTTCATCCTGCGCCGCATGGGTGTGAAGGACGTGACGCCGGTGCCCTTCATGGTGCGTGCCGACTTCGACTGGCCGAAACCCGATCGCCGGCGCGAATTCCTGCGCGTGCGCCGCACTGCCGCCGGCGGGCTGGAGCTGTTCGACAATCAGAGCTCCGGCGTGCTCACCTCGACCGTGTGGGGCGATGGCCTGGCCGACATCGTGGCCGGGCACACGATCGCCCGGGGCGATGCCGTGCCTTTCCTGTCCTTCGAATCGCTGCTGTACTGAAACATGGCCCACACCACCATCAAAGTGCTCTATTTCGCCGCGCTGCGAGAAGCGCTCGGCACGCCGGGCGAAACGCTTGAGCTGCCGGGCGGCTGCACGACGCTGGGCGACGTGCGGGCGCTGATCGCCGGCCGGGGCGGCGACTGGGACAGGCTGGCGCAGATGAAGAACCTGCGTGCGGCGATCAACCAGCGCATGGCCGATCCGGCCGCGACGGTGGCCGACGGCGACGAGGTCGCCTTCTTTCCGCCGGTCACCGGCGGCTGAGCGGGAGGCAGGCATGAGCGTAAGTGTCCGCGAAGCCGATTTCGACATCGGCGCCGAAATCGACGCGCTGCTGGCCGGCCGCACCGACGTCGGTGCCGTAGCCACCTTCACCGGTCTGGTGCGCGACATGAACGACGGTTCGGGCGTGCACGCGATGACGCTCGAACACTATCCGGGCATGACCGAGTCTGCGCTGGAAGACATCGTCGCCCAGGCGAAGTCGCGCTGGGACATTCTCGCGGTGCGCGTGATCCATCGCGTCGGCCTGTTGCAACCGGCCGACCGCATCGTGCTGGTCATCGTCGCCGGCAGTCACCGCGGCGAAGCCTTCGCGGCCTGCGAATTCATCATGGACTACCTGAAGACGCGCGCGCCGTTCTGGAAGCGCGAAGACACGCCCGACGGCAGCCGCTGGGTGGACGCGCGCGACACCGACGACAGCGCCGCCCGGCGCTGGGACTGATCAGGCGCCGCCTTCGACCCTGACCGGCAGCGGAAAGGGCTTCACCGTGCGGCCCTTCCTCGCATACAGCAGCACCGGCGCGCAGCGTTTTTCGTCGGCGTGGATGCCGACGCAGTCGAGGCACTGGAAACAGTCGTCGTAGCGGATTTCGCCGCTGCGCTCGATCGCATCGTACTGGCAGCGGTGACGACAGGTCTGACAAGGCTTGCCGCATTCCACCCGCCGCGCCAGCCAGTCGAAGCGGCGCAGCTTGCCACCGAGCGCCATCGCCGCGCCGAGCGGACACACATAGCGGCAGAAGAACTTGTAGCTGAATGCGCCGGCCAGCAGCAGGCCGACGGCCCATGCGACATAGGGCCAGGTGCGGTCGAATCCCACCGTGATGGCGGTCTTGAACGGTTCCACCTCGACCAGCCCGGTCGCCAGATCAGGCGCGACGCCGGCCGCCACCACCAGCACGAGCAGGATGACGAAGCGGCCGCGGTCGAGCACCCGCGCGAGCCGCGCGGGCAGGCGGATCTGCGGCACGCGCAGCTTCTGTGCCGCCATCGCGACGAATTCCTGCAGCGCGCCGAACGGGCACAGCCAGCCGCAGAAGGTGCCGCGGCCCCAGATGAAGAAAGTCACCAGCGTGAAGGCGATGATGAGCAGCGATACCGGGTCGTACAGGAAGCTCTTCAGGCTCTGGCCGGCGACCAGCGTCTTGATCGCGCCGGTGATCTGCACGATGGACAGCTGGCCCTGCGCATACCAACCGATGAACACCAGCGTGAACAGCAGGAAGCCGCTGCGGAAAAGCACCAGCCGTCTGGCATCCTTCGCCATCCACTGCGGTTTCGCCAGCACCACCGACAGCAGCACGAGCGCGGCGCCGATCAGCGCCAGATCCGGCCAGCGGCCTTGCCAGGCGATCAGCCATTCCGGCAGCGGCTTCGGTGGATAGATGAACAGCCGCTCGGGCAGCGCGTAGTCGAGCGCAACGGTCTGGTTGGTGATGCGCGGCAGCATGATGCCCTTGGCGCGGGTCAACGTGAGCGTGACCTGCAGCGGCTGGGCCGGGTCGAGATTGGACGCGGCATAGACGCGGAACACACCCGATGCATTGAAGGCGGGCGCGCCGGGCGGTGCTGGGTGCTCGAACACCAGATCGCGCATTTCCGCCGGATAGCCACCCTGGGTCAGCTGCAGTTTCGGGGGTGCGGTGCCGGGCACGAAGCTGTCGTCGAGCACCGCCTCGCGGCCAGTGCTGGCGAACCACAGTGCATGCTGCCCCGGTTCGAGCTTTTTCATCAGATCGGCGTAGCGCGCTTCGCCGAGCACGGTCCGGCCGACGGTCGGCGCATTCAGATAGGCGACGTAAAGTTCGATCAGCGTGTCGCCGGGGCTGCGCAGCGCGTCATCGTCGACGCCTTCGCCTTCGGTGCCGGCAAACAGCTTTTCGGCCTCGGCGTGTGTCACGCGCAGACGCCCGATCAGGCCGCGCTCGACCAGCACCGGAAAGTCCAGTGGTTCATAGACATCGCTGCGCACTTCGGCGGGCGGACCGCGTGTGCCGGGGTCGGCGAAACCCAGCTTGGCGCGTGCCACCGCCAGCCCGGCGGCCAGTGCGGTCTGATTCACGATGCGCACCGACGCGGTGGCCTTGGTGACGCCGTCCAGCACCACGCGGTTGTCGGCAGCGCCGGTCTTCGTGTTGCCGTAGGCCGACGACACGGTGAAATCCTGACGCAGGTTCTTGCCGGCGTACTGGCGCACGAACTCGTTCAGCGGCGTTTCGCCCAGGCCGCTCAGGAACACCGGTTCGTGCTGTCGCAGCACCGATACGTCGATGAAGTTGCCCTTGCGGTCGATCGCCACCAGCAGGTTCATCGGCGTGCCTTCGAACCCCGGGATGGGTGCCAGATCGATCGACTCGAACACATAGCCGATCGGCCCGCCTTCCGGTTCCAGTTCGCTGGTGATCGGCCAGGCGGGAATGTCGGTCAGCTTCGGCTGCACGTGCAGCGGCGGCGGAAAGCGCGCCGACAGCGCCTCGAGCGTCATGTCGCCGGCGACGGCGGGCGCACAGGACAACATGAAGCACAGCGCACTGGCAGACACGGCGGCCAGCACGAAGCGGATCGGACCGAACAGGGAAGATGTCATCGTGCGGCGGGGTGCAGTTCGTGAAGCGATGGTTCGCGACGCTAGCACACGTCGGCCGGATCGAAATCCGACGTCGAAGGGAAACTCCTTCGTGCGTTAAGCTGTCAAGGAAACATGACATACCCGAAAACCGCTGCCACATCCTGTCGGTGCGGCCGGGCTGACCACCGCGGAGAACCTGCATCATGACCATCCAACGCTTTCGACCGCGCTTCCTGCTTCATGCCGCCGTGGCTCTGGGTCTGCTGCCGATATCGGCGTTTGCGCTGACCGAAGCGGACATCGACGAAGCCATCCGCAAGCCCTCGTGGGGCCTCTACAAGGGCTACGCGGAATTCAAGATGGCGCATTACGACGACGCCAAACGCATCTGGTCCGTACTGGCCGAGCGCGGCAGCGGCGAGGCCTGGTTCAATCTGGGCATCCTGGCCGAAGACGGGCTGGGCGAGCCGCGCGACCCGCAGCAGGCGCGCCACCGTTACGAACAGGGGGCGCTGGCCGGCAGCCGCAACGCAGCGCTGCGCCTCGGCCTGCTGCTGCAGACCAGCAAGCTCGGCGCGCCTGACCCCGATGGCGCGCGGCGCTGGCTGAAGGTCGCTGCCGACGGCGGCGATCAGGAAGCGGTGACCCAGCTCGCCGCACTGTCCGGCGATGCGCCGGGCGGCAGTGCTGCCGATCGCGCGCTGGCTGACGCGCGCAAGCTGGAAGCCGACGGCCGGCATGGCGATGCGGTGCTGCAGTACAGAACGCTGGCCGATGCGGGCGACCCGCGCGGCGTGACCCGGCTCGCCTGGGCCTACGAATCGGGCCGCGGCGTGCCGCGTGATCTGGCCGAAGCCGCACGGCTGTTCCGCGTCGCCGCAGAAAAGGGTGAAGCCGAAGCGCAATACGCGCTGTCGGTCATGCTTGAAACCGGCGCCGGTCAGTCACGCAACAGCGACGAATCGCTGCGCTGGTTGCGCAGCTCAGCCGACCAGAAGTACCCGCCCGCGGTCGAGGCACTGCAGGCGCGCAAGTAGCGGCCGATCGACTGCGCGCAGATTCTCCTGGAGCGTCCCCTGTGGGCACGGGGCGGTCTGTGGGAGAGTGGCGGTCTGTGGGAGCGGCGGCCCCGCCGCGATTGGCACCGGCCCTGTGGGAGCGGCCTTGTGGGAGCGGCGGCCTCGCCGCGATCGTGCAGCGATCATCGTTGAGCAGAGTGCGTATCGCGGCGAGGCCGCCGCTCCCACAAAACCTGCGCCGCTCCCACAATAGCCGCTCCCGCAAGGACTGCTCCTACGGGGGCACAGCGCCTTGGCGGCTTCAGGACGCGATCGGCAACACCAGGCTCGCGCGTAGCCCGCCTTCGGGTCGCCGGCTCAGGGTGATGTCGCCACCTTGCGCGCGGGCCACGGCGCGGGCGATGGCGAGCCCCAGGCCGCTGCCGCCGGTGTGGCGGGCGCGCGACGCCTCCAGCCGCACATAGGGTTCGAATACCCTCTCGCGTTCGCCGTCGGGAATGCCCGGGCCGTCGTCGTCGATGTCGACCCGCGCTTCGGTGGCATTGCCCGATAAGGTGACGCGGATCTTGCCGCCACCGTAGCGGCGCGCGTTGTCCATAAGATTGGCGAGGCAGCGGCGCGTGATGGACGGCCGCACGATGACCGGCTGCGCCACGCTGCCGCTCACCTCGATATCGGCGCCCAGTGCGGCGATGTCGTCGGCCACGCCCTCGACCAGCGCGTCGAGCCGGGTCGGCGCGGCCGCTTCCGAACTGTCGCCGGCGCGCAGGAAGGCCAGTGTGTCGTCGATCAGCGTTTCCATGTCGGCCAGATCGCGCTCGATGGCGTCGCGTACCGGGCCTTCGGGCAATTGTTCGAGACGCAGGCGCACGCGCGTGATCGGTAGCCGAAGGTCGTGCGACACGCCCGCCAGCGCCTGCGCCCGGGTGTGGATCAGCGTGCGCAGCGCGCGCTGCATGCTGTTGAAGGCGCGGGCGGCGCCGGCGACTTCACGCGGACCGGATTCGCCGAGCGGCGCCTGTTCGAGGTCGCGCGCCAGCCCTTCGGCGGCGCGCGCGAACATGTCGAGCGGCCGGGTCAGCCGGCGCACCACCCAGATCGACAGCAGGCTGACGACGATGGCCACCAGCAGCAGGCTGCCGATGATGCGCAGCGGTCGCTCGGCCACCGCGAGTGGCGGCGAATAACGGAAGGTGAGCACCGTTCCGTCGTTCAGCCGCGCCTGGGTCGACACATTGTGCGGATGCGGCTTGGCGAACAGCCGGGCCAGGGCCGGCGGGGGCGGGAGAGGCGGGCGCAGCGGCAGCGCGTCAGCGGCCGTTGCGCCGGTTGGCGCTTTCGGACGTTCCAGCGTGATCACCTGATGCGCATGCCGTCCCGCAATGCGCTCATCCACCTTGTTGGCGAACGCCTCGAAGTCCTCGTCCACCGGCCGTGCGTCGTCGTACCAGGGTTCGTCGAGCGACAGCGCCGTGCTCGGACTTTCCAGCAGTCGCACCAGGCGGTCCCGTCCGGCCGGCGCGGTTTCGTTGATCAGCGCGATCGATTCGGCCACCCGCGTCGCCGCATATTCGCTGCGCACCTGACGCGACAGACGCACGCGGTCGTCCACCACCAGCCAGAGGCCGATGCCATTGGCCACCAGCAGTCCGCCGAGCAAGGTCAGCAGGATCTGGCCGAACAGCGTGCGCGGCATCAGGCGCGAAAAGAAAGCGCTCAAACGTGTTTCTCCACCGGCACCGACAGCACATAGCCTTCGCTGCGCAGCGTGCGGATGATGCGCGGCTCGCGCCCGTCGTCGCCGAGCCGGCGGCGCAGCCGGCTGATCATCACATCCACCGTGCGATCGAACGGACCGGCGCTGCGACCGGCCAGCACGTCCATCAGCTGGTCGCGCGACAGCACGCGGTTTGGGCTTTCGGCCAGCGCGTTCAGCATGCGGAATTCGCCGCTCGACAGCGGCGTCACGACGCCCTGGGCGTCCACCAGGTGGCGTGCGCCCAGATCGAGCGTCCAGCCGGCAAATTTCAACGTGCGCACATTGCCGTCACCGTCCGGATGTTCCGGCGCGCGGCGCAGGATGCTGCGCACACGTGCCAGCAGTTCGCGCGGGTGAAAAGGCTTGGGCAGGTAGTCGTCAGCGCCCATTTCGAGACCGATGATGCGATCGAGCTCGTCGCCTCGCGCGGTCAGCATCAGGATGGGCAGGCGCGATTTCGCGCGGATTTCGCGGCACAGCGCGAGCCCGTCGTCACCGGGCAGCATCACGTCGAGAATCAGCAGGTCGCACGCTTCGTGGGCGAGTGCGGCGCGCAGGCCCGGGCCGTCAGCCACGGTGCGCACGTCCATGTCCTGCTTGCCCAGATAGTCGCGCAGCAGCTCGCGCAGCTCAGGGTCATCATCGACGACCAGGATGCGCGGCTTGGGATTGGCGGTGTTCATGCACGCAAGCTTAGCGGCTTGCCGGCCGCCCGCATGCAAAGCGGACAAATCCACACAGCCGGTTTACGCGCTGTTAACAATTGCACTGCGCCGTCAGTGCGCGTGGCTGCGGCGTGACCGGGTCGACGCCAGCGCGATCAGGCCAAGCAGCAGTCCTGCCGCGGCGTAGTCGGCGCTGTACAGGATCAGGCCGGCGCCGCCACTGACCACAGCCACTGCCGCCAGCATGGGGATCCGGGTCGCCATGGCCAGTGCGCCGGCCGCCAGCGCAAGCCAGCCGATGCGCTGGTCGATGAACAGCTGCGGCGCGTAGCGCCTTGCAGCGCAGCGCCAGTCGTCGCTCGCCGCCGCGCACAGGCCGTGCAGCACATCGGATTCCATCAGCCCGTAACGCAGCGTCGCACTGGCCGCGACGGCTGCGGTGAAGGCGACGATCAGGCCGGTGACGGGCGTATTGCGGTGGAACAGGTGTCGGTTCATGGGCGCAGGAGTGTAGGCGGAGTCCGTCGCCACAGGGCAAGGGATTTTCGCTGTGTTAGCATCGCCGCGCTGCAACAACGGGTCGTTCGCAGACATGTACGACGCGTCAGAACAACGTTGTGCAGACCCCAACCTTACCGGAAATTCCGCGTCCGACGCTTCATGGCGCGGTCGCACACCGCGCATGAAAAGACATATTTCGTTCGCCCGGATACTGATGGCGCTGTTCGTGGCGGGCGGCGTTGCCGCCATCCACTTCGGCCTGTGGGCGGTGATGAACCGGCCGGTCAGCGTGGTCGAACCGCTCGACTACATCGACGGATTTTCTTACAGCCCCTACCGCCGTGACCAGACGCCGCTGCGCGGAATCTACCCGTCGTACGAAGAGATTGCGCAGGACCTGTCGCAACTGGGTGGCATCGCCCACCGCATCCGTACCTACAACTCGACCGAAAACCCGGAAGTGTCGGATCTGGCCGGCCAGAACGACCTGAAGGTCACGGCGGGTGCGTGGATCGATACCGACAAGGTGCGCAACCGGCGGGAGATCGGCGCGCTGCTGGCGGACGCGCGTCTGCATGGCAACATCGACCGGCTGATGGTGGGCAACGAGTCGCTTCTGCGCGCCGACGTGACGATTCCCGAAATGATCGAGTACCTGGACGAGGTGCGCGAGGCGACCGATCTGCCGGTATCCACCGCCGAGCCCTGGCATGTCTGGCTGAAAAACCCCGAACTGGCCAACCACGTTGACTACCTGGCCGTTCACCTGCTGCCCTATCACGAGGGTGTGCCGGCGGACAAGGCGGTCGATTACGCGATGGCGCGCTATCAGGAACTGCTGGATGCCTTTCCCGGCAGGGCCATTTTGATCGGCGAAATCGGCTGGCCGAGCAAGGGACCTACCATCCAGGCCGCGGTGGCGTCGGAAGAGAACCAGGCGCGCTTCGTCCGTGAGTTCCTGTACCGCTCGCTGTGCAAGAACCTCGACTACTTCCTGATCGAAGCCTACGACCAGCCGTGGAAGATCGAGATCGAAGGCTGGGCCGGTGCCTACTGGGGCATGTTCAACGCCGACCGTCAGTTGAAGTTCCCGCTCGAAGGCAGCGTGGACCGCAACAGCGGCTGGATCGACGACGCTGTCGTGGCCACCGTGTTTGCGCTGGTGCCGATGCTGCTGCTGTGCCTCGCGCAGCGCGGCATGAGCATGTTCGGCCTGCTGTGGATGTGCGTGCTGGTGCAGGCCTGCGTCACCGCCATCGTCATTTCGGCCCGGCTGCCGGCGGATTATTACTTCACGCTGCGCGATCTCACGGCGCTGATCGGCCTGGTGTTCGGCGTCATGCTGACCGCGGGCGTGCTGCTGACCAATGGTTTCGAATTTGCCGAGGTGTTCTTCAAGGCGCGCTGGCGCCGCGCCTACAAGGCGGCTGCGCCGCTGCCGCCCGAACAGCAACCTTTCGTGTCTGTGCATCTGGCCTGCTGCAACGAGCCGCCGGAAATGGTGATTGCCACCATCGACAGTCTGGCAGCCATGGATTACCAGAACTTCGAGGTGCTGGTGATCGACAACAACACAAAGGATGAGGCGCTGTGGAAGCCGGTCGAGGCGCGCATGGCCGAACTGGGCCCGCGCTTCCGCTTCTTCCATCTGTCGCCGTGGCCGGGTTTCAAGGCCGGCGCGCTGAATTTCGGCCTGAAGCAGACCGACCCGCGGGCCACCGTGGTCGGTGTGGTCGATGCCGATTACGTGGTTACGCCGGACTGGCTCAGCGCATTGATTCCGCACTTCCACGATGAAAAGGTCGCTGTCGTGCAGGCGCCGCAGGCGCACCGGGAATGGGAACGTCACCCGTTCCGGCGCATGTGCAACTGGGAATTCGAAGGCTTCTTCCGCATCGGCATGCATCATCGCCACGAGCGCAATGCGCTGATCCAGCACGGCACGATGACGCTGGTGCGCCGTTCGCGCCTGGAAAGTTCGGGCAGCTGGTCGGAGTGGTGCATCTGCGAAGACACCGAGCTGGGCCTGCGCCTGCTCGAAAACGGTGACGAACTGCGCTATATCGACCGCGTGTTCGGCCGCGGCCTGACGCCGGCCAGCTTTGCTGCGCTGAAGTCGCAGCGCTTCCGCTGGGCGTTCGGCGCAATGCAGATCCTGAAGGGCCACTGGCGTTCGCTGTTCGGTCACAGCAAGCTCGACAGCGGGCAGCGCTATCACTTCATCACCGGCTGGTTTTCGTGGTTCGGCGACGCGCTGCAACTGGTGTTCGCGATGGGCGCCATCGCCTGGACAGCGGCCATGCTGATCTGGCCCAAGCTGTTTTCGCTGCCGGTCACCATCATGCTGGCGCCGGTGCTCGGTCTGCTGGTCGCCAAGGCGGCGATGGGCCCGATCCTTTACCGGCGCGCGATGGACTGTCCGTGGGCTGATATTGCGGGTGCGTCGCTGGTCAGCCTCGGCCTGTCGCATTCGATCGCGCGCGGCGTCATCGCCGGTCTGACGCACAAGCGTGGCGTGTTTCTGCGCACCGCCAAAGGCAGGGGCGAAAGCGGCCTGGCCCAGTTCTTTCAGCCGATCCGCGAGGAAACTTATCTGCTGCTGGCGCTGATCGCCGCCGCCTGGGCCATGATCGTGCTGCGCGGTACGCAGAACATCGAAGTCGTGCTTTGGGTGACGATGCTGGGTCTGCAATCGCTGCCTTACCTCGCCGCCGTGGGCTGCCAGTTCATCGCCCAGTTGCCGGAAAAAGCCGAGCCACTGCCAGCGCAGGCCCAGGCCGCGTGACCGGTCACTGAACGCATGAACCGTTCTGCGCCGCGCTGGGTGCGCTTTGCGCTCGTCCATGTCCTCGTCCTCGTGCTGCTGGCGGTATGGCTGTGGCAGCGCAATGAAGCGCAGCCGCTGGCCGACGTGCCGACGGATGCGGGCCCGCTGCAGTGCGTGTCATACGCGCCGTATTACCGCCCGGGTGAATCGCCGCTGCAGCCGGACTTCCAGGTCACGCGCGAGCGGATAGACGCCGATCTGGCGCGCCTCGCGGAAGTTTCCGGCTGCGTGCGGCTGTATTCGGTCGACCAGGGCCTGCACCATGTGCCCGAACTGGCCGGCAAGCACGGCCTGAAGGTGCTGCTGGGCGCCTGGATAGGCGGCGACAAACTGAAGAACGACCGCGAACTGGCGCAGGCCATCGAACTGGCAAACCGGCATCCGGACGTCGTGCGCGGCCTGATCGTCGGCAACGAGGTGCTGCTGCGCCGCGAACAGACGCCGGACGCCATGCGTTCCTACATCGAACGCGCGCAGGCCGCGACGAATGTGCCGGTCACCTACGCCGATGTGTGGGAGTTCTGGCTGAAGAACAAGGACCTCGCGCAGTCGGTCGACTTCGTCACCGTGCATGTGCTGCCCTACTGGGAAGACGAGCCGCAGCCGATCGACCGCGCCATTGCCCATGTGGAAGAGGTGATGAAGACGGTCGACGCCGCCTTCGACAAGCCGCTGCTGATCGGCGAAACCGGCTGGCCCAGCGTGGGCAAGCAGCGCGAAGGCGCACGCCCCGGCGTGCTCGAACAGGCGCGCTACCTGCGCGAATTCGTCATTGTCGCGCAGACGCACGGCTGGCAATACAACCTGATCGAAGCTTTCGACCAGCCGTGGAAACGCCGGCTGGAGGGCACGGTGGGTGGCTTCTGGGGCCTGCTCGATACGGACGGCCAGGCCAAGTTTGCCTGGCAGGGGCCGCTGGCTGCGCGGGTCGATGGGCCGCAGCCGCTGGTCGCCGGTGCGGCAGGTCTGGCGCTGGCGCTCGTGTTGTCGACGCTGGGCCGCGTGCGCCGGCCGGCCGCGACGGTCGCGTTCGCCGTGTCGGGCGTGCTGGCCGGTGTCATCGCACCGCTGCAGTTCGAATATCTCGCGCTGGCCTGTCGCAGCCCGCTCGAATGGGCCGCCATGGGCGCGGTCGCGGCGGCTGGCTGGCTGATGTGGGCCGCGTTGCCCTGGACGCTGCACGGTCGCCCCGGCGAGGCGGTGCGCCTTGCGGCCCGGGTGCTGCTGTTCGGACTTGCGTTCAGCGGTCTGCTGCTGGCCGTCGACGGCCGCTACCGCGATTTCCCCTTCCTGCTGTTCCTGCTGCCGGCGGTGCAGTGGGGTCTGGCCGCCGCCGTCGCGCGGCTGGCGCCTTTGCCCCATCTGCCGGAAGGCAAGCTGTTTGCCGCCGTCGCGGTGATCGGCAGTGCCGTCGCCTGGCTCGCCGACTGGCGCAATCCGCAGGCACTCGCCTGGCTCGCGCTGACACTCGTCATGGCCAGCGCGTTCGTGCTGCGCCGGGAACGCGGTTACTGAGCTGAAGCGCACGCCCGCAGGGGGGAGTGGCGCCCTCGCTGAGATTGGCACCGACCCTGTGGGAGCGGCGGCCCCGCCGCGATCGTGCCGCGACCATCGTTGTGCAGAGTGCGTATCGCGGCGAGGGCGCCGCTCCCACAAGAGCAGCGCGCCCGGACACCACGGCGAGCCCTCAAGCGCAGAGGCTGTGGGAGCGACGGCCCCGTCGCGATCAGTGCCGTGGCCATCGAGGTGCGAAGTGCATATCGCGGCGAGGGCGGAGCGGGGGGGTCGGCGAGCACTGCTCGCCGCCCGCAGAGCCGGCTGGCCATGCAGGGCCAGCAGTGGATCGCCGCTCCCACAGAGACAACTCCCACGGCACGCGACCTGCAGCGAGACGGCAGCCTTCCCGCCGCCCGCCTTCACACCTTCAGCGGAACAGCGCCTTGAATTCCCTCGGCTGGCAGCGCAGGTACTGCGGGGCGGCATCGACCTGCGCACCCAGTTCCGCGGCTGCGTGCCAGGGCCAGCGCGGCTCGTACAGCATGGCGCGGGCGAGTGCGACCAGATCGGCCTGACCGCTGGCCAGGATGGCTTCGGCCTGTTCCGCTTCGGTGATCAGGCCGACCGCGATGGTCGACAGGCCGCCGTCGCGCTTGATGCGTTCGGCGAACGCGACCTGATAGCCGGGCACCGCCGGAATCTGCTGCAGCGGCGAGGCGCCACCGCTCGACACGTGGATGTACGCCGCGCCGCGCGCCTTCAGCGCCTGCGTGAAGACGACGCTCTGATCGACATCCCAGCCGCCGTCCACCCAGTCGCTGGCGGAGATGCGCACGCCGACCGGCTTGTCGGCCGGAAAGGCGGCACGCACGGCGTCGAACACTTCGAGCGGAAAGCGCATGCGGTTGTCGAGCGAACCGCCGTATTCGTCGCTGCGTGCGTTGGCCAGTGGGGTCAGGAACTGGTGCAGCAGATACCCGTGCGCGGCATGCACTTCGATCGCATCCAGTCCGAGCCGCGCCGCGCGGCGGGCGGTGTCGGCGAACGCTGTGCGGATGCGCTCAAGGCCTGCGGCATCGAGGGCGACCGGCGGGTGTTCGCCCGGCGCATGCGGCTGTGCCGACGGCGCAACGGTCTGCCAGCCTCCGGCCGAGGGCGCGATCTGCGCGCCCCCTTCCCATGGCCGTGCGACCGACGCCTTGCGCCCGGCGTGACCGATCTGGATCGCGATCGGCATGTTCGAATGCGCGCGCACCGCCTTGAGCACGCGCGCCAGCGCCGCTTCGTTGGCGTCGGACCACAGGCCGAGGTCCTGCGCGGAAATGCGGCCTTCCGGCTCGACCGCCGACGCTTCGATGATCAGCAGGCCGGCGCCGGACAGCGCCAGCTGGCCCAGATGCATCAGATGCCAGTCGGTGGCGCAGCCGTCCTGCGCCGAGTACTGGCACATCGGTGCGATGACGATGCGGTTCGGGAGCTGCAGCGGGCCGAGGGCATAGGGCTGGAAAAGCAGGCTGGACATGGGAGAGGGCGGCGTATTGACGGAGGCGTGCAGTATCCCTGACGGCGGCCCGGGCGCGCCACCGTCAGGTCGGCGAGAGGACGAAAAAGCGGTGACGAGAAGACGGTGACGAAAAGTCAGCGCAGCATCAGAGCCCGAGTTCGCCCAGCCCCGGGTGGTCGTCCGGTCGGCGGCCCTGCGGCCAGCGGAACAGCCGATCGGCCTCGCTGATCGGCAGATCGTTGATGCTGGCGTGGCGGCGTGCCATCAGGCCACGTTCGTCGAATTCCCAGTTCTCGTTGCCGTAGGAACGGAACCACTGGCCGTCGGCGTCGTGCCATTCGTAGGCGAAACGCACCGCGATGCGGTTGCCGCCGGTACACCACAGCTCCTTGATCAGCCGGTACTCATGTTCCTTCGCCCACTTGCGGGTCAGGAAATCGACGATTCCGGCGCGTCCGTTGATGAATTCCGAGCGGTTGCGCCAGCGACTGTCCGGCGTATAGGCGAGCGAAACCTTGTGCGGGTCGCGATTGTTCCAGCCGTCTTCGGCGGCGCGCACCTTCTGTGCGGCGGTGTCGGCGGTGAAGGGTGGCAGCGGCGGGCGGGGGGCGTCGGTCATGTCGGGCTCCATCAGGCAGGGTCAACAGGAAGATGAGGCAGAGAAGGTGATACAGGTCTGTCTACATCCTTGAACAAGACAGGTCTGTCTGTCAACATGGCGCATGACCTTCACCCTCGACGACCTCGCCGGCTCCGGCCCGCTGCCGGAGCATGACGCGCGCACCCGCGTGCTTGAAACGGCCTACCGACTGTTCTACCGGCAAGGCCTGCGCGCCACCGGCATCGACCGCATCATCGCCGAGTCGGGTGTGGCCAAGATGTCCTTCTACCGTCACTTTCCGTCCAAGCAGGCGTTGATCGACGCCTATCTCGACCTGCGCCATGCGCGCTGGATGGCCTGGCTGGAAGGTCGGCTCGGCAAGCTGAGCTCGCCGCGCGACTGGCTAGCTGCGCTGCCTGGCGCACTCGATGACTGGTTCCGCGCGCCCGGCTTTCGTGGCTGTGCCTTCATCAACGGTCACGCCGAAGCCGGACCCGACGCGCCGGCGATGACCGTGATGCACAAGCGCGCGCTGGCCGCGCGCATCGAGCGCGCGTGTGCCGAAGCCGGTCTGCCGCAGCCCGGCGAAGTCGCAGCCGACCTGCTGCTGGCCATCGAAGGCGCGATCGTGCGGGCGCAGATGGAAGGCGCCGACGCGGCACAGCAGCCACTGCGCCGGCTGTTCGCGCGCACTCTTTCCGATGCCGGCGGCAAGCAGTGAGGTTTTTGTGGGAGTGGCGGCCTCGCCGCGATCGGCACCGGCCCTGTGGGAGCGGCGGCCTCGCCGCGATCAGTGCTGCGATGGTCGCAGTGCAACGTGCACATGTGGGAGCGGCGATCCACTGCTGGCCCTGCAGGGCCAGCAGTGGATCGCCGCTCCCACATGTGCACGTTGCACTGCGACCATCGCAGCACTGATCGCGGCGAGGCCGCCGCTCCCACAGGGCCGGTGCCGATCGCGGCGAGGCCGCCACTCCCACAAAAACCTCACTGCTTGCCGCCGGCATCGGAAAGAGTGCGCGCGAACAGCCGGCGCAGTGGCTGCTGTGCCGCGTCGGCGCCTTCCATCTGCGCCCGCACGATCGCNGTACCATGCCTGCCCCATGAACTATGAAATCCTGCTCGGCCTGCGCTATGTGCGGGCGAAACGGCGCAACGGCTTCATTTCCTTCATTTCCCTGATTTCCACGCTCGGTCTGGCGCTGGGCATTGCAGCGCTGATCACGGTGCTGTCGGTGATGAACGGATTCCAGAAGGAGTTGCGCACCCGCATCCTCGGCGTGGCGTCACACGTACAGATCACCGGCTACGACAACGAACTGACCGACTGGCAGCAGGTGGCCGAGCGCGCGCTGCAGAACACCGACGTGAAGGCCGCAGCGCCCTACGTCAACGAGCAGGCCATGCTGAGCTTCGACCAGACGGTGCGCGGTGCCATGGTGCGCGGCGTGCTGCCGGCGGCCGAAGATGGCGTCGCCGATTTCAGCCAGCACATGCGCGCCGGCCATCTCGCCGACCTGCAGCCGGGCGGGTTCGGCGTGGTGCTGGGCATCGAACTGGCGCGCGCATTGCGCGTTCAGGTCGGCGAAAAGGTGACGCTGATTGCGCCGCAGGGTCTGGTGACGCCGGCGGCGGTGCTGCCCCGGCTGAAGCAATTCACCGTGGTCGGCGTGTTCGAGGCCGGGCATTTCGAGTACGACGCCAGTCTGGCGCTGATCCACATGCAGGACGCGCAGACGCTGTACCGGATGGAAGACCGCGTGTCGGGCGTGCGGCTCAAGCTGGGCGACCTGTTCGACGCGCCGCGCGTGGCGCGCGATCTGCACGCGCAGATGTCAGGCGACGGTCTGCTGGTTGGCGACTGGACGCGCCAGCACGCCAATTTCTTCCGCGCCATCGCGATCGAGAAGAACATGATGTTCATCATCCTGATGCTCATCGTCGCCGTCGCGGCGTTCAACATCGTGTCCATGCTCATCATGGTGGTGACCGACAAGCAGGCGGACATCGCCATCCTGCGCACGCTGGGTGCCAGCCCGGCCAGCATGATGGCGGTGTTCATCGTGCAGGGCGCGATCATCGGCGGCGGCGGCCTGCTGCTCGGCGTGGCCGGCGGTGTCGCGCTGGCGTCCAACCTCGACGTGGTCGTGCCGGCCATCGAAGCCATCGCAGGCGTGTCGCTGTGGTCGGCCGAGGTGTATTTCATTCCCGAGCTGCCGTCTGAAATCCTGTGGTCCGACGTGCTGACGGTGACCGTCATCGGCGGCCTGCTGACGCTGGCTGCGACGCTGTACCCGAGCTGGCGCGCGTCGCGCGTGCAGCCGGCGGAGGCGCTGCGCTATGAGTGACATCGTGCTGAAGTGCGAGGGGCTGACCAAGGTGTTCCATCAGGGCAAGGTCGAGGTGCCGGTGCTGTCCGGTGTCGATCTGGCGGTGCTGCGCGGCGAGCGTGTGGCCATCGTCGGCGCCAGCGGATCGGGCAAGAGCACCTTGCTGCACCTGCTGGGCGGGCTCGATACGCCCAGTGCGGGCAGCGTGTCGCTGCTCGGCCAGCAGTATTCGACGCTGGGTGAGGCGGCGCGCGGTGCGCTGCGCAACCGCTCGCTGGGCTTTGTCTACCAGTTCCATCATCTGCTGGCCGAATTCTCCGCGCTCGACAATGTCGCGATGCCGCTGATGATCCGCCGCCAGTCACGGCTGCAGGCGCGCGAAGCCGCGGCTGCCATGCTGGCCGAAGTCGGGCTGGCGCACCGGGTGGAGCATCAGCCGGGCGAAATGTCCGGCGGCGAACGCCAGCGCGTGGCCATTGCGCGCGCCCTGGTCACCCAGCCGGCCTGCGTGCTGGCCGACGAGCCGACCGGCAATCTCGACAGCAAGACCGCTGACGGGGTATTCGACCTGATGCTGACGCTGAGCCGCACGCGCGGCACCAGCTTCGTCATCGTCACCCACGACGAACGGCTCGCCGCACGGGCGGACCGCATCGTGCGGCTGGTCGACGGCCGGCTTTAGGCGGATTCAAGACGCAAGGTGCAAGATGCAAGGTGCAAGGCGGCGGTACTGGGCGCCTGCCGCGATCGGCACCGGCCCCTGTGGGAGCGGCGGCCTCGCCGCGATCAGCGCTGCGCTGGTCGATGATCAGCGTGCGGATCGCGGCGAGGCCGCCGCTCCCACATTAGCGCCTCCCACAGTAGCTTTACCCACAGTAGACCCACCCACAGGGGCTGTCGCGCCGCGTCGATTCTACGTCTTGCGCCGCTGCGCCCGCGCGCGCCAGCTGCGCAACAGGTGCCAGCGCCACAGGCCCAGCACCGTGACGTAACCGACCGCGGCCAGCGTCACCGCCAGCAGCGGCAAGCCGATCAGCAATGGCTCGCCCAGGGCCATCGCCCAGTCGAACAGGGCGCGTATCCAGCCACCGAATCCGGCACCTTCGGGGATATGCGGTGCGTGGAAGCTCGCGCCGGGTGGCATTGTCAGCCCCAGCAGCGGCATCACCAACCGACCATAGCCCCAGGCCAAGGCATACAGCGGCACGATGGTCAGCGGGTTGCTGTAGAAGGTGACCGCCATCGACAGTGGCAGGTTCACACGCAGCAGCACCGCCAGCCCGGCGGCAAACAGCATCTGCAGCGGCCCTGGAATCAGCCCCGCGAAAAGCCCGGCTGCCACGCCGCCGGCACAGCTGTGTCGGTTCAGGTGCCAAAGCCTGGGATGGCCGAGCCAGTCGGCGAAGGGTGCCAGCCAGCGATTGCGGCGCAGGGTTTCGGTGTCGGGGATGTACTTCCGGAAGATCTTTTTCATCGGAGCGGATTATCCGCTGCCGTCGTGACGGCATGGCAATGGTGTGGTTCGAATGACTTCCGGGACGCGCAACGGGATAATCGTTCGTCATGATCACACCCGTCGCGCTGTCGCTCGTTGCCGGTACATGGCTCGCTCAGCAGCAGGCCGAGTTGCCCGCGCCTGTCACGCTCTTTGGCCTGTCGGCCCTTGCGCTGCTGCTGGTGCTGTGTGCTTCGACCCGACTCACGCGCGCTGCATCCGACAGCGCCCTCTGCGTCTCGGTTGCACTGGCCGCCTTCGTGTGGGCCAGCGCAACAGGGCATGTTGCGCTGGCCGACCGTCTGTCGCACGCGCTCGAAGGGCAGGATATCGACCTGACTGGCGTGATCGCGGGGCTGCCGCAGCGGGTGGAAAGGGGCCAGCGCTTCGATCTTGCGGTCGAGCAGGCACCGTCCGGCGTGCCACGGCGCATCGCCCTCACCTGGTACGACGGTCGCGACGCGGATTCGCCGGCATCCGGAGCGGCGCCGCCGCTGCAGGCCGGCAGCCGCTGGCAGCTTCGGGTACGCCTGAAGCGACCGCACGGCAACATGAATCCGCACGGGTTCGACTACGAAGCCTGGCTGTTCGAACGCGGCATCGGCGCGACCGGTCATGTGCGTGCCGGCGGCGAAGGACGACAGGCGCAGCGGCTGATCGCCGTTCGGGCGGGCGGGCTCACGGCATGGATCGATGCGCGACGCGACGCGGTGCGGTCGCGTTTCACGGCGGTGATGCACGACGACGCGCTGGCCGAGGAGCCGGCGTGGCAATGGGCCGGCGTGCTGATCGCGCTGGCGATCGGCGACCAGCGGGCGATCCCGCCGGCACACTGGGACCTGTTCGAACGCGCCGGCCTGACACATCTGGTGTCGATTTCCGGGCTGCACGTCACGATGGTGGCGGCGCTGTCCGGTCTTTTGGTGTCCGCTCTCTGGCGCCGGGTGCCCGCGCTTGCGCTGCGCTGTGCTGCGCAGCGTGCCGGCATCGTCGCGGGACTGATCGCCGCCACCGCCTACTGCGCGCTGGCCGGTTTCGGCATTCCGGCGCAGCGCACGCTGATCATGCTGGCGGTCGCCGGGCTGGCGTTGCTGGCCGGGCGCTTCTCGTCACCTTTCAATGCGCTCGCGCTGGCCGTGTGCGTCGTGTTGCCGCTGCACCCGATGGCGGTGATGAACCCCGGCTTCTGGCTGTCGTTCGGCGCGGTGGCGCTGCTGTTCTACGCGGCCGCCGGCCATCTGGGAACGCCGCATCCGGTGCGCAGCTGGCTCGGCGCACAGGCCGCGATCACGCTCGGCCTGGCGCCGCCGATGATGGCGCTGTTCGGTCAGGTGTCGCTGGTGTCGCCGCTGATCAACCTGTTCGCGATACCGCTGGTCAGCGTGGTCATCACGCCGCTGGTGCTGATCGCCATCGTGCTGCCGCTCGATGCACTGCTGTGGCTGGCGCATGCGCTGACCGCCGTGCTGATGTGGGCGGTGCAGCGGCTGGTCGCACCCGACTGGGTGTTGTGGCATGCCGCGGCACCGGCCGGCTGGGCGGTCGCGTGCGGGGTGCTCGGTGCGGCGAACCTGCTGGCGCCGCGCGGCTGGCCCGGACGTGCGCTGGCCGTGCCGCTGATGCTGCCGCTGTTCATGACGCAGGACACCCGGCCGGTGGCCGGCGCCATGCATGTGGTCGTGCTCGACGTCGGCCAGGGGCTCGCCGTGCATGTGCAGACGGCGCAGTATGACCTGCTGTTCGACACCGGCCCGCGCTACGGCGCCGAAGCCGATGCCGGCGGGCGGCTCGTGCTGCCCTATCTGCGGGCGATCGGTGTGCGGCGCCTCGACACCCTGATCGTCAGCCATGCCGACAGCGATCATTCAGGGGGCGCCGCATCGTTGCTCGCCGGCCTGCCGGTGGGCGAGGTGTTGTCGTCGGTTTCCGCGCACGATGGGCTGCGTCTGGTGCGGCCCGACACGCGGGACTGTGCTGCCGGCCAGCGCTGGATGGTGGATGGGGTGCGCTTTGCGATGCTGCATCCGCCGCCCGGTGCCGTTGCACTTGGCGCGCGCAGCAGCAACGCGCTGTCGTGCGTGTTGCGCATCGACACCGCCCACGGGTCGGCACTGATCACCGGCGATGTGCTGGCCGACGGTGAAGCGGCGCTGCTTGAGGCGGCTGCGCCGCTGGCTGCCGATCTGCTGGTGAGCCCGCATCACGGCAGCCGCACGTCGTCGACGGAAGCCTTCGTGGAGGCGGTCGACGCCAGCGACGTCGTGCATGCCGTGGGCTACCGCAACCGCTTCAATCACCCGCATCCGAAAGTGCAGCAACGGTATGCGGACCAGGGCACGGTGCAGTGGCGCAGTGACGCCCATGGCGCCGTGGCCTTCGATTTCGCCGCCGTCGGCATCGAGCGCCGCGTGAGTCGCGAGATCGACGCGCGCTACTGGCACAATCGGGTTTTCGGGCAGCAGGCGGTTGCTCGATGAACGAAGTGGGTTGGTGGGGACAGCCCCTGCGGGAGCGGCCTCTCTGGGAGCGGCTCTGTGGGACTGGACCTTGTGGGAGCGGCGGCCACGCCGCGATGGTGCCGCGACCATCGTTGTGCAGAGTGCGTATCGCGGCGAGGCCGCCGCTCCCACATTAATCAGATCCGTTGCCGCCCGCAGCGCCCATCGTGAATCACCGCAGATGCTTTTTCCAACAGGGCTTGATCAATGGCGACTGGTGTCATCGACAGATTGCGGGCATGGTTCGGCGGTGCGCCGCCTGCACCACGCGACGCGCAGCCGCGTCTGCACCGCGTGCAGTGCGCCAATCCGAAAGGGCTGCATCACATGGCCTATGCGGAATGGGGCGACCCGGCGAATCCGCGCGTGCTGTTGTGCGTGCATGGACTGACCCGGGTCGGGCGCGACTTCGACTTCCTCGCGCAGCAGCTCGCCCGGCACTACCGCGTCGTGTGCCCGGACGTGGTCGGACGCGGTCGCAGCGACTGGCTGCCGGACGCTGCGAATTACGGCGTGCCGCAGTACGTCGGCGACATGGTGACGTTGATTGCCCGCCTCGGCGTCGAAGAGGTGCATTGGTTCGGCACCTCAATGGGCGGCCTGATCGGCATGGCGCTCGCCGCGCTGCCGCAGTCGCCGATCACCCGCATGGTGCTGAACGACGTCGGGCCGGTGGTCACCTCGGTGAGCCTGCGGCGCATCGCGGAGTACGTCGGCAAGGCGCCGAAGTTCGCCAGCCTGGACGAGGCTGACCGGTACATCCGTACGGTCAGCGCGCCGTTCGGGCCGCTGACCGACGCGCAGTGGCGCCACCTCACCGTGCATTCGACGCGCCCGATCACCGATGGTGGCTTCGAAATGGGTTATGACCCCGACATCGCCAAGCCGATGCAGGCCATGCTGTTTCTCGGCGATATCGAACTGTGGAATCTATACGAGGCCATCCGCTGCCCGACGCTGTGCGTACGCGGCGCCGAATCGGATCTGCTGACGCGCGACACGCTGGCGCAGATGGCTGCACGCGGACCCAAAGCCCGCACGCTCGAAATCGCCGGCGTCGGACATGCGCCGATGTTCATGGACACCGCGCAGACCGCTCAGATCGAACAATTCCTGACCGAAGGTTTCGCCGCATGACGAAAGATGAAGTGATTGCCGCGACGCGCGACTGGCTGGAGAAGGCCGTGATCGGCCTCAACCTGTGTCCGTTCGCCAAGGCGGTGTATGTGAAGGAACAGGTACGCTACGTGGTCAGCGAAGCGACACATCTCGACGGCTATCTGGAGGATATCGACCGCGAGATCGAATTTCTGGCCGCCGCCGATCCGCAGCAGACCGACACCACCCTGATCATGCATGCCTCGCTGCTCGAGGATTTTCTCGACTTCAACGACGTGCTCGATCTGGTCGACGACGCGGTGACCGAGCATGGACATGAAGGCGTGCTGCAGGTCGCTGCCTTCCATCCGCTTTGGCAGTTCGCCGACACCGAGCCGGATGACATCGGCAACTTCACCAACCGGGCGCCGTTCCCGACCATCCACCTGCTGCGCGAAGCCAGTGTCACGCGCGCGGTCGACGCTTTCCCGGAAGCGGAAAGCATCTACGAGCGCAACATCGACACGCTGGAAAAGCTGGGTCTCGATGGCTGGCGCGCGCTCGGCTTGCCGGTCGGGCTCCGGTCCGCGCCAGATTCGAAGTCCTGAGTCGCGGCGGTTGCGCCGTCAGCGATGGGCCGGACGAGTGCGGCGCAACCGCATGTGGTCCAGTCGGTGGCGGCTCAATCGACTTCCGAAAAATTCGCCAGCTCGGCGCTCAGTTCAGGCCAGTTGTGCGAAAGCCGGTGTACGCCCGCCGGCGTGACGACATCGATCGAAAACACCTTCTTGTCAGCGCTGACCAGACCGGCGCCATGGATGGCCGGCTGGGACGCATCCCGGGCGTGGCGCAGCACCACCTTCATCTGGCGGCCCGGCACGGCCGACTCGAGACGCAGCCGGTTCGAGTGATTGGTCAGATCGACGATGTACTGATTGACGTCTACGTCGTTCATGGCAGTCCTCCTGGCAGGTGAAGCATTAGGAAGTCACAACTTCAATCTAGCACCGCTCGCACGCCCGCTCTCCTCAATCGATGCTGCAGTGCAATCGCATGCGAAGATGCGCCGCTTCTCCGACGATCCGAACCGACTTGTCCGTGACTGTTTCCCTGCCCGACATTCCGCTTGAAATCATCTATCGCGACGAAGTCATGGTCGCGATCAACAAGCCGTCCGGTCTTCTGGTGCACCGCACCGCGCTGGACCGGCACGAAACCGAATTTGCGGTGCAGCGGCTGCGCGACCAGATCGGCCAACGCGTGTGGCCGGTGCATCGGCTGGACCGAGGCACCTCCGGCGTACTCGTGTTCGCACTCGACGCCGTGTCGGCGCATGCTCTGGCAGACCAGTTCGCGCAGCACACGCCCGACAAGCGCTACCTCGTGCTGGTGCGCGGCCATCCGTCGGAGGCGGGCGTGATCGACCATCCGCTGCGTCGCGTGATCGACGCGATCGACCCGCGCGCGGCGCGCGAGGGTGCCGAACCCATCGAGGTGCAGCCGGCGCTGACCCGCTACCGACGGCTGGCGACAGTCGAGCTGCCGGTCATGGTCGATCGCTACCCGAGCAGCCGCTACGCGCTGGTCGAAGCGCTGCCGCTGACCGGCCGCACGCACCAGATCCGTCGCCACATGAATCACATTGCCCACCCGGTGATCGGCGATTCGACCCATGGCAAGGGCGTGCACAACCGCTATTTTGCGTCCGCCTGGGGCGTGAGCCGGTTGATGCTCGCCTGTATACACATGCAGTTGCGGCATCCGGTCAGCGGTGATCCGATCACGCTGCAATGCGATCCGGGAGAAGCGTTCGGGCGGCTGGCCGGGGCCTTCGGCTGGAATCCGCCACAGTGCCAGCCCCAGTATGAGCGGCCATGAGGGAGTGGCCCCTGTGGGAGCGGCCCTGTGGGAGCGGCCCTGTGGGAGCGGCGGCCTCGCCGCGATCTGCGCGTCGATCAACGATCATCGCTGCACTGATCGCGGCGAGGCCGCCGCTCCCACAACACCTCACCGCTCCCACAACACCTCGCCGCTCCCACAACACCTCGCCGCTCCCACGATGGACGCTCCGGCAACTGAGCACCGCCGCGGATCCGCGACATATCGCGGATCCGCGGGATTTCGCGGAAGAATGCGCCCGTGAAATTTCAAGGCATAAAGATTTTAATGTATCAAGTCATTGTTTTTAAATAAATAAAAATTATTGTCCGCAACTGGCACGCAAGCTGCTGAGAGGAAGGCGTCGAGAGCACACCGCTCAACCCGAAACCGGGCGACTGCCTACCCAACCTCAAAGGAGCTTTGCCATGAACAAGATGATCGCTGTCCTGATGTTTGCCGGCCTGACCGTTTCTTCCGCCTCGTTTGCCGGCAGCACGACCCCCCATGAATCCATCTACGAACCCGGCTACCTGAGCAGCCTGTCGGACAAGGGAGCGCTGGGCGGGCGTGCCGAGACCCGCGACGTGCTGGCGCACGAGTCGACGTATGACCCGGCCTATCTGCGTGCGCTGAGTCAGGCACCGGCGGGCAAGTCGTTCGACGGTCTCGTGATCAACCACGAGTCGATCTATGAGCCGGGCGTGCTGCGCGGCTTCACGACGGAGCGCGCAGCGCCGGTGCGCAGCGCGCAGGCGCCTGCAGACCACTCCGCCATCTGATGCGGACTGCAACACCGGATCGCCAAGGGGCGATCCGGTGTGCAGCGCAACCGTCGCAATGGCGCATCTTCTCGCGGGCTGTCATCGGCCCGCTTCTCCTTTCACGCGAAGCGAAGCGGCTGCGCCAGCCGTGATGCGGCGCAGCAGGAATTGATGCTCCTGATAGTCCGATCGGACTATCAATGTCCATATTTCATGTCACGGCATGGACATGTTCCGCCCCGACAATCGGCGCTGAAACTTATCCCCGCCTGCCATGAAAACCCTGATTGCTCTCGGCGCCTTCGCGGCGCTTATCCCCTCTTTTGCCAACGCCTGGTGGGACGAAGCGTGGACCGCGCGCCGAATTGTCACGCTGGATACCAGCGCTGCGGGCGTACCGATCACGGCACCGCAGAATTCGATTCCGGTGGCAATCCGCCTGCACAGCGGGAATTTCGACTTTCTTGCCGCAAAGGACGACGGCTCGGACATCCGTTTTGTCACGGCAGACGACAAGACGGTGCTGAAGCACCACATCGAACGCTATGACGCGCTGAACGAACTGGCTGTGGTGTGGGTGCAGGTCCCACTGATCGCCGCCGGCGACGCGCCGGCCACGTTGTATGCCTACTTCGGCAATGCAGCCGTCGGCGGCGCGCAGGACAGCAAGGCGACGTATGACGCCTCGACGGTCGGCGTGTGGCATTTTTCGGAAACCGCACCGCTGGCCGATTCTTCGGCCAGCGCGCTGGTGGCGCAGGGTGCCGTGCAGATGCAGAAGGCTGCGCTGCTTGGCGACGCCGCCATTTTCGGTGGAACGCCCATCACGGTCGCGGCCGCCGCGCCGCTGGCGACGACCGCCGGCGGCGCCTGGACGATGTCGGCCTGGATCAAGCCGGCTGCGTTGCCGCAGCAGGCGACGCTGTACGGCCAGGGCGCACTGACCGTGAAGATCGAAGACACTGCGCTGGCACTGAACATCGGCGCCACCCGTCTGGCCGGCGGCACGCTGCAGCCGGGCGTGTGGCAGCACGTCGCGGCAACGGTGGGCGGCGGCAAGGCCACCCTCTATGTAAATGGCCAGCCAGCCGGCAGTGCCGACGTTGCGCTGACAGCGGAGCAGGCCGAAGTCGTCATCGGCGACGGCTACACCGGTGAGCTGGACGAACTGCAACTTGCGAACACGGTGCGCGGCCCGGACTGGATCAAGCTGGCCGCACTGGGGCAGGGTGCCGACGCGACCTTCGTCGCGGTGCGTGAGGAGGTGGCCGAATCCGAAGGCGGTCACAGCCATTTCGCCGTGCTGGTGGACAATCTGACGGTGGATGCCTGGGTCGTCATCATCATCCTCGGCGTCATGTTTCTGATCAGCGCCTGGGTCATGGTGGACAAGGCGATGCAGGTGACGCGCATCGACAAGGCGAACCGCGGCTTCATCAATCGCTTCCGTACGGCAGCCAATGACTTCCTGCTGCTCGACAAGGGTGAAACATATGGCGACTCGTCGCTGTTCCGCCTGTATGGCGCCGGCCTGCGTGAAATACGCAAGCGCTTTGATAGCCAGGGCGAAGCGGCCGGGCTGACCGGTGCGTCGATGGACGCGATCAAGGCCGCCATCGATGCCGATCTGGTGCGCGAATCGCACAAGCTCAACGCGCGCATGGTGTTGCTGACCATCGCGATTTCCGGCGGCCCCTTCCTCGGCCTGCTCGGTACCGTGGTCGGCGTGATGATCGTGTTCGCCGCCATCGCGGCGGCCGGCGACGTGAATGTCACGGCCATCGCGCCCGGCATTGCGGCGGCACTGCTCGCCACGGTTGCCGGTCTGGCGGTCGCGATTCCGGCGCTGTTCGGCTACAACTACCTCGCGTCGCGCATCAAGAACATCAGCGCCGACATGCAGATCTTCGTCGACGAATTCGTCACCCGCGTCGCCGAAGCGCACGGCCGCTGAGAGGCGAAAATGCGACCCCCACGCTCACTTCGTTCGCTGCCCCCCACGGGGGCTGCTCAGCGCCTTCGGGCGGCCGGGCGGCGCTGACATGTCCGCCGACGTCAAGGACGACAACCAGCCGTACGACGAAATCAACGTCACGCCCATGCTCGACCTGGCGTACGTGCTGCTGGTGGTATTCATCATCATGACCACGGCGTCGGTGCAGGGCATCAAAGTCGAAGCGCCGGTGACCGAAACGATCACCAGCCTCGCCAAACCGCAAACCCGTGCCATCACGATCACGGCGGCCGGCGACGTTTTCCTCGATGCCTACCCGGTCGATCTGGCGATGCTCGAAACCCGCCTCGCCCAGCACAAGAGCGCCAACCCGGCGCTGCCCGTGGTGCTCAAGGGCGACGCGGCCGCGCACTTCGAAAAGGTGTCGGCCGTGCTGGAAATCTGCAAGCGGCTGGACATCACCGAAGTCGGGCTGGTGACCAAGAAAGCGGCAGGCTAGGCATGGAGCGGAACGCGTAATGCAGGTCAATACCGAAGCCAAGCCGTATGACTCGATCAACGTCACGCCGATGCTCGACCTGGCGTACGTGCTGCTGGTCGTGTTCATCCTGATGACGACTGCCGGCGTGCAGGGGCTGACGATGACGCTGCCCAAGCCGTCGAACAAGCCGAGCACCGAGCAGCACGAAATCAAGATCGTGCAGGTGATGGAAAGCGGTGCGCTGATGGTCAATGGCGTCGGTGTCACGCTGGGCCAGCTCGAAGGCCAGCTCAATGCCGTGCGGGCGCGTGATCCGAAGTTCAGCGTGATGATCCGCGGTGAAGCGCGTGCGCCTTACAGCGGCGTGATCGAGGTGATCGATCTGGTCAATCGCATGGGCATCGAGAACGTCGGCCTGATCACGTCCAGGATCGGTACCTGATGGCGGCGCTGGCTGAAGATTCCCTCGAGGGTACGAGCACCGGCCGTCGTGTGCGCAACATCCTGCTGGCGCTGGTCGGCATGGGGGTGGTGGGTTACGGCGGCTACTGGCTGAAGTCGCAGTTTTCGACGCCGTCGGCACCGACCCGTCAGGTGACGAAGATTTCCATCATTCCGGATACGCCGCCGCCCCCACCGCCGCCGCCGCGCGAAGAGAAGCGGCCGGAGCCGAAGGAGCAGAAGGACGTCAAGGTCGAGCAGCCCAAGCCGGTCGAGGCACCGCCGCAGCAGGCCGAGCAGCTGAAGATGGAAGGTGCGGCCGGAGACGGCCCGAGCGCGTTTGCGTCGGGCGACGTCACCAATGAATACAAGGGCGGTGACGTCGGCAGCACGATAGGCGGCGCGCCGGCCAAGCCCAGCCGTATGCAGTACGCCTTCTACACCAATGCGCTGCAGCGCCACATCCAGGACGAACTCGCGCGCAACCGCAACGTGAAGCAGATCGATTACCGCGTCGTCGTGAAGGTGTGGCTCGGCCGTGACGGCAGCATCCAGCGCGCCGTGCTCGACGACAGCACCGGTGACGACAAGGCCGACAGCGCGCTGTCGGCGGCGCTGGCCGACATGCGCGCCTTCCGCGACGCACCGCCCGCCGACATGCCGCAGCCGATCCGCCTGCGCATCACCAACCGACTGACCGGCTGAGCGCGCGAGCGCCTCGCTTACCCATTCCAGACAGATCCCGGACCGATGTCATGAAGAAATCCCTCCTCCCTGTTGCACTGGCCGCGCTGTTCGCGCTGCCGGCGCACGCCAGTGAAGCGGAAACGCTGGATACGCTGCGCCAGACCACGCTCAACCTGATCGATGCACTGGTCGACACAGGCGTGCTGACGCGCGAAAAAGCCGATGCGCTGGTCAAGGCTGCCGAAGCAAAAACTGCCAAGGCGGTGGCCAAGGCAAAAAAAGACACTACGGTGCGCGTGCAGTACGTGCCCGAATCGGTGAAGGCTGAGATACGCGACCAGCTGAAGCAGGAAGTGCTTGCGCAGGCGCGCAGCGAAGGCTGGGCCGCTCCGAACTCGATTCCGGAGTGGACCGAGCGCATCAAGATCGAGGGTGATCTGCGGGTGCGTTACCAGAACGATCGCTTCCCGGCCGGCAATACGCCGATCGGCGGCTTCGCGCCGGGTGCCATCGGCAATCCGGGTGCGACCAATGATGACTTTCCGCTCGGCACGCGCTTTCCGTCAGGCGTCGATCTCGATGGCAACGGCTTTCCGAACGGTAACGTCGATGACAACGTAAATCGGCTGCGCCTGCGAGCCCGTCTGGGTGTGCTGGCGAAGATCAGCGACGGGGTCAGCGCAGGCTTGCGCTTTACCACCGGCAATGTGACCGACCGCGTGTCGACAAACCAGACGTTGGGCAGCGGCTTCAACAAGTACAGCTTCCTCGTGGATCGCGCCTACATCAAGATCGATCCGGTCGAGTGGGCGTCGTTCACCGGTGGGCGCGTGCCCAACCCGTGGTTTGCCACCGATCTGGTGTGGGACGAAGACCTGAACTTCGACGGCATTGCCGTCAATCTGCGCAACGTCACGCCGACCGCCACTCTGCGGCCGTTCGCCACCGCCGGCTGGTTCCCGCTGCGCGCCGACAATCCGCCGAACGCAGAAAAGCAGTGGCTGGCCGGTGCCCAGATCGGCACCGAATTCGACTGGAATTCGTCGATCAAGCTGCGCTTCGGCCTGGCGAAGTATCACTACAGCCGCATCGAGGCGCGCACCGACAACAACTACGATGCGCTCAATGGGCCGCTGCAGGGCTACGGGCGCTACGCGCACTCGTCCGCACTGCGCGCCAGGGGCAATACGCTGGTGCAGACGAACAGCCCGATCGACAACACCGAAGCACCGATCTACGGTCTGGCGTCGAAATTCGAGCCGTGGGTGCTCACCGCCACCGCCGATCTGGCGCACTTCGATCCGGTGCATGTGCTGCTGTCCGCCGAATACGTGAAGAACACAGGCTTTGACCGAGGCGACATCCAGCGGCGCACCGGTTTGGCGTTGACCGACGGCAAGGACACGGCGTACCACCTGCGTGCCGCAGTCGGCATGCCTTCGGTCACGCTGAGCGACGATTGGCAGGTGTTCCTGTCATATAAATACATCGGATCCGATGCCGTGCTCGACGGCTTCACCGATTCGGATCTCGGCCTCGGTGGCACCAATATCAAGGGTTTCGTGCTTGGCGGCAGCTACGGCCTGTACCGCAACACGGCGCTCGGGCTGCGCTGGTACTCGGCGAAGAACATCCAGACCATGACCTATGATCCCACTGCCATCACCGCCCAGCGCTACGAAGTGGACACGCTGATGATGGACATGAGCGTGAAGTTCTGACCATGAAGACCCTGAGCTTCCTTCTGGTGGCGCTGCTTGGCGCCACGTCGGTCCATGCGCAGCAGGCTTCGCGCGAGCAGGAACAGTTGCGCCGCCTGCGCGCCCAGGCGCAGCAGTTGCAGCAGGCGCTGTCGGCCGAACAGCAGGCGCGCCAGCAGGCGGCTGCCGAAGCCGACCGGCTGAAGCAGGCGGCCGAAGTCGAATTGCCCAAGCTTGAAGAAGAAGCCGCCAGCGCAAAGCGCCGCGCCAGCGGTGCGCAGCGCAAGGCTGATCAGCTTGCGAGCGAACTGGAGGAAGCGCGTGTCGCCGCCGCAGCACAGGCGCAGCAGCTCGAAGCGACCCGCAAGCAGCTGGCCGACCGCGAGCGCGATCTGGCACAGACCCGCGACACCTTGCAGAAGACCGAGCGCGAACTCGAAGGCGCACGTATCCAGGGTGAATCGCTGACCGGCAAGCTGGCCCAGTGCACCAAGGACAACGTCGCCCTGTACCAGACCGGCATCGACATGCTCGATCGCTGGCGCGACCGCTCGCTCGGCGAGCGCGTCGGCCAGGCCGAGCCGTTCACCCAGATCGGACGCGTCAAGCTGGAAAACCTCGTCGAAGGCTATCGCGACCGCCTCGAAGACAGTCTGTCCCGCCCGGAAAAGTAAAGGCGGGCTGCGGGCTGCGCCTCGCCTGTGGGAAGCGTCGGCCTGTAGGAGCGGTCCTGTGGGTGCGGTGGCCTGGGGATCGCCGCTCCCACAGGGCTGCCGTTCCACGGTCAGCACAGCGGACCCGTGCTCCCCACGCCCGTTCCGCCTCTGCAGCCGATGCCCGGCCTGCCGTGACGCGACGTTACACAAATTTTCTGATGCACCGCCGCATTTTGCCGGCCTGCTTTACACCTTGCGGACTACCCGCAACTGCCCTTGCATCCATGCGAGTTGTAACAAACCGACGCATTCAGGCGATTTTCAGACTTTACGGACCATTCTCGAAATCCTTTCCCATAAAAGATTTCAGGGGATCGGATCATTTTTCATGAGCCGAACGGACTACGAATTCGAAGCCGGGCTGCAACGGTTTCGTCATCTGCGATCGCTAACGTCCTGCCCAGGTCAACGGACGGAATTCTTTACAGCCAATAGTCCGAACGGCTCATTCATTGGCACTACCCACTTCGGGCGGGTGTAACGCGAGCCCGTCAATCTCGATTCGCTTCCTCGTGGAGCAGGGCGATCCGGTGCGAGCCGGATACCACCCACGAACTTTCCTAGGAGATTTATATGTTCAAAATTAAACTGCTGGCAGGCGTTGCCGCTGTTGCGATGTCGGGTGCCGCGAGCGCCGGCATCATCGGCTCGAACGGCGGGAATACCGAATTGGTATTTACCGCATATGTCGGTGATGTTGGCTACACCTACGACCTCGCCGACGCTGGCTTCAACAGCATCTTCGGCAGCAACGTGTTGATGGACAGCCTGATTGGCAGCGGCAACCAGAACGCCAACAACACAGCTCAGCTGACCGCAACGAAGTCATACCTCACCAACAACTTCTCGACCGGCGTTGTATTCGACGCGGCGCTGACTGGCTTCGACAGCTTCCTGGCGTTGTCGGGCGGCACCACGGGCGTGTTGTGGAATGTTTGGTCCGGTGAAAACGGCGGTGTTGCACGCGTCGTTCAGACCGTCGCCTCCGAGCCTGCAGCGCGCGTTCGTTCCAACACGATCCTCGGCGCTGTTTCGCAGTTTAGCTTCTACACGGATGCAAACAGCCAAGGCGGCACGCATAACAATCTGGACGTGACTGTTGATGGCTACCGCGTGACGACTGTCCTCGACGGTAACGCGTTTGCCGGCAAGGTTGCTCCCGAGCTCAGCAAGACCTACGGCAGCTTTGGCAGCATCGGCGACACCATGGACATGTATGTGGTCCGCAGTGCGTCATCACTGTCAAACACCAGCCTGGGCGGCTTTGCCCAACTCCTGGGTGGAACCGACCAAGCGGTGACTGCCAAGGTTTACGTCGGCGACCAAGGCGAATATCGCCTGCAGATCAGCGCTGTACCTGAGCCGGAAACCTACGCAATGCTGCTGGCTGGTCTGGGCCTGATCGGCTTTGCCGCCCGTCGTCGCAGCGTCTGATTCCCTTCTTGCCTTAAAGGTTGCGCGACGATGCGCGACCCGTTCTGGAGATAGACCATGAAATTGAAGTCACTTGCATTTGCTTGCGCCATGATGGCCGCAGGTTCGTCCTTCGCAGCCGGCACCGTCAACATTGGCGGCGTGTCGCACCAGGTTGTTTATTTCTCGGGCGCATCCGCCCCGGACAATTTTCTGAACGACATTGCCGAAGGTGTGCTGACCGGCATCACCTACTACGTTGCCCCGAACTATCGCGCCTTTGCTGGCTTGGCCAATGGTGTGCCTGGTGTCACCAACGGTACGCGCGTGCTGTTCATCAAGCGCTCGGCTGGTGGTTCCGTGTTTGGTGTCAATCCGGTTGCCCGCGCCCAGCGCGTCAAAACCATCGATGTCAACAACTGCACGGTAAGCGCGACCAGCACCGGCGCCAAGGCTACGCCGTTCAGCTGCGCCGTGGTCGGCACCGATCCGGGCGAAGCGAATCACGCTGCCGCGAACAACGCCGGCCTGGTGATCGACTTCGGCGTGTCGGACGTCGAGCCCGCAATGTTTGCCGGCCCGCTGAACACCGAAAATGACACACCGGCGCTGTCGCCGCAGGAAGTTGCCCGCATGCGTGTGCAGCCGGTCAATCAGCTCATGATGGGTCTGGCCGCCACCAACACAGTGCCGGACACGACGATGTTTTCGCGTTCGACCTACGGTGCCATGCTGAATGGTCAGATTGCTACGTGGGATCAGGTTGATCCGTCGCTGGAAGGTGATGTTGTCGTGTGCCGCCGCGTCGAAGGTTCGGGTACCCAGACTTCGTACAACTGGTTCTTCGGTAACTTCCCGTGCGCTAACGGCGCTAACGGCGCGATCGAGCCCGCCCGCATGAATGCGAGCTTTGGCTGGAAGACTTCGGGTACCGGCACGACGGCTGATCCGTTCATCATCGATCCGTCGGCCGGTTATACGGTCATCGAGAACTCGTCGTCGGGCAATGTGCGTTCGTGCATGGCTGCCGCCAACAATGGAACCGACTACACCTTCACGTCGTGGGATCCGGAAACTGCTGCCACCAAGACGTTCAAGGTCCCGTTCTCCAGCACCGGCCCGATGAAGGCCATTGCCACGCTGTCGCTCGACTCCTACACCGGCACCAGCGGCTGGAGCTTCCGCAATCTGGACGGCATCGGTACGTTCGATGCCTCGACCCAGACGCCGTCGGCCAACGCCACCGGCATCTTCCCGTCGAAGGAAAACCTGATCAAGGGTCGCTACGATTTCGTGGTCGAACTGTCGATCCAGGATCGTTCGGTGGCGGTGACCAACGAACAGGGCGACAACATCCCGGCCATCGCCGGCGTGCAGAAGGCGTTTGCTGACGAAGTCGTGCGTCGCGCAGGTTCGCCGCGTTTCACCGGCAACTTCGAAAACACCGGCGCTCAGGTCAGCACGCCGCTGGCTTTCGCATCGTTGCCGCAGTTCTACGCCGGCCTGACTGATGCAAACGGCAGCGAGGTCGACGGCGATGGCGTCCGCTGGGCCGACCAGTATGTGTCGAAGTTCACTCGTGAAGCCAACACCTGCTCGCCGCTGAAGTTCTTCGGCAACTGAGTGTGATGTACGCCGGGCAGCGTTTCACGAAGCTGCCCGGTTCGTTTTGACGAACGGCCCGCCCCCGGCGGGCCGTTCCCTTGTTTGACTCTGTACTTGTGCCTACATCCTTCGCGGCTTTCATGATCGATACATTCCGGCGCCTTGCCGGCCTGACGGCAGCCACGGTGCTCGCTTTTCTCTTCGTCCTCCCCATGCCCGCTGCAGCGCAGGACGCGTCACGCTTCGACATTTTCGAATTCGAGATCGAAGGCAATACGGTATTGCCGGCCGAGGTGATCGAACGGGCGGTCTATCCCTTTCTCGGCGAGGGGCGCAACGCCGATGACGTGAACAAGGCCGTCGCGGCACTTGAAAAGGCCTATCAGGACGCCGGCTATCTGACGGTGGCTGTCGGCATCCCCGAACAGGCGGTGACGACCGGCGTCGTGAAGCTTGAAGTGACCGAAGGCAAGGTCGAGCGCCTGCGCGTGACCGGTGCCGAATACACATTGCCGAGCCGCGTGCGCGAAGGCGCGCCGTCGCTGGCCGAAGGCGGTGTGCCGCATTTCCCCGAGGTGCAGGAAGATCTTGGCCGACTGGGCCGCAATGGCGACCTGCAGGTGACGCCGCTGCTGCAGCCCGGCCGGGTGCCCGGTTCGGTCGCGGTCGAATTGCGACTTGATGACAAGTCACCGCTGCATGGCAGCGTCGAGGTCAACAACAAGCGCAGTGCCGACACCGATGCCGGCCGGCTCGAAGCGACGGTGCGCTACGACAATCTGTGGCAGCGCCGGCATTCGATCGGCGTGACCTATTTCGTGTCGCCGCGCGATCGAGAGCAGGTCGAAGTGTGGGGGCTGAACTACTCGGCGCCGCTGGGCGACGCCATCCTGGCGGCCTACTACGCGCGCTCGAACAGCAATGTGCCGACGTTGTTCGACACCGCCACATTGGGCCGCGGTGATACGGCCGGCTTCCGCTACGTGCGGCCGCTGCCCGACCGCGGACGTGGCTTCTTCCACTCGATCAGTCTCGGCCTGGACTACAAGGACAACAAGCAGGACACGCTGGGCATTGGCGGCACGCCCTTCACGATCAGTCAGCCGGTGCGCTACTGGGTGTGGTCGGGCCAGTACGGGCTGACCGTGCCGCTGCAGTCGGGCGCCCGGCTGCGCTTCGGCACCACGCTCAGCGCCGGCTCGAACGCGATGAACGAACGCGAAATCGACTGCGTCGGTACGCGGATCGAACAGTTCGAATGCCGCCGTTTCGGCGCGCGCCCGGGCTTCTTCGTGTCGCGCTTCGAATTCGAAGGCGCTTTCCCGCTGCCCGGTGGCTGGGCCGCCAGTGCGCGGCTTGACCTGCAGCGCAGCAGCGATCCGCTGATCAACAGCGAACAGTTCTCGGCCGGTGGTTTCGATTCGGTGCGCGGCTATCTGGAATCGGAGCGGCTGGCCGACGAAGGCGAGCGGGTGAGCCTGGAACTGGCCACGCCGGGGAAACAGCTGTTCGACAGTGCAGTCGGCCTGTCCGGCCTGTTGTTCTACGACTGGGCCGGGCTGCGCATCCGTCAGGCCTTCCCGGGTCAGGACTCGCAGTCGGCGCTGGAAAGCGTCGGTTTGGGCTTGCGCGTGAGCAGCCCGCGCGGGGTGCGGCTCGACGCCGACTGGGCGTATGCGCTGCGCGATGGCGCACCGCTGCCGGGCCGCACGCGCGAAGGCGATCAGCGCCTGCTGGTGCGCGTGGGATACGAATTCTGAGGGGATTCCGAGTGGAGTTCCAATAGGCGCGCCCTGCGCCCGATCGATGTCCGCAGCGGCGCTGCCCGACATCGGCTCAGTGAATTTTTGCATCGGCGCGGCGGCTTTCGCCGCGCCGTCATCGCCGCATCACATCCGGTCGCGAAGCTGCCTCTTCGGGCCGTGTGACACGGCCGGCAGGAGATAGAACATGAACACGAACCGCTACCGCCTGATCTTCAATGAACTGACCGCCACCTGGGTGCCGGTGGCTGAATGCGTCGCTGCTCGCGGCAAGCGCAGCGCCGGCCGGCTGCAGCGACGCGTGCTGGCGACGGCCTGTGCACTGGCCTTCACCACCCCGCTGATGGCGGCCGGCGCGCTGCCGGTTGCGGCCCCCAACTTTGTCGACGGCCGCCTGCCGGGCACCGCCACGATGACCCAGACGGCGAACCGGATGGTGATCCAGCAGTCCGGCAACGCGGTGATGCTGAACTGGAACAGTTTCAACATCGGCCGCGGCAACGCCGTGCATTTCGATCAGGCATCGGCGGCGATGCGCGCCATCAACGTGGTCGCCCCGGGCGGCCCGCGCAGCGAAATCGACGGCACGCTGACCGCACGCGGTCAGGTATTCATCTTCAACCAGGCCGGCATCCTGTTCGGGCCGGGCGCCAACATCGACGTCGGCGGCCTGGTCGGTTCGTCGCTGAAGCTCAACGACGAACTGCTGCAGCGCGCGCTCAATTCGCTCGGCTCCACCGGCGCGGCGCTGACGCCGTTTGCCGATGGCGACTACGCCGGCCGCGCAACCGGCGACATCACGGTGGCGCGCGGCGCGCGCATCCTCGCGGCGAAGAACGGCCGCGTGCTGCTCGCGGCACCCAATGTGCGCGTCGGTGCCAACGTCGACACCACGATCGACACACCGTTGACGCCGGCTCAGCGTGCCGCGCTGCCTGACGCCCGCATCGAAGCCGAAGAAGGTCAGGTGGTGCTGGCGGCTGGCGAGCGCATCTACATCGCCGACCCGCTCGACAGCCGGCTGCGCGGCTTTCTGGTCGAGGTCGACAACGGCGGTACGGTGACGACCGACAGCGCGTCGGAACTGCTTTCCGAGCGCGGCAACATCACGCTGGTCGGTCTGAACATCCGCCACGCCGGCGCTGCGCGCGCGACCACGTCGGTCACGCTGAATGGCACCGTCTTCCTGAAGGCACGCGACAGCGTCGCAGCGCGTCAGGTGGACGCCATGTTCCCGGACGCCGAGCCGCTTGCGACCGGCGTCAACGTGCCGATCGGCCAGCGCACCGGCAGCATCGAACTGGCCGCCGGGGCGGTCATCGACATCAGCCCGGATGCCGCGTCGCGCACGCAGACGGCGCGCGACGACGCGCTGTTCCGGCGTTCGGAAATCAATCTGTACGGCCACACCATCGTGCTGGCCGACGCGGGTGCCAACGGCGTCGGGGTGACGCTGCGTGCGCCGTCCGGGCTGCTGCGCGTGACCGCCGAAGCCACCGCGCTGTCGTCGACGCAGCCGGTGCCGCAGCGCGACGGCGCGTCGCGGGTCTACATCGGTTCGGGCAGCGTGATCGATCTGGCGGGGCTTGACGCATTCGCCGATGCCGGGCGCGAAATCGTGCGTGTCGAATTGCGCGGCGACGAAGTCAAGGACGCGCCGCTGCTGCGCGATGAGGCGTTCGGCCGCGCGCTGTTCGGCAAGCAGGTCTGGGTGGATCTGCGCGAAGGCACCGAATTGTTCGACATCGCCGGCTATCTGGGTGGCGTCGAGCGCACGCTGGACGAAAAGCTGACCACCGGCGGCGAGTTTGTCGCCTATTCGCAGGGCGACGTGCTGACCCATTCGGCCAGTTCGATCGACCTGTCCGGCGGCACGGTGACCTATCGTGCAGGCGAGGTGGGTTACACGCTGGTGAAGTCGGCGGATGGCCGCTCACAATCGGTGGCCGACGCACGCGCTGACCGCATCTATACCGGCACGCAGGATCGCACGCGCACCGTGGCCGAGCGCGTCGAAGGGCGTGACGCCGGCGAACTGACGGTGACCGCCTTCGGCATGGCGCTCGACGGCGCGGTGAAAGCGCAGCGTACCGTGGGCGCCACGCAGCGCGAACTGGTGACGCGCGCACTCGGCCCGGGCAAGTCCGATGTTCTCGGCTCGCCGCAAGCCGGCCGCATCGACCTGAACCTGCGTCTGGTCAATGGACTCGCCGCCCAGGACACCCGCTTCGTCAATTCGACCGGTACCCGCGCGTTGTCTGCAACGGGGGCGCTGCCGACCGAGCTGTGGCTGCGCAGCGACTGGTTTTCGTCCGGCATAGGCAGCTTCGAGCTGACCGGCGCCGGCAATGTCGTGCTGCCTGAATCCGTGTGCCTCACGCTCGGTCCTACTGCGCTGTACAACGCCGCCACGGACAGCATGCCGGCGTTTTGGTCCGATGGCAGTCGCTTCGCGGTGACCGGCACGACGCTGACAATCGATGGCGACATCACGGCGGCCGGCGGCGACATCACGCTGCGCACCGGCGGCCTGGCCGACGACGCACCGCGCGCCACGCGCACGATTTCCGTCGGTGCGAAGTCGCAACTGTCCACGGCCGGCCAGTGGCAGCGCGACACGCGCAGCAGCGCACGGGGCTATGTCGCGGCCGATGGTGGTTCGATCACGCTGGACGCGGACAGTCACCTCAATCTCGCCCGGGGATCGCAGATCGACGCTTCGGCCGGAGCGTGGCAGTCGCTCGATGGCACGCGCGAGCTGGGCGATGCAGGCGCCATTTCGCTGGGCGCCGGTTTCGAGGTCACCGGCGGTGATCCGGGCACCGGTGTGCCGGTCGGCAGCTTCTTCGGCAACCTGAATCTGGGCGCGCAGCTGAGTGCCTTCGCGACCAGCCTTACCGGTCGCGCATCGGCAGGCGGCTCGCTCGTGCTGCGTAGCGCGGCCATCGCACTTGATGGGGTGAATGCCGGTCTGCTCGGTGACACGCTCTACCTGTCGCCGACGTTGTTTTCAGGCTCGGGCTTTTCCGATTTTTCACTGACCGGTGGAAATCGCATGGACATCGGCGGTGCATCGGCACTGACGCTGACGCCTGTGGTGCAGGCACGCGCGATCGATGGCATTCGCAGCGTCTCGGCCGGCTCGCTGGCCGGGCTGGGCCGCGTCACGGCGGTGCCGCGTGCGCTGCGCGAAGACGGCGTCCAGCTTTCCTTTGCTGCGACCTCGGAATCGGCCGGCACGCTGACGGTGGACGACAACGCGACGATCAACGTCGATGCCGGAGGCAGCATCGAGTTGTCGGCCAACCGCAGTCTGGAACTGGCCGGCAAGTTGAACGCGCCGGGCGGGCGCATTGCGCTGCGCATGGACGAAGTGCAGCAGGACGACATCTATTTCGGCAGCTCGATTTTTGTGGCCTCGACCGCGCGGCTGAACACCAGCGGCGTATTCCTGCAGACGCCTGGCCTGAGTTATGTCGATGGCACGCTGTTCGATGGCGGCTCGATCGACATCGCCGCGCGCCGGGGCTTCCTGGTCATCCAGGACGGTGCGCAGCTGCGTGCCGACGGCAGCAGTGCGGTTCTGGCGCAACGCACCGGCGCACTGGGCGCCCTGTCGGCCGTGCGCATCGACAGTTCGGGCGGCCGGATTGCGCTGAATGCCCGCGAGGGGCTGTATGCCGATCCGCTGCTGTCGGCACGCGCTGGCGGGTCGAACGCACTCGGTGGTCAGCTTTCGGTGATGCTGGATCAAGGCTCGAACAACTGGGGCGACCTGCTGTCCCTGCCGACCGCACTGACCGGCCCGCGCACGCTGGATATCCTGCAGGGCGGCAACAGCGGCTCGGCTGCCTTGGTGGCCGGTGCTGCACCCGATGCGGCGACCTACGGCGGACGCGGCGCGTTCGCACTCGACGCGCTTGATGGCAGCGGTATCGCCGATCTGACGTTGGCGGTGCTCGGCAACGGTGGCAATTTCGGCACGCTGCGCTTCAGCGAGGACGTCAACGCGTCGGTCGCCGGTCGCATGGTGCTGAACGCCGCCAACATCCGGGGCACGAACGGTGCCGACGTGCGGCTCGGTGCTGCCGTGCTCGACTGGACCAACGTCGGTCGCATCCAGCAGAACCACGCACAGCCGACCGCCGTGGCCGCCGGTGACGGCAGTCTCGTGCTGGCTGCGGATCTCGTCCAGGTTTCCGGCAACCTCGCAGCGAGCGGTTTCGCCGACGTGACGCTGGATGCCCGCGGCGACCTGCGGGCGAGTGCATCGCCTGGCTACGTCGCCGATGGCGCCAGTCTGGTGACCAGCGGCGACCTCACCTTGCGCGCCGCGCAGGTGTATCCGACGTCGGCATCGCGCTACGCCTTCGAAATCCACAACAATCCGGCCGGCACGCTGCGCATCGAATCGTCGGGCCGCGCCGCCGGGCCGGTCTATTCCGCGCTCGGCTCGCTGACCTTCGCTGCACCGGACATCGTGCAGGCCGGGCGCGTGGTCGCCCCGTTCGGCGACATCGTGCTGCGTTCGGAAACGATCACCCGCACCGGTGCCGGCACGACGCGCTCGGAAGCGGCTGGCGGTTCGATCGAACTGGCCGCCGGCAGCGTCACGTCGGTATCGGCCGACGGGTTGCTGCTGCCGTACGGTCAGACCGCGCTCAGCGGACGCGACTGGCTCTACCTGGTCGGCACCGATGCGCGGATCGAACTCGATGGCACGCCGCAGAAGCGCATCACGCTGAATGCCGACAATGTGGTGTTGCAGGGGGCGCAGGGTGGCCGGGCGGCGGCTCGGGTCGACCTGTCGGGCGGCGGCGATCTGCAGGCATGGGAATGGATCGCCGGCAGCGGCGGCTCACGCGACATTCTCGCCGCACCGCAGGACAGCTACGCCATCGTGCCGACGCTGGGCAGCGGCTACGCGGCCTACGACCTGTCGATGTGGGCGGAAGAAGGCAACGGCCTGCGCATCGGCGAGGCGGTGCAGGTACTCGCGTCGGCCAACGGCCTGGCTGCGGGTACCTACACCTTGCTGCCGGCGCGCTACGCACTGCTGCCGGGCGCCTTCCTGATCAGTCTGTCGCCCGGCGACAGTTCGCTGGCCGCGGGCCAGGCGCAGGCGAATGTCGATGGCAGTGCGCGCGTGAGCGTGCGTTCGGCGCAGGCGCTGGGCGGCGTGAGCCGCTCGACCGGAAAGGCCTTCGTGGCCGAACTGCTGACCTCCGAGCAGGTGCGTGACCGCGCCGAATACCTCATTTCGAAGACTGCCGATGTGTTCGACGACGGACGCAGCACGGCTGACGCCGGCCGCCTGTCGCTGCAGGTCGGCCGCGCGCTGACGCTCGATGGCGTGCTGGATACCAGTCGCGGCGCGGCGGCCCGCGGTGCGCAGGTGGACATCACCGCACAGGCACTGGCGCTGTTGGGGCAGGGTACTGCCGCGCGTACCGGCGAAGTCGGCGTGTCGGTGGCGAGCCTGAATGCGCTCAATGCCGAAAGCCTGCTGTTGGGCGGCACGCGCAGTGAGGTGGATGAAGAGAGTGGCGAAACCCTGGTCGACGTGCGCGCAGCGGACGACGCCGGTCGCCTGATCCGCGGCGCGTCGACGGTGCGTCTGGACAATGCGGCCGGGCCTGCGCTGAGCGCACCTGATGTGGTGCTGGTGGCGCGCGACAGCGTGGTCATCGAAGCCGGCAGCCAGATTGCGGCGGTCGGCACGGCGGAGCCGGAGGCGCTGCGCATTTCGGGCAGCGGCGCCGACGCCGACGGCGCCGCGCTGCGCGTCAGCGCGGCCGACGCGGCACCGATCTCGCGTGATGCGCCGTCGGGCCTGCGCGGCGAACTGACGCTCGGCGCCGGTTCGCGCATCGCTGGCCGCGGCGTCGTGCTCGACAGCACGCTGGAAACGCGAAATCTCGGTGCGACCATCGCGCTGCCGCAGAGCGGCGGCGCACTGGCACTGACGGCGTCGACCATCAATGTCGGCGACGTGCCGTTCGATACGCCGGGCCTGCGCTTTGACAACAGCCAGCTGGCGGCGCTGGGCGATCCGTCGCGCCTCACATTGCGCGCCTACGGTGGTCTCAACCTGTATGGCGAGGTGACGCTGGGCAGCGCCTCGCTCGACCTGCTGCGCATCGACGCCGCCGGCATCGGCGGTGTCGACAATGCGGGTCTGACCCAGAACATCGTCGCCCGCGAGGTGCAGTTTGCAAACACTTCGCCCACCGCTGCTGCATTGGCACCCGCCGTGGGCACCGGTGCCTTGTCGGTGACGGCCGACCGCATCGTGCTCGACGGCACGCCGGCGGCTGCCGCCGGGCAGGCCGGTTTCGCGATCAGCGGATTCGATGCCGTGACGCTGGCGGCAGCCAACCAGGTGCGCGTTTCGGGCGACGGCGACTATCGCGTCATGGCCGATACGGTGCGCATCGCCACGCCGCAGATCGCGGCCGACACCGGGGCAAATACCCGTATCGCGGTCGATGGCGCGTTGTCCATTTCCGGCGGCGACGCGCCGGCCGGCGTGGTGCAGGCCGGCATCGGTGCGGCGCTGGCGCTCGATGCCCAGGCCATCGATCTGGCGTCGCGCATTGCGCTGCCGTCCGGTCGTGTCAGCCTCAGCGCGACGCAGGATGTGCGCGTGGCGGCGGGTGGCATGATCGATGTGTCCGGCACGGCGAAGAACTATCTTGGCAAGACCGTCACCACACCGGGCGGCGACGTGGTGCTGACGTCGCGCAATGGCGATGTCACGCTGGAGCAAGGCGCCTTGATCGACGTGTCGGCGGCATCGACGGCTGCCACCGGTGGAAATGCCGGTTCGGTCACGCTGTCGGCTGCGCAGGGCGAACTGTCGGTCGCCGACGGCGCGCTGCGGGCGCAGTCGAGCGGTGGCAGCGCCGGTGGCGCCCTGTCGGTCGATCTGCGTTCGGCGGCCAGCCTGGATAGCCTGGCGGCGCAGGGCAGCGAATTCACGCGCAGCTGGTCCGCCCGTGTGCGCACCGGCGACACACGGCTCGACACCGACCTCAAGTCCGGCGACATCGCGATCGCGGCCGACGCGGGTTCCTTGACCATCGGCAGCACTCTGGACGCTTCGGGTGCCGAACAGGGCGGCCGCATCGAGCTGTCAGCGCGGCGCGCGCTCGATCACCTCGAGGGCATGACGACCGGCGCCGGTGATCTGGTGCTCGAGTCGGGTGCGCGGCTGGATGCGCGTGCCACCGCATTCGTCGCCGAAGCGAGCGGGACGCGCGGCGAAGGTGGCAGCGTCATCCTGGAAGCCAGCCCGCGCAGCGCGGGCGGAGAAAGCGGCCCGGCTCAGGGCGGCCGCATCCGCATCGCCGACGGCGCCACCATCGATGTCGGCACCACACCGGGAGTGGTCAATGGCGTTGCGCTGGCCAGTGCGGCGCAGCAGGGCGATGTGTGGCTGCGCGCCGAGCGCACCGGCAATACGGCGGTCGCCATCGACGGCGATCTGTCGAATGCCATCGACGGTGCGCGCCATGTGTTCGTCGAAGGCACGCGCATCTATGGCGGCAGCACGCTCAGCATGGCCGCCGCGCACGCCGATGCAGCGGCGATGACCAGTTCAGTCAATGTGGCGGCGACGCGTGCGGCGCTCGGTTTGCCAGCACAGGATGCCGACGGCGGCACGCGCTTCCACGTGCGGCCGCACATCGAGTTCCGCGCCGACGGCAATTTCACGATCAATGCGACCGATCTCGCTGCCAACACCTATCAGGGCGGCACCGAAGCGGGTTCGCTGACCGTGCGCGCAGCGGGCAACCTCAACGTGAATGGTGCGCTGTCGGATGGCTTCGGCCGGCTGAATGCAAGCAGCCAGACCATCGTGCTGGGCGCGCTCACGAGTGCCGGCCTGACGCAGAGCCGCTTCGATCTGGGGCAGCGCGATACGGCCTGGTCAATGCGCCTGGTGTCGGGTGCCGATCTGGACGGTGCCGGTGCAATGTCGCTGCAGGCGCTCGACGCGCTGGAGACGGCCAATCGTGGCGACATGATTCTGGCCGCCAACGCGCAGGTGCGCACTGGCGCTGGCGACATCGACGTCGCGGTCGGTCGCGATCTGGTGCTGGGCGCGCGCGCCGCAATCTACACCGCGGGTTATCAGACGGCACGCGGCGACGGCTTCACGACGCAGACGCTGCTGAATCTGAATGGCTCGGGCAACCGTCAGGCGGAATACCCGACCGACGGTGGCGACGTGGCGATCCGCGCCCAGCGTTCCATCGTCGCGACCGAATCGCCGGGCATTGTCGGCGAATGGTTGCTGCGCCAGGGTGCGCTCAGCCCGACCGGTGAATTCCTGTCCGGGTCGGGCCAGCGCAACACGACCTGGTACGCCCGCATCGATCAGTTCAGCCAGGGCGTGGCGACCTTCGGCGGCGGCGACATCCGGGTCACGGCGGGCAATGACATCCGCAATCTCGGTGTGTTCACGGTCACCAATGGCCGCCTTTCCGGTGCGGCGGGCACCACGCCTGATCCGGCCAACCTGCAGGTTCTGGGCGGGGGCGACGTGACGGTGCGAGCGGGCGGCGACATCGGCAGTGCCATCCTGATGGTGGATCGTGGTGCCCTCGACGCACAGGCGGCAGGTGATTTCGGCAGCGCGCGCAACAATGGCGCCGGGTCGGTACTGCTGCTGGGCGAAGCATCGGCGCGGTTGGGTGCGGCGGGCTCGATCGATCTGGAAACGATTGCGTCATCGACCGCGGTGCGTCAGGCATCGAACACCACCACGTCGAATCGCAGCAGCTACTTTTTCCGCTATGGCGAAGGCAGCCGGGTCGATCTGCTGAGTTTCGGCGGCAGCGTCAGTCTCGACAACAACGCGACGCCGTGGGGTACGCTGGCGCTGTGGGAAGGTCTGAACCCGCTGCTGCCGAATTCGCTCAATGCGGTGGCCATGGGCGGTGACCTGAACCTGCGCAACGGCATGGTGCTGCTGCCGGCGACCTACAACGACCTGCTGCTTGCGGCGTCGGGCAACCTCAACCTGGCGACCGCCAGTGGCGGTGTCGCCGGCATCAAGATTGCCGACAGCGCGCCTGCTCTGGTGCCGTCAGCGCTGCGTCCGGCGGCCAACCCCAACAACGTGTTCTGGGTCGAACTGGCCAATCCGAACGTCGTGTCCGGCATCCGCGCGCATGACGCCGACCTGAACGCCAACCGCGTGGTCGAGCCGGTCAGGCTGATCGCCGAAACGGGAAATGTCGCGGTACCGTCGGTCGGTGCCAATCTGCCGCTGGTGATCAATTCGCCGCAACCGGTGCAGGTCGACGCGGGTGGCGACATCAGCAACCTGACCATCCGCTCGCAGCACTTCAGCGACAGCGACTTGACCCGCGTTCGCGCCGGCGGTGACATCACCTTCGACACCGTTTTCGAGAGCGACGGCGTGACGCCGTCAGGCAGCATCGCCGAAGGCATACAGACCGGCGGCCGCGGCAAGCTCGAAGTGGTCGCAGGCGGCCGCATCGATCTGGCCAACAGTTTCGGCGTGGTCACCCGCGGCAATTTCGACAATCCGTGGCTGGACGAGGTCGGCGCGTCGATTCTCGTGCAGGCCGGCAGCGCCGGTTTCGACGGCCGCGAGGTGTGGTTGTCGCTGCTGCCAGTTCGAGGTGCAGCGGGAGAAGACAGTTACGACCAGTTGCTGCTGTCGCTCAGCAGTGCGAGGTCGATCGAAGCCCTGCTGTCCGGACCGGACAGCGGCGCGCTGATCAAGGTGCGCAGTGAAGGGCGCACGCTGATCGCACAGAGGCTCGCAGCGATCGACGCAGCCATTGTCAGCTACATGCGTGGCAACGGCGCGGCGCCGGACGCGCCGGAAGCGCAACTGCTGCAGGCTTTCGACGCACTGCCTGCCGCCGTGCAGCGGGATTTCTTCACTGCGCAGCAGCCGCTCGTGTCTGCGCTGCTGAATGCCGGACTGAACTACGCCGGCAAGCTGGGAGACGCGATCGGTGCCGGCTCGACCGGTTATGCCCCGGGTGTAGACCTGGTGGAAACGGCCTTTCCGCAGACGGCAGGGGGCAATACGGGTGGCGACATCAATCTGTTCTTCAGTCAGGTGAAGTCGGAACAGGGCGGAAACGTCGATCTGTTTGCACCGGGCGGCAGCATCAACGTCGGTGTGGCAGGGGCCGGGGCCAGTGCAGCCAGCGCGTCGCGCCAGGGCGTATTCGCGATCGGCGAGGGTGAAATCAACGCCATCGCGGGGCAGGACTTCCAGCTCGGCCCATCCCGCGTATTCACGCTGGGCGGCGGCGACATCCAGCTCTGGTCGACGGCCGGCAATATCGACGCCGGCCGCGGTTCGCGCACGGCATCGGCCACGCCGCCGCCGCAGGTGCGCATCCGCGGCGACCTCGTGGTGCTGGACATCAGCGACTCGGTGTCCGGTTCAGGCATCGGCACGCTGAAGCGCTCCGACGAGGTGCGCGACGCCGACATCCGGCTGTTCGCACCGTCGGGCGCCATCATCGCGCTCGATGCCGCGATCCGCTCGTCGGGCAATCTGACCATCGGCGCGCAGCAGGTGATCGGCAATTCGATCAGCGTGGGGGGCAGCCTGAGCGGTTCGGCGACGGTCGCTGCAGCAGCGCCGGCTGCGGCACCTTCGGCGCCGCCTCCGAGCGAAGCCAACAAGGCGGTCGATCAGGGCCAGAGGGCCACTGCTGCCGGACAGAAGGACGCGCGCGATCCGAATTCCATCCTGACCGTCGAACTGGTCGGTCTGGGCGAGGAGACGACTGCCGCGGGCTGCGAAGAGGACGACGAGGACGAGCGGTGCAAGGAACGCGCGACGCGCGCCAACTGACGAGAACGGCCGCGCGGCTTGCTGCGAGGGCGGTATGCGGGAGGGCGTTGTTGCGGTGTGGTGTTGGGCATCGCTGCGCTCACCCCAACCTACGGGCTGATCACATGGCGTGATTCGTGGGTTGGGGGCTGATCACGTGGCGTCACTCGTATATTGGGGACAGGCGGATTACGTGGCTTCACGCGTGGGTTGGGGTGAGCGCAGCGATGCCCAACAACAGCGCTTCACCCCGCCTCGGTCGCTGTCGCGCGGAGTTTTCCGAGCGGCGCCAGGTCGTAGCCGCCCAGCCGGGCGGCCAGGTCGGTGCTGTCGGCGCTGGACAGTTCGGCCAGCAGTTGCTGCAGCAATGCGCGGAAGTACAGCGTGCGCGGCATGACGAGGTCGAGCGCCTCGCGGCCGAGCGACAGGAAGGGCAGGCCGAATTCGCCGGCGGCGGCGCGCGTGCCCGGGGCGCAATCGCCGGCGCCGCTGGCCACCATGAAAGCGGCTTCGCGTTCGGTGGCGGCGGACTGCGTCAGTGCCGGCAGTGCAAGGCCGGCCGCGGTGCACGCCTGCACGAAGAAGTGCTGCGATCCGGCGCCGCTGCCGCGCTGGATGATCTTCGGCTGGCGCTCAAGCAGTTCGGCGAGCGTGACGACCGGGGCAGTCGTGCGCGACAGCATGACGCCCTGTTCGCGCAGCGCAAGCTGCACCATGACCCAGCCCGAACTGCCGGTGTATTCGCGCAGCAGCAGCGCATGCCGGCGCGTGGCGTGCTGCGCGTCGCCCCAGTGGATCGGGCAGGCGTTGGCGCGTCGCTGGGCGAGCAGCGCCAGCCCCTTGCGCGTGCCGCACGGGCTGTAGGCGATCAGCGTGCCGTCGTCGGCGCGCTGGGCGAGCCGCGCGATGCTGTGCGCCAGCCAGGGGTCGTCGCTGCCGGCGATCAGCAGGCGGTCGGCCAGCACGCCGCCATGCGTCGATTCAAGCAGCCAGTCGTCGAGCAGCGCGCGCGGGAACAGCCATTTGCCGGTCACCTTGGTGGCCGGAATGCCGCCCTCCTGGATCATCGCGTACAGCGTCTTTTCGTTCAGATGCAGATAGGCGGCCGCTTCGCGCGCCGTCAGGTAGGGCGAAGCCTCGCCCGGCTGATCGTCGTCGGCCGGCACCGTCAGATCAGGCCTTCGAACGGAATGACATTCACCGCGTCGCCGACCGCGACGTTGCCGCAGTCGTCACCGAGCACGATGATGCAGTTGGCGTCGCACATCGAACGCAGGATGCCGGAGCCCTGGGCTCCGGTCACCGCGACATGCCACTGGCCGTCGCGCAGTTCGAGGATACCGCGCTGGTATTCGGTGCGGCCGGGCTGCTTCTTCATCGCCGTGTCGCTGAGCGCGGCGAAATGGATGGGCGCCGCGACGGGTGACACGCCCATCAGCTTGAGCAGCGCGTCGCGGGCGAAGAAGTGGAAGGTGACCATGGTGGCGACCGGATTGCCCGGCAGGCCGAACAGCAATGTGCTGCGTTCGCCCCTGCCAAGCTTCCCGAACGCCATCGGCCGACCCGGCTTCATGGCGATCTTCCAGAACGTGACTTCGCCCAGGCTGGCGAGGATTTCGCGCACGAAATCCGCCTCGCCCACCGACACGCCGCCGCTGGTGATGATCGCGTCGACTTCGCCAACGGCCGATTCGAGCGCAGCCGACAGCGCCTCGCGCGTGTCGCGCGCCACGCCCAGGTCGACCACTTCGCAGCCCAGCCGCGTCAGCATGCCGGTCAGCGTGTAGCGATTGCTGTCGTAGATGCCGCCTTCGCGCGGTGCGTCGCCGATCGACATCACTTCGTCGCCGGTCGACAGCACGCCGACGCGCACGCGCCGGCGCACGGTCAGTTCCGGTATGCCGAGCGAAGCGGCCAGACCGATGTCGGCCGGCCGTAGCAGGCGACCTGTGCGCAGTGCGGGTTCGCCCGCGCGCAGGTCTTCGCCGGCGCGGCGGCGGTGCTGACCGGCCTTCTGGCCCGGCGGCACGATGACCGTGTCGCCGTCGAGGCGCGCGGTTTCCTGGATGACGATGGTGTCGGCACCCGCCGGCATGACCGCACCGGTCATGATGCGCACCGCCTGCCCGGCGGCGACTTCGCCTGCCCAGCCATGTCCGGCGAACGCCTGGCCGACGATGAACAGCCGCGTGTCGCCGTCGGCCGACAGGTCGGCGTGGCGCACGGCGTAGCCGTCCATCGCCGAGTTGTCGTGCGGCGGCACGCTGACCGGTGAAATGACGTCGGCGGCCAGCACGCGGCCGAGCGCATCGCGCAGCGGCACGCGCTGCGTGCCGCGCACCGGCGAGCAGGCGGCGAGAATGTGGGCGCGGGCGTCCGCGACCGGGGTGAAGCGATCTGTCATGGCGTGTCGGGGCGCACGGAGAGTGCGGCCAGTTCGTTCAGCGTGTTGATGTTGGCGAAGGCGTCGGGCTGGTCGTCGAAGCTGACCTCGACCACCTTCAGTGCCGAATACCAGAGGTCGACCTTGCGCCCGCCGCCGTCGAGGAAATCGGTCAGACCGGGGAGTACGTGGCGCCGCACCAGGCTGAACACCGGATGCGACCGCTCGCCGGTGCGCGCCACCGCTAGGTCGGCGCCTTCGCGTTCGAGTGCGTCGCGCAGGCGTGCGACCAGATCGAGCGGCAGGAAGGGCGAGTCGCACGGGCTGGTGACCAGCAGCGGCGTGCGGCAGGCGTTCAGCCCGGCATGCAGGCCGGCCAGCGGGCCTGCGTAACCGGTGATGACGTCGGGCACGACCGGGTGGCCGAAGGCGGCGTAGCGCTCGATGTTCTGGTTGGCGTTGACGATCAGTGCATCGACCTGTGGCGCGAAGCGACGGATGACGTGCGCCACCATGGGTTCGCCGCGGAATGCCTGCAGCCCCTTGTCGATGCCGCCCATGCGACGGCCGAGTCCGCCGGCCAGCACCAGTCCGGTGATTGCCTCTTTCATGCCGCCACTCCGTCGCGCACGAAGCGCTCCATGCCGGTCAGCAGCAGATAGTGCTTGCCCTGCGAGCGGCCGATCATCGTGATGCCGACCTGACGCGCGATGTCATAACCCATCTGCGTGAGGCCTGAGCGAGACACCAGGAAGGGGATGCCCATCTGCGCCGCCTTGATCACCATCTCCGATGTCAGACGGCCGGTGGTGTAGAAAATCTTGTCGCCGCCGTCGACGCCATCCAGCCACATGTGGCCGGCGATGGCATCGACCGCATTGTGGCGGCCGACATCCTCGACGAAGTACAGCAGTTCGGCGCCGCGGAACAGCGCACAGCCGTGCACCGCGCCGGCCTGCTTGTAGATGGTTTCATGTTTGCGCACCACGTCGAGCATCGCGTACAGCGCGCTTTCGGTCAGGCGGGCGTCGGCCGGCAGGCGGATTTTCTCGATGTCGTCCATCAGATCGCCGAACACCGTGCCCTGGCCGCAGCCGGTGGTCACCGTGCGTGTGGCCATCCGGGCGTCGAGATCGGCCACGCCATGACGCGTCGTGATGGCGGCGGCATTGACTTCCCAGTCCACCTGCACCGACACGATGTCGTCGATCGACGGCAGCATGCGCTGGTTGCGCAGCCAGCCGATCACCAGCGCCTCTGGGGCGCCGCCGAGTGTCATCAGCGTCACCAGTTCGCGCTTGTCCAGATAGAGCGTCAGCGGGTGCTCGCCTGCGATGGCGGTCGGCACCGTTTCGCCGCGCTCGTTGATGGCCGGGATTTCGATCGTCGCCGGGCGCGCGGCGTCGCTGAGGATGGGTTTGACCACGTCAGCCACCGATGTAGGACATTTCGATCTTGCGCCGGGCGGCCGTGTCGGCGGTGCGGATTTCGGAATAGCGGTCGGTGCGCGCCTGCCAGATCGCGCCGATGGCCGACGTGATGTCCGCGTCGCTGCGACCTGCGCGCAGCAGTGCGCGCAGGTCGTGACCTTCGGTGGCGAACAGGCAGGTGTAGATCTTTCCTTCGGTCGACAGCCGCACCCGCGTGCAGCTTGAACAGAAGGCCTGGGTGACCGATGAAATGACACCGATCTCGCCGCTGCCATCGACATGGCGCCAGCGCTGGGCGACCTCGCCGGGATAATTCGCACCGATCGGCTCGAGCGGCATGTCTGCGTGGATGCGCGCGATGACCTCGGCACTCGGCAGCACTTCATCCATCTTCCAGCCGTTGCTGGAGCCGACGTCCATGAATTCGATGAAGCGCACGATATGGCCGCTGCCCTTGAAATGGCGCGCCATCGGCACGATGGCGTGGTCATTGGTGCCGCGCTTGACCACCATGTTCACCTTGATCGGCATGAGTCCCGCGGCATGCGCCGCGTCGATGCCTTCGAGCACCTGGCTGACCGGAAAGTCGACATCGTTCATGCGGCGGAAGGTGTCGTCGTCGATCGCGTCGAGGCTGACGGTCACGCGCGTGAGCCCCGCATCGCGCAGCGCGCGCGCCTTCTGCGGCAGCAGGGTGCCGTTGGTGGTGAGCGTGATTTCGACCGGCAGCCGCGCCAGGCGCTCGATCAGCTGTTCGATGTTCTTGCGCAGCAGAGGCTCGCCGCCGGTGATGCGCAGCTTGTTGACGCCGTGCGCGACGAACAGCGTGGCGATGCGTTCGATCTCTTCGAAACTGAGCAGCTCGGCGCGGGCCAGATACGGGTAGTCCTTGTCGAACACGCTTTTCGGCATGCAGTAGACGCAGCGGAAGTTGCAGCGGTCGGTGACCGATATCCGCAGATCACGTACCGCGCGGCCGCGCGTGTCGTCCAGCCGGCCGGTGGCCGGTATCGGGTGCTCGGGCACGACCGCCGCGGTGCGCGCGGCTGTGCGGGTGTCCAGCAGATGTATGATCTTTTCGCTCATGGGCAGCGCGGCGTGAAGTTCGGGGTCGCGAACCCGTTCGACAGGAAGGCAGGAAAAAGATTGTGCATGGCGAGAGGATGGAACACGGTCCGGTCAACCTCAGGCTGGCAGTGATTATGGAGCGCAAGGTACTGCACAACAAGTGGGCCGACCACGTCTGGGAGGCCTGCGCGCTGCAGCCCGAAGGCCCGCAAAGCCCTGCAGTGGCTGTGGTTTTCGCCGATTCAGGAGCGGCGACGCAGTGGCTCTTCCCGCCGCTCGACTTCACGCTCTACACCGACGAAGCCGACAACTACCTGCTCAACGTGACCGCTGCGGCACCGCGCATCTTCGTCATGTGGCGACAGGACGAAGACGCCGACCCGCCGGTGCGTCCGATGCAGCTGAGTGCCAGCTATGGTGAGGCGGCGCGCTGGATGGATTCCGGCGAGAAGGTCGACGGATTGCCGATGCCGCCCGAGATTCGTGACTGGATCGAAGCCTTTGCCCGCCGATTCCAGAAGGCGCCCGAGCCGCGCAGACAGAAACGCTTTGCGCGCACCGGCGACGGCAACACCCACTACGGGGGTGGCGGCCATGGCCGATGATCCGGTGCGCGGATTTCTCGGTCGCTGGTCGCGGCTGAAACAGCAGGCCACAGCCGGATCCGCTCCAGCCGACGGCGTGCCCGTCGTCGATCCGGCGGCCGACGTTGCAGCATCGCAGACCGAATCCGAGGTGCCGTTGCCGCCGGTCGATTCGCTCGACTTCGATTCCGACTTCCGTGGCTTTCTGGGCGACAAGGTCGACGAGGGCGTCAAGCGCGCGGCGCTGAAAAAGCTGTTCCACACCGGCCCTTTCAACACCATGGACGGGCTGGACGTCTATATCGAAGACTTCAGCGTGTTCGAGCCGCTGCCGGCATCGATGGTCGCCCAACTTGCGCATGCGCGGGAAACGCTCTCTCCGACGCTGCCGGCCGACTGGTTCGGTCCGGTGGTCGATGCCGAACCTGCGGTCGCGCTGCCGGAACCGGAGCCGCCGACTGGGTTGCCGTCCGAGCCGGACGCGCTTCCCGACAGGCGTGACGCGGCTGCCCCCGAGTCTCTGCCCTCCGCGCATGCTGACGCGCCGTCCGGCCCGCAACAGGGTGTGATACAGCCTGATCCGGCAGAAAGTCGTTCCCGGTCGGAATAGGTCATTCCTTTCATCGCTTCTTTGGCACAAAGCCTGCAAAAGCTTTGTCGGAGGAGCGACCGACAATGAATAACGCCGACAAGGCGATCCACCTGTGCAATTGCAACGGCACGGTGCCATTCGACATCACACGCCTGACCGATGCGCTCGCGCTGGATGCGCCGCTCGAGGTCGGGCAGCAACTGTGCCGGCGCGACGCGCATACGTTTGCGCAGCGGCTCGGCAAGGCGGCCGAAGCCATCGTCGGCTGTACGCAGGAATCGGCACTGTTGCGCGAGCTGGCGGAGGACGCCGGCAGCGCATCCGGCGTCACCTTCATCAATCTGCGGGACATCGCCGGACGCAGCGCGCGAGGTGCCGACGTGCAGCCTGCACTCGCGGCACAGCTTGCGATGGCGCGGCTGGCCGAGCCGGCACCGGTGCCGGCAGTGAGTTATGAATCGACCGGCCAGTTGCTGATCATCGGCCCGGCCGGCGCCGCGCTGGGTTGGGCGCAGCGTGCGCAGCAACAGTATGGCGAGCGCCTGGCGATCAACGTGCTGATCACCGACAACGATCGCACCGAGCTGCCGCTGCGCCGCGATTACCCGGTGGCCAGCGGCCGCAATGTGTCGGTCGCCGGCTGGCTCGGTGCCTTCGAGGTGAGCTGGCAACGCGCCAACGCGATCGACCTCGATGCCTGTGTTCGCTGCAATGCCTGCATCGACGCCTGTCCGGAAGGCGCCATCGGTTATGACTACCAGGTGAATGCCGCTCGCTGCACCGGTCACCGCGCGTGCGCGAGTGCCTGCCGCGACATCGGTGCCATCGATTTTTCCGCCGTTGGCGCACCGCGCAGCGAAACCTATGATCTCGTGCTCGACCTGTCAGAGCCGGCGCTGATCCGAATTCCGCACCCACCGCAAGGCTATCTGTCACCCGGGCGCGATCCGCTCGAGCAGTCGCTGGCGTTGCAGCAGATCGCCTCCCTGGTCGGCGAATTCGAAAAGCCGAAGTTCTTCACGTACAAGCCATCGATCTGCGCGCACAGCCGCAACAGCAAACAGGGCTGCAACCAGTGCATCGACGTCTGTTCGACCTCGGCCATCCGCGCCGCGGGTGATGGCGTGTTCGTCGAGCCGCATCTGTGCATGGGGTGCGGTGCGTGTGCGACAGTTTGTCCCACGGGGGCGATGCGCTACGCCTACCCGTCCGCGAGTGATGTTGCACTGCGCATCAAGACGGCGCTGAAGGCTTGGCGCGCAGCAGGTGGCCGCGCGCCGTGCATCCTCTTCCACAGCGAAACGCGCGGCGAAGAGCTGATCGCGCTGGCCGGACGTCATCGCGGCCTGCCAGCTGATGTGCTGCCGGTGGCCGTGCATGACGTCGCTTCGGTCGGCCTCGAACTGATGTTCGCGGCGCTGTCCTACGGCGCTGCACAATGCGTCATTCTGTCTCAAGGCGACCAGCCGGACGCCTATGGCGAGGCGACCGCGGCACAGATCGGCATCGGTCGCAGCGTGCTTGAGGCGCTTGGCTACCCCGTGTCGGCACTGGTGGCCGTCACGGCAGATGACGCGGCGACACTGACGCAGGCGCTGGGCACGCGTCCCGCGGCTGGCATGTCCTGTCCGCCCGCGTCGTTTGCGCTGCCGGCCGAAAAACGCGGCGCACTCGAATTCTGTCTCGAACATCTGGTGCGCCACGCGCCGGTGAAGGCAGAGACGATCGCGCTGCCGGCTGGCGCCCCCTTTGGTACGGTGAATATCGACCGGGCGGCCTGCACGCTGTGCATGAGCTGTGTCGGCGCCTGTCCGGCGTCGGCGCTGATGGATGGCGGCGAACGGCCGGCGTTGCGCTTTCTCGAACGCAACTGCGTGCAGTGCGGCCTGTGCGTGAATACCTGTCCCGAAAACGCGCTGTCGCTCGAACCACGCCTGCTGATCGGTGATGCCGTGCGGCGTGAACGCATGCTGAACGAAGCCGAACCCTTCCACTGCATCCGCTGCAGCGCGCCCTTCGGCACGAAGCAGATGATCGACGCAATGACCGGCAAGCTGGCGGCGCACTCGATGTTTGCCGGCGGTGATGCACTGCGTCGGCTGCAGATGTGCGCAGATTGCCGCGTGATCGACTTGATGCACAGCCCCGGCCGCGAAACTTCGGTGTTCGATCTATGACCACCGGAACGGAATTGCGCCCGATGGCTTTCGTCCGCGACCCGGTCGGCGACGAGGACATGGCGCGTGCCAACCACTACGCACTGATTTCGCGACTGTTTCACGCGGCACCTGATGTCGCGCTGCTGGACACGCTGGCCGCGCTGGGCGACTGGCCGGCCGACGATGGGGCGCCCTCGGCCGAAGCGATGTTGATGGCGCGCGCTTGGAACGCACTGTGCGAGGCCTCGTCCGCCATGGACGCTGCAGCAGCACAGGATGAATTCGACGCGCTGTTCGGCGGTGTCGGCCGCCCGCAGGTCGTGCCATTTGCATCTTTTCATCTCGCCGGTTTCGTCAACGAAAAGCCGTTGGCCAGATTGCGCGATGACCTGGCCGTGCTCGGACTGCAGCGCGCCGCAGGTGAATCCGACCCGGAAGATCACATTGCCGCACTGGCCGACGTGATGCGCCTGCTGCTGACCGACACGACGCGCAGCGAAGCGGACCGCACAGCGGTTCAGGATCGTTTCTTCGCGGCCCACATCGAGCCCTGGTACTGCGCACTCATCGATGCAATCGAGGCCGCACCCGAGGCAAATTTCTACCGGCGCGCCGGGCGTTACCTGCGCTGCTTTCTCGACATTGAGAGTGCTGCGCGGCAGATCGAGGCCTGACGCCATGCCTGAACAACACATGCTCCGCACAACCCGCAGCGACCACGACAGGAGGACTTCACGATGACTGACAAGGACAACCTCAATACCAACCTCAAACGCAGGCATTTCCTGCTGACCGCAGGTGTCGGTGGCGTGGGCGCCGCAGCCCCCGTGGTGGCGGTGCGCTCGACCGGCGACGCAGCGCCGGCGACCGACGCCACGGCGAAGAACGAGACGGGCGGCTATCGCATGACTGAGCACATCGCAAATTACTACCGTACCGCACGCGTCTGACCGGAGGAGACCGACCATGACCCTGACCCGCAAATCCGCCACCGCCTCGCGCGGCGGCTCGCGCCTCGCGCGCGCCGTGTCGGCTGCCGCGCCGCGCACGATGGACCGGCGCACCTTTCTGAAGCGCTCCGGCATGACGGCCGGTGCCGGCGCCTTCGCGTCGGCGCTGCCATTCTCCATGGTCGAGCGCGCCCGGGCCGCCGATGCACCGGCGACCGGGGGCAAGGTCGAAATCAAGCGCACGATCTGTACCCATTGTTCGGTCGGCTGCGCCGTCGATGCCGAAGTCGTGAATGGCGTTTGGGTCGGGCAGGAGCCGGTGTTCGACAGCCCGATCAATATGGGTGCGAACTGCGCCAAGGGCGCGTCGATCCGCGAGCACGGTCACGGCGAGCACCGCCTGCGCTACCCGATGAAGCTGGTCGATGGCAAATGGGTGCGCATGTCGTGGGACGACGCGCTGACGGAACTGTCGGCCCGGCTGATGAAGCTGCGCGAAGAAAGCGGACCGGACAGCGTGTACTGGATAGGCTCGTCGAAACACAACAACGAGCAGGCCTACATGATGCGCAAGTTCGTGTCGATGTGGGGCACCAACAACTGCGATCATCAGGCGCGCATTTGCCACTCGACCACGGTGGCCGGCGTGGCGAATACGTGGGGGTATGGTGCGATGACCAACTCCTACAACGACATGCAGAACTCGAAGGCCATCCTGTTCATGGGATCGAATGCCGCCGAGGCGCATCCGGTGTCGCTGCTGCACATCCTGCATGCGAAGGAAAACGGCGCAAAAATCGTCGTTGCCGATCCGCGTTTCACGCGCACTGCGGCCAAGGCCGACCACTTCGTGCGTATCCGTTCGGGCTCCGACATCGCCATCCTGTATGGCGTGATGCGGCACATTTTCGAGAACGGCTGGGAGGACAAGCAGTACATCGACGACCGCGTGTTCGGCATGGACAAGATCCGCGACGAAGCGATGAAGTGGACGCCGGAGAAGGTCGAGGAAGTCAGCGGCGTGCCGGACGACCAGGTGAAGCTGATCGCTGAAACGATGGCGAAGAACAAGCCGTCGACCGTGGTGTGGTGCATGGGCCAGACGCAGCACACGACCGGAAATGCGATCGTGCGCATGATGTGCAATCTGCAGTTGGCACTGGGCAACGTTGGCGTATCGGGCGGCGGGACCAACATCTTCCGCGGCCACGACAACGTGCAGGGCGCAACCGACGTTGGTCCGAACCCGGATTCGCTGCCCGGTTATTACGGCATCGCGGCCGGCTCGTGGAAGCACTGGGCGGGCGTGTGGGGCGTCGATTACGAGTGGCTGAAAGGCCGTTTCGCGTCGCAGGCGATGATGGAGAAGTCCGGCATTACGGTTTCGCGCTGGATCGATGGCGTCACCGAGAAGAACGAATTCATCGACCAGGACCCGAATCTGCGTGCCGTGGTGTTCTGGGGTCATGCGCCGAATTCGCAGACGCGTGGCAAGGACATGCTGGAGGCCATGAAGGCGCTCGACACGCTGGTCGTCATCGACCCTTATCCGTCGGCCACTGCCGCGATGGCGGCGAGCGGCCGCAAGGATGGTGTGTATCTGCTGCCGGCCGCGACGCAGTTCGAGTGCGAAGGCTCGTGCACTGCGTCGAACCGTTCCATCCAGTGGCGGGAGAAGGTGATCGAGCCGCTGTGGGAATCGAAGCCCGACCACACCATCATGTATCTGTTCGCGCAGAAATTCGGTTTCGCCGACGAGTTCACGAAGAACGTGAAGGTGACGAACAACGAGCCAAGCGTCGAAGACATCCTGCGTGAAATCAACCGTGGGACCTGGACCATCGGCTACACCGGCCAGTCGCCGGAACGGCTGAAGATCCACATGCGAAACATGCAGGTGTTCGACCCGAAGACGCTGCGCGCGAAGGGCGGCATCGACAAGGAAACCGGCTACCAGCTCGACGGGGAGTACTTCGGGTTGCCCTGGCCGTGTTACGGCACGCCGGAAATGAAGCACCCCGGTACGCCCAATCTGTACGACACGTCGAAGCATGTGATGGACGGTGGTGGCAACTTCCGCGCCAACTTCGGCGTCGAGAAGGACGGCGTAAGTCTGCTGGCCAATGACGGCTCGGCGTCGAAAGGTGCCGACTTGCAGTTCGGCTATCCGGAATTCGACCACGTACTGCTGAAGAAGCTCGGCTGGTGGGATGACCTGACTGACGACGAGAAGAAGAAGGCGGAAGGCAAGAACTGGAAGACCGACGTGTCCGGTGGCATCCAGCGGGTCGTGATGAAGGTGCACGGCTGTCATCCTTTCGGCAATGCAAAGGCACGTGCGGTCGTCTGGAATTTCCCTGACGCCGTCCCACTGCACCGCGAACCGCTGTTCTCGCCGCGTGCCGACCTGGTCGCCAAATACCCGACGCACGACGACAAGAAGGCCTTCTGGCGTCTGCCCACGCTGTACAAGAGCGTGCAGGACCAGTTCGCAAACGTCGGCAAGGACTACCCGCTGATCATGACCTCCGGTCGATTGGTCGAATACGAGGGCGGTGGCGACGAGACGCGTTCCAACCCGTGGCTGGCGGAACTGCAGCAGGACATGTTCGTCGAGATCAACCCGCGTGCAGCCAATGACCGTGGCATACGCGACAAGGACATGGTGTGGGTGAAGTCACCGACCGGGGCGCAGATCAAGGTGATGGCGATGGTGACCGAGCGGGTCGGCGCCGATACGGTGTTCCTGCCGTTCCACTTCGCCGGCCACTGGATGGGCAAGGACCTGATCGACAGCTATCCGGAAGGTGCGGCCCCGGTGGTGCGCGGCGAGGCGGTGAACACTGCCACCACGTACGGTTACGACGCGGTGACGATGATGCAGGAAACCAAGACCACGGTCTGCCAGATCGTCAAGGCCTGACGCGGGCGCGATGAAACAACGCGGGGCGGCGCGCGGGCAGCGCACCGCCCCGGAGAACGGAGGAAGCCATGGCAAGAATGAAATTCATCTGTGACGCGGAGCGCTGCATCGAGTGCAATGGTTGCGTCACCGCGTGCAAGAACGAACACGAAGTGCCTTGGGGCGTGAATCGCCGGCGCGTCGTGACCATCAACGACGGCGTGCCGGGCGAGCGATCGATGTCGGTTGCCTGCATGCACTGTTCCGACGCGCCCTGTATGGCGGTGTGTCCCGTCGATTGCTTCTATCGCACCGATGAGGGCGTCGTGCTGCACGACAAGGACCTGTGCATCGGGTGCGGCTACTGCTTCTACGCCTGTCCGTTCGGCGCACCGCAGTTCCCGCAGGCGGGGGCTTTCGGCCTGCGCGGCAAGATGGACAAATGCACCTTCTGTGCCGGCGGCCCGGAGAAGAATGCGTCGGAGGACGAATTCCGCAAGTACGGCCGCAACCGCCTGGCTGAAGGCAAGCTGCCGCTGTGCGCCGAAGTCTGTTCGACCAAAGCGCTGCTCGGTGGCGACGCCGACGTGCTGGCCGACATCTATCGTCAGCGCGTCACCACGCGCGGCAAGGGCGCCGACATCTGGGGCTGGTCGACCGCCTACGGCAAGCCGGACGCACCGGCCCAGCAACCGGAAGCGGGGGGCAAATCATGAGACGACTGACGGGATCGGTACTTGTTGCCGCCGTGGCGCTGTCGCTCGTCGGCTGCGGCGAACACGAACAGGTGGTGGTCTACAAGCAGGGCCAGTATCAGGGCAAGCCCGACACCAAGCCGTGGGACAACGAATCGTTCGCGGGTGACCGTGCGCAATGGGAAGCCACCATCAAGGCGCGCAACCAGAGCCAGAACGAATACCGCCGCATCAACGGTTAGGAGGTTGCGATGACTGATCACTTCTCATGGCTTGTCCGTCTGCTGTGCTGCATCGGTGCGCTGTTGGCGCTGCCGTTACAGCCGGCGCTGGCGGCCGATGCGGCCGAACAGGCGACCAGCCAGCAGTTCCAGCCGTTGAACAACGCACCGGTGTGGCGCGAAGTGCGCTCGGGTGATGCGCATTACACGTCGGTCAAGGGGGTCGAGACGGGTGTGCTGATCCAGTCGGGTGGCCAGACCTGGCGCGCGTTGCGCAACGGGCCGGTGATGCTGTACGGCGGCATTGCCTTCTGCGCCATGGTGATACTGCTGGCGGTGTTCTTCAAGCTGAGGGGGCCGATCATGCTGTCCGGTGCGAAGAGCGGCCGTCTGATCCATCGGTTCAATACGCTGGAGCGTGCATCACACTGGGCGATGGCGATTTCGTTCTGCGTGCTCGCCGTCAGCGGACTGGTGATGCTGTTCGGGAAGCATGTGCTCCTGCCGGTGTTCGGCTACTCGCTGTTCGCCACCGTGGCCGTGGTGTGCAAGAACGTGCATAACTTCATCGGACCGCTTTTCATCCTGTCGGTGGTCGTGTTTATCGTGCTGTTCATCAAGGACAACGTCTGGCAGTCGATCGACGCACTCTGGATACGCAAGGCGGGCGGCTTGCTGACCGGTGAACACGTGCCATCGCATCGCTTCAACTTCGGCGAGAAGACCTGGTTCTGGTTGGGCGTGGTGTTCCTGTCACTGACGGTCGGCATCAGCGGTCTGGTACTCAACTTCCCGAACTTCGAGCAGGGACGCTGGGTGATGCAGACCGCCAACATCGTTCACCTGATCGGCTCACTGGTGGTGATGACGCTGTCGCTTGCGCATATATATATAGGCAGCATCGGCATGGAGAGCGCGCTCGACGGGATGAAGACCGGCTACGTCGACGAAACCTGGGCCAGGGAACACCACGAACTCTGGTACGACGAGGCGATGAAAACCCAACCCGCGACACAGCCGGCAGGTGGAATGCCTGTCACGGCCCGCGTCTGATCGGAGGACTACGCATGAACAGGATAGTGGTTTTGATGATCGGCGCGCTGCTCACCGCCGGAGCGCTGGCCAAGTTGCCTGAAATGACGGAAGAACAAAAGGCTGCCGCGGCCGAGAAGAAGGCGAAGGCGGCTGAAGGCGACAAGAAGGCTGCCGGATTACTGGCCGCCTCGCAGGATGCGGTGGCGGGAAAATACATTGAACGGATGAGGGCGCAGGGCATTACCGTGACGCCGACGCTTGTTGCACCTCCAGCTGCACCCCCAGCGCAGCCCGCCGCTGCGCCCGCCGCCAAGTAAGCCAACCCACGGAAAAGCCAACCCACGGAAACGACAAAGGCACCGCAAGGTGCCTTTGTCGTTGTGGTCGCAGTGGTCCCGGCGCTGCGGGCCACCGCCACTTACCCGCCGAAGCGGTAACGCACGCCGATCCAGCCGGCACGCGGGGCACCCGGCGCATAGAAGGTTTCATCGCGCCAGTTGTTGTCGTCCGGATCAAAACTGTTGTTCGGGCCGACGAAGGGGTTTTCGCCGATCTGACCAGCGGTGAAATAGTGTTTGTCGAACACATTGTTCATGCGGGCGAAAGCTGACCATCCGGCACCCAGCTGAGCCGTTGCCACCAGGTTGACCACGCTGAAGCCGGCCGTCTTGCCGCCTTCGTCGTGCCGGTTGTTTTCGTTGCCGCGCACATAGACGCCGGAGTGCGTCACGATGTCGGAACCGAGCGTCAGCCATTGCGTCGGGCGCCAATCCAGGCCCAGCTTGAAACTGTGCTCGGCGATGCCCGGAATGCGGTCCCCGGACGTGATGCGGATATTGTCGGCGCCGCACGAGGCGTCCTGCGCCGAATTTTCCGGCGAGACGACGCACTCACCGGAGCGGTAGGTCGCGTCCACCCACGTGTAGCCGGCGCGCCAGGCCATCTGGCCATACTCGCCCCCCATGCCCAGTTCGACGCCGTGACGCTGCGTCTTGCCGAAGTTCTTGAAATAGCCCTGGCCAACAGTGTTGCTGGACACGAACAGGATGTCGTCCCGGCTCACTGAACCGAAAGCGGCCGCGTTCCACCGGATCGGACCTGCGACGCCACGGATGCCGAACTCGATGCCCCGGGTGACCACCTGGTCGAGTCGCGGATCGGCCTGCATCGCGTTGGGCAGCTTGCATGGTTCGTTCGGGTCGGAGCAGCCCAGCTCGATCGGACTGGGCGCGCGATTTCCCTGCTGCGCATTGGCGTAGATCGTGACTGCCGGGGTCAGCGCATAGGTGGCGCCGATCGCGGGATTGATCTTGCTGTAGGTGTAGTCGCTGTTGAGACTCGAGGTGGCATCCAGCTGGTCGGTGGTTTTCACGCTGGTGTGGTTGTAGCGCGCCGACATTGATACGGCGGCTTCCGGAACCGGCTTCCAGGTGCCGGTGGCGAACAGGCTCCAGGTCTGCGTGCGGCCGCGCAGCTTGGGATCTGGATCCTCTTCCGTGTCGGTTGGGTTCACCGAGCGGTCCGGATTGAAGTCACCCTCTTGTTCTGTCTGCTGGAAGCGGGTACGACTGTGGTCATAGGTCGTACCGACAGCCAGCTGACGGTCTTCCAGAATCTTTGCCCACTGTGCGCTGAAACCGTAGCCCTGCTGGCGCGTCCGCGTGCGGTTGAGTACGCCTTCCGGGTCGCCCGGGGCGGCGAATTCGTCATTGGCATCGCCATTGAGCGTGCGTACGTTGTTCGTGCGGACATAGACCGTGCCTGACAGTTTGTGCACGTCGTCCAGCCAGTAGCCGCCATTCAGCGACAGCATGGTCATTCGGTTTCGGGTGTTGTCGGGCGACGTGAAGATTGATTTTCGCCGTTGCTCGTAGAACGAGCGTGGCGTCAGGCCATTGCCGATCAGATCGCTGTTGGCGTGGGTGAGATTCAGGTCCAGCTCGTGTTTCGCCGAACGGTGCGAAATCTTGCCGAAAAACTGATTGACGTCCGACGGCGAGGAATCGCGCCAACCGTCTTCCTTGAAGCGCGTAGCGGTGAAGTACCAGCCCAGTTCGCCGTTGTTGCCGCCGTGTTCGGCAGTGACCGCGTGGCGGCCGAAGCTGCCGGTGTAGGCTTCCAGCCCGGTGCCCGCATGGCTGAAGCCGTCCTTCGTGCGGATCGCCAGCGCGCCGCCAAGCGTGTTCAGGCCGAACAGCGGATTCGAGCCCGGGATCAGGTCCATCGATGCGATCGCGTTGCGCGGGATCAGGTCCCAATTTACAACGTCGCCGAACGGTTCGTTGATGCGCACCCCGTCCTGGTAGACGGACAGCCCTTGTGGTGTGCCGAGCAACGGGCTTGCCGTAAAGCCACGGTAATTCACGTCGGCCTGATAAGGGTTGCCCTGGATCTCATTCACATTGACGCTTTGCAGCTGGCTGCCGAGCAGTTCCGGCAATCCTGCTGCCCCGGTGTCGCGCAGTCGATCGCGGCGAATCGACTGTACGTTCGACGGAATCTCGTCCTTCGGCCGATCGAGTCCGGGGATCGGCGATGTGCCGACGACTTCGACGGTCGGGGCAACATTCCGAACTTCCGCTGCAAAGGTGACCGAAGTGCCAAGCAGGCCGGCAACGGCTATTGCGAGCGGCTTCAGACGAAGTCGTGCTGCTCCGTGATATGTGTTCAACTGAAATCTCCTCGGGTTGCGTCGCGCGCCACTCTGCGAGGCGCTGCGTCTGCAGTCGCAGGGCGCGACCGCAGCGGACGATAGCGAACGCTCTTCGGGAAAGATCGGGAAAAACTCCCGATGTCGGGATTTTTTCCCGATGGTTTGCGAACGAATTTCAGTCCTGCTTTGGTCCGAGCGGAGGCACAACGCCTAGTCTAAGTGCAAGATGAACCAATGCCGCCGAGGTACCGACACCGAGCTTCTCCTTGATGAGAGCTTGATAGTTGGCGACCGTTTTCTGGCTGAGGTTGAGCATCGTTGCGCACTCGGCGGCGGACAGACCTTGCGCGAGTAGCCGGAATACCTCGAACTCACGTGGCGACAAGTCATTGATGATGGAGCGTTCGGCATCGGGCGAACGAAGCTCGAACGCCCTTCTGACGTCGGTACTCAGATAGCGTTCACCACGGGCTACGTGGCGAACGGCTTCGAGCAGCACTTCGGGCGCGCTGCGCTTGCTGATGAAACCACTGGCTCCGCTCTGCAGCGCTTTCTCTACCACCACCGCTTCATCGTGGACGCTGAATACCAGCACCCTGGCACCCGTATCACGAGCTCTGATGCGACGTATCAGGTCGATGCCGCTTGAACCAGGCAGCGAGAGGTCAGTTACCGTCACCTTGGGTGAATGTGCTGTGTAGGCGAGGTAGCCCGAATCGGCATCCTCAGCTTCCGCTATGACGTGAATGTCGCGACCCGTTTCAAGCAATCTTGCATAGCCTGAGCGAACGATCGGGTGGTCGTCGACGAGCAGTACATCAATCATGGTCCTTGACCTTATAGGATTCGATGGCCTCGGCGCGTGCCGGATGTCGGAAGCTGCAACTCACCATGACACCGCCCAGCGAACTCTTGTCTATCTTCAATGCACCACCGAGCATCGATGCGCGCTCGCCCATGCCCAGCCAGCCCAGACCGGGACGTACCTTGGCTGCGTCGTACCCGCTGCCATTGTCTTCGATAACAAGCTTGACCATGTCCGTTCCTGCATCACGACCGAGGAAGATCCGGACATGGCTGGCATTGGTGTGCTTCATCACGTTGGAAAGAGATTCCTGGATGATGCGAAAGACGGCGATGTTGGCGTCTTCGCCGAGATCATCAAGGTGTCCGCGTGGAAGCAGAGCACAGTTTATAGTTGAACGCTCTTCCCATGATTCGCACAGCGACTGCACCGCCCCAAGCAGCCCTAGGCTGTCCAGACTTGCCGGACGTAGTTCGTAGAGCAACCCTCGCACCGTCTGGTAAAGGTCGTCTGCCGATTCCGCGATACGGTCAGCCGCGCGCTTCTCCGCAGATGGATTTTCGAGGTGATCCCGCAAAAAAACCGCGTCGATCCGAATCGCGTTGCAACACTGGCCGAAGTGATCATGAAGCTCGTGCGCAAAGCGCCGACGCTCGGCCTCCTGAAGTCCGATCAACGCCTGTGCCAATTCTCGGTTCCGGGTGGCAAGTCGTTTCAGTCGCCTTTCCGCGGCAACACGCGAGGCCAGCTCATGTCGCGCATCGCGCCACCGCATGACTGAAAAAAGCGTCAGCGCGACCGTCAGACCAAGCAGCGCAATGAACAGCTCATCCGCCTGGATAACTTCATAACGTGTGAGCAGCGTGTGGAAGCGCTCATAAAGCTCTGCCTGCGAGCTTGCGACGAATGTAACGGCCGCCGTAGCCACGATTACCCCAAGCTCGATCCGGTGCCTGTGTTTTCTTAGGTAGCTTCTTTTCATTCGCCTATATATGTATGTCTGGGTGGTCGGACGTCCGCATGTGTACCCCTGATGTCTCCAGCGTCGCCGCAGGATCAATGCGGATGTGCGTGGTCCCGTCATCAATAGCAAATCTATCAGACGGGGTTGACGTTACTGATTCGAACAGTCATAATCTTTTTCTCTCGAACGCGGGGTGGAGCAGTCTGGCAGCTCGTCGGGCTCATAACCCGAAGGTCACAGGTTCAAATCCTGTCCCCGCAACCACCGAATAAATGGTGGTGAGATTAAGAGAATAAGTTGTCGCAGAATCGAAGTTGTGTTACAGTCTCGTTTCTGTGCTGCACGAAATGCAGCGAAGCTCTTTAAAAACACAAACAGCCGATAGGTGTGGGCACGGCATGGTTGTAACGGCGTGTAGATGTCGTTTCGGGGGAACCTGGGGTGATGGAAGCGCGCATGACAACTAAATTGAAG
>NZ_JANINI010000030.1 GCF_024580145.1 Methyloversatilis sp. XJ19-49
GCAGCGAAGCTCTTTAAAAACACAAACAGCCGATAGGTGTGGGCACGGCATGGTTGTAACGGCGTGTAGATGTCGTTTCGGGGGAACCTGGGGTGATGGAAGCGCGCATGACAACTAAATTGAAGTGCTCATACGAATCAAAGGTTTTAAGCGAAAGCTTATACCTGTGAATTCTGTTGAGTTTTGGGAATTAAACTGAAGAGTTTGATCCTGGCTCAGATTGAACGCTGGCGGAATGCTTTACACATGCAAGTCGAGCGGCAGCGCGGGGCAACCTGGCGGCGAGCGGCGAACGGGTGAGTAACACATCGGAACATACCCAGTCGTGGGGGATAACACTTCGAAAGAAGTGCTAATACCGCATACGTCCTGAGGGAGAAAGCGGGGGATCTTCGGACCTCGCGCGATTGGAGTGGCCGATGTCAGATTAGCTAGTTGGTGGGGTAAAGGCCTACCAAGGCGACGATCTGTAGCTGGTCTGAGAGGACGACCAGCCACACTGGGACTGAGACACGGCCCAGACTCCTACGGGAGGCAGCAGTGGGGAATTTTGGACAATGGGGGCAACCCTGATCCAGCCATTCCGCGTGAGTGAAGAAGGCCTTCGGGTTGTAAAGCTCTTTCGGCAGGAACGAAACGGCGCGCTCTAACATAGCGCGTTAATGACGGTACCTGAAGAAGAAGCACCGGCTAACTACGTGCCAGCAGCCGCGGTAATACGTAGGGTGCGAGCGTTAATCGGAATTACTGGGCGTAAAGCGTGCGCAGGCGGTTGTGTAAGACAGGTGTGAAATCCCCGGGCTTAACCTGGGAACTGCGCTTGTGACTGCACGGCTAGAGTATGGCAGAGGGGGGTGGAATTCCACGTGTAGCAGTGAAATGCGTAGAGATGTGGAGGAACACCGATGGCGAAGGCAGCCCCCTGGGCCAATACTGACGCTCATGCACGAAAGCGTGGGGAGCAAACAGGATTAGATACCCTGGTAGTCCACGCCCTAAACGATGTCGACTAGGTGTTCGGTGAGGAGACTCATTGAGTACCGCAGCTAACGCGTGAAGTCGACCGCCTGGGGAGTACGGTCGCAAGATTAAAACTCAAAGGAATTGACGGGGACCCGCACAAGCGGTGGATGATGTGGATTAATTCGATGCAACGCGAAAAACCTTACCTACCCTTGACATGTACGGAACCCTGCTGAGAGGTGGGGGTGCTCGAAAGAGAGCCGTAACACAGGTGCTGCATGGCTGTCGTCAGCTCGTGTCGTGAGATGTTGGGTTAAGTCCCGCAACGAGCGCAACCCTTGTCATTAGTTGCTACGCAAGAGCACTCTAATGAGACTGCCGGTGACAAACCGGAGGAAGGTGGGGATGACGTCAAGTCCTCATGGCCCTTATGGGTAGGGCTTCACACGTCATACAATGGTCGGTACAGAGGGTTGCCAAGCCGCGAGGTGGAGCCAATCCCAGAAAGCCGATCGTAGTCCGGATCGCAGTCTGCAACTCGACTGCGTGAAGTCGGAATCGCTAGTAATCGCGGATCAGCATGCCGCGGTGAATACGTTCCCGGGTCTTGTACACACCGCCCGTCACACCATGGGAGTGGGTTTCACCAGAAGAGGCTAGCCTAACCGCAAGGGGGGCGGTCGCCACGGTGAGATTCATGACTGGGGTGAAGTCGTAACAAGGTAGCCGTATCGGAAGGTGCGGCTGGATCACCTCCTTTCTAGAGTCACAATCGTGTCGTGTCCACAACCTATCGGCTGTTTCAAGCAACAAGGGCAAGGAGCTCGGGCAAGTTACGTTAAATCGTGATGAGTTCGCAGTGTGAGCACCCGACCCTGGGATTACCGGGTCTGTAGCTCAGCTGGTTAGAGCACCGTCTTGATAAGGCGGGGGTCGTTGGTTCGAACCCAACCAGACCCACCAGATTGCCTGCAGAAGTACTGTGCGGTAATGGGGGATTAGCTCAGCTGGGAGAGCACCTGCTTTGCAAGCAGGGGGTCGTCGGTTCGATCCCGTCATCCTCCACCACAAACTGGTTGGTCAGACAGTTACCAGGTGGGTCAGTGTCTGTTGTTGCTTGATGTGCGTTTGAGTGTGAGGCGTGGAATGTAGAAATACTGTCCAGACCTCACCCGCAAGGGTGCATGGAATCTTGATCTTTAAAAATTTGGAAGAAGTAAAGGGATGTCGGCGTTTCAACCGCGCCGGCATCTCATGGGTAGTGATTGCATCGTCCCGCCACTTTGAACCAGCGGCGGGATTGATAGCGCGAGCGCTTGAGAATGATCTGTAACGCGGGGCAAGACGCAAGTCGAGTACAGCGTTATAGGGTCAAGTGAATAAGTGCATGTGGTGGATGCCTTGGCGATCACAGGCGATGAAGGACGTGCAAGCCTGCGAAAAGCGGGGGGGAGCTGGCAATGGAGCTTTGATCCCCCGATGTCCGAATGGGGAAACCCGGCCCGCAAGGGTCATCCCTGACTGAATACATAGGTCAGCGGAAGCGAACCGAGCGAACTGAAACATCTAAGTAGCTCGAGGAATAGAAATCAACCGAGATTCCCAAAGTAGTGGCGAGCGAACTGGGAGTAGCCTGCACGACTAAACCATTTACTTAACAAAACGGTCTGGAAAGTCCGACGATACAGGGTGATAGTCCCGTATGTGAAAAGTAAGTGGCGGGTCTGAGCGTGCGACAAGTAGGGCGGGACACGTGAAATCCTGTTTGAAGATGGGGGGACCATCCTCCAAGGCTAAATACTCGTGATCGACCGATAGTGAACCAGTACCGTGAGGGAAAGGCGAAAAGAACCCCGGGAGGGGAGTGAAATAGATCCTGAAACCGCATGCATACAAACAGTGGGAGCCTCGCAAGGGGTGACTGCGTACCTTTTGTATAATGGGTCAGCGACTTACGTTCAGTAGCGAGCTTAACCGAATAGGGGAGGCGTAGCGAAAGCGAGTCTGAATAGGGCGATTCAGTTGCTGGACGTAGACCCGAAACCAAGTGATCTATCCATGGCCAGGATGAAGGTGCCGTAACAGGTACTGGAGGTCCGAACCCACTAATGTTGAAAAATTAGGGGATGAGCTGTGGATAGGGGTGAAAGGCTAAACAAACTTGGAAATAGCTGGTTCTCCCCGAAAACTATTTAGGTAGTGCCTCATGTATCACTCTCGGGGGTAGAGCACTGTAATGGTTGGGGGGGTCATTGCGATCTACCCCGCCATAGCAAACTCCGAATACCGAGAAGTGCGAGCATGGGAGACAGACGGTGGGTGCTAACGTCCATCGTCAAGAGGGAAACAACCCAGACCGCCAGCTAAGGCCCCCAATGCGTGGCTAAGTGGAAAACGAGGTGGGAAGGCATAGACAGCCAGGAGGTTGGCTTAGAAGCAGCCATCCTTTAAAGAAAGCGTAATAGCTCACTGGTCGAGTCGTCCTGCGCGGAAGATGTAACGGGGCTCAAGCCACGAGCCGAAGCTGCGGATATGTCGTAAGACATATGGTAGGGGAGCGTTCTGTAAGTCTGCGAAGGTGTCTGGTAACGGATGCTGGAGATATCAGAAGTGCGAATGCTGACATGAGTAGCGATAAAGCGGGTGAAAGGCCCGCTCGCCGAAAGCCCAAGGTTTCCTACGCAACGTTCATCGGCGTAGGGTGAGTCGGCTCCTAAGGCGAGGCCGAAAGGCGTAGTCGATGGGAAACAGGTCAATATTCCTGTACCAGTCCATGATGCGATGGGGGGACGGAGAAGGTTATAGCAGCCGGGTGTTGGAAGTCCCGGTTTAAGCAGGTAGGCGTGCTGCGTAGGCAAATCCGCGCGGCTTAGCCGAGATGTGATGACGAGGACCCACGTGGTCCGAAGTGCTAGATACCACGCTTCCAAGAAAAGCCTCTAAGCTTCAGTCATGGAGTGACCGTACCGCAAACCGACACAGGTGGGCAGGATGAAAATTCTCAGGCGCTTGAGAGAACCCAGGAGAAGGAACTCGGCAAATTGATACCGTAACTTCGGGAGAAGGTATGCCCCTCGTACGTGAAGTCCCTCGCGGACGGAGCGGAAAGGGGTCGCAGAGAATCGGTGGCTGCGACTGTTTAATAAAAACACAGCACTCTGCAAACACGAAAGTGGACGTATAGGGTGTGACGCCTGCCCGGTGCCGGAAGGTTAAGTGATGGGGTGCAAGCTCTTGATCGAAGCCCCGGTAAACGGCGGCCGTAACTATAACGGTCCTAAGGTAGCGAAATTCCTTGTCGGGTAAGTTCCGACCTGCACGAATGGCGTAACGATGGCCACACTGTCTCCTCCTGGGACTCAGCGAAGTTGAAATGTTTGTGAAGATGCAATCTCCCCGCGGCTAGACGGAAAGACCCCATGAACCTTTACTGTAGCTTTGCATTGGACTTTGACGGGACTTGTGTAGGATAGGTGGGAGGCAGTGAGACGTGGTCGCCAGATCACGTGGAGCCAACCTTGAAATACCACCCTGGTGTCGTTGAGGTTCTAACCTAGGTCCGTGAATCCGGATCGGGGACCGTGCATGGCAGGCAGTTTGACTGGGGCGGTCTCCTCCTAAAAGGTAACGGAGGAGTTCGAAGGTTCGCTTGGTACGGTCGGACATCGTACCTAAAGTGCAATGGCAAAAGCGAGCTTGACTGCGAGACTGACACGTCGAGCAGGTGCGAAAGCAGGACATAGTGATCCGGTGGTTCTGTATGGAAGGGCCATCGCTCAACGGACAAAAGGTACTCTGGGGATAACAGGCTGATTCCGCCCAAGAGTTCACATCGACGGCGGAGTTTGGCACCTCGATGTCGGCTCATCACATCCTGGGGCTGTAGCCGGTCCCAAGGGTATGGCTGTTCGCCATTTAAAGTGGTACGTGAGCTGGGTTTAAAACGTCGTGAGACAGTTTGGTCCCTATCTGCCGTGGGCGCTGGAAGTTTGAGGGGACCTGCTCCTAGTACGAGAGGACCGGAGTGGACTTACCTCTGGTGTACCGGTTGTCACGCCAGTGGCATCGCCGGGTAGCTAAGTAGGGAAGAGATAAGCGCTGAAAGCATCTAAGCGCGAAACTCGCCTCAAGATGAGACTTCCCGGGGACTTGATCCCCCTGAAGGGTCGTGGAAGACCACCACGTTGATAGGCTGGGTGTGGAAGTGCAGTAATGCATTAAGCTAACCAGTACTAATTGCCCGTGCGGCTTGACCCTATAACCGTGTGCTCAACACCGCGGCTATACTTAAAATTCAAAAGTGCCTCGCGCACAATCACACCATCCTTTACTTCTTCCACATGGCGGGCCAAAACCCCTCCATGACAAGCTTCAGCCTGGTGCACATAGCGCTGTGGAACCACCCCTTCCCATCCCGAACAGGACCGTGAAACGCAGCCGCGCCAATGATAGTGAGTACTACGCTCGCGAAAGTAGGTCAGTGCCAGGCTACCCTACGCATCAACACAAAACGCCCGATCACATCCCCATGTGATCGGGCGTTCGTGTTTCCAATCCCTCACGACGCAATCCATATAACAACGCCAATTTCGGCGCCTTAACCGGGGTGCCCCCATGAAATCGATACACGACGACCCAGCAACGCCGCGCGCCTTCTCCGGAGTTGATCGCCTGTACGGGCTGGGCGCGCACGGGGCACTCGACCGGGCCGCCGTACTCGTGGTCGGCGTCGGCGGCGTGGGATCCTGGGCAACCGAAGCGCTCGCAAGAAGTGGCGTTGGCCGCATCGCAATTGCCGATCTCGACCACGTTGCCGAGTCGAACATCAACCGACAGATTCAGGCGCTCGTGCCCACACTCGGCATGCCCAAGACCGAAGCAATGGCGCAACGCATCGCCGTCATCAATCCGGC
>NZ_JANINI010000031.1 GCF_024580145.1 Methyloversatilis sp. XJ19-49
GTCGGCCTTGTCGTACGGGCCGGTCGCCGTCTGGTTCAGCCGGCGTGCGACGAGCGAAACATCGGTCCCGTTGACCTTGCCGTCGCCGTTGATGTCGCCGCGCAGCACAACGTCGGTCGGCAGTGCTGGGGCGCTGAACGGCGGCTTGCGCCCCATCGATGCCTGTTCGAGCGAGTAGGCCAGTTCGATCAGCCGCGGCTCGCCGAAACGACGGCCGGCAAACGACACCCCGGACGGGATCTGGGCGCCATCCTGCTCGACGAACCCGTAAGGGATGATGACCGTCGGATAGCCTGCGCGGGCCCATGTACCCGATCCACCGGTCCCCGAGAAGACGATGGCGTCGAAATCGTCCTCGGTACCCTCTTCGCCGTCCGGACCATTGAGCGCGTTATTGATATTGGTGCGTGAATTGACGTACCCCAACGTGCGATCGGCAATGTATTGCAGGGTGTCGGCGCTGCCCGGGCTGATGTCGAGCGCATTGGACCTGATGAACTGCGCCTGCGTATATTTGATCGTGTCGGCCGTGGTGAGCGGTGCGGGAGGGTTTTCGTTGAACGCGATCAGGTCTGACAACGAACGGATGGGGAAACTGGGCGGCAGGCTGGCCAGGTAGGCGTTCACGTCGCGCTTCTGGCCGTAGTTCAGGATGCCCGGCGCGTTGGCGCCTGCAACGGTCGGAATTCTCACGACGGTGGCGCCCAATGCCTCCATTTTCGCGATGGCGTCGTTCATGATCGCCGCCCGGCTATCCGGGAAGGGTGGTACTGCAACGCGCGCGCCAGCCAGACCATCGGCCTTCAGGAAAGGCGTGTAGTCATCGAAGCAATTCCCCGGTTCAAGACACTCAAGGGTCGCATCGTCGCTGGGGTCGTAGCCGGCGATCACACCAAGCAGGATGGCCGCATCGGTCACGGTGCGGGTCATCGGGCCGGCGGTGTCCTGATCGGCCGTGATCGGGATGATGCCGTCACGACTGACCAGACCGACTGTTGGCTTGATACCTACTATGCCATTTGCTTCGGACGGCCCCAGGATGGACCCCGATGTTTCGGTGCCAATGGTCAGTGCGGAAAGGTTGGCTGCGGCGGCAATGCCCGAGCCGGCGCTGGAACCGCGCGGACTCAGCAGCGGACGACCGTCGCCGCCTGGCAGTGGCACAGGGTTGTACGGGTTGAAGCCATATCCGCCGAACCCACTGTAGCCCCCAGGCAAGCCCTGGCCGATGAAGTTCGCAAATTCCGTCAGGGTCGCCTTGCCGATGATGATGCCGCCGGCCTCGCGAATTTTCCGGGTGATGAAGGCGTCGTCGGACGGCACCGAGTCCTTCAGCGCCCAGGCGCCGCCAGTGGTCGGCATATCGTAAGTGTCGATGATGTCCTTCAGCAGGACCGGCACGCCGTACAGCGGCCCCACCGTGGTGTTCGGTGCGAAACGCGCTGCGTCCAGTTCCTTGCCGGTGTTGGCCGCTTCCGGATTTACGTAGATGTAGGAATTGAGCTTCGGACCGTCGTCGTCATACGCTGCGACGCGGGCCAGATACATATTGATCAGTTGTTCTGCGGACAGAAGCCTCGACTGGAAGGCTTCCTGGATTTGCGGCACCGTTGCCTCGATCAGACTGAACTGCTTCGGCGCGGTTTGCGCCACGGCGTTGAATGCGGCCACATTGCCGATCAGCGCCATTGCAGTTGCCAATATCTTTCTCTTCATCGCGGACGTCTCCAGAATGGATGGTTGAAGATGAACGACTCCGGTTGTCGCCCCGGATGCGGGGGCGACAACCGTATGCACGAACCAGTCCACGATGAAACTTCACTTATTTCAATAATTTATGAGTTTTTTTTGACTCCATCCAGCTGATAAGAATGGGGTTTTGTATGCACGACAGCTTCTGCACCGAAGGGGTGCATACCGGGAATAAATCACAGGTGGTGCGCACGCACTGTCGGTGACCCAAGCGGGTGCGCAAGGCTTGGCGCAGACGCGGTTGCCGGGCGGCGGGAGCGGCGGCGTTTTTGTGGGAGCGGCGGCCACAGCCCCCGGCAAGCCCTCAAGCGCAGGACTGTGGGAGCGGCGGCCTCGCCGCGATCGTGCAGCGACCATCGTTGTGCAGAGTGCGTATCGCGGCGAGGCCGCCGCTCCCACAAAACCGGGGCCACGCCCGTCAGGGCTGTAGCGAGCGGTAGCGCATCCAGGCTAGCCAGCCGACGAAGATGAAGCCGGCCATGCCGACCGCGAGATGCAGCGGCTCACCCCACAGCAGCGGCACGACCAGACCGGCCGCCANCCAGCCGACGAAGATGAAGCCGGCCATGCCGACCGCGAGATGCAGCGGCTCACCCCACAGCAGCGGCACGACCAGACCGGCCGCCAGTGCATTGGTCAGTGACTGGGCAAAACCCTGGCAGCTCGACACCATGCCGCGCGACTTCGGAAACAGATCGAGCGCCAGCAGCGACAGTGTGGGCATCGCGATCGCCTGACCGATGTTGTACAGCGCGATGGGCAGCACCGCCCAGGGCAGACTGGCCGTGGTCGCCAGATTGAGCGCGACGTTGGCGAAGGCGGCCGCGATCATGATGGTATAGGCCAGCTTGAGCTGCACCATGGGCGCCATGCGTCCGGCCAGCCGGCGGGATATCCACGAGCCGGTCATCATGCCGGCCACGGTCGGGCCGAACAGCCAGGCGAAGCCCTGCGGCGATACGCCGAGGTGGTCCATCAGGAAGGCCGGCGCAGACAGCACGTACAGGAAGAAGCCGGCGAAATTCATCGATACCGCAAGCACCAGCGCGATCAACGCCGGATGGGCGAACATGTGCGCGTAGTCGCGACCGAGCTTGACCGGATGCAGGCTGCGCCGGTGCGCCGGGTCGAGTGTTTCCGGCAGCCAGATGAAACAGGCGACCCACAGCACCCCCGCGTAGGCGGCGAGGAACCAGAAGGTGGCGCGCCAGCCGAACAGGCCGAACACCCAGCCGCCGATGATGGGCGCCGCGGCCGGTGCCAGCGCGAACAGCAGCTGGATGGTGCTCATCAGCCGCTGCGCCTGCGCGCCATCGAACAGGTCGCGCACGATGGCGCGGCCGATCACCATTCCGGCACCGGCGCACATGCCGGCCAGCGCGCGCGCCAGCCAGAGTTGTTCGATGCTGGTCGCCATGGCGCAGCCAACCGAGGTGGCGAAGAACATCGCCATCATCCACAGCACCACGCGGCGCCGGCCCAGCGCATCGGCCAGTGCGCCGTGCCACAAGGTCATCAGCGCGAAGAAGCCGAGATAGACGGTCAGCGTCTGCTGAACCTGGACCGGCGTTGCGCCCAGATCGGCGGCGATCGCCGGGAAGGCCGGCAGATACGTGTCGATCGCGAACGGACCGATGGCGGACAGGCCGGCCAGCAGGAAGGCCAGCCCGCGCGGCGAACGCGTCACTGCGCCAGCGCAGCCGGGGCGGCTGCCGGGGCAGGCGCAGGCGTGACGATAGGCGCCTGCTGCATCAGTCGGCGTTCCACCTCGCTCACTTCGACCACGCGCACCGAACTGACGTAATACTGGGTTTCGCCAAAGCAGCTGGTCGGCACACCGATGTGCTGTTCGTAGTGCAGCGACACGCGCTGGCCCATGCTTTCGTTCAACTGCTTCGCAACTACGGCGTCGCGCACGCTGAATTCGAACTTTTCGGTCAGCGTGCCGGGCATGGTCACCATGGCCAGTTCGCCTTCCCAGGTCTTGCAGAACCAGCCCTTGTTGGAAAACTTCTGAACATAGCCGGCGCGCTCGCCGGTGGAGTAGCTCCAGCTGAGCACGACCCAGGTGTAGCCGCCGAGCAGCGCGATGATCAGGGCAAGGACGGAAAAGATGCGCATGATGTGATGACGAACCTCAGAGACCGAGCCGCTGCCAGATGGTGGAGGTGAGCCCGGCCTGATTCAGCGTGTAGAAGTGCAGCCCCGGCGCGCCGCCGGCCAGCAGGCGCTCGCACAGTGTGGTGATGACGTCCAGCCCGTAGGCGCGGACCGATGCTGCATCATCGCCGAAACCTTCGAACTTGCGCCGCATCCAGCGCGGGATTTCTGCGCCGCAGGCTTCGGAAAAGCGTGAAATCTTCGAAAAGTTGGCGATCGGCATGATGCCCGGGTAGATCGGTGCATCGACGCCCATTGCGCGGGCATCATCAACGAAGGCGAAGTAGGCGTCGGTGTTGTAGAAGTACTGCGTGATGGCCGAATCGGCGCCCGCCTTCATCTTGCCGACGAAAGCCTGCAGGTCCTTCTCGGCGCTGCGCGCCTGCGGATGTACCTCCGGGTAGGCCGCCACCTCGATATGGAACCAGTCGCCGGTTTCCGCGCGCACGAATTCCACCAGTTCGTTAGCGTAGCGCAGGTCGCCCGGATCGACCACGCCGGACGGCAGGTCACCGCGCAGTGCCACCATGTGGTGGATGCCTTCTGCCTGGTAGCGCTGCAGCAGCTGACGTATGTTGTCGCGCGTCGAACCGATGCACGACAGATGGGGCGCCGCATTCAGGCCTTCGGCCTGCATTTCGAGCACGGTTTCCAGCGTGCGGTCGCGCGTGGTGCCGCCGGCGCCGTAGGTGACCGAAAAGAAGGCTGGGTTGAGCTGGCGCAGCTGGCGACGCGTGGCGCGCAGCTTTTCCGCGCCCTCGTCGGTCGCGGGCGGAAAGAATTCAACGCTGCACACGCGCGGGGTCGAGTCATTCATCGTGGTCTGTTCCGGGCGGCTTCATGGCGAACATGAAAAACTCGCGGTTGCCGTCGCCGCCGGTGATCGGGCTGTCGAAATAATCCAGTGCGTTGAGACCGCTCGCCTCGGCGAACGTGCGCAGATGCACCTCCAGGGGCGCGTATTGTGCCGCATCGCGCACGATGCCGCCCTTTCCGAGCGCCTCCGGCCCGAGTTCGAACTGCGGCTTGACCAGCGCAAGCACCTGTCCGGCCGGTTTGAGCAACGCGGGCCACTGCGGCAACAGCAGCGTCAGCGAAATGAAGCTGGCGTCGCACACCACCAGATCGAAGCCCCCGTCAGGCAGGTGACGGCCGAGCGCGGCGGCGTCAAGCGTACGGGCGTTGACGTGCTCGATGCAGGTCATGCGCGCATCGCCGCGCAGCCGCGCGTCGAGCTGTCCGTGGCCGACATCGACGCCGACCACGCGTGCTGCACCCGCCTGCAGCAGGCAGTCGGTGAAGCCGCCGGTGGATTGACCGACATCCAGACAGACCGCATCGGCCACCGACAGCCGGGTGTGCGCCAGCGCGCCAGCCAGCTTCAGGCCGCCGCGAGACACGAAGCGATCGTCTTCGCTGGCTTCGACCACCAGTTCGATGTGCGCCGGAATGTCCTGCGACGGCCGGGTGACGATCACACGGCCGGCCGCCGACAGCCACGCGACACGGCCGGCCGCGATCATCGCCTGTGCGACGGTGCGCGAGCGCGCGAGGCCGCGCGCCACCAGCGTCTG
>NZ_JANINI010000032.1 GCF_024580145.1 Methyloversatilis sp. XJ19-49
ACTGTCCGCCCGCCGCCGTCGCGGCTGAACGTTCGCGTCGGAAAGCCTGAACAAGCCCTCCGTGCCGCAAGGCGCGGGGGGCTTTTTCTTTTGCGGTGCGCCCCCTGTGGGCGCGGCAGTCTGTGCAGGAGCGGCGGCCTGCAGGAGCGGCCCTTGTGGGAGCGGCGATCCACTGCCGGCCCTGCATGGCCGGCCGGCTCTGCGGGCGGCGAGCAGTGCTCGCTTAATCCCTCGCTCCGCCCTCGCCGCGATTGATGCCGCGATGATCGTTGATCAACGCGCCGATCGCGGCGAGGCCGCCGCTCCCACAGGCCATTGCTCCCACAAAACCGCCGCCGTTCCTAAAAAAGCACAGCACCCATGCTCTCTGCCCGAAGAATCGCCCGCTGTGCCGAACACCTGCGCACCCGCATGGGTCACCGCCTGTGCCTGCGCACCACTCGTGATTTATTCCCGGGGGGCACCTGTTCGGTGCATCGCTTGCGGTGCATACAAAGCGCCCAAACTTTCAATTGGATAGAGTCGAAAAAACGACGCAAGCCGCGGAAAAAAATGGATTTCCAGCTGTGGACCAGTTTGTGCTGCTGCTACATGTCCTTACAAAAAGGATGAAAAAACAGAGTTGCCCGTTATCAACCGTTCTATCTAGGAGAGGTCCCCTGATGAAGAGAAAGATATTGGCAACTGCAATGGCGCTGATCGGCAATGTGGCCGCATTCAACGCCGTGGCGCAAACCGCGCCGAAGCAGTTCAGTCTGATCGAGGCAACGGTGCCGCAAATCCAGGAAGCCTTCCAGTCGAGGCTTCTGTCCGCAGAACAACTGATCAATATGTATCTGGCCCGCGTCGCAGCGTATGACGACGGCGGTCCGAAGCTCAATTCCTACATCTACGTGAATCCCGAAGCCGTCAACACGGCCAAGGCGCTGGACGCAGCCCGTTTCGCGNGCGGTCCGAAGCTCAATTCCTACATCTACGTGAATCCCGAAGCCGTCAACACGGCCAAGGCGCTGGACGCAGCCCGTTTCGCGCCCAACACGACAGTCGGTCCGCTGTACGGCGTGCCGATCCTGCTGAAGGACATCATCGACACTTACGATATGCCGACCACCGGTGGTGCCGTGGCGCTGAAGGATTCGATTCCGCCGGACGACGCTTTCATCACCCGAAAGATGCGCGAGGCCGGCGCCATCATCATCGGCAAGGCCACGCTGAGCGAATTCGCCAACTTCATGACCAGCGGCGGTGTGTCCGGCTTCAGCAATCTGGGTGGCTACGGTTACAACCCGTACGACACGCGCCCGTCGACCACCACTCCGGACGGCCGACCGCTGCTCAATCCGAGCGGCTCCAGTTCCGGCTCCGGCATTGCGGCCGCCGCCAATCTGGTCGCGCTGACGATCGGTACCGAAACATCGGGCTCCATCCTGAGCCCATCGAACGCCAACGGCATCGTCGGCATCAAGCCGACCGTCGGTCTGGTGAGTCGCGACGGCATCATCCCGATCACCGCCGACCAGGACACCGCCGGCCCGATGACGCGCACCGTGACGGACGCCGCGATCCTGCTTGGTGTGATCGCCGGTTACGACCCCAGCGACGATGCGACCCTGGAATGTCTCGAACCGGGCAACTGCTTCGACGACTACACCCCCTTCCTGAAGGCCGATGGGCTGGCTGGCGCGCGCATTCTCGTGGCCACGATCCCGAACAATCGTGCCGATATCATGAACTCGGCTATTGCGAAGATGCGTGACCTGGGTGCGACGGTGGACATCAGGGGTTCCAGTCTGCCGGGGGCAAATGCGCCCGGCGTCCTGAACTACGGCCAGAAACGTGACGTCAATCTTTACTTCGACAGCCTGTCCGACAGTTTTCCGATCCAGTCGCTGGCTGACCTGATCGCGTTCAACGCCGATCCGCCTCTGCCGCTGACCACGGCCGACACGATCAAGTACGGCCAGACCACGTTCATCACATCAAACAATCTCGATATCAGTCCGGGCAGCGCCGACACCGCAAAGTACATTGCGGACCGCACGCTGGGCTTCATCAATTCGCGCACCAGCATCAACGATGCGCTGGATGGACCGGATGGCGAGCGCGGGACAGAGGACGATTACGACGCCGTCTTCTATTCGGGCAGCGGCAGTGCGGGTCTGTGGGCGCGTGCCGGCTACCCGAGCATCGTCATTCCGTACGGTTCGGTCATTTCGAACGACGTGCCGATCCCGGCCGGGGTGTCGTTTGCCGGCCGCCGCTTCGGCGAGCCGCGACTCATTGAGCTGGCCTACGCACTCGAACAGGCCACCAAGGGTCGCTTTGTCCCGCCGAGCGCGCCGCCACTGCCGACCGACGTTGTGCTGCGCGGCGACATCAACGGCGACGGCAAGGTCAACGGGACCGATGTTTCGCTCGTCGCACGCCGGCTGAACCAGACGGCGACCGGCCCGTACGACAAGGCCGAC
>NZ_JANINI010000033.1 GCF_024580145.1 Methyloversatilis sp. XJ19-49
GCCGCCGTGTTGATCGCCTCCGTCGAATCCTTGATCCGACCCACTACCTCGCGCAGCTTGTCCACCGTCGTATTCGTGTCTTCCTTCAGCCGACCGAACGTCCCCGCGTAATCGCGCTCGATCTTGCGGCTCAGGTCACCCTGCGCCATCGCGTTGAGTACCGATGCAAGATCGGTCAGGCTGTCGGAAACCTGGGCCACCAGCCCGTTGAGCCCGTCGGACAGCGCCTTGAAGAAGCCCTGCTTGCCGTCCGCCGACAGTCGCTTGCCGAAGTCACCCCGACTCGCTGACTGCACGAGATCGGTCACTTCCTTTTCGATGGCATCCTCGTCGGTGCGATCGAGCCATTCGCCGACCGACCCCAGACGCTGCCCGGCTTCGTTGACAATCGGACTGGTGGTCAGCCGGTACAGACGCCCGCCGATGACGATCTCGCTCTGCACCGTGGCGGACAGACCTGCCAGCCGACGGCGTGCCGCTTCCGGATCGTCGTAGAACACCGTGATGTCGCTGCCGATGAAATGCTCTGCCGAGAACGTCGGCACCTTCTTGCGGATTTCCGCTTCGGTGCGGCGCAATGTGTCGAGCAGGGTCTTGTTGGCGTAGATGACGCGACCGTGGTTGTCGGCGATGCGGACATTGGTCGTGACGCTGTCCAGAGCCTCGCGGATGCGCAGGTTTTCGTTGGCGACGCGCCTTGCTTCCGCCATGTCGGCACCCAGCTTGATCTTCATCGACTTGGCTGCGTCGAAGATGACGATCATTTCGTCGCGGCGGGTGGTATCGATCGCCACATCGAGCTGACCGTCGGTCATCCGGTGCAGCATGGCGGTCACGTCGTTGATCGGCCTGACGATGGCACGCATCAGCAGCCAGGCGCCCAGCGCGGCCAGCAGGAGGCCAAAGACCAGCAGCGCCGAAATGATGATGAAGACGCGCGAAGATTCATCGCGGACACGCTGGATCTCGCCACCGGCCACCCGGATCTGCAGATCGATCAATTCACTGATCTTTCCGGAAATGGGATCGATGACCGGGTACAGGTCACTGACGGTATAAGCCGTCAATGCGTCCATGTCCTTGCTGCGCATGATCGCGGCCAGACGTTCGATCGACGCATCGGCCGTGGCCATCAACGGCTTTGCCTGCGCAATCAGGGCGGCTTCCTCGCCGGTCATTTCGCTGGCGAGGTAGGCGTTCCAGTTTTTCTCTATCGTGTCGTTTGCCAAAGCCAGGCTGCGTGAGCCTTCGGCGAAGTCGAGGTTGCCGTTGCGTACCTTGTGTGCCGTGTCGACGATGTTCACCGCATACATGTCAGCCACTGACTTGAGCTGTTGACTCGGCAGTACGCGATCGTGATAAACCCCGCGCAGGGTCGATTCAGTCAGCTTCATTTCATACATGCCGATACCGGCAATGGCCAACATCATCAAGCCGACGAATCCGATGATGGCAAACATGCGTGCACGAACGCTCAGGTCGGCGATGAAGCGCTTCGGTGAAAAGCCCTTCCTGACAATCACTCCGTCGCGCACGACAAGCCCGGCTGCATTGCCTTCGCGGAAATCGCGATAGGCCTTCTCGGCCACCTGGATCTGTTCGCGCGTCGCACGTGTGCGCACCGACATGTAACCCGATACCGAACCGTTCTCGAACAGCGGCGTGGCATTCGCGACCACCCAGTAGTGGTCGCCGTTCTTGCAGCGGTTTTTCACCATGCCGGTCCATGGACGCTGCGCCTTGAGGCAGCGCCACATGTCCTCGAAAGCTTCCTTCGGCATGTCAGGATGACGCACGATGTTGTGTGGCTGACCGATCAGCTCGGATTCCTCGAAGCCGCTGACTTCCAGGAAATCTTGATTCACATAGACGATCTGACCCTTGAGGTCGGTACGCGACACGATGTTGTGGCGTTCCGTCACCTCGATCTCACGCTGGGTTACCGGCGAGTTCATCCTCATTCGTCTCTCCAGAAGCTGTGTTGCTGACTGTTCCGTGTCCATGTGAGCGGGTGGTTCAGAACTCTTCCCACTCTTCCTCGTCGACCGCCGCAGCGGTGGCAGGCTGAACCCGCCTCACCTTGCCCAGCGCCCCGCCGCGCGAACGCGGCAGCACCGGCTCGCTGTTCGCCGCCTCGCGCTTCGTCAGCGATGCCCCGTCGAACGCCACTGCGCCGCGACCGCTGCCC
>NZ_JANINI010000034.1 GCF_024580145.1 Methyloversatilis sp. XJ19-49
TACATCGACAGGGTGGCGCCGACGTACGGCTGACCGGCGGTGTATTCAACACGGAACGGCTCGTAGTCCATGCAGACGTGGTTCGTCGGCACGTAGAACAGGCCATTCTTCGGGTTGAACGAAGCGGGCTGCTGGTCCTTCGAACCCAGAGCGGCCGGGCAGATGCCCTTGCTGTTCACATCTTCGCCGTTCTGACGGGTCGAGTACTTGGCAACCACTTGCGGACGACCGGTGTTCATGTCGACGTGCGTGGCCCAGTTCACCTTCGGGTCGAACTTTTCAGCGGTCAGCAGCTCGCCGGTCACACGGTCCATCGTGTAGCCGAAACCGTTACGGTCGAAGTGAACCGCAACCTTGCGCTTCTTGCCCTTGACGTCCACGTCGGCCAGGATGACTTCGTTGATGCCGTCGAAGTCCCACTCGTCGTGCGGGGTCATCTGGTACACCCAACGGGTCATGCCGGTGTCGACATCACGTGCCCACAGGGTCATCGACCACTTGTTGTCGCCCGGACGCTGCGACGGGTTCCACGTCGAGGGGTTGCCCGAACCGTAGTACATCAGGTTTTCCTGCGGGTCGTACGAGTACCAGCCCCAGGTCGTGCCGCCACCGATCTTCCACTGGTCACCCTGCCAGGTCTTGATCGACGAATCCTTGCCCACCGGCGCCATCTTGCCGTTGGTCCAGGTCATCGTCTTTTCCGGGTCCATCAGCATTTCGGCGTCGGGGCCGGTGCTGAAGCCCTTCCACACCTGCTTGCCGGTGTTGATGTCGTAGGCAGCCACGTAGCCGCGGACACCGAATTCACCGCCGGAAATGCCGGTGATGACCTTGTCCTTGAACACGTGCGGGGCGTTCGTGTTGGTTGCGCCAACCTTCGGATCGCCGTTCTTGACCGACCACAGGACCTTGCCCGACTTGGAGTCGAGTGCAACCAGCGTCGTGTCTGCCTGCTGCAGGAATACCTTGCCTTCGGCGTAGGCGAGACCACGATTGACGGTGTCGCAGCACATCACCGGAATCACTGACGGATCCTGCTTCGGCTCGTACTTCCACTTGATCTTCTGGGTTTCCAGGTCGATCGCGAACACCTTGTTGGGGAAGGGCGAGTGCACGAACAGCGTGTCACCGATCACCAGCGGACCACCTTCATGACCGCGCAACACGCCGGTCGAGAAGGTCCAGGCAACCTTCATGTCCTTCACATTCTTCTTGTTGATCTGGTTCAGGTTGCTGTAGCGCTGGTTTTCGAAGTTGCCGGCCTGCATGGCCCAGTTCTTCGGGTCCTTGATCAGCTTGGCGACATCGGCGTTAGCCAATGCGGTGCCCGGGATGGCAAGTGCAGCGACCCACAGGGGCAGTGTTTTCATCTTCATGGAAATAGGCTCCTCCTCGTTCCGACCAAAAAGCCAAAACCTCGAGTAGAAGGCTTTGGCCGCTATTCCCGGCGACGTCCATAAGTGGCACTGAGCGTCGGGGTAATGAAGATATAGCACACGATTTTTGAACAGCGGGAAGTTTTCCCCGCCTCGTCCTAAAATTTTAAACTTGACAAAGTTGTTTTAAAACGCTCCATGTTGTCAATATTGGCTTCTGCGGCAGTCTGAAGCCTCGCCCGTGGCGCGCTGCAACATGGCGAAAATCGCTATATGTTGCACTGCGCAACGCGAACGGATCAGTGAGTCACGCGTGTTTCCGGCGCATCGGCGGGTCCGGAAACGAAAACCGGCACCGGCGTTTCCACGCGGTGCCGGTCCTCAGACCTTGCGGAATGAGCAGTCTGCGCGGTCCGTGTGGCCCACGATTACGGCAGTGCGAAGACGGTCATCGTGCCGCCCAGCTCGGTGTAGGCGGCCAGTTCGGCGTAACCACCCACGGCGCCCAGACCATCGGTCGGCTTTTCGAGACCGGCTGCGAGGCCGATGCCGGCCCAGCCGCCGATACCCGACAGGATACCGATGTACTGCTTGCCCTTGAATTC
>NZ_JANINI010000035.1 GCF_024580145.1 Methyloversatilis sp. XJ19-49
TCCAGCACCCGTGTGTGATTGCCATCCGCTGACCACTTGCGCAGCACGACAACCTGATTCGCCCGACCTTCACCGCTGCTTCCATCCACAACCCTGATCTGCAACCGTCCAACGTAAAAACGATATGCGCCCGTCTCCACGATCTCGTCGCTGTACACCCATCTTCCATACGGCTGCGTACGAAACACGTAGACCCGGCCCGCTCCAAGACCCTCGAGATCGAACCTCACCAGTCCTTCCGCGTCCGTATCGCTCTTCGCCCTCCACACAAGACTGCCGTCCGCAAGCTTCTCGTACGCACTCACCGACAGCGCACCCAGATAACTCTCGTTCAGCCGGTCAACAACCCTCACGACGATCCCGGCGCCGAAGGACAGCGCTGACATGCTCAGGAGGAGCAACCCCAACAACAGGTCACATGCGACTTTGAAAAAGTGATGACGACCAGCTGACATGAAGCACCTACCGAGTAACGCTAACTATTGTAAAAAAGGCGCATAGCTTGGCCGCTTGCCCTCTCCCGATACATTTTCCCCGGCAGACAACCTCGAATGGCCGTCGATACAAGCAACCACAAGAGGCTGCTCGGAACAGGGGACGAGATATATGACGGCAGCAGCAGCGCCGTTTTAATGAACTTTTACAATCTGATACAAGCAAAAAAAAAGCCCCGGGAGGGCTCTCATGCTGTGTTCAACGACCTTCTGATTTACCTGTTTGCCGGAAATCAAGCACTACCGCATCCGACGCCGAACTTCAGGAACGCAGAAGCTGGCGCAGAGCGCCGATGACAAAAAGCGTATTCGTAACGAGATAGCGCTTCCACAAGCGCCGAGGCTCCGAACACAAACGGTGCAGCCACTCAAGTCCAAGCGACTGAAAAATCTTCGGTGCACGCTTGACCGTTCCGGCATGAAAATCAAACGCCGCTCCGACACCGATCATCACTGCATTGACTCGGCCCCGGTGAGCAGCCATCCAGCGCTCCTGCTTGGGGCAGCCCAAGCCTACGAAAACAATCCCCGCTCCACTTGCATTGATTCGAGCGACCACATTTTCATCCTCATCTTCCGATAACGGCCTGAACGGAGGGGACTCGAAACCTGCCAGAGGTATCTCCGGAAGTTGCATGCGTAGATTATCTTCAAGTCGTGACAATGTTGTTTCACTACCGCCGTAGAAATAGACTGGAACATTTTCAGCGCGTGCTCTGGTGCACAAGAGCCACGTAAGATCCGGGCCACAGACACGACGTTGCGTCGGATCCGCCGTTTTCCTCAAGACCCATGCAACAGGTGCGCCGTCTGGCGTCGCCATGTCGGAACAGGAAATGATGCGTCCGTACGCCGGATCCTCCGTCGCGGTCACCACGACGTGTGCATTGCAAATCGTCACATAGCGCGATTCACGACGAGAGGCCCAGTCAAGAATCGTATGAGCAGCGTCATTCATCGAGACGATATCAATCGGCACACCGAGCACGCTTCCCGTTCGTCTTGTCATCGGGCAGCGCCTCTCCCAATAGCCGAATATTCGATGCCGAAGCTGCGCGGCACGTCCGGCTCGTACAGATTGCGCCCGTCAAAGATCACCGGCTGCTTGAGCGTCGTCCGGATCCGCTCGAAGTCCGGGCTGCGGAATTCCTTCCACTCGGT
>NZ_JANINI010000036.1 GCF_024580145.1 Methyloversatilis sp. XJ19-49
GTGACGCTGACGCCATTGTCCGGCCCGGCCGGAATGCCGGCGTAGCCGCCCGCTCCGCGCAGCAGGTTCGCGCTGAGCACGATGTTCAGCGGATCGATCAGCACCAGGCCCGCCGCGCCGCCCGCTCTCCCGTCAGCCAGAAACTGACCGCCAGCCAGCTCCACCGTGTCCTTCGCCGAAAATTCGACGAAGCCGCCGTCGCCGCTCGCCCCGGCACTCGCATCCATCACCGCACCGCTGCGGATGACCGCACTGCGCTCGGCCATCGAATACACGCGACCACCGTCCGAATCAGCCCCGTCACCGGCCGCCGTCACCATCGCGTCGATGTCGACCAGGATGTCGCGCCCGGCCCGAAGCTCGATTTCGCCCCCGTCTGTCGCACCGCCGCCGCGCGCATCCAGCGTGCCGGCGATTTCGATGTCCTCGTCCGCCGCAATGTAGATGCGCCCCGCCCGCTCGACCAGCCGGCTGCCCGCGCTCACACCCTGCGTATTGACGATGTCGGTGAAGTCCGGCGCCCGTCCCTCGAAGCGCGCACCCGTCAGCACCGCTCCGGCCACGCTCACCGTGCCCGCCGACAGCGTCACGCCGTCTGCCGCGTTGATCCGCCCGTCGATGCGGATCGCCGCACTCGACAGCGGCGCCGTCCCGTTGAGCAACTGACCGACCGCGCCTGCGTCCGGCCGGCCATTGACGAAGAAGCGGTCCGCGAAGCCCTGCGTCGGCGTGCTCACCGACAGCGAATCCACATTCACCACGCCACCCGCGCCGACGACAAATCCGTGCGGGTTGGCAAAGAACACATTGCCGCCGATGCGCCCGTCGCGGATCGCGTTCAGCGTGCCGTGGATGTCGCTGCGCGCGTCGCGCACGATGTTCACCAGATTCACCGCCCCGCTCGGCACGTGCAGGTTCGCCGTGTGCCCAGCATTGACGTTGAACGTGTTGAACGAGTTGAAACCCGAGTTGCCCGCAATCGTGCCGGTCCGGATGTCCGTCACCGCTCCGGCCGTGCTCACCGTCGTCAGCGTCCGGCCATCGGCCTGGATCGCCTGCGCCCACGCCGCCGGTGACATCAGCAGCGGCAGGCTCGCCATGCC
>NZ_JANINI010000037.1 GCF_024580145.1 Methyloversatilis sp. XJ19-49
CACAGACTGCCGCGCCCACAGGGGGCGCACCGCAAAAGAAAAAGCCCCCCGCGCCTTGCGGCACGGAGGGCTTGTTCAGGCTTTCCGACGCGAACGTTCAGCCGCGACGGCGGCGGGCGGACAGTGCGATCAAGCCCAGACCGGCCAGCAGCATCGCGTACGTCTGCGGCTCCGGTACCGCGGTCACCATGCCGGCGCCCAGTTCCACCGGCAGCGTCACGCCTTCGGCATCGCCGATCGCATTCACGAACACTTCCAGCGAACTGCTGCCCAGGCTGATCGCCTTGAACGACAGCGTCGCCAGCGTGAACGTGTCCGGCTGCAGCGCGATCAGGTCTTCCACCGTGTCGAACGAGGTCTGGAAGATGTTGATCAGGCCCGGCTGGGACGACACCGAAAACAGCGAGCCCAGGCTGAACACATCCAGCCCTTCGCCGAAAACGACGCCGTACGACGTCATCACGAACGGGTCGTAGATGAAGTCGAAGTCGAAGCTGCCGACCGTGGCATCGCCCAGACCGGACACAATCAGATCGACGGTGAAGAAGTCGCCGACGGCGACTTCCGACGAAGACGGCACGGCGGTGACCACCTGGGCCTGGGCGGCTCCGGTGGCCAGCAGCGCCGAAGCAATAAGTGCATTGACGAATTTCATGATGTGCAGATCCTGTTTTTAGTGATCAAGGAGCGCAGCGCGGCTTGCTGCACAAGGTGGTGATCAGGCGCGTATCCAGTGCCGTGATCTTGCCGTCGCCATTAATGTCGGCCTTGTCGTACGGGCCGGTCGCCGTCTGGTTCAGCCGGCGTGCGACGAGCGAAACATCGGTCCCGTTGACCTTGCCGTCGCCGTTGATGTCGCCGCGCAGCACAACGTCGGTCGGCAGTG
>NZ_JANINI010000038.1 GCF_024580145.1 Methyloversatilis sp. XJ19-49
AACGTTTGAGCTCACCGGAGTGCGGAAGCGGGCGAAGCCCGCTGTAGCACTTCCGGTGCAGCGAAGGGTTAGGTGTACCGACGAGGGAAAGAGCTGACGGGCCCAAAGCTACTCCTTGACCAAGATGGACTTGGTGCCGTTGCAGGAGACGACATATACGGATGTGCTCTTGACCTGGAAGAGGCCGGATTGGATCACGCACGATGACGGCAGTGGCGAAAACTCGCGCTGCATACGATTGGCCATTTCCCATTGTGCGTCAATGGCGCCGTTCGCTGCACCGATAGCAAGGTAGTTGCTGCGAAAGGGCGGACGAAGAGCGAAATAACCGATTGCAGCGGTGATTGCGGCTCCAGCGATTGCTGCAGCGAACAGTTTGCCCATGTACGCCTAACGCCGTAGGTGAGAGGACGCCGGAGCGGCGTAGCCGCGCAGGGTACCCAAAGCGCAGCTTTGGGCGGTCCGCTCGACCGAAGTGTTGGACATCGCCGAAAACTGGAACGAACGTGCGTTGTGCATAGCGAAGCCGCTACCTTTCGACCTTGATCTGACCCAAACGGCAAACCGCGCTCGCTACCGGCTGCCGCCCTCAATGCCTCGAAACACTAGCACACACGCATGGCGCAACAAGGGGCGCTGTCCTGCCTGCCAGACGGATGAACTTCGATCCGCGACTCGGCCCGGTGGCGGCCTTCGTGATTCGCTTCAAACTTGACCTGCTGCATGCGACGACAGCACCGGTGATGTTCAACGCCGTAGGTGAGAGGACGCCGGAGCGGCGTAGCCGCGCAGGGTACCCAAAGCGCAGCTTTGGGCGTTCCGCTCGACCGCAGTGTTGGACATCGCCGAAAAC
>NZ_JANINI010000039.1 GCF_024580145.1 Methyloversatilis sp. XJ19-49
AGCTTCATGAACGAGCTGGCGCTGCTGGCCGACCGCATGGGCGCGGACATCGAAATGGTGCGCCAGGGCATCGGCAGCGACCCGCGCATCGGCTACCACTTCCTGTACGCCGGTTGCGGCTATGGCGGCAGCTGCTTTCCGAAGGACGTGAAGGCGCTGATCCGCACCGCGCGCGACGAGGGGCAGGTGCTGAAGGTGCTGCAGGCGGTCGAAGACGCCAACGATGCGCAGAAGATGGTGCTGGTGGACAAGATCGTGGCGAGGTTCGGCGAAGACCTGTCAGGGCGTCGTTTCGCGCTGTGGGGCCTGGCGTTCAAGCCCAACACCGACGACATGCGCGAAGCCCCGAGCCGGGTGATCATCGGCGAGCTGTTCAGGCGTGGTGCGACGATCACGGCGTATGACCCGGTTGCGATGACGGAGACGCAGCGCATCTACGGCGAGGAGGCGCGGCTGACCTACGCCGAAAAGCCGATGGACGCGCTGGAAGGGGCTGACGCGCTGGTGATCGTGACCGAGTGGAAGGAATTCCGCAGCCCGGACTTCGAGCGGATCCGGACGACGCTCAAGCAGCCGGTGATCTTTGACGGGCGCAATCTGTACGAGCCGGACGTGCCGCGCAGCTTCGGCATCGAATA